>CBDBEC010000001.1:0-1939960 GCA_965204275.1 Longimicrobiales bacterium
GACTTGTCCGGCCTGTGCCACGAGTGCGGTAACCCGTAACCGGTCCTTCGCATTCATCCGGCCACCCCCTCACGGCCCAGGACCTTCCGAACCCTCCGGGTCACATGGGACTTCCTGGCCGGAGTCGAGCCGGGGAGGTACTGGCTCATCAGGATGATAGCGTCCTCCAGCCCGTCTCCCCTCCTCTCCAGCCTCTCCTCGATCCCTTCGAGGTCTCGTTCGGTCAAGCTCATCCGATACTCCTTTTCTCCGTGGGGAAACGGACCTGTTTTCCCGTAGAGGAAAGCCCCCGGCTGAACCGGAGAACGTGGAACTCGCCGGTGCACATGAAGGTACGGGCCTCCCCCCAGGGTTCGGACAGACGGGGGGAGGTCCAGGAGGAGGGCTCGGACCTGGCCCGTCGTGGGATCGCGCACAAGGGCAGAGGGACGGTTCTCGCAGCGAGTTTAATTTAAACCCCCGGGGCCGGAAAAAAGGGGTCACAACGGCGATCCCGGAGACCCTGGAGGGGGTCCAGGGGTAGGACGAAGGCGAACCCCCCGGCCCCTGCCCCCCCGTCCACATGATCTCCCCCATGTCGAAGCTCGCGGAGAACAAACTCCAGGCCGTCCTCTGCGGTCCCCCGTATCGTCCAGTCCCCTCTTGGCCTCGCGTGCGTGTCCGTCCCTCCCCAAAGGAGGAGGGAGGTTGAGCGTCCGGGTGGCGGCTCCCCCTTACGGGACAGCCGGTGTTGGTTGACACTGGTGCTGTACCGCAGGGCCCGCACGGGCCGCAACCCCAGGACCGGCGAGCTGGTCGAGGTTCCGCCGCGCGATGTGCCGGTGTTCAACCCCTCGAGACACCTCCGCAGCCGGGTGGACCGAGCCTGTGGCGTGTCGGAAGAGAAGAGCCGTTGGAGACCGTTCGCCAACCATAGTCCTACCACCGGGGCCACGATGCGACCCGCGCCATCGGGGCTCCCTGCCCTTGCCCGGCAGCGTGACGACCAGGCGGTCGGCAAGCGGCTGATCCGCCGCCTTCGACGCGGCGCTGAACACCCTTCCGGGACGGATCGCCGGTTCGGGGAGCGACCCCTGGAGGGCGGGGGGGCGAGGTGTGAATTTCCATCGAGGCTCGCCGACGGCGGGGTCCGGCTTCGGGACGAGGCCGCCTTTGACCCCCGCCGTCCGCCGCTGCCTGGTTTCTATCGCACCACCGCCCCGTCGGGCACCACCGTTCTCGCCGGCACGACCGCGTTCTTCGTCACCTTCGCCCGCCGGCCGACCACCACTCTGTGACCGAGTTCCGCTCCGGGGCCGATCACGCTTTCCGACGCGATGCCCGAGCGGTGGCCGACGCTCGCTCCGGCGCCGATGCGGGCGAGCCGGCCGATGGCCGTCCGGCCGCCCACCCGGGCCTCCCCCTCGACGAGCACCGCGCGTCTGAGCGTCGCCCGCCCGCCGACCTTCGCGCGTTCCCCGATGCGCACGCCGTCGCCCAGGATGGCCCTGTCGCCGACTTCGGCCCGGACGCCGACTCTCGTCCCGGTCCCGATGACGACGCGCCTTCCGACCGTCGAGCCCGGTCCGGCTTCCGAGTCCACACGGAGCACGGCCTCCTCTCCGACGGCCGCGTACTCGCCGACCTTCGCGCCCCGCCAGAGGATCGCCCGTCCGCCGATCGTCGCCCGGCCGCCGACGACCGCCCCGGGACCGATCATCGCGTCCTCGCCGACCTGGGCGGTGGGATCGATGTTCGCGGTGGGGTGAACCGTCGCCAGCGGGTGAACAGTGCGGGACACCGGGGTTCCTTTCACGCGGCGGAACGTCTTCGGGAAAGCAGGCACCGCCCCCGCCCGGCGGAACCGGACGGGGGCGGGCCTGGGGCCGCTCTCGCGGGATGCGGGAGGGGTTGGGGTCAGTTGTTGTCGTTCACCGTCACGCCGATGCTCGAGGCGCTGCTCACGTCGTCGTACACCGCGTCCTCGCCGTCGACATCCGCACTGGCGACATCGTGCACGAGCGTGAACGTCCCGGCCCGCTTCGCCGTGACCGTGAGGGGCAGTCCAGCCTCAAAGTTGGTAGCGGTCAGTGCCACCTCTCCGTTGTCGGTGACGGAGAAGTTCCTCGAGTTGTAGATCAGGGTCACCGTCACGGTCTCGTCGTCGTCCGGCGCCTGGGTCAGGGCGATGAAGTACGTGAACGACGAGTCCTTGGCCAGCGTCACCTCCGTCGTGCCGATCACGACCGCGGCGGACTCGTCGCCGTCGACATCCATGACGACCACGCTCACGTCGCCCGGGTCCACGGCGTTGTAGCCCCCGCCCGCCGCGTCGTGGGTCAGATCGAACGTCTCGTCGGGCTCGTTTTCTTCAGTGTCGTCATCGGGCGTAACCGTCACCAGCTGTGTATCAGCCCAATTGGTGGTGGCGAACGACAGCGTGGACGGACTTACCGTCACGCTTGTCGGAGCTCCCTCCACGGAAATCGTCACGGTCTCGGCGCCCCGCGGTGCCGAAGTCAATCGCATGGAGTAAAAGCGCCCCCGGCCCTCCGCAACCTCGACCGCCGTCGCGGACAGGACCACGCCCTTGTTGTCGATCTCCGGGATCGTCACCTCGAGGGTGTCGCCCAAATCGTCGTAGTCGTCGTCGTCCACATCGCCCGTCGTATGCGCGATCTTCACCGGAGTGTTGGGCTCCGCGTCTGCATCCCTAACGGCGACCACCCTTACTATCTGCGCCTCATCCCAGTTCGTCGAGTCGAAATCCAAAGATGCAAGAGCGACATCGAGAGTGTCGAGTAGCGAAACGCTGTCGGCAGGGCTGGCGGCCAGAGTTACCGTAATCGTCCCGGTCATGTCCGGCTTTGTCGCCAACGACACCTCGTAGTCCACCGTGTCGTTTTCCTCGACCGAGAGCGTCTCGATGTCGTTGTCGTCCTTGTCCTTCAGCACGATCCCGGCCACGGGCGCGCTCGCCCGCGACACCGTGACGGTGTACGTCTTCTCCGTATCCCCGTCCTCGGCGGTGACGGTGATTTCGACCTCGGTCTCCGATCCCGCCGCTCCGAGGGAGGCCGTGTGCGGGCTTGCGGGGCTCGCGCTCGCGTTGTCGTCGGTCGTCGCGAACGTGAACACGACCTCGGCGTCATCGTGGGCCGCGTCGAGCGCGTACGCCGTCGTCGCCGAAGCGAAGGCCGGGCTCAGCGTCCCCGAAGCATCCTCGGCCAGACTCTTCAGCGTGGCGTCGGTCCCGGCCGCCGGCCTCGTCACCGTGACGGTGTAGACCGCCTCCTCCCCGCTCTCCGTGACGGTGGCCGTGATCTCGGTTTCGCCCACCCTCAGATAGACCTGGTGGCCGTCCTCCTGGTCGTCCACGTCGCGGGGCTCGATCACCACGGTCGCGCCGTCGTCCCTCGGTACCGCCCTGACCGTGGTTCGGGCGGCCTGTCTGCCCACGCTGGCCGTATAGTCCAGCGTGTTGTAGTCGAACGCGGGCGCCAGGGTCCCCGGGTTCAGTTTCAGGCTGTCCAGCCTGACCTCGGCCGGTACTCTCGCCCGCCTCACCGTGACGGTGTAGGTCTTCTCCGTATCCCCGTCCTCGGCGGTGACGGTGACCTCGAAGTCCGTCGAGCTGCCCGCCTTGCCCAGATCAAGCGTGTCGGGGGAGGTGCGGTCCGTGGTCGCTTCGTTGCTGGCGGGCGCGAACGTGAACTCGACCTCGCCGACACCGTGGCCCACGTCGACCGTGTACTCCTCCGTCCCGGGATCAAAGGCCGGAGCCAGCTTCCCCTCGCCCGGAACCAGGCTCTTCAGCGTGGCGTCGTCCTCCGCCGGCGCTTCCGCCCGGTTCACCGTGACGGTGTAGGTCTTCTCCGTCTCGTCGTCCTCGGCGGTGACGGTGACCTCGAAGTCCGTCGAACTGCCCGCGTCCCCCAGTTCGAGCGTGTGGGGGGAGGTGCGGTCCATGGACGCTTCGCTGCTGCTGGGTGCGAACGTGAACTCGACCTCTTCGACATCGTATTCCACGCCGACCGTGTAGTCATCCGTCTCCGGATCAAAGGCCGGAGCCAGCTTCCCCTCGTCCGGAACCAGGCTCTTCAGCGTGGCGTCGTCGCTTGCCGGGGGAGCCTTCCTCGTCACGGTGACGGTGTACGTCTCCGTGTCCGTCTCGTCCTCGGAGGTGACCTCGATCGTGATATCGTTTTCACCCACATCCAGGTCGACCTGGTGGCCGGCGGCGTCGGCGTCCGCGTCGGCGGGGGTGATCTCCACCTCCGCGTCGCTGTTCAACGGCAACGCCCTGACCGTGACCTCGGAGGTGTCGTTGTTCACCTCGGCATCATAGCTCGTGTGATCCGAATCGAAGTCGGGGTCCAGGGCCCCCCTGGGACTCAGAGACAGACTCCTCAGCCTGGCGTCGCCCGCGTGCCCCGGCCTGACGACGGCCAGGTGGTACTCCTTCGCCCTGCCGTCCTCGGAGTTGACGTTGACCGTGTAGCTGCTTTCGCTGTCCGACGACCTGCGCTGCAGCCGGTAGCGGGTGCCGCTGCACACGTCGTCGTCCCCGTCGGCGCGCGCGTCCACCTCCTCGCCGGCGTGGTCCTCGACCATCACGGACTGCGCGCAGTGCTGGTTCTTGCTCCTCTGGGAGCCCAGGACCTCCAGGGCGAAACGCACGTAGGCATACGAGCCGCTCGCCGGCTGCACGAGGAAGGGGTCGGTGAGAGCGCCCGTGCCCGCGACGGTGTAGTCGTCGTCCTCGCCGGTCCGGCTGTTGTACCGCTTGACCCTTTCGACCGGAAGATCGTTGCCCACCGGCGCGGCGCGCGCGACCCTGACGCTGTACTCGTGGTCGTTGTAGCCGTTCTCCGCCGTCACCATCACGGTGAGCGTGGTCTCCCTGTCCTGCCCCTCATTGGCCGAACCGGTCGCGTTGAAGCCCAGTTCGCACGTATGGGACGCGCACACCTTGGACCCCACCTTGACCTCGACGCCGGCGTCGCTGGACAGGTAGCTGTTGCGGAACCCGAAGTAGAACCGGACGCTCTTCGACTGCCAGCTGATCGTGCCGATGCGGGCGGCGTTCACCGTACTCCCGGTGCCCGCGGCGCGGCTCCATGCCGCGTCGAAGGTGTCGGGCCGGTTGTACGTGGCCGCGCTCTCGCCCTGCCTTCTTCCGTAGACCGGGATCGTCCGCCTCACCCTGTCCTGGTCCGACTCCCGGGTGCTGTAGACGTGCAGCACGCCCATGTCGGCGGTGCTTTTGTTCTCGCGCACCTCGCCCGTGATCCTCGTGGCGCCCGGGGTCGTGCCGTCATCGTCCGGCACGGTTCCGCGCATCCTGGGCACAGCCCATCCGGCGTCGGCGATCTCGGCGCGGTAGTCGCCCTCCGTGAGGCGCGTGCGCGTGAACTCGCCGCGGAAGTTGGCCTCGACCTCCGTCTCGCGTCCCGTGAACACGTCGGTCACCCGGAGATCGATGCTGTTGGCGCTGCCGCTCAGGTTGTTCACCCTGCCCTCGACCACGCCGTCGGTGTACAGCAGGCCGAAGTTGTACAGGTAGTTGCAGAGTTGCGGGGTGGCGTCGTTGCAAACCCTGACTCTGGAGTACCTCAGACTCCTGGACGGGACGCTGCTCCATCTCGGCAGGTCGGGCTCGCCCTCGGTCAGCGCCGGATACTCCCCGGCTGTCGCGAACCAGTACCCGTAGGGGAGCTTGGTGGAGCTGTACCCGCGGTTGACCGTGTAGGTGCTGCCCGACTTCGGCGTGATGCGGTAGCTTCCCGCCTCCAGGTTCTCGAACTTGTAGAAGCCGCGGTCGTCGGTCCTGGTGGTCACCTTGTCGAAGCCCGACCGCGTCAGCTCGACCGTGATCCCCTCGACGGTCTCGTTGCCGCGCAACGTCTTGCTTTCGTTGCGGTCGTTGCCGATGTAGCCCATGAGCTTGAGCCCCAGCCGCCGGGTGCTCCACTTCGCGGTGTCCACGCCCGCGGTGCCGACGTACTTGGTCGCGGTGTCCTTGTCGTCGGTGGTCTCGTCGTGGTAGACGTACACCAGCTTGGTGGGCGGGTCGTCGGTCACCTTGTACTTCGTCGTGCCGTACGCCGTGATGTCGTACTCGCCGTCCCGGAGGCCGGCCTTCCTGTAGACCCCGTTCGCGCCGCTCCTCGCGGTGGCGCTGTCAGCGCCGTGATTGTCGGTCCTCGCCTTGAGCTTGACCAGGTGGCCGCTCTGGTTGCCCACGTTGCCGGTGACCGTGCCGGTCTTCCACTGGTACCCCCAGGTGGCGCACTCGTCGTCGTCCGTGCCCTCCGACGCCAGGCAGATCCGGACCTCGGGCACGCCGCCGCCGGCGTCGCCGAAGATGCCCAGGACGCTGCCGCCGACGGACAGGTCGTCCTCGTTGAAGGCCTCGATGTCGCCGTGGAGCTCGTCCTCGGCGACCCCGACCATGACGCGGTCGTCACGATCCGGATTCTTGTTCAGGTCGACGCGGATGGTGAACTCGTCGCCCGCCGGCAGGCACGCGACCCTGGCCAGCCCGTCACTGATCGAAACGCTGGCCTCCCGGTCGTCGGTCTTGCCGTGCCCCTTGGGATTGGTGCAGCGGTCGTGGTTGTACTTGTAGGGGACCAGACGGTTGCGGCCGTCACGCTCCAGCAGCTTGATGCTCATGTCGCGGGCAACACTGCTCACGGGCCGGTGGTCGCCGCCGGGCAGCTTGCTCTGGTAGTCGGTGTAGCCCTCCACGTCGTCGGCCTCGCGGTACACGCCGACCACCAGCGCCTGCGTCCTCCAGGTCACGCGGATGACGCCGAGATCGTTCATCGACGCCTTGTTCGAGTCGGGGTGCTCCAGGCCCGTGTGCGTGTGGGCCAGGCTGCGGGACTGCGCCCAGATCTCCTTCATGTCCACCGAGTCCGCCTGGTCCTCGTCCAGCGCAACCGTGTACTTCTTGGGCAGGGCGGACGCGGCCAGGCTCCCGGAGTACGTGGCCTTGCCATCGGCACCCGTGGCTACGGTGTCGCCGTCGACAACCACTTTCCAGTTCGGCAGGAACTGGTCGCCCCCCCTGGCGTCCTCGTCGCTCTTCACCCACCACTGGAAGTTCGCGCGGGTGTTGAGCAGCCGCACCGCCGCCGGGGCCTCGGTTTCGCGGTCGACCGCCTCGTACTGGATCTCGATGACGTTGTTGTCCGACACCACCAGGTCCGCGTGACCCGTTCGATTCACCTTCGCGTACACCAGGTGGTCGCCGTCGTCTTCGCGGTCGAACTCGATCTTCGCCCTGCCGTCCTTGCCCGTCGTTGCCGACCGGAGCGAATTCCTCTCGGCGTCGGCGTCCTTCGCCGTCGCGTACAGCGAGAGGTTCACGCCCGCAACCGCCTGGCCGGTCTCCTTGGCGTTGCCCATCACCGCGCCGACCCCGATCGTCTGTTTCGTGATCCGGAACGGGAGGTTGACGTCCACGTCGGTCGCCGCGGGCACGTCGATCCCGAGGTAGAGGACATCGCCCGAGAACGCATAGCCCGCCCTGGCCAGGGCGGCCGTGACCTTGGCGTCCATGTTGACGACCACGTTGTACTGGCCGGCCTTCAGGCCGTCGAAGGAGTACGCGCCGGTGGAATCGGTCGCCCCGGGCCGGGAATCGTTGACCCCCGGTCCCTGCAGGATCAGCGGGAACGAGTCGAACGCCAGCATCGGCTCGCCCTCGGTGTGCATGCTGTCGACCTTGACCTCGTCCGCGAACAGCACGCCGCTGACCGACGCGGTCGCGGTGTGCTCGCCCTCGAAGTCCACGATCTCCGCCTCGTCCTCGCCGAGATCGTCCACGTCAACCTCCATGACCTCGAAGGTGTACGCGTCCTCGTCAGGGTTCTCGATCGAGACCTCGTAGTCGCCGCCCGCCAGACCGGGGAAGTTGTACTCCCCGTTGCCGTCGGTCTCCGCCTCGTCCCTCTCGTCACCCCTGAGCCTCACCGTCACGCCCTCGAGGCCCTCGCCCTCGACATGCACCTGGCCGCTGATGCTGGCCCGGCGGAGCATCGAGCCCGCGAACGACACGTCGTCCTGCTCCTGCCCGACCGAGAGCCTCACCGAGCGCGAGGTGGTCGGGAAGTCGTAGGTGTCCTCGTCCGGGTTCTCGATGGAGACCATGTAGCTGCCCTTGCGCAGCCCGTCGAATTCGTAGGTGCCGTCCGAGCCCGTCCCCATCTCCTCGTCCGTGCCGTGGTCTCCGGTGAGCATCACCATCACGTCGCCCATCCCCTCGCCGTCCACCGTGACCATGCCGCCCACGCTCGCCGTGCGGATGATGTCGGCGTCGAAGTCCCACGTCGCCGTCTCGTCCGTCGCCACCGAGCCCATCCGGCTCTTCGTGGCGAAGTCGTACTCGTCGTCGGTCTCGCCGAGCTCGATCCGATACGTCCCGGCGAGGAGCTCGTCGAACATGTAGCCGCCGTCCTCGCCGGTCATCATCGCGCCCAGGACCTCCCCCGAGGTGGCGCCCAGCACCTTGATCAGCGTCACGCCCACGTCCTCGATGCCGTCGCCCTCGGCCGACACGGTCCCCATGACCACCACCGTCCGCAGCGACCGGCCCTCGAAGTTGTGGATCGCCGCCTCGTCGAGAGCCAACTCGATCTCCTCCATCGCGTCGAACTCGTACTCGTCGGTGTCGTAGCCCGAAAGCGTGAGCGTGTAGTCGCCCGCCGCCAGACCCGAAAACGCGTACTGGCCGTCGGCGTTGGTCGTGCCGCTGCGGTCCTCCTCGCCGGCCAGCGTGACCGCCAGGCCGCTCATGGCCTCGCCGTCGACGCTCACCCGGCCGCTGACCCCGGCCGTCCTGAGCAGAATGCCGTCGAAGGCCACCTCGGCCGTCTCGCGAAGCCCCACCGAAACCGACTTGGTGGTCACCTCGAAGCCGTACTCGTCGGTGTCGTACCCGGAGATCGTCACCGAGTAGTCGCCGGCGTGCAGGTCGCCGACCTCGTACACGCCCGCGCCGTTGGTGGTCGCGGTGTACTTGTCGTCCTTGGGACCGCCGGCCACCGTGACCGTCACGCCGGGCAGCGCGTCGCCCTTCACCGTCACCTCGCCCTCGATCGCCGCCGTGCGCAGCATGATGCCGTCGAACTCGACCGTCGCCGTCTCCTTGAGCGCAACCGTCACGTTCTCCGAGGTCCCGTCCGGGAAGCCGTGCTCGTCGGTGTCGTAGCCGGAAATGTCGATCGCATAGCCGCCCGCGTGCAGGCGGTCGAAGACGTACCGGCCCGTCGCGGTCGTGACAACCGACCTGTCCTCCCTGCCGCTCAGGGTCACGGTGACGCCGTCGAGCGGCCTGCCCTCGACGGTCACCCGGCCCCTGATCCCGGCTGTCCTGAGCGCCGTCCCCTCGAAGGGAACACTGGCGGTCTCGCCGTAGGCCACCGAGACGCTCTTCGAGGTGACGTCGAAGCCGTACTCGTCGTCGTCGTAGCCGGAGATGGCGACCGCGTAGTCGCCCTTGCGCAGGTCCTCGAACATGAACTGCCCGGCGCCGTTGGTCTCCACGCTCAGGTTCTCGCCCCTGCCCTGCAGGCTCACGGTCACGCTCTCGAGCCCCTTGCCCTCGACGCTGACCCGCCCCTGGACGGCCGAGGCCCGAAGGTAGGTGCCCTCGAAGCTCGTGACCTTCGATTCGCCAACGGACACCTGGACGGTGGCCGACGTGCTGCCGAAGCCGACTTCCTCGTCGTCGAACCCCGAGATCTCGACGGTGTAGTTGCCGGCCCGCAGTCCGGTGAAGCCGTACTGGCCGGTCGTCCCGGTGGTCGTTTCGGACTCCGACATCCCCGTGATCCTCACGATGACGCCGGAAAGACCCGACCCCTCCACCGTGACCGCCCCCAGGATCGCCGAGGTCCGAATCCACGTGCCCGAGAAGTTGACCGTGACGACCTCGCCGTCGTCGGCCAGCGTCGCCGGGGCGGACACCTGCGGAAAGCTCGCGTCGTCCGGAAAGTTGCTGATGGTGACCGTGTACGTTCCGGCCTCGACATCGTCGAAGCGGAACATCCCTCCGCTCGCCGTGGTGGCGGTCTCGCCGCTGCTCAGCGTGACGGTGATCCCGTCAGCCCCGTCGCCCTCGACCGACACCTGGCCCGCGATGGAGCCGGTGGGCGGCGGCGGGAGCGGATCCTCCCCGCACGCCTGGATCAAGGGGACGGCAAGCAGCGCCGCCGCCGTGAGAAGTCCGAGTCTCTTCATCTGTCTGTTCCTCCTTCAGGAAACGAGGGGTGAAAGTCGGCTCCCCGCCTCTCGGGGACACCACAAGCAACGAAGAACAGCAATATCCGTGCCACCGGCACCGACACCCCGGAGCGCGGCCCCGGCGCGCGCGCGCGAGCAACGGGAAAATCCTCCACACAAAACACCCGAACAGGCCCAGGGGCGCTTCGTTTTGTGTGGAGGACCGGACGTTTTGTGTGGGGACCGGGACGCAGCAGTCGCGGCGGGGGGCGGAGTGCTCCGCACCCCGTTCTCCCGATGGGCGGGTCGAAGGGGCGGTGCGGCCCCGAGGGGGGGACAAAACTCCGGAGGGCTGCAAAGGTCCTACCGGCCGGGAATCCTCTCGCCACCCGTCCCGCCTCCCGCCACCGCCCGCTATTCCGCATCGCGCGCGGCACACCGCCTCGAATAGTGCTCGGCAACCCGTCGCAGCCTGGCCTGCGGCTCTTCCACGATTTCCGCCACCTCCTCCATGGTCATCTTCGCGGCAAGCTCCGCCACCCTGAACTCGAACGGCACGGTAAACCCACTCCTCGGGCGTGCCCAGGGGAGTTCCGCCCCCCGCACCCCACACGAGGGACAGGCCACCCGCAGCGCCGACGCAACGCAGATCGTCCGGTGCTGGAGAAAATCCAAGTGCCGCCACTCTCTTCGGCGACCGCCGTCGTACACCTTGCACCCCTCGGCACCGCAACTGGCGCAGACGAACGCGCCATCGGCCTCGAAGGCCAGGCGCAGAAACAGCTTGCCGCCGTCCGCGTCGAACTCGCATCGCTCGACGTACCAATGCTCCCCCGGCGCCAGTGCCTCGCCGAACAGCTTCGCCACAGCTCTCGACTCGCTCACGGCGTTCGGTTCGGACGCCGGTGGCGTAGCGCCGGCCTTGCCCCGAGATACGAAGACCTCAGCGCTCCGGACACGCCCGGGAGGCCCTGGGGGCTGGCGGTCAAGGCCGCCAAGTCGTCCGAATCGCGGTCCATGGCTTTTCACTTCACCTGTCGTGGTGGGGGGACAACCGAAGTCGGATCATAAGGCGGGTTGCCGGACTTTTCAAGTGAAGGGCTGGGTGGGGATCAAGCCCGGGTGCGCAACACGGCGGCACCCGGCGTTCCCCAGGGCGATCTTCCAACCGGATCGAGGGAACCGCCCAATCCACCCTCCGTCGTGCCGACCCCGCTCCACACACCACCCCCATGGAGCCAACCCGAGAGAGTGTCGCTGACACCGCCCGAAACGACTATGTTGGAGCAGTCCGCCGACCCACGAACGGCAACATCAGCATGCGTTGGCCCGATCACAGCCAGTATCGAACCGAGGTCCCGCCATTTGACACGGGTTTCCCGCTGTTGCCGTACCGCGGGACCAGACATTGCTTCGACGCAGGAAACGCAGATCGCGCAGCCCCGGTTGACTTTAGACGATTTCCTGCCGCGAATCACACGAACGGCTCTCTGCCAGCCCGGCGCCTCGCCGCTCTCGGTGCACGCACGACACTGCGCGGGCGGCCGAGCGGTTTCTTCGCGCGGAAGGAGACGTAGTTGGCAACGCTCCTTCGCTCGGAATCGAGTTGTGCGATCCGGACGATATCACGGTTCTTGAGGAGGCCGTGGCGGCCAAGGCGGACGTCCTCGTGACGGGTGACCGGGATCTCCTCGAAATCGCCGGGCGGGCGCCGATGCCGATCATCGCGCCACGGGGCTTGTGGGAGGAGTTGGGGTCGAACTCGTATTGATCCGTGGCCAGGTCGGCCGGGAGGCTGGGCGGTCGGGCGAACCCCCCGGTTCCGGTTGACTCTCTTCCCCGCCCGGGCGATTTTTCCTCGCTGTTCCTTCCCAATCCCGCGTAGCTCAGCTGGTAGAGCAGACGGCTGTTAACCGTCGGGTCGCAGGTTCGAGTCCTGCCGCGGGAGCTTCTTCGAGGGGGTCGGTGGACAGACCCGCTCGCATCGTCCTCATGGCCGGGCGCGGCCACTCCGGGGCTCGATTCGCGATCGCAACCACTCGGCGAGCGCCGTGTCGTCCAGTTTGCCGGACGCAATGGCCATCATCTTCTCGACCACTTCCGCTTCCGGCGCGGCAAGGGCGAACCCGTTGAGGCCGAGGAAGACGACGGCGGCCAGGAACGAGATCCGCTTGTTCCCGTCGCGAAAGGGGTGGCTGGAGCAGATACCGAATGCGTAGTCGGCCGCAAGGCGCGGCAGGTCCGACTCGGGTTCGTACGTCCACCGGTGCCTTGCCCGGGCCAGCGCGGCCTCAAGGGCCTCCTCGTCACGCATGCCGATGAGGCCGCCGTGTTCACGGACCTGGTCGAGGTGGACGGCTTCAATGACCAGCCGGGGAACCCACCGCGGCTCCGGCGCGGTCACCTGGCGAGTTCTCTGAGAGCTCCCCGGTATCGCTTCTGGGCCTCGACCGCGATGTTCAGCCCTTCCTCCACATCCGGATCGTAGGGGCTCAGCAGGATCCCGTTCGCCGTCTCCACGGCCAACACTTCGTCACCCGCCTCCAGGTGAAGGCGTTCCGCCATGTCCTTTGGCAGGGTGGCCCCGACGGATCCCCCCATTCGCCGCAGTTTCACGTTTCTGACCATGAGCCCCTCCTGGTAGCACCGTAATGCTACTCCGTTGCCGTCATTCAGGCAAGTGATTCCCCTGGGCAAGATCTTCCTGGGCAAGTGGCAGTACCGTTGGTAGGATTCGCGAAGAACCCGCAGCCAGCCTGTTGCCAGGTCCCGGACCCGCTCGCTACGATGCCGATTCCAGTGAACCAGCCCATCAGGAGCAGCCATGATTCCCGCACCCATCGCCCGTCCATTCACCCCCCTGGCGGCCCGGACGCCCACCGCATTCGCGGTTGCGTTTCTCGCGCTCGTCGCCACCGCCCGCCCGCCCCTCGCGGCCCAGTCCGGCGCCTTCGGCCACGCGGTCGTGATCGACGGCGACCAGATCCTCATCGCCGAACCCACGACCTCCTTCCGGCCCGGCGCGGTCTACGTCTACCACAAGTCCGGCGATACCTGGCGCGAATCCACCGTTCTGCACGCCCCCGACCCGGAGCGCGCGGACGGTTTCGGCACTCTGCTGGCCAGGACCGGTAATACCCTCTTCGTCGGTCGGCGCGGAGGCCCGCTGCACGTCTTCGAACGCGGCGACGACGGCGGGTGGCACGCCGCGGGAACGATCGCGGACGAAGAGACCGCCGGACAGTCACCCTCATGCCGCTTCGACGGCTACTGCGGGACCGACTTCGGCCTCAGCCTGGCTGCGGACGGAGACTGGCTGATGGTGGGTGTCACGGGGTCGGAGACGAGGGAGGGACCGAGGACACAGGAGGCGGCGCCTCGGGGCGTCGTCTACGCATACCAGCGGGACAGCGACGGAAACTGGGTCCGGCGACAGAAGCTGCAAACATCCGACGGAGGGAGCGGCGACCTCTTCGGCACGGCCATCCTGTTCACCCCGCACGGCCTCCTGATCGGCGCATCCGGATGGCACGCCGGGGGCGAGGAAGGCGAAGGCGCCGGCCGCGTCTACCACTTCCGACTGGCGGAGGGGGTTTGGGAGGAAGCCGGAGCCCTCGAATCGGCCATCGAAGCCAACGCGAACTTCGGGTCGGCCCTGGCGGCAGCCGGTGACAGGGTCCTGATCGGGGCGCCGGGAACGGACGACAGCCGCGGCGCCGTCTTCACGCATTCCTGGAACGCCGACCTCACCGTGTGGGTTCCCGCCGACGAACGGCTCACCTTCGCGAACGGCGAGAGCGGCGACCGCTTCGGAGCTGCGGTGGCCTTCGCCGGAAACGACGTGTGGGTCGGCGCGCCCACCACGCGCGGATACGAAACCGGCTCGGTCTTCGTGTACGAGGCCGGCGGCGACGGTTCGCTGTCCGCCACGCCGCGCCGCATCCGGCTCCCCCGCGCGGAGACCGTCGAGAGCGACCGCTTCGGCAGCCTGATCGTAGCGGATGCCGGGGTGGTCGCGGTTGGGGCGTCCGGCATGCACCACCGGGCGGGTTCGGTCCACCTCTTCGACCGCGGCGACGACGGCTGGGGCGACGGCACGATGCTCGTGAGCGCCCCCGACGCGATGGCGCCGATCCTCGGCGAGGAACACCTCTGCACCGAGGGCCGGGCCGCCCTCTTCGACTGTGAAGAGGTCGAGCTGCTGGCCTACATCCCGCCCTCGCTGCTCAGGGCCGAAGGGCATGCGCGCGGCGTGCGCGCCAACGACAACTGGGGCTGGACCGACCCGGAAACGGGGCGCGAGTATGCGCTGGTGGGACGCAACGACGGTACATCGTTCATCGACATCACCGACCCGACCGACCCGGTGCTGGTAGGCGACCTTCCCAAGACTCCGGACACCCCGCCGTCCCAGCTGTGGCGGGACATCAAGACGTACGGGGACCACGCCTTCATCGTGGCCGACGGGGCGGGGAACCACGGCATGCAGGTCTTCGACCTCACCCGTCTGCGCAGCGTCTCCCCGGACGAAATGCCGGCGCTCTTCGAACCCGATGTGCTCTACACGGAAGTCGCGAGTTCGCACAACATCGTCATCAACGAGGAGACCGGCTTCGCCTATGCGGTGGGGAGCGGGGGCGGCGGACAGCCGTGCGGGGGCGGCCTCCACATGATCGACATCCGGGATCCGAGAAACCCTGAGTTCGTCGGCTGCGGCTCCTCGGACAACATTCACGACTCGCAGTGCGTGGTGTACCAGGGGCCCGACGAACGGTACCGGGGCCACGAACTGTGTCTGAACTCGAATGGGGACGTCTTCCAGATCACGGACGTGACCGACAGGGACAACCCGGTCGAGGTGTCGAGCGCCTCGTCACCGAATCCGGCGTACATTCACCAGGGCTGGCTCACCCCCGACCACCGCTACTTCTACCAGGACGACGAAGCCGATGTCATAAGGGGCAACGTCGAGACGACCCGCACGCTCATCTGGGACCTCAGCGACGTCGAGGATCCCGTGCTCGTCAAGGAGTTCATGGGCCCGCACCCCGCCAGCGCGCACAATCTCTACGTCAAGGACGGCCTGGTCTACCAGGCCAACTACCTGTACGGCTTGCACATACTGGACATCTCCGATCCCTTGAACCCGCGTGAGGTCGCGGCCTTCGACACGGCGCCGTACAAGGAGGGGCCGGGGTTCGGCGGGGCTTGGAGCAACTACCCGTACTTCGAAAGCGGCACGGTGATCGTGACCAGCATGCAGGAAGGGCTGTTTGTCCTGAAGAAGAGGGTGCGGCCGGTGAGTTGATCTCGGATTCTATTGGATTGTCGGGGAAGAGCACGCTGTCCATGGGGGCGTTGATCGCGGAACTGCTGGCCGCCGACATCCGGGGCGGGAGGACACCTGCCGATGAGTAGAGCGAGGAAGACAGCTCTGATTGGGGCGGCCTTGGTGGTCCTGGGAGTGTTCGGCCCGGTAAAGACAATCGAAACGCTTGGGTTCTCGCCCCGATACGTCGACGGCGGCTGGGGCGTCTTCGTTCTCTGGCTTGGTGTGGGGGGTGGCATCAGCACCCTGCTAGGCTGGGGTAGGTGGCTGGCAACGGGTGGAGGGTTCGTGGTCTACACCGTGGGTGCCTACCATGCGGGCGGCCTCATGGGTCTCGTGACAGCGGCCAAAGCGACATACGGCTACCTGGACTACATCAACGTCCTCCCGGGGCGGGGTCTCGGATTAGTGGTGGCAGGGGGCGCGCTGATGGTGTATTCGGGACATGAAGAGGACCGGTTCGCTTGGGTTCTCGTGTCGGCGCTGACGCTCGCGCCGGTAGGATTTCTCGCTTGGGTAATAGGCGTCCTCCAGTGGGGTGCCGGATTAGCGGTGGCAGGTGGCGCGCTGATGCTCATTCCGTGGTACGGCATTGGAAGGCTCCAGTGGGTTCTCGCGGTGATGCTGCTCTCGCCGGTAGGCTGCCTTGTCGCGCTGGTAGGATTTCTCGTCGCGCCGGAGGGCCTTGTTGCGCCGGTAGGATTCCTCGCCGCGCTGGTAGGCTGCCTCGTCTGGATGGTCCCGCCCTCCCCGGTTTGCGGCGCGGGGCGCTAGCAAAGGAGGCGTCGACCGTCATGGCACCCCGCGCGCTCGAAACCGTGCCGCGCATGCGGCGGAGCGTCTCGTCAAGGCAACATCTCCCTGATCGGGTTGCCCTACCGCGTCCCCACAAGCAATCGTCATGAGATGCTTCTCCTGCAGACCGACCGCGCTCTCGCCGAGGCCCGCGCCCTCGGCTTCGAGATGGCCGGCGTCGTCACCCGGGGCGAGAGCGAGCACATGGCCCACTTCCGGCGCTGGCTCGAGTCGGGCCTCCATGGCCGCATGGACTACCTGTCCCGCCCCGACGCCGTGACTCGCCGCGCCGACCTGGACCGCACCCTTCCCGGCTTCCAATCGGTGCTCGTCGTCGCCCACTCCTACGCCGACGACCAGCCCAGCACCCCACCCGGCGACCCATCCCGCGCGGTCATCGCGCGCTACGCCCGGGGACGCGATTACCACCACGTCATCGGCGAGAAGCTCGAATCCCTCGCTCACCGCCTCGAAGATCTCGCGGGCCACCCCATCCGGCGCCGCGCCCACGTCGACACGGGACCCGTTCTGGAACGGGAACTCGCCGTCCGCGCCGGCCTCGGCTGGTTCGGCAGGAACACCATGCTCATCCACCCGCGCCGGGGGTCGTATTTCTTTCTGGGCGTCCTGCTCACCGACCTGTCCCTGGAGGCGTCCACACCCTTCACCGAGGACCACTGCGGCACCTGCCGGCGCTGCCTCGACGCCTGCCCCACCGGCGCCCTCCTCGGCTACGACGACCGCGGCGCCCCCGTCATGGACGCCGCGCGCTGCATCTCCTACCTCACCATCGAACTCAGGGGACCCATACCGGTCCACCTCCGCCCCGCGATCGGCAACCGGGTGTACGGCTGCGACATCTGCCAGGAGGTGTGTCCGTGGAACGACCGGTTCTCCGCGCCGTCGGGCGAATCCGCCTATTCGGCCCGCCCCGAGCTGGACAACCCGTCCCTCATCGACCTCGCCACGCGCCTGCTCGAGATGTCGGGCAAGGCGTTCCTGCGCGAGTACCGCGATTCGCCTGTGTCGCGGGCCCGGCGCAAAGGGCTGCTCCGCAACGTCTGCGTCGCGCTGGGCAACTGGGGGTCGGATGAGGCGGTGCCGGTGCTCGAGCGGGCGGCCCGGGACCGTTCGGAACTGGTCCGCGAGCACGCGGAGTGGGCGCTGAGGAGGATTGCCGGGGAGGACGGCGGTGGGGCGTCGCCGCTCCCGGAGCCCACGCGAAGCCGGGGGCGGGCCGACAGATCCGGTTCCCAGCCCGCGCCGCCAGCCGATTCCGATTGACAAGTACAACTAGTACGCTATCTTTCTGTACATGACCAGAGTCAACATCGCGGACGCCAGAGCCCATCTGTCCGGCTACCTCGCCCGAGTGGAGGCAGGGGAGACGATCACGCTCTGCCGCCGCAACGTCCCGATCGCCGAGATCCGGCCGATACGCGCGACACCCGCCGGGCAGCGGCCCATCGGCATCGACCGGGGGATGACGGTACCCGATAGCTTCTTCGAGCCGCTTCCGGAGGAGCTCGCGCGCCCGTTCGGAGGTGTTCGGGGACACCGGCGCGGTACGGGTGGCATGGGCAGAGAGTAGTGAAGCTTCTCGTCGACACCTGCACATTCCTCTGGCTGGCGGCGGCGGATCCGCAACTGACCGAGGCAGCCTTGACCGCGTGCCGCGATCCGCGGAACACCGTCTATCTGAGCGCGCTCTCGGCCTGGGAGATCGCGATCAAGCACCGGATCGGCCGTCTGCCGCTGCCTTTGGCCCCACGCCGGTACGTCACCAGCCGCCGTGCGTGGCTGGGCCTCGAACCTCTGGCGTTCGACGAGCCCGCAGCCGCCCACGACGCCCGTCTCCCGCCCCTTCACCACGATCCCTTCGACCGCGGCCTCGTGTCGCAGGCAATCCTGAACGGCTTGACGATCGTGACGCCGGACGAAGAGATCGCCCAATACCCCGCCCCAGTTCTCTGGTAGTCGCATTTGCCCTGCGGCATGGAACCCGGGCTTACCTGTTTGGTACTATGATCCGTGCCGGTCAGTCGGTCGGTTGGCGGTGAACGGCGCGATGCCCGCGGGCATCGCGCCCGGCGCGGCGCTCGACCGAAGAGAAAGACCATATGGACAGAGGAGCGAGCGAGTAATGTCGAGAATCGCAAGTACGTTTAGGAAGAGAATTATCCTGGTGGGGACGTTCGCCCTCGGCGGGTTCACGTTTACGGAGCGCGCGGCAGCCCAGGAAGCGTGGGACAACCTCGAAGGCGAGCTTTTCGGGTACGTCGACCTGACCGTCCCGTTGGGGGAATTTCGGGACCATGTCGCTCTCGGGGCTGGCATGGGTTTCGGTGGCGTGCTCTTCCTGGGCGAGAACAGACTGGCGGGGCTGCGCGCCGAGGGTGGCTTCGTCATCTACGGTGGTGAGTCGGAACGGGTCCAGTTCAGTGCGACCGTTCCCCTGGTCGAAGTCGAGCAGCGGACGACCAACTCGATTGTTTCCGGCGGGCTCGGACCCCAGGTCTATCTGGGGAACGGACCGATCAGGCCGTACGTCTACGGCACCGTGGGTTTCGCCTACTTCGTCACCTCGTCGAGCGTCTCCCCGGTATTCAGCGACGAGACAATCGCGTCGTCGACCAACTTCGACGACTTCCAGCTGTCCCTCACCGGGGGTGGTGGGCTCTCCGTCGAGATCCGGGGAGGGAAGAACCCGCTGTCGCTGGATCTCTCCGCCTCGTACCAGTACAACGGGCTGACCCAGTACCTGATCAAGGGCGCCGAGCACCTCGACGCGAGACGAGGTGGCGGCTATGTGGCCAGACCCATCACGAGCGACGCCAATCTGATGACCTACCGGGTGGGGGTGTCGGTCGGGCTGGGGTGACCTTCGGTGGGAGTCAGGTGACCAGCCGCAGCACCGCGTCCACCAGCCTCTGAAGCCGCACCGCACGCTCTCCGATTGCGCCGCCCATCGACTCCTGGAGCCTTTCGGCGAGAGCACGCAGGGCGTCCCCGCGAGCTGTTCCGGTGACCGCTTCCGCACCGTCCAGATCCCGCCGCGCGGCCGCGATCTCCTGCTCCGGCATTCCCCGCCGGCGCTCCAGCTGGTCCAGGTAGGCGCGTGCCAGCGCGAACGTCGCCGGCCATTCGTAGACGGGCTGGCCCTGTGAGTTGAGCTGGCCGAGCACCACCGAGTTGGCCGCGTCGATCTCGTTCTGCGTGAGGATGTCGCTGGGCGTCAGCTCGAATATGTCCAGCCCGCGCTTGATCTCGGAGTTGACGATCACGCCGTTGTACCAGTAGACGGACCATGAGCCCGCGCTCACCATGCGCTCCGCGTTGAACGGGCCGCGGTCGTGGTAGGCGATCTCGACGGGACTGCGCGGGTCGGTCCAGTCGACCAGCGAGATGCCGCCCTGGTACCAGCCCTGGACCATGATGTCGCGTCCCGGCACCGGGATGAGCGATCCGTTGTGCGCGACGCAGTTCTCCAGCCTGGTCTGCGGCGCGGGCATCTTGTAGTAGCTCCGGAAGACCATCTCGCCGTCCTCGATGGTGAAGACGGCGTTGGCGCCCCACTCCATGGGATCGTCCACGCGGCACTTGGGCGCGCCGCCGCCGCCCCATTCGTCGGTGAACATGATCTTGCTGCCGTCGTTGCTGAAGGTCGCGGAGTGCCAGTACGAGAAGTTCGAGTCGGCCACCGCGGCGAGGCGCACCGGGTTCGCGGGATCGGTGATGTCGAGGAGGAGGCCGTAGCCGCCGCAGGCGCCCCCCGCCAGGCCGATTGCGGGATAGACGGTGATGTCGTGGCACTGGGAGGGTCCGGGGCGGGGTTCCCGTTCCTCGTCGGCCCGGGCCGCCATGCGCTCGGCCTGCAAACGGGCCTGCTCGTCGAAGAGGGCCTGCAGCGCGGCGCTGTCGGCGGCGGTCGGGGCGCCCTCGCCCCCGCGCGCGGCCACGATGCTGTCGAGCCTCGGCGTGACGAAGCGATCCGGCATGATGCGCGGCCGGCCCCTCCACATCGCGACGAAGGCCCCGGCCTCGCGGGCCTCGGCGACCTCGCGCAGGTCGGCGGGCGACAGGCCGTGCCTGGGCGGGGCCACCAGGCCCTCGAAGATCCGCGGCGAAGTCACGATCGCGGCGGCCGTGGGGTCGTCCAGCGGAACGCGGATCACCTCGATGCGGAAGAGCGCGGAGTTGGGATCCTCCGCGGGCGACAGGCCCGAGCAGCCGGCGAGCTCCTCGGCCGGACGCACGGACGACGAACCGGAGACGTAGATGTAGACGTTGTCGTCGTCTCCCGGGTGCTTGAGCACGGTGTGGGTGTGCGAGCCGCGGCAGGTCTGCACGTTGGCGACGTACTCCGGGTTCGCGACGTCGGAGATGTCGAAGATGCGGATCCCGCGCAGCCGCTCGTGGCTGACCCGGTCGGGAACGCCCTGCTCGCCGCAGTCCAGCCGTCCACCCCGTCCCTCGCCGGACACGAAGAGCAGGTTGTCGTAGACCGAGACATCGCTCTGCGAGGCAGGACACACGTAGGTGACGACCGTCTTCGGACTGCGCGGATCGGAGATGTCCCACACCTGGATGCCGTCGTAGTTGCCCTGGATGGCGTAGTTGCCGGTGAAGGCGAGGTCGGAGTTGGTGGTGCCGACGAACTCCTCCGGGGGCGGTGTGGTCGAGAGCATGCGGAGGTTCCAGATGGCCTCGCCCGCGTCGAACATGCCGGGCTCGAGGCCCACGCGCGGGTCGGGGGTGGGCGGGTTGACCCGGAGGCCGGGGGATTGGGCGACCCGGATCATCTCGATCTGGTTGTCGTCCGCCGTGATCGGGGGTGCGGGCTGCCGGGGGGCCGGGGTCCGAGGGGGGTCCGCCTCCGGCTGAGAGGCGCATCCGGGAAGGGCGGCCAGCAGGGCCGTGAGAGGGAGAAGCGCCGCGAGGCGCGCGAGGGGCCGGTTGCGGCCGGTGCCGTGGGCGAAGGGGGTCATGGGTACTGTCCTGATTGCGGTGGGGTGACCCTGCGTGCCAGGGTGGTGTGGGACTTCAGTGTGAACCGCCGAGCTCCTCCAGCATGAGTTCCATACGCCTGATCTCGGAACCCTGATCGGCCTGGATGTCGGAGGCGAGCTTGAAGACGAAGTCGTCCTGGGCGGCTCCGTCGGTGGCGAAGAGATCGAGCACCATCGTGACGGCGCCCCTGTGGTGCATGATCATGTATTTCAGAAAGAGACGGTCGAAATCGGTTGCCCTGGCGTGGCGAAGCTCTTCCAGCTGTTCGGCACTCAGCATCCCGGGCATGTGGTGGGCGTGCTCGGGGCCGTGGATCGTGAGACGGCCGTCTGCGATGTGGATTTCGGGGACCTTCTCGCCACGGTCGCGCAGCCACGCCTGCATGATGTCGATTTCGTCCTTCTGCCCGTTGATGATCCGGGCGCAGAGCGTCCGGATGGTGGGGCTGGCACCGTTTTCCGGTGCGAAGCCGGACATGACCAGCGCCTGGGCGTGGTGACCGATCATGCCGGTCATGAAGTGGACGTCGGCGGGGTGGTACCCGGTGAGCGCGCTGTCCGCGCGGGCGCGGTACAGGGCCTCGAGCCGGGCAACGGTGGCCGCGTCGGGGCGGGTGGGCGGGGAGGTGGCGGGATCGGGTGCCGGGGTGGTGGGGATCCCGGTGGCCGGGGGGGCCGGCGGTTCGGGCTGTGGGGCCGGCCCGGTGCAGCCGTGCATGACGGCGGTCCCGAGGGCGGCGGCGACGATGGGGCGGTGGTACTTGATCGGAATCCTCCTACCCGGCGTCCGCCAGCCGCCGTATGGCGTCGGCGAGCGTGGCGACCTTGTCGGAATCGGCCGCCTCCGCTGCGTGTTCGGCGAGGGCGGCGGCGAGGGAGCCCAGCGCGTCATTGCGGGCCGCTCCGGTGGTGCTCTCGGCCGAGTCCAGCACGCTCCGCGCCGCCGCGACCCGGGGGGCGGACATGCCGTGCCACCGCTCGAGCTGGTCGAGGTAGGCGCGCGCGAGCGCGAAGGTTGCGGGCCACTCGTAGACGGGCTGGCCCTGCGAGTTGAGCTGGGTCAACCGCACCGAGTTGGCGGCGTCGATCTCGTTCTGCGTCAGGGACTCGCTCGGCGTCGGTTCGAAGATGTCGAGTCCCCGAGCGATCTCCGAGTTGACGATCACGCCGTTGTACCAGTACACGGACCAGCTCCCGGCCATCTGCATACGGTCGGGGTTGAAGGGGCCGCGGTCATGGTACCCGATCTCGACCGGGTTGGCGGGATCGGTCCAGTCGACCAGCGAGATGCCGCCCTGGTACCAACCCTGGATCATGATGTCGCGTCCCGGCACAGGGATCAGCGATCCGTTGTGGGCCACGCAGTTCTCCAGCGTGGTCTGCACGGCGGGCATCTTGTAGTAGCTCCGGAAGACCAGTTCGCCGTCCTCGACGGTGAAGATGGCGTTGGCCCCCCACTCCACCGGGTCGTCCGCGCGGCACTTGGGCCCGCCGCCCCCGCCCCACTCGTCGGTGAACATGATTGCCGTGCCGTCGTTGTTGAAGGTGGCCGAGTGCCAGTAGGAGAAGTTGGAGTCGGCCACCTCGGCGATCCGCCGCGGGTTGACGGGGTCGCTGATGTCGAGGAGCATCCCGTAGCCCTCGCAGGCGCCGCCGGCGAGGCCGATCGCGGGATAGACGGTGATGTCGTGGCACTGGGTGGGGCCGGGGGCGGGACCGTCTCCGGGGTCCCCGCCCATCCCCATGGCCGCCATCTGGGCGGCCACGATCGAATCCAGCTGCTCGCGCAGGGCCGCGCTGTCCGCGGCGGTCGGGGGACCGTCACCATCCCGCGCAGCGATCATCTCGCCCAACATCATGCCCACGGCCGCGTCGGGCAGTACGACCACCTGACCCTGGATGTCAATCACGAACCCGCCGGCCTCACGGGCTTCCTCGGCCTGGGCGCGGGCCTCCTCGGCGGCTGCGAGATCGGCCGGCGAGGGACCGTGGCGGTGCGGTCTGACGAGGTCCTCGAAGATGCGCGGCGAACTCACGATCGCCGCGGAGGCGGGGTCGGCGAGCGGCACGCGGATCACCTCGATGCGGAAGAGCGCCGTATTCGGGTCCTCCGCCGGCGTCAGGGAGGAGCAGCCGGGCAGCTCCTCGGCAGGCCGGACGGGAGCCGATCCCGAAACGTATATGTACACGTTCTCGTCGTCGCCCGGATGCTTGAGGACCGTGTGCGTGTGCGAGCCGCGGCAGGTCTGCACGTTGGCGACGTACTCCGGGGCGGCTATGTCGGAGATGTCGAAGATCCGGATGCCGCGAAGGCGTTCGTGGCTGACCGGCTCCCAGATGCCCTCCGTGCCGCAATCCAGCCTCGCGCCGAAGTCCTCGCCGGAGACGAAGAGCAGATTCCCGTACACCGACACGTCGCTCTGCGAGGCGGGACACACGTGGGTGACCACCGGGACCGGGTTCGCCGGATCCGCGATGTCCCAAACCTGGATGCCGTTGAAGTTGCCCTGAATGGCGTAGCGCCCGGTGAAGGCCAGGTCCGAGTTCATCACCCCCACGAACTCCTCCGGAGGCGGCGTGGTCGACAGCATGCGCAGGTTCCAGATGGCTTCGCCCGCGTCGAACATGCCCGGCTCCAGCCCGACCCTGGGGTCCGGGGTGGGTGGGTCGACGCGCAGGCCGGGCGGGTGGGGGAACTGAGCGGTATCGACGCCGGCGAGCGGGTCGGCGGGTGTCGCGCTCTGCACCTGCCCTGCCGCGGCTCGGGAAGAGAACGCCAACAGGGTGGAAAGGACGAGAGCGAGGGGCAGGATCGCGATGAGCGAGAAGGTGGGTGAACGGTGCGCGTTGGCGGCGGGGGTCATCTCTTTCGGGTCCTCTTCGTGTTCTTTGCGGAAACGTTGGTCCTGGTGTCTTTGAGCTCGGCAGGGGTTTCGGAGCGGGGCGCGGCATCTCTCCCACAGTCCCGTTGCGGGCCACGCACCGGGCGCGCCCTCCGGCTCATGGCCGGGTTCCGATGCCTTGCAATCCGACCGAAGGTAAGACACCGCAACAGGCCGCTCCGTTGACGAGTACGGTGCCGGGCTTGACCGCGGGAAGCGGTTTGGGGATGGTCACAGGGAGCGCATCCGAGAACTCACCCAGCCCCCGAACCGGGATCCGGAAAACCTCCGCGATGACCCCCTCCGCCGCGCGCATCGCCGTCACCATCGCGCTGGCGCATGCCGTCAACGACGCCTACGCCTCGATCGTGCCGCCGCTGCTGCCGCGGCTGATGGACTCGCTGGGCATCTCCATCGCGATGGCCGCGGGCCTCGGCGCGGCCTTCTCCATCGCCACGGCGCTGCCGCAGCCGTTCTTCGGCTACCTGGGGGACCGGTTCGGACGCAGGACCCTTGTGGTGGGCGGCATGCTTGCGAGTGCGGTCTTCGTCTCCGTCATCGGGTTTGCGCCTTCGTACTGGGTCCTGCTCGTGCTGTTGGTGATGGGGGGACTCGGAGGTGCGGCCTTCCACCCCCCCGGTGCGTCGTACGCCGTCCGGGTGACGGCGGGCAAGGGGGGTGGTGCGCGCTACTCGGTGTTCTCTTTCGGAGGCGCGGCCGGATACTCGGTGGGGCCTCTGGTGGCGGTGGGGCTGGTGGCGTGGGGAGGGATGGAACGGCTTTGGGTCGCGATGCTCCCGGCGATTCTGCTCGCCCCTTTCTTCTTCTTCGGCTTGCCCAGCGGCCGATCGGAGGCCCGGGATCACGCTCCGGCACCGCTGCCATCCGCCATCCTCCGCCAGCTGGCGGGCCCCCTGGGGATCGTGTTCGGGATAAGTTCGGCAATGACCTTCGTCCAGCGGGCGTTTCTCACGATGGAGCCGATCATCGTCGCCGAGATGGGGGGCTCCGAGGCGTTGGGTGCGGTGGCGCTCTCGGTCTACCTGGGAGCGCAGGCCTTCGGCACGGTGGCCGGCGGGCTCCTGAGCGACCGCATGGACAGGCCGCGCCTCCTGTTCGTGCTGTGCGCGCTGGCACTTCCGGCCCACCTGCTGGCGGTGTGGCTCGGACCCTGGAACGCTCTCGGCTTCGCCGCCATCGCGGCTGCGGGATTTCTCGGCATGTCCACGCTCCCTCCCATCGTGGTCATGGCCCAGGAGATGATCCCGCGCGCGCCCGGCGCCAGCTCCGGCATCGTGATGGGACTTGCGTGGACGGTGGGGTCGGTGGGGGTGATGGGTGCGGGTGCGGCGGCCGACGTGGTGGGTCCTCACACCGCCGCACTTCTCTCGATGCCGGTCGCGGGCTTGGCGGCTCTGCTGGCCCGGCACCCCTCGCTGAAGTGGATGCCTGCGGAGCGGGGACGGTAGGCACTTGCACCGGGTGGCACCTCCCGCGCAGGATTCGGACTGACCAATCACACGCAAACCTCGCGCGCGAGAACTGTGACCGGACGACGGGAAAGGAACTCCAATGACAAAGGGTGGCTCAAGCGGAATCGACCGGCGGGACTTCCTCAGAACCGGAGCGCTCGGACTGGCTGCGGGTGCCGTCTCGGGCAGCAGTTCACCGGCCGGCGGTCAGGTGCCACGGCCGAGCGGCCAGGAGGCCCCGGCCAGGACCGCGATCGTGCCGAGCGAGCTGGGGGCGCCGCCGCCGCAACCCCTCACCGCCCCGCCCATCGAACGGGTGCGGATCGGGTACGTGGGCGTCGGCGGTATGGGCACGGCCCACGTCCGCAACCTGGTCCGCATCGACGGTTGCGTGATCACCGCGGTCTGCGACATCCGCGAAGAGCACGCCGAGCGCGCCGCCGGCCTCATCGAGGAGGCGGGACACCCCCGCCCCACGCTCTACACCGCCGGCCAGACCGACTTCGAGCGCCTATGCGCCGAGGAGGACCTCGACCTGGTCTACAACGCCACCCCGTGGCGCTGGCACGTCCCCATCTGCGTCGCCGCCATGGAGAACGGCAAGCACGCCGCCACCGAAGTCCCCGCTGCGTATACGCTCGAGGGCTGCTGGGAGCTGGTCGAGACCGCCGAGCGCACCAGCCGCCACTGCTCGATGATGGAAAACGTCAACTACGGGCGTGCCGAACTCCTCTGCCTGAACCTCGTCCGGCAGGGGTTGTTGGGCGAGATCCTCCACGCCGAGTGCGGCTACCTGCACGACCTGCGCGGCATCAAGTTCGCCGACGACGGCGAGGGCCTCTGGCGCCGCGACCACTCATGGACCCGCAACGGCAACCTCTACCCCACGCACGGCCTCGGTCCCGTCGCCAACTGCATGAACATCAACCGCGGCGACCGGTTCGCCCACCTGGTCTCGATGAGCAGCCCCTCGCGAGGACTGCAGGAGTGGGCCATCGCCAACTACCCCGAGGGGCACCCCAAGCGCGCCGAGACCTTCGCGCTGGGCGACGTCAACGGCAGCCTCATCCGGACGGCGCTCGGCAAGACGATCTACGTGGCCCACGACACCAATCTCCCGCGCCCCTACGACCGCATCAACAAGGTCCAGGGCACGCGCGGGATCTTCCAGGGCTACCCGGATCGGGTGTACATCGAGGGCCGCAGCGAGTCGCACCGCTGGGACGAGGCCGAGGGTTACTACGAGGAATTCGAGCACCCGCTGTGGAGGGCGCTGCGCGAGGCGTCGATCGGCGCCGGCCACGGCGGCATGGACTTCATGGAGGACTACCGGCTCGTCAAGTGCCTGCGCGAGGGGCTGCCGCTGGACATGAACGTCTACGACGCGGCGGCGCTGAGCGCGGTGTGCGAGCTGTCGGAGATCAGCGTGGCGGGCGGGAGCGCGCCGGTGCAGTTTCCGGACTTCACGCGGGGGAAATGGAAGGAGTGGGCGCCCTGGACGATCGTGGGGGCGTAGGGGGGGGGCGCCGCCTCGTTGCGCCCGCCGGAGCCGCTCGGGTATCGTCGTAGCTGCGGATTGGTTCACACATGGAACGGAAGGGCATCCAGGAGACTGAGAGCGGCAATCGGACCGGTCGGATCAAGCTGAAGAGACTGAAGATTGAGGGCTACAAGTCCCTTCGGAAGGTCGAGGTCGGCTTTGGCGATGTCACTGTGCTACTCGGAGCCAACGGCGCCGGCAAGAGCAATCTGGTGTCGTTCTTTCGCATGCTCGGCTTTCTCAGCACGGGTGCGCTACAGGAGTTCATCGGCCGGTCGGGACGAAGCGAATCGCTGGCGAGACAAGGCGTCACCGGGCGGACTCTGGTCAAGTTCCACCTCGACATCACAGGACGGGTCCGGGACGTCGAAGTGGCCGAGGGTTCGGGCAATGCGGTGCTGGACCAGTTGGCGCTTCGAGTCGCACGCACCTACGAATTCACGCCGATCGTCTTCAAGGGAGAGGCCACGCCTGGTGTCGTGACCTTGAGCCTCAGCTTTTCGGGGGGGGAGCGAGGGGTGTGGTTGCCGCCGGTGACTTCGCCTTGCGGTAGTACGGAGCGGTCGGGCAGGTCGTCCATGAAGACACTGAAGGTCGGCATCGCCGGCTACGACCAGGTGACGGCTCGCACCGTAGCCATCGCCAGTGGCGACCACACGCCCGCGGAGGATGAGCCCAAAGTCTGGTTCACCTCGATCGAGAGCTTCGCAAAGCTGCTGTCAGAGTCCAACCGCCATCTCCTGGAGCTGATGGGACTCCGTCTCCAGTTCGCCCTCCTCGTTCACGATCCGGACGCTGCTCTTCTTGCCGAACGGCGGGTTGGTGAGCACCATCGAGAAGCGGTCGCCGGGGTCGCGGGCCAGGCTGTCGACTCCCGACCGGATAGGTGACTCGTCCGGGCCGATCCCTTGCAGGTACGCGGCGTGAAGTACTGGCCCGCGCCCTTCGGCGACTCCTGGGCCGACTTGGCCAGCAGGCCCTCGTAGATGTCTCCCTTGACGTCCGCGTGCATGGACATCCAGTCCTCGGGATCGATCAGGTCGACGATCAGGCGCTTCAGCGTCGCCGGATTCTGGATCTCCTGCCGGGCCTTCTTGAAGATCTCTCCCAGCATCCTGCCCTGCTTGGGAAGCTCCGTCAGGATGCGCCGGTAGTGCGTCTCCAGTTCCTCGCCGTCGCGAGCGAGAAGGCTTGGCCAGTCGAGTCCGTCCGGCACTACGGGCGCGCGGTTCCACGGCGGCTGAGTCCGCTGGTGCGCCATCTTCAGGAAAAGCAGGAAGGTGATCTGCTCCGTGTAGGCCATGTAGGAGAGGCCGTCGTCGCGGAGCAGGTGGGCGAAGCTCCACGCCTTGTTGACGATCTGCCGGGTGTGGTTGTCGGGCATGGGGGAATGTAAGGTCCTGCCTCAGGTGCCGGCATCGCGCTCGCGAGGGCCGGTTGCGGCCGCGCCCGGTTGCCCGTGGAGCGCCAGAAAGCGGGCCGGTGTGATGATCGGTATCCCATGGAACGGCGACATGGCGAGCAGGTCGCCGTCTCCCGTCACCAGATGGTCGCCGCGACCCATGAGCGCCGTCTCCAGGATCTTGTCGTCGCTGGGGTCACGGCAGCCGAGGCTGGCACCGGCGATCGGCACCCATTCCGCAACCGCCGCCAGCAGCGCCACGAGGGCTGCCCGGGATTCCCGACCCACGTAGCGGTCGAACTTCGAACCGAGGATCCTGTCGCGAAGCTCGGCGAACGTCTCGTCGCTGAAGAGGAGAACGCCGTTGCCCGACCTGACCAGATCGACCACCCTGCGAGGTGGCCCGGTCCGGGTGAGGGCGGCGCCGATCAGAACGTTGGTGTCAAGTACGACCCTGTCAGCTTTCATCGGCGAGCAGGGACTCCAACGCCGCCGGCGTCAGGCCTTTGGCGGCCGCCTCCCGGCTCATGGCGTCCATCGCGGCCGCCAACCGGTCCCAGGCGGTTCCGCGCAGTCGTTCGAACTGCTCCACCGACAGCATCACGCCCACCGGCGTGCCGTTCCGGGTGACGCGCACGGGTCCCTGCTGGGCGGACCGGAGGAGTTGGCCGAACCGGTTCTTGGCCTCCTTGGCAGTGATTTCTCGCATGGGGGCATAATAGCTACTATGGCCATAATCGGTCAAGGTGGGGGACGGTGTGGGAGGGCCTGACGAACCGACGAACACGCTAACCAGCCAGACAAACGCGTGGCTCGGGGTCGTGAGCCCCGGTGCGGTGCTCGGAGTACGAACGATTCCCGAAGCGGATTGCGCGGTCACCACGAGCCGGATCTGGTCCGGGGCGACCACGTCGCGGTCGAGCTGGGTGGCGGTGTAGGTGAGGTCGTCCTCCAGCTCCGCCAGCGTCTTCTTGCGGGTGCGCCGGTCGCGCCTCTGCACATAGGGTGCCGCCTGCACGCTTCCGCCCTCCTCCGAGATCTTCGTCCTGATGCGATAGATGTCGTAGCCGACGTTGACCCCGTCCGCCACGGCCTTCGTGTGCGAGTAGTCCTGCACGACGTTGTTGTTGAAGAACCCGATGGTGTGGGGACTCGGGGTCGCGGTCAGCCCGATCAGGAAGGCGTCGAAGTACTCGATCACCTGCCGCCAGACGTTGTAGATCGAGCGGTGGCACTCGTCGATCACGATGAAGTCGAAGGTCTCGACCGGGATGTCCGGCGCGTACGCGACCGGGGCGGGCTCGGAGGCGGGCGGGTGTCCTGACTCGAAGAGCGATCCTTCCTCGTTGGCGGGGTCGAACTCCGGATCGCCCTTCAGCATCGAGTAGAGGCGCTGGATGGTCGTGATGACGACCTTGCTGGCCGGTTCGATGGCGTTGCCGCGCAGGCGCTGAACCGGGAACTCGTCGGCGAAGGTGTAGGGGGACTAGGGGTCCCGGAACTGCTGAAACTCGTTCAGCGTCTGCCGTCCGAGGTTGTTGCGGTCGACCAGGAACAGGATTCGCCTGGCCCCGGCGTGCCTGATGAGCCGGTGGCTGGCCGACACCGCCATGAAGGTCTTCCCGCTGCCGGTGGCCATCTGGGTGAGCGCGCGCGCGCGGCCGTGCGCGCGCGATTGCTCGAGGCCCCGGATGGCTTCGTGCTGGACGGGCCAGAGCTTCCCTTGCGGGAGTCCGGGCATCTCTGGAGCAACCGGCGTAGCTGGGCGGAACCCAGGTCCTGCTGCCGTAGCAGCTCCTCGGGCCGGTGGAACGTGAAGATCTCCCGGCTGCGCGGCTCAGGGTCGAGGCCGTTGGTGAATTGGGTAATCTCGCCAGTGGACTCGTAGGCGAACGGGAGAGGGCGGTACCGCGCGGGAACCCACTCGGGGAGTCCCTCGGTGTAGCCCTTCGACTGGACGACGACCCCTTCCAGGGTATGCCCCGCAGGCTTCGCCTCGATGATTCCGATGGCCGATCCGTCGGCATAGAGCAGGTAGTCGGCGGATCCGGACTTGATCTCCGCACCCTCTCTCCACTTGAGGGGGAATTCGCGAACGGCCACCCCGGGGCACGCATGGATATTCATGGAGGTGAAGTCCTGAACCACCCAGCCGCAGGCCTCGAGCTGTTCGTCGATCTTCTCGCGGGCTCGCTGCTCAGGCGTCAGTGGCACCGGACTCCACTCACGCCATTGCGAAGCGCTCGACCGCGATCTCCGCGGCACGGGAGCGGGCTTGCCAGAGATCGTACGCCATCTGCATCCCGAGCCACGTCTCGGGCGTCGAGCCGAAGGCCTTCGACAGCCGGATCGCCATCTCCACCGAGACCCCCGTCCGGCCATTCAGCAATTCCGAAAGCGCCTGCCGGGTGACGCCCAGCCCCTGGGCAGCCCGGGTAACGGTGAGGCCCAGCGGTTCCAGACACTGTCGGCGAACGATGCCGCCCGGATGCGGCGGGTTATGCATGGCCATGATCGGTTCCTCTCTCTCAGTGAGAGTCCACGTAGTCCACGTCAACGGCCTCGCCGTCGTCGAACCGGAAGGTCACGCGCCAGTTTCCGGATACCGACACCGCGTAGTGCCCCTTCAGCCGGCCCCTGAGGGCGTGCAGCCGAAACCCCGGCAGGTCCATTCCCGCCGGTCGGGAACTGAAATCGAGCGCGGCCAGGATGTCCCGCAGCCTGCCCACATGCTCCGGGGGGACCCGCCGCGCCGTCCTGCCCTCGTAGAGCGCCTTCAAGCCCCGGTGGCGGAACGATGCGATCATCGTCCAAGCCTAAGTATGAGGCTGTCGCCCGTCAATCGACAACTGGCGGACAGACAACTGGCGGATCACCGCTGTCGCCCCACCTCGTGTGATCATCTTTCATTCCGTATATGGCATATGGCTGCCATATCACTTACACCGGGACCGCCGAAACCACGCCCCCACCGTTGCGCCCCCTCCACGCCGCCCCATATCGTCCGAACCCCGGAACCCGCACCAGAACTGCCCGCCAGCAACCCGGCATTCACCAGCGAGCAACCTTCATGAAAACCGCAAGAGCCATCCCCCCCTCAGCCACCCCACCCCCCCTCCCCCGCACCATCGCCGCCCTGTCCCTCGCGGCCGCCACCCTCCTCCCCACCCCCCTCCACCCCCAGCCCCCCACCCCCGAATCCATCCTCGGCCACCGCGTCGGCGCCGACTTCCACCTCGCCACCTTCGAGGAGTCCATCGACTACTTCCACCAGCTCGCCGCCGCCACCGACCGTCTCGAGCTCCGCGAAGTCGGCCGCACCTCCTTCGGCCGCCCCGTCTACATCGCCCTCATCTCCAGCGCGGCCAACCTGCGCAACCTGGAACGCCACCGCGAGATCGCGCTCCGCCTGGCCCACCCCCGGGGCCTCACCGACGCCGAGGCCCGCGCACTCGCCGACGAAGGCCGCGCCCTGGTCCACATCGACGGCGGCCTCCACGCCACCGAGGTCGCAACCCACCAGCACACCATCCAGCTCGCCTACGACCTCGTCGCCGGCGACGACGACCCCGAGATCGCCGCCATCCTCGACAACGTCATCCTGATGCTGTGGCCGTCGATCAACCCCGACGGACAGACGATGATCGCCGAGTGGTACCGGTCCAACCTGGGAACCCCGTACGAGGTCGCCCCGGCGCCCTTCCTCTACCAGAAATACGTCGGTCACGACAACAACCGCGACGGCTACATGATCAACCAGATCGAGTCGCGGATGGCCACCCGGGTGGCGCGCGAGTGGGAGCCGCAGATCCTCTACAACCACCACCAGAGTTCGCCCTTTCCCACGCGCATCTGGATCCCGCCCTTCGCCGAGCCGATCTCCCCGCACGTCCACCCGCTCATGTGGCGCACCGTCAACCTGATCGGGATGTCGATGGCGCAGGCGCTGGAGGAACGCGGCCGGAAGGGTGCCACGCATATGGGGACCGGGTTCGACAACTGGTACCCGGGCTTCATGGACCACGCCAACAACTTCCACAACGTGGCGTCGTTCCTGACCGAGACGGGGCTCTACCGCTACGCGACGCCCGGCTTCTACACGATTCAGGACTTTCCGCCGCGCACGCGCGAGCTGCGTCCGCAGTCGCTCTACAGCAGCCCCTGGGAGGGCGGCTGGTGGCGGCTGCGCGACGCGGTCGACTACATGCTGACCGCTTCGATCTCGGTACTGGACTTTGCGGCCAAGTACCGCCGCGACCTCCTCTACAACCGGTACCAGGCGGGGCGCGACGTGATCGCGCAATACACGGATGGGCCGCCGTACGCGTACTTCATCCCGCAGGAGCAGCGCGACCCGGTGGCCGCGGTCGAGATGCTGCGCCGCCTGGCCTTCAACGGGATCGAGGTCCACCGGCTGGGCAAGGCCGTCTCCCACGACGGGATCTCGCACCCGGCCGGGACCTGGGTGATCGCCATGGACCAGCCCTTCGCCAACTTCGTGCGGCAACTATTCGACGTGCAGGACTATCCGGACCTGCGCCAGTACCCCGAGGGACCGCCGGACCAGCCATACGACGTGGCGGGATGGACGTTGCCGTACCTGATGGGGGTGCGGGTGGTGGAGGGGGCTTCGCCGCTGGGCGACGAGGTGCGGGGCGCGATGACGGTTCCGGGTGGGGGTGGCGGAGCGGACGGTGCGGTGATCGCGTGGGATGCCGGGGTCGAGGATGCCTCCCCGTTCGACTCGCCCCCCGGCGTGGGCTTCGACAGCCACCCGGTCGCGGCCGCCATCGTGCCGCCGCCGGGGAGGGACGCGGGGGGTGGGGCGCTCTTCGTCGATCCGGGGCAGAACAACGCCTTCAAGGCTCTCAACCAGGCCTGGGCCGGCGGTGCGCAGGTGCGTTTCGTCCCGGGCGCTCCCGGGGAAGATGGAGCCTCGGGCACCTCCGGTCGCTACACGATCACCGGCCTGTCGGCCAATGCCCGCAGAGACCTGGTGTCCCGTCTGCACATCCGCGTCACGGAGCGCGTCAGCAACAGCGACGGAGTACGGCTGGCACGCCCGCGGATCGGACTCTACCGCCCCTGGAGTCCATCCATGGACGAGGGCTGGTCGCGCTGGCTCCTCGAGATGTACGGATTCGACTTCAACAGCCTCCGCAACGCCGATGTGCTCGCCGGCGGACTGCGCGACCGCTACGACGTGATCATCGTGGCCGACATGGGCTCGGGGCAGATTGTGAACGGTTTCACAAGGGGGTCGGTGCCTCCCGCTACGAGGGCGGGATCGGTGCGCGCGGGGTACGCGAACTGGACGCCTTCGTGCGGGGCGGGGGCACGCTCGTCACCCTGAACAACGCGAGCATGTTCGCCATCGATCAACTCCACCTGCCGGTGCGCAACGTGACCGCCGATCTCGAACCCGCCGACTACTTCATGAGCGGCTCGATCGTCGAAATCGAGGTGGATCCCTCCCACCCGGTCATGTCCGGGATGCCCGCCCGCGCGAAGATCGTCGTGGGGCGCAGCCCCGTCTTCACCACCGAAGAGGGCTTCGAGGGGGCGGTGCTGGCCAGGTACCCCGAAGACGGTTCGCCTTTGCTGTCCGGCTACCTCCTGGGCGAGGAACACCTACAGGGCTACGCTGCGGCGCTCGATGTGAAGCACGGCGCCGGCCGTGTCGTACTGCTCGGCATGAAACCGCAGTGGCGGGGCCAGCCCTTCGGCAACTTCCGGATCTTCTTCGGCGCGGCGCTGTATGCCTCGGCCGTCGCGACCGCAACACCGCCGAACCCCGAGTTCTGGGAGGCGCCGGAAGAAGAGGAGGAGGAAGGTGGTGAAGACGGGGGGGGAGGCCCCTGAGCTAACGCCGGGGCACGGCCGGGTCCGCACCGGGGCCGCCGTTGTGGGGCGGCCGCCGCGAGCACGCTCCCCGCAATGCAACGATTCCAGCGCCACCCGCTGTCATACGTGGACGTAAGCCGGGACCGGTCTTCCCGGCAGGACACAGGAGGAGAATCTTGGTCGGGACGACTCATCACGGCAGAACCCCTCACAAGTCTCCGCACCCGCGCGGATTCATCTGCGGACTGCTCGGACTCCTGCTCGCCGGGCCCGCCGCCCTGGGAGGCCAGCAGGGCACGATCACCTACACCCACTCCGTAAACCTCGACATCGAGCTTCCACCGGAATTGGCGATGATGGGGCTCGATATCCCCCCGGCTGTGTCCCAGGACATGCTCCTGCACTTCGAGCCGTCGGCGTCCCTGCTGGTTCCGGCCCCGGAGAAGAAGGCGCGCACCAGGGAGGGGATGTTCGAGATGCGCATGGTCGCCGAGATGTCCTTGTTCTTGAGCATGAGGGGGATGGGGAAGAAGGCAGGCGTCAGCCGGAGCCCGGCCGCGGAGTCCTACGTGGACCTCGGCGAGGGCCGGATGGTCGAGACCCACAAGTTCATGGGACGCACCTTTCGCGTCGTCCACCAGCGGCCCGAGTACCAGTGGCGTCTCACCAGCGAGCAGGCCGAGCACCTGGGGTACATGGTGATCAAGGCCACTGCCGAACACGACAGCACCGCCATCGAGGCCTGGTTCACCCCGCAGATTCCGGTTGCGGGAGGTCCGGGGCGCTACGGGGGTCTGCCGGGGATGATTCTGGTAGTCTCGGTCGACCACGGTCACACGAAGTACTTCGCTACGGAAATCGCGTTGGGGGATGTCGAGGAAGGACTCATCCGAAGGCCCGAAAAAGGCGACGAAATGTCGCAGGAAGAGTACGACAACATGGTGGAGGAGAAGACGGAGGAGATGCGGAAACGCTTTGGTGCGCGTCGCCGCGGGAACGGAGGCGACCGATGACCGCCCGGCGCATGGGTGTGCCGGTCCGCAGCGCCGTCTCCGCGTGGGCCGCGGCCATTGTCATGATGGGCGCCCCCCTTCAGGCCCAGGAGAAATACGAGGTGCGGGGGCTCGTGACGGATTCGGCCGGGACCCCGCTGAACAACGCGATGGTGGTGGCCCTCACGCGCCCGGACTCGGTGTTGACGAAGTTCGGTCTGACCGGCGGGGACGGCCGGTTCACCGTGTCCGGGCTGGCTGCGAACCGGTACATCCTGCAGGTCACGCTCCTCGGCTACGAGACCTTCCGGCGCGACTTCGAGATCGCCGCCGGCGACGTCGATGCCGGCACGGTTCGAATGGTGGTTGCACCGGTGGAACTGGACTCGCTCGTCGTCAGCGTGGAGCACGTTCCCTTCATCAACCGGGGCGACACGCTGAGCTACAACGTCCTCGCTTTCCCCACGGCGCCGAACGCGATGGTCGAAGACCTTCTGCGGCGTCTTCCCGGGATAGAAGTCGAGAGCGACGGCAGCATCAAGGCCCAGGGCGAGCAGGTCGAGAATCTGCTCGTGGACGGCAAGGAGTTCTTCGGGAAGGACCCCAAGATCGCCACGCGCAACCTGCCGGCCGACGCCGTCAGGCAGGTCGATGTCTACGACAAGCAGTCGGACATGGCGGAGTTCACGGGAATCCCCGACGGGGAAGACGAGCGAACCATCGACCTGAAGCTCCGGGAAGAGGCCAAACGGGGGCACTTCGGACGGGCGACAGGCGGTTTCGGGGGCCACCTCAACAGTGAAGATATTATTGGCACCGGCTTCGACGAAGGTCGCAACCCCTTTGATCTGCGGTACGACGGCAGGGTGACCCTGAACCGCTTTTCCCCGACTGCGCAGATGTCCTTCAACGCCAACACCAACAATGTGAATCAGGCGGGGCTTTCGACGGAAGGCATCGGATTCGTCATGGCCGGCGGGGGGGACGGGGCCATGGTTGAGGATATGATACGAAGCGGCGCGTTCTCCTCGGGCGGCGGAGGGTTCGGCGACTCACGTGGGATGGGGCTGAACCTGAGCCGGGACTTCGGCGAGAAGGGTTGGATCAGGTCCAGCTACTTCCTCAGCGACGCGGACAACCGGCAGGACCAGACCCTGCAGCAACAGGCCCTCCGGGGCGCGGACGTCGCGTCGCTTGTCGACGAGACGCGTGACCAGGAGTCGGGCAACACCGGCCACCGCATGAATGTGAACGGCCAGTATTCCATCTCACCGGGCCACCAGTTGCGGATCCGCGTCAGCGGGAGCGGAGGATCGTCGGATTCGGAGTCGCTCGTCCAGCGTGAAACGCGCACGGTGTCCGGCCAGCCGCTGAACTCCGCGTCGACCGACTACCGGATGGACGGCGGCAACTGGCGCGGGGACGCCCGGCTCACCTGGCGCAAACGCCTCGGAGAAGAAGGCCGCAGCATCGTTGCCGAATTCCGCAGCGGACTTCAGGACTCCGACCGGTCGGCCAGACTGGAATCGACCGTCACGGGAGAGTCCCGCGAGAGGGAGGATGAGGAGGATGTGCTCCAGGAGCAGTCCAACTCCGGGCGGACGTGGAACAACTCCGGGCGGCTCTCGTTCACCCAGCCGCTGGGCGAACGTTACGTCGTCGAGGTTTTCGGCCGGGGCAACACGGTGGATCAGGATCAGAACCGGAAGGTCCATGACCTCGTCGGGTCCGAACGGGTGCACAACAGCGAGCTGAGTTCGGGATTCAAACGCACCTACAACTACTTCTACGGGGGCGCCCGCCTGAGCCGCACCGCCGAGGGCAAGTGGATAACGGTGGGGCTCAGGGCGCAGAGATCCGACCTGAACGGGACGATCGTGGACCGGGACGAGACGATCACCAACGGCTACACGCACCTGCTCGGCAACCTTGACCTCAAGTGGCAGGTGAAGGATGGCCAGCACCTCGGCTTCAGCTACCGCACCTCCACACGCGAGCCCTCCCTGAACGAGCTGCAGCCCTTCGTGGACAACAGGGACCCGGTCAACCTGTACGTCGGAAATCCGAAGCTGCAACCCGAGTACTCGCATCGCCTGAGTGCCGACTATCGCTACTTCGATCAGTTCAGCTTCGTCAACCTTTTCACCCGCGCGAGCTTCAGCTACACCGACAACCCCATTGCCCGTTCCCGTGTCTTCGACGACCAGGGATTCCAGACGGTCACGCCGATCAACACGGATGCCTCGTGGTCGGTGAACGGCCACGCGAACTTCGGGACCCCTATCAGGAAGCTGGGTATCGACGTCGACCTGGAGTACGGAATCCGCTACTCCGAGACAACGGAGGTGGTGAACCTGGGGCCGAACGAGAACCGCACCGTCAGGAACACCGTCGAGGCCAGCCTGGAGAACCGGAACAAGGAGAGGTTCGATGTGGACGTCGGCGCGAGCTTCACCTTCAACGACGTGGAGTATTCCCTCAACCAGGCTCTGAACCGCGACTACGTAAACCGGCGTTACTTCGCGAACGGGACGCTCTACCTGGCGGACTGGACCCTCCGCTCGACCTTCAACTGGAGGGTGTACGACCAGAACCTGTACACCCGGGATACCCGGGCAACCGGGGAGTCGAACGCTCCGGGCCGCAACGTCGCGCGCTGGGACGCGCGCGTCTCGCGGCGGCTGCTGGACGACCGCGCCGAGATCGAACTCCGCGCCTATGACCTGCTCAACCAGAATCAGTCGGTCAACATCTCCAACACGGCCAGCTACATCCAGGAATCGCGCACCGAGTCGCTCCGCCAGTACCTGATGCTGCGGGTCTCGTACCGGCTGGGGATGCGGGGGGGCTTCGGGCTGCGGCGGTGAGGTTCGGGCGGCGCGTTTTCAGAGGACCGTTCGCCCCGGCGTGCAGGGCGCTCGGGACGGGAATTGTGCCGTTCTGCTTGACGGGCCGCACCGGACTGATTAGTGTGCGGGCCGCACACTAGGGAGATATCCAGGTGGATTGGGGGTGTATCATGCGAAGAACGGGACTACCTGTTTCCCGGGAGCTTCTGTTGGCGCCGGCGCTGTTGGCCTTGGCGGTCTGGGGCGGATGTGGAGACCCGGTGGATTTGCCGACGGCCACCACGGTCTCGATCTCGCCAGACACCGCGACGCTCGAGGATGTCGGACTTACCGTACAGCTGAACGCAACGGTAAGGGACCAAAATGGGCGGATCATGAGGGACATGGAAGTCGACTGGTCGAGCAGCGACCAATCGGTAGCGACCGTCAGCGGAATCGGACTGGTCACGGGAAGAGCGATCGGGACTGCGACCGTGAAGGCCTCGGCGGGGACGGTGAGCGAAGAGGCGACGATCACGGTCCGGGCGGGCGCCCGCGTTGCGTTGCACGCGATCTACAGGGCCATGGGCGGGGACAGCTGGCGCAACAACAGCAACTGGATGACGGACGCACCGCTCGACGTCTGGCACGGCGTATACACGGACAGGGCCGGAAACATAACCTCGCTGCAACTGATTCGTAACGGGTTGACGGGTTCGGTTCCTCCCGAAGTGGGCGAGTTGCGGACCGTGGAGTTTCTGTCCTTCAGCGACAACGGAGTGACGGGATCGATCCCGCCCGAACTCGGTGACCTGGGCAACCTGAAGACTCTCAGCATCGACTCCAACGAACTGACGGGCTCGATCCCGCCCGAACTCGGGAATCTGAACAATCTGGAAGGACTCTATCTCTCCGGGAATGATCTGACGGGCTCCATTCCACCCGAACTGGGCGGGCTGGGCAATCTGTGGGACCTCGATCTTTCGAGAAACGGGCTGACGGGCTCGATTCCACCCGAATTCGAGAATCTGGATGGGATGTTCGACCTTGATCTCTCCCAAAACGGGCTGACAGGTGCGATTCCACCCGAGATTGGGCGTCTGGGAAGCCGGAATCCGTTCGGACCGTGGTATCTGGATCTTTCAGACAACCAGCTGACAGGTGCGATCCCGGGTTCACTCGGGAGTCACCAAAGTCTGCGGTTCCTTGATCTCTCCGAAAACGATCTGACGGGCTCCATTCCGTTCTCCCTCGCGTCCCAGAGCAGTTTGCGGGAGCTCTATCTCTCCGGAAACGAACTGACGGGCTCGATTCCGCCCCGATTTGGCAGTTTGCCGAGTCTGGGGATTCTCGATCTCTCCGCAAACGAACTGACGGGCCCGGTTCCAGGGGCACTGGGAAACCTTCCGACCTTGACGGATCTGTCGATTTCCGGCAACCCGCTGGATGGCCCGCTTCCGAGGGACCTGATCGGGTTGCCCCTCGGGCTCTTCCATTGGCAGGAGACCGATCTCTGTGCTCCCACGGACGCCGAGTTCCAGGAATGGCTCGACGGGATTCGGGACCACTCGGGGAACGGGGATTGCGAGTCCGGGCCTCGGACACCGCCCCCGGATTGATCGGGGACAGCGTTGGGAGTCCGTGGACGAACTCCCTCCGAGCAGTGTTGATCCGCTCTCGAAAAGCTAACGGTCGGGGGCGCCAGCGTGTCCAGGTAAGCGGGACAGGCCGCGGCCACCCGGATGCTCTGCCCGTCGGCGCCCGCTACGATCCGTCTACCAGGGAGACCCGGCAACATGCGTCTGCTTCGCCCGTTACTTCGAGTTGGCCGGTCAATCCCGCCAGGCCCCACCGGACTGCCGGGCGGCGGCCGAACCGCCTATTGGTTGGCCGCGGTCGGCCTCGTAGCCTTCGTGCCGCCGGCCCTGGCGGTCGCGCAACAGGGGACGATCACATACACCCAGGTGGTGAAACGCGACATTCAGCTCCCTCCCACGTTCGCGCAGAGGGCGCGGGAGCGCCCGCCCCGGACCGGCACGGTGCTTCTGCATTTCGGCCCGACGAGTTCGTTGATGATTCGGGCCCCGAGTCGGCCCGCGGAGACCGGCCGCCGATTTCGTGGCGGGGACCGTGCCACGGATGCATCCGATGCCCGCCGGGCGCGGATGGCGGGCCGGTTCGGGTTCGGGTTGAGGCCGGGCACGAGTCCGGCTGAGGCGAGTGCCCTGGAGGCCGCCTACCTCGACTACGGGGAAGCGACGATGGTCGAAGCACGCCGGTTCCTGGGGCGCACCTTCCGCGTGACGCGGGAGCGGCCCTCGCTCGGATGGCGAATCGCGGTCGAGCAGGCGGAGCACCTCGGGTACACGGTCATGAAGGCCACCGCGCAGCACGACAGCACTACGGTCGAGGCGTGGTTCACACCCCAGATCCCCGTTCCGGGAGGGCCGGCATCGTACGGGGGGTTGCCGGGGATGATCCTCGTGCTGTCGCTGAACGACGGACAGACGCAGTACCAGGCCACGGAAGTGGCGCTGAAGGAACTGGAAGCCGGACTGATTCGGCCGCCGGAAGACGGCGACGAGGTATCGTACGAGGAATTCGAGCAACTCGTCAGGGAGAGACTCGAGGAGATGGCAAGGTCGCGAAGGCCCCCCGGATCGAACCGCGGGGTATGGGAGAACAGACAATGAGTGTCTGGAAACAACGCGTGCCTGCGTGCCGGGTCGGGGCCCGCCGGGGCGGGAATGTGCGACTCCTGCCGGTCCTGGCGTGTATGGCGGCGATTGCGGCCCTGGCGACGCCCGTCCGGGCGCAGCGGGAATACGAAGTGCGCGGCACGGTGGCGGACTCTGCCGGGCGGGCCGTGGAGAATGCCATGGTGGTGGCCCTGACGCGTGCGGACTCGATGCTCGTGAAGTTTTCACTGACGAACCGGGACGGACACTTCATCATCAGGAGGCTGCCGCCGGGAGGGTACGTCCTGCAGGTTACCCTGATCGGTTACGCCACTATTCGCCGCGACCTCGACGTCACCGACACCGATGTGGACGCGGGCCAGGTCACCATGACCATGGAGGCGATCCCGGTCGACTCCCTGGTAGTGAGCATCGAGCACGTTCCCTTCATCAACCGGCGGGACACGCTCAGCTACAATGTCCTCGCCTTCCCGACCCCGCCCAACGCGATGGTCGAGGACTTGCTGCGCCGCCTGCCCGGGATCGATGTCGACACCGATGGGACAATCACCGCGCAGGGCGAAGAGGTGGAGAACGTGCTCGTGGACGGCAAGGAGTTCTTCGGCCGGGATCCGACGATTGCCACGCGCAACCTGCCGGCCGATGCCGTCAAACAGGTCGACGTCTACGACAAGCAATCGGACATGGCCGAGTTTACGGGAATACCCGATGGGGAAGACGAGCGCACGATCGACCTGAAGCTCCGCGAGGAGGCCAGAGTGGGGTACTTCGGCAGGGCCACCGGAGGCTTCGGGAGCGACGTGAACAACGAGGGCCGTATCGGCTCCTCCGCCGGCAACCAACTGCGCTACGACGGAAGGCTCAACCTGAACCGCTTTTCGCCGACCGCGCAATTGGCCCTGACCACCAACACGAACAACGTGAACCAGGAGGGCTTTTCGCGACAGGACATCGCTGCCGCGCTCGCCGGGGGTGGGCGGGGTGGTGGCGGAGGCGGTGGTGGAGGCGGTGGCGGATTCAGCGAGTCGGTGGGGCTCGGCCTGAACGCCAGCCGCGACTTCGACGACGATCGGTGGATCAGGACCAGCTATTTCCTAAGCGATGTGGATAACCAGGAAGACAGGACCCTGCAGCAGCAGGCGCTGCGCGGTTCGAACGTCGCTTCTCTCGTTGACGAGACGAGCAAACAGGAGTCCGGGAACAGCGGTCACCGCCTGAACCTGAACGGGCAGTACACCGTTTCGCCGGGGCACCAATTGCGTCTTCGGGCCAATCTCAACACCGGGGCCTCGTCTCTCGAGTCATTCCAGAACCGCGTGACCCAGACGGCTTCCGGCCAGCCGCTCAACACTGCGGTAACCACAGTCGCCGTTGACGGAACCGAGTGGCGCGCCGATGCCCAGCTCACGTGGCGGAAGCGCCTGGGCGACAGTGGCCTCAGCCTCGTGGCGGAATACCGCGGCGGGCTGCAGGACTCCGATCGCGAGACCGGCCTGGAGTCGACCATTGCGGGTGAAGGCAGGGGTGGGCGCGGAGCCGTGGAGGACCTGCTGCAGGAACAGGACAACAAGGGCCGGACCTGGAACAACTCCGTGCGGTTTTCGCTTACGCAGCGGCTGGGGAGCACCTATTCGCTGGAGATCTTCGGCAGGGGCAACACCGTAGACCAGGACCAGGACCAGTCGGTCTATGACCTCACCGGAGCGGAGCGCATCCGCAACGCCGACCTGAGTTCGGGGTTCGAACGCGCCTACGGCTACTTGAACGCCGGAGCCCGCTTGAGCCGGAACACCGAGAGAGCCTGGATCACGGTAGGACTGCGGGGGCAGAGGTCGTCGCTGGAGGGAAAGATCGCGGACCGTGCCGCGGACATCACAAGCGGGTACACGCATCTCCTCGCCAACATGGACTTCAAGTGGCAGGTGAAGGAGAGCCAGAACCTCGGCTTTCGCTACAACACGTCCACCCGGGAGCCGTCGCTCAGCGAACTCCAGCCGTTTGTCGACAACCGTGACCCGATCAACGTATACGTCGGGAATCCGGATCTGCAGCCGGAGTACTCCCACCGGCTGAATGCCGACTACCGCTTCTTCGACCAGTTCAGCTTCGTCAACCTGTTCGCCCAGGCGGGCTTCGGCTACACCAGCAACCCGATCGCACGCGCGCGCGTGTTCGACGAACATGGATTTCAGACGATCAGCCCGATCAACACCGCCCCGGAATGGTCGGCCAACACAGGCCTCACCTTCGGTGCTCCCATCAGGAAGCTCGGCGTCGACGTGGACGTGGAGTACCGAGTGAACTACTCCAGGGGCTGGGAGCTGGTGAACCGGGAAACGAACCGGAGTCGTGTCGTCAGGAACTCCGTGGAGGCCAGCCTGGAGAACCGGACCAAGACCGTGTTCGACGTGCGCGCAGGCGCGAATCTCACCTTCAATGACGTGGAGTATTCGCTGAATCAGGCACTGAACCGCAAATACGTGAACAGCCGTTACTTCGCGAACGCGACACTTTATCTGGGGGCCTGGACACTCGGGTCGACCTTCAACTGGCGGGTGTACGACGAAGACCTGTACAGCCAGGGCACGCGGACCTCCGGCGAGGCCGCCACTCCCGGCCGCAACGTCGCGCGCTGGGACGCACGGGTCTCGCGTCGGCTCCTCGACGACCGGGCCGAATTCGAACTCCGCGCCTACGACCTGCTCAACCAGAACCAGGCGGTCAGCATCTCCAATTCCGCCAGCTACATACAGGAGTCCCGCACAGAGTCGCTCGGACAGTATCTCATGGTGCGGGTCATGTACCGGTTGGGCCTGCAGGGGTTGCGGGGGCTGCGGGGCCGCGGGGGTGGAAGGGGGCCGCGAGGGAGGTAGGGTGCGTTACTTCCACGGGCTACCCAGGTTGGCTATGATGGCTGGGTGACCCGTCCGACTGGAGCGTCCTCGCCTTCCCTCCAGACCATGCCCAAAACCGTCATAGCGGCGCTCGCCGCCGGCGCCTGGCCGGTCGCCCTCAGCGGGTGTGGCTCCACCCACCCGTCCCCATCTCCCCCGGATGTCGTCTGGACGGATGGCGTCTTCGATGACTGGAGTGGCGTTTCCGCGATCGCAACCGATCCCGCCGGGGATGCCCCACCCGGTTCCCCCGTCGACCTCGGCGCGGTGTTCGTACAGGACGACCGCCGCTTCATCCACTTCCTGATCGACATGGGCGATACGGTCACCGCACAGGGAATGCAGGGGTCGGTCGAGATTGTACTCGATGCCGACGGAAACGCGCGCAGGGGCGGGTCGTACGGCGGTGTAGAGGGCGCCGATCTGGCCATTGTCCTGTCCCGGCAATGGGACACGGCGGGACACGCGCGCGGGGCGGGCGTGGGGGTGCGGCGGATCGGCGAGCACGGTCCGTACGAGATTGGGAGCGCGTCGTCCGTCGCCCTTCTAGTGTCTCCGACTCACGCGTCTGACAGGTTCGAGGTGAGGTTGGACCGGCTCGGGATGCGGTGGGATCCGTTTGCGGAGCGATCTGACAGTGCCGATCCCGCGGCTCGGCGCGAACCGCGGAGCGGGACCGGTGCCGGGAGCCGGCTGACCGGACGGTTGCGGTACTTGCGAGCCGGGGCCGTGGCCGACGAAACCCCCTTGTTCACGCATACGCTGGTCACAGCGCCCGCGGGACCTCCGCCGCTGCTCGGGGCGGATGCCGTGGACCGAACCCCCGATGCACTGCGCGTGGTCACCTGGAACGTCTCGGACGGGAACTTCCGGGACCGCACGGAGGCATTCCGGCGCGTCCTGCAGGCGCTCGACCCCGATGTGGTTCTCCTTGACGAGGTGTACGCCGCCGTGACCATGGCGGACCTCGTGCGCTTTGGCCGGGACCTGGAGGCGGGGCAGGGATCGTCGTGGCAATGGTGGCTGGCCCGGGGCGGAGGTCGCCAGCGAACCGCGGTCGGGGCGAGGAACCTGGAACTGCGCGGCGAGGTCGGTCTGGCCAGGATCGACCACGCTCCGTCCGCGCTGGAGGAGTGGTTGCGCGAGGTCGGCAACGAACCGGAGGCGCCCCGCATGGCGCCGCCAACGGTCCTTGCCCGGGTGGAAGCGGACGGCGGCCTGTCGGCGACGGGAGCCTGGGTCACGGCGGGCGAACACGCTATCCTCTTCGTTCCGGTGGACCTCCAGAGCGCGGGGTACGACGGTTCCCCGCGGGACCGGCTCCGGGAACTCCAGGCGCGCACGCTGAACCGGGCGGTGGCGGCCACAATTTCCGATCGGCCGAACGCCGGGCTCGTCATAGGCGGTGACCTCAATCTTGTCGGTTCCACCCGCCCTCTGGACGTACTGCGAGCCGGCCTGGGAAGCGGAGGCGGCGATCTGGCTGTCGTCCGCATTGAGCGTCTGCGCGATCGTTCACTGGCGACGTGGCGCAGTACCCGCGACGGAGACCCGTTCTCTCCGGGTCGTCTGGACTACGTCCTGTACCGGAGCTCGGTCGTGCAGGTTGAGCGGGCGTTTGTCTTCGATGCGGCCGACCTGACTCCGGAGGCGCTGGAGCGACTCCGCATCCGCGAATCCGACACGCTGCAGTCCGACCATCTGCCGCTGGTGGTGGACTTCGCGTTTCGGTGATATGGGTCGGGCGGGCGGGGAACCCGGCTGCCAATCGCAAGTTGTGGGCATTCACCGGGTGAATCGATGATCGTCCCCTGACGTAGGGTACCCAAGATCGTGTCTGTCTCGTCCGCCGGCCGATGCAACACTCGGACGCCGATACGCGTCAATAGTGTACAGATCGCCGCACCCCTTCTGTGAAGCCAATGGAGTCCCGCCATGGAAACGAAGAACCCTCCTCACCCCGGTTCGTTCGTGAGAACCGAGATTATCGAGCCCCATGGCTTGACGGTTGCCGCCGCCGCCGAGGTTCTCGGCGTTTCACGTCCCACCTTGTCGACGCTGCTGAACGGACATTCGAGTCTGTCCAGCATCATGGCCCTCCGACTCGAGAAGGCGTTCGGTGTCGGGATGGACACGCTCTTGAGGATGCAGACCTCCTACGACATTGCGTGCACCCGGAAGCGCGCGGAGGAGATCCGTGTGGAGGCGTATGCGCCCGGGAAAAACGGGGACCGGCGCTGACGGGTTGCTGAAGCCGGCAGGAGCCGGACCGGCTGCCGGCTACCCGCACGCACCCTGTTCGGTGACCCGGTAGAGCACGACATAGGGCACGTCCAGCTCGGTGCTGCCCGTTCCCCATACCCGGTCTCCGAGCGCCGCCTTGAAGACGATGCCGGTCGGGGCCTGCACGCGGAACTCTGGTTCGCCGTCCGGGCCGAGAACGACCCAGAGGGCTTCGTAGTCCTCCGACAACGCCGCGTCGCGGAGCCACACGCGTTCGTCGTGGGTCAGGAAGAAGGTCGAGATGGGCTCGAAGTAGTCGTAGAGGAGCAGGCCTTCCGTGACGGCGGCGCGAAGGTTGGTCGGGACTTCGCCGCCAAACCGGCGGGCCATTTCCACGGTCCGTTCCGCCATTCGCACGCCCTCGTCGATGAACGCATTGCGCGCTTCGGGAGATACCCCGCGCAAGCGCGATCCGATCGAGGCCTCGCTGGCCACGCGGCCGGCTAGGTCGTAGCGGCGCAGGATCACCTCTTCCGGATGGTCCGGTTCCCAATCGGCCGTCACGACTCCTTCACCATTCGGATGGATCCGGTAGAGTGGTGGCGTGACGAAGGGTTCGTGGCCGTGTGTACCCATCGGCGTGATCATGGCCGTGAAGTTGTACCTGAAGGCCAACGTGTCACGGGCTTCTTCGGATCGGAGTCCCACGAGCATCGGCAGCTTGACTCGCTTGAATTCCGGAGCGCGCGTGATCGACAGCCGGGGGCCGCTCCCGCTCCGCTCGTCGTCGGTGTCCCTGCTTCTGCTCGGTCCGCTCGCCGGATCCGCGTCCGCGATCGGTGGAATGTAGAACCCGTACCCTGCGGCGAGCGGGATCGATGTCCTCCACAGCGAGGGGCCCGAACTGGGCGGGCCTCGATCCATATCGGTCCTGATGTGCTCACCTGCCGAGTCGAAGAAGGCAATATGCAACTCCCACAAGTGCTGCAGCCACACCGTGTCTGCCACGAAGCCGAAGCCACCGACGTGGGAGAACTCGCCGGGTCCCTCGCCCTCGCCACCGATGTATCGCACGAAACCGCCATCGCCATCGAGCACGGCGACCTGCGGATCCCCACCCCTCAGGTAGATTCTGCCCGAGGGATCGAGCTTCAGTGCCGGTGTCCTTGAGAACGCGAGCCACTCGGGGACATCGAGCCCGTCACCCAGGCGGAGAACCTCGCATGCCTGCCTGAACTCGGCGTCGGTGACAAGCTGCGCGGTCGCGTGGGCTGTCGGGAATGCGACTGCGGTTGCGGCGACCGCGACCACCGCCGGCGGGCGCACCCGGGAATGGATGGTCATCACTTCCTCCTCCGAGGCGTGTGTCGACTGGGGCGTGGGACGCCTCGTCTCCGGATGCGAATGTCGGAGCCACGGTCGCACGTCGTTCTGGCAGGTCAGTATAACAGGTAACGATCCACCGACGCGCCGAACACCTCCAGCTTTTGCTCCACGCCCTCCAGGATCTCGTCGGTGGCCGCACCGTCCTCGACACCTTCCCGCAGCCCGGAGTGCCCCCACAGGATGTCGATGGGGGGCAGGGTCTCTTCGTATTCGTAGGGGGGTTTGCGCCAGGCGAAGTCATGAGGCGCCAGCGCGCGGGCCGCGACGAGGATTTCGACGGCGGTGCGGACAGGCTCGAAGGCGTGAGGGTCGGTAACGTGAAGCTGGGAGCCGCCGCAGAGCGCGCCCGCGTGCTTCTGGAAGGTGGGTTCGAAGTGGCAGGGGCGGAAATGGACGCCGGGAAGGTGGGCTTCGGTGAGCCGAGTGGCGAGGGCCGCCGGATCCAGCCAGGGGGCGCCGAAGATCTCGAAGGGACGGGTCGTGCCGCGTCCTTCGGAGAGGTTGGTGCCTTCCAGCAGCACCGTGCCGGGGTAGACGACGCAGGAATCAGGGGTAGGGAGGTTGGGGCTGGGCATCACCCAGGGGAGACGGGTGTCGGACCAGAGCTTCGAGCGCTGCCAGCATTCGCAGGGGATGACAGTGAGGTCGCAGCCGATGCCGCGTTCCTCGTTCAGCCAGCTTGCCATCTCGCCGCAGGTGAGGCCGTGCCGGAGGGGGACGGGGTGAAGGCCGACGAATGACTCGTAGCCGGGTCGCAGCACGGGCCCCTCGCGGCGGGTGCCGCCGATGGGGTTGGGGCGGTCCAGGACGACGAAGCGGATTCCCGCCGCGGCGCATGCCTCCATGGCCAGGGCCATCGTCCAGATGAAGGTGTAGACGCGCACGCCGACGTCCTGGAGGTCGAAGAGGATGGCGTCGAGGCCGGCGAGCATTGCGGGGGTGGGTTTGCGGGTCTCGCCGTAGAGGGAGTGGACGGGGAGACCGGTGACCTGGTCCGAGTAGTGGTCGGACCCGATCATGTTGTCCTGCTTCTCGCCGCGGGCGCCGTGCTGCGGGCCGAAGAGGGCGCGGAGGTAGAAGCCGGCCTGGCGGATGGCATCCGCGGCGTGGGTCAGGTCCGATGTGACGGACGCGGGGTGCGCGATTAGGCCCAGCCGGTCGTCACGCAAGCCGTCGGCCTCGGCGGATTTCCCGCTGGCGAAGCGGTCCAGGCCGGGGATGACGGGACTGGTCACGGCTGGGAAACCGGGCCGAGCCCGTGGAACGGGCCGTGGATCCCGCGAGTCGAGTCCCCGTTCACTCCCCCTCCGGCGGTCCCTCCCGCTGCCAGTAGAACGGCCCGGCGGTGACCTGCTCCGGCCACGCCTGGTCGAGCGTGTCGCCGTCGTACAGGCGCCCGTTCATCATGACCAGCGCGATCGCGTTCGAGTTGCGGATGTCGTCGAGCGGGTTCGCGTCGAGCACGACCAGGTCGGCGAGCTTGCCCGCCTCGATCGAGCCGAGATCGCGGTCAAGACCGAGAGAGTGCGCGCCGAGGATCGTGGCGACCTGCAAGGCTTCATGTTCGGTCATGCCGCCCGCCTGCGTGGCCCACAGCTCCCAGTGGTAGCCGAGACCCTGCAACTGGCCGTGACTGCCCACCCCCGCCCTTCCCCCCGCCCGGATCACGTCGCGCACGAACGCCGATACCAGATCCATGGTGTGCACCTCGGGGTGGAACCAGCCCGCGGACCGGCGGGTCGCCTTCTGGTGGATCTCCCCGAAGGGGGTGAAGCGCGCCAGCTTCTCGTCACCCAGCACGTCCTCGGTGGCGTAGAAGAAGTTCTCGGCCCAGGGGCCGCCGTAGGTGACCAGGATCGTCGGGGTGTACGCCATCTTCGACTGCGCAACCAGTTCGACCATGTCGGCGTACATGGGGAAGCCGGGCATGTTGTGCTCCACACCCGAGTAGCCGTCGATCGCCATCGTCATGTTGACCTTGGTGTCCAGCGCGCCCTCGGTGGTCGGCATGAGTCCCAGCTCGCGGGCGGCCTCGATGATCCACTGGCGCTGCTCGCGGTTGCCGGCCGCGTACATCTTGATCGTCTTGGTGTCGTAGTGGTCGCTGTAGCGGCGCAGCGTGTGGCGCGCGTGGTCCAGGTCCTTCACGTTCTCGGACGAGAAGACGCCCGGGCCGGTGGAGTAGATGCGCGGGGACAGGATCCTGCCGGCGCGCACCAGGTCCTCGTAGCTGACGACGTCGGTGGTGCCGGTCTGGGGGTCGCGGGTGGTGGTGACGCCGTAGGCCAGGTTGGCGGCGTAGGACCAGGGCTGGCTGCGCAGGATGTTGATCTGGGCGCGCAGGTGGGCGTGCGTGTCGATGAAGCCGGGGACGACGGTCCTGCCGGAGAGGTCGAGGGTGTCGGCGCCCTCGGGGACGGTGAGCGAGCCGGCCGGACCGACCGAGGCGATGCGGTTGTTCTCGACGAGGATGTCGCCCTGGTCGATGACTTCGTCGCCTGCCATGGTGATGACGCGGGCGCCGGTCAGGAGCACCGTTCCCCGGGGGATGTCGCGGGGGAACTCGACCTGGATGCGGACCTCGACCGGGCGGTAGCGGGCCTCCTCGTCGTCCTCGTCTTCGGCCTCCTCCCCGGCGCCCTCCGCTTCCTCTACAGCAGGCACTTCCTCCGCGGCCTCCTCCTCTTCGCCCTCGTCCTCCTCCTCACGGGCCGCCGCCTCCACCGAGTCCTCGAAGGCCTGCGCGTCATCCAGGTTGTAGACCAGGTGCGCGTTGCCGATGGTCCAGTGCACGGTCCGCCCGTCGTGGCCCCACGCGGGGAACTCCCCGCCCACCTCGGTGAGCTGCCGCGACGGGAACGACGCGCTCTCGGGGTTGCCGACGTTGATCGTCGGGGGGTCGCCGCCCACGACCGGGACGGTGACGGTGTAAAGGTGGTTGTAAACCCGGGCGAGCGCCTGGTCGCCCCGGGGCGCCATCATCACGAGCGACGCGGTGGCGGGCGAACTCGAGCCCGGTGGCCCGGCGCCCACCACGCGCACGTGTTCCTTCCTGTCGGTGCCGTCCCAGCGGAACGAGACGAGACCTTCGCCGCGGCTGTAGGCGTAGATGCGATCCGGGTCGGCGGTGAAGTGGTGCGCGGTGTGGCGGGCGGGCGCGATCACCGTGGCGTCGCCGCCGCGGGCCGGGATCCAGACCAGGTCGTCGGCGCCGCCGGGAACGCCCCGGGTAAGGGCTTCGTCGTAGGCCCGCGCCGGGCCGCGCACCGCGACGAGACGCTGGCCGTCGGGCGACCAGACGGGGTTGTTGTAGAGCGCCGGGGCGGTGGTGAGGCGCTGTGGGCTGCCGCCGGCCGCGGCCACGCCGTAGATGTGGCCGCCCACTTCGTCGTCCCAGGTCGTGTAGGCGATACGCCGGCCGTCGGGGGACCAGGCGGGCATGTGCTCGTTGATCTCGGCGTCAGTGAGGCGGGTGGGCGTCCCATCAGGCCACCGCATGACGTACACGCGCGCCATGAGCGAGAAGGCGATGCGGTCCCCGCTCGGCGACGGCACCGCGTCCCGCACCTGCTTGGCCACGAATGTCGGTGTGTCCTCGACGGGGTAGTCGAAGTCGACCTCGGGCCCGATGGCCAGCTCCGCGTCGACCCGGAACGGGATCGGCACCGGCTCGGACCCGTCGACCGGCACGCGCCAGATGCCGCCGCCCCAGTAGGCCACGACCTCGCGCGAATCGGGAGTGAACGACATGCCCGGGTAGGCGTCGCGGGTGGCGCGCGACTCCTGGTCGTCGCGCTGCACCGGGAAGGCCAGCCACCGCTCGTCGCCGCTCTCGAGGTCCCGGATGCGGAGTCCGGTCTCCGCGACATGGCGCGATCCGTAGACCAGCCAGCGCCCGTCGGGGCTCAGGGTTGGGCGGAACGCACCGCCGTAGCGGAAGGACCGGGTCGTCGATTCACCCGTCTCGCGGTCGTAGACGGCGAGCTGGTACTGCCGCATCCCCGAGTTGTACTCCCAGGTGTTGGTGCGGTACGCATACCAGATGTAGCGGTCGTCCGGGCCGAAGGCCGCGCCGGTGGTGCGGCGGTTCTCGGGTTCGTCGATCAGCTTGATCCCCGAGCCGCCGTCCACGTGGTACATCCAGAGCTTGCCCTGCCCGGGGACCTGCCGGGTCGCGATGACGTAGTTGCCGTCGGGCGTCCACTCGGGGGACTGGTAGGCGCTCGACTTGCCCCTGGTGATCTGTACCGTGTCGGTCAGGTCCAGCGAGATGATGTGGATCGCCTCGCCGCCGCTCCGGTCGGAGGTGAAGACGACCCGGGTCCCGTCCGGGCTGAAGCGCGGCTGGCCGTCGAAGGCCATCCCCTGCGTGAGGGGCGTCGCGGTACCGCCGGTGATCGGCATGGTGTAGAGGTCGCCGAGGAAGTCGAAGACGAGGGTCTGGCCGTCCGGGCTGACATCGACGGACATCCACGAGCCTTCGGTGAAGCTGGTGGAGATGGTGCGGCCGGGGGCGAGGGGGAGGCCCTCCTGGCGGAGGTCGGGGGTGGTGTCGGCGGTGGCCGTGTCCTGGGGGAGGGCGGGGGACGGGGTGGTGAGAAGGGTGGCTGCGGCGAGGGCTGCCAGTGTCGGGAAGGGGTGGCGGCGTGAGATCCGCGGGATGGCTGTGCGTGGGGTCATCGTCGGGGGCATGGCAGGGTGAGCGATGTTTGGGCGGGTGCTGGATCATAGCCTCAAGGCGATGGTGGCAGAAAGTGCCGCGGCGCGTGCTGGGCGCGAAGGGTCGCTCCCCTCGAATCATCCTCGAAGGAAGGCACTGGGCGGTGCCCCGCCGGTCGGTCCGGCCGAAGCTTGCCGGAGGCGCCTCAGTGCCGTTCTATTCAGGGGTTCTCGAACCCGGATTCGAACCGCTCCGAGAGGACTAAGACCACTCACACCGACATGGCCAGCCCCGTGAGCACACGAATAGCCCTGCGGACCCTCGTGCTGGCTGGTGCGGCGAGTGGCTGCTCCGACGTGCCGGACGACAACTGGGACACCGATCGTCCGCTGACCGCGGAGTTCGTCGAGGTGTTCAGGGTGGGTGACACGGACCCGCCCGATTGGGCTCAGTTCGGGACACCTCCGAGCTTGGGGTTCGACGGCGGCGGCAACCTGTTCGTCCTGAACCCCGATGTCCCGGTAGTCGCCGTTCTGGACCGTGATGGCGGATTCGTCCGGACCCTGGGACGGAAAGGCGAGGGCCCCGGGGAGTTCAGCGGCCCCGACGACATCCACGTCTGGAGGGACGGTACGGTGGCCGTGGCGGACCGCGGAAGCGGCACCTATGTCGTGTTCGCTCCCGATGGCTCCTTCGACCGTCAGGTGAACATGTCGGCGGGCCAGGTCGCGAACTATGGAATGATGGCGTTCCGGAGCGGTGCCAGGCCGCATCCCGATGCCGTCGCGCTGGTGGCGCGCGGCATGAGCAACGTCGTTCAGGAGATGTTTCGACAGATGGAATCGCCCAACCCGACCATCGGTCCGCGCGGGCTGGAGCGGCTGACCCTGGGACCCGCGGGCACCACCGCCGAGCCCATCGTCCTGGCGGGCGAGGTACGGGCACCGGCACCCGGTGAGGAAGCGTCCGGTGCGACGGACGAGCCGAGAAGGTTCGACCCCGGTCTGCTCTTCGATGTCCTGCCAGACGGGTCGGTGGCCTATTCCGATTCCGCCGGCTATTCGATCAAGCTCGTTGCGGGCGACGGCGCACCCATCGGCACCATCGCAAGACCCATCGGCCCCGAACCGGTGACCGCCGAGATCGAGACGACCGTTCGGGATTCCGCCATGGCGACCTTCGAGCGCCTCTACGGCGATCCCGCCAACCCCCAGGGGCCGGACCGGGCGCCGCCGGAGTACATGGCGGCGATGGTCGCGGAGATGCGCGCCGACATCGAGGGCATGCGGTTCAACCACGAGATACCCGTCGTCGTCTCCCTCAGGGCCACATGGGAGGGCGGACTTTGGGTGCGGCGCCGGCGCGAGGGCGACCCCTGGGAAGGAGCGATCGGCGTGATCGATGTCTGGAATCCCGACGGACGCTACGTCGGCACCCTGCCGCCGGACGATCCGCCCATGCCGGACGCCTTCGGCCCCGACGGGCTGGCCGCGTGGGTCGAGCTGGACGAACTGGACGTGCCAACGATCGTCGTGGGGAGGTTGCCGCCCGGGGTGAGGTGACGAGGTAGGCGGAGTGAAGATCGCAACCCTCCTGCAAGACCGCACGCCCGCCCACCCACCTCCACCACTCCGAACAACCGCCGCCACACCTCCTAACGGCTTCCCGTCATGTCCGCGAGCGGCCTCCCCAGGGGCCGAAACTCCCGTCCCGGGCGTTGGAGATTCACAGGGAGTGCTCAGGTGGTAGTCAACGGTGAGCGCCCTCCCGCGGCGGCGGCTTCCGGATCTGACAGGTCCACCAGACGCAGGTGCCTGCCCGGCTCCCAAACCGTAATCCGGCTCTGCCAGCCGGCCCCTTCGACCCACGACACGCTCACCGTGCCGCCCCCTTGATGTCGCGGGTGGAGATGTTGCCGCACGCCTCCGCGCTCAACGCACCTACCTCCCGCTCCCCCGCCCCCGCGCCAGCGCCCGGTAGTACTCCTCGACCAGCACCCGGTACTCCTCCGGCACATCCCCCGATCCGTATAGCAGGAGCTGGTCCTCCTCGTCCGCGGCGAACTGGCGGCGCAGCTCGAACTCCAGCTGCTTCATCCCCTCGACGAGTTCGCGTTGCAGCCGGAGCACCTCTTCGGGGTCCGCGTAGGTGCGTTCCCGGTCGAGCGCCCGCATGGCGTTGATCATGGCCTGGAGGTCACGCGGGTCGGCGCTCGTCCGCTCGATCAGACCGGCGAGGATCTGCGCCTCGCCCAACCGCTCGCGGACCTCGCGGCGCGCCTGCCTGATCTGGTCGGGATCGAAGGTTCGGGGACCGCCCGTGCCCACTCGCTCGAGGTCCCGGTCGGAGGGGTTCGCCTCTCTCGGACCCGCCCCAGCCTGCATGCGGCGCTCCATCGACTCCAGGCTGCGCGCCAGGTCGCGGGCGGACTCCATGGCCTCGGTCTCGAAGTCGGACACGACGCCTCCCTCCACCGCCTCGGCAGCCTCCTCCAGCCGGTTGCGCAGCGACTGGATGGCCTGGGCCGTCTGGTTCTCGAAGGCCTCGGCGTACTCCTCCTGTCCGGCACGCCCCACCAGGCCGCGCGAGTACAGCAGACGTTCGCGCAGCTGGGTTTCGCGGATCGTCCCGATGGCCTCGTCCAGCTGCTCTGCGCCCTCCGTCCCGTCGCGGCGCGCGCTCGCTGCCATCTGGTCGAGCTTGGCCAGAAGATCCCCGACCTCCTCGGCCATCTCCGTCTTGGTTTCGCGGATCTCCCCGATCTCATCCTGTGAGGGCCGGTCCGCCTTCCTCATCGCGGCCATGCGCTCCTCGACATCCTCCTGCCGGCGGGCGAGTTCGTCCACTCGATCGCGCGCGTCATCGAGGTCGCGCTGCAGTCGCTCGCCCTGCGCCTCCTCCAGCTGGTCACGCGCCTCGCGCAGGCGGCGCAGCGCCGACTGTGCCTCCGCGACGCCGGCGTTGCCACGCTGGGCCGCGGACCGGCGCATGGCGTCGGCGGCCTGCTGCAGCTCGCGCGCCACCTCCTCCAGCTGCCGCTGTCCCGTCTCTCGCGCGAGCCGTTCGAGCTGGCGTGCGGCCTCGTCGGCCTGCTCGGCCAGATCACGCGCCGCCTGGCTCCCGCCCCCGCCCTGCTGCCCCTGCTGCGCGGCCGCGCGGCGGCGCTGCCGTTCGAGCTCCTGTTCCTGGCGGCGGGCGAGTTCGCGCAGCTTCTCCAGCGCTTCGTCGACCGCCTGGTCGGCGGTCTCCTGCCGGCTCCTCTGCACGGTCTCGTACTGGTTCCTGAGCGCGTCGGTCTCCAGCTCGAACAGGTCTGCAAGGTCCTCGGCGCCGGGCCCCTGCCGGCCCTGTCCGCCTCCACCCTGTTGCTGCCGCTCCCTCGATACGAAGCGCTCGTACGTCTCCTCCGCCTTCTGGAGTTGCCGCAGCGACCGCTGCTCCGGCGCGATGGCGCCCCGGGGGTTCAGCGCCCGCAGCGAGTCGACGGCCTCGTTCATCGCCTCCACGGCAACCGGCAGGGCCTCGGCGATGCGCCGGAAGGACTCGTCCGCCCCGGTGATCCCCCGGTTGACGATCCGCTGGGCCAGCGTCTCCACCTGTTCGCGCAGCCGCTCCTGGTTGAGCGCGACGCTGACCACGTTTTCCTCCCAGACATCCGGAGCGTAGCTGCCGCGGTCCCGCACCAGGTTGAAGCTGGCCGCAACGATCTGCCGCTGCAGCGCAGACAGGTCCTGTTCCATGCCGTCGCCGCCGCCGCCCCCTCCGCCGCCTCCCCCCTGGGCCTCGCGGTAGTCGCGCTGGAAGGGACGCACCTGCAGGAAGTAGATGTCGGTGAGGGCCTCGTTCGGCGACGGTGCGTTGTCGCGCGCGATGGCGTGGTAGGCGACCAGATCCCCCGTCTCCAGCTCGTAGTCCTCCATGAACAGGGTGTGTCCCGCGGTCACGGCCGGCAGCGGCGAACCGGACGCGGCGAAGAGGGGCACCGTGTCGGAGGGGCCGCCGTTCACGCTGTAGACCAGGTCGATCCCGGACAGCCCCAGATCGTCGTCGGCGCGGGCTTCGAGGAACACCTCCTCGATGGCGCTGACCGAAATGTCGCGCCCGGGCCGGGCGAAGGAGACCGACGGGCCCTGATCGTGCAGGACATCGATGCGGTAGTCGGGGGCGCCGGTGACCCAGATCCCCTCGCGGGTGAGGAACCGGATGCCGTAGAAGCCGCGCTCCCGCACCGTTAGGGAGCCCGTGAAGGTCCCCTCCGGCCCGGCCTCCAGGGCGATCGTGTCGCCCGAGTCCATCACGATGAGGGCGCCGGGCGAGGGGATCGTGGGCGTGACCGTCAGCGCCACGCGGGTGCCGGCCAGTGCGGCCACATCGCCGCCGTACTCGAAACTGCGGGGCGCCAGCCCCGTGTAGCGCGGGAAGTGGTAGACCATCTCCAGCCGGTCCACCGCGGGCAGGTCCGCGACGCCCAGGGTGAAGGTTCCGGAGCGCACGCCGGCCGACTCCACGTAGTAGGTGGTCTCTTCGGCGACGTTGAGGAGCAGCCCCTCGAACGAACCGGCGCCGTCCTCGATCATGGGCATGGCCACGAAGCCGCTGGCCCCCTCCTCGCGCGTATGCAGGACGACGTCGTCGGAGTCGAAGCCGTGCAGGGTGGCCGAGACCATCATGTCGGAGTTGCGTGAGATGGTGGTGTCGCCGGGCCGGACGGCGACGCTGTAGGGGTTGACCGACTCCGCCGCGCGGGCCGGGAAGAAGAGGGCCGACAGGCCGTGCCGCAGGAAGCCTGGGCCGAGGACGATGACCAGTACCGAGGCGAGGGTGAGCCCCCCCAGCATGCCGGTGGAGCGGCGGATCGAAGGCCGCTCGATGCCCCGGCCGTAGTCGATCCTGCGGCATTGCCGCACCGCGTGTCTCACCACCTCCTGGAGCAGCGGCGAACGCTCCAGTTCGTCGCTCCTGCGGGTGGACTCGACCGCGGTCAGGACCTGGGACTGCAGCGAAGGTTCGTTCTCCTCCAGGTAGAGCGCCACGCGGTCGTCGGAGACGGGGCGCAGCAGGGGCCAGAGCACGGAGCGGACGAGGAGGAATGCGACGACGAGCCAGAGCACGACCCGGAAAGCGATGACGGCCCCGGGCTGGAAGCGCAGGAACTCCAGGGTGGAGGCGGAGACGAGGAAGGTCAGCAGGGTCCCGGCCAGCGTGAGGGCGAGTCCGCGCAGGACGAGCTTCAGCCGCCAGCGGCGCCGGACCTGGCGCACGGCGCGCAGGAGCTGGTCGCGGGTCCGCCAGTTCCTTGCAATTGACATATTTCCCCCCTAAACTGTCAAAGAATCTGTCAAGATCCCGATTTGGCGGCCAGCGACTCGTTTTTCGGGTGGCCCAACCGCCCGTGCTCCGATCCCAACATCGGGGGTAACGGGTCGATGCGCCAGAAATCCATGGTGCCGGGTTCGCGTATCCTCACTCACGGAAACACCGATGAATCGCCCGCGTACTCCCATCCGATCACCGATACCGCGGCTCGGGTGCCGTGCACCTTGGATGCCGCTCCTCGCCGCGGTGGTCGGCCTTGTCGCGTGTGCGAAGCCTCCCGTACCATGCTATCGCATTCCGGAACTGGAGGTAGCGATCGGACAAACCGAGCTTGTCCAGCCTTGCTTCGTATCCGAGGGGGAGACGCTCACCCTGAGTGCGTCATCGTCGGACGCCGAGGTGGCAACCGCCGCCGTGGTGGGTCAAGCCCTGCGTGTCGAGGGCGTGTCGCCTGGTTCCGCGACCATTGAGGTTGTGGCGACGGATCCCCACGGGTTGAATGGCGCGAGCGAGTTCGTAGTGACGGTGGTCGGGTCCGGTCCGGGGCTAGAGTGATCCTCCAGGCCATCAGCGATCTGGCCACGGACTCCAGACCCCCTGATCTTGACTTCGGCGGTATTGCGCCGGGACGCCAGAAATGTCGGTGGTGTTCCGCCGTATGGTTCCAGGCCGGACTGCAGATGTGAGGCCGTCATTCCCGGTGGGGTGCCGGCAACGAGGAAAGGACCATACCGATGAATCGCTCGCCTGCCACTATCCGGTCACCGGTCCCGCGGCAGGGATCCCGTATTCTCCGGTTGTCGCTTCTGCCGGCGGTCGCGTGCCTGTTCGCGTGTGCGGAGGATTATTTTTTCCTGTCTCCCGAGGCATGCGAGGATATACCGCCGCAAACGGTGTTCGTGGGGGAACCCGCGGTCGTACGGCCCTGCTTCAAAGACCCGGAGGGGGAAGCGCTCGTCCTGACCGCATCGTCCTCCGACACGGAAGCGGCAACCGTCATCGTCAAGGGGTCCGCCGTCGAGATCGCGGGCCGATCGCCGGGTAGGGCGACCATTACGGTCGTGGCTACGGATCCCGACGACATGACCGCCGAGATCCGATTCGAAGTGGTCGTTCCCAACCGGCCGCCGCGGGTATGCAACCCCGTACCGCGGCAGGAAATGTACGCTCGGGAATCGGCGCTTATCGAGCCCTGCTTCGAAGACCCGGATGGGGAGGAACTCACCCTGGTCGCGTCGTCGTCCGACGTCAACGTGGCCACCGTCACCGTGTTTGGACACGCCTTGAGGATTGCCGCCGTCTCTCCGGGGTACGCGGTCATTGCGGTCGTGGCGACGGATCCGGGAGGCATGACCGCCGCGCTGGATTTCCAGGTGCTGGTGGCGAACCGGGCGCCGCTTTCGCGTGGATCTCCGGGTCCGGCTACGCTGATGAGGGGTGATGCGAGGGAGTGGGACCTCGGCGACTACTTCGTGGATCCCGATGGCCAGCCGCTCATCTACTCCGCCACGTCGGCGAATCCCGGCATCGCGACGGCCGCGGTGGCCGACTCCACCACCCTGGTAGTGACCGGAGTCGCGACCGGGATGACGACGATCACGGTGACGGCGACGGATCCCGGCGGGTTGACCGCCACAACCGCCTTCGAAGTGACGGTCCAGGAGGCAGCCCCGCGGGCTGTCAGTCCCCGCGGATTCGCCGCCGCGAAAGCCCGTTGGCCAGCACCGTCTCGCTGGCGCCCGGTGTACGCAGTGCTGGAGGGGACTTCCGGCTGCCCAGAGCCGGCCATCCCAGTCCGCCTTCATGGAACGCGGGCGGAGGAAGCTCCCCGCCTACCTTCCCAAGATCGGCGGAATTGCGCCCGCGGGAACGCGACAAGCGGGCGAGTAGTAGTCCCGGTCGGGTCGGACGCTGACTCTTAGGGGTCGGCCAGATCATATTCCGATGGGCGACCAAAGTGCCATTTTCCGCAGGAAAGGAATGCTCTGATGAATCGCGCGCCTTCCCCTGTCCACTCACCCCTGTCGCGTTGCCGGTTCCTCGTCCGCCGGTTGCCACTGCCGGTCGCGGCCGCCTGCCTTCTCGCGTGTGGAGAGGATTCCGAGCCTCCCGGGGTGTGCGGTCGAATACCGGAGCAAACACTGTCCCGGGGCGAACACATGCGTCTCATACCCTGCTTCGAAGACCCGGAGGGGGAGGAACTGACGCTGAGGGCGTCGTCGTCGGACGCGGGGGTGGCCACCGTCGCCGTGCCGGACTCGGCCATCAGCATCGAGGGCATCTCGGCGGGTTCCGCGACCATTACGGTCGTGGCGACGGATCCCCACGATCTGACCGCCCAGCTGCACTTCGACGTGTCGGTGCTCAACAACCGAGCACCGGAGGTGTGCGGCACCATACCGAAACAAGACCTGGACGTCGGGCTCAACACCCTCCTCCAGCCCTGTTTCGAAGACCCGGATGGGGAGAGGGTCACGGTCAGCGCGTCGTCGTCGAACGCGAACGTGGCCTCCGTCATCGTATTGGGACAGGCTGTCAGGATAAAGGCCGTGGCGACGGGTTCGGCGACCATTACGGTCGTCGCGACGGATCCCCATGGCGCGAAGGCCTCACTCGACATAGAGGTGACGGTCAGCGAACCCAGCCCGTAAGACTGGGAAGATCCCGCCGGCGAATGGCCCTGCCATTCCCCCTTCGTCGCGCCCTGCCAGCCCGGCAGAGTGTCTGAGGCGTGAATCACGGCGAGGAATCGTCCAAAGTCAACCGGGCCCGCACCGGGCAGGCCGGCTCCCGGCTCCCGGCCACCATCGGCCGGGCCGGGAGCCGTTGGTCAGCCCTCGTCGCACCGCCTCCAGGCCATGAAGTTCTCAAGGTTGTGCTCGCCGCAGATCAGCCCGCCCCGCCGGGCGATGTTGGCGGCAAGTTCGCGTGAGGCCCGAGTCAGCCGGGTGTCCAGCGTCATGTCCCGCGTGAGCGCGTACACCTCCGGGTTCGTCGAGAGCGCCAGGGCGCGGAGGATGGACCATGTCGTAAAGGGCCTTCCCGCGAGCTCCGCCGCGTAGTCCTTGCGAAGCCAGCCCAGAAGCCAGTTCTCGAAGCGGGCCTTGTCCTCCGGACAGCGGCCCATGGCGTGCCGCCAGACCAACGCATAGCCGTTCCGCATGGTTCCGTCCGCGTCCATCGCCTTCTCCAGTCCGTCGGCCACGGCGGCCACCCATGCGTTGGTTGAAGGACAGCCCATTTCCAGCATCAGACTCGGTAGGCGTTCGGTCCTCTGGACCAAGCGGACGAACTCGGCCGGATCGCGGGGCAGCTTCAGGTAGGCCAGCGAGTCCGGAGGGCGGAACTTCCCCGGCTGCTTCTTCGGGATGAGCACCTGTCGCACCGCACTCGGCCTGTAGGTGCCGTCCTTCAGATCCCGCGACAGTTCCCCGATCCAGCGCTCCACTCCGTGCGCCCCGACATCCGCGACCGTCTCACCATCGACTCCAGCCGCTCCGCCGTTGCGCCGGACCAGCGCCCATGCCGCCAGCAGGAAGTCCTCCCGCCATACCTTGTCGGCAAGGGCGTGAAATCGCCGTCCGGGTTCTTCCTTCGCTTTCGCATGTAGCACGGTCTGGAGTTTCCGAACGCTCGCCGACCCTGTTGGACTCTCGCCAGTGATCATGTCCCTGCCTCCTTTCCGTACCGTTCCCGACTCAGGGCCCCTTCCCTCGACGGGCATTACCCCGCGTCTCCGGTACTACGGGCCCATCCGCCACCCTGCCGGCCCGGCCTGCCCCTCGCGGGGTCCCGGTTGCCGCGTGCACGGCACCGCCAGGGCTTCTCGTGTTGCCACGCATTCCATCTTCCATACGTGCCGACGCCACTACCCCGGCGGAAACCGGCCGGTTGTCCCGTCGCTCTCTTCCCGGCCGGTCGGCGGCCTTCCCCTTTCTTGCGGAGGGTCGGCTCCCGCGTTTGACGTTTCGAGGCCTGCTCAGCGTTCACTTCACGTTTCGGCCCGCATGGTCGCTGGACCTCCTACCGACTTAGCTCCTTCCTTGGCCGTCTCCGCCGTTTCCGGCTTCGTGCCCGTTTAGGGTATCGCGTATCGTGCGAGGTCCTTCTGCCAAAGTGCTTCAGCCCATGTCGTTACCTCCATGAACCGCTCTGGCTGCTACCGGCTGGAGCGACAGTTGCCGGGTGGGATTCGCACCCGCTAGGAAGGCGCGCCTTTCCACGGCGCACGCAGGAAATCACGTAAGTCCAACCAGGACTGCACGATCTGCGTTTCCTGCCGGTGGCGCGCGTCCAGATCTGCCGTATGCGAATTGCGGGAAAGCCGCCATAGGATGGCGGGAAGCGAATGGCTACGGGCCGGGGGTTCTTTGCTTGGGCGGTGTGGTGGGCGACGCCACGAATTCCATGCGAAGCCGAACGGCGTAAAATACTCCGGTAGTGGCGTCCTTGGCCGTGGCCAAGACGTCGTCGTTCTCACACAGGAACTGCGGTATGTACTTTTGATCGAGCGACGCCTCCGCGACCAACACTGCCCCCGCCCCGTCCGCTGAGCCGGACGGGTCAAAGACCTGCCACAACCATCGTTCTTCTTCCCCGAAGTCCACGACATTCAGGATGTTTCCGTTCCGTAGCCGGAATACCGCCATGGAATGGGGCCAGGCGGTCCTGAACGTAGTGTGTGTCCGTCCGTCCTCGGTGGTCGTCTTCTCAACGACCGCGGCTCCGGGCTCTTCGAAGAGTTCGGGAATACTGACGACAGTGCGCGCGACCCAGCCATTTGCCAGTGTGGACGATATGTCAAACTGGACGATCTCGTGAGGGGCGGCTTGCGAATACAAGAAGGATCCGTTCGGCAGTGCGTGCACCCAGCCCCCCGTACCAGCCTGCTGAGCCATCATCACCGTTGCCATCGATTCGCTTCTCGGAAAGGCGCTTCTCGGGGGGTACCGATCTCTCCATCCGCGGACCCACTTTCCCTCGTCGTCGAAGTGGTGAATTGCGGAGGCATCGGAGGCCGTATACGCGCTCACCAAGTAGCCGCCGGATGCTGGGGCAGCGAATCCTACTATCCCTCCGAATCCTGCTGCTGCTCCACGCAACTGAACCCGACGGACTGGTTCGCCATTGGATTCGTAGACTTCTACGGCCCGCCGCACCGCATCGTAGACGGCAACCCGACCATTGGGCGTGATGGCTATGTCCGTAGGGAACCTCACTTCGCCGGGTCCGTCACCTATCCGTCCCACGACCTCTGCAATCATCGTTTCCGGGTCAAGCACGAGGACCCTTCCTTGGGTCGGCCACGCGTCCAAGATCCAGATGCGGGAGTCCCCGGTCTCGGCTAGACCGGTGATGGTCGTGAGCCCATCGCCAACCGCCTTGCCTTCCGTGCTCCACACTTCGTGTAGCTCAAGGTCCGCAGGGGGCTTCACCTGGGCGCCGACAACCGGCGCCCAGGTGAAGCTCACCACGACCGATATGACGGATGCCACCCGGTTGAGTGCGAACATCGCTGTCACCCTCCAGCTGGGGCTTGGGCGGCAACCGATTGGGCGTAGGACTCGAAGCGGTAGCGATTCTTGTAGCCGTCCAACTCTGCCGGAACGACCTCGACAATCACACCGTTGCCCCAGTCACGGTACACCGCTTTGAGTTCTCCGTCGCATGCCCAGTCGCCGAAGGTGTTGCCCTCCAGCCTCACGGCGACGACGCTTCCGCCGTCCGTAGGGATCACGAGTCGGTCTTCCTCGGGCACCGGGAGAGCGAACTCTGGATTGCAGGCCTCCCCGGTCAGCTTGCACTTCCCATCCACGTACTTGCAGCCGTCCGCGCCCCATTCAGCGGGTATGCATAGGCCGTCCGGGAACTCCTCGAAGAAGCGAGTGCACGTCGAACAGTCGAGTTTCGGAGGGTCGCCCTCCTGCGCGACACTGTCGTGAGGCAGGGCCCTCAGCAGCCCGAGCCCGAGCAGGGCCGGCACCAATGTTGTGGTCCATCTCTCCATGGTAGCTTCTCCTTACCGTAGGGGTTGTCGTTCGGAGCGCCGGCGCCGTTTCCGGTCAACTCCGTGGTTCGGGCGATCCCCGAGTGAGATCGTTGCCCTCGCCCTGATAGACAGCGGCGGGAAGCGAATCGATTCACCGGCAAAACCGGGCCGACCAACCGGATTTCGGCGCTCGAATGGTCGACATGGGCTCATTTGGGAAGTTCTTGGCACTTTTCGCGGCGAATCACGGGAACTTCTTCCCGACCCGCCGGGAACTTTTTCCCAAGGTCCGGGAACTTTTTGCCAGCGGTGTCGGGAACTTTTGGGAACGAAAGTCGGCTCTTCACCTGTCGTGGTGCGTGGAGCCCAGCTGAAGCCTAATCGTACAGTGGGTTGCCGGGCTGTCGCAAGGCGGAATCGGGTAAGCACGGTTTGAGGAAGCAGGGCGGGGAGCATGCGGGCGGCGGAACCGACGGACTCCGCAAGCGGGCGTGCCGCCGACGCGACGAGGTGACCCTCTCGGGCACTCCACGCACAACGGCCTGGTTTGGCACCCCATGCCGCCGGTGCTGCTGAACGGGAGGAGGCAGAGCGGGGTGGCTTTCGGGAGGGCGTCCAGATCCACAAGACCGCATGGCCGAGGCCGTCCGCCAGCGTACGGTCGCCGACGACCTGGCTTCATTGCCCAAGACCCGCCACTGGTACCGGACCCATGAGATGGCACACTTGCTACTCCGTCCGTTCAGGTCGAGTCTCGTCCTCGATTCCGCGCGGTTCTACTTCGCGCACGTCAACACGGGCAAATGCCGCCACACGCAGGCACACAGCCGCCAAGCGCGTAAGACACTGTTCAGGGAATGCGGTCGCTTCGTGCCTGGTGAGCTACGCCTCCTGCGCCCTGATATCGTCGTAACGCAGGGCAAGGACGCCAAAGAGGCCGTCCTGAAGTGCCCAGGCGGGGTAAAGCAACACGAGAAGCGTTCGGAAGCGGCCACGGGTAACCGCTATGGCCCGGGCGACTATGAGAGCGGGATCATCGAATCTGGCCCGTGGAGGGCACTCTGGCTCCACACCCATCATCCACGCAACGCCCGGGGATTCTACCCCCAATACGAATCGTGCTGGCCGCGATACGCCGAAGAGGCGCATCGCTTCTGTACGGACGAACGAGTCGCCCGCTAGGCTAGGATGATCCCGGCGGTCTCGGCGCACCCGTCTCCCCGTCCATCCTTCGCCGTGAAAGCCGGTTGGCCAGCACGGTCTCGGAGACCATGAGCAGGAAGGCGGCCGCCAGCAGGTAGCGCCAGAAGGACTGTCGGCCCTCGAAGTCGGCCGCCTGCAACTCGTCGTCGGAGGCGGCCGCCGCGATCGTATCGTTGGCGGCTTCCCCGGCACCGGGCTCGCCGCCCACCGCGCCGAGGAACTCCTCGATATCCATCCTGGCCAGGTCGGACTCGGTCACGTCGACGTTGGCCGCGATTGCCATTGGATGTTCCGGGCGCTCGCCGGGCGGGCGGATCTCCCAGATTCCCCGGCTCTCCAGTCTGAGCAGGGATGTCGCGGAATCGACCGCGACCGATCCCCCGCCGGGAGCCATCGCCACCGCGCCAGCCGGGATCTCCAGGGTGGCATCGGCTTCGGCCAGCGCGGACAGGTTCACGGTCGTGCCGGCCAGGTGCCAGGGCGGGACCTCGCCGCGCCCGCCCAGGAAGCGGGTCATGCGATGTACGAAGGGCAGGTACACGGGCTGCAGCGGCAGGTCGTTCCAGAAGCGGTCCAGCCCGGTGGCCCAGACGAGGACGCGGCCCTTTCCGCGCCTGCCCTCGACCAGAGCGGGCGAACCGTCGTCGAAGCGCGCGATCACGCGGCCGTCGGTAAGGTCGAGGCGGCGGGTACGGTAGACGGCGGCGCGGGAGAAGTCTCCCGAACGAGGGCCCAGGAAGGCCTCGAAGACGGCATGGTCGTAGTCCACGAAGCCGAGGCGGCGCTCCGCGGCCGCTTCCGTGACCGGACCGATCGTGGCGGGAAGGAAGTCCGCGTGTACTGAGGGCGCGGTGCTGCGCTCGCCGAGCACGAACAGGAGGCCGCCGCCGTTCTCGACGAAGGTGCGCAGGCGGTCGCCCGCGTTGCCGCCGGGGAAAGGCGCACCGTTGAGGACGACCACGTCCGCGCCGGCAAGTTGGCTGACTCCGGGTGCACCGCGCAGGATTCGGGGCGCGAAGCCGGCGCCCTCCGCGATGCCCAGCGCGCCGCGCAGGTAGAGGTTGGAGTCTCCCTGGCCCAGCGGGTCGACGATCAGGACCTGGAGGTCGCCACCGGGTGAGGCCACGAAGTGGAGCGTGTTGTCCTCGGAGAGACCGGTCCCGGAGGGCTCGGCCACGCGCACCTCGCCGCGGGTGAAGGGGTGGGTGAGGGTGAAGGGGTCGAAAGCGACCGGCACGGCACCGCCGGCGGGCACGGTGACCGAAGCCGTGCCGATCCCGGTCTCGTCGACGGCCAGCGTGACCTCGGTGGTGGTCGCGGCCCCCCCGGTGTTCACGAGCCGCGCCGACACGATGACCCGTTCGCGCGCACCGGCGGATTCGCGGCGCAGCCCCAGGTCCGAGAGGGCGAGGTTGGCGGCGCTCGCTTCCCCGATCGCGATCGCCTCCACGGTCACCTCGGCGGGCAGCGTCGCGTCAGGGTCGGGTCGCCATCCGGCGCGCTGGAAGTCGCTGATCACGACAACGCGCCGGCGCGGCAGCTCGGAGGCCGCGAGGGTCGAGCGCGCCACCTTCACGGCCGGCCCGATGCGCGTGGCCAGGGAGCCGGTGCGGAGCGTGTCCAGGGTGGCGGCGATGCGCGCGGGGTCGCTGATCGAGCGGTGCACGAGATGCGGCGTTTCCGAAAAGGTGACGAGCGAGACGCGGTCCTGCGGCCTGAGTGCCGCCGCGACCTCTCCGGCCCGGGCCACCGCCTGCTGCCAGTGGTCGCGCAGCTCCATGGAATAGGAGCGGTCGAGGAGGATCACGACCTCTTCGGGCCCGGGTCCCCCCACCGACGCCAGGGCACCGCCCCGCACGAACGGGCGCGCGAAGGCGGCGACCAGGAGCGCAAGCGCGGCCAGGCGGATGGCGAGGAGCGCCCAGTGGCGGATGCGTCGCTTCGAAGTCTCCTCGAAGGGAATGCGCCTCAGGAACATCAGCGAGGGAAAGCGAAGCGGCTTCCCCTTCTCCTGCCGGGTCAGGTGGATCAGGACCGGGATCGCCAGCCCCGCCAGGCCGATCAGGAAGAGGGGGGTGAGGAAGCCCACCGGGCCTACCGGTTCGCGTCCAGGGGTCCGTGGATAGACTCCCGAGAGCGGCAGGGCGCCGGGCCGGCAAGGCGCCTTGAAGGGCGAGGACCCGTCACCGCGGGCTCCTCACCATCTTCTGGCGGAGGACCAGGTACGCGTACAGCGCCTCGTCCAGCGGTTCGGCGGTGTTCAGGAGCACATGGTCGACCCCCTGTCTGCCGAAGCTCCCGCCCAGCCTGTCGATGTGGCCGCGAATCTGCTCCTGGTAGGCGGCGGCGTACTTCTCCGGCTTGACCGGCAGGATCCGCCGGGTCTCCAGGTCTTCGAAATTGGTGGCCTGGGTGAAGGGAAAGTCGATCTCGGCGGGGTCCAGCACCTGGAAGGCCACCACGTCGTGTCCCTGCGCGCGAAAGAAGCCGAGCCCCTCGGAGATCTCGTCCGGGTCGTCGTAGAAGTCCGACACGACGACCAGGATGCCCCTGCGGACGAAGGTGTTGGCCACGCGCGCCAGCGGCCGGTCCCACGCTCCCCGGCGCTCGGGCCCGACCCGGGCCAGCGCGTGGAGAACCTTGTCCAGGTGGGCCGCCGAGGGCCGCACATGCTCGACCACGTCGCCGTCGAAGGCGTAGAGGCCGACGCGGTCCTTCTGCCCGGCGGAGAACCAGGCGAGGCACGCGGTGAGAAAGCGGCCGTAGTCCAGCTTCGTGACTTCGCCAGACGCGTATCCCATGGAGGCCGAGGTGTCCAGCAGGAAGCCCACGTCGGCGTTGGTCTCGGCCTCGAACTGCTTGATGTAGAAGCGGTCGGTGCGGGCGTAGAGCCGCCAGTCGATGCGGCGGATATCGTCGCCGGGCATGTAGGGGCGGTGCTCGGCGAAGTCCATGCTGACGCCCAGGTACGGCGAACGGTGGATACCCTGCAGGAAGCCGTCGACCACGGTGCGCGCGAGCAGCTGCAGATTGTCGATCCTGGCCAGGACGGCGGGGTCCAGGAAGGACGCGCGCGCCCGGGGTGTGGCGGTGGCCATGGGCGGCCCCTTCTACATTCCCGAACCGGGGAGCGGCACCGCCCCGAGCAGCATGTCCACCAGTTCGTCGGTGGTGCGCCCCTCGGACTCGGCGTGGAAGTTGGTGAGGATGCGGTGCCGCATGACCGGCAGCGCCAGCGCCCGGATGTCGTCGAAGCTGACCGTCAGGCGGCCTTGGGTGAGGGCGCGGGCCTTCCCCCCCAGGATCAGGTACTGCGCCGCTCGCACACTGGCCCCATGGGAGACCCACTTCCGGATGAAGTCGAGACCTCCATTAGGGTTCGGCCGGCTGGCCCGCACGAGCCCCACGGCGTAGCGCATGACCGGTTCGGCCACGGGTACGCGCCGCACCAGGTTCTGAAAGGCGATCATGTCCTCGCGCGACACCACCGGGTTCAGCTCCGGCTCCACCTCGTCGGTCGTCTCCCGCACCACCTCCATCTCCTCCTCCTCCTCCAGGTGGTCCATGCGGATGTGGAACATGAAGCGGTCCAGCTGCGCTTCGGGGAGCGGGTAGGTGCCCTCCAGCTCGATCGGGTTCTGGGTGGCGAAGACGTAGAAGGGCGGATCCAGCTCGTAGGTGTTGGCCTGAACGGTCACCCGGTGTTCCTGCATGGCCTCGAGGAGCGCGGCCTGGGTCTTGGGTGGGGTGCGGTTGATCTCGTCGGCGAGCACGACGTTCGCGAAGATGGGACCCGGCGTGAAGACCAGCTCCCGGCTTCCGTCCCCGCGCTGATGGATGATGTCGGTGCCGGTGATGTCCGACGGCATGAGGTCCGGGGTGAACTGGATGCGCGAGAACTTCAGGTCCAGCACCTGGGCGACCGAGTGGATGAGCAGCGTCTTGGCCAGGCCGGGTACGCCCACGATGAGGCTGTTCCCGCCCACCAGGAGGGTCAGCAGCACATGCTCGACGGCCTCGTCCTGGCCGATGATGATCTTGCGCACCTCGGAGAGGATCTTCTCGCGGCCTTCCCGGATGCGCTTGGCGAGGGCGACGTCGGCCATGGGTTCGGTTGGGGGAGCGGTCAGGGCATCGGTTGACAAGGGGTCACCTCGGGTGGTCTTCCGGTTCGGGGACGGGGTTCGGCGCGGGCCCGTGTGCGCGTCGGCGCGCGGATCGGGAATCTACCGGTTCATCGCATAGATCACGTAGTTGACGCCGAACTTGTACGCTTCGTTAGACAGGTCGATGGGAAAATAGCCCAGGTCCGAGTACTCCCAGTAGTCGCCGATGTCGTTGTTGAAGTTGGCCACGACCATCAGGCGCCGTTCGGGATCGTCGTCCTCGTGGATCCCGAGGAAGACCGGTTCGTACTGGGGGAAGGTGGGCGGGGGAATGTCGAGGGTCTCGATCCGGAAGAAGGAGTCGAAGATGGGCTCTTCGATATCGAGCACCCGGAAGCGGTGGCCGGGCAGGACGACGTTGAAGATCGCCTCCACGTTGCTCCACTCGCGGCTTCCGCGGAAGTCGTCGAGGATCAGGAAACCGCCCTTGTGCAGGAAGGCGGAGACGTTTTCGACCTCGGCCCGGGTCGGGGCCCAGTAGCCCGGCTCGGATACGTACGCGATCGGGTGGCGGTGCAGCACGGGATCGTCGGCGTCGATGACGTTCGTGCCTTCGGTGTTGGGGCCCAGCAGCGTCACTTCGTCGAGGATCCTGACGAAGTTCTCGTCGGCGAAGGGATAGTCGTGGGCCCAGGGCGGTCCGCGGCCGGGACCGAAACCTCGGCCAAAGCCACCTCCGCCCACGTTGAAGCGCACCCGCACGAATGTGTAGGTGCCGTCGTAGGGGACGGTGGGGAGTTCCTGGGCGTCTCCGGCCGGGGCGCGCCCGGCTTCCGACGGACCCGGCACCGGGTTCGACGTCGGCGACCCGGTGGCCGGTTCGGGACCGGCGGTGGCCGCGGGGCCGGCGACACTCGCGGGGCCGGCGGTGGCGGCGGTTACGACGATCGCGGTGAGCAGAGCCGGAGCGACGAGGGCCGGCCGCCTCACGGATTCCTCCTTGTGAAACGATTCACAAGCCCGATCCCCCCCGCCGCAACTCCAGGAGCAGGTCGAGTGCCTCCTCGAAGTTGGGGGCCATCTCCAGTGCCTCGAGGACCGCGCTCCGGGCGGCAGCGCGTTCTCCGTTGAGGTGCAGAAGGCGGGCGACCTGGTAGTGCGCGTCGGCACGGTCGACGGGACGGAGGGCGAGGACGGCGCGCCGTGCCGCAACCGCGCCGGCGAGATCTCCCGTCTCCTCCAGCAGCTCGGCCAGGCGCTCGTGATCCGCGATCTCGTAGGGGTGGATGTAGGCGAGCTGGCGCAGAACCTCGGCCGCCCCCGCCGCGTCCCCGCCGCCGCCGAGCAGCCCTGCCAGCGCCACGCGCGCGTCGTAGTGGCTCTCGTTGAGGGCGAGAAGGCCGCGGTAGTGGGCGATGGCCGCCGCCGTGTCGCCCTGCTCCTCCCGGATGCGGCCCAGGAACCAGTGCGCGCCGCGGGGCCCGCCGTACTGGGGGAAGAGCCCGAGCGCGGCCTCGAAGTGCTCGGCGGCTTCCGCGCCGCGGCCGTCCCGGAAGAGGGCCTGCCCAAGGGCAATGCGGGGCGCGAAGCGGTCCGGGTCGCGCGCGACCGCCGCCTCGAGCGTGGCGATACCGGGCACCTCGGTGCCTCCGGGCGGCTCCGCGGCCTCGGCCGGCTCGGCGCCCACCGACCGGATCCCGGCCGCGAACCGCGCCCTCAGGAACGCCTCGAAGTCCCTGTCGAAATCGTCGAGGTCGACGCCCAGCGCCCTCCGGAACGCCTCTTCGTCGGTCGCGCCGTCGCGGTAGGCGTGCAGCATGGCCACGATGGCCGGGAAACCGTGCCGGGCCTCGATCACCTCGAAGACGAGCGACGCCTGGTAGTAGCTGTCCCGCACCTCGCCCGGCTGGCGCGGGCTGGAGAACCCCCTGTCCAGCTCGCTGACCGGCCGCAGCTCCCCCGCCGCGAGCGACGCGACGAAGCTCACGCCCGCCTGGTGGCCCCAGCCGGGGTCCGCCTTGCGCTGCTCGTGCACCGCGAGTCCCTCGGAGAACCACCTCGGCACCTCGCTGTTCGACACCCCGATGTGGAAGGAGTGCGCGATCTCGTGCCAGAGCGTCGAGGCCCAGTTGAAGTCGCCCCGGTCGCGCGCCGCCGGCGAATCCATGGCCAGCGCGGGCCCGAAGCTGACCCCGAGCGCACCGATCCCCACCAGCCCCACCGTCCGCACCGAGAAGTCGGCGTGGCGCGGGTACGCCTCGACTCGGATGGGCTCGGCGGGAGCGTAGCCGTAGCGCGCCGACATCTCGCGCCAGGCGCGCTCGGCGACATGCTCCATGTACGGCCCGAGCAGGTCGGCCTCGGACTCGTGGAGAACGAGCCGGAAGTTCGGCGTCTCCACGGTGCGGTACTCGGAGAAGGTGTCGAGCAGGTCGAGTGTGTTCTTGAACCAGAGGTTGAAGGGGTCGCCCGCGAACGCCGTCTCCAGGTTCGCGCGGCCCGCTTCGACGCGTCCCAGACGCACCTGGTTCAGCCCCATGAGGCCCCACCCGGCCCAGCTCTCGGGATCGGCCTCGACGGCCTGGCGGGCGAAGGCGAGCGCGTCGCCGTACTTGCGGTGATCGGCGCTCAGCTCGGAGAGCACGATGAGCGGTTCGGTGGGGAAGGCGGTCAGGGAGCCGATGTCCGCCATGACGGTACGGAAACCGGTGTCGTCTCCGGACAGGTGGAGGATCGCGGCCTTCGTGCCGAGCGCCTCGAGGTCGGCCGCGTTCACCTTCAGCACGCGCTCGGCCTCTTCCAGCGCCTGGTCGCGGTTGCCGCCGAGGAGCCGCAGGCGGGCCAGCAGTGTGCGGGCGCCGGCCAGGCCGGGGTTGGTGGCCAGCGCCGCCTCGATCGCCTCGGTGGCGTCGCCGGCGCCTTCGAGCCGCGCGACGCGGGCCAGTCCCAGGAGCGCGCCGGGGTGGGCGGGGTTCTCGCCGAGGATGGCCTGGAAGGCGTCGGCCGCCTGGCGCGCGTCGTAGCGTTCCAGGAAGAGTTCGGCGGCGGCGAGCCGGGCCGCGTGGTCGAGGGGCCCGGCGGCGATGGCCTCGTCGAGGGCGCGGAGCGCGTCGTGCGCGTACTCGTAGTCCCAGCGTGAGAGGTGGACGAGGGCGCGGCCCACGGATGTGAGCTCGGTGGCCGAGAGGCTGCGCGCGTTGTTGTAGTAGTCGATGAAGCCGTCGAAGAGGGCGCGGGCCGTGCCGCGGTCGCCGTAGCGGTACTCGAGGATGCCGAGCTCGACGCGGGCGCCGGCGCCGGGGGGGCCGGGCCGGCGGGCGCCGGATTCGAGCGCGGTCCTGGCCGCGGCGATGCGGCCGACATCCATCAGGGCGGCCCCGAGGAGGGCGCGGGCGCCGGGCACGTCCCGCTCCACCCCCCGTTCGGCGGCCTTGACGGCGGCGTCGTAGTCGCCGGTTTCGCGCAGGGCGGTGACCCACCCGGAGAGCGCGGCGGGGTCGCCGCCGAGGGCCTGCGGGCGCAGTGTCCGCACGGCTTCGTCGTAGCGGCCGGCGCGCAGGGCTTGGAAGCCGGTGGCCTCCTGGGCGGCGGTGCCGCCGAACGCCGTTCCCGCCGCCGCGAGGACCAGGAGCGTGTTCGCGGTGAGCGGCCCGGACGGGTGGTGGAGGCGGGGTGGGCGTGGTGCGCGGAACATCCTCGAAAGGTGTGCTTCGGGGGGCCGGGACGCCACAGCTACGCGACCCGCAGGCGCCGCGGTCGGAGCACAGGCCGTTGAGAGAGCGGGCGTGTTTGCCCTCGCCTTCCGTTCGGGCCGAGGTTACCGCGCGATTCCAACATGGCGGGTCCGGTCCGCCCCGAAGATGCGATTGGCGTTTCCGCTCACGGTGCGTTGCGGGACCGGACTGTCGACATCGGGCCAGCCTTCAGTTCGCGCTGGAGAGGACGGTTCCGCGCCGCGAACCGTGACGACCACCGATACAAGGCGTTGGCCCGGAAGTACCTTTGATACTGATCGACACGGACGTACTGATGGACGTCGCGCTCGACCGTCAACCGTTTTCCGACGCCTCCGAACTGCTTGATCGCCTGCAGACGGGTCCGAAGCGTGCGTTCGTCGCGTGGCACACCCTGTCTAACTTCTACTACCTGGTCACGCCGACCAGCGGCGGTTCGGATGCCCGTGCATTCATCGGCGAACTTGTTCGCTTCGTGGCTGTGGCGGACAGTGGTACGGACGCGATGGACTTCGCACTCCAGCTCGATATGGCCGACTTCGAGGACGCCATGCAGGTCGCCGCGGCACGAACCACCGGTGCGCGCTTCGTCGTTACGAGGAACGCCCGGGACTTCCGCGCCTCCCCGATCCCCACGATCATACCGGCGGAGGCGCTCGAAACGCTGTTCTGAAGGCCGTCGCGCAGCGTCCAGATGAACCGCCGCTCGAATCCAGGGTGGATCCGGTCCACGAGCTGCCGGTATTGTTCACATCGGCGGCTACGAACCCCGGCGTGCCCGCGAGTGGCGGTGGGACTCCATGGCGAAGTACAGGGCGTGCAGCCGATTCGGAAAGCGGTATCCGCCCCTCGTTTCCGGGTCGGTCTCTGTCGCTCCCAGCCCCTTCATCCGGCGGAGGAAGTTGTCAAGCGCTCCCCTGGCCTTGATTTCCGGTGCACGCGCTGTGCGCCAGACGGCCTCCCCAATCTCGTGCGCCAGGACCGGCAGTCCGCCGGTGAATCGAACCCGGTGACGAAGCCGACGCCGAGCGTTCCCCGGGCGCTCCGGCGAACCAAGCCGCGGAGTCGCTCGATTTCGGTACTCCTGCCGACGTTCGAGCTCACGTCTTCGGGTGAGTGACCCGGACGCCGCCGCCCTGTGGGCCGCTCGGCTTGCAGGGCCATCCACTCTCCGTCCCTCGCGCGCGTCGAAGATCGCGAGGTGGCCGGCGTCGGTTCCGGACACCGGGCGGGAACTCAGCCGGCTAACCGGGACAGTTCTCTCCCCCGATGTGGTCCTCGATCGAGTCCAGCCATTTCTGGAAGCTGTTCGTATCGGGCGAGCAAAGCCCGGTGTCCCGCCAGTGGAACAACCGGAGCCGAAAGTCCACGAACCCATGCGGGATGGGACCCTCCAGCCCGGTGTCGTGCAGCCAGAGCTGCGACAGCGACGTGAGGTTCTCCAGCTCCGCCGGGATCTCTCCCGTGAGCGCGTTGTCCGCCAGGCGCAGATAGTCGAGGTGCTCGAGCATCCCCAGTTCCGCCGGAATCGAACCGGTGAGCTGATTGGCTCTCAGGTTCAGCACCCGAAGTTCCCGCAGGTCTCCCAGTTCGACCGGGACCGGACCGGCGAGTTGGTTGGAGGAGAGATCCAGGTCCCGGAGATCCTGCAGGTCTCCCAGTTCCGCCGGGATCGAACCGGTGAGCCGGTTCTCCCAGAGCCACAAGACCTGAAGATCCTGCAGGCCTCCCAGCTCCGCCGGGACCGAACCGGTCAGTTGATTGGCATTGAGGTGCAGCGCCTGGAGATTCTGCAGGTCAGCCAGTTCCGCCGGGATCGGGTCGGTGAGCCGGTTGCCGTGGAGGCGCAGCAACCGGAGCTCCTCGAGGTCTCCCAGTTCCGCCGGAATCGGCCCGGTGAGCAGGTTGACGCCGATGTCCATCACCTGGAGGTTCGGCAGGTCACCCAGCTCCGGCGGCATCGATCCGGTGAGCTGGTTGTAGTAGAGGTTCAGCACTTCGATGCCGCCGAGCTCGCCCAACTCGGCCGGGATGGAGCCGGTCAGCCCTCCGACCCATGTCTCGCCGTCCCGGCGGCGGTTCAGGCAGAGGCTCAGCACCTCGAGGTCCGCGAGTCCGCCCAGTTCCGGCGGAATCGAGCCCGACAGATTGTTCCACCCGAGTTCGAGAATTTCCAGACTCTCAAGGTTCCCCAGGCCGGCCGGGATCGAACCCGTCAGCGAATTCTCGCCGAGGTCCAGGACCCTGAGTCGGTTCAGGGCTCCGAGCCCGGGGGGAATCGTACCCGTCAGCCCCGCACCGAGTTGTGGTCCGGGATCCGGGTATGCCGGAAACGCGCAGATGTCTTCATGTCCTGTCGCCTGTGCGGCGTAGGGGGCCGCGCGGATCACACCGTTCCCGCCCAGGTCGAGCACCACGAGTGTCTCGAGAAGGCCGATATCCGCTGGAATCGCACCCTCCAGGCCGTTGTCGCTCAGGTCGAGTTCGGTGATTCGCCCGTCTTCATCCGTCGTCACTCCGTACCACTCGTCCAGCGGCGCGTCCGTGCCCCAATTCTCGCTGCTCACCCAGCCGGGGCCGCCCAGCGCGTCGTAGAGCTTCCCGAGTTCCTCCCGCGGCTCGAACACCCACACCGTGGCCGCGCGCGTGAGCATGGAGCCCGCCTCCGTGACCGTGACCTCGGACGACCCCTTCGCCACCCCCCGCACCAGTCCCTCCGCATCCACCGAGGCTACCGAGCCGTTCCCGGACGACCAGACGAACTCCGCGTTGGTCAGCAGGTGCCCGTTCGCGTCGGTCGCCTCCGCCGACAGGCGTACCGTGTCCGGCGCGAGCAGCGTGTCCCTCCGTGGCCACATGCGCATGTCGGCCGCCCGCTGCCAAACCGTCACCAATGCGCCGCCGGTGATTTCATCGTACGACGCCGCCACCTCGACCGATCCGTTCGACACCGCCGCCGCCAGCCCCGAGCTGTCCACCGCCACCACCGAGTCGTCACCCGACGCCCATGTGAACTCCGCACCCACCACCGGGTGGCCGTTCGCGTCGAGCGCCGCCGCCGTGAGCCGCGCCGTGTCCCCGAGGGCCCTCAGGGTGTCCATCGGCGGCGTCACCATGACCTCGGCCGTCCGCTGGTCGACGGTCACGTCCACACCTCCCGATATGCTGTCCGTCGCGGCCGTCACACGCGCGCTCCCCGGCCCCGCCGCAGTCACCAGGCCGGCGGCATCCACCGTCAGCACCGCTTCGTCATCCGACGCCCAGGTGAAGACCGCGGCCTCCACGGGGTGGCCGTTCGCGTCGAACGCCTCCGCCGACAGCCGGACCGTGTCCTCGATCGCCACCAGCGTGTCCAGGGTGGACGTCACCCGTACCTCCGCCGACTGCTGCCGGGTCGTCATCGTTGCGGTCGCCGCAGCCTCGCCCACCGCGGCCTCCACCGCCGTCGTCCCGTTCCCGGCCGCCGTGACGAGGCCCGCGCTCGTCACCGTCGCCACCACCGGATCGCGGCTCGTCCAGGTGACCGAAACATCGGTCATGTCGTCGCCGTGCTGGTCCTGCACCGTCGCCGACAGCTGAACCGTCTCGCCGATCGAGGCGAACGTTGCCGTCCCGGGCGAAATCGTGATCGTCGTGGCGACCGGTGGATCCACGGGATCGTCGCCGCACCCTCCCGCCCCGGTGACCACAGTGAGTGCCAACGCGCCCGCCCACATCCTCCAGCCCCAATGCTTCGTCCGGTCCACCATGAACGCTTCTCCTGTCTCGGTTCAGCCATCGGGTGTTCTTGTGGTACGACGTTCCCGCCCGCCGGTCCATGCCTGCCGTTGCGGCTGTTCCGGGCAGGCGGACCGGGCCGGCGGTTAAATGTACAGGCGTTGGAAAGGACCCATCGCGGTTGTCGACAGGCGGTTATTCCCGGAATCCGCCGGCTCCGGAGCCCGGTCGGCTCTCGCTGGAAGAACTTCCAGGCTTCTGGATCGTGGCGCGCACCACGTACAGCACCCCGAGTTCATCGCTGGTGACGCCGTAGAGCACGCCGCCGCGCACGATCGGTTCGGGAACCGACGATGCCAGCTCGAAGGGGAGCCTCATAGTCCCGAGAAAACGGCCCTCGGAGTCGAAGAGGTCGAAGAGGCGTCGCTCGTCGTGCGCTTCGGAGGCGGGGACTCGCCGGTCCACCCAGATGTTCCCCTCGTCGTCGATGAAAAAGGCAGCCGTGGCGGGTCTGGTCGTGGGGAACTTCGACGGGTCGATCTGTCCGCCCCGGCTTGTGAACCACTCGAGGTCGGCTATGGCCTCCTCCCTGTCCTCGTCCGTCACCGGGATCGGCTCGTGATCGTTCGTAACGGTTCGCAGCACCTCGCCGCCGGTCGTCATTTCGGTCAGCTCGTACCGCCGGGTAAGGAGCCTCCACACGGTGCCCGCCGGGGAGAAGCGCCAGCGCATCGTTCCCTGGAACGGGACGGACGTGCTCATACCGGCGTTTTCGAAGAACTCGAGTTCCAGGGGATTCTCGGGTACGGGGATCGTATCGATCGGGTTGTAGGACTGGTCGAAGCGGGCCATCCATCGCCTGCCCGCGGACTGGATCAGGACGTTGTAGCGGCCCGTCGGGTCGAACCCTCCGGGGTAGGGCCTTACGGTCCAACCGCCGGTGCCGGTCCGCTGCTGTCCGATGTAGATGCCGGTCGTGTCGAAGAAGGAGACCCGCCCGTCTCCCATTCCCATCACCCAGATCTCACCGTTCCGGGCGAGGTCGACCGAAACGGCCGAGGTGAATTCTCCCGGTCCCTCGCCCTTCTTCCCGACGGTCCGAACGAAGGTGCCGTCCGAGTCGAAGATGCGGACCTCCTGTGCCTGGTCGTCCAGGACGAAGATCCGGCCCCACGCGTCGACGTCGAAGGAGTAGATCGCCCCGAACAGATCGGGACCCTCGCTCATCGCACTCCCGAACCGCAGTTCCTCGACCACCTGCCACTCTTCACCGGGTGCCCAGAGCGGCTCGCCCGTGTTGTGGACGACGATGCCGCCGCCGCCGGCGTCGGAACCGCAGGCTGTGAGGAACAGGGGGAGAAGCGCGGCCAGCGGTCCGTGGGAGTGCTTTGCACGCCCCGCGCGGCACCGGAGTGGAGGGATCTCGGGAGCGGACGATGGAATTGTTGCGAGCATGGCGATGGCACCGTCGGTTGGGATTGGCGAGGACGGGGATTGGCTGTCGATACGCATTGGGGGGTCCCTGTGGGTTCGGTGGGCTTTCAGGCGGACTCCTCGGGCCCGCCTGCACCCGCAAACAAGTCCGCCAGCAACCCCAGCTTCTCGGAAACCTCCTCCGCGACATCGTCGGCGTCGATGAAGTCGACCAGACGGTGGAGGTCGCGTTTGCGAAGCAACATGGCGTGGCCGAGCTTTTCGGCCAGCCGCCTGAAGAACTCCTCGGCGAAATCGCTGAGCTTCCTACCCTCGGTTCGGGCCTCCCACAACAGGCGTGCGGCGTCGCCGTCCATTCCCTTCCAGGTCAGAAGATCCCGTTCGCGGCCATCGAAGACCCGGTCCAGGACAAGTTCATCGAGGACTTCGTCGGTTTCGCGGCGGAACCGGTCGAAGAGTGGCAGGTCTCGGTAAGCGTGAGCCGTGTAGGCCCGGAGGACCTCGGGGCTGACGATGTAGTTCTCGATTTCGTACCGTCGCCAGTAGGATGTGGTCAGACCCCCCTGGTCGGAATCCTCGCGCCGGCGTGCGTTGCGGTCCCGGATCGCCAGTCCCCTCAGCTTGGGCAGCATCGGCCGGAGTGCGAAGAAGTGTTGGTCGGGGCTGAGACCGAAGCCCTGCTCGACGCGCTCGAGTTCCGTGTCCTGGTCCGGCTCCGGGTAGTTGTCCCGGACGTAGTACACGTTCGCGTTCTCGTCCCACACGTCGGCGGCCGCATGCCCCAGCCTTGTAGCCAGGGCACGCAACACCGCCAGGTCCGTTCCCCCCTCGACGTAGAGGACATATCCCCGTTGTCGCGCCCGGATGTAGTGCTCGGTGCCGTAGTGCCGTAACGCGGCGACGATTTCCCTCCTGGACGCCAGTTCGTCGGCCCGCCCGGCGAGGAGCAGCGTCAGGTTGCGGTCGAGGGCCTCGTCCAGGATGACCTCGGAGTGGGTGACGAGTATGACCTGGGAGCCGGAGCGCGCGGCTTCATCCCGCAGGAGCACGTACGCCTGTCTCTGGCGGAGGATCTCCAGGTGCGCGTCCGGCTCGTCGATCAGAAGGACGCTCCGGGGATGCGAGTGCAGATGGGCGAGGATGAGAAGCATCTGCTGAAGGCCCCGGCCGGCAAGGGCGATGTCCACCGGCCTGCGCGCGCCGGGCTGGCGGTAGAAGAGGTCGATCGCGCCGCGCCCCGTCTCGGAAGGTGCTTCGAGGTGCACGGCGAACAGGCGGTCCACGAGCTTCTCCATTCGGGACCAGGCCGCGCGGTCCTCGCGAAACACCATCAGGCACAGGTTCCGCAGCACCTGCGCCGTCTGGCCCTGCCCCAGGAGGACATCGATCCGGCCGGGCTGAATGATCGGCTCCTCGGTTTCGATGCCCGACATCGGGTACAACAGTCGCACGTTCAGGTCGGCGGCCGCCCGGATGAACTCGGGAATCTCCAGCGTCGCTTCGTCGGGCGTGCAGTACACCGTTTCGTCCCCGAAACAGCGAAAACGCATGGTCACCGGTTTCACGCGATTGTCGTGCAGGACTCCAAGCGTGATCTCGAGCCGTATGTTCCGCGGGCCGGTGCGGACGGCCATGTTGTGCCAGTAGTCACGGGCGCTCCGCACCGGTACGGCCACAACGGCAAGTCGGTTGAGGCCGGTCGCGGTCCGCTCCCTGGGCGGTGCTTGGCCCTTCTTCTGGAACCATGTCCGTACCGCCTGGGACCAGAGCGCGATCGCCTGTAGAGCCGTTGTCTTGCCGCAGTTGTTGGGGCCGGCCAGGACCGCCGGATGATCGAGTTCGATGCGGGTCCTGTCACCGAACCCCTTGAAGTTGCGGATTTCGAGGTACTGGAGATGCCTCATCCCCTCCCACCCCCCGCCGCGCGGATCTCCCGGTTCTTGAGGGCCAGCTCCACGAGCAGCTCCTCCAGTTCGTTCTCGTACCGCTCCAGCGACATCTGTCCCTTCACGCGCCTGAGATCGGCGATGCGTGCCTCGACCTCCGCCTTCTCGCCGTAGAGCGCGCGCAACCCGGGTGTCATCTCCGCCCCACCTCCCGCGCCCCCCACCGACGCCAGGAACACGGTCCGCGCCAGCGCCCCGTCGCCATCGAACTCGTCCACCTCGCGGCTCCCCTCGCCGTCGCCGTTGTCGTCGAGGACGGCGTGCTCGGTCATGAGGAGGTTGCCGCCCTCGTACTCGCGCTCGACCTCGCGCAGGGCGTAGCCGAAGGCCTCCAGCATGGACACGCGCGAGTCCTTGTCGGTGTCGGCGCCATCGCCGGCGAAGGCGTCCACGAAATGGAGGCCGAAGCGGGTCAGGTTGCGTTCGCGGCCGCTCCGGGTGGCGGTGATGATGGTGCGGTTGGGGCCGGTGAGGGCCTCGACGAAGGGACCCGACGCGCTGGCCGTGTTGATGAAGGTGACGCGGCGGTCGCCGAGCCCGGCCAGCAGCGTGCTCATGTCGGCCGGGGTGAGGTCGGGGCCGGGGATGTTGAAGCGCGCGGTCCGGTCGCGGAAGGTGCCGTGGCCCGCCAGCAGCACGACCAGGTCGTCGGCGGGCGCCATCGCGGCCGCGATCCCGGTGAAGGCGGCTCGGATGTTGTCGGCGGTGGAGCGGGCGCGGATGCGGGTGGGGTCGAGGTCGGGCTTCTCGCCCAGGTAGGTGATGCGCTCGGGCGGGACGCCGTACTTCTCGGTGGCCGCGTCGGCGAAGCGGCTGAGCCAGCCGTGGAAGGCGTCGGTATAGCGGGGCTCGCCGCCGAGGCCCGAGATGAGGAGGATGTGGGTGTTCTGGGCCCGGGCCGCGGCCGGGACGGAGACGATGGCGAGGACGGAGGTGACCAGGGCGAGGAGGGAGACGGCTCGTGCCGTGGCCGCAATCGCCAAGGCCGCCGTCCGTGCCGCCTCCGCCGCCGACCGTTCTCGGCCGGTGGCCGCGGCCGCTCCGTCCCGCGGGGTGCCGGCCGGCGCCGCCGCGGGAACCGCGCCGCCCTTCACGCCAACCCCTTCTTCCGGCGGTACCCCCACTCCGCCCCCAGCAGCCCCGCCAGCAGCAGGAACAGCAGCGGCAAGTCCCACAGGTCACGCTCCTCGGTGACGGTGACCCCGCCCCCCGTGTACCGCAGGTCCTCGGGCAGCCGGCTCGCGGTCTCGACCGTGTAGTAGCGGCCCCCGGTCTCCTCGGCGATGCGCTCCATGAGGCTCCTGCGCTGGTGCGGATCGCGGAACTCCTCGCCGCCGGGTGCCACCCGCACCGCCGTCTCGCCGGTTCCCAGGGACACCGTGTCCCGGCCGGCGTCGACCGAGACCTCGTAGATCCCCTCCATCTCGGCGGTGAATGGAACGGTGTAGCGGCCGTCCTCGGTGACCGACCACTCCATGGGCAGCTCCTGCACATCGCCCGTCGGCGACGTGATGCGGGCGGTAACGCGGGCGCCGTTCACCTCGACGAAGCCCTCGTCCAGTACGGTGGCCTCGAGGGAGACGGTTTCGCCGGTCTCGACGGACTCGCGGGAGGGCGCGGCTTCGACGGGGTCGGGGGTGTCGGCCACCATCCAGCGGAGCAGTTGCCGCCAGAAGGTCTCGTGGCTCTGGTCCTCGAGGGGCACGGTGTGGTCCATCTGCCAGAGCCAGGTGTCCTGGACCGCGAGCACGAGCGACCGGCCCTTGCCGTAGCGCTGGAAGGCCATGACGACCCGGTCGGTGCCGGCACCGCCGCCGCCCTGCACGACCGTTCCCCGGAGGAGTTCGGTGGCGCCCGGCTTGAGGCCCGTTACGACGTTGGTGGTGGTAACCGGGGGAAGGGAGTCCCACCGGGAGGCGGACCGTTCGGCCGAGCCGTCGATGCGGGTGGCCGGGTGGTTCGCGCCGGCGGGCGTGGGGGCGACCCTGACGTGGGCCAGGCGCTCGGTGGGGGTTGCGCCGGTTGGTTCGTCGAGCACGACCGGCAGCACGTCTTCGAGCGGGGTGCCCTTGTAGCCGCCCTCGGCGAAGGCGCGGCGCCCGCCCAGAGCAAGCAGGGTCCCGCCGCGCTCGTTCACGAAGTCCGCGATCATCTCCAGCTGGTCGTGGGTGAAGAAGCTCGCCTCGACCGAACCCAGGACGAGCGCGCGGTAGCGGTAGAGGTCCGCGCGGGTCGTGGGGAAGCCCTCGACAAGCTCGAGCGGGTCGTCGAGGTTCCGTCGGAAGAACTTGTTCTCGGCGGTGCGCTGGAGGAGGACGACCTGCAGGTTCTCGTCGTCCTCGACCGCGCGCAGCAGGTACTTGACCTCCCAGCGCGGCTCGCCCTCGAAGTAGAGGACCTTCTCGGTGCGGTCGCGGACCTGGACCACCGCGTGCAGCTCGTTGTTCTCCAGCACGCGTTCATCGGGCTGTCCCGGGATGCGGAAGGTGAGTTCGCGCGCCCCCGCGTCTTCGAGGGTGATCGCGACGGGGGCGACCAGCGGCTGCCCGTCGCGCGGGAGCGTTATGTCTTCCGCGGTGACGATCGTCCCCATGTCCTCGACCACGATGGGGACGGTGAGGCCCGCATACCCGGCCGCCTCGACCAGGACGTTGACGATCATCGAGGTGCCGGCCAGCGCGCGCTCGGGCACATCCGCCCGGCCGGCCTGGACATCGGCCTCCATCTCCTCGTCGCCCAGCCCGATGGCGAAGACGGGCACCGATGCCGCGCGCAGCGGCAGCAACGCTTCGCCGACGGCCTCGCCGCTGTTGTCGCCGCCGTCGGATACGACGACGATTCCCGACAGCGGCACGCCCTGAAGCTCGCCCTGGGCGTAGTCCAGCGCGTCGCCGATCCGGGTCCGGCTGCCGTGGAAGCCGAGCTCGCCCACACCGTCCACGCGTCCCGGGCGGGAGGAGAAGCGGAAATGGCGGAGCGCGAAGCCCTCGTCCAGCGCGGTCACGAGGTCGCCCTCGGGGTCCAGCAGCCGGGCCGCCTTGTCGGCGCGGGAGGTGCCGTCGCGGTCGTCGATCGTCATGCTGCGGGAGTCGTCGACGAGCACGGCGAGGAAGTTTCGCTGCGGCACGACCGAGGTCAGGACCAGCCCGGGCTGCATGACCATGAGGAAGAGCAGCAGGAGCGCGGCCCCGCGCAGCAGGCCCAGCACCCAGCGGTCGGCCGCGCTGCTCCTGCCCCGGGCGCGGAGGTAGGTGAGCACCGCCGTGACGGCCAGCAGTGCCGCCACCAACCCCACGGTCGCCGGCGGCCACGGCGACAGGAAGGCGAATTCCCCCTCCTGGTACAGGGTCGGCCGGTACTTGAAGAGGAACTCGAAGAGGCCGTTCATCGGCTGGCCCTCAGGGGATCCGGAGGGTCATCATACACACATACACAATACACAACCATTCAGTGGCTCATCGCGTAGACGATCATGTTCACGCCCATCTGGAACGCAAAGGTGGAGTACTGGAGCGGGTAGTCGGGCTGTTCGGCCCACTCCCAGGCGTCGCCCAGATCGGTGTTCCAGTTGATCATGACCATCAGCCGGCCGTCGTGGTCCTCGATTCCCTTGACGTACGGCACGTACCCGTCGCGCTCGCTGGTCCGCCCGCCCCAGTACCGTCCGTAGGCGGGCACCTGCAGGATCTCGTCGATCTCGTAGAAGGTGTTGAAGACGGGGTGGTCGAGATCCAGGTCGATGATCGGGTGCTCGGGAAAGACCCGTTTCATGTTCCACTCGAAGACGGCCCACTCCCGCGTTCCCCAGAAGTCGTCGATGACGAGGAAGCCGCCGGCCTCGAGGTAGTCGCGCAGGCCCGTGACCTCCTCTTCCGAGAGGTTCATGTAGCCGACCTCGAGGGCGTACAGGAAGGGGTAGCGGCGGATCGTGGGGTCGGTGAGCAGAACGGCGTTCTCGTGGTCGAAGGCATCCAGGTTGGTGAGCCGCTTGAGGACCGTCACGAACTGGCGGTCGGCCTTGGGGTAGTCGATCGCCCATGAGTTGCCCCGGCGTCCCCAGCCGCCTCCGCCGGGCGAGTAGGCCGCGCGGGTGAAGTAGAACTCGTGCCACTCGTGGGGTGGTCGTTGGGGGGTGGTGGGGAGGTCGGGGGGTGTGGTGGGCGCCAAGAATGGGGTGGGAGGATTCGCCGGCGCGTGAAGTGCGGGGGTGGGGGGGACGGGGGTGGTGAGCAGGAGTTCGGCGGGTGCCGGGCGCGGGTTCGGTTCCGAGGGCGCGGCGACCGCGACGAGGGCCGCGACCGCGCACAGGAGCGCGACGAGGGCCGGGACCGCACTGCGCGAGGGCGCGGGATCGCCCGACTGCGAACGCGTCAACGTGACCTTCCTCGGCTGGGGTTGGCGGGATGTCCGTTCAGCGTGTGGCCACGTCGGCGAGCACATCCCGGGGGCGCCCGAAAGCTAAGCGGGGTGGGGCGGGGCGGCTATCGGGGGGAGGAGTGCCTTGCCGTCAAGGCTCAACTATCCGCCTTCGGACGAACGATGGGAAGCGGCGGGAGGGACGAGCCTCCGACCCACGACATATTCGACCCCCAATTCGCCCCTGCGGATTCCCCATACATGGGTTGCCGTGGCGTCTCTCGCTCTGAAACCGGTCGGCAGCAGGACCCTGCGAACTTCGGACCCGCCGCTTTCCCGCCCTACGGCAATCCAGACCGCGAGGGTGTCATCGCTTTCCCAGAGTCTGAGCCACACCTCACCCGAGGCCGTTCCGTGTAGGCTCCTGGTGCCGGGGAGGGGATCGGGAATGTAGAGCGCTTCGCGAACGGCGTCGCGCATCGTGGCAAGGGGAGTTTGCCGTGGTCGAGCCAGTTGGCCGGCCAGGTCTTCGATTGTCCTGTCCACCTGTTCGCGAGTCAGTGATACGGGGGGCGTTGCAATGCGGCGCTGCCATGCCGTGTCACCTTCGGCCCGGATCTCCAGCAGTTCGACATCGCCGCCGCCAAGATTCCTGCGGGCCACCACTACGCTCGCGGCAACCGGATCGAACCAGGTGAGGTCGTAGTCCCCGAACATTTGCGCCGACTGAATTCCCGCTTGTCGCGGAGCCCCCTCACGCGCGATCAGCAGCGCCCGGTTGCGCTGGTCCAGCATTGCGATCGTGTCCATTTGCCACTGGCCGTCCGCGTTTGCCAGTCTCAGCACCGGGAGCATCTGGATCGGGGGGTCTCCCCAGAGACCCATCATCGAGACGGGGGACACTCGAGGTATCGCAAGGACCGATCCGTCCTCGAGCAATGCCCGCGGCCCCAGACCGTGTCCGTGATAGTCAAGCGAAGGGGGCGGGAAAGGAGTTGTCCCGAGCAACTCTCCGGCATTCGAGAAAGACGTGAATCGGCGGCCGTCGATTACATGGAAGCCGTCACGGTGCACCTGAAGAGAGAAGGAGCCCGAGAACTCCCCGGGGCCTTCGCCGGGCCCGCCCACCCGTGCGACCAGCCTCGCTTCGGGCGTCCAGATTGTGGCTCTGGAATCCATGGGGTCGGCCACCAGGACCAGAGTGTCCCCGATCACCCTTATCGAGCTGATTCTACCGAATGCGGCGGGGCCGGCGCCGGTCGCACCTTCGCCGATCTCGAATTCGGGGTGGGTGATCCAGGTATTGCCGATGTCCTGTTGCCGTGCGGCCAGGTGGGGGGCGCTGAGGCAGAGCGCCAGGGCTGCCAGGGGAAAGCTCTTCGGCCCACGCGCCCGGTGGACGACCCGCACCGCGAACAGCCCCGCGAGCGTCAGCGCCGCCACGAGCGGCCAGAAGGTGTCCGCCCGGACCTTCCAGTAGAAGTGCAGCACGCCCAGCGAAGCGGAGAGGTACACCAGCCGGTGCAGCTTCAGCCAGCGCTTGCCCAGGCGGCGGATCCACCCTTTGGTGGAGGTCACGGCGAGGGGGATCAGCAGCACCAGGGCGGCGAAGCCCGCCGTGATGTAGCGGCGGTCGCGGACGTCCACGAGGATGTGCCCGAGCGCGAAGAGCTGGTCGATGCCAGCGTACGCGAGGAAGTGCACGCAGGCGTGGAAGAAGGCGAAGAGGCCCAGGAGGCGCCGGACCTGGATGACGCGGTTCCATCCCGTCAGGCGGCGAACTGGGGTGACCGCCAGCGTGGCCAGGAGAAAGACGAGCGTCCAGCGGCCCTCGACCAGGATGATCGTGTCGACGGGCAGAACGCCCAGGGTGCCGCGGAAGAAGCCGGCGACCAGCCACACGACAGGCCCCAGACCCGTCAGCCAGATCGCGGTCTTGAGAAGGAGGATGCAGCGCCTGGCGCCGGCCGGACGGCCCCTCGCCGGCTTCCGTGCGACGAGAGATCCGGTCACGGGCTGCTGCCGGGCCCGCGCGCAGGCAACCCGTGGACCCCCGGCTCCGGCTTCACCGTCAGAAATACTTCTTCAGATCCATCCCCTCGTACAGGTGCGCCACCTCGTCGGCGTACCCGTTCATGAACAGGGTGTCGATGCGCCGGTACCCGAAGAGCTTGCCGCCGTCGATCCGCTTCTCGGTCGCCTGGCTCCAGCGGGGGTGGCGCACTTCGGGGTTCACGTTGGAATAGAACCCGTATTCGCGCGGACTCTGCGTGGCCCAGGTGGTGGGGGGTTCCTCGGCGGTGAAGGTCATCCGCACGACCGACTTGATGCTCTTGAAGCCGTACTTCCAGGGCACGATGAGCCGGAGAGGGGCCCCGTTCTGGTTGGGAAGGGTCTTTCCGTACAGCCCGGTCACCAGGAGCGAGAGGGGATGAAGTGCCTCGTCCAGCCGGAGTCCCTCCCGGTAGGGCCACCCGATCACCGGCCGCCACCGGCGCTCCGGCATCTGCCCCGGGTCCCACAACGTCTCGAAGGAGACGTAGTTCGCGCCGGGGTCGGGTTCGGCCCGGTTGATCACGTCGGCAAGCGGGAAGCCCCGCCAGGGGATGACCATCGACCAGGCCTCCACGCACCGGAAACGGTAGACCCGGTCCTCGATCGTGGACGGGTGGATGAAGTCCTCGAGCCGGTAGTCGCCGGGCTTCTTGCAGAGGCCGTCGACCTTCACCGTCCACGGCTTCGTGACCAGGGTGTGGGCGTTCCGCGAGGGGTCCTTCTTGTCCAGCCCGAACTCGTAGAAGTTGTTGTGGGTGGTGATCTCTTCCCAGGTGTTGAGCTTCTCGTCCTGGCGGCCCGTGGGAGGTGTGGCCGTGGCCGCGCCGGGCGCCAGGAAGTGCGCGGCGCCGATCCCGGCCGAGGCTCCGAGGAACCTGCGGCGGTTGAGGTAGACCGACTCCGGGGTGATCTCCGAAGAGGGGACGTCGCTGTTCTTCCTGGTCCGGATGATCATCGGGACTCCTTCTGGCGGCGGCCGGCGCGGGAGCGCGCCCGGGTGTGACACCTGATCCTACACTCCCCGTGGATGATCGATCCCGGGCGCGGGGCGTGTCAAGGCGAGCGGCCAGGTTGCGCCGTTCCCCCGTCGGGACTATCGATGGGATCGCCAGCGACATTCCTGAACTCTCTTCGATTCCCGCGTCCCGCCACGCCGTCCGCCATGAGCGCATCGCCAGCCCCCCGCCGGTTCATCCGCGAGCCCGACGCCGTCATCGTCGGCAGCGGTGTCGGGGGCGGCATGGCCGCGCACGCGCTGGTCGGGGCGGGCATGAACGTCCTGATGATCGAGCGCGGGTGCGAGGTGGAGCGCGGCGATCACAACTGGGCTCCGGACGCGGCCTTCGAGCTGAGCCCCTACTTCAGCATGGAGAGCCACTACCGCGTGCGGGGCACGAGCCGGGGCCGGAAGGGTACGTTCCAGTGCGTGGGCGGGCCCTCCGTCTTCTACGGGGGGATCGCGCTGCGGCTGCGCGCACGGGACTTCGACCGCCGCACGGAGATCACCGGGGCGACCGGCGCGGCCTGGCCGATCTCCTACGGAGAGCTGGATCCGTACTACGGGGCCGTCGAGGGGATCCTCGGTGTCGCGGGCAGGACATCGCGCCATCCGTCCGACCCCGCGGAAGCCGTCGCGTATCCCCGCCGGGCTCCGGCGCTGCTGGGCCCCGCGCGCCTGATCCGGGATGCGGCCGCCGGCCTCGGGCTCAATCCCACCCACCTGCCCCTGGCGATCGACTTCCGGGGTGACGGCGCCGGAAACGGATCGTGCGTCCGATGCGGCACATGCGATGGATACATCTGCGCGGTGGGCGCGAAGAGGGAGCCCGCCGCCGCCATCCTGCCCGCGCTCGCCGGGCGGGGATTGAACCTCGTGTCGAACACCGTCGCGGTGCGCATCCTGTGGCGCGGACGGCGGGTCGCCGGAGTCGTGGGGATCGACCGAAGCAGCGGTCGGCGCACCGTATTCACCGGAAAGCGGTACATCCTGGCGGGCGGGGCGCTGGGTTCGGCGCACCTCGTGTTGGCTTCCGGGCTCGAGTGTGCGTCTCCAGCCGGAGACTGGATAGGGCGATGCCTGATGCGGCACTGCAACATCATCACGTATGGTTTCTTCCGCGGACGCCTGGCCGGCGCCGATGCCTTCCACAAGCAGGTGGGGATCTTCGACCACTATGGACTCCGCGAAGACGAGCCCCAGTACGGGGCCCTCCAGTCCATCCACACCCCGCCCCCCGGATTGATCGCCGCGAGACTGCCCGGGTTCACGCCGCGTTCGCTGGACCCGGTTCTGGCACGGTGCACGGGCCTTCTGGCGATGGCCGAGGACGAGCCCCGCCGGGAGAACCGGATCGAGGTGAGCCGCACACACAGCGACCGCTACGGGATTCCTCGGGCGACCGTCACCCACCGGTACACGCGCCGGGATCTTGCCGCTCGCGGGCACCTCGCGCGCGTGGCCGGGGCCGTGCTGCGGGCGGCGGGGGCCCGCGTGACCGTGAGGCTGCGGATTCACACCTTCTCGCACGCCGTGGGGACGCTGCGCATGGGCCCGGACCCGAAGACGGCCCCGCTGGACCGGTGGTGCCGCTTCCGAGGGATCGACAACCTCTGGGTGACGGACGGCAGCTTCATGCCCCGTTCGGGGGCGGTGAACCCCAGCCTGACGATCGCGGCCAACGCCCTGCGGGTGGGGAACCGCATCGCCGGAAGGCGGGCGGCGAAGCGGGTGCGGGCGGCCGCGGGGAGCGAAGCATGACCGCGGGCCGACGCGCTCTTCGCGTCCTCATCGTCGGCTCGGGATGGGCGGCCGGGCTGCATGCGCGGCTCCTCTCGAAGCACCACCGCAACGTGGCACTCATGTTCTGGGGGCGCTCCGCGGAACCGACCCGGACACTCGCGGCCAGGTACGGGGGGGAGCGGGTCGCGGGGGACTGGGCCGGGGCGGTCGCCGACGAGCGGGTCGACGCCGTATTCATCACGACGCCGCCGGACACGCACCGAGACATCGCGGTCGCGGCGCTCGACGCGGGCAGGGACGTGATCGTCGAGAAGCCCGCCTTCCTCGACGGCGGCGAGTTCGATGTGGTCGAAGCCGCGGCGGCGCGGCACGGGCGGCAGGTGCTGGTGGCCGAGAACTACCTCTACAAGCCGCTGTTCAGGGCCGTCCGGGAGCAGATACGCTCGGGCGCGCTGGGCCAGGTGCGGTTGGTGACCATCGACGCGGTGAAACGGCAGGCCGTCGGCGGCTGGCGCGCGGATCCGGCCCGGGCGGGCGGCGGGGCCCTCTTCGAAGGCGGCATCCACTGGGTGGCCTTCCTGGATGCTCTGGGCCTGACGATACGGCGTGCCCGGGGGTTCTTTCCGGATGCCCCGGGAGGCCAGGAGAGAAGCGCGGTGTTCGTGGTGGAGTACGAGGAGGGCGCGACCGGCGTGCTGAGCTATTCCTGGGAGATTCCGGGACTGCTGCGCGGACTGCGCCTCTCCCGGGTCTACGGCACGCGCGCCTCCCTGCTCTTCGAATCGAACGGGCTCTTCCTGCTGCGCGGCCACCGCCGCCTCTCGCTTCCGGGCCTCTCCGACATGCTGGGATACCGGGCCATGCTCGCCGACTTCGTCAGGGCGCTGACCACGGGCGCGGAACCCGAATTCACCATCGCCGACGCGCGCAGGTGCGTCGAGCTGATCCAGGACACCTACGACACCGACCCGGAGCGACATCCGTGAACCTCGTCTGCGAACTGCTGGTGGGCCTTTCCGCCGGCGCCCACACCTCGACCTGGGGGATGTACAAGGACTCCATCCACGAGGGGTTCACCGTGCCGCGCTACCTGCGGAGCACCTTCGTGAGCCTCGCGTGGGCACCCGTCATCGCGCACATCGCGGACATCGACGCCACGACGGCCGCGGGCATCGTGGTCCTCTTCGGGGTCACCTACGCGATGGAGCGCGCCACGACCGAGTTCTGGAAGACCTTCATCCGCGACGAGGACCAGTCGAAGTACTTCATTCCCATGCAGTTTCACGTGTTCGGCCACGTGCCCCGGGGCCGCGTGACCCGGCTGCTCGTGGGGCTGGGCTACGTGGGCGTGGCGCTCGCCCTGTTGTGGCTGGCCATTCGCGTGCAGCCGGCCCCCGGGACCGGGGGACCGCTCTGGCAGATCCTCCTGGTCGCCAGCGCCGGCGGCTGGTTTTCCGCGTGCGCGGGCGCCTTCAAGGACGCTCCCATCGAGGGATTCGAGTGGCTCAAGTTCTTTCGCAGCCCGTTGTGGGCGGCCTTCTACGGCTTCCTGGTCTCGCACTTCACGACCAGCTACGTGCTCATCGCGCTGGCCGCGATCGGCTACACCGTGGCCACCCTGGAGACGTACAAGACGTTCTTCTTCCCGTCGAAGCCGCGCGGGAAGTTCGCCGGGAAGCCGGTCACGCACCCGGAGATGCTGAAGACCAGGCGGAAGTTCGTGCCGCTGTATGCGGGGATCTGGGTGGGGGTGGTGACGGCGTTCGTGGTGGGGTTCGTGGGGTAGGGGTCCGTGGATAAAGCCGCGCGAGCACCGAGAGCGGGGAGGCGCCGGGCTGGCAGGAGTGGTTCTGGGCAAATCACGGCAGGAAGTCACGTAAAGTCAATCAGGACAGCACGATCTGCGTTTCCTGCCGTTGTACTGGACCCTGCTGGATTGTGCCGCGAAAGCGGGAAAACCGTCCACTTTGGCGGGAAGGCGCGAAGTCTCCGATGGCGTCGGCGGGGAAGCGCGATGATGTCGTCATGCTGACTCAGTCTGTAGGTTTCGGTGGGCAGGAGACGCAATGCTCACGAATCCCATGTTGGCGGACAGAACCACTTCAGAAAAGAGATGAACCGGTATGGAAGCTACTGGCAAGAGCACACGGCGGGCTCGGGCGGCGAGGATCAGTGTAGCACTCTGGCTTTGCTTGGGCGTGGGGCTCCTGGTCTCGGCTGCCGCGCTGGCCGAGCACGACCAGTACGAGGTGGTGTTCGAGGGCCTTCCCGGCAAGAGGGTCATCATAGGCTACACGGAGGCAGGATGGACGGTCCAAGAGGAAACGCTGGACAGGGATGATTCCGAAGAGTACCTCGTCCGGGTAGTCAAGGATCGTCGTGGCAACCACTTCTGGGCGAGCAGGGAAATGCGGCCGATGGCGAGGGAAGAGTCCGAGGGATTCGTGACCTACTCGGCGGGCTCGTATGGCTACGTGAAGACGTACAAGGAACCGGTGTTGGACATGGTACGGCAAGCAGGCGCCTTCGAGCCCGGTCACGAGTACATGGAGCACGTCATCAACGTCCTCTATGGTGTCAACTACTGGGGGACCCGGACCGACGACTGAGCACGGTGGACCTGTCAAGAAGACAGCACGACCGGAACTCGCTGGAGGCACTTTTCCACGCCGCAGACGGGCCGAACTGGAAGCACTCCGACAGTGATGACGGACGCTCCCATGAGCACCCCGCCCTCCTGGTCGTGGACGAGATCGGCTATCTCTCGGTCACCCCGAACGGGGCCAGACTGTTCTTCCAGCTTGTCAACGCCCGCTACGGACGCGCCTCGACCGTGCTGACCTCGAACAAGGGCTTCGAGCACTGGGGCGAGATCCTGCACGATGAAGTCATGGCGGCCGCTCTCCTCGACCGGCTGCTCCACCGGTGCCACATCGTCAACATCCGGGGCAACAGCTTCCGGATGCGGCGTCACATGGAGCTGTCCAGGGCCATCCACCCGGTCGCGTCCAGGGCGGCGGACGCCGAGAAAGCCCGGAAGGGAGGCGAATCTTGGGCCGTCGCGGTGTGTGCCATTTTCGATGCCCGAAAGTGTGCCATTTCCATGCCCATTGACATGGGCGGCCGATTCGGTTGGCCGAGCGTCATCGAGGGCTAGCCCGCAGGATGCCTTGGACGATTGACGGTCCATAGCGTTAGAATGCGGATGATGTTGAAACTCAACCCCGATTCCTCTCCTTCGTCCTGACGATGAACATGACTCCTGCTGAACGCGTCGCTCAGCGTACTTGGTACACGCTCGGTCGTGCCAACCAGCTTCGGGTCCGTTTCGGCGAAGAATCGCTGACCGATCTGCTTCTGCTAGACATGCTTCCACACCAGCACACTAGGGGCTTCTTGGTCGTCCCGCCGACGAAACGTGACGAGGGATGGTGCGGCGCCGACCTCCTCGTTGCCGTACGACATCAGACCGGTCGCTGGTCCCTATACGCGCTTCAGGCCAAGAAGCTGTACCCCGAAGACCGGTACCGGATGTTGGACAGGGTGAGTAAGTCCCGCACTCAACTGGGGAAGCTCGAGTGTTTCGCGCGGCGGTATCTTGCCCTGCCCCTCTACTTGCTCTACAACCACACGAATACCGTTAGAGCCTTCTGAGCATTGGCACTGTCGGCAACCCTTCGCCGAGCGCCAACTGGGGTGCACGCTTGTCCCAAGTTGCCACTCCAAGGCTGCGCTTTGCGTTGCTCCTCGGGCGCATAGCGCTGCTATTCCCCCTTCGTCGCGCCTTGCCAGCCCAGCGCCTCGCCGCTCTCGGTACTCGCGGGGCTTTATCCACGGACTGCGAGGCCGGTGGTTCAGTTCTTCCGCCACGCGGCCGGCACCGATTCCTTTGTAAGATCCTGCGGCGCGCAGGCCTTCGGCGGTGGACGGAGCACCGCGTTCGTCCAGGGCGCCGAGCGGGACGGACTCCTTCCAAGAAGTTGCCGGAGGGTTGGTAAGCCAGATGATCCCGCGTTCGACGGCCGCGCGGACGGCGTCGAGTACGGTGTCAGGTTCGCAGGCGGGGATTGGCGCGTATTCGTCGTAGCCCCGGCCCTCTTGTGGGATCGTGGCCACGTGGTCGCCGACGCCGAAGCACCGCTGGTCAGCGACTTCGTCCTGCGAATCAAGTCTTCGAGGCGGTCCTCGCGCTGCCTCTCGATGAGCTTGACGATCAGCGGTTCGGCGGGCGGCGTGTCCCGCCCTTCGTCAGGTCGTCAGCGTGAAAGATTCGGAGGCCGTCGGACCCGGCGAGCTGAAAGGCCAGGACGCTGATCGCGTAGACTCGGAGGCACATCGGCGGCGACATCCCGGCTTGCCTGCCGCGCCGACGGCCTTGACTCATCTCATAGCTCGGATGGATCGATGTTGGCGATCCTCATCAGGTGTCTCTGCAATCCCCGCTTCAGGTCGACATTACCGTGGACGGGAATCGAAATCCGAGCGACCACCCCTTCCCTCGTATAGATGCGATGGCTGCCCCGGATCCTACTCAATTGCCACCCCCGGCGCCTCGATCAGCCGACAGAATTGCCCACCACTGACGGTCTTCACACGGCGATCTCGACAACCCTGTCATCCTCGGCTATTGGTATGTTCGAGATATCCACCGACAGGCAGCCCTCGACCGCTTCCCGAACATTCTCCAGCAGCTCGTCCATCGACTCACCCTGCGAAACGCATCCTCGGATGGCCGGAACCTCCGCCCAGTACCCGCCCTCCGCCGCTCGGTGAACCACAACCTTGAGTCTCATGGCCTGTCTCCGTCCCGGAATTGGTTGCGTCCGCAAGGTGTGGGCCTGCGGGTCGATCATCGCAACGGCCCCTGCGGGTGAGTGAAAACGAAAATAGTGGCATCCGGACTCGTCGCTCAACACTCCCCCCTTCCGACAAGATCCGCGGCCTGCCGGTTGCCCGTCGCGAGGTTGTAGGAATGTCGGAGATAGGTTGTGGTGCGGTTGTAGAGATCCTGTTCACCGTCCGGTCCGGGGGTAGGATCGTAGCCGAAGTGCCTCCCCCCACACCCCCCCGAACCCCTCCGCCATCCGCGGACCGGCGCCCTCGTCCTCGTGCTTGAAGAACACGAAGACATCGCTCCACGCGGGGCGCGCCAGCGCGGCCGCCCACTCCGCCAGCTCGGCCTCGCCGTACCCCGGCCGCCTCAGCCGCGCGTAGCCGAACGTCGCCGTCTCCACGACCGGGGCCTCGCCCTCGCCCGTGTCGGCGGTCACCAGCGCGGCGCCGCGATCGGCCAGTGCCCGGTAGACCTCGTCCGTGAACCAGCTCTCGTGCCGGAACTCGAAGGCGGCGCGCACGCCCCCCGGCACGATCGCGAGGAAGTCGCGCAGCCGCCCCGGGTCGGCGCGCAGATACGGCGGCAGCTGGAAGAGGATCGGGCCGAGACGGTCGCCCAGCCCCGCCACGGCCGTCCGCACCAGGTATTCCAGCGGCTCGCCGGCGTCCCTGAGCCGCTTCATGTGCGTGATGCGCCGGTTGGCCTTGAGCACGAACGCGAAGTCGCCGGGCACCTGCGACGCCCACTTCTCCAGCATCTCCAACCGGGGCATCCGGTAGAAGGTGTTGTTGATCTCGACGCTGGTGAGCCGGCGGGAGTAGTACTCCAGCATCCGGTTGGCCGGGAGCTTGTCGGGGTAGAAGCTCCCCTTCCACTCCCTGTAGGAGAAGCCGCTGGTGCCGGTGCGGAGTCTCACCTACGCCCGTCCCTGCCGCCTGCCCCGCCACCAGCGCGGGACGGTCGTCGCGTGCACGTCGTAGCGGTGCCGCAGGTCGATGATGTCACGGGGAGAGCCCAGGATCGTCAGCCTGTCGCCCTGCTCGACCATGGTGTCCTCGTGCGGGACCACGAGCTGTCCCCGTCGCCTGATCATCGCCGCCAGAGTGCTCTCGGGGAGCGCCATCTGCTCGATGGTCATCCCCTCCAGCACGCTGCTCGCTCCCTCGGGCAGGACCTCGACGACGAGCATGTGTTCGTCGCGGAGCATGACCTCGCGCAGCTCCAGGTCGTCCTCGGCCTCGAGCCACTCCGTCAGGAAGCTGCCGTCGTCCACGCGGCCCGCGATCTGGGCGAGGATGCGCAGATGCCGCCCGTGATCGGACGCGGGGCTCGCGAGAAAGAAGGCGGCCTGGATGAGTTCGTCCTCCGCCGGCGCGACATCGGGCTCGCCGACGTCGATCGCTATCCCGCCGCGAACGCGGGCGAGCACCATGCGCGGGCCGGGGATCGAATCCAGGTGCAGGTGCGGAAGCACGACTCCCTCGGACATCGGCGTGAGGCCCGTGCCGGTCCCTTCCAGGAGTCCCTCGGCGAGGCGGGCGGCGGGCACGCCCAGCTGCTTCGACAGCGCTTGCGACGCCCGGTCCAGCAGTTCCGAGAAGGGAACGGTTCCCTCGTGGTCCAGCACGTCCGAAGCCGCGATCAGCCGCTCGAACGGATCCGCGTCGCGGACCCCCTTCTCCTTCAGGATCTGGCGCAGTTCGCGTTCCAGCCCCTGGTTGCGCTGCTGGCCCAGCCGCTCGAAGACGTGATAGATCGCGCCCTCCCGGCGAACGTGTTCCCGGCCGTACACGCCGTACCAGAGAAGGCCGAAGGCGATGAACGCGACGCTCAGGAGGGTGGCCATCCAGCCCATCTCGACGATGAGCGGGAAGGGGACGACGATGCCGACGATCTGGACCCAGGGATAGAACGGAGCGCGGAAGCCCGGGTCGTAGGGTGCGAGGCCGCTCTCGCGCATGACGATCACCGCCAGGCAGGCGAGGCCGAACATGATGAGCTGGAAGGCGCCGGCGAGCTTGGCGATGCTGGACGGATCGAAGAGCGCCAGCCACAGGACGATCAGGCCGACGGTCGCGAGGACGGCGACCCAGGGGGTGCCCCAGCGGCTGATCCGGTGCAGGGCGCCCGGAAGCACATGGTCGCGGCTCATGGCCAGGGGGTAGCGGCTTGCCGACAGGACGCCGGCGTTTCCCACCGATATGAAGGCGAGGATCGCCGCCACCGTCATGGCGGCCTCTCCGGTGCTCCCGGCGACCGCCCTGGCCATGGACGCCGCGGGAGCGAGGTTGCCGCCATCCGCGGCGAGCGCCTGCACGCCCACCGCCCCCACCATCGCCCAGGTGCCGAGCACGTAGACGAGCAGCACCGTAGCGAAGGCCAGCAACATGCCCAGCGCCAGATTGCGGTCGGGGTTCTTCACCTCCTCCGAGACCGAGGCCACGTGGGTGAGCCCCATGTACGACACGATGACCAGCCCCACGGTGGCGAGGAAGGGCGAAGCGCCCACGTCGACGGCCGCGTCGAAGGCCCGGGGATCCAGGGCGGTGAACCCCGCGCCGATCAGCCAGCCCAGCAGGGCCAGAAGGACCACGGTCAGGATCGTCTGGAGGGCGCTGGTCTTCTTGGCGCCGAAGAGGTTGACGGCGCCGAAACCCAGCGCGAAGGCGAAGGAGACCGGCCCCGCCGGCGCCTCGGGGAAGTAGACCCGCAGGTAGGCGCCGAGGCCCACCAGGGCGAAGGCCGACTTGAGGGTCAGCGTGGTCCAGGTGCCGAAACCCCCGATCGACCCGACCCGCTGGCCCATGCTGCGGTCCAGGAAGTAGTAGATGCCGCCGGCGCGGGGCATGGCGGTCGACAGTTCGGCCATGCTGAGGATCCCGGGCAGGAGAAGGAGCCCGGCCAGCAGATAGGCGAAGGGGATCGCGCTCCCCGCCTGGGCGGCGGCGAGTCCGGGGAGCAGGAAGAAGCCCGAACTGAGTGTGGCGCCGGTCGCGAGGGCGTAGACGTCGAAGAGCCCGAGCTCCCGTTTGAGTTTCGCGATGGTGCCCCCGCGCGGTGAATGGACTTCCGGTGCGTGCACCGTACCATAGCAGGTCTCTTGCTCGCAGGGCAGATACACCTACCATACCCCCCCATGGATCTTCGTCCCGCGTTGCCCGCGGCCCTGGCGGCCTCGCTCGCCGCCGCCTGCGCCGGCTCCCTCGAGCTCACCCTCTCCGACGCGGCCACCGTTCTCTCCGGACACCACCTCGACCACCCCAGCCCCGCCCTCCCCGGCCCCCACCGGGTCCTCACGCTCCACTACGGCAGCGGCACGGACAGGAACCGCGCCGAATACCGCGACTCGGTGGCCATCGTGACCGAACCGGTGGACGCCTCGAAGCTGGTAAGCCTGGGCGGCTCGGCGAAGTCCCGGAACGGGTACTGGGGGTTCCCGCCCGACAGCTTCCCCGTCAACGCGCGCGTCTGGTACCCCGACGACCCGGGCCCCCACCCCCTGGTGCTGGTCGTGCACGGCAACCACGACATGCGGGACTTCTCCGACCCCGGGTACGACTGGCTGGGCGAGCTGCTCGCGAGCCGGGGCTACATCCTCGCCTCGGTGGACATGAACTTCATCAACGGGGGCATCCGCGGCGAGAACGACGGGCGCGGCTGGCTCCTCCTGAAGCACCTGCAGGCGTGGCGGCGCTTCAACGAGGACGTGGACGGGCCCTTCCGCGGCCGGGTCGACATGGACAACATCGCGCTCATCGGGCACTCGCGCGGAGGGGAGGCGGTGGCGCTGGCGGCCGCCTTCAACCGCCTGGCGCGCTATCCGGACGACGCCGCGCTCGAGTTCGGCTTCGGGTTCGCCATCAAGGCGGTGATCGCGATCGCGCCGGTGGACGGCCAGTATCTCCCGGCCGGCCGGCGCACGCCGGTCCGCGACGTCAACTACCTGGTCTTCCACGGCTCCCACGACGGAGACGTGACCAGTTTTCACGGGCTCCGCCAGTTCAACCGCGTCTCCTTCACCGGCGGGTCCGCCGGGAGCGCCCCGGACTCCACCGGCTTCTTCAAGTCAGCCGTCTACGTCTACCGCGCCAACCACGGGCAGTGGAACACCGTCTGGGGGGCGCACGACAACGGTCCCCGCAGCGGCCGCATCCTGAGACTGGACGGCCTTCTGCCGCCCGAGGACCAGCGCGAGTTCGGCCGCGTCTTCATCTCGTCCTTCCTCGACGTCACCCTCAAGGGCGACGACCGCTACCGCCCCCTCTTCCGCGACCACCGCGTCGCGGGGGGCTGGCTGCCGGGTACGATGTACATCACGCGCTTCGAGGACTCGTCCTTCCGCCCGCTGGCCGACTTCGAGGAGGACATCGACGTGACCACCGGGTCCGCGGCGGGCGTGACCCTGCACGGCGCCGACTTCAGCACCTGGCGCGAGGGGCGGCTCAACCTGCGGTCCGCCAACCGGGCGACGACCTCTTCGTCACAGCTCGACCAGGCGCTCTGGCTGGGGTGGAACAACAGCTACCGGGACTCCGGCGAACCGGCGCCGCCCGCGGTCTTCGCCTTCACGCTGCCCGGGGGGTTGGCCGCCCGGTGGGCCGTGGGTCCCGAAACCACCCTGGAGATGCACGTGGGCGGTCTTGGCGAGGAGCCGGGGCCGCGCGAGAACCCGGAGGAGGAGGAGGGGGGGAATGAGGGCGACGTGCGCGAAACGGGCGATGGAGCGCGCGAGGACCGCCGCGCGGAGGACCCCGGCGACGAGGAGAAGCCGCCGCTCGAGCTGACCGTCGCGGCCGTCGACGCGGACGGCGACACCGCCCGGGTGAGCCTGACCGACTACGGACCGTTGCGCAGGCCGCTCACGATTCGCGTGCTCCGCCGCCGCGACCTGGAGGACGACCGCTTCGCCGAACCATGGGAGCTCATCCTGCAACACTTCTCGATCCCGCTCGGGGACTTCGCGGCGGAGAATCCGGCCTTCGACCCGGAGACGCTCCGCGCCGTCCTGCTGGTGTTCGACCGCACCGAGAAGGGTACGGTGGTGGTGGACGACGTGGGGCTGGCGCGGCTGCACCCGGGGTTCAGGGCGGCGAGGGTGCCGCGGGGGTAGGGGGGCGCCCCCTTCCCGCATGGCGGCAACGCATACGCAACCCCGGAAGGTGAGGACAATGGACGAGAAGACGTTGGACAGGGAGTTGGGCAAGCTGGTCGGGGACCCGGGATTCGCGTGTTTCGCGAGGTTCCACCGTATGGCCGGGGTGGAATGGTGAACCGGATACTGGCTTTCCTGCGCAAAACGCCGGTGGACCGCCGCCGCCGCGACAGGTATCCGATGAAGCGCAAGGAATACAACTACTTCGACATCCATTCCCACCGACTCGTCGGCGACGACATCTTCTCCGGCAGGACAACCGCGACGGTCACGGAGGCGGTGCTGCGCGAGGTGGAGAAGTTCCTGGATTCGGAGGACTCGGACTACAAGCGCATCCGCGACTAATTCACAATTCAATTCAAGTGTTTGGCGTTCCTGCATGACGGGGCTGAGAAGGCGGACGAAGCATCGTCCTGACCCGGCGATCCCGGATGGAACCGAGCTCCCGCACGATGGCCTCTCCGGCACTGGCGGGGCTGCCGCGCGAGTGCCCCGGCCCCACCGCATCGTGTGTGATATCATTACGATATCGTAATGATATCCCCCGATTGGCCCGGGAGGCGCCAGCATCGCCGTCTCGGTGGAGATGCGCGACGGTGAGCTGACTATCGGCTACAACGGGGGCGGGTCTTGAACCCGGCGAGACCGGGGGCTGCCGGGGGCCGGATCACGGGGGATTCGGGGGTTCTGACCTTCCGAGCTCCTCAAGGACTGCAGGGTGCTGCGGATTCTGGCGAAGGGGTTGCCGGACGAGCGGGACGGGCGCCGGATTCGGCATTCGCAGAGGCGGCTGGCGCGGACGCTGCTGCTGGCGGGGTGGCGGCTGAAGGCGATGGGGGGTTGGCGGCGCGCGAAGTCGTTGGCCATCGACAGCCTGCCCGCTGAGGTCCACGGGGCACAGCCGGGCGGCGGGCGATGGCGGAGTTGGGGATCGGTATGATCGCCGCGTATTATCGGCCGGCGAGGGGTCGGAGCGAGTGCTTCTTCGGTACGCTCCAGGGCCGTCCGCCGCAGGAACTGGCCCGGGTGGGGGTCACGAAGATGGACGCGGCCATGGAATCCCCGAAGGGGTTCCGGCCTCGGTTCAACGCGGTGTTCCCGGTGGAGCCGAGGGAGCCGGGAGACGCGTTCTCGCGGCTGCTCCCCCCGATGAGGGCGAAGCTGCCCGACGCTCCGTGCTTGAAGACGACCCGAACGGGCGGCGGCGACACCCTGTGTGAGCTACAAGGGCAGGACCCTGCAACCGGACACTTCATTTCATTTGCTCCCGACAGGGGCGAAGCTCCTCGGGGGCGGTCCATGCCCATGCCGAAGGCCCAGGTCGCGACCACCACGTTGGACTCGCCGGACATGAAGCGCTGCTGCACGGCCTGCCGCTCCCGTCTGGGGAGCGCGGCGTGGTGCGCGTCGCCGATCACGCCCAGGCCGGCCAGCCCGCGGCGCACGCGGTCGACTGGTCCTGCATGAGCGAGATCAGCGGGCTGACGACCACCACCGGGCCGGGCGTCATGAAGGCGGGGAGCTGGTAGCAGAGGGTCTTGCCGCCTCCAGTCGGGAGGACGCCGAGCGTGTCGCGGCCCGAGAGGACGCTGCCGACCAGCTCCTCCTGGCCGGGACGGAAGCCGGGAAAGCCGAATTTCTCGCGCAGGACGGCGCGGGCGGCGGCGTTGGGGCGGGTTACGCGTTCCGGTGTCACACCCGTGGTAGGGGGTGGTAGGCGGGGCGGGTGAATGGTCCCTTGGGACTGGTTGGCGCGAAACAGGCTGCGGGCCCTCCGATTCAAACACCGGGCCATTGCTGGCGACAGGTATGCTCCTCGGCCACTCCCGGACAGTCGTCTTGGGCCGTGCTTCTCCAAAGGCCGCGCGCTGGTCTGGAGCCGTCGGTGCTGGTCCCGGCACGTCGGCGGTCAGTTGCCGGAGCCGATCTCCACCCAGTCGTACACGGCATCACTCTCGCCATTCCATTCGAACTTGCAGTAGGTATTCAATGCGTCAAGCCGGACGCCAGTGATCCCCGTGGGCCAATCGTCATCGTATTCCCCATCGTCCCACAACTCCTCGAGATCAACGGAAACCATCACCTTGTTGTCGACAACAAAGGTGAGTATATCGCTCGCGAGAGTAATGCTGGCCCTGACGTAGTCTCCTTCTTCGGGCAGGGAAACCTCGCCTTCGTCTTCTATGATCCAGGTGTTCTCTCCCAGTTCCGCCCGGTGATACAGGAAACGCCAAATGGATGCGTAGTAGGCGATTCTGAACATCCATCCAGGGGTATCGGCATCTCCCGTCAGCACAGCAAGGCCAGCGCAAAGCTGGTCATCTTCCATGCCGCGCATATCGGCGGACACCGTCCAGCTGTCTTCGATCTCCACTACGGAATCGCGTGTAGCGATGGTATAGCTGTTGTCGCTCAAGAGACTGATTCGCAGCGCTCCGTCCTCCACCTCAATCGTCGTCTCGCCCCGTCGCTCGTTTATCTTCCACCCGGTCAGAGTACTGTCGAAGTCCTCCCGCCAAGCGGCGCGTGGCGGGTTCAATGTAACCTTGAAGGACTGGCTCACTCGGCCAACGCCATCAGTAGCGGACACAGTTATGGCCGACGTCGCAGGTACGTGCTGCGCGGCTATTGCCAGCGTGCTGTCCTTGATGGAAACGCCCGCTACGACCAGTTCGCTGCTGCGTGCCGAGTAAGCGAGCTCGTCGCCGTCCGGGTCAGCGAACTGTTTCCAAAGGTGAATCACAGTGTCACTGGTGACCTCCAGAATGTGATCCGGAATCGAGTCGGCAATGGTCGGCGGGCTCGTCACCCTCACCTGGAATTCCTGAGTTGCCTGAGCGGAATCGGGGTCCGTTGCCCACACCCTTACCCCGGTTCTCGATGTGCGGAGGCCCATGACCGCAAGCACGCCATCCGTGATGGACACACGCACCGCATCCGGGTCGCGGCTCTCCACCCCGTAGGTGAGGGGGTCACCGTCCGGGTCTCTGAAGTGCCGAGAAAGGGTGATCGTGCGGGTGCTGTCAACGAGCATTGCAAGGTCCGGAATCGAGTCGGCAATGGTCGGCGGGCTCTTGACCGTGACCCGGAATTCCTGAGTGGCTTGAGCAGAGTCGGGGTCGGTTGCCGACACCCTCACCAGAGTGCTCGGTGGGCGGAGGGCGACAATCTTAAGCACGTCACGCTCAATGGACAGGTTCACCACATCTGCGTGGTGGCTCTCCACTCCGAAGGAAAGTGGATCCCCGTCCGGGTCGGTAAAATGCCGCGACAGGGTGATTGTGGTGTCTCTACCGTTGAGCAACGCAAGGTCGGGGATGGTATCGGCGATGGTCGGAGGCTGGTTTTCGGGCGCTGTGTCCGCGCACGCGCACACGCAGGGAAGGAGTACGATGGCCAATCGGTTGACGGGCGTCTGCATTGTCCGCTTTCTGAGGGGTTTGTCAGGCACACCATGGGCATCGAAAGAGGAGCCGCCTGAAGCCTTTGTCAAGGGGGTAGGCTATAGCTTAGCTGAGGGCCTCGATTTCCACGCACGGGGCGCCGAAGGAGTATCCGATCGCGAGGGTGCCGCCGGATCCGGTGTCGGGTTCGAACGGGTAGGTGCCGTCAAGGCTGGGCTCGGCGCTGAGGCACTCGGGGTCGGTGGGCGCGTCGCTTCTCGCGGTGAGCATGTGCAATTGCAAACGCGGCAACCACCTGGTGTAAACGGGAGTGTAGCGTCCCGTCTACCGGATCGAGACCCCGATCCGGTGCGGCCCCGAGATGGGGTCGTGGTCGCTGAACGCGTAGTCGAGGCGGATCAGGTCTCCTTCGAACCCGGCCCCGAAGGTCAGCGGCAACCCGTCCCCCTCCACCACCCGCGCCCCCCCGATCCGCGCGACGAAGACCCGGCGCTGAACCGGCCAGTACGCGATCTCCACCCCGCCGCCCGGCACGATCTCGCCCCCGCCTTCGCGCGTGACGTGCACGGCGCCCCCGATGTCGAGCGGGCCGACCGGCCTCCTCCCCACGCCCGCCCCGAAGGCGACCTGCCACGGCAACGGGACCCTGCGGCCCGGCATCCGCATGTCACGGCCGAGGTTCCGCACGGTGAGCGCCGCCGACACCGGCCCGATCTCCCGCGCCACGCCCACATCGACCGCCACCGTGCGGGCCCGCGAGCCTTCGGACCTCCGCCCGACCACCTTGGCGGCCGCGCCCACGCCGAACCCGAAGACTTCGCGCGCATACCCCACCGTACCCACGAATTCGGTCGCGGCCGCCCACGCCCCCTCCTCGTGGTGGTCGCGGTCATGCTCATCGTCCCGCTCACCGGGCGCGCGTCCGTGCTCCGGCGGGGCGGCGGGCACGAACCCGGCGTCGTGGTCGAAGGCCACGAGGCCGATTCCCACCGTGCCGCCGAGCCAGGAGCCGCTCGCGCCGAGCGCGATCTGCAAGGCCTGGGCGCGACCGCTGTCGTCGTCGCCGTACTCGCGGTCACCGTCCCCGCCGTCGCGCCCGCCATCGTCGTCGTCACCCTCCCGTCCGCCGTGGTCGCGTTCGTGGTCCCGCGAGTCGTGGTCGCCGTATGGGGCGGCGGTGCCGCCGATCGCGATGCCGAATCCCCGGCCCGGGATCAGGGCCGGGTGGTGGAAGATGGCGTGGCTGCCGCCTCCGGAAGTCCAGAAGGCGCCCCCGAGGGCGAGGGCGCGGGTGCTCGTGACCAGTTCGAGGACGGGGGGGCCGGGTGTGGGACGCCGCGGTTCGCGCTCCTGTGCCTGCAGGAAGGGGGGGTGGGTTGCGGGCGCGGCCAGCGCCAGCGTCAGAGCGAGCAGCGCGGGTGACGACGGTCGGTTGCGGGTGTTGTGCGACACCACCTGGCCGGGCCGCCGGCCTTCTACAACTCGGTCAGGACCACCACCCTCGCGACCCCGGCCGCAACCAGGGCCTTCTGCACCTCGTCCACCGCCTTGTAGGTGACTTCGGGCTGCGTTTCGACGGTCACCACGCGCGCGGCCTCGATGTCTTCGAGAGCTTCGGACAGTTCGGCCACCGTCACCTCCTCGTCGTCCAGCACGATGGTGCCGTCGCCGAGCAGGGAGATCGCGACGGGGTCGTCGTTTTCGTCGGAGGCGCCGCCGCCGGGCGTCGCGTCGCAGGCGGCCACGGCGGCGAGGAGGGCGAGTGCGAGAATCGGTTTCATGATCGGCTCCCTGGCAGGAGGGTGGGCGTGTCGGGGTTCATAGTGGTCTGGGTGTTCGGGCCGGTCAACATTGATACCCCGCGGGCGGGACCGGGTTGCGGCGGGAGGCGCGGTGACCCGCTATCGGGGCTCCATCCGCTCCGCTTCCGCAACGACACTCCTCCGGCAGGGTGCGCACCGCACGACCACGCGGTCCCGCACGTAGGAAACGTCGCCCCTCGGCCCGGTGCGAATGACCGTGCAGGAGCTGCCGCAACGCGGGCAGACGGGACCGGGCGCGCCGGGGGCCACCTGCCTCAACAGTTCAAGCCGTTCACCGGGCGTGTAGGCACCGGTCTTGCGGGCGCGTCCGGACTTCGGGGCGGGCGTGAAATGGTTCATCGGTCTACATTGGTCAACGGGCGCGTTGCACCGGGTGTCCTTGCGGGTTGGCAGGCCGGGCCCGGTGGCCTTCTCCCCGGCCCGCACGGACAGCGCTGAACCGCGGGGAGCCGTGGTGGGCACGGGCCAGCCGAAAGCGAGGCGTACGGAACACATGATGATAATGGTGGCGGCGATGGCCGCCGCATATGCGGGCGCAGGACAGCAGGCCGCCGAACGGCCGGACGAGGCGCCGCCGGGAGGAACAGGCGGCCCGCCGGCCACTGCCGTCTACGACGGGAGCGCGGGACAGCTCGACGTGCCCGCCCCGAGGGTGGCCGGGGCCGCCATCGACATCGACGGCGAGATCGACGAGGCCGTGTGGGCGGATGCGCCGTTGCTCACCGGTTTCACCCAGTTCGACCCGGTCGAGGGCGTGCCCGCCACGCAGCGCACCGAGGCGCGGGTGCTTCTCACCGACGACGCGATCTACTTTGCGGTGACCGCCTGGGACGACGTTCAGGACGGCATCCGCGCGACCCTGGGCGACCGGGACTCCTTCGGCTTCTCCGACGACTTCGTGCGGTTCATCCTCGACACCTTCAACGACTCCCGGCGGGGCTATGTGATCATGGTCAATCCGCTGGGCGTCCAGCAGGACGGACTCTGGGTCGTGGGAGGGGGGCGCCGCCGGTGGGGACCGCCGATCGACTGGAACCCGGATTTCGTGTGGGACTCCGGCGGCCGCATCTTCGACGGAGGGTACTCGGTCGAGGTCAGGGTGCCGCTCAAGAGCATCCGGTTCCCCAGCGTGCCGGTGCAGGACTGGGGGCTGCAGATCGAGCGCCGGATCGCCCGCAACGGATACCGCGAGTCCTGGGCGCCGGTGACGGCCGATGTGGCCAACCAGATGGAGCAGTTCGGGACCCTGACGGGCATGCGGGACCTCAGCCCCGGGCTGTTTCTCGAGATCAACCCGGTCCAGACCTTCAGCAGGCAGGGCGCGTACGACTCGGACGCCGGGGCGTTCCGGCGCGAAGGAGTCGACGGAGACTTCGGGCTCAACGTCACATACGGGATCACGTCCAACCTCACGCTGGACGGCACCTACAACCCCGACTTCTCGCAGGTGGAGGCCGACGCGGGCCAGATCGCCGTCAACGAACGCTTCGCCCTCTTTCTGCGCGAGAAACGGCCGTTCTTTCTGGAAGGCACCGAGATCTTCCAGCTCCCCCGGCAGCTCGTCTACACGCGCTCGATCGTCAACCCGGTGGTGGGGGCCAAGCTGCAGGGGAAGATCGGCTCCTTCAACGCCGGCTACCTCGGCGCCCTGGACGAGGTCGGCGATTCCGACGACCCCGATGGGAAGGAGAACGCGGTCGTCAACCTCCTCCGTCTCCGGCGCGACCTGGGGAGCACATCCAACATCGGCATGGTCTACACGGACCGGGCCTCCGGACAGGACCGGTTCAACCGGGTGCTGGGCGTTGACGGCCGCTTCCAGCTGAAACAGCGGTACACGGTCACGCTGCTGGCCGCCGGCAGCCGCACCTCGCAGGGGGACCCCGGAGCCGTGAGCGGCGGACTCCTCGCCGCCCAGGTCGAGCGTTCCGGGCGCAACTTCCGGTTCGAACTCGGCGGCTCGGACATCAGCAACGACTTCGTGGCCGGGAGCGGCTTCATTCGCCGCACCGGGGTGGCGCAGGTGGGAGCGGACGCGAGCTACAACTTCCGCGGCCGGCCCGGCGACCTGATCGAGAGCTGGGGACCCCGCCTCGAGGCGGAAGGGCTGTGGACGCACGACGACTTCCGGGCCCGGCAGCGGCCGCAGGAGTCGGGCTTCGAGCTGGGCGGCAGCGTCTCCCTGCGCGGCAACATCACCGTCTTCGGCAACTACTCGCGCTCGTACTACCGCTTCGGCGCCGACGACTACGACGGCCTGGTGTACACGGGAGCCGACGGGCAGCGTCACTCCTTCCACCCCGGCCAGTCGCTCTTCCATGGCCTCGGTTCGGGAACGATCTTCTTCTGGGTCAACACCTTCGACCGCGTGCGCGGGAACGTGCGGCTGACCCGGTCGGAGTCGCCGCTCTTCGACTTCATCACGGGCACGCCGGTCGACATCGCCGATTCCTGGTCGGGGAACGCCAGCCTGAACCTCTTCCCCACCACCAGTCTCAGCGCGGAGTTGGGGGTCCGGCACACCAGCCTCTTCAGGAAGCGCGACGGGTCTCTCTATTCGCGGGCCACGATCCCGCGCGCGCGGGCACAGTACCAGTTCAACCGGGCACTCTATGTGCGGACGATCCTGGAGTACGGCAGCCAGTCACGGGGCGCCTTGCTGACCCCGGAGGGCGGCCGCCAGGTTTCGTACTGCTCCGTCGGATCGTGCGTCGAGCTGGAGGGTACCGAGTCGAACGACTTCTCGGTAGAGGCGCTGCTGGGCTACGAGCCGACGCCGGGTACGGTCTTCTTCCTGGGCTACACCCGGCGGATGGAGGACATGGAGGCCTTCCGCTTCCGCGAGGTGCGCCCCGAGGCCGAAGGGGTGTTCGTGAAACTTTCCTACCGGTTCCGGGGGTAGGGCGGAGAACCAACCCCGAAACAAGAGAATGGAGATGATGAAATGACGATAAGAACCGTCGGCGCGGTCGCGGCCACCGGTCTCGTGAGCGTCGTGCTGCTCAAGCTGCTCGCGGCCGTCGCGGCACCGCTGCTCGGAATGTTCGTGAGTTTCCTGGCGCTGGCCTTCAAGGTGGGGCTGGCTCTGGGGGTCTGCTATTTCCTGTACCGGATGTTCAAGCGCCGCCAGGACGAGATGGCGGCGTAGCGGTCGGTCGGGTGCCTGGCTGCCGGCAGCGTAGCCCGCCGCCGCCCCTCCAGGACTCCCTACCCGCCCTCGGGCCGTGTCGGCTTCCCGCGCGGCGGCCGGCCCCTTCCACCCGGTCGCCCCGCCTTTCGTCCACCCGTTGGCCGCGCCCTCCCACCCCCCACCCCCCTCCCCCCACCCGGCCCCCGCCCCCGACCACCCGGCCGCCGCTCCTTCGCGCGGTCGTAGTCCACGCGCAGGCTGCGCCCGCCCAGCGTGATCCCGTTCAGGGCCGAGATCACCGTCCTGGCGTCGCCCTCCCGCACTTCGACCAGGGAGTGGCTCTCGCGCACGTCGATCCGGCCGACCCGGTTGCCGGGCACGCCCGACTCGTTCGTGAGGGCGCCGAGCAGGTCCCCGGGGCCGATGTCGTCCCGTCTGCCCGCCGACACGAACAGGCGTACCCAGCTCTCGGGAGCCGTGGCTGCGGCCGCGCCCACCGTCGGCCTCGCCTCTTTCGCGCGCCCGCGGTCGAGGAGCAGAAGGGCCGCCGCCGCCACCTCGGCCGCCGCGAACCGGTCCGCGAGCGACTCCACGAGAAGGTAGTAGGGGGTGATGCCGGGGGAGCGGACCGCCTCGTGCAGGGTGTCGGCCAGTGCGTCGAGGGTGGCCGAGACGCGCGGGGGGCGGGCGGGGCGAACCCGCTTGAGGCGGAAGCCGGCATCCGCCGCGACCTCCTTGAGGTGGCCCAGTTCGCGCACGGCCGCGAGGACCCACGCGGGTCCGCCGCCGCCGTGCCGGACGCTCGCAAGCGAGGCTCCCGGCGGCACGGAGCGGGACAGCGTCGCGACCGCTGCGGGCTCGGACACGGCTTCCAGGGCCTCGCGGGCGGCCGCGTCCTCTCCCGGAGAGAGCCACACGGGGGCGGTCACATCGCCAGGCGGGCCCGAGACGTAGCCGTGGACCGCCAGGAAGTCCCCCAGATCCGCCGCCCGGTCCGCCGACGCGGTGAAGACCAGGAGGTGGCGCACCGGCTCGGCCAGGAGCGTGGCCGCGAGCGCCAACACGGCCTCCGATCGGTCGCCATCGATCACCACCAGGTTGAGTTCGGCGGGTCGCCCGCCGCTCCCGGGGCCGTCCGGGCGCCCTCCCTTCGTCTTCCCCCATGCCGGTCGCCTGCCCGCGCCGGGCCCCGCCGACCGGTCGCGCGGCCCTGCCGGAACGGTCGCGGCACGCCGCGTGAAGCGTTCGGCCAGCGACCGGAGCCCGGGACCGAAGGGGTGGCCGCAGAAGATCCGCTGGCAGTCGCGGGGCAGCCCCGACAGGAACGCTTCCATCTGGTCGGCCGGCACCGCGGCGACCACCCCGTCACCGTCGTGGACGACCACCGCCCGCACATGCTCCAGCGCGACGGAGCGGTCGTAGAGGGCCCCGATCCTGTCGGCCGGCACGAAGAGGAAGTCGGCGCGCTCGGGGAGCACCCAGTGTTCGGCCAGCGCGGCCGCGCGCGCCCCCGAGACCTCGCAGAGACGCGCGAAGGACCGCGCGAGCTCGGTGGCCTGCCGGTATCCGGCGCAGAGTACCAGGCAGACCGGCGCTCCGTGGCCGCCTTCAAGCCGGTCCAGCAGCGGGGCGCCGTAGCCGACGAGGGTGCCGCTCCCCGGCCCGGCCCGGCCCATGAGGTCGTTGCCGCGCGCGATGACGGGGATGGCCGCGGCCTGGAAGGGCGTGGGCGTCTCGATCCCCTCGGCCGCCAGTGCGGCGACGGTTTCTGGGCCGAGGGGGAGGTCTGCGAAGCACGTCATCGGGATGGGGGGCGGGAGGCTACCCGGGGTCGCCGGAGCCGGGGCCGCCGACGTCGCCGTACTCGTACGGGAGGTGGTTGAGGAAGCGCTGAATCTCGTAGTCCATGCGCGAGGTGCGGAGGCGGTCGGTGCGGGCCGTGACATCGGTGAAGGGCCCGTGACGGTGCACGGAGAGGACGACGGTGCCCTCGTCACCGGCGTAGGTGGCCCCGTGGGAGGACTGTTTCGACCTGCTGAGGCCGATGTAGACCGGGAGATGCTCTTCGGCCTGCGCCAGGACCTCCGCCGGGGTCAGCGCCGTCTTGCGTTCGTATCCTGCCATGTCTTCCCCCTACTCGTTGGTTGCCGCAATCAGTTCGTTCCTGATCCACCGTGTCCACCGCGAGGTCCCGTCCGGTGCGGCCAGGCCTTCCAGGCGACGGCCTCCGGCCACCAGGGCCGGGACCTCCGTGACCCCGTGCGCCGCGGCCGTCCTGCGGTGGCCCAGCACGACCCCCGTGTAGCGGTCCACGTCCATAACGGCCCTGGTCTCGGTTCGGTCCAGGCCCGCCCGGTGCGCGATTCCAACCAGCAAATCTATCCGCCCGACATCGATCCGGTCGACGAAGTGGGCCTGGAACAGTGCGCGCCTGACATCATGATAACAATCCCTGTCGCGGGCGAACTCGGCCAGTTCGTGGGCCTTGCGGGTCCACGGGATCAGGTCCGGGGTCTCCATGGTGAGTCCCAGCCGGCGCGCGCGGGCCGCGATCAGGGAGTGACGCGCCCTCCAGTGCGGATCGGCCGGGTCGGCCATGGGACGAGGGGGCGGCCGAAGCTCGAAACCGCGCCACCGGACGGCGTCCGCGGCGCCGGCCTCCTCGATCATGTGACTCGCGAGGCGGGATGCGGGGTCGACGAAATCGAAGAAGAACCGGGGCCCGGCGGTGCGCATTCTCAGGAGTCGTACGACCGCGCCGCACCGCCGTGCTCAACGGATCGCTCTGTAAAGCAAAGTTTACATGATGTCATGTGTACTATACCATGCGTCTTCCGTCCTGTCGGTTGGGGGGTTGCCAGCCGTACCGGACGACACCAAGACTAACCCATGACCTACTCCGAGAACATCGCAAAGCTGCAACCTTCGGCCACGATAGCGGTGAGCACGCTGGCCAGGAGGCTTGCGGCCGAGGGCCGCGACATCATCAACCTGAGCGCCGGCGAGCCGGACTTCCGCACCCCGGACGGCATCGCCGAGGCGGGGATCGCGGGCATCCGCAAGGGACGCACCCGCTACACCCCGTCCGCGGGCCTGCCCGAACTCCGGACCGCGGCCGCCGAGTACATGACCGACGGAACGGCGTACCCCGCCGACCCGGCCCGCGTAGTGGTCTCGGCCGGCGCCAAACAGTCCCTCTTCAACGCCTGCTTCTGCCTCTTCGGGCCGGGCGACGAGGTGCTGATCGCGTCGCCTTACTGGACCTCGTACCCGGAGATGGTGACGCTGGCGCGGGCCGAGCCGGTCCCGGTGGCCGGGAGCGAGAGCCGCGACTTCAACCTCACGCCGGACGACCTGGAGGCCGTGGCGACCCCACGCACCCGCGGACTGATCCTCTCGACACCGTCGAACCCCACCGGTGCCGTCTATTCCGGGGCGGAGTTGGGTGCAATAGCGGCATGGGCCGGGGCCCGTGGCGTCACGCTGATCAGCGACGAGATCTACCGGGAGATCCACTACGGCGACGGAGACCGCGCCCCCGGCGCCCTCGACCTGGACCCGGACGCGGTGGGCGGCCTGGTCGTCGCGAACGGGATGTCCAAGGCGTTCGCGATGACGGGCTGGCGGGTCGGCTTCTCGTACACCACGCGCGAGCTGGCCGCGAAGATGTCGGCGCTGCAGAGCCACGTGTCGCTGAACGCCGCCACGCCCTCGCAGGTGGCGGCACTCGAGGGCCTCACCCGGGGCGAGGAGGGCGCGCGCGACCTCGCCCGCATGAACGCCGCCTTCCGCCGCCGCCGCGACCTGGTCACGCGCCTCTTCGACGACCTGCTCCCGGGCTGCTTCTACGTACGTCCCCGGGGCGCCTTCTACCTGTACTTCCGCGTGGACCACGTCTTCGGCGGCGAGGTCACGTGCGCCGGCGACGTCTGCACGCGCATCCTGGAGGAGGCGGGCGTGGCGATCGTGCCGGGCGAGGCGTTCGGCGACCCGCGCTTCGCCCGCATGAGCACCGCCTCGTCGGACGCGGACATCGAGGAGGGCGTGCGGCGCATGGCCGGGGTGCTCGGTGGCTGAGTCCACCCCTGTTCCGATCGTCCCCGGAGCCCGTGCGACGCATGGGGAAGGTGCCGAATGGGTGAGGAGAGGGGGGGAGAAGGGGAGACGGGTGCGGTGGCGCCAATCGTAAGCGGCGCGCCCGCGCCCTCGACCCTCGACCACAAGGGACTGGACCGGTACGTACGCCGCCTCTTCGCCCCCGAGGACGACTGCCTGCGCGCGATACGCGCCCGGGCCGACGAGGCGGCCCTGCCAGCGATCCAGCTCCCCCCCGCCACCGCCCGCGCAGTGCAGATCCTGGTGCGTGCGATCGGAGCGCGCCGGGTCCTTGAAATCGGCACCCTGGCCGGGTACTCGGCGGTGTGGATCGCGCGAGCGCTGCCCGCGGACGGCAGGCTCGTCACCCTGGAGATCGACCCGGACCGCGCCGCCGTGGCCCGCCGATCCGTGGAGGACGCCGGGTTGGGAGCGCGGGTCGAGATGCGGGTAGGCGACGCGCTCGAACTGATGGCCGCGATGGACCCGTCACGCCCTTTCGACGCGATCTTCCTCGACGCCGACAAGGAGCGCTACGGCGAATACCTGGAGCATGCCGCGCGTCTCGTCCGCCGGGGCGGGCTCCTGCTGGCGGACAACGCGCTTTGGCGCGGCGAAGTGCTCGATCCCGGGCGGTTCGGGGGGCTGGCGGTGGACATTCACCGCTTCAACGAGCGGGTGGCCGCCGACCCGCGTTTCGACGCCACCATCCTGCCCGTGGGGGACGGGTTGATGATGGCGGTGAGGGGGTAGGCTCTATGGATTGCTTGGAGGAGGGGGCGCCGGGAGTTAGGTTGGACGGCCCTCGTAGTCAATCCGTCCGCTACTGGCAGCGGGCCTCAGCACCGAATCGGGTCTTCCAGCCAATTATGGTCCAAGGAACGACGGAAAACCGGGTGAATCGCAAAGCGGTGGAGAGCTGGATCGCCGGTTTCGGACTGGAATCCCAACCGCATCCAGAGCATGATGCCGAGTTCGAATGGGGCCTCCTGGTCGGCGGGCAGGCCTTCACGACGATCGTGGCTCAGCGGCGCTCGGACTTCAACTACCTGGCCATTCAGGCGACCGTCGGGGTTTCGCCTCAACACCAGGCGGTGGTCCGAGAGCTGGATCAGGAGTCCAGAGCGACCTTCCTGTTCGACCTGCACCTGGCTCTTCACCACCAGTCTGTCGGCCATTCCATCGAGCTGGATGGGGCCGGAGAGGAGGACGAGCCCGGTCTCCCGGTTCGGGTGACGGTGGGGACCAACCTGACCCAGGAACAGATCGGGCGCGCGGACTTCTTCAAAGCGAACCACGCCATCCAGACCGGAGCCTCGATCGTCGCATTGATGTTCCAGAGGCTGGCGCACAGGAAGAGATGGCCATGACCGTGGCACGCCTCAGGCAACCGGTGCCCGTGAGTTCAGCCATGCATGCCGGGGCATGGGTGCCGATTTCCGGTTTCGCCGAAGTGAGTTCTTTTGTGGCGGAGGGTGACGCGCCATGGAACGCCGTTCTGCACGTCGAGCCGGCAGCCTCGACGGAGCACCCTGCAACGTCGATTCGACCTGCCATCCGCCCGTGGTACGATCAGGCGGGGGCCGAAGGAATGCGGGCTCCGGTCGAACGCATGAAGCGACTGGCCCGCAGACTCGAGCCGCGGGCCCTGTTCAGCGCACCGGAGGTGGTTTGCGTGGCGGACGAGGACGGCGTTGAATTGACCTCCGTCGTGGTGGATGTCTTCATCCCGGAGGAATCGGACGGGATGGCGTTTCGGGATTCTTTCTTCGAAGCACTGGCCGACGCCCTCCGTACACGCGACTTGGGACGCCTGGCCGTGGGAGTCGGGCGGTTGGGTCCGGCTGCCTGACCTTCGGCACGCGTGGCTTTCGACCCCGTAGGGTTCGTTGAGACCGGGCGAGTTCTTCTGGCCAACGCTCCGACCAGCGAAGCTGCGGCCCGTACGGCTTGCGGAAGAGCCTACTACGCCGTTTACGGAACGATGCGAATCCTGCTGTGCCGAGCGAAGGGCAAGGCCCCAGGACATCTCTTCGGGCCACGCGGGCGCCACGGTGACGTTATCAACGCTCTCGTACTGGGGTCTGCTCAGTTCAAGGGCGTCGCAGCCCAGTACCGTAGACTCCACATCAGACGGGTCAACAGCGACTACCGCTACTCGGCCCCAGTGGCGCGCCAAGAGGCCGAGAGAGCCCTCAATGACGCCGACTGGGTCGCCTCGCGGCTAACCGGCATCCCGGACAGCGAGTTCAGGTCGTTGCTTCTATCTCCTCATCAGCACCCCTGACGTCCCATGACCGCTGACCATCCGCAAACGGATCGAGAGGCACGTCAGGAACACCTACCTCAAGCGGGTGGACGCCCCGGTGGGGTCGCGCCGCGTCTGGTCTGCTGAATCGAAAAGGAACCACTGGATGACGGATGATCAGGTGGCCGCGATCAAAAGCGCGGCCACGGCACTGAACGCCGATGTCTACTACGTCTCGGGCGCGATAGCCGCGCCACGGATGTCCACCTCCGGGAGGAAGCCGAACGGTCGCGCCGACGCGACAACTGCACGTCGGGGTCGTCGGGCGGTGGCCCCGTACCTCCGGGAGGAAGCCGAACGGTCGCGCCGACGCGACCGATGCGTTCTCGTCCTCCCCACCAGTGGTGGCGACGCGGATGCCGCCTACTGAATACCAGCGGCTCCAGAAGGAGATTCTGGAGAAGCGACGGGCGAAGACGCGGGAGCGCGTTCGCCGCGTGATGAAGCGGATCGAACGAGCGCCCAGTCCGTTCCAGAGAGCGCGCACGCGACCCATTGACCCGGCGCGCCACCTGAACGACTTGCGGACGGGCGACTGACTCCACCGACCGGCCTCCGCAGCCGCCTCGCCCGCATCCGGCGTTTCGACCAGCTGGTCGCCTTTCTGCGCGACGAGCTGGACTGGCCCATCGGAAGGGCCGATTTCGAGCAGCTGACGTACGACTACGATGCCCACGAGCTCGGGATCGACGCGAAGAATGCGGCCAAGATCCAGGAGATCAAGCGGCTGCGGCCTCTCGTCGTGGGTCAGACGTGGGGCGTTTTCTTCGTCAAGTTCGCGCCAAAGCGGCTGCCGGTCGTGGCGCTCCGCCGCATCCTGTCGCAGGTGGAGATCAAGACGCGCCCGGAGGCCCACGCCGCCGATCGGCCGAGCTGGGACTCCCGACGACCTGCTCTTCGTCTCCAGCTACGGTGACGGCGATCACCGCCGGATCGCCTTCGCCCACTTCTCCAAGCCGTCGTCCACGCGCGCCCTCCCCACTGCATGGGTACTTCTCGCGGCATCCGGTCGCTCGAACCCGTACCTACGAGCTGTCCGCCTTCGACGGGGAGGCGCGTCGCGTTGGGATATGCCGGGAGCTGTACGGCGTCTGAAGGAATTCGTTCTGAATCCGGTTGAAGAGAGTGTCGACTCTTCCGCCTTGGGCGCGGAAGTTGCCGCCCTGATCCGGTTGGCTCTTCAGGTACCTGATGTCGGTGCGGACACGTCGGTTCCTTTGCTCGACGCGTTCGGCACTGCGTCGATGGACGATCTGATCCTGCGAGGGGCCCGTGACTCCCGTTTCACGCCGAGCTACGCGGCTGCCGGAGCCTCCGACCGTTCCGAGGTGTTTCAGTACGCCTTCGAGATCGCAGGCGGCAAGCTTGCCCGCTGCAGCGGCGATCCCTCCCGACGCTAAACCGAAGTTCTACCCCTGTGAATCGGGCAAGTGATTGCGGTGCGGTGACATAGTGCGAATCCGGGAGTGTACGCTACTGGGTACGGGTCATGGGCGGACGCGCAGGAGGCGGAAGGCCTTGGCCTGGAGCGGCGTGGGGCGGGCGAGCAGGTCGGCGGTCGTGGCGCCGGGGACGGCGGGCCTGACGCGGTTGCGGGTGAGGGTGGCGAGATCGGCCAGCAGGGTCCGGAAGCTGTGGACGGGCAGGCCGTCGGGCGTGCGTTTGCCGGCCGCCTTGTCGCGTGCGGCCTGCGAGCGCCGGGCGGGCGCGACGGGCGAGGCGCGGGCGGCTTCGGCCGCGGCCGGGTCGTCGTCTTGGAAGAGCATGGGCGCCAGCGCGCGCCGCATGTGCCACTCGACGTAGTAGGCGAGCATGCAGAGGAAGACGTGGGCGCGGACGCGGCCTTCGAGACGGTGGTGGACGGGCCGCACCTTGAGGTCCACCCCCTTGAAGCTGCGGAACGCGCGCTCGACGCGGCTGAGGCCCTTGTAGGCCCTCACCGCGTCCTCGGCCGCGATCTCGCCGTCGCTCACGTTGGTGCGGATCACGTAGACGCCGTCAAGCGCGGCCTCGGCGGCGATCTTCTCCTCGTCGCGCTCGTGCGAGAAGCCGTCCTCGGTCACGGTCGTCGCGAAGTGCTTGCCCACCTTGTGGGAGCGCAGCGCCCGGTCGGCGCGCACGGCGATGTTCCTCTCGCCCCGCAGCGGCCGGTTCTCGCGCTTCGTGGCCCGCACGACCAGGTCGAGCTTGGCCTCGGTGGCCTGCAGCAGCGCCTCGCGCTTGCGGGCGCGCTCGGCGGCCAGCAGCGGGTTGCGGCAGACGACGAGCCGCTCGCCGGGGTAGAGCTCGGGCGCGGAGATCTCGGCGAGGTCCCGTTCGTCGAAGAGCGACAACTGCAAGTCGCCGCCTTCCACCAGCTTGCGGATCTTAGGGGCCCTGAGCGCGGTGATCCACCGCAGCCCCGCCGGAGAGAGGTCCTCGCGGATGCGCGCGTCGGTCAGCAGGCCGCGGTCCCCCACGAGCACGATGCGCGACAGCGAGAAGCGCCGGCGCAGCTTCTCGACCTGGGCGGCCACGGAGCCGGGATCGGCGGTGTTGCCACGGAAGACCTCGGCGGCCACCGGACGGCCGTCGCGGTCGCAGAGCAGTGCGAAGACGATCTGCAGCTTGCCGCGCCTGCCGTCGCGGGAGTAGCCGCGCCTGGCCAGCGGGCACTTCGAGCCTTCGAAGTACACCGAGGTCAGGTCGCAGAGCACGAGCGAGCCGTCGGTGACGTGCTTCGCCGCCAGGGTCCGCTCGATGCGCTTCCGGCGCCGCAGCAGCCAGTCCATCGCCTCGTAGAGCTCTTCGGCCGTCGCGTCCGCCGCGCCCGTCTCCTCGCCCAGCGTGTCGGCCCGGGTCTCGGAGCCGAGGCCGCGGGCGGTGGCGAGCTTCGAGCGGGGGTCGAGCACGCGTCCGGCGATCATCGCCAGCGCCAGCGACCGCATCCGCGACGGACGGCGGTCGAGCAGTCTCTCGAGCCCGAGCTTGCGCGCCGTGCCCAGCACGGCGGCGACGTGGCCGTGGGGCCGGGAGCGCAGGATCTCGAAGACGTCATCGTAGGACTGGAGCGCGACGCCGCCCTTGAGCAGGATGCGCAGCCCCTCGACGACTTCGAAGGGCAGCTTCGACAGGTTGGCCAGGGTTCGCTTCCTGACCTTGCCGCCTTCGCGGTAGGACTCGCGGAGCAGCACGGCGGGCGGGGACTTCCGGTTGGGCACGCGTTCGATGTACATGTCTTCAACAGTAACAGCCAACCAACTGTAGGTCAAGGATATGACATGTCGATTACATGGCTACACATAGACCAAACCCGAACCCGTGTCAAGTCCCTTCCGCACAAAGGGTTACGGGCCGAAATCAGCCCTGTTCGGAGCAGAACTTCAGGCTAAATTGTGGCTGACCAAGGGCCGATTGTTCCGCCGAGTCGGCCGGGGCTCCGGCCTCCTCTTTGGCCCGCCGATGACGACGACGAGTTCTCGGCAGGCCACAGCGGACTGCTGATCACCCTTCTCAGCCTGGTACAGCCCGGCACCGTGGGATCGCTGTCGCGTCCGGCCTGGTACCTTCCCGCGGGCCACAACGAGTGGGCGACGATCCACAGCCGGCTTCAAGAGGACTGAGCGCTGGCAAGCTGGACTCAAGGGGTCCAGGCCGAGATCGAGTCGTGCTGCCGCGACTGTCTGGCGGACGCGTGCCAGGATCGCGGGTGTCACCTGAAGCTGCCGTCCGCGAGCCTGGGGAGTCGCGTGCTCATTCGCGTGGACGGCTGCGACGCCCTGGCACCGCCAAACCGCAAACGCTGCGACTTTCTGCTGTTCTTCGAGTCCGTGAGGAGCACGAAACGCCGCCTTCGGCGCTGGACAATCCCGATTGAGCTCAAGAGCGGGACCGTCAAGGCAGACGATCTGGAGGGGATTCGCGAGCAGATCCAGTGTGGAGCCGATGTCGCTGACCGGCCGACTTCCTCGCGACCTGATCGGGTTGCCCCTCCAGTACCTCTATTCTATTGGGAGCGACACCGATGTCTGCGCACCACCCGACGACGAATTCCAGGAATGGCTGACGTCGATCGAACACCGCGAGGGAAGGACTTGCCCAGGGTAGGCTCGGGATCCGGGCTCCCGGCAGAGCGCCACGAAAGCGGTCGAGGTATGGACCTGGCAGGCCGGATCCCGCGCGGACGCTACCCCTCCACGGCCGCCGCCGCCCGCACCGCCGCCCCCACGTACCCGCCCCCGAAGAGGCGCGCATGCACCAGGAGCGGATAGAGCTCGTACGCGGGACGGCGGCGCGTCTGACCCGGCCGTAGCGGCCACTCCTGCTCGTAGCCCCGGTAGAAGGAGCGGGGGAAGCCCCCGAAGAGGCGCGACATGGCAAGGTCGACCTCGCGGTGCCCGACATACACCGCAGGGTCGATCAGGACGGGTTCGGCGCCGCCGCCGGGCCCCGCCGACATCCCCGCGAACAGGACGTTGCCGGACCACAGGTCGCCGTGCAGCAGCGACGGACCGTCGTTTCGCGCGGCGGGGTTCAACAGGGCGCGTCCCCGGGCGGCCGCGCTCTCGATCGTGGCAAGCTGCCGGGCCGTGAAGGTGCCACGCTTGTGGAGTTCCCGCGCCAGGGGGCGGATTCGCAACTCGGCCCAGAAGTCTCCCCAGTCGTCGGTCCACCGGTTGGGCTGCGGCAGCGAGCCGATCACGTTGTCGGAGTGCCAGCCGTAGCGGCCGTCGGGGCCCGGGCAGCGGTGCAGCGCGGCCAGCTCCCGTCCCAGTCGGCGCCAGGACCCGTCGGCCGAGCTCGCCTCGCGGATCCATTCGAGCAGCAGCCAGGGGATTTCGTCGCCCTTCCGGCTGTGCGCCAGGACGGCCGGTGTCCTCACCGCACCCGAGGCCGCGAGTGCCTCCAGTCCCTCCGCCTCCACGCGAAAGAAGCTGTGTCCCGCATCCGCGTTCCACTTGAGGAAGAGGTCACGACCCGTGGTGCGCACCTTCAGCCCGTCGTTTACGCAGCCGCCCCCGACCGGGAGCGTACCCAGCACCTGCGACCGGTCGATCCCCGCGGCCCGGCATGCGCTGTCAACGACGGCCCGGTTCAATTCACTCGTCCGGCTGCTCCCGGTTGCCGCCCGCCAGCTCGTCCAGAAGGCCGTTGCAGGCCCGTTCCAGGATGCGGTAGACGCGCTCGAATCCGTCGGGGCCGCCGTAGTAGGGGTCGGGCACGTCGGTCTCGCGCGCCCCGGGTTCGTAGTCGCGCATCATGACGATGTCGGCGAGGGGGTCGCGGCCGCCCCGGGCCCGTCGGCGCAGGCGCTCCAGGGAGCGCCGGTTGCTGCGGTCCATGGCGACGACGATGTCGAAGTGTTCGAGGTCGCGTGGCTTGACCTGGCGGGCGAACCCGGTCAGGCGGATACCGTGTCCGGCGGCCACCGACGTGGACCGGGAGTCAGGTGGTTCGCCGGAGTGATAGGCCGCGGTACCGGCGGAATCCACGTGGAACCGCCCGTCGAGTCCGCGCTCCCTTGCCAGGGCGGCGAAGATTCCCTCGGCAAGGGGGGAGCGGCAGATGTTTCCGAGGCAGACGAAGAGGACGGAGACGGAAGTGCGGGGCATTCCTGAAGATGGCGGGATGGTGCCCGGAAGTCATGGTTGTCGGGAGTCCGGAGGGTTCGAGCGGTCCGTGGATGGAGCCCCGCGAATGCCGGGGGTTTTTCCGCGGGCTGGTTCGGGCGCGGGGTGTGGTGAAAGGCGGGTCACGGGTTTTCGCCGTAGAGGGGTGCGGTTACATTCCTCGCAGTCCGTGGACGCATCGCCGGTCCAGTGGGGTGGGGATCTTCCGTCACGGGCAGGTCAGGGCGAAAGCGCCCTGCATTCCATTCCGGACTCTCGACGTATCATTTGACCGAAGCGACAGCAGACTTTTCAGGGTTCGGGCTCTCGAAGCTCCGGCTGGCCGCCGTAAGCGCGCTGGGATGGACACGGCCGACCCCCATCCAGCAGCAGGCCATCCCCCTGGTGACGGAAGGGCGGGACGTGGTAGGCATCGCGCGCACCGGGACCGGCAAGACGGGCGCATTCATGCTGCCCGCGCTGGAAGCCCTCAAGGAAGGGGGCGGACTCCAGGTGCTGGTGTTGTGCCCCACAAGGGAGCTCGCCCAGCAGGTTTGCGAGGACACGGACGCGCTCGCTCGCGGATCGGCGGTGCGTTCGGCCGTGATTCACGGGGGCGTCGCCTACGGCCCCCAGCTGGACGCCCTGGCCCGGGGGGACGAGGTCGTCGTCGCGACTCCCGGTCGCCTCATCGACCTGCAGCAGCGGGGCAAGGCCAGGCTCAAGGGCGTACGGCTCCTCATCCTGGACGAGGCCGACCGGATGCTTGACATGGGCTTCCGGCCCCAGATCGAGCAGGTGGTGCGGGGGCTCGGCCGGAAGCCGCAGACGTTGCTCTTCTCGGCGACCATGCCCAACGCGGTCCACGACCTGGCGCTGCGCATGACGCGCGACCCCGCCTGGATCGAGGTCACGCCGTCGGGCACGATGGCGCAGGGCATTTCCGAGATCGCCTACTCCGTGCGGCCGGAGCTGAAGCCCGACCTCCTCGTCCACCTCCTCGCCCAGCCGGGGTGGGACCAGGTGCTCGTCTTCACCCGCACCAAGATCGGCGCGGACACCCTGCAGGCCCGGTTGGCGAAGGCGCGCATCTCCTGCGACGTGATCCACTCCAACCGGCAGATGCGCCACCGCACCCGCGCGATCGACCGCTTCAGCGAGGGCAAGGTGCGCGTCCTGGTGGCCACCGACATCGCGCAGCGGGGACTCGACATAGAGGGCATCTCGCATGTGGTCAACTACGACGTGCCGCTCGACCCGGGCGACTACGTGCACCGCATCGGCCGAACGGGACGGGCCGGCGCCACCGGCGAGGCCGTGACCTTCGTGACCGCCTCGGACCTTGGCGCGTTCCGCACCCTGGAGAACCAGCTGGAGCGCCGGCTTGACAAGGTGCACCACCCGGACTTCGACTTCGCGGGCGGTGTGGTGGTGGAGCGAAGGGAGCCTTCGCGCGCGCGGTCGCGGTCGGGGCGCGGAATGGGCAGCAAGGCCGGAGCCCGTCTCGCGCCGGACGAACTGGCCGCGCTGTTGAGCCACGAGAACTGACACCCTCCCCCCGAGGCGGTGGAATGATCCTCAGACGGTATGGTCGCTGGTACCACAGCGTTCGCCCCAACTTCAACCCGGCCGCGATGACCGAGATCGGTTTTCAGCGCGACCGTGCCTTTTCTCTCCCCGCCGCCGACTTCACGGACGGCTACCGCTCCGTAACCGCCGCCGAGGTGAGCGCGGAGGCGGACGGCGGCGTGCAGCGCCACGCCGAACGGGAACTGCTCACGAGGCTGGAGCGGGAGCTGGAGGACAGGGTGGCCGGGCTGGACCCGGGGCAGGTCGTGGTAGTCCTCAACGAACGCGACGACTGGCCGAAGACCCGCGAGCGGCGCGAGGCGGTGATCGTGGAGGGGGAGAACCGCTTCCATTTCCACTGGTGGGTCGAACCGCCGCTCCGGCTGGGCGTATTCGGGCCGGTTTGACACGTGTGACCTCATGTCACCCGGATCGTCGATGCGCCTGCCTCGGCTTGCCGTCACGTTCGGCACCGTTCTCGCCGCCCTCGCCCTCCCGCTCGCCGCATCCGCGCAGGACAGCTCGATAACCGGCCGGGTGTGGTCCGCCGACGGCTTCCTCCTTTCGGGAGCCAGGGTGGGAATCTTCCCCGCCGCCGATTCGACGCGGGTACGCGCGGTCCGCACCGACCGCCTCGGGTACTTCGCCTTCGACCGGGTGGCATCCGGCACCTACGTCCTCACAGTGACCTGGATCGGCTACGCCCGGTACAGGGAAGTGGTGGAGGTCACCGGCGCGACACCCCTCGAACTGGACATCTCGTTGACGCCACGGGCGATCGAGCTCGAGGGACTCTCGGTCGAAGCGGAGCGGAGCCGGGCCCGCATCCGTTTCGAGGAATCCGCCGGCACGACCGCCCAGGAGATCAGCGGCGAGGCGATGAAGGCGCTGCCGGGGCTGGTTGAGACCGACCCGATCAGGGCGGTGGAGGTGCTCCCCGGCGTGAGTACCGTTTCCGACTTCTCCGCCGCCTTCAATGTGAGGGGTGGTTCGGCGGACCAGAACCTGATCCTCCTCGACGGTGTCCCCATCTTCAACCCCTTCCATCTGGGAGGCGTGTTCTCGGTCTTCAATGCGGACATGGTGGCGGGCGCCGAATTGCGCGCGGGCGGTTTTCCGGCCGAATACGGCGGACGGGTGTCCTCGGTGCTGTCGGTTCAGACAGACGTGGGCGACGGCTCGACCAGCGTTGATGCCGGGGTCAGTCTGCTCGCGTCGCGCGTGGCCGTGGACGGATCGCTGCCGCAGGGTGCCCTCGACGCACTGGGTCTTGCCAACTCTCGCTGGCGTGTTTCCGGCCGGCGCTCCTACTTCGATGTGCTCGTCAAGCCGTGGACCGAGTTCCCGTACCACCTGACCGACCTGCAGGGCGCCTTCGAGGCGTGGACCGGGCGGGGCAACCGCCTCCGTTTCACTGCGTACACGGGCCGTGACGTTCTCGACCTGTCGGACGTTGGGAACAACCCGCTGCCGGTCCGCTGGTCGTGGGGCAACGATGCCGTGGGTGGATCCTGGGCCCATCCGATGAGTGGGGGCCAGACGTTGGACTTCCGGGCCACGTACTCCCGCTTCACGTCGGACTTCGAGTATGTGGAGACCGAGTCGCGGTTCCGCACGGGCATACGGGAGGCGGCGCTGCAGGCGGATCTGGAGCGGCGCCCGACCGGCCGGACGCGCTGGAAGTCCGGAATGGGCGCAAAGCGGCTCGGGTTCGACAACAGCTTCCGCGCCGGGGGCACGGCCTTCAACGAAAACGCGGGCCGGGGATGGGAGATCGCCGCGTACAGCCAGATCAACTGGGACCCGAACCCGCGCTGGCTGGTCGAAGGAGGACTGCGCGTGGATCACTGGCGTCCCGATCCGGGCGGTGCGGAGACGACCGTGTCGCCCCGCTTTGCCGTCAAGCGGTTCATTCGGGACCGCAGCGCCGCCGTGCGTCTCGCCGGGGGCCGGTATTCGCAGTTCCTGCACTCGTTGCGCGACGAGGAGTTCCCACTCGGCTTCGATGTCTGGGTACTCGCCGGCGAGCTTGCGCCGCGAGTGCTCTCGGACCAGGTGCAGGTCGGCGTCGAGAGCTTCTTCGGGGAGGACGAGTGGTTCGCCTCGCTGGAGGGATACTACCGGACATTCGACGGGGTCATCACGGTCAACGCCGCCGACGACCCCAACGACGACCTGGACGACCTCGTCGCCGGGGACGGCTGGTCTTACGGTGTCGACCTGTTCCTGAGGCGGGACGTGGGGACGACAACCGGCTGGATCGCTGTCTCCTTCCTCAAGACGGAACGGTCCTTTCCGGACACCCGTTCGGGCATCGACCCGCCTCCCGGGCTGAGCTATCCGCCCGTATTCGACCGGCGTGCCGACATCGATATCGTGCTTCGCCGGAAGCTGGGCTGGTGGGGCGTGGACGCGGGTCTGCGTGCGAACTTCGGCACCGGGATTCCCTACACGCCCGTGCTGGGCCAGTTCGACGTGTACCGCCGCCGTCTGGTGGAAGGGAAGGTCTATATCGACGAGGGCTCCGCCGTGGCGCTGGGCCCGCGCAACGGTGCACGCTATCCGGCACGGCATCGCCTCGACGTTTCCTTCAGGAAAACGATCCAGAAGGACTGGGGACTGCTGACCCCGTACCTGAGCATCATCAACCTGTACAACCGGAAGAACGTCCTCTTCTACTTCTTCGAATACGATTCCGAGATTCCCACGCGCTCCGGGGTGTCGATGATCCCGTTCCTGCCGACGCTGGGCATCGAGGTGTCGTTCTGATGGCCCGCCTCCGGTTCCGGCGGCGGGCTCCCGCCGCGGCGCTGTTCCTGTCCGCGGGCTGTTCACTCACCGAGATCACGATCGCCGAACCCGAAGACGTGATCGTGGCCGAGGTGCAGGTGGTGCTGACCCCCGCGCCGGACACGGACGAGTTGACCATGGCCGCATGGGCGATCCTGCACCGGACCTACCGGCCCGAAGGGACGCCGGGCATCTCGGGTGCAGTTGTGGAGGTGCGGGCGGATGCGGAGCGGGTGGTCAGACTGGAGGAGCGGGACAGCCTGGCGCACTGCATCGCCCTGGACCTTATCGCCCGGGATTCGGTCGAGACGGATCCGTCTCTCGACGCGGCATGCTTCCGGGCCGACGCGACACCCGCACCGTTCGCACCCGGGGAAAGGCTCTCCGTGACCATAACGGCGCCCGATGGCCGGGTCCTCACCGGGGTCAGCCGGTTGCCCGGCGCCTTCTCCATGATCGGGCTGCAACAGGAGGACGGCCGCTGCCGCGTCCGGCCGGACACCCACTACCGCTTCCGGTGGACCTCCGCCAGGGATTCCTGGGCATACGTCGCCGACGCCCGGTTCCAGGGCCTCCGCAGAGCGCTGGGCAGGCGCGGGATCGAGGCGCCCGACACGCTCTACCTGTTGGGCCTGGCTATCGGACGGGAGGACACGACCATCGTCTTCCCCAGGCAATTCGGCGTCTTCGAGGCGTTCAACGCCAGCGACAACGAACTCGAGATCCTGCGCGAGCTGTGGAAAGGGCTTCCGGAGGGAGTCAGCGCGGAGGTGGCGATCGCCGCCGCCGACCGCAACTGGGTCAATTGGGAGCGCGGCGGAAACTTCAATCCGTCGGGGCAGATTCGCATCCCGTCGGTGTTCGGCGACGGGACGGGCGTCTTTGCGACAGCGACGAGCAGGCGGGTGTTGGTGAAGTCGGCCGGGGTTGGGGACGAGCCGCTATGCGGGCCCGCCGAACCCTGACAGTGCCGGCGGCCTCCGGTCCCGGTGCCCGCGGGAGTTCATCCGCGGACTCCTATGCCTCCGAGACCGCAACCTGCCTGGCCACCTTCCTCTTGATCTTCAGCGGCTCCCGGCCGCCTTCGACCGTGACAACTACCGGCCCTCCCTCCCTCCCTCCCGTGTCGACCACCGCCACCGCACCGGGGACCAGGCCGACCGACTTGAGGTAGCGGAGTCGCAACGGGTCCTCGTCCGCCACCGAACGAACCACGATCCGGGAGCCGGGGACAGCCTTGTGGAGACGGTGGGTCGGCGTGGGATCGATCGTGCCCGCCCGGGTTGGAATGGGCGCACCGTGCGGGTCCGTGGCCGGGTGACCCATGGACTCCGCCATCCGGTCGATGAGGCGATCGGAGGCAGCGTGTTCGAGTCGTTCCGCCTCGGCGTGCACGTCGTCCCAATCGTACCCCAGGCGCTGCACCAGAAACGACTCGATGATCCGGTGCCGCCTGAGGATCTTCAGAGCCTCGCGGTTGCCTGCCTCGGTCAGCCGCACACCCCGATACGGTTCGTGACGGAGAAGTCCGTCCTCGGCGAGCCGCCGAATCATCCCGCTCACCGAGGCGGGCTGCACCCGGAGCACGCGCGCCAGCTCGTTGGTACCGGCCGCTACACCCCCTTCGTTCAGGGAGTAGACAGCCTTCAGGTAGTCTTCGACGGACGGGGACAGCGAGGTGGAGGCCATGATTGCAGGACAATGGAACGGGGATCCGGAGGTCTGGCAACAGAATCGGGAAGCTAGGTTACCTTATGAATAGTGTGGTCGGTCGATACATCCCAGGAGGCCCGTTGAAAGACTCGGTAGTCATAGACGCCAAGCGCATCCTGCTGCGCTACGGCACCCCGATAATGGTGCTCGACAAGGTGGCGGAGGAAGAGCGGATCCGGCTCGCGCGCGAGATTTCCAAGACACCGCTTGCGGAGAGGGAGCTGCGTCTGCGCGAACTACTGGCGAAGGCGGGACACCTCTAGCCTGGCAGGCCGCGGACAAAGCTGCGGTCAAATACCGGGGGGATTCTGTCCACGGGCTGTTCTAGCCCGACACGATTCTCAGGCTCCTGAGCCTTCCCAGAGCGGCGGCCACGTCCTGGACTCGCGGGGTCGCCAGATCGCCGGTGCGTCCGGTATCGAGGACATCCAGTCCGTCGCGGTCCAGGGAGTCGGCGAGCGCCGCGAGTACATCCTCCAGGGCCATTCCTTCTCCCATGAAGGCGCGCGCGTGGCAGATCGCCAGCGCGATCCCGCGAGCCTGGGAGCGCGACACGATCTGCCGCACACCCGCAAGCTCGATCCGCTCCCTGCCGAAGTCCAGGGTGGTGCGGCTTCTGACCTTGATCGAGCGCTCGCGGCGGCCCCGGCGCGCCGAGATCGAGCGGGGATCGGGGAACCGGTGCCGGGAGGGCCAGCGGACCGGCGCGGCCTGGACCGAACGGCCGGTGGGGTGGTCTGCCGCGACCTCACGCGCGGCCAGGGTCAGGTCGGCCGGGCGATAGCGAATCATGCCGATCACGCGGTCGGCCACGTCGAGGTAGTCGCCCGAACCGCCGATCACCAGGACGGTGCTGGCGCCCGCGTCGGCGTGCAGGCTGCGCACGCGGTCGATGAAGGGCGTGATCGGCTCGTCGTCGCCCCGGACGAGCGCCTGCATGCGGCGGTCACGGATCATGAAGTTGGTGGCGGCGGTGTCCTCGTCGATCAGCAGCAGGCGGGATCCCGCCTCCAACGCCTCGATGATGGCCGCGGCCTGGCTGGTAGAGCCCGAGGCGTTGGGGGTGGAGAAGGCGCCGGTGTCCTGCCCGCCGGGGAGCGGGCCGATGAAGGGCGAGATATCGACACCGGCCACGGCACGGCCGTCTTCGGCCTGCACCTTCATGGCCGTCGGGTCGGTGACCACCCGTTCGCGGCCGTCGCCGGGACGGTGGTTGTAGACGCCGCGTGCGATCGCGTCCAGCACCGTCGATTTGCCGTGGTAGCCGCCTCCCACCAGGAGGGTGACACCGTGGGGTATCCCCATGCCGGCGACCGGCGGGCCGTTGGGGCGGTCGAGGGTGACCCGCAGGCTGGCCGGCGACCCGAAGAGCGTGGCCCGGCCGCCGTCGAGGGGGCGGTCGTCGATTCCGCTCCGCCGCGGCAGCAGCGATCCGTCGGCGATGAAGGCGGCCAGGCCGTGCCGGTCAAGCCGGGCGCGCAGCGCGTCCGCGTCCTCGTTGACCTCGACGTGCAGGGTCACGTCGGCGGGCGGGTGGGCGTGGGCGGGCAGGGTGGAATCGACCAGCGCGGGAAGGGTCTCCGTGAGCAGCCGCTCCGCCTGACGGCCCAGGACGCGCCGGCCGGCCGCGGGCAGGCCGACCGTGAACCGGGCCTCCACCGACCCGTCCGCGCCGACGAGCACGGCGGTGTTCGGAAGAACGACCTGCCCGGGATCGGCCATCGCGACTTCGCCGCTCCTGCCGCTCCCGCCGCCACGCGGGATGCGCCGGGCGCCCGCCGCGAAGGTGCGGGCGAGGAGGCATGAGAGGCCGACCCGGCGGGAGGGTGTGGCAATCGTGGCCGCATCGTAGCCCGTCCGAGCCGGGTCCAGGCGGACCGCGACCCGAGTGGGAGCCGCGAAGGGGTCTCCCTGGACCCGGCGCACTTCGAGGGAACAGGATGTCAGGCGCCAGCTGCCCCCTAACTCCCGGTAGGCGGGGTAGCCCCGCCGGTCGATGCGGCGGAGGATACGCCTGAGGTCGTCTTCCGTTCGCGTCATGGGTCGCTGGGACGATCGCGTCCCCGGGCTGCCGGGGGACAGGGCTGAACGGTGGGGTATGGGGCGGGGTCGGCGGCTTGGTTCCTCAAGCAATCAGCCGATGGGGAAGCCCAATGCCGCGCGTAGCGTAAGCGCCCTGTTCTTCATGGTGCCGGCCTCGAATTCGTCGCCGTGGTCCAGGTAGCCGAGCCCGATGGTGTAGAGGAAGCTCGTGGTGACGCGCACTCTGTCGGCGAACGCGAATTCCAGGCCGCTTCCCCCCGCGATCGAGTAGTCCAGGTTGCGGAACCTCCCCTCCTCACACGGTGTGGTGCTCCCGGGGCTGTCTTCGGTGGCGGCGCGTACGCCATTGCACGACATCAGCCAGCCCAGGGCGGGTCCCAGGAGAAAGTGGAGGAAGACCCCGTCCACGATGGACTGGAACCTCATGTCGGCGAGCAGCGCCAGGTCCAGGTAGTCGAGCTGATGGTCGAGTCCGGGTCTCCCCAACTCGGCTCCCTTCTGGGAATAGGTTGCGGCCAACTGGACGTGGAGGGTGTGTCTTGTCTCCGGTGGCGACAACATGAACGAGCCGGCGAGCCCGAGGTTCAATCCGGTGGTCCGATGAAACCCCACCTGTACGATGTCGTCCGTTGCTTTCTGTGCGATTACCGTCAGGTTCATCCCTCCCAGGAGGGAGATGGTGTGCTGGGCGGAAACGGGTGTGGGCGGGAGGAACAGCGCGGTTGCGAGGCAGAGAATGGGGAGGCGCTTCATGGTAGCTCCATCTCGGATGTGATTCGCTGGGTGACCATTACCTGACGCTGTGCAAGGTATGCGGACCGGGACAGGATTGGAAACCGATCGCGAAATGCCAGGGACTCGCTCGTGGCGAGCGGAGAGGGCTGACGAAGTCGTCTACCGCCCTATGGGGAACACCAGCCCGGCCTGGACCGACGTCGCCCGGTTGTGACTCGTCCGGTCGAGTTCTCCGGCGTAGATGGATCGCACCCCGTGCGTGTAGAGAAGGTCCAGCGACAGATGCATCGCTTCGGCCAGGGCCAGTTGGACGCCCGCGCCGCCGGCCACGCCGTAGTCCACGGGCTTGCTCGGGGTGTTCAACCGCTCGTCGTCGCACGTGGCCGTTTCGGTGGTCTCCGACAGGACGAGCGTGACGGTGGCCTCGCAGCTGGTCTCCCACGCGATCACCGGGCCCGCGAGCAGGAACAGGGAGCTTCGCGAGCTGCCCAGCGGAAGACTTGCGCGTCCCAGGACCGACAGCTGCACGTAGTCGAGCACGTAGCCCACATCACCCAGTTGGATGAACGTGAGCGTCGCGCCCCTCTGCGCGAACGACCCTTCCAGCTGCAGACCGAGGCGTCCCGACACCGGCAGGGACAGAGCTGTGCCCACGACCAACCCCTTGCGCAACTCCCTGTCGTTGATCTCGATCCCACCGAAGACCAGGTCCGACAGGCTGGCACCGGCCTTGACGCCGAGGCTGATCTGGCCGGCTGACGGGTTGGCTGCGAGCCCCGCGAACAGGGCGGCCAGGCAGAGTGTCCGGGTACGGGTCAAGGGGCCTCCGGCGGCAGGGGAAGAGGGCACCACTCCATACAGCTTCAGCACCTCGGGGGTTCCCTCGACGGCAAGGGCCTCGCGCGGTCCGGCGGTCATACGGCTCCGGCCACCATCGCGGCCAACAGCAGCGGGTGATACAGCAGCGACCCCAGGAACACCCGGCTGCACCGCTGTTTCGTGGGTTTGAGCAGGAAGCCGAACGTGGCCGCCACCATGCCCACGCCCAGGCAGAGGGCGCCCGCAAGGTAGAGGTTGCCGGTCATTCCGAGCACGCCGGGCAGCAGGCTGAGGGGCAGCAGCGCCAGGGCGTATCCGACCATGAGACCCGAGATCATGCGGTCGGAGCCGGGGGGAATGAGCTGAAAGCCGGCACGCGCGTAATCGTGCCGCAGGTTCCAGCCCAGTGCCAGGACGTGGATGAGCTGCCACAGGAAGAGGATCCCGAAGAGCGCCAGGCCACGGGCGTCGACGGTGCCGGCGTGTGCCGACCAGCCGATCAGGGCCGGAAGCGCGCCGGGTACCGCTCCGACGGGGGTCGCCAGGGGCGAGCGGAGCTTGAGGGGGGTGTAGACCGCGTCGTAGAGGAAGGCGGCGGCCGCCGTGATCAGCGCGGGAACCCATCCCGTCCAGTACCAGAGATGACCGATTCCGGCTGCGAGGAGGACCCAGCCGAAGAGCCGGGCGTGGCCCGCCGGAATCCGCCCCGAGGGGACCGGGCGCCCGCGGGTGCGGAGCATGACGCTGTCGGGCTGGCGTTCGAGGTACTGGTTGAGCGCCAGGGAGCCGGCGGTGGCGAGGGTGATGCCCGCGACCAGGTGGAACAGGTCTTGCAGGAGAGCGTCCGGCAGCGATGCCAGGAGGTATCCCGCGGTCGCCGTAACGGCGACGAAGACGGTGATCCCGGGCTTGGTCAGCTCGAGATAGGCGCCGGCCGGGCCGGTCCGGCCGGCCCGGATTCTGTCCTCGACGGTCACCTGAACCGCCGCTTGCCGCATCTCGGCCGACCGTTCTTCACAGCAGCCCCTGCACCATCCCGCCATCGATCTGCAGGGTGTGCCCGGTTATGTAGGAGGCCGCCTCGGAGGCAAGGAACACCACGGCGTTGGCGAACTCGGCGGGGGTCCCCATGCGCCCGGCGGGGATGTCGGCCGTAATCCGCTCCAGCACGTCGCCAATCGTGACCCCGCGCTGCCCGGCCTGGGCCTCCATGAGCGATTCCACCCGTGCGGTGTGGATGAAGCCGGGCGCCACCACGTTGCAGAGGATGCCCTCGGCGGCGAGGTCGCGGGAGATGGTCTTGATGAACCCGACCACGCCGGGCCGCGCCGTGTTGGAGAGGAGGAGGCCGTTGACGGGCTGCTTCACCGCCACGGAGGTGATGGCCACGATGCGCCCCCACCCGGTCCGGCGCATCTCCGGCAGCGCGGCCAGGGTGAGCTGTACGGTGGACATGAGGTTCAGGTCGAGGGCGCGCCGGTAGGCTGCCGGGGTGAAGTCCTCCACGCCGCCGGGAGGGGGACCTCCGGCGTTCGCCACGAGGATGTCCAGGCGGCCCAGTTCGCGCGCCGCGCGCCCGGCCAGATCGTTGCAGAAGCCCTCGTCGGCCACGTCCCCGGCCACGGCCACGACTCTGCGCCCGGTTTCGTGCGCGATGTACTGTGCGGTGGCGTCGAGGACGCCGGGGGACCTGGCGTTGATCACGATGTCCGCTCCCTCGCGCGCCAGCCGCTCGGCCACCGCCCTGCCGAGCCCCCGGGATGCGCCGGTCACGAGGGCGGCCCTATCTTTAATGCCAAGCTCCACCGACATTCCTCCGTTGGGGTGCGGTCGAGGCTCCGCGCGAAAGCGATGCTCCGATGGGCACCGGGCTTCCCGGGGCCGGAAACCTCGCGGGCCGAAAGGTGCTCCCGGCCCGCCGCCTCGGCAAGTCACCGCAGTGGCCGGTCGGGGTTTGGCCGGTGCCCGGGGGAAACACCCTGAGCAGTGCGTGGGTAAGAGGATGTACGCGGAGCGGGCGGTGAACCGCGGTCCGAGCAGCGGAGAACGATGAGCAGTTCCAACGTCGGTGACAGGCGCCGAGAGGAAAGGAAGATCTGGAAGAGCGCCCTGCTGGGGTCGCTGCTCCTCCATGTCCTCCTGTTCGTCGGCAGCGGCCGGCGTTCGATTCCCCCGCTGCCCGAGTCGTCGGCGGGTCCGAACGAGGGCGACCTCCGCGCGGCGCGAGGCGGCGTGCAGACGATGAGGATCAGCATCCCCCCGCCTCGTCCGATCACCCCGCCCGCCCTTCCGCTGCCTACGGAGATCGAGGTCGAAGAGTTCGACCTGGACACCGAGGTGGACTTCGACCTGGCGGCGCTGCTCGGGGATCCGGGCCCGCCGGGGCCGCCGGGGCTGGAGGGGGAAGGGGAGGGGACGGGGACGGAAGGGCAGGAGCCCTATACCGAGCCAGATCCCCGCGGCATGATCATGCCGCCGACCAAGAAGAGGTTTGCGACGAACGTATGGGTCTTTGTCAACGAGTCCGGTAGGGTGGTGGCCGATTCAACCCGGTTGGATCCGCCGACGAAAGACCGGAAGCTCAACCGAAAGCTGATCGAGGAAGCTGCCGGATGGCGCTTTTACCCGGCGACGCGCAACGGCAAACCGGTTGCGGCGTGGTGGATGTATGCCATCCAGGTTGGCTAGCCGGAGTCGAGGACCGGTAGCCGGTTTGCGGGCACGCATCCTCCCCACCCGCTAACTTCACGACCATGCAGCGCGCAGCCAAGCGAATCCTCTGGGTGGACGACGAGATCGATCTCCTGCGTCCCCACCTCCTCTTCCTGCAGCAGCGGGGCTACCACGTCGACGGCATCACCAACGGCGACGACGCGCTCGCGCTGCTCAGCGACCACGCCTACGACCTGATCCTCCTCGACGAGCAGATGCCGGGGCGGCGAGGGCTGGAGGTCCTCCGCATCATCCGCCACGACGACCCCTACGCCCGCGTGGTCATGGTGACCAAGTCGGAGGAGGACCGCACCATGACCGAGGCGATCGGGCGCCAGGTGGAGGCGTACCTGGTGAAGCCGACGAGCCCGCGCCAGGTGCTTTCGGTGGTGACCCGGATCCTGGAGGGGTCCTCGATCCAGCAACAGAGGGCCGCACAGGACTTCGCCGCGCGCTGGCCGGTGCTTTCGCGCATGCGCGAGGAGGCGTCCACGGCCTCCGCCTTCGCGGACCTCCACCAGGAACTCGTCGACTGGCACTTCCGCCTCGAGCGGGCCGGCGAGACGGGTCTGCTGGCAACGGTCGAATCCCTGCAGCAGGATCTGCGCCGCGATTTCGGCCCCTGGGTCATGCGGGAGTACCCCCGCTGGGTCCGCGCGGGTCCGGGCGCCCCCGCACTGTCGGTGGACATCGTCAAGCGGTACCTGCTGCCCCTGCTGGGTGCCGATCCGGTGTTCTTCGTGGTCCTCGACTGCATGAGGCTCGATCAGTGGCGTGCGATCGCCCCGCTGCTGGGCAGGTTCTTCGACATCGAGGAGAGCTGCCACTATTCGATTCTGCCCACGGCGACACCGTATGCGCGCAACGCCCTCTTCTCGGGACTCTTCCCCGACCAGATCGCCACGAAGCGGGCAGGGTGGTGGGACACTTCCGGCGACGAGGGGTCTCTCAACACCTTCGAGGACGAACTGTTGCGCGAACAGCTGCGGCGGCTCACGGGACGGGACGTGCCGGTCCACTACGAAAAGGTGTTCACCGACCGGGATGAAGCACAGGTGCGCGGGCGCCTGCTCTCGGCGCTGAAGACCCGGGGGTCCGTCGTCGCCATGGTCTTCAACTTCGTGGACCTGATGACCCACGGGCGCTCCGAGTCCCCCATACTGATGGAGGTGGCCAAGGACGAGTCGGCGCTCAGGCAGCTCACCCGGTCGTGGTTCGAGCGCTCGACCGCGCTGTCCGTGCTCAAGGAGGCGGCCGCGCGGGGGCACCGGGTGGTCTTCACCACGGACCACGGTTCCATTCACTGCCGCCGGCCCGCCACCATCTACGCCCGCCGCGACGCCACCGCAAGCCTGCGCTACAAGTTCGGGAGCAACATGCGGGCCCGGGACCAGCGCGCCGCCTTCGCGCCGAAGAGTTTCTCGTCCCTGCGCCTGCCCAGGGGTTCCCCGGGCGTGAACTGCCTGGTGGCGCTCGACGACTACTTTTTCGTCTACCCCACCAAGCTGCGCGAGTACCAGCGGCGCTACCGCAATTCGTTCCTGCACGGCGGTATTTCGCCGGAAGAGATGATCGTTCCCGTCGCGGTGCTCACTCCGCGGCCGCTGTGACCCCGGCCGGTCCCCTGGCCGCCGGGGGCTGACCGTGGGCGGATGGCGGAGGGTACTTTCCTACCTCGGACCGCACCGGGGCATGCTGGCGCTCGCGGCACTGGCGAGCGTGGCCTACGCGACACTCGACGCATTCTCGATCGTGGTGCTGATCCCCTTCCTGGGAACTGTGTTCGGCGAGGGAGAGGGAACCGGAGTCGGCGAGGAGCCCAGCCAGGTGGACCGCGCCCTGGAGTTCACGGTGGGCCGGTTCGTCGACCTCGAAGGCGATCCGCAGACGGCCATGGCCGGCATCATCGCCTTCATCCTGGGTCTCGTCGTGCTCAAGAACGCGGCGGGCTTCGCGCGCGCCTACCTTGCGGCGAGAGTGGAGCAGGGGGTCACCCGCGACCTGCGCAACCAGGTGTACGGACACCTGCTGGAGCTGGACCTCGCATTCTTCGGTCGGGTTCGGACCGGCCAGATCGTGTCGCGCCTCACCTACGACGTCGAGCAGCTCCGCTCGCTGGTGACCGCCGAGCTCATCAGGTCGCTCTCGTTCGTGCTGGTCTTCGCGGCGACGCTGTACTGGATGCTGGTGGTCTCGGTCCGGCTCACGCTGGCCGCCTTCATCGTCGTTCCGCTCACGATGGTGATCTGGGGGCCGCTGATCCGGCGCCTGAGACGCGGGGACCGGCAGGTTCTGGACATGGCGGGCGAGGTAGGCTCCCACATCCAGGAGACCGTTTCCGGCATCCGCATGGTCAAGTCCGCCTCGGCGGAGCCGCGGGAGCGGAGGCGCTTCCGCAAGCTGACTGCGGACTACTTCGACACCTTCCTGCGTACGGTGCGCCTGCGCGCGCTGGCCGTTCCCATCACCGAGGTGTTCGTGGCGCTCGGAACCGCGATTCTCCTCTGGTACGGCGCCCGCATGGTGGTGGTGGAAGGCTCGCTGACCGGAGGGGAGTTCGTGGGTTTCATCTTCCTGAGCACGAAGCTCTACGCCCCGGTCAAGTACCTGAGCAAGCTGCCCACGCTGATTCAGCCGGGCCTGGTGGGGGCCGAGCGAACCTTCGAGTTCCTGGACGCGCCCGCGGAGATCCGGGACCGCGCCGGCGCTCGGCCGTTCACGGGGGTCCGGGAGGGGATCCGCTACCGGGACGTGCGCATGGAGTACCGGACGGGCGACCCGGTGCTGCGCGGGGTGGACTTCTTCGTTCCGGCGGGAACGGTGGTGGCGCTGGTCGGCCCCAGCGGGGCGGGCAAGACCACCATCGTGGACCTGTTGTCGCGCTTCTACGAACCCACCGCGGGCGCGATCGAGATCGATGGAACCGATATTCGCGATCTGCGCCTCGGGTCGCTGAGGGGCGGGCTGGGGGTGGTGTCGCAGGACACGGTCCTCTTTCACGACACGGTGCGGGCCAACATCGCCTACGGGGTCGAGGACGCCCCGCCGGAGAAGGTGGAGGCGGCGGCCCGTGCGGCGCACGCCCACGACTTCGTGATGACGCTCCCGGACGGCTACGAGACCGTGGTGGGTGAGCGCGGAACCACGCTGTCGGGCGGGCAACGGCAGCGGATCGCCATCGCGCGGGCCGTGCTGCGCGACCCCCCGGTGCTGGTTCTGGATGAGGCGACGAGCGCGCTGGACACCGAGTCGGAGCGGTTGGTGCAGGAGGCGGTGGAGCGACTGCTGGCGGGGCGAACCGTCTTCGTCGTCGCGCACCGTCTCTCGACGATCCGGCGCGCCGACCGGATCGTGGTGATCGACGGGGGCAGGATAGCGCAGCAGGGAACGCACGCCGAACTGATGGCGCGGGGGGGGCTGTATCGCCGCCTGCGGGGGTTGCAGTTCCGGTGAGCGCGGTGTCGCGGTCGAAGCGCGTCCGGCACCGGGTGGAGTACGCGCTGGTGCGGACGGTGGCCGCGCTCTGCAGGGCGATGCCCGAGGCCGTCGCGGACCGGGTGGGAGCCGTGCTGGGGTGGATGGCGGGGCGGGTGTGGCGGCCCCGCTGGGACGTGGTGACGAAGCAGTTGCGCATGGCCTTCCCCGACGCGGACGAATCGTGGTGGCTGGGGGTTGCGCGCCGCTCCTACGTGCACTTCGGCGCGGAGGCGGTGGCGATGTTCCGCCTGGCGGGTGCCAGCGGCAGCGAAATCCTGAAGCGGACCCGCATGATCGGCGGCGAGGTGCTGGACGAGGCGGCCCGCGAGGGGCGGGGGGTGATGCTCGTGAGCGGCCACCTGGGCAACTGGGAGGTGGGGACGGCGGGAGTGGTGGCGCGCGGCTATGCCACGGACATCGTCGCCGCACCGCAGCGCAACGTTCTCTTCGACCGGTATCTGACCCGCTCGCGCGAAAGGCTGGGCATGAGGGTGATCCCGCGCGGGGAGGCCAGGCCCGGCGTGCTGGCCTCGCTCAAGGCGGGCCGGGTGATAGGGATCATGGGGGACCAGGATGCTCGGGGGGCGGGGATATTCGTCGACTACTTCGGCCGCCCCGCGTCCACGGCGCGCGGTCCCGCCCTGCTCGCGGTGCGGGCGGGGGCAACGGTGGCGACCTTCTACACGATCCGAAGGCGTGGATGGAAGCCCCGATACGACATCCACATCGAGGCACTGGAAGAACCGAAGGCGAGTACGGGCCGCACGGGCGGGGTCCTTGCGCGCACGCAGGCGTTCACCTCCAGGCTGGAAGAATTCGTGCGGGACCACCCGGAGCAATACCTGTGGCATCACCGTCGCTGGAAGACATCGCCGCCCGGTGGACGGGAGCCCGCGGAACCCACCCCGCATCTCGATGCGCGCGCCGGTTCGTCCACCGGCTCCCGAGGCGCGTCCCCTCCGCCGCGAACGGACCCCTCGTCGTAGGTGCGGGTGCGCTGGCGGGGGAACCGTGGCCGAAACAGTATGTATAGATTCAGGGACCTGACCATACGAGTCCGAGGGCAAGTCGCGCCATGATCCACATCTGCATTCCCTGCCGGGACGAGGACCGCACCATCGGGGTGCTGCTCTGGAAGATCCGCGAGGTCATGCTGGAGCTGGGCCGGGACTTCCGGGTCTTCGTGCTCGACGACGGGTCCGGAGACGGCACGGGGGCGCTGCTGGAGCGGTACGGACGGGTGTTGCCCCTGACGGTACTCACCGAGGAACGCCCCATCGGGTATGGCCGCGCCCTGGAGAAGCTCCTGAAGGCCGCCAACGGTGCGACACGCTATCCCAGGAGGGACGCCATCGTGACGATGCAGGCGGACTTCACGGAGCACCCCGACCAGTTGCGTGCCCTGATTCGAACATTCGAAGGGGGCGCGGACATCGTCGCCTGTGAGGCCGGGACGGGATTCGAAGAGTCTCCGCTGGCCGTTCGCAGTGCCCGGTGGCTCGCCAGCTTCGCGTTGGGTCGCCCGGCGGCGAATGACCCCGGGATCGATCGACTGCTGGGCTTCCGGGCGTATCGCGCAGTGGTGGTCAGGCGGGCGCTGCGGGCTGCCGGGAGCCGCCCTCTGATCACCACGAACGGCTGGGCCGCCAACGCCGAACTCCTGAAGGTGTTCGCACCGTTCGCCCGTCGCATGGCACGGGTGCCGCTGGGACTCAGGTACGACATCCGGTGGCGGCGCACCCGGGTGCGTGTGCTTGCCACCGTGCGTGAAATCCTGCGCGTGAGGAAGATCTCGCAACTGGAGCCCGGGGGTCATGGGGTGGGTTGAACGGGGCTGCTCCCGAACCGGGACGGGCATCGCGTCGCTGTCGGCCGCCCTTGCCTTCGCGCTGGGACTGTTCGCCGCAAGTCCTTTCGCCGCCGCCGCCCAGACTGGTGGCGATTCGTACCGGGACTCGGCCGGCCCGCCGGCAAGCGAGGACGGGGACGACCCGTTGTGGATCGGCGAAGAACTCAGGTACAGGATCAAGTATGGAATCTTCGGGATCGGGGAGGGCAGTATCGGTGTTCCGGGGATCGACACGATCGGCGGTTGGACGACCTACGCCGCTGAGATGCGCATCAGGGGCGGCATACCGGGGTACCGCATCGACCAGAAGATCTACAGCTGGATCGACACGGAAAAACTGTTCTCCAGGCGCTTCGTCAAGGACGAGGAGGACCGGCCCCGCGAATACGACTTCCTTGCCGAGCAACGTCTGGTCCACCAGATCCAGGACAAGGACACGACCTGGGCCATCCCCACTTCGGAGCCGCTCGACGATCTCTCCATCGTCTTCCTTGCGCGCACCCTCCCACTGGAGGTCGGACAGACCTACACCCTCAACCGATACTTCAAGGAAGAGAACAATCCGATCATCCTGAAGGTTCTGCGCAGGGACAGGCGGAAGGTGGGAGCGGGGGAGTTCAACACCATTGTCGTGCAGCCCATCATCCCTGAGAGCAGCCTGTATTCGGAGGGCGGGAATGCCGAGATCCACCTTTCCGACGACGAGCGGCGGCTTGTCGTGTATATGAAGGTGGATGTTCTCCTGCTGAACCTCACCCTCCACCTGGAGGAGTTCGAACTGGGCGGCGCACTGGAGGACTTCGGCGGAGCGGAGGGACCAGCGGACGGAGGCGACGGCTCGGGGTTGTCCGCGGACAAAAGTCCGGCCGACATCGGTCGCCGGGACCCGCCGAACTGAAGTCCGGCAAACCGCCCCCCCCGCCCGCGATGCCGGCAGCCCGCGGAGGACCTCGGCGCGAGGCTGGACGGCGCCACCGCATGTCAGTGGCTGAACCCCCTGCCGCACGCGGATTGGCCGCTTGCCGGGCCCGTCCTGCGCGACCCGGGCGGACGCCGGTCCTGCTGCTGGTCAACCTCGTGGCATTCTCGTCTCTCGCGCCGCAGGTTCCCGCCCCGGCCCAGCAGCCCCGGCCCGCCGACACGCTCGCCGCTCCCCGCTCCGTCACGACCCCCGTGCCCTTCGGCCCCGGCGAGGAGGTCCGCTACAAGATCAAGATCGGCGCCTTCGCGATCGGCGAAGCGTTCATGCGGATTCCCCGCATTGACACGATTCGCGGGGTTCCTGCCTACGCGATCGAGTGGACCATCGACGGCGGCTTCCCGGGCTACCGGATCCGGGACCGTTTCTTCAGTTGGGTGAACACGAAGACGCTGGCGTCGCTCCGGTTCAGGAAGGAGACGCACAACGGGACACGGCGCCGCGAAATCGAGTTCTTCCCGGAGGAACGCCGCTGGCTGCGCGTCGACATCGACAGCGCGGGGGTCCTGCCCACGTCTCTCCCGCTGGACGATGTTTCGTTCGTGTATTTCGCCCGCACGCTCGCACTCGAGCCCGGGACCACCCAGCGCTTCGGCCACTTCTACGAGGAGGAGGGCAACCCGATCATCCTGGACGTGCTGCGCAGGGACCGCAGGAAGGTTGGGGCGGGCGAGTTCGAGACCGTCGTGATCCGTCCCGTCATCGAGACCACCCGTCTCTTCGCGGCAGACAGCAGGGGGGAAATCCACGTCTCCGACGACGACCGGCGGCTCATCGTGTACATGAAGGCCGACCTGCCCCTGGTCAACCTCACCTTCCACCTGGAGGAAGTCACGGAGGGGGTGCCGTTGGCAGCCCGTGGACAGAATCCCCCAGGCATTTCCGTGAAACAACACCGCTCGACGCGGCGCGTTTCAGCCTTGCAGGGGGGCCGCTCGCGGCCATGGGAGATACGCGCCACCCTTCCACGACGCCGCAACCCGGTGCGCGGGAAGGTTCCGTCGTGAGCCTGCGCCGGCGGGGGGTCCGGCTGTGGGGAGCCTGGGTCCTGGCACTCGGCTATTTCTGGCTGGCGCGGCCGGATGGGGCATCGCTGTGGGCGGGAGGGACGGTCATCCTCGTCGGACTGGTGGTTCGCGGCTGGGCCGCGGGTGTTCTGGAGAAGGACCGCGAACTCGCCGTATCCGGTCCCTACGCCTTCACGCGCAACCCGCTCTATTTCGGCAGCTTCGTCATCGGAACGGGTGCGGTGGTCGCCGGTGGCCGGCTTTGGATCGGCGCGGTCTTCCTGGCGTTCTTCGTGTGGGCCTACCGCGACAAGATGACTCGCGAGAGCGGAGGGCTGGAAGCACGCTTCGGGGAGGGTTACCGCCACTATCGGCACGGCGTCCCCGCCTTCCTTCCCCGGCTGACCCCCTACCGGCCGCCGGGAGAGCCCGTTCGACGGGGGACGCGTTTCTCCCTTGCGCGCTATGTCCGCAACCGGGAGTGGGAGGCCGCGCTGGGGGCGGTGGCCGCGATGGGTTTTCTCGTCTTCAAGGCGGTCGGCTGGCAACTCGGTTGAGCCGGGTCGACGTTCGGACGCTTCACGCCGGACCGGTGTCTGCCGATGCCTCCCCTTCGACCTCCACCAGAAAGAGGCTCGGTCCCGGGTGGACATGGCCCTTCACCCGGACTTCGAATTCGTATCGTCCGGGGACAGGGAAGACCACATCCTCCAGCGGCATGACCAGCGGGGTCCGGGGGGGTGGCCTGCCGGCGCGTGCGGGCGTCACCGTGGACTCCCCTTCGACCGTGAGCGTTGGGCGGCCTTCGGGGTCGCGAACGTCGATGCGAAAGACGTGACGGCCTTCGTCGGTCCGGTCCCATTCCAGGGTAAGTACAAGGGTCATGCGGTCCTGGCGGGCGGGGAAGCCGGGGGCGTACAGGTCGTGGAAGACGCCGTGGAGGTCGAGCTTGCCATCGGGCCCGGGGGCGGCGTGATCGCAGACGGCGGCGGTCAGTATTCTCACGGGTCCCTGCGACTCGAAGTCGCCGAGTGAGGGTCCTTTCTTGCCATTGGCGCGTCTTCCCGTACTTTATGGGCTTCGCCCGCGCGGCATGGTGTCGCACGGGAGGAGAGCGGGAGCGCTCCCGCCGAGTCGACCAATTACAAGGAGGAGTAGTGGCGAAGCAAGAGCCGATGGACCGGGCGCGAGATGAACTGTTCAGTCACATTCACCGTTGCGGAGTCCTGGAGGCACACGAAGAAGACCAGGACTCGTGGATGACGGAGACCGTCGAATACCTGGCTGAGCGCTATCCGGATTTGGGGGTGAAGGAACTGACTCAGCTCAAGGCGGTGGGGATGCAGTTTTGCAAACCGGTGATCTCACGGCTCAAGCGCGAACCTCCCCCCGAGCAGCCCGTCGTGTCGGAAGAAACCGGTGAAGCCCTCCTGGGAGCGCCCAGGGAGGCCTGAGCGGACTGGCAGCCCGTGGAAGGATCACCCCCTTTGGAGCGCCTTGCCAGCTCGGCGCCTGGCCGTTCCGGGTGCTTGCGGAGACAGATGCACGGACCGCCGGGAAGGGACCAACCATGACCAGCCGTCGTGATTTCCTCAGGACTTCGGCCGGTGTCGGTGTGGGTGCCGCCGTCGGACTCGGCTCGGCGCGGCCACTGCGAGGTGCGCCCGGGGTGCTGCGAAGCCGGGTGGCCCCCGTCGCCATCGCCAGCGGCAACGGAACGGAAGCGGTGGACACGGCGTTCCGCATGGTGAGCGAGGGTGGGGACACCCTGGATGCCGTGGTGGAGGGCGTGAACATCGTGGAGCGCGATCCGAACGACACCTCCGTGGGTTTCGGCGGGCTTCCGAATCTGGACGGCGTGGTGCAGCTCGACTCCTCCGTGATGCACGGCCCCAGCCGGGGAGCGGGGGCGGTCGCCTGTCTCGAGGGTATCAAAACACCGTCCCGCGTTGCCGTGGACGTGATGCGCTACACCGACCATGTGCTCCTGGTGGGCAGAGGTGCCCAGCGATTCGCCGTCTCGATGGGGCATGCCGTGGAGAACCTGCTCACCGATGGGACCCGGCGCCGGTGGATCGAGTGGCGGGCGAGGATGAGCGACACCGACGACTACCTCACGCCGGAGGAATCGGGCCAGGAGGCTCCTCCCTTCCGGAACGAGGCGGACTACGACATGGACATGCTGGACTCCCACGACGGCGTGCGCCCCCAGGGGACGATCAACTGCAACGTGGTCAACCGGGACGGCGACCTCTCCGGGGTGACCACCACTTCGGGGCTGGCCTGGAAGATCCCGGGGCGGGTCGGGGACTCCCCGATCGTGGGCGCGGGGCTGTACGTGGACAACGACGTAGGGGCCTGCGGGTCCACCGGCCGGGGCGAGGCCGTGATCAAGACCTGCGGTTCGCACTCCGTGATCGAGTTGATGCGTGCGGGGATGTCGCCGACGGACGCCTGCCTGGAAGCGCTGCGGCGGGTCGTGACCTTCACGACCGAAGCCCGGCTCAGGAACGCCTCGGGGCGCCCGAACTTCAACGTGAACTACTACGCCGTGAACAAGAGCGGCGAGTACGGTGGGGCGGCGATCTGGTCCGGCGCGCGCTTCGCCGTGTGCAGCGGTGGGGAAAGCCGGCGCGAGGACTCGGCCTACCTGTTCGAGAGGGGTAGTTGAGCGGCGGCGGCGCGGGTGAGGGCGGACGGAGCGGGAAGAACCCGAAGGCGCCGGCCGGGGAGAAACCGAAGCCCGTCGGCTTCGGCGTCGAGGAGTTGTCCGAGGTGAAGAAGATGGAGCGCCTCCACTGTTCCGGGCGGCAGGTGCCTTCTCCGATGGGAGGATTCCTGATGGACCTGGGGGTGAGGCAGGAAACGGACGGGACCAGCACTATCCTCTTCGAGTGCAAGACATCAGCGCTGCGCTACCAGTTGCCCCTGAGGATCAGCACCTGGAGAGAGAGAAGAAAGGTGAGGGTTCAGGCGGACGAGGGACTGGATCCGCTGTGTCCGCGGGGAGAACTCGGTCCTCCGCTGGTCCGGCGCGGCAAGGACTTCTTCTGTCCCCGTTGCAGCATCATGTTCGGGCGGGTTCCGTAGCAAGCCGCGCGTGGAGGCCACTTGGGCAGGATCGCGCTGATCGGGGGGGATGGTATCGGACCCGAGGTGATCCGGGTGGCGGAGGTGGTGCTGACGGCCGCTGCCGCCAGGCATGGGATCCGGGTCACCCTGGATCACTGGGATCTGGGCGCGGATCGCTACCTGCGCGACGGAGTGACCATCACCGACGAGGAACGTGACCGTCTGGCCGGCGACTACGACGCCGCGCTGCTGGGCGCGCTCGGCGACCCCCGGGTCCCGGACAACGCTCACGCGCGGGACATCCTGCTGGGCCTGCGCTTCTCGGCCGACCTGTACATCAACTTCCGGCCGTGCAGGCTTCTCGTGCCGGACCTCTCGCCTCTGCGAAACACCGACCCCGGCATCGATATCGTCTTCTTCCGGGAGAACACCGAGGGGCTGTACGCGGGGGTGGGGGGCAGCTTCAAGACCGGGACCAGAGACGAGATCGCCACCGAACAGAGCATCAATACCTGGAGGGGCGTCGAGCGCATCGTCCGGGCCGCCTTCGAACACGCGGCGAGGACCGGGAGGGGCAGGGTGACGCTGGTGGACAAGGCGAATGTTCTGAGGCACGAGGGAGGGCTGTGGCGGCGGGTATTCGCCGAAGTGGGAGCCGGATTCCCGGAAATCGCCCAGGACGCGATGTACGTGGACGCCATGGCGATGGACCTGGTGCGGCGCCCCCATCGCTACGAGGTGGTGGTCACCTCGAATCTCTTCGGTGACATCCTCAGCGATCTCGGGGCGCAGGTCACCGGGGGATTGGGGCTCGCGCCGTCCGGGAATCTCAACCCCGGTTCGTGGGCGCTCTTCGAACCCGTGCACGGTTCGGCGCCGGACATCGCCGGCCGGGGAATCGCGAACCCGCTGGCGGCCATCGGGTGCGCTAGTCTCGCGTTGGCCCATCTGGGCTCCGAGGAGGCCGCCGCCGCCGTGGACGAGTGCATCGTGGCGTCGATCCGCGAGGGTGTGACGACTCCCGATCTGGGTGGGCACGCCACGACGCGAACGGTGGGGGAGTGGATGGCGGCAAGGCTGGCAGGCTAAGCCAAGCTCAATCGCCCTGCTCTTCTACTCCGCTTCCGCTATCCCGATGGCGAAGTCGAAACAAAGCGTCCCGCCCGAAGCGCTCGGCGGCCGACAGAGTCTCCCGCACATCGTCCCATGTGGTGTTGTGGTTGACGATGCAGAGCCTCAGCGAGAACCTCCCGCCCGGCATGGCCGAGGATACGAACGCGGGGTCGTCCCAGAACAGGCGGGCCAGCACGTTGCGGTTGATTTCGTCGAGGTCGTGGTCCGCGATGCACTGGCCGGCCGGATCGACGCGGAAGCACACGACGCTCAGCGACGCGGGGCTCGTGCACTTCAGCACGGGACTCTCGTCGATGTACTCCTGTGCGCGTTCGGCGTATTCGAGCCCGTTGGAGATGGCGTGTCTGAATGCGGCCATCCCGAACGTATGCACCGACATCCAGATCTTGAGCGCCCGCGCGGAGCGGCTCATCTGAAGGCCGCGGTCCCAGAAGTTGGGATGACCGGAGCCCCAAAGCGCGTCCTGCAGGAAGTCGGGCCGGATCGCGAACGGCCTTTCGAGCGTCGAGATGTCCCTGACCATGAGGCAGCCCGCTTCATAGGGCTGGAAGAACCACTTGTGCGCGTCGAGCCCGACGGAGTCGGCGCGGTCGATGCCGCGCAGGATGCGCCTGCCCTGTTCGGTCACTACTGCGAACCCGCCGTACGCGGCGTCGACGTGCAGCCAGATGTCCTCCGACCCGCAGAAGTCGGCCAGCTCCTCCAGCGGATCGACGGCTCCGGTCGCGGTGGCCCCGGCGTTCGCGCACACCGCGATGGGCTCCAGTCCGGCGGCGCGGTCCGCCGCCACCATTGAGGCCAGTTCGCCCATATCGATGCGAAACCGGTCGTCGCTCGGGACGACCCGGGCGTGTTCCGGGCGGACACCCACGATCTTGACGGCCCTCAGGTGGGCACTGTGGCTCTGATCACTCATGTACACGCTGGCGCTTTCCGGGTATCCGGCGGCTTCCCTCGCTGCCACGAGCGCATCCAGGCTTGCGGCGGAGCCACCGCTCGTCAGCACCCCCCCCGCCGTGTCCGGGTAGCCGAGCCATTGGCGAAACCAGTCGACGACCACGCATTCGAGCTGGCTCGTGCCGCTCGCGACGAGCCAGTTGCAGGAGTTGACGTTGTAGCCCGCAGCCAGGAAGTCCGCGATGACTCCCGGCCATGTGGTGGAGGACGGCACGAAGCCGAAGCAACGGGGATGGTCGAGGCTGAGCGCCAGTGGCAGGACATCGGCCAGGGCCCGCTCCAGAATCTCCTGGGGCGCCCGCCCGGTTTCCGGCGGATCCTCCATGAGCTTCTCGACAAGCTCGTCACGAAACTCGCCGTCCCATGCCGCTTTCCGGTCCAGCTCCCCGCTGCGCCGTACGAGAGCCTCGGCTGCCCTTGCGGCCAGATCCAGCATGGCCGGGGCGGGCATCCGGAGACAGTCCGGGGGCATAGGGCCCGACGTGTCCCGCCCCTGGTTCTCCTTGGAGGTTTCCTTTGCTCTTCGACGCATTCTCCGCCCCGCTCCTGGTCGCTAAGTCATCCGGCAATCGCCGGTTAGGTGCCACTATGGTACAAGCTTACACCGTGGATTCCCACCCGGCGATCGGTCGGCGGAGCGACACTCGGCAGGTGGTCGCGGTTGTGGCCCGCACGGCGTTGCTGCGCCTTCAACAGGGTCAGCCGGGCCCCCGAGTAGCCGGTGACCCTGGCGAGAATTGCCTCACCGGGCCCTTCCCGGCCCGCTGCGGCTTGAACCCCGCCTTTACCCGGAGGTAGCTTTCAGTCCCTTCGCGATGGTGCTCCGGGAGCGCGGGTGCGCGCAGCGGGGTGCGAAGGGACGGGGCGGTGACGCGGCTCCTTTCCGGGCGGGACACGTCGGCGGGGAGCGAAACGACCACATCAAGGAGCGGTAGGGCACCGCAGGAGCGATACATGGGAACTCAGGGCTTCGAGAAGGAGATTGTCTTCCTCTCGGGAAAGCGAACTCCCTTCGGCACCTTCGGCGGTTCGTTGAAGGAGTTCAGCGCCACCGACCTTGGCGTGCTGTCGGCGGAAGCGGCGCTGGCGGCGGCGGGAATCGAACCGGCGCAGGTGGGCCACGTCTTCTACGGCAACGCCCTGCAGACCGCCGCCGACGCCATCTACCTGGCCCGGCACGTCGGCCTTCGCGCCGGGGTGCCCCGGGAGGCCGGGGCCCTCACGGTGAACCGTCTGTGCGGCTCCGGCTTCCAGGCCATCGTGTCGGGGGCGCAGGAGATCCTGCTGGGGGGGACGGAGGTCGCGCTGTGCGGGGGCGCGGAGTCCATGAGCCAGGCACCCCACGTGATACGGGGCGCCCGCTGGGGGGGGTTGCGGCTCGGCCCGGCGGCGAACGGCTTCCAGGATCTGCTCTGGGAGGCCCTGCTGGACTCTCACTGCGGCCTCACCATGGCGCAGACGGCGGAGGAACTCGCGGAGCGCTACGGCGTGACCCGGGAGGAGGCGGACCAGGTGGCTCTGAACAGCCAGCAACGGGCCAGATCGGCCTGGGAGGCGGGCCGCTACGACGCGGAAGTCGCGCCCGTCACCGTGAAAACCCGCAAGGGAGAGTCCCGTTTCGCGGTCGACGAGCACATGCGGCCCGATACCACGATGCAGGCACTCGGGCGGCTTCGTCCATATTTCAGGAAGGACGGCCTGGTCACCGCGGGCAACGCCAGCGGGATCGGCGACGGGGCCGCCTCGGTGGTACTGGCCGAACGGGGGTGGGCGGAAGCCAACGGTGCCTCGCCGATCGGCCGCCTGGTTTCGTGGGGGTTTGCGGGTGTCGATCCGCGAATCATGGGGATCGGGCCGGCACCGGCCGCCCGCGCAGCGCTGGCGGCCGCCGGGCTCGGCCTGGAGGACATGGACCTGGTCGAGGTCAACGAAGCCTTCGCGCCCCAGTACAAGGCCGTCGAGAAGGAACTGGGACTCGACCCCGAGCGCACCAACGTGAACGGCGGCGCGATCGCCATCACGCATCCGCTGGGAGCCTCCGGGGCCAGGATCACCCTGCACCTGCTCCACGAATTGCGGCGCCGGGGCGCGCGCTACGGGCTCGGATCGGCCTGCATCGGGGGTGGCCAGGGCGGGGCGGTCGTGGTCGAGGCGTACTGAGGACGCACGGTCGTGCCGATGAGCTCCGGGGGACCGCTGACGCGCCGCGACTTCGACCGGGTCATGCGGCGTGCGGCCGAGCTTGCCGCGGATGATCCGGGAGGGACTGGAGAGGCCTTCAGCGATGCGGAGGTGGTGCGAATCGGGCGGGAGGTGGGGCTGCCGGAGCGGCATGTGCGGCGTGCGCTGGCCGAGCATCGGGCGGGTTCCGGGGGGACGGGCGAGGGGTGGTGGAGCACGGGAAAGCGGATGTTGCTGCTGCGCGACGAGATCCGGGCCAGCCGCACCATCGAGCGGCCGCGCGCCGCGATCCGGCGGGAATTGGACGAATTCATGGTGGGTGGCCAGCTGCTGCAGCGGGTTCGCCTGGGCGATGACCTGCTCCAGTACCGGCCCGCTGTCGACTGGATGTCGAGGGTGGCCAGGGGGGCGAGCTTCAGATCGCGGCAGCACTATGTCGCATCGTCGCGGCTTGTCGAGATCCGCCTGGAGCGAGTGAAGGCCGGGTCCACGCTGGTGGGTATCCGGGTCGATCCGGGAATCGCGGCCAACTACCGGAACTGGTGGGCGTTGGCGTCGATCGCTGTGGGAGGAGTGGGGGGCGCGGCCGTCGCGCTGAGCATGGACCCCTCGCTGTTGGCCTTCGGAGCGATCGTCGTCGCCGGAACGACGGCGTTCGTGTTGTCGTCGCTGGCGGTCGTCCTGCTGGCCGGTCCGGGATTCCGCCGCAGGCTGGCCGATGTACAATCGGAGGTCGAAGGGGTGCTGGACGGCCTCGAGAGGGAGAACGGACTCGAACCGCCGCCGCCCGCGTGGCGGCGCTGGGTGCGGCGCCACTTCCACGGTGTGGCGCGTGAAATGATGGGAACCGAACAAGGAGATACGAATTGGAGATCGAAAAGGTAGGCGTGGCCGGATGCGGCCTGATGGGGAGCGGCATCGTCGAGGTGTCCGCGAAGGCGGGGTGCGATGTCGTGGTGCGGGAGATCGACGAGGACGCGTTGGCGGCCGGCAGAGCCAGGGTGTCGAAGTCGCTGGACCGGGCCGTGGCGAAGGGCAAGCTGGACGCGGCGGCGCGCGACGACGCCCTGGCGAGGATCACATTCACCACATCGCTGGACGCGTTCGCGGGCCGGGACATGGTGATCGAGGCGATCGTCGAGTCGCTCGATGCCAAGAACGAGCTGTTCGGCCACCTTGACCGCGTCTGCCCCGACGAGACGATCTTCGCTTCCAACACGAGCTCGCTCACGGTCACCGACATGGCCGCGGCCACGTCGCGGCCGGACCGCTTCGTCGGGCTCCACTTCTTCAATCCCGTGCCGGTCATGAAGCTGGTCGAGGTCGTCAGGACGATCGTCACCAGCCGGGAGACCTTCGAGGCGGCACGCGCCTTCGCCAGGCGGGTCGGGAAGGTCCCCATCACGGCCCGGGACAACTCGGGCTTCGTCGTCAACCTGCTCCTGGTCCCCTATCTGCTCGACGCGATCCGGCAACTGGAACGCGGCGTGGCCAGCGTCGAGGACATCGACAGGGCGATGACCCTCGGCTGTGGGTACCCCATGGGGCCCCTTACGCTCGGTGACTTCGTGGGGCTCGACACGCTTCTGCACGTCGCCGACATCATGTACGGCGAGTACCGGGAAGAGCGCTACGCGGCCCCTCCCCTCCTCAAGCGGCTCGTGGCGATGGGGCGGTACGGGAGAAAGACGGGGGCGGGCTTCTACGACTGGACGCCCACCGGGCCGGTACCCCTGGAGGTGTGATCGGCGGCCCTACCAATCGCTGGCGAAAGGCCGCGTCCGGCGACCTAGCGCCGCGACCGCCGCTGCCGCCTGCGCTCGCGGCGAATCGCCGCCTCCCGCCGGCGTTTCCGTTGCGCACTCGGCTTTTCGTAAAACCGGCGCTTCCTGAGCTCGGAATAGAGTCCCGAGCGCTGCACCTTGCGCTTGAACCTGCGAAGAGCCCGTTCCAGGCTCTCGTTTTCCTTGACGAAGACTTCCAACCGCATCATCCCGCGTTTGGGCGTTGACGTTTGCCGGGGACCGCCGGCGAGTTCAAGACCGGCCGGGCCACCTCTTCGACCCGCCGGGTCTCCCGCGGAACTGCCGGGAGCGAACGCTAATGATAGACACGGCGCCCCCGACGTGGCAAGGACGGATCAGCGCAACGGATCAGCGCAGTGGCGAGTGCGGATCGCCGTGCCGCACCGCCCGTACCCTGCCGCCCATCCCCCCTTTCCCTTGCGTCGGCCGTAAACAAATGCTTACTATTCGCGCCCTCCCACTTCCACCGGCTCGCTCCATGGACCCGACGATCACGACGGTAAGCCGCCCCGAGGCGATGGCCGATGTGCCGGGAATCTGTGAACTTCCCCTGACTCGCGCCGTTGTCCAGTACCGTGATGTCCACGAACTGTATCGGCGTGGGGGACGGATCCAGGACATCGGGTTGGCCGTGGTGGTCGAGGGACGTTTCGCGGCGTCGGTGCGTGCCATGGATCTGGGTTCGGCGGAGGTGAAGTACCTGAACCTTGCCTCCGAACTCGTGATTCTCGACTGGGTGTACGATCCCACGCTGGCGCACATTCGAACCCTGGCCGGGGCTGAGTGTGAAGGTGCGGCTACCGCGGGCAGACCGCCCTCCGGGGAGCTTCGGCGATTCTGCTTCGACCTGGCCCTGCGGGTCCTGGCACGGCGCGGCTTTTCGCCGCTCTCGCGCCCGACTTTGCTCAGGATAGGCTTCCGGGACATATGCAAGGATCTGGATCTGCACGGCAGCACGGTGGTACGGATCATAACCGACCCGGGCGAGGTAACCCGCGTCCGTCTCGACTATGAGGCCAACTCGCTGGTCTTCCGCCCCGCCGGCGCATGGCCTTTCCAGCTCCTTGAGGCGATCCGGGAGGTCTTCCCGGGGGTGCGTGTCGACCCTGTCGATTCGGCCGGCCCCAGCGGAGCGGGGGGATACCTGGTCCGCTTCGGCGTCCCCGTGACCTTCGGCGAACTGCAATCGAGCCTCCTGGCCATGCGGCGGGGACTGGGTGACCTGGTCGCTCGCTTCGAGCCCGAGAGATTCCAGTCTGTCCGGGGTCTGGTATCGACCTTCGGCGAACGTGCCACCCTCGAGCGAATCGCCTCCCGTGGGGATGAAGCCGGGGGGTGGAGGACCGGCCGACAGATGCCGCTCGCGGTTGACGATCAATCGGCAGGCGCGCGGGAAGAGACCCGCCCGATGGTTCACTGAAAACCAGGGAGACCCCAGTTGCAGATAGGTGAACAGAGCGTAAGGAGGGAGCCGAGAACGCCCCTTGACGGCCCCGCCGAGACTCCCGAGGTGCTGTACTTCGGCTACTACTCGTACCGGCGCCGCCACGCCGACCGGCTCCTGCGGCTGGTCCCCCGCGAGGCTGTCCGCGGCCTCTACGCGAAGGCTCGGGAGTGGGCCAAGGCACGGGGACTGCACGATACGCGGGACCCCATGGCCACGCTCACCCGCTTTGCCGAGCATCTCCTTCCGCTACCGACGTTCGAAATCTGGTTGGCGGACCGCCAGCGCCACCCACTCCGTTACATCGAGGATTGTGGGCGCACTCCCCACAGCCCGGCGCCCGTTCGTCCCGCCAAGGTGGAGGAACGGCCTTTCGACTTCTGCGGCCGGACCTGGGTCGCTTCCCTGCATGTCTTCGTCGACGGAAGACGGTGGCGAGGGTTCCTGAGATTCAGGAGAGAGGGACACACCCGGCGGTACCACACGGCCCACATTTTCCTTGAGGATTCGGCGCGGGAGGTGCGGAGGAGTTTCCGGGAGTTCGACGGAGCCGCGTTGGGGGCGTTCCTGCGCTCCGTTCTCCCGTAGCGACGGCGAGCCACCGGTCTTTCGGACAGCTGGCGCGGACTGCCATTTTTGGGTAAAAATCCGTTTCTGTTTCTCGATCCCACACGCTTGGCCCGCCTGTATACAACTGCTTATCAGTTTGACACTTAGACGGTATCGGTTTCGTCACTCCCAAGCCCCCGCCACTCCCCCGGAAACAGGTGGTTTCGCAGAATCGGGCCTTTTGTAACTCATTGTTATGCAAAGATTTATGTAAGATGCTCGACGGCTGGACGTGTCTTGCGGACCGCATTCTCACCCCTTAAGGTTCCAGCGCCCGCAAGGAGGGGGGAACCGATGGTCGGGACACCCAACGGGCAGAATGCTCGCACCGGGTTTGCTTCCGGGCAATCCCGAATTAAATCATCTTCCAGAAGGGGGTCCGGTTGACCATGTGGAACACGCGTTCCGTCCAGTTGAATGTACGTCTCCCCAACGACGTCGCTTCTGAAGCGGAGGAGGTCCAGCAATCCGATCCGGACTTCCTGAGTAGAGTCGTTCAGTACGGACTGACGCGCCGTTCCATCTACCGTCGGCTCCGCGAAGCCGAGGGACGGGGTGCCCCTGTGATCAGCTGTGCGACTGACTCCGAATCCGGCTTTCTGCGGCCTTAGCCGGCCAAGTTAGCTAAATTAGTTGACCAGTTAGATAAGAGGGGTCAGTGGACAGAGGCGGGGGGTCCCTTTTCTTCGGGCGCCTGGGGGGTTGCGCCTTCTTTTCCGACGTTGGCACTCATCAGCCGGCTTCCCTGACAGCGCTCTGGCGGCGGGTGAAACGAAATCCCGGGACTGCGCTCTCTTCGTAGCCTTTCAGGCGGACATCTCTGCGGTTCGGCGTGAAAGCGCCTTGACGGCCCTGCCGCGCGCGCCACCCTCGCGGGCCCGATACGGGGTTCATCCACGGCTGCTACCCGGCTCTCAGGCACTGGTAAACGGTTGTGTGTCCCCGTATGTTGGTCGAAACGCACGAAAATGCACGTCGCCGAGGAGAAGCATGGCGGATCGCGACGGAGAATCCGTACTCAGGGCAAAATACAGGGACTACTGCTCCGCGCGAGTGGCCGATGCCCTCCTGTCCCTCTCTCCGGAGGAGATCTTCGCTCTGGCGGAGGCCCAGGCCCGGGAAGCCGATCGGTTGGCGCCGAGTTCCTACAATGACGCGATCCGCCTGGCTACCGGGAAGATCCGCGACCGGCTGAAGTTGCCCGAGTACGAAGCGTGGACCGCTCAGTACCTGAAGGATCCGGGAAGGTTCGATCCGTACCTCATGGGCCTCTGGAAGTCGGAGGAATGAGCCACGCGAGCCTTGCGCCGCGCGGCCGCCACTTTACTTGTAGCGATACGTCACCCTGCCCCGGGTCAGATCATAGGGGGACATTTCGACCTTGACACGGTCTCCGGCGAGGACACGGATGTAGAACTTACGCATCTTGCCGGACAGGTACGCCAGGATCTCATGGCCGTTCTCCAGCCGCACCCGGAAGTTCGCGTTCGGGAGGACCTCGGTGACGGTCCCCTCCATTTCGATCGCGTCGTTGGCCAAGAGCCTCTTACCCTCGCTTCGCTGTGGCGCCCGTTTCCTTCGTCAGAAGGGCAGATCGTCGTCGGGTTCGTTGATGGGTGTCGCCGGCGCCGACGCGCGGTGGTCGCCGCGCTGGCTTTCGGCCGCGGGCGCCGCCCGGCCCGCGCCCCCGGACCCCAGCATGATCATCTCGTTCACTACGATGTCCGTCCAATACCGGGTTCCGCCGCGGTCGTCCTGAGTCTGGGAATACTCGATCCGGCCCTCCACGAAGAGGCGGTCCCCCTTCTTGACCCATTGCTCCACCACGTCCACGAGGCGGCCGAAGAAGGTGAGCCGGTGCCAGTCCGTACGCTCCTGCTGCTGGCCCGAGCGGTCCGGGAACGACCGGCTGGTGGCCAGCGACAGCTTGGCGACCCGGCCACCCGAGGTGGTCGTCCGGACATCGGGATCGCCGCCGGCATTGCCGATAAGGGTCACCTTGTTGAGAGATCGTGCCATGAATGTCCTCTGTACTGGAATGCCGTGACGAACCCCCGTGGTCCGCCGGATGCCTCCGCCTCGTTACCCCGTGTTCCCCCCTGGGTCCCGTGCATGATCCGCCAGCTACGGTTCCAATGCGTGAACCGGAAGTCTGCCCGCGGCTCGCGGCCACAGGAAGGTAAGCCGGCACCGCCGTCTCCGCCACGGTCAGGGGCGTGATCCGTTCAGGGTGTGTCCCGGCGGGATACCGTCCGCTCAGCCGGCGGCCGTGGGAGGAATCCCGGCCGACCCCGGCCTCCCCGCCACTCGGTGCTCGTGCAGGTTTGTCCGCGGGCTGCTAGCTTCCCCGCGCCCCGCGGGAGCGCGCAATGCTGCGCCTCGAACGCCGGGCCAGGCGGATCGAACCAGGTGGAAAGCGAAACCAGATGAGCGACAACAGGTACGTCAGGACCGAAGTCACGGACGCGGTCGCCAGGGTCACGATTGATCGGCAGGCGAAGCTGAACGCGCTGAACCCGGAGGTGATCGCGGAAATCGACACGGCCTTCGCCGGCCTGGAGGGAGAACCGGAGGTAAGGGTGGTGATCCTCACGGGAGCCGGGGACAAGGCTTTCGTGGCCGGGGCGGATATCGGGGTGCTGGCCGGAATGGGGACCCTGACCGGGACGGAGGTGAGCCGTGCCGGGCAAGAGGTGCTGCGGCGGATCGAGCGCTTTGGGAAGCCGGTGATCGCGGCGGTCGGGGGGTACGCGCTCGGCGGGGGTTGCGAACTCGCTCTGGCGTGCCACCTGCGCATCGCGAGCGAACGCGCCCGCTTCGGTCTTCCGGAAGTAGGGCTGGGGATCATCCCGGGGTACGGGGGAACCGTACGGCTGGCGCGGCTGGTGGGACTGGGGCGCGCGGCCGAGCTGATCCTGACGGGGGACATGATCGACGGAACGCGCGCGGCGGAGATCGGACTCGCGAACGCGGTCGTGCCGCACGGTGAACTCATGGACCGTGCGGACAAGGTGGCGGCGCGGATCGCCGGCAATGCCCCGGTGGCCGTGCGCATGGCGCTGGCTTCGCTGTACGGCGCGTACGAGAGCAGCGTGGACCGCGCGCTCGACTTCGAGGCCACGCTGTTCGGCCTTCTCGCGTCGACCGGCGACATGAAGGAGGGGATGACGGCGTTCCTGGAGAAGCGCAAGCCGGTCTTCCGCGGCGTCTGAGAGCACCGGGACGGAACTGCCCGCGACCGCCCCGGCCGGGACTCCCCGCAGTCTGAAGAACCCCTCTGAATCCTGTTATATTACAGCATGTCAGGAATCTCCCGTTCGCGGTCTCTTCTCGCTTCGTGGTCTTGAGGGAACTGGAGCTGCGCCACTTCCGCAACCTGGGGGTCCAGGAGTTGCACTTTCCTCCGGAAGGGGTCGCGGTCATCGGCGAAAACGCGCAGGGGAAGACGAACCTTCTGGAAGCGATCTACTACCTGGAGAGCTTCCGTTCCTTCCGCGGTGCGGGCGACGGCGAGCTGGGTGCGTTCTCCAGGGACGTGTTCCACCTCAAGGGGTGGGTGGACGGGGACAGGCCGGCGACGGTGTCGGCGGGTTTCGATCGGAAGAGGAAGAGGAAGAAGGTATCGGTGGACGGAAGCGAGGCGCTGCGAATGTCGGGCGCGCTGGGCCGGCTGGGGGCGGTCGTGTTCTCTCCGTCGGACGTGGAGTTGGTGACCGCCGGACCACATGTCCGGCGCCGCTTCCTGGACATCGTGCTGTCGCTCAACGGGAACGGATACGTGGAGTCTCTCTCGCGTTACAGGAAGGCTCTCGCGCAGCGCAACGCGGCGCTGAGGGCGAATGCCCCGGCCCCGGCGGTGCGGGCCTGGGATGAGGGACTCGTCGTGCACGGAGCGCGGGTCACGCACCTCCGCCACGCATGGACCACGACCTGGTCCGGCGCCTTCGAGACTTACTGCACGGCCATCTCGGGGTGTGACTCGGTGGGGCTGGCCTACCGGTCCGACCTGGGGCGCGGCGACCGTGGCCGGGAGCGCGGCGGCGAGGTGTTCGGGGCCGACGAGGAAGAGGTCGGCGAGCGGTTTGCGGCGCGGCTGCACGAGAGCCGGGAGACGGACCTCCGGCGGGGCGTCACCACGGTCGGACCGCACCGGGATGAACTTCTTTTCACGATAGCGTCACAGGGCAGGGCCCTTGCGGTCCGGAGGTACGGATCGGGGGGGCAGCGCCGCACGGCCGCCCTGGCCCTTCGCCTCACGGAAGCCGCCACGATTCGGCGCCGGCGACACACCGACCCGATCCTCCTCCTGGACGACGCCTTCGCGGAACTGGACGAACATCGTTCCCTGCGGGTCATGTCGCTGCTGCGCGAAGAGGGCACGGGACAGGTCATTCTCACGGCGCCCAAGGAATCCGACGCGCGGCTCAGGGGACCCTTCCTGGAGCGCTGGCGTATCCGGGAAGGGGTGATCGAGGCGTGAGAGGTATGAACCGGGGGCGGATGGGCGCGGCGTGCGCGGAGCGGGGCGGGGACGGGTTCGTCCCCGTGGCCGAGGTGCTGGACGGGTACCTCGACGTATCCGGGCTCGGGGTGGCCCTGGCACGGCTCCGCGCCATGGACGACTGGGGCGATGCGGTGGGGCCGCGCATCAGCCGCGTGACCCGCCCTGTGGAGATACGAGGGGAGACGCTCGTGGTCGAGGTGCTCTCGAGCGCCTGGATCACCGAGCTGACGATGATGGGCGGCATCATACTGAAGAGGGTGAACGCCCGCGGGACGGGTCCGCCGATCGGGCGCATCCGCTTCCGGCTGGCGGAGACGGCGGAAACCATCACACGATCTGCGGGGCGAGCCGATGGCCACGGATAACAAGGGCGGAGACTACACCTCCAGACGGATACAGGTCCTCAAGGGCCTCGAAGCGGTTCGCAAGCGGCCCGGCATGTACATCGGGTCCACCTCGGCCAGGGGACTGCACCACCTGGTGTACGAAGTCGTGGACAACAGCGTGGACGAGGCGATGGCGGGGCACTGCACCTCGGTGAGCGTGGTCATCCGCCCGGACGACATCATCAGCGTCGACGACGACGGGCGCGGCATCCCCGTCGACATGCACCCCACCGAGGGCGTGCCGGGGGTCGAGGTGGCGATGACCACCCTCCACGCGGGCGGAAAGTTCGACAAGAGCTCCTACAAGGTGTCGGGGGGGCTGCACGGGGTGGGCGTGAGCGTGGTGAACGCGCTGTCGGAGTGGCTGGAGGTCGAGGTCCGGCGGGGCGGAAAGCGCTATCGCCAGCGCTATGAGCGCGGCATCAAGACCACCGAACTCGAGGTGATCGGCGCCGCCCGCGGAACCGGCACGCTGGTCACCTTCAAGCCGGACCCCGAGGTGTTCACCGAGCTGGCCTTCAACTTCGACACCCTTTCGGCCCGGCTCCGCGAGCTGGCCTTCCTCAACAAGGGCCTCGAGATCGTGCTGCGCGACGAGCGCACCGACGACGAGACCGAGGACGTCTACCGCTACGAAGGGGGACTTGCCGAGTTCGTCGAGTACCTGCGGGGCTCGCGCACCGCCATCCACCCGCAGGTGATCCACTTCGAGACCACCCGCCCCGAGGCCGAGATCGAGCTTGCCATGCAGTACGACGACGGCTTCTCGGAGAACATCCACACCTTCGTCAACAACATCGGCACCCACGAGGGCGGCACGCACCTGACCGGCCTGCGCTCGGCGCTCACCCGCACGATCAACGACTACGCCCGCAAGAACAGGATCTTCAAGAAGGACGAGAGCCTGTCGGGCGACGACGTGCGCGAGGGCCTCACCTGCGTGCTGAGCGTGAAGGTGATGGAGCCCCAGTTCGAGGGGCAGACGAAGACCAAGCTGGGCAACTCGGAGGTGCGGGGCGCGGTGGAGATGGCGGTGAACGAGCACCTGTCGGCCTTCCTGGAGCAGAATCCCAGGTCGGCCAAGCTCGTCATCGAGAAGTCGCTGCAGGCGGCGCGGGCCCGGGAGGCCGCGCGCAAGGCACGGGACCTGGCCCGCAAGAAGAGCGGCCTGGAGGGCGGCGTGCTGCCGGGCAAGCTGGCCGACTGCTCGATCGCCGACCCGGCGCTCTCGGAGATCTACCTGGTCGAGGGGGATTCGGCCGGCGGGTCGGCCAAACAGGGACGCGACCGCTCCTTCCAGGCGATCCTCCCCCTCAAGGGCAAGATCCTCAACGTGGAGAAGGCCCGCATCGACAAGATCCTCTCCAACGAGGAGATCCGGGCCATGGTGACCGCGATCGGCGCGGGGATCCGGGACGACTTCGACATCAGCAAGGCGCGCTACCACAAGATCATCATCATGACGGACGCCGACGTGGACGGAGCCCATATCCGCACCCTCCTGCTCACCTTCTTCTTCCGCCAGATGCGGGAGCTCATCGAGCAGGGGTACGTCTACATCGCGCAGCCGCCTCTCTACCGCGTCCAGAAGGGGAAGACGGAGCGCTACGCCTACACCGACGACGAGCGCGACCTGGAGATCCGCAAGCTGTCCAACGGGAAGGACGGCAAGGGCATCTCGGTGCAGCGCTACAAGGGGCTGGGAGAGATGAACCCGGACCAGCTCTGGAAGACGACCATGGACCCGGACGCGCGCACGATCCTGCGCGTGACGGTCGAGAGCGCCACCGAGGCGGACCGGATCTTCTCGCGGCTCATGGGTGACGAGGTGGAGCCCCGACGGGAGTTCATCGAGAAGAACGCGAAATACGTGCGGAACCTGGACGTGTAGCAGGAAACACATTACGCTACGTACGGTGGCGGATCGTCGTAACTCCTGGAATTGTATACAGTTAGCAGAGGACGGAAACCCGGAATGCGGGACGATCCCATCGTGAGGGCGGCCGCACGCCTTGTCACGCTCTTGTTTATGCTGGCGGGTGGTACCCTGGCCCCCGCCGCCGCCCAGACGGGAACGGTACTCGGACTGGTGCTGGACGGCGCCTCCGGACGACCCCTGGCCAGCGCCCAGGTCCACATCGTGGGTACGGCGGTCAGCCAGTTCAGTGGTCTGGCGGGGCGCTTCGAACTCATGAACGTGCCCGCCGGCGAGCAGCGCCTGAAGGTGACGCTGATCGGCTACGGCGAGGTGGACAGAGCGGTGGTGGTGGTTGCGGAACAGACCATCTCGGTTGAAATCGAGATGACGCAGACTGCCATTTCCCTCGACGAGATCGTGGTCACGGGAGTTGGGGCCGAAACCGCGAGGCGCGCGCTGGGCACGTCGGTGGAGGTTCTCACCGCAGAGGACTTCGAGCTCGCACCGGTGCAGTCCATCGACCAGGTGCTTCAGGGCCGGGTTGCGGGGGCCACCGTGAACGCCACCTCGGCCCAGCCCGGGACGGGCTCGCTGATCAACTTCCGGGGCACGTCATCGGTGTTCGGCGCGCAGACACCGGTCATCTATATCGATGGCGTGCGGGTGGACAACGACCAGTCCACCTCCGCGGGAACGGGCGGCGAGCAGTCCTCGGCGCTGGCCGACCTGCTCACCACGGACATCGAGCGCATCGAGGTCACCAAGGGAGGGGCCGCCTCCACCCTCTTCGGCTCTGACGCGGCGACCGGGGTCATCCAGATCTTCACCAGGAAGGGGTCGCCGGGGCCGCCCCGGATCACCGCCCGCATGGAGCAGGGAATGGAGCTTCCCGAGCTCAAGTACGTCTTCGACACCCGTGTGATCTACCGGAAACTCGTGGAGCTCGACTCGGTGTCGCCCACGTTCCTGGAGGACAACTACTTCAAGCGGGGTGCCAGCCAGAGCTACTACCTGGGCGCCACCGGAGGCACCGCCGACGTGACGTACAGCGTCAGCGGCCGCCTGGAGGACAGGACCGGAACACAGCCCAAGGACGGCAGCACGAACTACAGCCTGCGGGGCGGTTTTCAAGCGTCCGTCACCGAGGACTTCTCCATCGAGTTCTCGGGCAGCTACGTGCGCCACAACTTCGACAGGCTCTTCAACGGCAGGGCCATCGCCGATCCGCTCACGACCTTCGAGGTGGGGGATGCGCTCCCTCTCTCGAGGGCCCGGACCCTGGAGGGGGCGCTGGACATGTTCCTGCGTCCCGACATCGCCGAATCGGTCAACCGCTTCATCTTTTCGGCCGGGGCGCGCTGGAACCCCCGCGCCAATATGACCGCGAGGCTAGCGGTCGGTGCCGATAACCGCACCAACCAGCAGCGCATCTTCGAACCGATAGGGTTCACGCCCGGTGAGGTCACCGGGAGGATCAACCGCCGTGACCGGTCGTTCACCTCCGTATCGCTGGACGCGGGGGCCAGCCACCGCTGGGAGAATGCGGACAACACCGTCGGTTCGTCCCTGACGGTCGGCGTACAGGGCTTCCGCGAGGAGGAGAGCCTCATCAACGGTGCCGGGCGGGGCTTCGCCCTTCCGGGAACCAACCACTTCGATGCCGCGGCCGTGGTCACCGCCGCCGAAGGCAACGTCGAGGTGTTCAACGGTGGCCTCTACGTCGACGAGCAGCTGAGCTTGCGGGACAGGGTGTACGTGGGCGCCGGGTTCCGGATCGATGCCGGCTCCAGCTTCGGCGAGGAAATCGACACCGAGTTCTACCCCAAGGCAACCGTTTCATACGTCGTGAGCGACGAGGCGACGATCCCGCTCGTGGACGAACTCAAGCTGCGGGCGGCCTATGGCCAGACGGGCAAGTTCCCCGGAGCCTTCCTCAAGGACCGCACCTTCTCTTCGATTTCCTTCAGGGACCAGTCGGCGCCCCGGTTCGCCAATCCGGGCAACCCGGAGCTGAGGCCCGAACGAACCTCGACGATCGAAGCGGGCTTCGACGCGGCGCTCCTGTCGAATCGGGTCGGACTGAACTTCACGTGGTACGACGCGCGCACCACCGACGCCCTCTTCCAGGTGCCGCGCCAGCCGGTGACCGGGCTGCGCACCCAACAGGAGAACGTGGGCGAGATCTGGAACTGGGGTGTGGAGGTGGCCGTCAACGTTCAGGCGGTCAACAGGCGGAACACGGCGTGGTCGGTGGGCGGGAACTTCCAGTTCAACCACAACCAGGTCATCGACATGGGAGGCGTGCCCGAGTTCTTCGTGGGGGACCACAAGGTCGTGACCGGATGCTGGGAGGTGGAAGAGGAGGGTAACCTGAACACATGCATCGGTGGGCCGGTGGGGGCGTGGAGAGTGACGACGCCGCTGGACACCAACGGGGACAGCCTTCCCGATGCCACCGGGCAACAGTTCACCGGAGAGAGTCCGGTGCCGAAGATCAGCGGGGGATTCACCACTACACTTTCGCTTGGGACCAACCTCTCGGTAAGCGCGCTGGCGGATTGGGCCGGAGGGCACCAGGTGTTCGACTGGGGGTCGATCTGGGCGACCTTCAACAACATCCTGCGGCGGGAACTGGTGCGTTGCGGGCTGAACTGGACCGACCCGGCGACCGACACCAGACCGCCAGGCGAGCGGGACCCGCACTGCGCCTACGCCTTCCCGGTCCAGTACAACCGGGATGGGACCGTACGCGGCAAATACAGCCAATCGAGCGCCCGCAGCGCCTTCCTCTACGATGGTGACTACTTCAAGCTGCGTGAGGTCTCCGTGCGCTATGTGCTCCCGGAAGACGTCGCGGCCCGAATGGGCGCCCACCGGACGACCGTCTACGCGGCCGGCCGCAATCTCTGGATCTGGTCGCGCAACCGGATGATCGACCCGGAACTCAACGGCGTGAGCTTCGGGGGCGGCCTGATTCTCGGAAGCGAGAGCAGCATCACCCTCCCCCCGAACCGGATGTACCGGGTCGGGGTCGAAGTCGTGTTCTGAGCCGGAGGTGGAGAAGAGCATGTGCGCGATAAGCCGGACGGCCCGGCGTGGATGCATCGCGGCCGCCGCGCTGGGCGTCGTGGCCCTGGGCGCGGGTGCGTGCGATTTCATCAACCCCACCAACGTGGACAATCCCACGACGACCGACGAAGACCTGGCGAACGCGGACAACCCCACCGCCGCGCTCATGCCGGGGCTGCGCGCGCAGTTCGCCCGCATGATCAGCGCCTACGTGGTGGCGACGGCGGTCACCAGCGACGACTACTCGATTCACGGCACCGGCATCGACGTGACCTTCGACGAACCCCACCTGGTGACGCCCCTGCTGGTCAATTCGACGGGAACAAGCGCGAGCGGGGTCTACTGGAACGTGCAGGAACTGCGTGCTCTGGGTGACTTCGTGATCGACGAGATCGTGCCGGAGGACGAGGACCCGGACTCCGCGCACGTCGCCGAGGCCCACTACTACCGGGCCATGGCATACCTGACGCTCGGAGAGGTCTTTTCCCACGCGCCGCACGAGGAGGACGGGGAGCCGGAGCCCGCCTCGGTCGCGTTGGAGAAGGCGGTCTCGGACCTGGGGCGGGCGGCGGCCTTCGGGCCCCAGGTGGACGCGGCGTTGGCCCGTGTTCGCCGGCTGCAGGGCGACGCGGCGGGGGCCGGGGCCGCGGCCAGGAGTGCGCTTGGCCGTGAGCCGGACCTTCTCTTCGCCCCCCCCTACGACGACGCCTCGCTTCCCAACACAGCCGTGTTCTTCCTGGTGGTCCGGGCTCTCCAGGAGATGCAGCCGCTGCCCCGGCTCGACTTCCTGGATCCGAAGTATACCGTGCGGTCCTCGCCGGTTCCCGTGGCGACGGCGGAGGAGATGCATCTGATCCTGGCGGAGGCCGCCCTTGCGAGAGGCGACCTGGCGGCGGCCCGGACCGGGTTGGAGAGCGCGATCACCATCGCGAAGACCAGGGGTACGGCGAGCTTCGACGAAGGCGACGAGCGCCGGAACGCCGACCTGTCCATCCGCCCGCGGAACTCGGAGATCGTGATCCGGGCGGACTCCGGCGGCCCCTGGCGCCCGGGCCTGGTGGTGGACCGTCCCGCCGACGGTCTGGACGTTCCCCACACATCCGCAACCTCGCTGGACGCCGACAGCATCGCCGAACTGTCGGACGCCGACGACCTCTGGCACGCGCTCTGGCTGGCGCGGCAGGAGATCATGCTCCTGGAGGGCCGGCGGCTCGCCGACCTCGGGATCAGGCTGCCGATGATGCAGCGCGAGATCGACCTGAATCCCAACATCAACGAAGGGGACCCGGGGACGGTGGTTGTCGTGCCCTCCTACATCCCGCGCACGCCCCGCTACGCCATGGACATCTACACGCCGGTCGAGATCTACGACGGGACCGGCCTGGATGCGGAGCTGCTGGAGACCGAGGTGACGATGCACGTGGACATGAACCGCGTGCTGGTCGAGAACGAGGTGTCGCCCTTCAGGTAGCGGGACCGGGTGGAGGAAGGGGACACCGCGCGCCCGCGCTGATGGCCGCTTGTGGCGAAGGTCGGGGCGTTGCACCGTTGGTGCATGGAAGCGGATCGGTTGCAAGCTGAGAGGAAGCGGGCGCTGCTCGCGCGGCCGGTCCGGCACATCGACGTGACCGCCTTCGATGGGCGCGCCCTGATCGACATGTACCGCGACGCGGCGCTCCAGGCGCGCAACCTGGCCGAGGCGGCCGACATCTTCGCCGAGATGGTCGAGGAGCCCGGGGGCGTGGTAGTCCTCACGCTGGCCGGGTCGCTGGTGTCCGCCGGGCTCAGGGATACGCTCCTCGCGCTGGTGGAGTGCGACATGGTGGACGTGATCGTGGCCACCGGCGCGATCGTGGTCGACCAGGACTTCTTCGAGGCGCTGGGGTTCCGGCACTATATGGCCCCGGGATCGCCCGAGGCGCCGGTGGTGGAGGATGAAGAGCTCCGGGAGCTGGAAATCGACCGAATCTACGATACGTGGGTGGACGAGGTGGAGATGCGCGTATGTGACGAGACGGTGGCGGGGGTCCTGGACGGAATGGAGGCGCGGGCGTATTCGAGCCGGGAGGTCGTGAGGGAATTGGGCGCATATCTGGAACGGCATCACGCCGATGCACGCTCGATCGTCCTGGAGGCGTACCGCCGGGACGTGCCGGTGTTCGTGCCGGCGCTCAGCGACTCGTCGGCGGGATTCGGCGTGGTGGCGCACCGGGTGAGGGCGGGGGCACAGGGGGCGCCGCATGTGGCCTTCGACGCCGGAAAGGACTTCCACGAGCTGGCGAGCATCAAACTGGCGGCCCCCGAGACGGGGCTGCTGATGGTGGGTGGGGGTGTGCCGAAGAACTTCGCCCAGGACGCGGTCGTCGCGGCCCGCATGCTGGCGGAAGCGGGCCCCGCCCCGCGGCACGTTCCCATGCACAGGCGCGCCGTGCAGCTCACGGTGGCCGATCCGCGCGACGGCGGCCTCTCGGGCTCCACCCTGCGCGAGGCCGCGAGCTGGGGCAAGGTGGCGACGGCGCGGGAACGCATGGTGTACGGCGAAGCCACGCTGACCCTGCCGCTGCTCGTGAGCGACGCGTACCACCGGGGGGTGTGGCGGGGTCGGCGGGCTCGCCGCCTGGGCCTGCTCTTCCGCGCGGGGGCGGCTGCGCGGCAGGAGGCTCCGGAAAACGCTACGAACCCCTCCCACGCCCCCGTCCCGCCACCACGCTCCCCGGTGGGTTCGCCTTGAGCCAACTCTACCTCGACTTCGACGGCGCCGCCCCCGGCCCCGCCCCGCCCCCCTCCGCCGACACCACGACGGCGTGTGTCCTGGTACGGGAACTGGAGCGCGTCGTCAGGCGCGGCGGCCGTGCCCGCAAGGTCCTGGTCGCCCGCACCCGCGGAGAGGGGAAGGAGCTGCTCAGGCAGTTGGCGTTGCGAGGGCGGTCGTGGGTGGGCTTCGAGGCCAGCACGCTGCGCCCCCTCGCAACGGGAATCGTCGCGCGCGCCGGTTCCTTCGCGGGCCGAACGATCATCGATGCGTTCGACGAACACGCCCTGGTCGAGCGGGCCATCGACGAGGTGCTGCGTGGCGGCCGGGGCTTCCGCTTTCGGGGCCTGGCCGAGAAGGTGGGGTTCCGCGATGCGGTGCGGCACTCGGTGGCGGCTCTGCGCCTGGGGGGTGTGCGGGCGCGTTCCCTGGGGGATGCCGCGGCCGACGCGCCCTCCGGCAGGCAGGCGCTGATCACTGCGGTTCTGCGGCGCTACGAGGAGCTGCTCGCCGAAGGTGCACTGGCCGACAACGCCCACCTGCTGGGGACCGCCACCGGCATCCTGGAAGACGACACGGCCCGACCGCCCCTCCGCGCCCCCACCTTCCTGGTGCCCGGCCTCCCCGACCGCGGCCTCGCGGGGCGGTTTGCGCGCGCCCTGCAGCGCCGGGGTGCGACGCTGCTCAGGACCGACCCGGTCGAGGGACTGCCGCCGCCGAAGGGGATTCTGTGGGATGTCGCTCCGCCCGCGGCGCCGGGAAGCTACCTGCATGCGGTGGAGCGCCACGAGGGCCCCCGCCCCCGCATCGAACTCTTCGCCGCGGGCTCGGTCCAGGACGAACTGCGCGGCGTGCTGCGCCGGGCGATGGACCTGGGCGCCCGCTGGGACCAGGTCGAGATCATAGCCGCCGACCCCGCCCTCTACGGATCGGCTCTGCACGCCCTGGCGGAACCGCTCGGGGTTCCGGTCACCTTCGCCGTCGGCCTCCCCGTGGAGCGCACCCGCCCCGGCCGCATCGTGACCGCCTGGTTCCAGTGGATCGAAAGCGACTTCCAAGAGGCGCGGATCCGGGCTCTTATCGAGGCGGGGGACGTGAGGCCGCCCCGTCAGCGCCACCGGATTGCCGGTCCCCGGCTGGCTCGCTCCCTCAGGCGGCTGCGCATCGGGTGGGGACGGGAGCGACATTCGGTGCGGATCGAGCGGGCGCTTGAGGGCGTCGGGAAGATGGTGCAACACAGATTCGAGGACGGGGAGCGCTTCGAGCGCCGCAGGGAGCGTAGGCGCGAGGATCTGCTCGCCCTGCAGGCGCTCCTCGCCCCCGTGCTGGCAGCCACCCCCGACGTGGCCGGGCAAACCTCTCCCGCGCGGGTAGCGGCCGGTGCGAAGAGCCTCCTGGCCCGGGCCGCGCCCGGCACCGACACCGACGACACCGCCCGGCAGCGGCTGCTCCGCCGGCTCGGGCGCATCGAGGCCACTCTGCACCGCACGACCGACTACCCGTCGGCGGCCGCCATCGTCAAGAGCTTCCTCGAGATCCGTATCCCCGCCCCGCGGGCCGAGGGGTTGGCGCCATGGAGCTCCGCGGCCGGGCACCTGTACCTGACCGACCTCGCGCACGGGGGGGCCACCGGGCGGCGCTTCACCTTCATCGTGGGGATGGACTCGGCGAACTTCCCCGGATCCACCCACGAGGATCCGCTGCTCCTGGACCGGGAGCGCTGGCGGCTCGGGCCCGGCGAGTTGCCGCTCGCGCGCGAACGCGTCGCCGAACGCCGCTTCAACTTCGGCCAGCTGGTGGCGCGCCTGCGGGGGACGCTGGTTCTCAGCTACTGCCGCTGGAATCCCGCCGAGGCCCGCGAGTTGTCCCCGGCCCCGGAGTTGCTCCAGGCGCTGCGCCTGCGCTACGGGGATCCCGGACTGAACTTCGAGGATCTGGAGAAGCACCTGGGAGCGAGCGAGTCCCGCCTTCCCCGCCCGGAGCTTCGCGCCGACCTGGACGAGGGCGATGTCTGGCTCCGGGCGCTGGCCACCCGCGACGGACGGCTGCGGGACGGCCTCGAAGCGGTGGGGTGCGCCCACCCCCGGCTGGGCCTCGGCATGGCGGCCGCCAAGGGGCTGTGCCGCGACGAGGCAAACGTGCACTCGGGCTTCCTGGGCACGCCCTCACCCCCGCTGTCCTACCAGGACCTTTCCGCCCGGACCTTCTCGGCCAGCGGCCTGGAGTCGCTCGGCGCCTGTCCGCGACGCTTCCTCTTCAGCTACATCCTCAACGCATCTCCGCCCGACGACCCCGAGTTCGACCCCCACCGCTGGCTCAACCCCATGGAACGGGGCAACCTGCTGCACAGGGTCTACGAACGCACCCTGAAGCTGGCGCGGGAGCGGGGACTGGCCCCGGCGGACGACGACTTCCTCACGCTTGCCCTCGGGCTCGTCGAACGCATGGGGGTGGAGATGCTCCGGCGCGTTCCCACGCCGAGCCGGGCAGTCCGGGAATGGGAGATGGGGGCTCTGTGCGACGACGCCCGCTCCTTTGTCGAGATGATCCGCGGCGACCCGCCGCCATGGATCGAGCTGGAGATGGCCTTCGGCATGGACGACGATCCGACGACGATCGACGCGGCCGGGCGGCCGGTGCGGGTGCGCGGCTACATCGACCGGCTCGACGAGCGCGGCGGCCGGCTGCGCGTGGTCGACTACAAGACCGGAAGAGACTACGGATACGGGGGGAAGGCGGGGCCTTACAACGGCGGCCGCCGCCTGCAGCACTTCATCTACACCGAGGCGGCGCGGGCGGTGCTGCTGCGGCCCGTCACCGGCATGGAGTATCACTTCCCCACCCGGCGCGGCGAGAACAGGGAGCACCCCTTCGAGTCGGCCGAGTTGTCCTCCGGCGGCCATCTCGTGGCCGCCCTGCTCGACGGGGTCGCGGCGGGGCGCTTCCCGGCGACCGACAGCGCGAAGGACGACTGCCGCTTCTGCGACTACGGCGAAGTCTGCGGCGTGAGGGCCGGCCAATGGGGTGCGGTTGCCTGCCGGTTCGCCGACTGGACGGCCCGCAACCTGGGCGAACTGCCCGAACTCGACCTGCTCGGCCGCGTGCGCAACTGGGACAAGTGAGAGCGGGACCGTGAGCGACGCAGAGACACCCCCGGCTGCGGCCTCGCGACCCCCGCCTGCGCCGGAACCCCCCGACCAGCCCGCGCGGCTCCGCATCCTGGAGGATCTGGAGCGCAACCTCCTCGTCGAGGCGGGCGCGGGTTCCGGGAAGACCACGTCGCTGGTGGACCGCATGGTCGCCCTCGTGCGGAGCGGCGCGTGCACCGTCGACCGGATCGCCGCGGTGACCTTCACCCGCAAGGCGGCCGCCGAGCTGCGGCAGAGGTTCCAGGTCCGGCTGGAGGAGGTGGCGGGGAGGCTGGCGCCCGAAGACCCCGCCCGCACCGTGTTCGACGACGCCATCCGCGACATCGACCGCGCCTTCCTGGGCACGATCCACGCCTTCTGCGCCAGGCTGCTGCGCGAACGCCCCCTGGAAGCCGGACTCGATCCGGGCTTTCGCGAGGTGCAGGAATCCGAGGCGGAGAGCATGCGCCGCCGCTTCTGGGTGGAGTTCCTGGAGCGCATGGCCACCGACGGCGATCCGCGGCTGGGGGAATTGGGGCGGCTCGGCGTTGCACCCGACCGGCTCGAGAACGCCTTCAACGCGCTGGTCGAGAACCCCGACGTGGACTTCGGCTTCGAGGCGGTGGCGGCGCCTGGTCCGGGGGAGATCCGCGCGGTGCGCGCCCGCTTCGAGGAGTTGCTGGACCGGGCCGCGGAGCTGATGCGGGGCCGCGTTCCGCCGAACGGATGGGACGGCTTCGGCCGCCGTGTCCGCACGCTCCTCTACTGGCGACGCTCGCTTGACTGGTCGGACCGGTCACTGTTCTTCGATGCGCTGGCCCGGATCCACTTGAAGAAAGGGGGCCTGACGCAGAAGACATGGTCCGACACCGCCGCCGGGAAGGCGCGGGCCAAGAGCCTGTTCACCGACTTCGTCGCGTTTGCCAAGGCCGGCGGCCCGGTCGACATACTGCTGCGTCGCTGGTGGGCCCACCGCTACCCCGTCGCCATGGGCGTGGCCAGGGATGCCGCGAATGCCTACGCCGAACAGAGGAAGGACCGGGGCGAGATCAACTTCCAGGACCTGCTCGTCCACACGGCGGCGCTGCTCCGCGCCGACCCGCGGGCGCGCCGCGACCTGGGCGGGCGCTACCAGCGCGTCCTGGTCGACGAGTTCCAGGACACCGATCCGCTGCAGGCCGAGATCCTGCTCCTGCTGGCCAGCGGTCCGGAGACGGGGAACGACTGGCGCACGGTGACCCCGCGTCCCGGCGCACTCTTCGTGGTGGGCGACCCGAAGCAGAGCATCTACCGCTTCCGGCGCGCCGACATCGCGCTCTACGAGATCGTCAAGAGGCGCTTCGCGTCCTTCGGCGACGTGCTCCGCCTCGAGTCCAACTTCCGCTCCCTGCCGGCGATCGGGACGCTCGTGCAGGGGGTTTTCGAGCGCGAGGATCGTTTCGCGCCCGGGGACACGAACCGCCAGGCGGCCTTCGCCCCTCTGTTGACGTGGCGTGACCAGGGCCCGGGGCTGCTGGCGCTGTACGGTGTCCGGGGCAGCCGGCAGGACGATGTCGCCGAAGACGAGGCCGACCGCATCGCGGCCTGGATCGCGCGCCGGGTCGAGGCGGGGGAACGCGGCCCCGACGACTTCATGATCCTCACCCGGACCCGCAAGTACCTCTCGGTCTACGCGCGCGCCCTCGAGGACCGCAACCTGCCGGTGGACGTGTCGGGTGCCGGTGTCGGTTTCGAGGACGAGCTGGCCGCGTTCCTCCTCCTTTTCCGCTGCCTTGAGGATCCCGCGCACCGGCCGCGGGTGCTCGGCGTGCTGACAGGTCCCCTCTTCGGGATCACCCTCGACCGGATCGTGGCCTTTCGGGACGGAGGGGGCCGTTTCGAGATCAACCGCCCGGCGGTGGGCGACGGCGAGGTGGCCGAGGCGGTCAACGTCCTGCACGGGTGGTGGAAGCGCGCTCTCAGGGAGCCCGCGGACGTGACCGCCGAGCGCCTGGTCCAGGGGACCGGGCTCTTTCCGCTGGCTGCCGCGGGCAAGCTGGGAGAACTCCGCGCCGGAGCGCTCGCCTACCTGCTGGACGCCGTGCGGGCCCGGGCCCTGGAGGGCGACACCTCGATCGCCGGGGCCGCGGACGCCATCGAGACGGCGCTCGACTGGGATGACGCCGAGGCGCCGCTCGTGCCGGGCCGCGGCGACTGCGTGCGCGTGATGAACCTCCACCGTGCCAAGGGACTGGAGGCGCCTGTGGTGTTCCTGGCGGCGCCCTTCGGGGAGACCGGCCGGCCGCCGCGCATGCGCGTGGCCCGCGACGAGGAGGGAGTGGCCCGGGGGACGATCCCCATGGTCGTGAAACGGGGGTACGCGACCGAGGTCATCGCCCAGCCGGGCAGCTGGGAGGAGGACCGGGAGGTGGAGCGCGCCTTCGACGAGGCCGAGAAGGTGCGCCTGCTGTACGTGGCCGCGACCCGGGCCAGGGACGAGCTCTGGATCGCGCGGGGTGCGGGGCTGAAGACGCGGGGAGGGTCGCCGTGGGCGGCGCTGGAGGGATGGGTGGCGGGCGAGGCCGCGCGGGAGGGGGGCGGGGGCATCGCCAGGGTGGTGGAGTTGCCGCGCGGGGGTGCGCCTGCGCCGGATGTGCTGGATGCCGAAACCGATCTGGGGACGGCCCTGGAGGCGATGCAGGCCGCGGCGGTACGCAGCCGCGCGGCTACGTACCGGCTGGAGACGGTGACGGGCCGGGCGAAGGGGGAGGGGGGGGTGGGGAGCGGTGCGCCGGCGGATCCGGATCCGTCCGTCCGCACCGATGTCTTCGCGGAACCCGCCCTCCGCCCCGCCAGCGGCGGCTTCGAGTGGGGCAGCGTGGTCCACGAGGTGCTGGCGGCGGCGGGCGAGGGCATGCGGGAGGAGCCCCTCGCTCAACTTGCCCGCGACCTCCTCATCGAGTTCGAACGTCCGGTCGACCGCACGGGTGCCCCCACCGAGCTGGACGCGCTCCTCGCGCTCGTGGAGGCGGTGCGCGGCTCGGCGGTCTGGGGCCGGGCCATGGCGAGCGGCGAGCGCCACGCCGAAGTCCCCTTCGCGGTGGAGGTGGGCACGCGCGAGGGGTACCCCGAAGTGGTGGAGGGAGTGATCGACCTCGTCTTCCGGGAGAACGGGCACTGGGTCGTGGCGGACTACAAGACGGACAGCGGCGAGGACCCCGGGTTCGAGGAACGCGTGGGGCGGTACCGCGCACAGGTGGACCTCTACGCCGACTGCTGGGAGAGGTTGACGGGGGAGGTGGTGGCGGAGCGCGTGCTGGTCTTCACCGCGCAGGGGAGGGTGGAGGGGTGGTGAGGGGGAATCGTGTTAGGTCCATGTGGTACAAGGATTTAGCATTTCGGAGACTGGTACTCTTTGTCGGGGTGAGGAATCGGGCCGAACTGGTGACGCTTGCGGGCGACAGGGGAAAGGCTGCTATAAGTGGATGGAACTCATTTGACGAATGTGTGGGTACCCTCTGCTCTGGAAGGTCCGGCAGGCCCGCACCTGACGTTCCACAAGGAGATATCCGACGTCATGGCAGGTGAGGAGTTGCTGGCGGATGGTGCCCACTTCTTCATTGTGGACGGCGACGATGCGGTCGTGATGCGGAAGTGTGACCTGTCTGTTGTCGCCCGGATTCCCAACCATCAGATCCCGCAGTTGGACGCGCAGTTCGCCTTGGCGACGGATCGCGCATAGAGGGTGTGAATGACTGCAGCCGCCAATAGATCGCCGCCGGCGCTCCTGCTCACGATGCTGTCGGTCGGCGTCGCGTGCGGTGAGGATCCGAGCGCCGAAGTCGGCGAGGGACAGCCGACTTGGATCACCGAGGCGGAGTTCCGCTTCGGGGACTCTGCCGAAGGTGGAGTGTTCTTCACGAGACCCGAGATACGGGCCGATCCCGCCCGAAACCGCATCTTCGCCGTGGACCGCCCCAACCACCAGGTGAGCGCATTGGCCCCGGATGGCACGCTCCTCTTTCGGGTGGGGCGGAAGGGGGAGGGTCCCGGAGAGTTCATCAACATCGGTTCTCTGCACATCGGGCCGGATGGCGCCTTTGCCGTTGACGAGGAAAGACGGGGTGGGCACACGCGCTTCACGGCACACGGGGAACTGGTGGGCACCACACCGGGACCGCCGGTTTCAGTAAGCTACCAAGGCCTTCCCGTCGAAATCGAATGGTCTGCGGAGGGCTCCTACCTCGGTACGCCCCTGATACCCAGCGAGCTGCAAGCGGGATGGGAGGGGTTGGCGCCCGTCACGCGCACGCCCGTCTTGCACGGCCGCGATCTGGGCGACGGACGGTGGAGTGACCCGGAGCCTCTGCTGTGGCAGGACATCAGCAACAGGATACATTATATTGTCATTCCGGGAGATGGGGCAGGTGACAGCGTGTTCGTTACCACCTCCCAGCCATTCGGAGATCCGGATTATGTGCGGTACGAGCCCGGTGCGGTGGTGTTGTTGCGTTCGAAGGGGGATCCGGGGACGGTGGAGTTGATCGAAGTGGAAGTGGGCGGCGATACGACATGGCACCGGCGAGTGGAACTGGGGGCTCCGAGACGGCTCACGTCCGCGATGGTGGACGAGACCGTGGAGACGTGGGTGGCGTGGCGCTCGTCAAGGTCAAGCCGGCACCGGCCGGCACGGCTTCGCGAGGCGTTTTACCGTGGGCTCTACCAGCCGGAGTACGTCCCTCCGGCTGCGGCACCTCCGGTTCTGACGGCCTCCAGGGAAGTCTGGATCAGAACTTCCGAGCTGCTGGACAGCGTGAGGGTGTACTACGCGGTGCCCAGGGATGATCCGGCCGGATTGCCCCGGCGCGTACTCGTGCCCGAAGCGCTCTGGGTCACCGACGCGACGGAGACGCACATATGGGGTGTCGAATGGGACTCGCTGGGCAGGCCCTACATCGTGGGTCGACGGTTGGTCCCGTCGTCGACCTGACCGGGACCGCGTCTTCGTCGTCGATCCGAGGGGGGACGATTCCCGCTACCTCGACTACACAGCCAGACTCCGGACGCGCATTGAGCCGACGACCCCGAACCCGTTGTCGATGTTCTGGACCGGGGGGACCGATAAGAGCGACCCGCCCGTCCCCGTCGTCAGGTACGCGTGGAGTTCCTTGCTGAGTGCGGCCACGTCGAGGATGAGGGGAACAAACAAATCGTCGAAGGCGGAATCGGGGACCATCGTTGTCACCGATGTGCCGTCCACTTCGGAGTACCATGCCTTCGGGTCCCGGTCATATGGTGGGCTTCGCTTCCGCAGAGAAACGAAGTAGCGGTGGGCCGCGACGCTCCCGGTCCACGACGCGTCCAGCCTGGCGGAGGCGGCGGTGCGGGTGAGCACGGCCCTCTCCACGTTGAAGTCGCCCACCGCGAGAGTGCGGCCCCTCGCCGTGCGGTAGCCCTCCGCCAACGCTTCCACCATGTAGGCGGCACCTGGGTCGAGCGGCGCGCCCGCGCGTAGTAGGGAATCCGGCCCTGTACATTCGAAAGGACCGTGAACCTGTGTACTTGGCTGTCCAGTCCCGGCGGTACGTTGGTGCGAGAGCTCGGGCGTACCGTAGTCCCGGGTACCGTCCCAGCGGAACCCAGAACGGGGTACCGGTTGCCACGGTGCCGCGGACAGAGGCGCTCCACCCGCGCCACCCGGGGACCGTCACGACCGCGTCCACCTCGTGACGCCGGTCCCACGCCGGCAGATAGCCGGCGCCTTCGTCGTAGGTGAGACGTACCCGCGCCCACTGGTAGGAGATCCAGCCGCTCACGAACCCGTCGTGCCGCTGCACCACCGCCTCCAACCCGCGGGCCTTGCCGCCGTGGGTTTGGGGATAGTCAAGGAGTCCGTTGCGAGTCTTCCGGTGGGGTTGAAGGCCATGTGCCGGGTCTCGGGTGGGGTCTTGCAGTCAGCGGCTATCGTTGACGCGCGACATCGGGTGCTGGTGTGTTTCGTCGATCCTGGGTCGTGGACCAGGATCTCGAAGGCACCTGGGATCCGATGGAAGGCAGGGCCCGGATGGCGTCGAGCTTGGAGGAGATGTGTGGCAGGCACGGTGTGGGAAGCGTGCCTTACGGGGCGCATCACGTCGGGACAGAGGTCACCTACCAGGTAGACGGCGCGAGTTTCATCTACTGCACGTCCCGGTCACCGGATCGCGGTCGGGGTGAAGTGCAGGTGGAAGCGCGGATGCCTGAGAAGCCACTTGTGGATCATCGCGGTCCTGTGGGTGCCGTAGTTGTCGAGGACCAGATGGACGTCCAGCTCCTTGGGAACCCTCTTTTCGATGACGGTGAGGAACTTCCTGAACTCTACGGACCGGTGGCGCGGGCAGCATCTTCCGATGACCTCGCCCGTGGCGATGTCGAGTGCGGCGAAGAGCGAGGTGGTGCCGTTGCGCTTGTAGTCGTGGGTCCGGCGGGCCGGGGTCCCCGTACGCAGCGGCAGCATCGGCTGGGTGCGGTCGAGCGCCTGGATCTGCGACTTCTCGTCCACGCAGAGCACCACCGCGCGCTCCGGCGGGGCCATGTAGAGCCCCACGATGTCGCGCACCTTCTCGATGAACAGGGGGTCGGCCGAGAGCTTGAAGGTCTCCGTGCGGTGCGGCTGCAGGCCGAAGTCGGAAGCCAGCCACAGGACGATGCCCTATTGGTGCTCGGACTGCCGGTCGTACTTCAGCGTGAAGACGGGCACCTCGCTGGCGGCCTCGAACGTGAAGCTGCGGAAGTGGGTGTGGGCGATCTACCTGGAGCTGACGAGCCTGAAGGGTGTGTCGAGCATGAAGCTGCACCGGGACATCGGAGTGAGCCAGAAGACGGCGTGGTTCATGCTCCACCGGATACGGGAGGCGTTCACGCGGCCGGGCGACGCGTTTGCCGGCCCGGTGGAGGTGGACGAGACCTACATGGGGGGCAGGGAGAAGAACAAGCCGAAGGGCGAGCGGTTGGGCGTGAAGGGCGGAACGGCCGGCAAGACGGCGGTGGTCGCCGCGAAGGACCGCAAGACGAGGCAGGTGGCGGCCAAGGTCATTGACGACGCGACGGCGCATACGCTCCGGGGCTTCGTCGCCGAGCACGCGGAGCCCGGGACGACGGTCTACACCGACGGCACGTCGCCCTACCGGGGCATGACCGGCTACGATCACGACTTCGTCCGGCACAGCGTGGGCGAGTACGTCCGGGGAATGGTCCACACCAACGGCGTGGAGAGCTTCTGATCCATGCTCAAGCGGGCTCACAAGGGCGTCTACCACAAGCTGTCGGCCAAGCACCTCCAGCGGTATGTGAACGAGTTCGCGGGACGGCAGAACATCCGGGACAAGGACACCATCGACCAGATGCGGGACGTGGTGTGCGGGCTGGTCGGAAAGCGGCTGCTCTACCGGGACCTTGTCGCGGAGACCGACCGGTCCCAGGTGGCGACCTGAAGAGCCCGGGAAGGAGGATCGATGACTTCCGCGGATGCCCGGCGGCTTCCGCCTGCAGCCGCCACCCCACGGGCCGGCCCGTAGCGGTGAAATTGAACCATGTCGAGGAAGCACCCGCCCGTTCTCCAGCAGGACCCTGACGCAACTCCGGAGGACGTGGCGAAGGCCCTGCTCCGGCGCGTGAAGCCCTACAGGAAGTCATCACGCCCCAAGGAGAAGCGGCGAGCATCCCGGCCGCCCCAGCTTCCCCTTCTGACATTGGCCACCCCCAGTCTGTCAACCATTGCATATAATCCCCACTGTGGTTGACTTATTGTAAGGTTGTCTTTACATCGTGAAATGTTGAAGCGAAGCGACCCAGCGCGGATGCATCGCCGCTCGAATGCCCGGGGGGATATTGTCCACGGGCTTGGGCCGATAGCCGTATTCCGGCCTCAGCGGGCCACTTCCAACCTGAAGGAATTGGAGACCAGTTCCCCCAGCGGAATCTCCTCTCCGTCCGAGGACCGCACGCCATACCACCTGATCCGATATCGGGTGGACGCGGTGGGTACCGGGGTCGACAGCCGATAGCATGTGGCGCAACCCGCGAAATGGAGAGTGGTCTGGTAGACTTCGTCCGGCTCGATCACGATGGGAGGGGCACAGGGGGCGAAGTCCGGGGGCCAGATGCCGACCCACTCACCGGCCCTCTCCATTGCCAACTGCGCGAGAGGATCGCCTTCGCAGTTGGAGAGGTAGACCCGCGAACCGGTTCGATTCGTAAAGCTGTACGGGACCTGGCCGCCGTACCACAGATGGCCACTTACCCTCGTAGTGTCAAACTGAAAGCTGGTCCCGTCCGTCACCAGCGCGGTGTCTTCGGGGGTCGTCGACTCGCACCCCAAGGTCGACAGCACCATCGCCGCGGCGCAGAGCAGGCCTGGCGGCACCACACCTTTCCGCCGGGCTCGCCGCCACGAAACTCGGCGAACGGCCCCGGGGGCTGCGGGGCGGCGCGGACCCGCCTGATTGGTACTGCGCGGAAACGCCGGGACTACCGGGATGCGAACCGGCTTCCTCGGCGGAAGTCGGCTCATCTTCGTGAGGGGAAGGGAAACCAGGTACATGTTCGGTGTGCCTCCTGACACCGGGGTTCGTCCACCAAGCCCCACCGCGCGGCTCGATTCCGGCGATCCGGCCCACCCCGGCAAGCGACCGGACCGCACGATTCCAACCTACGACTTCAGGGCGCCGCCCTTACACCAGGCCATGGACCCCAGGAGACCGCCATTATCGGCCCGCGCGGACCTGCATCGACGGACCTCCCGGTCCGGTATTCCTCGCAGTGCCGTTGATCTGATCCCAATCCGGAAGGCGCCCGCCTCAGCGGGGCACCATCTCGAACGTGAAGGAATTGGAGACCCGTTCCTCCAACGGAATCACTTCCCCTAACCGGCCCGAGCGCCTGTCGTAGGAGGAGGTCGCGAAGCGCCACACGATCCGAATCGGAGTGGACGCGGAGGGTGGCGGGCGCAGCCCCGGCGAACAACTCGGCCCCTCCCCGCTCGACTCCCTACAACCCCAGACATGCAGGGTCGTCTTGTAGACCTGACGTGGCTGGATCACGATGGGAGGGCCGGTGCATCCGACACTGATCGTGCCCCCCCAGATGCCGACCCACTCACTGGCCGTCTCCATTTCCAAAGAGGGTACGAACCCGCAGCTGAAGCCGTAGACCTTCGAACCGGTTCGGTTCGTAAAGCGGTACGGGACTTGGCCGCCGTACCACAGATGGCCCCTTGCGTCCGTCGCCGAGTCAAGCTGAAAGCTGGTCCCGTCCGTCACCAGCGCGGTGTCTTCGTCGGGGGTCGTCGACTCGCACCCCAAGGTCGACAGCACCATCGCCGCGCGGCGCAGAGCAGGCCTGGCGGCACCACACCTTTCCGCCGGGCTCGCCGCTTCGCCGCCGGCTGAACCGCCCCGGGCGCTGCGGGGAGGCGCGGACGCGCCTGAGGGAGAGTCCGTGGAAGCACCTGGAATTCCGGGACCCGAGCCGGCCTTGTCGGCTGGAATCGGCCTGTCTTCACCAGGATAAGGGAGGGCAGGTACATGATGGCAAAGACTCCTGACACCGGGCCGGCTGGGTGAGACCGAGATGGAGGTGCTCCACCACGTGTGGCGTTTGGGAGAGACCTCGGTGGCGGATGTGCACGACAGCATCGTGAAGACCCGGAACGTCGCCTACACCACCGTGATGACGGTCATGAAAAAGCTGGCGCGGAAGGGGTTCCTGCACTGCGACAGCAGCGAGTCCCGGTACATGTACACGCCCGCACGTCCGCCCGCCCAGGTGCGAGAGGAGCTCGTGCGGGATCTTCTGGACCAGGTCTTTCACGGGTCGGCGGCCGCGCTGGTGCAGACCCTGGTCCGGGGCGAGGCTCTTTCGGCGGAGGAGAGTGCGGAGATCCGGAAGCTGCTGGCGCGGATGGAGGAAGAGAAGGAAGAGGATGCTTGAGTTTCTTGAAGGGATCGGGAGTGGCAGCGTTCAGGCGTTCTGGATGCCGGTGTTGGTGTGGACGGGACTGGCGGGGGCGGTCGTGTTGGGACTTGCCGTCCGGGATCGGTTCGGGCGGCGTGCGTTCTTCGTCGGAAACCGGAACCGGCAGCACCCTCTCGCCGGGTACCGGCTTCGCCAAGGTCTCCTGCTGGCCTTGCCGGCGTCCGTCCTGGCGGAACCGTGGGTGCCGACTCTGTGGTGGTGGGAAAGCGAGCTTCTGAGCCCGGTACTGTCCTCGGGGGTCTATCCCGCGGTGATATCGCCGCGGCAGGGCGGAGTCCCCGTCCCGTCGGTTCCGGTACCGACAAGGGACGTCGTCGCTGTGCTGCTGGGCGGGGGCGATGGCCGCGGTGGTCCTGCTGGCGCTGGCCCGTGTCGCGACCCTTTGCGTGGACCTCCGGCGGCTTCGCACGATTCGCCGGACGGCCCCGCGGGTGGACGATTCGATGCCGCTAAGGATGCTGCGCGGGCTCGGCGGCCGATTGGGCGTGCGGCGGCGTGTGGAGCTCAGGACCCCCGGACAGTGCCCCCATGACCTTCGGCTTCCGGCGGCCCGTCGTCGTCGTCCCCCGCACCCTGCTCGACACCCCCGATTCGCTCCGGACCGTTCTTGCCCACGAACTCATCCACGTGCGGCGGGGCGACTATTTCTGGGCCCTGCTCGAATGCCTCACGGGCGCGGTCTTCGCGTTTCATCCCCTGGCCCGGCTGCTGCGCCTGGCGATCGAGCGCTGCCGTGAGACCTCCTGCGATGCCGAGGTGGTGGCCGCCGGCCTCGTGCGTCCCAGGGAGTACGCGGAACTGCTGGCTCATACCCACACGCCGGCGCAATTCCCGACGCCCGCCGTAGCGGCGAGCATGTCGGCGCGTGCGGTCACTCTCAAGGAAAGGTTGGAAACCATGAAGTACTTCGCAGACACCCGATTGACGTTGCGGCGGCGGGTTGGTCTCGTTCTCGGGGCTGGAACCCTGTTCGTACTGTGCGTGGCGGTCGCCGATCGCTGGGGGTTAGTTCGCGGGAGTCGTCATGGAGGGCCATGGAAAGCGGGTGGCGATGCTGCACGGGTTGCCGTTCCCAAGGTTGGTCATCCTGGAGCGGGGGGAATCATGAGGGCGCGCCGGATAGGGTGAGGGCTTCATCCGGGGATGCGACCGCGATTGCTTCGTGTCGGTTGACGAAACCGTCCAGGGGCGGGGCCATGCCAAGGTCGCGCCGATGACCGGCTGACCGTGCCGCCTTCAGCCTCCCGCCGCCACCATCCCGATCACATCGAGCTTCTCGCGCACCTCCTCGTCGATCCCGTCGTCGGGGATGTATTCGACGAGCCTGTGAAACTCCCTCTTGGGCATCGTGTTGTAGAGCCCGAGCTGGCCGAAGTATGACTTGAAGAGCGGGACCAGGAACTCGTCGCTGACCTTCAGGTCATCCCCCCAGGGTGATGGCTTGCCAAGGTCTTCAAGGGCGCATTCCGTCCTCTCGACCGCGTCGCGCATGGCCTTCTCGCTGGCTGGACGAAAAATCGGTCCCGGCACGTCCGGGGATACGGATTTGCGTGCGAATGTCTCCAACGTCGCCCGCGAGCACACAGGTAGTTCTCGATTTCCCTCTTCCGCCACATCAGGAAGGTGACGCCCCCGTTCGCCGGGTGCCGATCCAGCCGGTCGAACAGGGCGACGCCCCCAAGGTCCGGAAACGCCTCCCCGAGGCCCTGGAAATGTGCCCTGACCCTTCGCGGCTGGTCGGCAACGGCCTTTGTGAAAGGTTTCACAAGCGCTTCGACAGCCGGGCCGTGATCCAGTCTTCGCGCAAAGGCCCGGAGGATGTCGAGATCGGTCGAATCCTCGATGTACAGGATCCAACCGGTCTGCTCGGCCTAGTGATATTGGTCCCAGCCGATCAGACTCAGGGCCTTCCTCACCTGTTCGCTGCCGCCTCCCATGCGGTGGGGCCGGCCGACGAACGCGACAACCGTGTCGTTTCCGGCCGCCTCGTTCAGCAACAACTCCGAGTGATCCCCAGCCGTGTCAGCACCCTATCCCCCCTCCATCCCCACCTGCCCCAGCATAAACGCCAGCTCCATCGCCGCGTTCCTCACCCTGCGGCTGAACGTCCGCCGCCCCGCGTGCCCCGCGCGCGGATCGTAGTCGAGAATCACGGGAAGCCCGGACGCGGTCGCCGCCTGCAGCCGTGCCGCCATCTTCCTCGCCTGAAGCGGCGGGACCCGTGTGTCCAGGTCCCCCTGGGTCAGCATCACGGCCGGGTATTCCACGCCGTCGAGCACGTTCTGGTACGGCGAGATCGCGTGCAGCACCTCGAACTCCTCCGGAACGGCCGCGTTCCCGTACTCCAGCAGCGCGGGCATGTTGTTGGTGTCGGTGAACCGGTTGAAGCGCACCATGTCGAGGTCGGGGAAGCCGCAGAAGACCGCACGGAAGAGATCGGGCCGCGTGATCATCGCGTTCGCCACGAGCAGCCCGCCGTTGCTGACTCCCCGGATCGCGAGGCGGCCGGGGCCGGCGTAGCCGCTCTCGATGAGCCACTCGGCCGCCGCGACGAAGTCGTCGAAGACGTTGGGCTTGTTCTCCAGCATGCCGGCCCGGTGCCAGGTCTCGCCGAACTCGCCGCCGCCCCTGAGCGTCGCGATGGCGTAGACCCCGCCCCGCTCCATCCACACCGCGGCGCGGGCGTCGAAGCGGGGCAGTAGGTTGACGTTGAAGCCGCCGTAGCCGTAGAGCAGCGCCGGGGTGTCGCCGCCGGGTTCGAGCCCCTTCCGGTGGGCCACGTAGAGGGGACCGCGGGTGCCGTCGGGGGAGGTGTACCAGTGCTGGCTGACTTCGTAGGCGTCGGCGTCGAACGGGACTGCCGAGGGGAGCCATTCGGTGGTCTCGAGCGTCTCGAGGTCGAGTTCGAGGATGTGCGACGGGGTGGTGAGCGAGGTGAGCGTCAGCAGCGCCGTGCCGTCCCGCCAGGGGCGCAGGCCGGCCACGTGGTGCCCGGGGACCGGGATCTCGTCGATTCGGGTTCCGTCGATCCCGTAGCGCACGATCCGGCTGCTCACGTTGTGGAGGTAGTCGGCGTAGATCCGGTCGCCGCCGACCTGGTATCCGGTGAGCACGTCCTCGGCCTCGGGCAACACGACGCGCCAGTCGGCGGGGTCGGGGCCGGGGTTGCGCGGGTCGACCGCGACGATCCGGTTCCTGGGCGCGTCCAGATTCGTCAGCAGCCAGAGTTCTCCCCGGACGAAGCGGACGCTGAACCGGGCCGGGGCGCCGACGACGATCGGCCGTGGCTCCCCGCCGGCCCGCAGGTCCTGCAGGTAGACGTCGGTCCGCGCCCAGCCGTGCTGCACGGTGTATACCATGTAGCGTCCTCCCGCCCCCTCGGAGAACCCGACGAAACTCTCCGGACCGTGCCCCCGGCCGAACAGCTCGACATCGTCGGCCACGTCCGTGCCCAGCATGTGCAGCCGCACCCGGCCACCCGTCTCGCGTGACCGGCTCACGTAGTGGAACCCGCTGCCGTCCCGGTTGAATGACACGCGGCCGTAGAGGTGCTCCGGCAGCCGGTCGGGCAGGTCCTCGCCGGCCGGGAGATTGCGTACCCTGATAGAGACCTCGTCCCGGCCCCCGTCCCGGATCGCGTAGAGCATGAGATCGCCGTCCGGCGAGAAGTCGCGGATGCTCACTCCGGTGGTGCCGTCCGGATGGATGTCGAGCGGATCGACCACGACTTCGAAGTCGCCCTCCGGGTCGATGGGCGTGTACTCGCGCTCCGCGGGCGCCGGGCGCCGGTGGATCGCCCCCGCCTCCAGCCCCGGCCGCCGCATCGAGAAGTACTCGTAGTCGCCGGCGCGGCGGGGAAAGATGGCCGCGGGAACGTCCATGAGTTCGCGCAGCCGCCCGGCCAGCTCCGCACGCAGCGCCGTGTCGCCCACGACGAGTGCGGCATAGGCGTTCTGCTCCGCGATCCAGGCCCGGGTCGCGGGGCTGTACTGGTCCTCGAGCCACCGGTAGTCGTCGGTGAACTCCACGCCGTGAATGGTGTCGGCCACGGGATCGCGCGCGGTGCCGGGTGGGGGCGGATAGGGTCCCCGGCAGGCCGCGCCCAGGGTGGCCGCCGCGAGGATGGCGGTGGCGAAGCGGGGTCTCATGGAACTCCGGGAGCCCGTGGACGGAGTCCTTGCCGCTCCCGGTGCTCGCGCGGGTTTGGCCGCGTACCGCCGGGCAGCCGGCTCGAACGCACCGTTGCTCAACGGACGATGCGGTAGCGGACCACCCGCTGGACGTCGAGTTCGTCCAGGGTCACGGCCCAGACGTGCTCGCCGTCGAAGACGGGATTCACGGAAGCCTTGAACTCCACGGGAGCGTCGACGGCACCGAGGTAGGCTCCGTCCGGCTCGAAGACATCGTACCGGATCCTCTCCCCGAGCGACGGGTCGTCGTCGGACCGCAGTGCGGGCGACAGCTCCACCCAGATCCGTCCGTCCCTGCCGCTGTGCAGCCTCCTGAACACCGGCTTGGTCTCAGGAATGGGCGGGCCGTTCCAGGTCCAGTCCGGATCCATGTAGAGCATCATGTCTGTGATCGAATCGCGGTGGTGGTACCGTTCGGCCGGGGGAACCGGAATCGGATCGAATGCCCGTTCGATCCGGAGGACTCGGTCGCCGAGATGCAGATCGATGCGGTAGTCGCTGGAGATGCCCTTCACGATCCCCCCGTGGGGGTGCCCCGCCCATACGGCCGCAGGACTGAAGGGCACGGGCTCCGTTCGGTGGCCGGTGGCTCCCGTCGGGCCTCTGGGTTTCGACGAGGCGGTGAGCTCGGGCGGATCGAAGTCGCCCGTGGGGCCCGGAAGCGTGTCGAGGTGTGTCCCGTCCGGTCCGCGCACGATGACGACTCCCCTGAGCATGGCGTCCCAGTCGGTCGCCGGCATGGCGAGGTGGAGGATCCAGGTTCGGCCGGCGTCGTCGGTCCAGATGCGATGGGTGCCGTAGGGGTGGAAATCGTGGAGCGGCCACTCCTCCCGTTCGCCGGGACCCGGGCCCAGGAGTTGGGCGCGCCCGTTCATCGCGTCCGGGACGACGAGACGGCCATTGGGCAGCAAGGCCATCCTATCGGCCCGGGTCAGCTCTCCCGGTCCCTCGCCAGGGCGGGCGACCGTCCTGACGTAGTTGCCCAGGACGTCGTACTCGAGGATCTCCTGAGCCTGCCGGTCAAGCACGTAGACGTTGTGATCGTCGTCCACCGCAATGGCCGACACCCATCCGAAGAGGTATTCCTCCGGTCCCTCGAGCTCGCCGATCGACACCTCGGGCTCGAGGGCGGCGTCCACACCCCACACGCTCCCAGCAAGAGTGCGCACCAACACGGTGTCGCCGATGGTGTCGGTGACGACATCCGCCTGATTGCCGGCCACGGGGGCGTCCGCCTCGCAGGCGAGCGCCACCAGGGAAAGCGCGGCGGCGAATGCGGTCGTCCCGGCGCATGCCCGGGCTCCAACGGGGGTCGGGGCGGTCTCAGTGGCCATCTCTGCGTTCCCTGTCGTGTTCGGTTCGCGATTCATGGTTCCCCCACAGGCTTCCAGCTCCCGTACGCCAAGTCAAGCCAGCACCTCCCTCAGCTCTTCCAGTTCCGGCCCGATCCCGGTCGAGCGCCCTGGCCGGTCCATCACCCGCGCGATCCCCGGAGGAACGGGCAGCGCGCACCCGATCAGGGGCTCGACCGTTTCGGCGAACTTGGCCGGATGCGCGGTCGCCAGGACGACGCCACGCGCCCCGGGTCGGCCGCGCAACTCGGCGCGGAGACCCAGCAGCCCCACCGCCGTGTGCGGGTCGACCGCCACGCGCCGCCGCCGCCACGTCTCCCGGATGCACTCCCGGGTCTCGGCGTCCGTCCAGGACGAGCCGGTCAGCACGTCCGCGAGGTGACCGCCCTCCCCGAACATGTGCACGATCCGCCGGAAGTTGCTGGGATGGCCCACGTCCATCGCGCTGGAGATGGTCGCGACGGAGGGGCGGGGGTGGAAGCCGCGCCCGGCAAGGTATTCGGGCACGACGTCGTTCTCGTTGGTCGCGGCGACGAAGCGCGCGAGGGACATTCCGAGCGCGCGGCGCGCGATCAGCCCGGCCGTGAGGTTGCCGAAGTTCCCCGAAGGGACCGAGAAGACCGGTTCCGACCCCGGGGACATCGGCGCCAGCTCGGTCCACGCGTGCAGGTAGTAGAAGGTCTGGGGGAGGAGGCGGCCGACGTTGATCGAGTTGGCGGAGGTGAGCGAGACGCGGGCGTTGAGGCCGGGGTCGGCGAAGGCCTGGCGGACGAGGCGCTGGCAGTCGTCGAAGGTGCCGCGGACGGCGACGGCGGTGACGTTGCCGCCCAGGGTGGCGAACTGGGCCTCCTGGCGGGGGCTGACCCTGCCCCGGGGGTAGAGGACCACGACCCGGATGCCGGAGAGGCCGTGGAAGGCGTGCGCGACCGCGCCGCCGGTGTCGCCCGAGGTGGCTGCGAGGATGGTGAGCGGTGGGTCGCCGGGGTCGCGAAGGGCGGCCATCATGCGGGCCATGAAGCGCGCGCCCACGTCCTTGAAGGCGTGGGTGGGGCCGTGGAAGAGCTCGACGAGGTGGATGCCGGGCTCGATTTCGCGCAGGGGGACGGGGAAGTCGAGCGCGTCCCGGGTGGCGGTGCGGAGTATGGCGTGCGGGATCTCGCGGCCGAGAAGGTGGCGCGCGGCGATGAAGGCACGTTCGGGGAAGGTGAGGTGGGGGAGGGCCGCGCGGTCCTGCTCCGGGAGGGGTGGGAGGGAGGCCGGGACGAAGAGGCCGCCGTCGGGGGCCTGGCCGCGAAAGAGGGCTTCCCGGAAGGACCAGATGGCGCCTGCGCGGCCTCCGCGGGTGCTGATCAGTTGCATGGGGAGGGCGTTTCCGGGGCGGTGCGGCGACTCACCCGGTCTCCAGGACCCGCGCACCCACGCGGTTCACCGGAGATACCACGGTGTCCGAACCCAGCCCCGCCTCGTCGCAAAACGCCGCCGCCATGGCCGCCGCGGCCCGCTCGGCGGCCGCACGGCCCCGGCACAGCGCGAACACCGACGGCCCCGACCCCGATAGCCCCGCCCCCACCGCGCCCGCCCCCAGCGCGGCCTCCCTCACCTTCGCGAACCCCGGCACCAGCTTCGCTCTCAGCGGCTCGGCCACCGCGTCGCACAGACAGGACGCGATCAGCTCCCAGTCCTCCCGGAACAGCCCCGCCACCAGCCCCGCCGTGTGGCCCCACTGCCGGATCCCCGCCGCGAGCGGGATGGTGCCGCCCAGGATGGTCCGCGCGCGCAACGTCTCGACCTCGATGGCGGGGTGTGTGACGGCGACGGTCAACCCGGCGGGCGTGGGGAGCTCCACCACCTGCGGGGGCCGGCCCGGAAGCACCAGCACGAAACCGCCCGCCAGCGACGGTGCCACGTTGTCGGCGTGGTCCGCACCGGAGCCTTCCCGTTCGCCGAGCAGGGCGCACTCGAGCAGTGCGGTCCTGTCAAGGCCACCGCCGAGCAGCGCGTCAGCCGCCACCGCGCCCGCGACCGCGCTTGCCGCACTGCCTCCCAGCCCGGACGCGAGCGGGATCCCCTTGCGGAGCTCGACCGCGACGCCCGCATCCGATCCAAGGCGGTGCATCACGGATTGCGCCGCGATTGTGGCGGCGTTGCGCGCAGGGTCCCCGGGCACGCGCCCGCCGCCGCCGGCCACCGTCAGCGAGACGATTCCGCTCCCCGCTGCGCCCCGCACCGCGACCTCGTCGCCCGGTTCTTCCAGCGCGAGGCCGAAGACATCGAAGCCGCACCCCAGGTTCGAGACGGACGCCGGGGCGGAGACACGGACCGGGCGGCGCGATCCGGCGTCAACCCGCAAGGCCGCCGGGTCGGGGCCGGCCGATCCGCTCGCCCGCGCCGGCAGGGAACTCCCTTGCTCCATTCAGCCCCCGTTCCGCCCCTCCGTCTCGCCCCCCGCGCCCCCCTCCCTCCGCCGCGCCCGCTTCCTCCGGAACGGCATCGCCAGCATCCCGGGCAGGGTGGCCCAGTCGCGCCTCTCCGTCTCCTCCAGCCCGAGCGTCAGCGCGCGCGGGTCGGCGACCAGCCTGAAGCTGCCGAAGACCCGGTCCCAGAACGAGAACACGCTCGAGAAATTGGAGTCGGTCTCGGGCTGGTAGTCCGAGTGGTGCACCCAGTGCATCCAGGGGGTGACGATCAGCCAGCGCAGCCACCGGTCGGCGCGGGCGGGAACGCCCACGTTGCCGTGGTGGAAGAGGATGACGGGGAGCAGCACGGCCTCGTAGAGGAGTACCTGCGGCACCGTCATCCCCAGCAGCGGCAGCACGACCAGGCGCGCGCACGAAGAGAGCACGATCTCGCCGGTGTGAAAGCGCAGCCCGGAACTCGCGCTCAGTTCCCGGTCGGCGTGGTGAACGGCGTGAAAGCGCCATAGGACCGGGACGTGGTGGTTCAGCCGGTGCCAGAGGTACTGCCACATATCGAAGAGGATGAACCCGAGTGCGAAACCCCAGGCGCCCTCCACCCCCAGCCAGTGCAGTACGCCGAAGGAGTTTGCGCGCGCCCATTCGGTCGCGACCAGCGTCGCCCCGGCGAAGACGAAGGCGACGACGACCGCATTCGCCACGCCCAGCAACACGTTGGGGGCGTCGTGGCGGACCCGCTCCCGGCGGCCCTCGAACATGGGGATCAGCCCCTCGAGAAGCCACATGGTGCCCAGGGCCACCGCGGCCATGACGGGCTTGAGGGCGAAGAACGAGTCGGTCATGCGGGATGTCAGCCGCCGAGTCTGCCGTCGGCCACCGCCCTGAGCACGTCGAGGGCGGTGACGATCCCGATCAGGCAGCCGTCCTCGACCACGACGGCGCGCTGGATCCGACCGCGCGCCAGGTAGTCCGCCAGTTCGGTTACCGGCAGATCGGGGCGAACGGAGTAGAACGCCGGCGTCATGATCTCTTCCACCGTCGTCATGTCGAAGCGGCTCTCGGGCACTGCATCCAGGACCGAGCGAGCCGAGAACGGGAGCTCTTCCGGCACGAAGAAACCGTAGGCGTCAAGCTCGCCGGGATCGTCTTCGGGGTCCCGCGCATCGTCGTACGCGGATGCCACGTCGAAGTGCGCCGTCGTCACCGCCAGGTCGAGCCCCTGTTCACGCGCGGCGAGACGCACCAGGTCCGTCTGGGACACAACGCCCACCAGCGCTCCCTCGCCATCGATCACCGGCACCCCGCTGATGTCTTCGGCAGCGAGTTTGCGTGCGAGTTCCCGTGCGTTCATGTCGGACGTGACCGACACCACGTCGGTCTGCATGATATCGCGTACGACGATCATCTCGTTCTCCCGTGCCTGGGTTGTGTATCTCGGGAAGGTTGTTCCGCCACCGTGAGGAAGATGCTGCGGGTCCCTCCTGTGGTCCAGCGGGGCGCCGCGTCCGAACGGAAGTTGCTCCTGGCGGGCGCCCAACTCCTTGTGAGCTGAGCGGCGAAAGCAGCGGGGCCCGATGCACCGGCCGCATGGCGCGCCGCTACCGCCGGCTGCCGCGCCTGGCGAAAAAGGGCTGGGCGAAAGCGGCCGACGAGGCGCTGAGCGGCGGGACCGGCCGGTGCGGCTGGTGCCCCACCCTCCCCCCGCCCCCTCCGACACCCTATCCTATCGGGCATGAACAGCCAAGCCGCTCCCCGGCGGCACCTCGGCCTCCTCGGCGCGACCGGCATCGGCGTCGGCGCCATCGTGGGCGGGGGCATCCTGGCGCTCGCCGGGGTCGCCTTCAGGACCACGGGTCCGAGCGCCATCCTCGCCTTCGCCCTGAACGGGGCGATCGCGATGATGACGGTCGTCTCGTTTTCCGAGCTCGCGGCCCGGTTCCCGCGTTCCGGGGGCACCTACGCGTACGCTCGCCGGGTGCTCACCGTCGAGGCGGCCTTCGCGGTGGGCTGGGTGGTGTGGTTCGCCTCGGTGGTGGCGGCGGTGCTCTACGCGATGGGGTTTGCGGTGTTCCTCGTGCCCTTCCTGGAGCAGTTGCTGCAACTGGCGGGAGGTGATGTCCCGGCCTGGATCGGGCAGCGGCTGGCCCTGGTCGCCTATGCGCTGGCGGCGCTGGGCTACTACGTGTGGCGTCTGACGCGGTCGGCGTCGGGGGGAAAGCAGTGGGAGACGGTGGGGAAGGTGATCGTCTTCGTCGTGCTGATCCTGGCGGGGTTCCTCGCGCTGGCCTCCGAGGCACCCGCGCCCGGTGACCTGGCCGCCCGCTTTCGGCCGTTCTTCCTGGACGGGTTCCCGGGACTGTTCCAGGCAATGGGGTACACCTTCATCGCGCTTCAGGGCTTCGACCTGATCGCGGCGGTGGGCGGGGAGGTGCGGGACGCCGAGCGCAACCTGCCAAAGGCGATGTTCCTCTCACTGGGCAGTGCCTTGGCGATCTATCTGCCGCTGCTCTTCCTGATCGTGGCGGTGGGAGTCCCGGAGCAGCCGGTGGCCGAGGTCGCGGCGGAGTATCCGGAGATCCTGGTGGCCGTGGCGGCCCGCAACTTCATGGGTTCGGCGGGCTACTGGCTGGTCGTGGCGGCCGGGTTGCTCTCCATGCTCTCCGCGCTCCAGGCGAATGTCCTCGCGGCGTCGCGCTTCGCCCAGGCGATGGCGGGCGACCGCACCCTGCCGCAGCGGTACGCGCGCCTGACCACCGCCACCGGCACCCCGACATCGGCGGTGCGACTGACAGCCGTCCTGGTCGCGTTCCTGCTGGTTGCCGTGCCCGATGTGGCGGCGGCGGGCGCCGTTTCCAGCCTCGTATTCCTGGGCAGTTTCGCCCTGACCCACGCGATCGCCTACCTGGCGCGCAAACGGGCTGGAAGGCCGCGGGGGTTCCATGCGCCCTGGTTCCCCCTGATCCCGGTCGCAGGGGGATCGGCGTGCATGGTGATCGGACTCTATCAGGCGGTTGCCGTGCCCTCGGCCGGAGTGCTCGCGGCGCTCTGGCTCAGCACGGGTGCCGTGCTGTACGCGCTGTTCCTGGGGCCCCGGGCCCGGGTTGTGGACGCATCGTCCGAAGCGCTGGATCCCCAGATCATCAAGCTGCGGGGACGCCGCCCGGTGGTGCTGGCACCCGTGGCCAACCCGGCCAGCGCCCCGACGATGGTGGCGATGGCGGAGGCGCTGGCGCCGCCGGACGTGGGGCGGGTGCAGCTGCTGTCGGTGGTTGAGTGGCCGGAAGGGTGGAGCGGCGGAGGCGTGCCGGCGGGAATCCGTGACGCCCAGGCGGTCCTCGGGGGCGCGCTCAGCACCGCCCTGGAAGTGGACCTGAGACCGGAGGCGCTGATCACCCTGCACAGGGAGCCCTGGAGCGAGATCGCAAGGGTGGCCGAGGCGAGCCGCTGCGAGAAGCTGTTGCTTGGGGTTGGGGAGCTCGACGATTCACTGATGACCGGGCCGCTTGCCCGCGTCATCGGTGCCGTCGACTCCGATGTGGTGATCCTGCGCGCGCCACCCAACTGGAGTCCCGGCCAGGCGCACTCGATACTGGTGCCGTCGCGGGGTGGCCGCGACCAGAGCCCGGTGCGCGCGCGCCTTCTGGGCAGTCTGGTCCGGCACGCTCCCCGCGATGTGGCCTTCCTGGGGGTGGTGTCCCCAACGGTCGGCCGGGGCGCCCACCGGCGGGCGTTGCGCGAGCTCGAACGCCTCGCTTGGGACGAGGTGGGCGAGCAGGCGCACGCGGAACTGGCGGTGAGTGACGATGTGGTCGGGCAGGTGGCGCGCCGCGCAAGAGACGCGGATCTGCTCGTCCTGGGATTTCACCGTCGCGGACGGCGCCGTGCCGTCTTCAGCACCCTCTTGCTCGACATCGCGCGGGCGACGACCTGTCCCCTTGTCATGATCAGTCACCGGCGCAGCACCTCTTTGATGGCGAACCCCTCGCTGCGGTCGAACATCCCGGCTACCCGGAAATAGCAGTCCGCGGATAACGGTCATGGCCACGCCGATTGGGGCGGCCACCCCGCGGAGCTGAAACAGGGGCGCTGGCGCCGATGCTCTTCCACGACCACGACAAGGCCGCCGCCGAGGCCGCCCGCGCCTCGCCCGTGGCAACCGGGATTCTGGATGGTGCATGCCGAGGAGCAACCGAGCTGTCCTATGGTGGGACGGCCGATCCAAAACCTACCCGATCCACCATGAACAAGCCTGTTCGCTCTCACCCTGACCGTCGCCGGGCTGTTCGCCACGGTGGCACGCCCGACGCTTTCCGCCGCCAAGCTCCCCCCGACGGCCTCCTCCACCATCCGGATGGTCAGGCGCAGCGGCTGTCGCCATCAGGGCCGGCGAGGGTGATCCATGGGCACCCTCTCGCGAGAATCGTTCACCGGTCCATCCTCCCTCGATTCCCATAGTCACGACGAGAACATGCAACCAGCCATATTGAACATGTTTCAGTCATACAGAAGAACGGCCTCAGCGTAACAAAGAAGCAATGCTTATCACAATTCACAATCCGCTGTTGCGAGATGGACACGTGAAGGGTACAATGGACGGTGGGCGCGTCGAACCGGGGCGGCGGCGCTGGCGCTGGAGACTGGCGAATGGTACGACGGTTGCCCGAACTCGGGAACCGGGGCCGCCCTTGGGGCTGCCCTCAGATCAGTAGCCCGGCAAACCGGCATCGGGGGGATAACGCGTGTTCCGTACGATACCTGACTGTTTGGATCGGAAGCGGAAGCGGCGGCTGTCCCGAATGAAGGTGACGGCGGCCGAGAAGGAGCGGAAGCATCTTGCCCGCGAGCTGCACGACGAATTCCTCCAGTTCCTCGTGGCGTTCAAGATCAGGGGAAAGCTCCTGGCGGACGAGGCGGACCGGGAGGAGAGAGAGCGGGCCTGGGCGGTGGTCGCCGACGAGATCGGCAACGCGATCCGGGGGGTGAAGCGGATGATTCGGGGACTGCGGTCCCCGAGACTTGAGGAGCAGGGGCTTGTTTCCGCGCTCGCCGCCCTGTTTCGCGACGCCCGGAGGGTGCACGGATTGACGATCCACGCCAGCGTCGACCTCGAACGGGTGGCCGACGAATTGGATCCGACGACCGCCCTGGCCGTGTATCGGATCGTGCAGGAGGCCGTGACCAACGCGGCGACGCACGCAGGGGTGAGCGAGGCTTCCGTGACGCTCGGATTGGCGGGCGGGATGATCATCGCGGAGATCCGGGACGAGGGATGCGGGTTCGAGTTGCGCGATCCCGGGGCGGCACCGGACGAGGGCCACGCCGGCGTCGGCCTCGCCGGGATGCGCGAGAGAGCGGAGCTGGTCGGGGGCAGCCTCACCGTACAGACCTCGCCGGGCAAGGGAACCACGGTTCGGGCCGCCGTGCCCCAACCCGAGATGCTGACGAGTCTGACCAGGAACCTGTTCGAGCGCCGGGTCCCGCAGGTGCTCCTGATCTATGCGGGCGCGTCGTGGGCAATCGTCGAGGCCACCGCGTTCACGGTCGACGACTTCCTCCTCTCCCCGCACTGGACCAGAGTCGTCATGGCGGCGCTCGTCCTCCTGTTGCCGAGCGTGGCCATGCTCGCGTGGTACCACGGCCGTCCCGGCCCGGACGAAGTGCCGATGGCCGAGAAGATCGGGATTCCCGTAAACCTTGCGCTGGCGGTCGCGATCCTCGTCCTGCTGTTCCGCGGCGCGGATCTGGGCGCGCGGACGACCACCGCCTTCGTCGAGATGGGAGGGGAGACGGTCGAACGCACGGTGGCGAAACCCGAATCCCGGCAACGGACGGCCCTGTCCCGGTTCGACGCCGCGCCTGGCCTGGGCAAAGACGAACTTTGGCTCACCTACATGGCGCCGCTCGCGCTTGAGCTGGATCTTGCCGCCGACGACTTCTTCGAACCGATCTCGCTCTCGGTGTTCAACGAGCGCCTGGCGGAATTCGGGCTCCAGCCTACGGGCGACGTGCCGCTGGCGCTGAGGTGGGCGGTGGCGGAACTGCTCCACGCGACGTTCATCGTCAGCGGCGCCGTCGACCGGACGGGAGGCGGATACCGGGTGACGATGAACATCGACAACACGGAAAGTGGCCAACGGGTCAGCGAGACGAGGCACGAGGGACCCGACTTCCTGGCGCTTGTCGATGAGATGTCCGGGACTATCGCGGAGGCTTTGGACCTCCCCGGCCGGGAGGGAATCGAAGATCTTCCGGTCCGCGATCGCCTGACCGGGGACGAAGCGGCTCTGGAAGCCTTTGGCCGCGCCTATGCGCAGCTGCTCGCCGGTCCGGCGGACCTGGAAACCGCCATCGAGGGGCTGCGTGCCGCGACGGAGCTCGATCCGACATTCGCAGTCGCCCAGTACGAGCTTTCGGTCGCGTACCTGGAAGACAACCGGGCGGAGGAGGCCACCGCCGCCCTGCGGGCGGTCCTCGACCACCTTTACCGGTTGCCGGAACGGATGGGCTTTCTGGCGCGGGCCAGCTACTACTTTCGGACGGGGCAGCCGGAGCAGGGGCGGGCCGTCGTCGAGATGTGGGTCGCGCTCCATCCCGAGGACCCGGTCGCGCTCGAATACTACGGCTACTTGCAGTCAATGCGGGGAGACTGGGCGGGTCTGGTCCGTACGCTCGAGACGCGGTACCGCCTGAGTCCCGGCAATCACTCGCTGCTCAAGGAACTGGCCGGAGCCCGCGAGAACCTGGGCGACGACGACGGGGCACGGGCGGCGCTCGAACAGTACGCGACACGGATGCCGGCGGACTACACCGGCCATGTGGACCTTGCCCGGATCCACCGGCGGCTCGGGGCGCACGACATCGCTCGCGAGCACGTCGAGCGGGCGATCGTCGTCGAGCCCCTCAACCCGGAACCCGTGGACGAACTGGCGTTGCTCGACCTCCACCTCGGCCGCTTCGACGAAGCGTGGGCGGGACTTGAGCGCGCGAGGGCACTGGCTCGCACGCCCCGGCAAAGGGCCCACGTGCTCTACCAGCAGAAGGAGTACTACAGGTTCCGGGGGCGGATGGAAGACGCGATCCGGACGGCGGAGGCCTGGCCCAGGACGGCATCCGACGCGTTCACCCCACTGGATATCACAATGCGGCGGTTCGCGGACGTCGACCTCTACCTGGAAGCGGGTCGGCACGAGGACGCCGCAACCCTGCTGGAGGCACTGCGGTCCCAGCTTGGAGCGTTCGAGAGCGATCCCTTCTACGTCCTGCGCCCGGAACTCCACATCGCGCTCGAAGCGGGTGAGTTCGCCCTTGCGCGGCCACGCATCTGTCCGCAGCGGACTGGATCGAGAAATGGGACGCCGACGCGCTCCAGTCGATCCTGATCGCCGATCTCGGCCGGATCGAGGAAATGGCCGGCAACTACGAGGAGGCCATCCGCCACTACCGGGATGCGCTGTCCCAGGATGATGGGATGCTCGACGTGCAAGACGTGCATCGGCGGCTTGGGGGCGCGCTGCGGAAGGCGGGCCGCCTGGATGAGGCCGAGGCACAACTTCGCGAAGCGCTTCGCCTCATGCCCTCCGATCCGCACACGCACCTCGAAATGGCGACGGTGCTCGAAGCGCACGGTGACCTCGAGGGTGCCGCGAGCCACCTTGAGAGAGCGATGGCGGCTTGGAAACCGGCGGACGAATCGTTCAAGCCCGCGCGGGAGGCCCGCGCGAGGGCTGGCCGCATCTCGTCCGATTCCGGCGTGGCACGGGACGATGGCCACGCCGGCCTTGCCGGGATGCGTGAGAGAGCGGTGCGGGTCGGAGACAGCCTCAACGTACAGACCGTTTCGGGCAAGGGACCCACGGGGCGGGCTGCCGTGCCGACGGTGGGTCCGGACAGCGGACAATGGTGAGAGCGCTGCTGGTCGACGACCACAAGTTGGTGCGCGCCGGCCTGAGGGCTTTGCTCGAATCCACCGGGCGGGTGGACGTCGTGGGCGAGGCGTCGTCGGGAGAGGAAGCGGTGATCAGGGCCCGGACCTTGGAACCGGACATCATCATCATGGACCTGGCAATGCCCGGGATGGGCGGAGTCCAGGCGACCCGGCATGTTAACGCACTCGGCCTCGAAACGAAGGTCCTGGTGCTCACGATCCACGACGAGGACGAGTTCCTCGTTCCCGCCCTCAACGCCGGCGCCGCAGGCTTTCTGAACAAATCCGTCGCCGACACCGATCTCATGGGCGCTGTCGAAGCGGTCATGCGGGGCCACTCCTATCTCCCCGACCGCGCGGCTGCATTGATGGCACGGCGCAAGACTCAGGGCGCCGCGAGCGGCAACCCGGGGTCCGGGGTGCTCTCACCTCGCGAGCGTACCGTGATCGAGTTGTACGCCCGAGGGTTTTCGGCCTCCGAGGCGGCCGAGGAGATGTTTCTCAGCCCGAAGACCGTCGAGGGCTACATCGGCCGGGCCAAGACCAAGCTGGGCCTCAAGAAAAGGCGCGAGATCGTGCGCTTCGCGCTGGAAACCGGACTCCTGCGGCGCGAAAGCGACGACTGATCCCGTCCGTGGACGGGGAAAGCCCGTTCAGACGAGCTCAGCCGGTAGCGGCCAGAGCGGTTCATGGAGCCCCTCCGGCGCCGGCCTGGCCGCTGCAGTAGAGGTCGTTGACGCGAAGGTACTCGTCCAGGAAGGTGCCGAAGGCGTTGCTGAGGCTCGATATCACAAAGCCGGGGTCGCCGCTGTGGATCCCGTACCGGTATTCCCGCCAGGTCGTTGCCGCGCCCCTGAGCTGTGTAAGGGGGTCGGTCACCTCCTTCATCAGTTCCACCCGCGCGACGTATGCCCAGTGCAGGATCCCCACGGTGACGTACAGGAAGGGCGGGACCTCTTCTTCGCCCAGCAGGCCGGCGTTTCGCAGGCCGGTGTGTATGACCTCTTCGAGATCGGCGTCTTCCAGATTCTCGACGTACGGCGAACTCCTCTCCACCGAGACTTTGGGAAACACCGGGTCACACTTGGTGAAGAGCTGGAATCGGTCCAGTCTCCGGTCCGCGGGCGTCGCCTGGGCGTCCACCATTGGGGCAGAAATCGCTATCGCTGCCGCAGCGAAGGCAACGGCTTTCATCGGCATCTCCTCTTGTAAATCATGAATTACAGGATGTCAAGCAAAGTGTACATCGACAGGAGCCCGGGAGTCAGCGCCAGGTGTCCGGATCGGGGATGCCGCGGCTCATGAGCACTTCCGGGCCGGGGGCACGGGACGGCGGGGACGCACCGGCCCGGATCACAAGTTCGGCGGCCGCACCATGCAGGATGGCGCGAACCCGGCCGTTGTCACGGTCGCGGAGCACGACGAGAGGTCGGTCGGTGGTTTCGTCCATGGTGAAGGATCCTTCGGGCCCCGCCAGCGTGATGGTGGCCAGGTCTCCGGCAGGATCCCGGTGAAGAGGGAGAAGAAAGGCGAAGCTCGTGTTCCCGCCGCCGTCAGCGGTTTCCGGCATCTCGAAGCTCAGGGAGAAGAGCTCCCGGTTGTCGCCGGTCCATCCGGTGATCGTGTAGTCGCCCCCGGAGGCCGGCAGTGCCGGCGGGGCGGTGGTCACGACGGCGGGCTCCAGGTGAAGGCGCCCCGCGGCGTCGACGCCTCCCCACAGAAGCAGCGACCGGTCTGCCGCCACCCGGGCCTCGGCGGTGTCACGCTCCTCGGCCAGCCGGTAGCGGAGGGTCCTGGTGAAGTGGTAGTCGCCGATCCAACGCTGCGAGCAGTAGGACAGCAGGTCGCGTCTCCGCGGGGGGACCAGCTCTCCTCCGTCGCGGGAATCGTAGCCCCAGGCACCGATCCTCCCGTCCGGGAACGGATACCACGGGTCCAGCATGGTCGCACCGCCGCAGGGCGCATGCAGCAGGCTCAGGTTGTGTCCGATTTCGTGGGCCATGGTCGTCGCGCGGGGCGCCGAGAAGCTGGCCCGGCCGGAGACGTAGGCCGCGCCCCGGATCGAGCCGGCGAGCCGGCCCGACATCATGCCCATGTAGTAGCCGCTCCCCTCCTCCAGGAGCTGGATGGCGCGGGTCTGGCGAAGCAACTCGGCCGCCTGGTTGGAGGATGTCACCACGGACGCATGGGCCGTCACCGCGAGATCGGCGATCGGCAGGAGTGTGTGCATGGCCCAGAGGAGGTCGTGGTCATCGGGGTCGTCGGCCATCTCCTCCACGATGTCCAGGATGGCCGAATCGGGCGACTCCTCCCAGAGGAAGGGAATTACCGTGAGGTCGAAGTCGGGCATGGAGTGGACGGGAACCGCCAGGCGGCCGGATTGCGGGATCCGCTTCACCACCCCCAGTTCGGGGTCCAGCTTGCCCTCGGGGTCGACCTCGATGACCAGTTCCAGGTCCGGCCCGGTCACACGGGCCGGAATCGTCGCGTTGGCCGATATGCCGAGGTCGCTCTCATCCACCCGGGTGGGGAGGTCGCCCTCCTTCTCCGGAATATCCGCTACGTACACCCTCGCGCCGTTCCGGTAGAAGGTGGCTCGCACGCGGGGGATCGTCCTGCCCCCGGCCTTCGCGGCGGTGACGAAGACCCTGAGCAGCGCCTCCTCGCCGGCCACGAGCGGCACCGGGAACTCCCGCGACTGCACGGCCTGGGTCAGGTATGCCGCCGCCGCGTCGCAACGGGCCACGCGTTGCTCGGGGATCCGGTCGAGCCACGCGAGGAGGATCGTGTCGGACGGCGCACAGAGGTCGGTGCCTCCCGCCAGCAGCCTCTCCAGCCGGTCGAGGGAGGCCAGGCCGGTGGGCAGCGTTCCGGCGAGTTCGGCGTTGTCGGACAGGACCAGATGTCTGAGACCCTCCAGGCGACTTACCGCGGGCGGAAGCGACCCGGAGAGGCCGTTGTCGTCGAGGACAACGCCGGAAACCCGGCCCTTGCCGGCGGCCAGGACCCCGAACCACCGCCGGACCGGGGCCTCCGTCAGCCAATGGCGCCGGTTGGTCCAGCCGGGTCCGCCCGTGGCTTCGTAGAGGGCCGCCAGCGCTTCACGGTCCGGGTGCCGCACCGCGATTTCCGCCGCTCCCACGGCGTCGTCCGCTCTGGCGTTGATGGTGACGGTGCCCTCGGCCGACCCTTCGACCAGCCCGGCGGAGTCCACCCGCGCCACGGCCGTGTCGCTCGAGGACCATGCGAACACGGCGTGCCTCACCCGATACCCGTTTTCGTCCCGTGCTTCGGCCGCCAGGCGAAGCGTATCGCCCTGGATGACGGCGCCGGCGGCGGGTGTGACGGTTACCGAATGCGCCACCTGCATCACCGTCAGCCACCCCGTGCCGGAAGCCGCGCCCGCCGTGGCGGTGATGGATGTCGTGCCGTTTCCCGTCGCGATGGCCGTGCCCGCCGAGTCGACGGTCGCCACGGTCGTGTCCCCGCTGGCCCAGGACACCACGGCCTCCGGCAGCGGCCGTCCGATCTGGTCGAAGACCTCCGCCGTGTAGAGTGCCGTCTGTCGCAGCGCCGTCAACGCCGCACTGTCCGGCGAGACCGCGACCGTGGTCGGCTCGGGCCTGGCGATACTTGCCGCGACAGGCTGTTCGGCGGTGAGGCCTTCCGGATCCGCGGCGCTCACCGTGATGGTGGCCGTGCCCTGGGCGACTCCGGTTACCACCACGGTGTCGCCGGACACGGTGGCGGTGGCCACGCCGGGGTTCGTGGTCACAGCCGCGTAACTCAGGGTGTCACCGTCCGGGTCGCTGAAGTAGACGGAGACGGCCAGCGCGGTCGAGTCACCCGCGACCAGATCCACGCCGGAGATCGAATCGACGGGTTCGGGGGCCCGGTTCGGCACCGTGACCGCAAGATCCTGTTGCGCCGAGAGCCCCTCTGGATCGTGGGCGGTGACCGTGACTGTGGCCGTGCCTTTCGCCACGCCGGCCACAGTGAGCGTGCTGCGCGACACACTGGCGGTGGCCACGCCTGCGTCGGAGGTTGCGGCTGTGTAGAGAAGCGTGTCGCCATCCGGGTCGTCGAAGTACAGCGACAGGTCCACCGTTGCCGTCTTGCCTACGGCGACGGTCATGTCCGGGATGTCCCGCGGCAGCGGGGGGCGGTTGGGGGGTTCGACCGGTGCTTCCCCACAGGCCGCGAACCATACCGCGGCGGGCAGGAACCCCGCTGCCGGGACGAGCGGCCTCACCCGATTGACAGCACCAATCCGCCCCGCAGGGTCAGGGTCCGGTTCTTGACGCTGTCGTCCTCCACGATTGCCAGATCCGCCAGTCCCCGCGTAAGGAGTACTCCAAGGGTGACCCCCAGCCGCTCGGACAGCCAGACCTCCACGCCGCCGCCCACGGCAAGTCCATAGTCGTTCGTGTCCCGATCCTCCTCGCACTCGGCAGACTGTTCATCCGTCGTGCTGTCCCCGTCGGAAAACAGTTCGACATCGCAGGAGGTCTCGATCCCCAGCGCGGGTCCCCCGACCAGGTGCGCCGAAACGAAACGCCCCAGCAGCGGGAGTCCCAGTCTGGCCAGGGCCGTCAACTCGAAGTAGTTGGCGCGAATCCGGAACTCCCCGCCGGAAATGCTGTCGTGCACCAGCAGGCTGCCGCCCTTCTGCGCCATGGAGGCCCCGAACTGCAGGCCGAGCAGGCTCCCCACCGGCACGGACAGCGAGACCCCGACGGACATTCTCCTGAGGGCCACCGTATCCTCGATGATGTCGCGGGCACTGACGTCCAGGGACGCGATGTTCACGCCGCCCAGCAGGCCGAGGGTGTTCTGGGCGGACGCGGACTCGCCGGGAAGCAGGAGGACTGCACAGGCGAGAAGCGAGGTCGGAAGCCGTTTCATGAGGAATTCCCGGAGATGTGGCGGGGGCGGGCCCGGAGCGGGGGATTCTGCCGGAGCCCTGCCAGCGCCTCGCCGGTCCGGGTGCGCGGGTTTGTCCACGGACTCATAGTGTATGCAGCGTGGCCACGGGGGAGCAAGGGCGAGCCGCGACTCCCGCTTTCGCGCCGGTCCGTCTACCCCTCGCTTGACATTCCCCGCACCACTCCCCAATATCTACTAAGGGTTTAGGTTTACGGTTGACGCGGGAATCCCCGGTGGTTCCCGGCGGGGAATGGCTCCAGGCGCGCGGGCGGCCGCGCAGGACGGAATCGCAGATGAGCACTCTGACCAGGCGCGAAATGGACATCATGGCCGTGCTGTGGGATCTCGGGTCCGCCACCGTGGCCGAGGTCAACGGGCGGCTCGATGACGACCTGGCCTACAACACGGTCCTCACGATACTCCGCATTCTGGAGAAAAAGGGTCTCGTGGGCCGGAAAAGGCACGGTCGCGCGCACCGCTACCATCCGTTGCTGGGGCGCGCGGATGCGGGCCGCACGATACTCGGGCGCCTGCGGGACAAGGTGTTTTCCGGTTCGGCCGAACTCCTCATGACCCAGCTTGTGACCGAAGAGAAGCTCTCGCCGGAGGCCGTCAGGAGGCTCCGGGAGCTGCTGGAACGGCAATTGGCGGATGCGGAGCTCCGCCCGGAAGAGGCGGAAGAACAATGATCGCTGCATGGATGCTCTGGTCGATCGGAGCCGGACTGCTTTTCCTCGTCGCGGGACTGGCCCTGGAAAGGCTGTTGGACGGAGGGCGCAGGTGGGTATGGGCGGCCGCGGGTGCGGGCACCGTGCTGCTTCCGGCGGTGCGGTTCCTCTCGGGTGGGGGGGGTGGGGAGGCGGTCGCGCCGCCGGCGGGACCGATCCGGCTGGAGCCGCTGACGGTGAGCCTTGCGGGGGACTCCGTGCTGCACTCCCTGGACGACGCGCTGCTCCTGGGCTGGGTTGCGCTGTCGTCGACCCTGGTCGTGGGGGCGCTGGTTGCGGCCGCCCGCTTCACGTGGCGCCGCCGGGCCTGGGAGGAGGGGGTGCTTATGGGACGCCGCGTGCTGTGGTCCCGCGACTGCGGGCCGGCCGTGGTGGGGCTGGTGATGTCGTGGATCGTTCTGCCAAGGTGGGTCGCCGGGGTGGGGAGGGCGCGGCAGGAACTCATTGTCGCGCACGAGGAGGAGCACCTCCGGGCCCACGACGCGCACCTGCGGTTCCTGGCGGCGCTGATGCTCTTCGCCTTCCCCTGGAATCCGGCGCTGTGGGTCCAGTACCGGCGCCTGGGGCTGGCCGTGGAACTCGACTGCGACCGCCGGGTTATGCACCGCTGGCCGAGCCGGCGGAGGCTGTACGGGGACCTGCTGCTGCGGGTGGGGACGGGCCGTGGCGTCCTCCCGTCGATGGGCGTGGCGGCGCTGGCCGAACAGCCGTCGCTCCTGGAGCGCCGCATTAGGGCCCTGTTGAGCAAGGCGCCGGAAATCCGCATGGCCCAGGCGGCGTTCCTCGGTTTCTGCGCGCTCCTGGTGGTCGGTGTGGCGCTGATGGTGCCCGGGATCGGGAGGGAGGGAGCGGGGCCGGCGCCGGAGGCGGAGGAGGATCGGCCGGAAACGGGCGCTGAGCCCCAGACGATAGTGATTCCGTTTGAGGCCGTCGAGGTGAATCCGTCTCCCGAGCCGGCCGTCGTTGTGTTGCCGCACGCCAGCGAGGCGGAGCCGCGCCCTGAGCCGACCGCTGACACGGACATCTCGGACGAAGCCGCCTGGACCCCGTACGACGTGAAACCCGACTACAGGAACAAGGCCGAAATGGAGCGAGCCCTGGCACGGGAGTATCCGCCGCTGCTGCGGGACGCGGGCATCGGGGGCACGACCGTAGTCTGGTTCTACGTTGACGGAGCCGGCAAGGTCCGGAAGACGCGGATCCACAGCAGTTCGGGGCACCAGGCCCTGGACGATGCGGCACTGCGCGTCGCGGATGTCGCCGAGTTCACTCCGGCCTCCAACGGGGGCGCGCCGGTTTCGGCCTGGATTCATCTGCCCATCACCTTCACGACCTGGTGATCCCCCATCCCGAGTCCGAACCCCGGGGCTGATCGCCGGCCGGGCTTCGCATCCACGGTCCGTCGGTCGCCCAGGGGGCCCGGGGCGCTCCTTCCGGTTGGCGTCGGCGGCGCGATACTTTCCGGCATGGATGCTTCCCGCCATCCCCTCGGCGCGCCCCTGACCTTCGTCCCCCGGCTCAAGCACTACCTCTGGGGCGGGCGCCGTCTGGAACAGCTCTTCGGCCGCGTCCTCCCGGACGGGGTCACCGCCGAGAGCTGGGAGGTGTCCGGCCACCCGGACGAACCCTCGGTGGTGGATCGCGGTCCGCTTGCCGGACGTGACCTGCCCGGCCTGGTTGCCGAGTACGGAATCGGGCTGGTGGGGCGCCGGGGGGCCCGCGCCGTCGAACGCGGAACCTTCCCCCTGCTGGTCAAGCTCCTCGATGCCAGCCACGCCCTCTCCGTGCAGGTGCACCCGGACGACGCATACGCCGCCGCCCACCTCCCCGGCGAGACGGGCAAGACCGAGATGTGGTATGTCGTTGAGACCGGGCCCGGCGCCCGCATCATTCACGGGCTGCAGGCGGGGATCGGCCGTGCGGCCCTGCGCAGGGCCGTCGCCGAAGGCCGCGCACAGGACGTTCTCGGCCGCGTTCCCGTCCGGCCGGGGGACGCCGTGATGGTGCCCGCTGGGACCGTTCACGGCCTCCTGTCGGGAATAGTGCTGGTGGAGGTGCAGCAGACTTCGGACACGACCTACCGGATCTACGACTGGGACCGGGTGGGGCCGGACGGGAAGCCGCGAGAACTGCATGTGGAGCGCGCGTTGGAGGTCATCGATTTCGGGCGCCGGGAGCCGGCCCTGGTCGAGCCGCGGGTGGTGTGCGAGGGCGCAGGCATCCGGCGCGAGGTGGTGGCCGAGTGCGAACATTTCGTGGTGGAGCGGGTGCGGGCCGAGGGGGGGGCGGTCTTCGAGGGCAGCCCCGACGGGGAGACCTTCGAGATCTGGGGGACGCTCGAAGGGAAGGCGGCGCTTGGGGTGGTGGGGTCGCTCGAAGGGTCGGGGTCGCCCGGTGCGGAAGGGTCGCCGACGCTGCAAATGGAGACCGCGCGGTTCGCGCTTCTGCCGGCGACGATGGGGCGCTACGAGTTCAGGGCCGGAACCGGTGTGGTGGCTCTGCGCGCCTACCTGCCGTGACGCGGGGTCGGCGAACAACTCCGCCGGGAATGCCGGAACTCCTTACCCGGGCAGCAGGAGGGTGGGGCATCTTCGCAACCGCCCTCGTGGCCTCAACAGTGCCCCGCCAGGGACTCGAACCCCGAACCTGCCGATTAAGAGTCGGATGCTCTACCAGTTGAGCTAGCAGGGCTGAAGGGGACTGAATCTAACATTCCGTCGCTGAATCCGCGCGAGCCCGGAGTGCGGCGGGGCGCCGCCCTGGGTCCGCTACCCTCCCTGTCCCCGCGGAGGTCTCCGCCCCCGGAAACGGTCGCCACCCCGGCCGCGCTCCACCGCCCCGTGGCCCCGAATGCCCCTGCCCCGGTCCCAGCCGGGACCCCCGCGCATGACGCCCCGTTGGCGCCACGTCGCTTGCCGGGCCAGACGGCGCAGCAGCTGCTTCTGCTCATCGGTGAAGATCTCGTCGTACTTGCCGCGCAGTTCCCGCCGGCTTGTCCCGGCCTTCTCCCGCATGGCGGCGAGGGCCTCGCGGACGGCGCCGGGTTCGCTGAGGCCCGCGCGCACCTCCGAGGCGAGGCGCATCATATTGGCGGAGTGCTCGGCCCGCTGGTCCACCATGCCGGCCCGGATTGTCTCCAGCTGCTCTCGCTGCGCCTGCGTCAGTTCCAGCCGGTCTCCGTGGCGCAGGGCCCGCTCGACCACTGTCAGGGCGCCTGGGGTCGCGGCGCGCGGCGCGGAGCCCCGGCGCTGCGCCGACAGGTCCGGCACGGCCAGGGCCATGGTGGCCAGGAGTCCAAAGGTGGCGGTGGCGGTTCTCGCGAGCGGCTTCGTTATCGTCAAAAGTGCCGTGATCATCGTTTTCTCCTGTTCCTGTAGGGTTGCGGTGATGCATCGTCGGGAAACCGGGTTTAGCTTTATTGCCCCGTCCCGACAGGTGGACAGGCAGGGACCCCGGTTGGTTAGGAAAGCACGGATGTTCTTCAGGCAGATCGTAGACGAGAAGCTGGCCCAGTACGCATACCTCGTCGGGTGCCAGCGCACCCGGCAGGCGCTGTTGATCGACCCGCAGCGCGACATCGACCGCTATGTGGCGCTCGCGCGCCGCGAGGGGCTGCGGATCACCGCGGTCACCGAGACCCACATTCACGCCGACTTCCTCTCGGGGTGCCTCGAGTTCGTGGAGCGTTACGGCTGCCGGGCGTACCTCTCCGCCGAGGGGGGACCCGCGTGGCAGTACGAGTGGGCCGACGGCCGCGATTCCGTCACCCTGCTCAGGGACGGCGACCGGTTCGAAGTGGGCGGGATCGACTTCCAGGCCATGCACACGCCGGGACACACCCCCGAGCACGTGAGTTTCCTGGTCACGGACCGGGGCGCGGGGGCCGGCGAGCCCATGGGCATGGTCTCGGGCGACTTCGTCTTCGTGGGCGACCTCGGACGCCCGGACCTCCTCGAGTCGGCGGCTGGCCAGGAGGGCGAGATGGAGCCCTCGGCGCGTCGTCTCTACGCTTCCGCACGCGGGGTCTTCGAGCTTCCCGACTACCTGCGCATCTGGCCCGGCCACGGCGCGGGGAGCGCCTGCGGCAAGGCACTCGGCGCCGTCCCGGACACCACCGCCGGTTACGAGAAGCGCTTCAGCCCCGCGCTGGCGGCGGTGCGGAGCGGCGAGGAAGCCTTTGTCGCCTACATCCTGGACGGTCAGCCCGAGCCGCCCCTCTACTTCGGCCGCATGAAGGAGCAGAACCGCGTGGGGCCCCCCGTGCTCGGGCCGCTGCCCAGGCCCCGCAAACTCACCGGCGCGGAACTGCTGGAACACGCGGCGGCCGACCGGGCGGTGGTGGTCGACACGCGCGCCGACCGTCTGGGGTACTACGAGGGCCACATCGCGGGTTCGATCTACGCCCCGCTGAACAAGTCGTTTCCGACGGTGACCGGCTGCTACGTGGACCCGGCGGCGCGTATAGCGCTCGTCTGCCGTGAAGCCGAGGTGGAAGAGGCGGTTCGCGACCTGGTGCGCATCGGACTCGACCGGGTGACCGGGTGGACGCCTCCGGAGGCACTGGCGGAATTCGAGGCCGCGGACGGAAAGCTGGCAACCATGGAGGTCATCGACTTCGACGAGGTGGGGCGACGCGTTCCGGATCCCGGAGTCCAGGTGCTCGACGTGCGGCGGGCCACCGAGTTTGCCGAAGCACGGATCGACGGCGCGGCCAACATCGCACACACCCGGCTGGCCGGGAGGCTCGGCGAACTGCCGCGCGACCGGCAGCTCCTGGTGCACTGCCTGAGCGGGGCGCGGGCGTCGTCGGCGGCCTCCCTCCTGGAGCGGGAGGGATTCGAGGTTGCCGCGGTCAACGACATCTTCGCCCGGGCGTACCGCCACGCGGGATAAAGCAGAGCTAATGAAAAACGGAATGTATACTTTACCTTACTTTATGTAATGTTGTCTTTCCATGGTTCCCGGACTGTCCTCGCCGCCACCTGCCTCCTTCCCTTCGCGGCTTCCGCCCAGGAACGGGACAGCGAAGCCGGCCGGCGCCTCGCGCTGGAGCGAATGGTTGCCGAAATCAGGGCCGACTACCCGGATGTCGCCACGATATCGGCCACGGAACTCAAGGAGGCCCTTTCCTCAGGCGATTTCGTCCTCGTGGATGTGCGGACGAAGAAGGAGCGCGAGGTATCCACCCTTCCGGGCGCGATCAGCGCGGACGGCTTCCGGAAGCGGCTGGCGGAGCTGGCGGTCGCAGGGAAGACGGTCGTGGCCTACTGCACCATCGGCGCCCGCAGTTCGGCCTACGCCCGCCGGATGGGGAAGCGCGGGGTGGAGGTGTTGAACCTGGAGGGCAGCGTCCTGGCCTGGACCCACGCCGGGGGTGAATTCACGACCGGCTCAGGGCCCACGAAGCGGGTTCACGTCTACGGACGGCGCTGGAACCTGGCCGCGGACGGCTACGAGACGATCTGGTAACACGGGCGGCAACGCGGAGTCGACGCCGGGCGTACGGGCCTGGCTAGCGCCTCGCGCCCTGTGGGCCACTCGGCGCCCGGCGCGGCGGGGGTTCGGCCCGGAGCCCGAAGTCGCGTCCCTCCACGTAGGGCTCGCCGAAGCGCAGAACCGTCGTAACGGTCGTCCCTCCCGGCTGGATCACGAGGATGTAGAGCCGGTCGTATTCCAGTTCGTCAATCGGATCCAGCGGCTCACCGCCGAGCGCCGCCACGAGTTGGGGGGTCGTGTTGCTGTGGCCGGCCACCAGGTGGCGTCCGGGAGTGGCCTTGATCTCGGCGGCAAGCGTCCCCAGTTCGCGCGGATCGTAGAATGCCAACTCCACCGCCGCCTTCTCGGCGAAGGGACGGGCCGTGTCGCGGGTTCGCTTCCAATCGGTGGTGTGAACGTGCGTCAGATCGACATCGTCCAGGAGTACCCTCAGGGTCTGTACGCGGATCTGTCCGGCGATGGCAAGAGGCGGGTCGTTGGTTCCGTCATCGGCCTTCTCGGCGTGGCGGACCAGGTAGACGACGACGGCTTCCTGTGGGCCCGGGCCGGGATCTCCGGGCGTCCGGGAAAAGAGGGTTTCGCCTCCGGCGGCGGAGGCAGCGGAGAATCCGGGGGCACCGAGAGCCAGCGGCCAGAGCATGGCCACTCGGGTGGTGATGAACCGGATTCGATTTGATCCCATCCGCAGGTCCCATTCTGACGGGGTCCGGACTCGGAAAGGGCTTCCATCGAAACTCATACAGGATCCGAGGCGTGTCAAGACATATGTTCCCCGTCCTGAATCAGTCAGTCTGTACTGCCGGGGGCTGGTCAGGAACGCCTGATCGGCGCCATCTTCAACGTGCCAGGAGGACGGGCCGAGGGATCGCCGCCGGGAGTCCGCCGGACTCGCCGGACGGAGGAAAGTCCGAGCTCCGCAAGGCAGGATGCCGGGTAACGCCCGGGCGCCGCGAGGCGACGGAAAGTGCCGCAGAGAGCAGACCGCCGATGGCCCCCCGGGGCACAGGCAAGGGTGAAAGGGTGCGGTAAGAGCGCACCGGGCCGCTGGCAACAGGGGCCGCATGGCAAACCCCATCCGGAGCAAGGCCAAATAGGGGACGAGGGGCCGCCTGCCCCGCCCGAGTTCCGGGTAGGCCGCTTGAGGTCCGGAGCGATCCGGATCCCAGATAAATGATCCCGCCCGTCCCCGCCGGGGCGGGACACAGAACTCGGCTTATGACGCCCGTCCTCCTGGCACCTCTCCACCACCCTATTCGCCCGCTTGCCCGTCCCCGCCCGCGCGCCGTCGGCCGTGGGCTCGGCCTTGACCGGGGATCAGCCGAATTGGATCATTACTCCTCTCTTGCGCCCGTAGCTCAGCTGGACAGAGCGCTGCCCTCCGGAGGCAGAGGCCAGAGGTTCGAATCCTCTCGGGCGTACTTTTCGCGCGTCCGGTGCCGCTCCGCCGGATCGGCCGGCGGATCGCCGGGCCCGGTCTCCTCAGGACCCACCGGGCCGTTCGGCCGTGGCCGGTTTCCTCGGCGGCCGTCTCAGCTGGATCGGCCGTCCCCTGCGAGCCCGCAGGTTGAGGGCCTCGACGAAGATCGAGAAGCCCATCGCGAAGTAGATGTAGCCCTTGGCGACATGATGTCCGAAACCCTCGGCGACGAGGGTCATGCCGAGAAGCAGCAGAAAGCTCAGGGCGAGCATCTTGACGGTGGGGTGGTCGTTGACGAACCGGGAGACCGTGTTCGCGGCCAGCATCATCACGACCACCGCGAGCACGATCGCGATGGCCATTACGGCGAAGTCCTCCGCCAACCCCACGGCGGTGATCACCGAGTCGAGGGAGAAGACCATGTCCATCACGGCGATCTGGAGCAGGATGGCTCCGTAGCTCGCGGTGCGCGCCTTGCCGGCGTGTTCGTCATCCCCCTCGAGTCGGTGATGGATTTCGCGGGTGGCCTTGGTGAGCAGAAAGAGCCCTCCGATGACCAGGATCAGGTCGCGCCCCGAGAAGGCGTGTCCCACGAAGCTGAAGAGCGGCGCCGTGAGCCTCATGATCAGGTTGATGGTGCCAAGGAGGGCGAGGCGCGTCACCATCGCCAGCAGGAGCCCCAGTTGCCGCGCCCTCGCCTGTCTTTCCTTCGGCAGCTTGTCGGCCAGGATCGAGATGAAGATGATGTTGTCGATTCCGAGTACGATCTCGAGCACCGCCAGCGTGGCGAGCGCGACCCAGGCTTCCGGGTTCGAAATCCATTCCATGTTGTGGCCCTTCCGGTATCGTGGGGGAGGTGCGGTCCGAGAGGATTGGCGTCGTCAAGGACGGACGGGAGGCCGCCCGGTCGGCACCTCCGCTGTGAAGATGGGGTACGCGAAGGGAAGCTAACTTATTGGTATGGCGGGATACTCGGGCACGCCGCTGGCGAAGAAGCTGGGCATCCGCGAGGGACACCGGATCGGTTGGCACGGCGCTCCCGCGGGATTCGCGGAATCCGTGGATTCGGGGTCCTCCGCGACCGTGGACCACGGGTTCGCCCACGAAAGGAGTTACGATGTCATCGTCGTGTTCGTCCGGGAGCTGGCGGGCCTGACGGGGGTGCTCGATCGCTTTCGCCCGTTGCTCAGGTGGAACGGAGGACTGTGGCTGGCGTGGCCGAAGCCGCGCGGCGGGTTGGCAAGCGACATCAGCGGGACCGATGTAAGGCGGGCCGGCCTGGAAGGCGGTCTGGTCGACAACAAGGTGTGTGCCATAGACGAGAACTGGTCGGGTCTGCGGTTCGTGTACCGCACCAAGGACCGACCCGTGTGAAAAAGGAGAGCTGTCGGCGTGAGTGATGACCTGCAGTCGCTGATCGACGAATGGGACGGGCTGGGGGTGGTGGTGTCCCGCCACCGCGAGACCGGAAGCTGGATCTTCATAGCGCTGCACGACGCGACGCTGGGGCGGCCGACCGGCGGCTGTCGCCTGAGGACCTACCGCTCCCCCGCGGCCGGGCTTCGCGACGCCATGCGCCTCGCGGAGGGGATGACCTACAAGTGGGCGGCGATGGACTTCCGCTACGGAGGCGGCAAATCCGTCCTGGCGGTTCCGGGGCCGCTGGAGGGAGAGCCGCGGCGCAGCCTGCTCACCCGGCTCGGGCACCTGATGAACGCCCTGAACGGGGGCTACGGCGTCGGGGAGGATCTGGGCACCACCCCGGAAGACATGGCGTTCCTCGCCACGGTCACGCCCTGGGTGGCCTGCACGAGCGGCGGCGGCCGGGCTCCGGATCCCGGACCCTTCACCGCGGAAGGCGTGCATGCGGGCATCGAGGCTGCCGTCGCCCACGTGGAGGGCGCGCCGGATCTGGCCGGCAAGTCCGTGCTGGTCCAGGGTGTGGGTGACGTGGGGCACCCGCTGGCACGGCTGCTGGGCGAGTCGGGGGCAAAGGTGATTGCCGCGGACATCGACGCCGACCGTGCCCGGGCGGTGGCGCTGGAATGCGGAGGGACGACTGTGGACGCGAGGGAGGCGTACGGGACCGAATGCGACGTGTACGCCCCGTGCGCCATCGGCGCGACCGTGAACGCGCGCACCGTGCCCGTGCTTCGCTGCCGCATCGTGGCCGGGTCCGCCAACAACCAGCTGGAAGTCCCCGAAGACGCGGAGCGGCTCAGACGGCGAGGCATCCTCTATGCGCCCGACTACGTCATTAACGGTGGGGGCGCGATGGCCTTCGGTCTGATGGAGCAGGGAATCAGCGATCCAGCGCAGCTCAGGGCGCGGGTGCGATCGATCGGAAAGTCGCTCGACGAGATCTTCCGAGAAGCCGAGGCTGACGGCTCATCGCCCGATGCGGCAGCTCACAAACGCGCCTTGAGAGCACTGCGGCAGGAGGCCTCCGCGCAGTAAGTGACTGGAAACTGAATCCGGATACGGTGAGATTTCGACGGGCCACGGCGTCTCGCCTCCCGGATTCTGCGAGCGCCACGATCCCGGGGCCCGCGGAGCCACCAGAGGTCCAGACAGGACGGTTCACGGAAGCTATGCGGTTCACAACCAGACTTCTTCTCGGTGGAGCCCTGTTCTGCCTGTTGGCCCCCGCGGCAGTCCGGGGGCAGGATGGAGACGGGGCGGATCCGGACGAAATGGCGTTTCTGCGTGCGGTGGGCAAACACTTCGAAACGCCGGGAAGGGAGGTGCTGGTACTGTCCCGCTGGGGTGTGTCCACAAGAGAAATACCGGTGGTCCTGCGGTTGTCGCGGCGGGCGGGTGTTTCCCCCGATGTGGTGGTGGCCCAGCGGCGCAACGGCGACGGCTGGATGAAGATTGCGAGGGGCTACTCGGTGCACGCAGGCGAGTTCCACGTCCCGATCGACGGTTCCACCGGCTTTCTTGGTGCCGCGTACGAGCGCTTCAATGCCCGGTCGGCCTCCGAGTGGCGTGAAATCTCCCTTTCCGACGAAGAGGTCGTCGGCCTGGTCAACGTGCGCTTCCTCTCCCGCGCCCTCGGCAAGGCGCCTGGGCGGGTGCTCGATGAAATGGGGGACGGCCGCGACGTGGTGGGAGTCTTCATCCGGCTTAGCGGCGGCCGTTGACCGGCGGGTCCGAAACGCGCTCTTCGCCGCGGCCCCTTCTTGTCCCTGTGGACAGCTACGTCGAGTATCCGCCGGCGGATATGATGCACCGGGCCACCGCGTTTCGAGAGCAGGCGGCCCGGCGGAGAACCGTGCGGGAGTACAGCGACCGGCCGGTCCCTCGCGAGCTGATCGAGGAGTGTATCCGGGCGGCGGGGACGGCCCCGAGCGGCGCCAACCACCAGCCCTGGCACTTCGTGGCCGTCTCGGACCCCGGGGTGAAGGCAAGGATCCGCGTCGCGGCCGAACGCGAGGAACGCGCCTTCTACCAAGGTGGCGCCCCGCAGGAATGGCTCGACGCGCTGGCTGCCCTGGGGACCGACGAACACAAGCCGTTTCTGGAAACCGCCCCCTATCTGATCGCGATCTTCGCCGAGCGTTACATGGTGCGGGCCGACGGCACGAAGGTGAAGAACTACTACGTCCAGGAGAGCGTGGGCATCGCCACGGGGATCCTCATCACCGCACTGCACCACGCGGGGCTGGCCACGCTTACCCACACCCCTTCACCCATGAGTTTCCTGAACGAAATCCTGGATAGGCCGTCCAACGAGAGACCGTTCCTGCTGCTGGTCGCGGGATACCCGGCAGAGGACGCACGGGTCCCTGCCATTGCCAGGAAGCCGCTGGAGGCCATCGCGACCTTTCGCCAGGCTGCCACTTCGCGATAGAATCCCACCCGTGGGACAGGCGCAAGCTCCGTTCCCCGAGCAAAGGCCCTGGAGGACAGGAATGGGTGTTGACGTCGTACCCGAGCGATCGCCCGAAGCGATCCGGACATTCACGCGCGCGCTGCTCAGGGACCTGCAGGCGCTGGAGCGGCTCCTGGACGAAGGCCTCATCGAGACCGGCCTTCGCCGTTTCGGGGCCGAACAGGAGCTGTTCCTGGTCGATGAGGCGTGGAGGCCTGCGCCAGTAGCGGTCGAGGTCCTGGAGGACTTGAACGACGATCCCTTCACCACCGAGCTGGCGCGCTTCAACCTCGAGGCGAACCTGTCTCCGAGGGTTCTCGAGAAGTCCTGCTTCTCCGACATGCATGCGGAGCTCGACGACTACGTGGCCCGCGTGCGTGAAGCGGCACGGCACCACGCCAGCGAGGTCATCCTCACCGGTATCCTCCCCACGCTGTCCAAGTCGGATCTGTCGCTCGACAACATCACGCCGAGGGCGCGCTACTACGCGCTCAACGAAGCCATGCACGCCGCCGGTTCAGGCGCCTTCCGACTGCGGATCCGGGGAACCGACGAGCTGATGATCGAACACGACTCGGTGATGCTCGAGTCCTGCAACACAAGCGTCCAGATCCATCTCCAGGTCTCGGCCGAGGAGTTCGCCCACTTCTACAACGTGGCCCAGGCGGTCACCGGGCCGATCCTGGCGGCGTGCGTCAATTCGCCGCTCCTGTTCGGGCGCCGGCTGTGGGCCGAGACCCGCATCGCCCTTTTCCAGCAGTCGCTGGACACCCGCGGAGCCGATCTCCACATGCGCGAGATGAGCCCGCGCGTGCGCTTCGGAGGGGGTTGGCTGAAGCGCTCGGTCGCGGAGCTGTTCCAGGAGGACATCGCCACCTTCAACGTTCTCCTGGTCACCGACATCGAGGAGGAGCCCTTCGCCGTACTCGAAGCGGGGGGCGTGCCGAAGCTGCAGGCGCTGCAGCTCTTCAATGGGACCGTGTACCGCTGGAACCGTCCGTGCTACGGGATCTCGAACGGGAAGCCCCACCTGCGAATCGAATGCCGCGCACTGCCCTCCGGCCCCACCACTCTAGACGAGATGGCCAATATTGTGATGTGGATCGGTACGGTGCTGGGGGTCGCCAAGGCGGTGCCCGACCTGACCGAGCGCATGGACTTCGACGACGCGAAGGGAAACTTCATGGCGGCGTCCCGCCTGGGACTCCGGTCCGGGATGGCGTGGCTGGACGGCGAGAGCGGCCCGTCCGACCGGCTGCTGCTGGACATGCTGCTGCCTCTCGCCCGCGAGGGCCTGGGCGACTACCCGATCTCACAGGGCGATGTGGACCACTACCTGGGAGTCTTCGAGGAACGGGTCAAGGCGCGGGTGACCGGCGCGGACTGGGCCCTGCGCTCCTTCGGCAGCCTGAAACGGGCCGGCACGCGCAGCGAGCGGCTGGCAGCGCTCACCGCAGCCTCCGTCCGCCAGCAGAAGGCCGGAATCCCCGTCGTGGAGTGGGAACAGGCGGAACTTCACGAGGCCGGGGGGTGGAAACACAACTACCTTCGGGTCGAGCAGTACATGACCACTTCGCTGACCACGGTCAACCAGGAAGAACTGGTGGAGATGGTGGCCTACCTGATGCACGTTCGCCAGATTCGGCATGTGTTGATCGAGGACAACGAACACCGGCTGGTAGGGATCGTCAGCTACCGCTCGATCCTCATGCTCATGTCGGAGGGCCGCACGCGAACCGAGGTCGAGAACATGCCCGTGAGCGAGGTCATGGAACGGAAGCCGGTTACGGTCACCCCGGAAACACCCACCCTCGAAGCCATCAGCCGGATGCGCGGCGAGGGGGTGTCGGCGTTGCCTGTGGTCAAGGACGGGCAGCTCGTGGGGCTGGTAAGCGAGACGGACTACATGCCGATGGCCTATCACCTGCTCGAGGACGCGTTGCAGGGTGACTAGCCGGATGGGAGGGGAGAGGGGCGGGAGACCGGCCAGCCGGGAGTGTCCGGAGGGGTTGATCGGGTGGGTGGAGGGGAGGACGGGAGGGGCGCTGCTTCTATGCGTGGGCGGGCTGCACGGCAACGAACCCGCCGGTGTGCGTGCGCTGGAGGAGGTCGTCGCACAGGTCGAGACGCGCCGCCACCTCCTCGCAGGGGACTTCGTGGCGGTTGCGGGCAACCTGCGCGCGCTGGGCGCCGGCCGGCGCTTTCTGTCCTACGACCTGAACCGGGCCTGGACGTCGGCCCGGATCGAGGCGGCGCGCGGCCGGCAGCGGTCCGAGGGTGGTGGTGTTCCCGCAGAAGACGCGGAGCTGTTCCGCATGCTCGCCGGCCTCGAACAGGTGTCCGCCCGGCGGCGCGGACCCGTCTACGTCCTGGACCTCCACTCCACCTCGGGGGGAGGCGGCCCCTTCAGCACGGCGGCGGACATGCCGGCGCACCGACGCTTCACCATGTCGATTCCCGTTCCCATGGTTCGGCAGCTCAACCAACACCTGGAAGGGACCCTGACGCACTACCTCGACCGACTCGGATACACCGCCGCGGTCTTCGAGAGCGGGCAGCACGAAGAGCCTGAAGCGCGGGTGCGGGCCGCGAGCGCGGTCTGGCTGGCGATTCGCGCGGCCGGGTTGTTGGCGGATCCGGACGCCCCCGAGGCCCGGCGCGGCTACCGGGCGCTGGAACGGGAGTGCAGGCGCTTGCCGCGGCTCCTGGAAATGACGTACCGGCACCCGATAGAGGATGAGGACCGGTACGTGATGCGCCCCGGATTTCGAAACTTCCAGCCGATCCGGGCGGGGGAGGTCGTCGGCGACGACCGGCACGGCGAAGTGGTGGCGCCCAAGAGCGGCAGAATCCTCATGCCGCTGTACCAGGAGCTGGGCGAAGAGGGCTTTTTCGTCGTGAGGGATGCGGGGTTCGCCGAACCGGCCGTTCAGCGGCCCGCCCGTGTGGCGGGGATGTCCGGCCCGGGTGGCTAGGCTAGGCTAGACAGCGCTCGGCGTTGCTCCGCGGGCGAATAGCTCCGCTATCGACCTCTCGTCGCGCTTTGTCGACCCGGCAGAGCACCTGAACTGCGAATCACGACAAGAAGTCACGTAAGTTCAATCGGGGCTGCACGATCTGAGCCCTCGAACCAAGGCCACGAACTCCTGTCCGGCCACACCCAGCGCGCCTGCGCTCCGCTCGAGCAGTTCTTCGGCGCGAGGCTCCAGGAGGTAGTTGCCCAGAATCAGGCTGTGATCGACTCGCGGCGACGCTCGCATCGCCTTGAGTACATCCAGACGCACATCGGCGGAGTTCATGGCGTACGCGATCGCTCGGGCGACCTCGGACAATCGCTCCTCCGCGGCGATCGCTTCCACGGGTTCGGCCAGCGGCTTGAGGGGTGCATCCAGACACCCGACAGCGACTCCTTCGCTGTCGAGTCCGTCGATCCTCCGGTCGAGCTCGTCGATCCGCCCGAGCAGCAGCCTGCCAAGCTCGACGACCGCCTCCGGCAGGCCACAGTCCCCGTCTTCGAGAACCCCGGCCAGCTGCCCGATCCGGGCTCTCCCCTGCGGAGCGACGACGCCATGCTCGGCCAGGTGGCCCCGAAGCGCGTTGATCGTCTGCGTGCGCTGCCGCAGTCTCCATCGCCACCGTACACCCCGGTTGCGAAGCGAGAAAGCTCAGCAGCTTCCTGCGGCTCAGCTTCCCGCGGCATGCCACCGACCCGTCCGCCCTGGCCCCGTGTACCTGGAAGCTCCGCTTTTGCCAGATCGATTCCGATGATGCTAACCTCTTCCATGTGGATGTCTCCTCCCTGTGATGGTCAGACCTCTCAGGGTCGCGATCGCTTACAGTACCATCCTTGGCACATTGCGATGCCGCCGGGAGGGGGCGTCCACTCCATCGGGAGTCCGCGCTGTCGGACATGCAAACGCAATCACCGCAACGAGATGCGAAACTACAACCACTTGCCGGCCCGGCAGAGTACGTAAGACCCGAATCACGGCGAGAAGTCACGTAAAGTCAATCAGGACTGCACGATCTGCGTCTTCCGCCGTAACACTGGACCCCGCTGGACCGTGCGGTGTGAGCGGGAAAACCGGACATGAATGGCGGGAAATCCCGCCCTTGGTTCATGGGCATCTGGCAGCGTCGCGATCCGAGAGCACGAGCACTTTGGGTCGAGGACGCGGGCGTCCGGTGGATCCCCTGTAACGTCAAGTGTGGCGCTACGCTGCTCTTGGTGCGGTGCATCTCCGCTGGCTACGCCCCGACCCGTCGTAAGACTAATACCCAGCGTGTGTTGGGCGTGCAGCGTCCGCTCACCGTCCAGGTCTCGATAGACAACGATAGACGGTTGGTATGCCGAGTCGGTCACCGAGTCGAACGCGCTCGTCCAACGCTCCATACGCTGTCGGATCGGCTCGTAGGTCTCCCGGATGGCCTCGAAATCCGGTGTCTTGCCGTGCCGTCTGGTTTCAAACCATGTTCGAGGATCGTAAAAGGCGCCCTTGGGCGGCTTTCGCCCCTGTTCATCGAAGAACCCCTCGATCGAATCATCGTCGAGCAGTGCCTTGAATATGCCGATACGCTGCTCGACCTTCCTACCCAACGCCACCTGCCGCCGCCCCGCGTACCCGGGATCATCTTGGACCGTCAGATACAATCGGAGCAGGTCGGCGCGGATGTCCATGAGGCTCGACAGGAAGAAGAGGTTGATGTCCGCCATCGCGGTCCTTACGTCATTCTCTGATCGTATCTCCTGATTGGTCAGGCGTCTGAACTGGTGATGCAGTAGGCTGAGATCACGCCTAGCCGACACGAGTTCCGCCTTCATGGCGTCGGTGAACCGCTGGCTGTGCTCAAAATGCGACCAGATTTCATCGAGCTGCTCCGTTGCGCTCTGGTACTTGGCGTACGCCTCGGTCTCCTTGAGGTGCCGTATACGCGCCAGCACCTCTGACAGCGTGCCGAGAGTCCTCTGCATCCGGTCCAAGCGCGCGCCGGTGATCAGTGACGAGACAGCCGTGAAGAGCATCAGCGGTGCTACCACCGGCAAGATAGCGCTGCTGGCGGCAACGAACGGAGCGTGCCCGATGATGCGACCCCCCTCACCTATGATGGCCGATGAGAGTCCGTCGCGTATGACCATCAGCGTTTCGGGGTTCGCAGTCGCGAGAAAGACGTTGCCCGCAGCTAGCGATGAGGCGGCCGTGCTACCGGCGGCGAAGAGCGGTTGCAGCCAAACGCTGTCGATCACCCCACCGGATTCGAATGGTCGCGCATCGTCCCACGAGGCGCGTAGCGCGTCACTGATGTTCCGGCCCAAATCTACCACGGCGATCTCGTGGTGCCCGTCGCGCGCGAAGATCTGTCCCACTGGCTGGCGAGGCACCTCTTTCGGCACGCTAGGAACCGCGTCCTTCTCCCCCGGATGAGACCGCGCTCGCCAAAAGTGCCCGAGCCACTGTTTGAGTACCGCCACTAAGGATCGGATCCTGTTCCCATTCTCATTCATCGACGCTAGCAGTTCTCCCCGGTTCGTTGCCACGGCTCCAATAGGTCCGCTCTTCGCCTTCCCGACCAGCCCATCGGAACTCATTCGACTGTAGCCTTGCCCCGGTCCCTCCGAGGCGACCGGCCCGAATCTCCCAGAACCCCGCCGCGACCGCAAGTCGGATCTTCGGACTCAGCCACCCTGGGCGCGCCAGTGTCTCGGTCCCCAGCACCGCGGGGACGCGTCGGACGTTTGAAAACCGGGGCACCGCGTGGCGGAATCTGCCCCGTTTCGCCGGTCTGGAGGTTGCGGGGCCGTGCGGGCTGGCTTAGCGGTGCCGCACATTTCCAACTAGGTTGGGACAGCTTCCCAGCGACGATCGCTCAGATACCTAACCTATCGAGGCCACGATGACCGATGAGACCGCTTCACCCAGGCGAGGAAAGGGGTGTCTCGGTTGTCTCGGTGTGATCGTATTCATCATCGTGGCCATTGCGGTTCTCGATGGATCGCCCGGTTCCACGCACCGAGACTTCGTCCAAGACACGCAACCTCCCGGCGGGACGGATTCCTCTCTACCGGCTCAGGCTGATGACGAGATCGCTGACGACGAAGGGCTGACCGATGCGGAGAAGCTGGCGGCAATCGCTCGGGTCGGATGGCGCGATCGCGACAGGGCCGTGCGCCGGTTTGAGTTTCTGCTGGACGAGTTCGCTCAGATGTGCCCTTCGGAAAAGGGAGCAGCCACGATTCCTGACCGCTTGGTGTCCTTACATAAGCTGCTTGACGAAGCCGGGCTTGCAGAAGGACTCTTGGACATGGCCAACAGCTTGCATCGGCTCACGGTGCGAGTCTACGCCGTGGCCGGAACTGAGCACGGCGGATGTACGGACTATTGGGTACTCTACTCGATGGGCCGGAGGGAACAGGGCCTGTCTCCCGAGGCGGCTGTAGACGCGGTCTACGAAATGTTCGCCGCGATATGGGGTCTTTAGGTCGCCCAGCCTTTGCACTCCAAGTGTCGCAAGTCCTCCTCGGGGTAGCCCGCCGTGAGCCACGGGGACGGCCGCGAAAGTGCTTCCGCGCGCGCCGCTCCCCGTCCGGCACGCTCAGGATGTCGCGGTCGTCGCAAAGGGACATGACGGGTCGCCCCTCGCCTTTGTCGCCCGCGAGGCTGGCGACCGAGAAGCCGAGGAGCTTGCCCGCGACGGCCCTGTACGAGGTTGTTCCGGGCATTGCCCGGAAAGGCGGTTTCCGCGCGGCTCCGCCGGGCTGCGTTGACCCACGTTACGGTGGATCAGCCAGCTTACTCCTTGGGGCCACACTTCGTGCGTCCCCTGCGGAGGCTGGCGGGGGGCCGTGCCCCCTCTGACCCCCCGCGTTTCCGGCCCGCCGCAGGGGCGGCGGGCTGCGAGGTGCTCCACCCCCCGAGCCCAGTCGTCGTGGCCGAGGCCCGGTCGGACATGATCGTTGACGGACCGGCCAGCCGGAGCTTGGTCGTGACCGGCGAGGGCTTGAGGATCCGCCCGTAAGGCCGGGCTGCTGGGTGGCAGGCATCCTGGGGTCACCCCCGGCGAGCCCGGAAGACGCTCTCACGTCCATTCTGGGCGTCTTGGGTGCAGTTTGGCGAGATTCAAGCCCGCAGGATGCAGGATCGCCTCTAACGCACGAACTCGACCTCCGGAGGGTAGGAGTACCCCCGGCTTCGGGCTTTCCGGCCGGGAAACTCGACATCCTCGCGGTGGATGATCGAGGCACGGAAACCGGGCGTCGCTCTCGACGGCTGAACAGCTGACGGTGAGCGCGTGGCCCGTGTGTGCAATCTGTCAGTTGATCCTGGTGCTCCGTGCCGTTTTCGGGTCAGGGGCGGGGTCCGGGATCGCCGAAACCCGATCCGCGAGGACGGCGTAAGGGTGGAGGCCGCCTTGTCCAAGGGCCGAATCCTCCGTCCGGCGGGCTGGCAGCCCGGATCGCGTTTGCCGGGGCCTGGGCGCTGCCGCTCGTGGCCGAGCTGGAGCGTGAAAACGACGAGGGGGGGCGATTCACAATCCGGCCCTCCGGCGATTCACAACGGACCCTCCATCCATCCGCTTGCGCGGTGGCGTCTTGCGGCCTCGCGGCCTGCCCGCCCGTTGCGGGACGGGCCGCTCGGGCCGTGGCGGGAGCGACCCTCTCCGAGAGCTTGGTGCGGCATAGCACCGAGTGTGTCTTCACACCCTCGCCACTATCGACCGAGGGTCGCTTGACCAACGGTCCGTGCCGGAAGGCGGTTTAGTGCCGCTTCGAGGCGGCGGAGTTACCCGTCCGCCCACCGCCGGCTCGTCGGACTGGCGGTCTTCGCTCAGCGCGCTGTGCCTCGGTGGCTCCTGGCCATATTCCTCCCCGAGCCTCGCTTCTCCACATCCGAAAATGACCTGAAATGGTAACACCGGGCTCAAGCATCGGGAAGCTGTGCTACGGGCGTCGTCGCGTGACTGGGTGGCCCGAGGGTGATCGTACCTTCGACACGGGTCGATTCGGGACGCGTCGCATGCGCCATTGGGAACCTCCAGCGCGAAGACACCTCGTCGTTCGTTACCGCAGCGATCCGGTGGGTACTCATGGAAGATCCCTGAGCCGCTGCATCCACTGTCCCGCCGGATGTCTGCCAGCACCCACCTCATATGGATCGGGATGGCCGTACGCGATCCAGTTTCGTTCGTCTCCGCGCTCGCGGAGTTTCAGCAGGATCCTGCGTCCTTCAGCCTCACAGGTGTCTTGGTCAGGTTGCCAGAAGTCAAACGTCGGGAAATTCGGTTCATGCTTATCGCCCTCTCCGTTGTGGACGAAGAAGCCAAGCATCCAGCGCACGGCGGGTTGGGTGTTTTCCTTCATGGTTAGTCTCCTGTGAGGTGGGTGAGTTTGGGAAAGCGGGGACCATCATGAGTGCCGGGAAGGTAGTGGGCAAGGGGCAGGGACGCGCTTTCTCGTCACCGAGCCTATTGACCGTCTGGGCGATTGCGCGGGCCGCGCGGCCACCTCCTGCCGATCCCCGTTGATGGCGAGGACAAGACGGTCGCCCAGCTCAAGAAGGGACATCCGCACCCTCGCGGGCCACGTCGGGCTCGTCGAGTCCCAGGCGGCCGGTTGGGGAGGCGACAGCGGATCCGCCCGCCCGAACCGCGACTGGACCCCGAGCCGCATCGCCGCCGCCCCTCCGGATGGAATGCTGCGGGCCGCCGAGATGGTCACCGTCGAGGTCATGGCCGCGTGCGGCGTCCCCCACTCGCTCTTCGCCCCCGGGGCAGGAAGGACGGGGCAGCGCGAAAGTTACCGGCGCCTAGTCGCCTCCACCGTCGAGCCGAAGGCGCGGGTCGTGAGCACCGAACTGAGCGAGAAGTTCGAGGCCGGGGTATCGTTGGACCTCCGCAGCCTCTTCGCCTCCGACCTGGCGGGCCGAGCCCGCGCCTTCCAGTCGCTCGTCGGCGGGGGGATGGAGGTCGAGCGGGCGGCTTCATCTTCCGGACTTCTCGCTGGGAGTTGACCCCATGAATCTGTTCGAGTTCGTATCGCTTGAGATCGGCATCCTCACCCTTTTCGGGGGCGTCCTGGCTTGGGTCGTCCGGTCGTTCAACCGCCGCTTCGACAAGTTGGATGCCAGCATCTCGAAGATCTACGCCCGCATGGACGCGACGAAGACCGAGTCCCACGAGAACCACCTCAAGATCGAGAACCGCCTGACGGGGATCGAGACGCTGATGTGCAACGGGGAGCGGTGCTGACCGGGTTATCTTTCCCGCTTCACCTTCCAGCCAAGGAGCCTTCGATGAAACGCATACTCACCCTCCTGCCCCTGCTCCTCGTGGCCTGCGAAGGCGAGCCGGAGCCGGAGCCGCCCGTCTGCGTGTTCTTTCGGGACACCTTCGTTGAACATGTCATCGCCGTAGCCAAGTTTCAGGGCAGGGACAAAGGGGCTTCCTGGGCGAAGGATGGCCTTTGGGCGGAGGTGATCGCCACGAGAGAGGCGGCGGTGGCGGCGAACGTCATGCGCTCGAACGCGGACAGTGCGCACACTTGCGCCTGCGCCCATTGGGAGATCGCCGAGGCCGCATGGGTTCACAAGGCGTTGAACCTCGACGGTGAAGGGCTTTCAGCCGGCGACTTCCAGACGGTCTCCTTTGATCACGCGCTCGCGGCCGCCCAGGAGTGCGCCCCCGAGCAGTGGGATCAGCGGGTCCGGGAGCTGCGCGAGTCGGAAGGGTAGGGGTCGCCCTCCTCGGGGGAGGATGTTACGATGGTGTATCCCCATACAACCCGACCACCCTCTCCCCGAAGGAGGAACCCGAAGTGCCAAGCAAGATCCCCAACAAGACGGTAGCCGTCAAGGAGCCTACGCTCCACGAGCTGGAGGCCCTGCAACAGGAGCTTGAATCCGCCGTCCCCCAGGTCCCGTGGAACCGCGGGATGACGATCGCCTTCGCGGTCTCCGTGGTGCGGGGCGTGCAGATGGAGGACGCGTTGCGCCACTGGATCCAGCAGATGCCCGGATCGAGTACGCGCAACGAGGCTTTCCAGGAGGCCAACGTCGTCTGCCGCGTGTTCGTCGAGCCCGAGCCGAAGGAATGAGCGCGGCCCTGGAGCGCTCGCCGCCGCCGGGGTCCACTTCGGGACGCGCCCGTTGCGGCTCGCCTACTGGCCTTCCCGCAAGGGATCGCTGCTTCGGAGCGACCCCTGCGGATGGGTGGGATAGCAGTGCACATCCCAAACCCTCCCGGTGCCATACCGGGCACCGAAAAAGGGGGGTCGCTCCGGTCACGGCCTCCGTTTCCGGCGCGGCACCGCCGCCCCGGAGGCCGTGGCGCAGCCGCAATCCGGACAACGACTTGCGTAGCAGAAGGAATGCACGTCCAAACGACGATTCCGTGCACATCGGGTCTGTTTCACATGTGCGGCTCCATCCGGCCACCGACCCATCCATTTCGGGTCTTGGATCGACCTCCCGTCGATGCCGGGGAATTCGATCCCGCGCTCGCACTGGCGGAGAAGCCCTCTCTCCGCGATACTTCGTTCGCGCAGATCGTGCAGTCCATCTATCGAGAGGAATCGAACGATGGCACGCACGAAACGAAGTCGGCGCTCGTACGGCGCTGGCGAATGGGGACGGAACCGGGTCAGGATCTTCCCGGACCCGAAGACCGGAAACTTCCAGATCGAGTGGCGAGAGAACGGGCGGAGACTCACCCGATCCCTCAAGCACCGTGACTGGCGGCGCGCGAAGCGGCAGGCGGACGAATTCGCCGCCGGGTTCGCCGGGCCGGAGATCGGGGGCGGGGCGGAAGCCAAGCCCGAGCCGCTCACGCTGGAGCGGCTCTTTGACATCTACGGTCAGGAGGTGACGCCCGCGAAGGGCGCTCACACGCGGCAGCACGACCGAACGTCGATGCGGATGTTCCTCGACCTCTTCGGATCGAACCGCGACCCGGCGACCCTGTCTCAGAGGGATTGGGACCGATTCATCCGGGAGCGCCGCGCTGGCAGGATCGGACCGAGTGGCAAGCCCGTGGCGGACCGGACGGTCGAGTACGACTTGAAGTTCCTGATCGCCGTGCTCAATTGGGCGGCGAAGTCCCGCGACGAGCAGGGCCGGTTGCTGCTCGACCGGAATCCGCTCGCGGGGCTCAGGACGCCGAGCGAGAAGAACCCGAACCGGGTGGTGCTCGCCGAGGAGGAGTACTTGGCGCTTCTGGAGGTGTCGCGCCGGGTGGACTGGCGGTTCCGCGTCGCGCTCGTGCTCGCGCACGAAACCGGTCACCGGATCGGTGCCATCCGCCAGCTTCGATGGCGCGACATCGACTTCGGGGGCGGAACCATCGTCTGGCGTGCCGAGCACGACAAGACCGGCTACGAGCACGTCACGCCCGTCACACCCGAGGCCTTGGATGCCTTGACGGAGGCGCGGAGTTGGAATCCCTCGGCCGCGGATGCCCCGGTGATGCCCGCGCCCCGGAATCCGGCGGCTAGCATGGGTGCCGCGTTGGCGCAGGGGTGGTGGGACCGGGCCGAGAGGCTCGCGGGGCTGGAGCCGAAGCCCGGCAGGGGCTGGCATTCGTTGCGGCGCAAGTTCGCCTCCGACCTGATGGACCAGCCGCTGAAGGTGCTCTGCCAACTCGGCGGCTGGAAGACGGCCAAAACGGTGCTACGTTGCTACCAGAGGGCCGACGAGGGACAGCTTCGGAAGGCTCTGGAAGACCGCCGCCGGGCTCGCGGCTGAAGTCGAGACCGGCGGGAATCATTCAGCGGGAAATCGGGCTGTCGAACATGCAACCACAACCACCGCAACAAGATGCGAAACTCCAACCACATGTCGGCCCGGCGCCTCACCGCTCTCGGTGCTCGGGCGGCTCCATTCGTCGGCCGCTAGCCCGTGTGCGGGCGCTTTACGCTGACGGCCGAACTCGGCGAGGTGGTCGACGCGTTCGCCGCCGAGGCTTCGCCGACCCTGGCCGGCTACGAGTCACGGTACAACATCGCGCCCACCGAAGATGCGCCCGTCGTGATCGCCGTTTCGGAAGGACGGCGTGCCGGGCCCATGCGGTGGGGTCTCATCCCGCAATGGGCCGAGGACCCGCGGATGGGGGCCCGGATGATCAACGCGAGGTCGGAGACGGTCGTCACGCGCAGGGCATTCCGGGAGTCCTTCCTCGCCCGCCGCTGTCTGGTGCCCGCCGACGGGTTCTACGAGTGGGAAGAGCGTGCGGACGGCAAGCAACCCTACTGGATCCACCGGCCCGGCTGCGCCCTCTTCGCGATGGCAGGGATATGGGCGCCTTGGAGGCGTGACGGGGAGGCGCCGCTCGCGACCTTCTCGGTCCTGACCCGGGACGCGCCCGGCCCGATCCGCTGGCTGCACGACCGGGTGCCGGTGATCCTCCCCGGGACCCTCTGGACCGATTGGCTGGCGCGGGGGACCGCCCCGGAGACGCTTCACGGCATGCTGGCCGACACCGGTTACCCGGAGCTGAGGCTGCGTCCGGTGTCACGGGCCGTGAGCCGCGCGGGCTACGACGAACCGGCCTGCATCGAGGCTGTGGAAATCGACCGCTGAACGAGCATTACACGGCTTCCGCCGTCGCGAAGACCGATCCCAGCCGCTGGAGCGCCCGCACCAGTTCATCCTCGGGCGGACCGAAGCCTATGCGCATGGTGCCCTCGACGCCGAAGTGGGCACCCGGGACCACGAGCAGACTGTGGTCCCTGCGCAACCGTTCGGCCAGTTCGAGGGAGGCGATGGGAGTGTGATACCGTACCATGCAGATTGCGCCGGCGTCGGGGGCGGTGAAGCTGAAGACGCCGTTGCGGGATTCCACCCACTCCGCCAGGACGCCGAGGTTGCGGCGGATGATGCGCCGCGTCCGCGCGAGGATCCTCGGCCTTGCCTCGGGCGAAAGCGCGATGGTCGCGAGCGCGTCGGACACGGACGGCGGGGCGATGGTCGTGTAGTCGGTGCGGGCCCACAGGCGCTCGGCCATCCCCTCCGGCCCCACCACCCAGCCGAGCCTCACACCGGGTAGTCCGTACGCCTTGGAGAGGGAGTTGGTCACCAGTACCTTGTCGTACCGTCCCCAGAAGCTGGGAGTGGGATCGTCGCCCACCTCGGCTCCCCGGTACACCTCGTCCGCGAGGATCCAGGCACCGTGCAGGTCTGCGAGCGAGACGATCTCGTCCATCTCGGCTGCGGTGAGGGCCATACCGGTGGGATTGTTGGGGTTGGTCACCAGGATGAACCCCGCCCCGGCCGCAAGGGCCGACGCCAGTTCATCCAGATCGGGGCGCCACCCGCTCTCTTCCCTGAGGCGGAAGGGGACGAACCCGCCGGCCGAGTTCCGTATGAGGCCCGGCACCTGCATGTAGTTGGGCAGCATGACCGCCGCGGGCCTGCGGCTGTCCCCGAGTTCCCAGAAGGCCACGAAATTCGCTTCGGCCCCGCCGATGGTCACGACCACCGAGCGGTCCGAGGCACCGGGGTGCAGCGACGCGATCAGCGAGCGCAACTCGTCCGTGCCGTTGGACTGACCGTAACCGAGCCGTAGCGACGAGAGGTCCGCCGACCCGCCGGAGAGGGAGACGAGCTCCCCCACCGTCAGGGGGTGGACACCGCTCTCGGACAGGTTGTACCGGACGCGATGTTCGTAGGTCGACTGCCACCGCTCCATCTGAAAGGGGATGAATCCCACGTGATTGCCTCCTTAGGGAGCCCGCGGGGGGTGACCTTGTGCCGTCCCGCGGTTCGCGAGACTGTTGTCGCAGCAAAGATGGTGCAGCCGGGGATCGGGAGGAATGGCCCCAGAGAAATGATCACAGTCCAGGAGCACGTGCTCGACAACGGTCTCAGGGTGGTCCTGGCACCGGACGGGACGACCCCTGTCGTGGGGGTCAACCTCTGGTACCGTGTCGGTTCCCGCAACGAGACCCCGGGCAGGACGGGGTTCGCCCACATCTTCGAGCACATGATGTTCCAGGGCTCGGCCAACGTTCCGCGAAACGGCCACTTCCACCACATCGAGCGGGTGGGGGGCACCGCCAACGCCACCACCTGGTTCGACCGCACCAACTACTACGAGACGCTGCCGTCCCACCACCTCGACCTGGCGCTCTGGCTGGAGTCGGACCGGATGGGATGGATGTTGCCGGCGATGACCGCCGAGAAGCTCGAAAACCAGCGCCAGGTGGTGATGAACGAACGGCGCGAGCGCTACGACAACCAGCCGTACGGAGACTGGGACGAGCGCATCCAGTCCCTCCTCTTTCCGGCGAGCCACCCATACCACCACACCGTGATCGGTTCGATGGAGGACATCGCCGCGGCCACCCTGGACGACATCCACGAATTCTTCGCCGCCTACTACCTGCCCAACAACGCCGTGATCACTGTCTGCGGCGACTGCGACCCGGGCCACGCGCTCGACCGCGTCGAACGCTACTTCGGGGCCATTCCCCCCGGCCCCGACCCGCCCCCGGTCCCCGGCACGGCCCGCATCCCGTTCACCACCGGCGAGACGCTGCGCGGCGACGTCCACGCGGCGGTTCCCCTGCCCAGGGTGTATGCGGCCGCCCGGGTGCCCCCGTTCACGACCGATGCGTTCTATCCCGGCGAGGTTGTTTCCCACTGCCTCGGCACGGGACGCTCGTCGCGCCTCTACGACCGTCTCGTACGGCAGCGGGCCGCCAAGTCGGCCACCTGCCATCTCGTTCCGCTGACCACCGGCGCCGCGTTCTTCCTGGCCGTCGCCACCGGCTTCCCCGATACCCCCATCGACCGGCTGGAAGGGGCGTTGGTGGAGGCACTCGATGCGGCCGGCGACCTCACAGGCGACGAGATCGAACGCGCGGTCGTCGGTGCCGAGACTCGCAACCTCAGGGCACTGCAGCGGTTGGAGTGGCGCGCGGACCTCCTGTCGATGTATGCGACCCACTTCGGAGATGCGCGGCGCCTCAACGACGATCTGCGGCGTCTGCGGAGCGTGACGGTGGAGCAGGTGCGGGAGTGGGCGCGGGGATACCTGCACGGCGGGAACCGGGCGGTGGTGCGGTATCTGCCGGAGGGACCGCCGTGACCGGGCCGATGCGCAGGGACGACCGCAGGGCGGCTCCACCTCCGGGCCCGATACGGCCGTACGAGTTTCCGGCCGTCGCCGAGGAACGCCTGGGCAACGGGATGGCGGTGCGCCTGGTGTCGGAGATCGGGCTCCCGGTGGTCACGGCCATGGTGGTGCTCCGCGCGGGAGAGACCGCAGCTCCTGTCGGCTGCGGCGGCCTGGCGGCATTGGCCGGGGACGGCCTGGAGGGGGGGACAACGCGGCTCTCCAGCCGTGAGCTCGCGGTGGCGCTGGAGGGTATCGGTGCGAGCTACGGGGCGTTGACGGGGTGGGACTCCACCACCGTTGCGGTGTCGTGCCTGGCCGAACACCTTCCCGAAGCCATGCCCCTGGTGGCCGGCATGGTGCGCTCGCCGGCCTTCGAGGAGGCCGAGTTCGATCGCTGCCGGGCCCAGCGCCTGGCTGCTGCGGCCGAGCGCCGGATGGACCCCGCATCCCTGGCCGCCGATTGGCACGCCCGCCTCGCATACGCGGACGGCGGCACCTACGCGCGCCCCCTGGGCGGCACCGAGTCCTCGATCGGGAGCACTGAAGCCGGTGACGCACGCGGCTTCGTGGAGGCCCGCTACGGGCCGCTTGAGGCGGCCCTCGTCATTGTGGGAGACCTGGACAACGGCGAAGCACTGACCCTGGCCGAGGCGCACTGGGGCGATTGGCATCACGAGGTGAATCCCTTGCCGGAACCCGAAGCTGCGCCCCGGCTGCGCAGCCGCTCGGCCCACGTGGTCCACCGGCCCGGATCGGTTCAGTCCCGGATCCGGGTCGGGCACATGGGGGTGTCCCGCGGTGTCGGGGACTACTTTCCGCTTATCGTGCTGAATCTGGTGCTGGGGGGGACCTTCTCCTCCCGGCTGAACCTCAGCCTGCGCGAACGCCACGGGTTCACCTACGGTGTGCGTTCCTCGTTCGCGCCACGCCGGGGGCCGGGCCCGTTCGCCGTTTCCACCGCCGTGGCGAACGATGTGACGGGGGCGGCGGTGCGGGAGATCGTCCGCGAGATCGAAGCCGTCGTGGAAGCGGGTCCGGCCCGCGAGGAGGTCGAGTCCGCAACCAGCTACATGGCGGGTGTATTCCCTTTGCGGCTGCAGACGACGGGACAGATCGCGTCGCGGATCGCCAGGATGATCGTCTTCGGCCTGCCGGAGGACCACTACCGCAGCTACCGCGACCGGGTCAGGGAAGTGACCGCTGCGGAGGCGGCGGAGGCGGCGCGCAGACACATTCGGCCGGACGAGCTCTGCACGGTGATTGTGGGCGATGCCGACGCCGTGGCACCCCAACTGGAGGGACTGGGACTCGGCCCGGTGACCGTACACGAGGAGATGGCATGAGGCTGCCGCCGTGAGCGAGGACAGGCGCGCGCTTCTCGGTTCGACCGTCGTCCACGATGGACGGGTCGTTCACCTTAGTGTGGACACGGTGCGCTTTCCCGACGGAACGTTCGGGGAGCTGGAGCTGGTGCGTCACAGGGGGGCCGCGGCGGTGCTGCCGGTATTCGGTTCCGTAGACGACCCGGATCCGGAGGTGCTGCTGCTTCGGCAGTACCGTTACGCGGCCGGTGGCGTGATGTGGGAGGTCCCGGCCGGTATCATCGAACCCGGCGAGAGCTGGGAGGAGTGCGCGCGGCGCGAACTGGAGGAGGAGGCGGGCCTCATTGCGGGGAAGCTGGTCGGACTGACGACCATCCACACCACACCGGGCTTCACCAACGAGCAGATCCGACTGTACGCCGCCTCCGACCTCGGAGCGGGAGTGGCGCACACGGACGAGGACGAGTTCCTGCAGACCCGGCGCATGCCTCTCTCTCGAGCGCTGGAGCTGGCGCGCCGCGGTGAGATCACCGACGCCAAGTCCCTGGTGGCGCTCTTCTTCTTCGCAAGCTTTCGTTGACCTGTTTCGCTGTCTCCCAGACGAAAACCCGGTGTCCCTCGTAGAGGACGGAGCGCTGGGGCTCACCCCGGCTCCCATGCCCTTTCCGCAGTGGCACGCTTTATGCGTATTCCCCGCCACACGAAGACCTAGACCCAGGGATCCGGCCTGAACGGATCCCGCAGGCGCCCACAGGGCGAGGGAGACAACGATGTCCCGCGGCAAGCTTCTCAAAGCAAGTGGTGGAGGTGCCGGGGGGGGATACACGGCCAAACAGGCCAGGCGGAGGATCGCGGCCTTGAGCGACAGCGAGGTCGTACAGCGATTCCTCGAAGGAGATGACAGAGCCTTCGCGGAAATCGTCAACCGCTACGACAAGCGCCTCCAGAACTTCATCGCGCGCACGGTGGGGGACCGGGAGCAGGCGGAGGACCTGGTTCAGGAGACCTTCGTTCGCGTCTACCGGCATCTGCACCGGTTCGACCAGACGAGGAAGTTCTCCACCTGGATCTACACGATCGCCGGGAATCTGGCCAAGAACGAACTGCGGAACCGCTCGCGGAACCCGCTCGTGCTCTTCCAGACGATCATGAAGAACTGGGATGCGGACTTTCGGCCTCTGGAGTGGGAAGATCCGAAGACGCGCCCCGACGACCTCTACCGGAGACGGTTCCTGCGCGAGAAGGTGAACGAAGCCGTCGAACAGCTTCCCGAACACCACCGGACCGTCTTCGTTCTCCGCGAACTGCACGGCAAGAGCTACGAGGAGATCGCCGAGATCACGGGCTGCAACCTGGGCACCGTGAAGAGCCGCTTGAACCGAGCCCGCAATGCCTTCGCCCGCATCATCGCGCCGATGATCGACTGATTCTCCACATCCTCGGGCGGGTCGCGCGGCCAGGTTTGACCGCCGGCTGACGCCGCCGCGATGGAACCCGGGTTGCCGGTTTGCTGTACCTGTATACATCCCTCCGCACCGGTGCTAGCTTCATTCGATGAACCGGCCCGTATCCCCACGTGGTGGGGATGGGCACCCGCGACGCGGTTCCGGCCGGTGGTGGCCGCGTGTCGGCGAACTCGGTTTCGGACCTGTAGAGCTATGGGTATGGCGAAGAACAAGATCTCATATCAGGACCCTGCGGGAGACTGTCGAGCTTTCCTCGACCGGTATTCGGACTATCGCGATGGCCGCCTTGACGACCAGGGCCGTTCACGGTTCATCGGCCATATCGCGGAGTGTAGTCCCTGCAGGCGCTACGACCGCGTGATTCGCAAGGGCGTCGATGTGCTCCGCACGACTCCGCAGTGCGCGCCTCGCCGCCGTTCGAGTGTGGGCGACATGCGACGCCTGGCCACCGCCTTCGAGAGAGAGTCCCTGGCCCTTGGCACCGCCGGTTCGGGAGTGACCCTGGCGGCGGCCGCGCTGGTGGTCCTGCTTCTGGCCGTGGTTGCCTGGAGTCCCTTCCTCTCCCGGCATACGCCCGAGGTGAGTATGCCGCCGGTGGTAGCCGGAGCTCCGCCTGCGCCGGTTGTCCCCTCCGTTTCTCCATCCGAAACGGGCACGCGCGAGTTCAGGCAGAGTGATCTGGGGGAGATCTTCCGGTCCATGCTCTTCGAGCTGGAACCGGGCAGCGGCCAGGAATCCGAGGCGGACCCGGAACCGGAGTAGCGCCGATCGCCGCCCGGGACGGGGGGGTCTTCTTCCTCCACGGCGGTGACGAATACCGCAAGTCGGCCGCGGCCGCGGAGCTCCTGGAGCGTTACGCCGATCCGGCAACGGCTGATTTCAACGTCGATCGCATCGAGGCTTCCAGCACGACCGTGGAGCGGTTGGCGTCGGTGATCGCCACGCCACCCATGATGGCTCCCTGGCGTGTCGTGCACGTGAAGGAGGCGGAAGCGCTGGCGGGAAGCCCCAAGGCGCGCCGGATCGTGCTGGACGCCGCCCGCCGTCCGCCTCCGGGGCTGGTCCTCATCCTGCAGGCCGCCGTTCCGCCCAGATCCCGGGCCAGGTTCTACAGGGACCTTGCCAGGGTTGCCACGGCGATCGAGTTCAAACCCGTCTCCGCGGACGAGGCGCCCGGGTGGCTGGTGTCGTGGGCCAGGGAGGAGCTCGGGGTTACGGTGGAGATCGAAGCCGCGCAGGCGCTGGCCGGAGCAGCGGGGACGGAGCTGGGGATGCTCACCCAGGAGGTGCGCAAGCTTGCCGAAATGGTGGGCGAAGGAGCCGTCGTGGATGTGGAGGCCGTGCGGAGGGGTGGACTGCGCCTGCCCCGCCAGGACCGCTGGGCCTGGTTCGACCTGGTGGGCAACCGGAAGATCAGGGACGCGGTCCGGACCCTCCCCGTCCTGCGTGAGCAGGGAGAGTCGGCTGTCGGGCTGGTTATCGGGCTCTCCACCCAACTGCTCCGCATCGGGGTTGCCATCGAGGGCGGTGTGCGCGCCGTACAGGCGGTGCTGCCTCCCTACCAGCGTTTCCTCGCACGGCGGATCGTGGGGCAGGCACGGCGCTGGAGCCGGGCCGAACTGGCGGAAGCGGTCCGGGGTCTGCGCCGGTTGGACCAACTCCTCAAGGCCAGCGCGATCCCCGGCGAAGTCCTCATGGAGGAGTGGCTGTTGGGGCTGATGGTGCGGGGCCGGAGACGATCCGGGTGAACGACATGGCCGCCGGAGGTCGGGGAGAGGCGGCCGGAACCCCTGGCGGAGCCGCCACGGAGGTAACGCTCGGTATCCGGGGCATGCACTGCGCCGCGTGCGTGAGGTCCATCGAGAAGGCGCTGGGCGGCACCGAAGGTGTGGCCGAGGCCAGTGTGAGCCTCGTGGAGGAGCTGGCCAGGGTGCGGCTCGCACCGCAGGGGCCGGATCCGGGTACTCTGGTGGGCGCCGTCGAAGCGGTCGGCTACGGAGCCGAAGTGCTGGCCGGCTCCGGGACGTTTCCGGATGCCCTGCGCCAACGGGACGAGGAGCGGGCCGGGCTGATGAGGCGATTCCGGGTGGGGGTGGCGTGCGGACTCCCGGTCGTGCTGATCGGCCACTGGGAGATGGTCCCGGGATTGCCGATGCTCGCGGAGGAGACGCGCCGTGTGCTCTGGTGGGTGTCGGGTGTGCTCACAGTGCCGATCCTCCTGCATACGGGGCGGGGGTTCTTCGAGGGTGGCTGGGCCGCGGCCAGGCGGGGCGCAGCCGACATGAACACACTGGTCGCGCTTGGAACGGGGGCGGCCTGGCTGTACTCGACGGCGGCGGTGACGGCGCCCGGTCTCTTTCCCGCGGGGAGCGCCCGGCCCTTCTACGAGGCGGTAGCCGTCGTGATCACCCTGGTGGTTCTGGGCCAGGTGGTCGAGACCCGCGCAAGGGAACGCACCGTGCGGGCGCTGCGGGCCCTCTTCGACCTGACTCCCGAAACCGCCGACCGGGCGACCGGAGACGGGATCGAGACGGTCCCGGTGGCCGAGGTCGCCCGGGGGGATCTGTTGCTGGTGCGCCCCGGTGCACGCATCCCCCTGGACGGGCGGGTCCGGCGGGGGGAGAGCGAGGTGGACGAGTCGATGCTCACCGGCGAGAGCCTGCCGGTCGCAAAGTCGCCCGGTGACGCGGTGGTGGGCGGTACGGTCAACGGCACTGGCGCACTCACCGTCGAGACCACGCGGGTCGGTTCGGAAACGGTGCTCGCGCGCATCGTCGAGATGGTGCAGCGCGCCCAGGGAACCAAGCCGCCGATCCAGAGAACCGTCGACGTGGTGGCCGGCTATTTCGTGCCGGCCGTGGTTCTGGTCGCGTTGCTGACCTTCTGTTTCTGGCTGCTGGCAGGGCCGGAGCCGCGGATGAACTTCGCCGTCGTGACCGCGGTGGCGGTGCTGGTGATCGCCTGCCCGTGCGCGCTGGGACTGGCTACGCCCATCTCGGTGATGATCGCGATCGGCAAGGCGGCCGCGCACGGGGTGCTGATCCGTGACGGGACCGCGCTGCAACGGGCGCGCCGGGTGGACACGGTCGTGCTGGACAAGACCGGGACGCTGACGGTGGGCAGGCCGCAAGTCGCCTTCGCGGGAACGTCCGCCGACTTCGCCGAAACCGCGTTCCTGCAGGCGGCGGCGAGCGTGGAGGCCGCATCGGAGCACCCGGCGGCGCGTGCGATCGTGCAGTACGTAGGGGAGCGGGGGGTGGCGTGGCCGGAGGTCGCGAACTTTGCCGCGCATCCTGGGAGGGGGGCGTCCGGGAGTGCCGCCGGGCGGCGCGTGCTCGTGGGGTCGCCCTCGTTTGTGACCGCCTCCGGCGTGGATACCCGCTCGCTGGCGGAGCACCTCGAACGGGCCGCCGCGGAAGGGGCGACACCGGTGGTGGTGGTCGTGGACGGGGTGGCGGCGGGTGTGTTCGGTGTGGCCGACGCGTTGCGCCCGGGGGCGCGGGAGGTGGTGGGGAGGCTCCGGCAGCGCGGTGTCGAGGTGATGATGCTCACGGGGGACGAAGAGGCCGCGGCCGCCCGGATCGCCGAGCAGGCGGGCATCGGGCGGGTGTCGGCGCGGGTGTCCCCCGCCGGAAAGGCTCGCGAGATCGAGGCGCTGCGGGGGCGGGGACGGGTGGTGGCGATGGTCGGAGACGGAATCAACGACGCACCCGCCCTGGCGACGGCAGATGTCGGCGTCGCGATGGGAGGCGGTACCGATGTGGCTCGGCAGACCGGGGACGTGGCGCTTCTCGGTGACTCGCTCCGCGGCGTCGAGACCCTGCTGGAGATTTCGCGGGCCGCCCACCGCAACATCGTCCAGAACCTGGTGGGGGCCTTCGCCTACAACGTGGTCGGCATTCCGGTGGCGGCCGGCGCCCTCTACCCGTCTCTGGGCCTGCTCCTCTCGCCGATGATCGCCGGGGCGGCCATGGCCTTCAGTTCGGTCACAGTGGTGGCCAACGCGAATCGGCTGCGGACCTTTCGACCCGGTTGATCCCGGGTTGCACCGGCGGTATCGTACATCCGGCACTCAGAGCGCCGCCGGACGGACCGGATTGTCGGCGCGACAAAGCCCGCGGACAGCCTTGGCGACTCCTTCCACCCGCAGCACCGACACCCCGCTCATGCGACAGTGGCGGGAGGTGAAGTCCCGCCACCGCGACGCCCTCGTCTTCTTCCGCGTGGGGGACTTCTACGAGCTGTTCTGCGAGGATGCCGAGGAGGGTGCGCGGCTCCTCGACCTGACCCTCACCTCCCGCAACAACGGCGCCGCCGCCAGCGTGCCGCTGGCCGGAGTCCCGGCCAAGGCCCTGGAGGACTACCTGGTGAAGCTCGTCAGGCTCGGCAGGAAGGTCGCGATCTGCGACCAGACCGAGGATCCCGCCGAAGCCAGGGGGATTGTGCGCCGGGAGGTCGTCGATACGGTGACCCCCGGCACGGTGGTGTCGGATGCGCTTCTGGAGGCGGAACGAAACAACTTCCTGGTGGCGCTGGTCCCAGGTGACGGGTCACTGGGGCTAGCAGCCCTGGATGTCTCCACCGGTGAACTCCTGGTCCTGAAGACCGGCCCTTCCGGGGCGGCAGACGAACTCGAGCGGCTGGAACCCCGCGAACTGCTCCTGCCGGAATCCGCGAAGAACCTGGTCCCCGAAGAGACCGAGGCCGTGCACAGCATCCGGCCGGACTGGCTTTTCGACCCCGAAATCGCCCGCGACGAGCTGGAGAGGCTGTACGGGGTACAGTCGCTCGACGGCTTCGGCTTCGAGGCCCGCGACGAACTGCTGGTCCGCGCGGCCGGAGCGCTGGTCGCCTACGCGGAGGAGATCCGGCCCGGCTCGGCGGAGCATGTGCGCCCTCCCCGAATCCAGCGGCCCGAATCGGTGATGACGCTGGACTCCATGACACGCCGAAACCTGGAGTTGGTCGAGCCTCTGCGCCCCTACGACGGCGACGCGTCCCTGCTGTCGGTGCTGGACACCACGACCACGCCCATGGGCGCGCGCCTCCTGCGCACCTGGCTGCTCAATCCCCAGCTGGAATCCGGCGAGATCTGGAGCCGCCAGGCGGGGGTCGCGGAGCTGTTCGAGTCACCGGACGAGCGGGCCGGCCTGCGCACGTCCCTCAGGGGCATTCGCGATCTGGACCGCCTGGGCACCAAGGTCGGATCCGGTCGCGCCAGCCCCCGCGAGGTGCTCGCGCTGGGGCGGTCGATCCGGGAGCTGCCGGCGGTGGCCAGCGCCGGCCAGGGGCTGGAAAGCGGGAGACTGTCCGGCCTGGCCGCGGAACTGGACACAATGGAGGACGTGGAGGCGCGGATCGCCGAAGCCATCGCGGAGGATGCGCCGGCGGTGCTGGCCGAGGGCGACGTGATCCGGGAGGGCTTCAGCGAGGAACTCGACCGGCTGCGGGGACTGCGCGACGGGGCCCGGGATTTCATCGTCAGACTGCAGGCCAGGGAGAGGGAACGCACGGGCATACCCTCCCTCAAGGTCGGATTCAACAAGGTCTTCGGCTACTACCTGGAGGTGACCCGGGCCAACCTCTCCCGGGTCCCGGAGGACTTCATCCGCAAGCAGACGCTGGCCAACGCGGAACGGTACTTCACCCTGGAACTCAAGGAATGGGAAGAGAAGGTCTTCGATGCCGAAGACCGCATCGCCCGCCTCGAGCAGACGCTCTTCCTGCGGGTGCGGGCCGAACTCGCCCTTGCGGTTTCCCGCATCCAGGAGACCAGCCGCCGGGTGGCGGCGCTGGACGTGCTGGCCACGCTGGCCGAGGTCGCGGAGGTTCGCGGCTACGTCCGCCCGGAGGTCACCACGGGATTCGACCTCCGGATCGTGGCGGGCCGGCACCCGGTCGTCGAGACGATGCTGCCGCGCGAGGACTTCATTCCCAACGACCTCGAACTGGACGAGGACGGGCGGATCGTGATCCTGACCGGACCGAACATGGCCGGCAAGAGCACGGTGCTCAGGCAGGTCGGCCTGATCCAGCTCATGGCCCAGATCGGGTCGTTCGTTCCCGCAAGGAGTGCCCGGCTCGGGGTCTGCGACCGCGTCTTCACCCGCGTGGGTGCGTCGGACAGCCTGGTCCGCGGGCAGTCGACCTTCATGGTGGAGATGAACGAGACGGCGGCGATCGTCCACGGTGCCAGCGACCGGAGCCTCGTGCTGCTGGATGAAATCGGGCGCGGCACTTCGACCTACGACGGGGTGTCGATCGCGTGGGCCGTCACCGAACACCTGCACGACAATGTCGGCGCCAAGGCGATCTTCGCCACGCACTATCACGAACTCACCCAGCTCGGAGACCGGCTGCCCGGGGTGAGGAACCTGAACGTGGCGGTACGGGAGGCGGGCGAGCAGATAGTATTCCTGCGGCGGCTGGAGGACGGAGGAGCGGACCGGTCCTACGGGATCCAGGTGGCGCGCCTGGCGGGTTTTCCGCCCGCGCTGATCGCGCGAGCCCTGGAACTTCTGGCCGAGTTGGAGGGAACACATTCAGGGAGAGGCAGTGGTCTTGGCCGGAAGGGAGACGGGGCGGCAAGTAACGCGACCGGCCCCGACCAGCTGTCGCTGTTCGAAAACAGGCATCCGGTGGTGGACCGGCTCCTTGCTCTGGAGCCGGATCGCATGACGCCGCTGGATGCGTTGAACGTGCTGCATTCCCTCAGGACGCGGGCAGCGGAGGGCTTGTGAAAGATTTCACAAGTATCCGGTGGGGGCGTGCGGCGATCCGCACCCATCAGAGCGCGTCGCGCAGGATCGCATGTGTCGCCATCACGGTTGCGGCCATCCTGTCCCCGGCGTGCGGCAGCGACCAGAACATCGAGAAGCCTACGCCCCTGTTCACCGAAAGCCCGGTCGAGTACCCGCTTGAGCTCTGGGACCAGGATGTCGAGGGTAACACGCTGGTTCGGGTGCTGGTGAACGAGTCTGGCGGCGTCGACAGCGTGATGGTGGTGAAGAGCAGCGGCCACTCCGCACTCGACTCGGCAGCGGTGAGGGGAGCTCTCGCCATGGAGTTCGAGCCGGCTACCAGGAAGGGAGAGCCGGTGCGCGTATGGGCGCGGGTCCCCGTGTACTTTTCGAAGGGGGAACAGCCCGCGGAAGCGGTCCGGCCGCAGGTTCCGGAGAGCGAGAACTCCGCAGGGCTGCCCGGAGGCGACGCTCACGCTACGCCGGGGTTGCGCGGGTGACCGGCGGATCCGGGGCCGGACCGGCACCCCGCCACGGCGAACCGTACGAGGACGTACTCGACCTGGTGGGGTGGACGCCGCTCATCCGGCTGAACCGCGTGGCCCGGGGGATCCGGACCCCCGTGTACGGCAAGGCCGAATTCATGAACCCCGGAGGGTCGGTGAAGGACCGGATCGGTTTGGCCATGATCGAAGCCGCCGAGAGTGCGGGCCTTCTCAAGCGGGGCGGTACCATCGTCGAAGGCACGAGCGGCAACACCGGGCTGGCCCTCGCGATGGCCGCCGCGTCGCGCGGCTACCGCTGCGTCTTCACGATGCCGGACAAGATGAGCCGCGAGAAGGTCAAGCTGCTGCGCGCCTTCGGGGCGGAGGTGGTGATCACCCCCACCGCCGTGCCGCCCGACCACCCGGACCACTATGTCAACCGGGCGGGCGCGATCGCCGAGGCCACGCCCGGCGGGTTTCTCGCCGACCAGTTCTACAACCGCTCCAACCCCGAGGCGCACTACCGCACGACCGGACCCGAGTTGTGGGAACAGAGCGGCGGAGCGGTCACGCACTTCTTCGCGGGCGCGGGCACGGGGGGGACGATTTCGGGGGTGGGGAGGTATCTGAAGGAGATGAACCCGGAGGTGCGGGTGGTGGGGGTCGATCCGGTGGGATCGGTCATTGCCGGGTACTTCCATACGGGCACGGTGGGTGCCGGCGAACCGTACAAGGTCGAAGGTCTGGGTAACGACAAGATTCCGGGCGCGCTGGACATCGAGTACATCGACGGGTACGTGACGGTGACCGATGGCGATGCCTTCGCCATGTCCCGCCGCCTGGTTCGCGAGGAGGGACTCTTCGTGGGCGGATCCACGGGCCTGATCGTGCGCGCCGCGTTGGACGAGGCGCGCCGACTGGACGATCCTGACGCGTTTGTGGTGGCACTCCTGTGCGACTGGGGGGAGCGCTACCTGACCAAGCAGTACGACGACGAGTGGATGCGCAACAACGGGTTCCTGGCGGGGCGGCGGAAGACGGTGGCCGAGGTGGTGGCGGCCAAGCTCGAACCGCTTCCCGGCCTACTCACGGTGACGCCCTCAACGCCGGTGCGGATGGCAATCTCGACGCTGTCGACCCATAACGTTTCACAGCTTCCGGTGGTGGTCGACGGGGAGTGCATCGGGAGCGTGGCCGAGCGCCGACTGATGAGTGCGGTGCTGGCCGATCCGGAGGTGCTGGAGCAGGGCGTGGAATCGGTCATGGCGGGTCCGTACCCGGTACTGGACGAACAGGCCGATGCCGAGGCGGCCACGCGGCTCCTGAGCGGGAGCGCGCACGCGGTGCTCATCCGGGCGAACGGCGTGCTGGACGGCATCCTGACCCGCCACGACCTGGTCCGTTCGCTGGCGGCCGCGCCTTGACGGTGGTCCCGGCGGAGGACCGGCGCCGGGACCGGCTCCATGTCGCCGTGCTGATGGGGGGTAGTTCGGAGGAGCGGGGCGTGTCGCTGGCCAGCGGGTGCGAGGTGGCGGCCGCGCTGCGCGCCGCGGGACACCTGGTGACTAGCATCGACGCCGCGGTGGGAGTGATGCCGGCCGCCCTTGAGCGGCGGATTCGGGCGTCGGGGATCGGCCGGGCCGAGGCGCCGTTGCCCCGGGCAATTCCGGCGAACGTGTTGCCGGAAGCGGAAGTCATCCGCTCGGAGCCCGGTTTGGCGGAGGCGGATGTCGTCTTCGTGGCGCTCCACGGGGGGGCCGGGGAGGACGGGACCGTGCAGACGCTGCTGGAGGTGGTGGGCATCCCCTATGCCGGTAGCGGTCCGGTGGCGTGCGCGCTGGCCATGGACAAGGACCTGACGAAGCGGCTTCTGAGGGACGAGGGGGTGGCGACCCCGGCCTGGATCGCGGGTGCGGCGGCCGGTGGCGAGGTGGTGGAGCGCCTGGGCCTTCCCGTGATCGTGAAGCCGGTATCGGGTGGCTCGTCGGTCCGCCTGACGCTGGCCCGTTCCGTGCGGGAGGTGGACGAGGCGACGGTGGTGGCGGGGGGCGGGGGGGATGTGGTCATGTACGAGGCGTACGTCAGGGGGCGCGAGCTCACCGTCGGGATTCTGGGCGGAGAAGCCCTGCCGGTGGTGGAGATCGAGCCCGAGCATGAACTCTTCGATTTCCGCTGCAAATATGAGGCGGGCATGGCGGTCGAGACGGCGCCCGCACGGATTCCGGACGCGCTTGCGGAGGCGCTGAAGGCCGAGGCGCTGCGGGTGCACGGCCTGCTGCGCATGGAGCACTTCTCGCGGGTGGATTTCATGGTGGACGGGAAGGGGAAGGCCTGGTGCCTGGAGGCCAACACGCTTCCCGGGCTGACGGGGAACAGCCTGCTGCCGAAAGCCGGGCGCGCGGCCGGGTTGGAGTTCCCGGAGCTGTGCGACCGGATCAGCCGGCTGGGGGTGCGGGCCGGAGCGCGGAATCAAGCGCGTTCCCGTTCCCGGAACCGGTGAGCCCGATGTGGAGTATGGTGGAATGAACCGGGGGCGGCACGGCGAGGGGAAGGGGCTGCGGAGCCGGTCGGCGGGTTGCGGGACGAGTCGGAGGGGTCCCGTGCTTTGCACGTTTCGTGGCCGGGAGTCGTCAGTATGGGGTAGGAGGGGGTGGACGCGTACCTCAGAAGGGAGGAGAACGATGAGATATGTCAACGAGTCTCCGGCTTACGGTGGGGGGGCACCGCGGTTGAGCGTGACGCCGTGGGTCGGGATCCTGCTCATTGCGAACGCGGTGGTCTTCCTGATCACCGTCGTAGTGGGTCCGGGGCGGATGTTCGATCTCTTCGCCTTCTCGCCTGCCCGGGTGGTGGTTCAGCCCTGGGCCATGGTCACGTACATGTTCATGCACGCGGGTCTGTGGCACCTGCTGATGAACCTGCTCTTCATCTTCTTCTTCGGGCCCCCGCTGGAGGCGCGCTGGGGCTCCGACCGCTTCATCAAGTTCTACATGATCTGCGGGCTGGGAGGGGTCCTGCTCAGCTTCGCATTCTCCGACGCGGTGATCGTGGGCGCGTCGGCGGCGTGCTACGGGATCATGCTCGCCTTCGCGATGGCGTGGCCGAACCAGACCGTGTACATCTGGGCGCTGGTACCGGTGCGCGTGAAGTGGCTCGTCATCTTCCTGGTGGCCATGAGCTTCGTGAGCGCGATCAGCCCGAGCCGGGACGGTGTGGCCCACCTGGCCCATCTGGGTGGGGCGGTGGCGGGTTTCCTGCTGGTGCGGAGCGGTTGGCTGCCGGCGTACGGGAGCGCGGGGGCGACAATGAGCGGATGGGGTCCGGGGGCGGGTGGTGCCGGCGTACGGAAACGGGCGGCACGAAGGAGGTGGCGCGGGTGGCGCGGGCTGGTCCGCCGGAGACCTTCCGGCGCGGGTTCGTGGAGGGTCCGCGAACCCGGTCGGCGGGCGTCGCGGGCCGTGGAAGACCCCGACGAGGCGGCGTTCATGAAGGTCCTGAACGAGCACATGGCCGAGAGGCGAGCGCACCGGGAACTCGACAGGGTCGACGAGGTGCTCGACAAGATCTCGGCGGAAGGGATCAACTCCCTCACGGCGGAAGAACGGGCGCTGTTGGACCGGGTTTCCAAGCAGACCCGGCTGAACTGACGGGAGCCGCCGCCGGCCAGTCGCCCGCTACCGCAACCGGCCTGCCGGGATCCCCCTGGTCGTCGTCACCTCGGCGGTCTCCTCGCCGGGGATCGGCCCCCCATCCCAGTCCTGGAAGATGGCCTGGATCAGTCCGGTGGAGCGGTCCGTCAGCACGGCCATCTCGGGCTCGCCGTCGCGCGTCATGGTGTATGCTCCCTCCGGTCCGGTCAGTACCATCCGATCGAGGGCGGAGGCCCACTCGGCATCATAGGGAACGAAGTAGACGAAGCTCCCTCCGCCGTGCTCCAGCGGCGTGGGCGTGAACGAGAGGGAGAATCGGGTCTCCCCATCCGCGCCGATCCCCTCGACCCGGTAGGGACCGTCCGCCTCCGGAAGCGCCACCGGCCCTTCCACCACAAAGGCGGGATCCAGTGTCAACTCGCCGTCCCGGACCGAACCCCACACCACGAGCATTTCTTCCCCCTGGCCCGGGCCGGATCCCCCCTCCAGATCGACCCCGCCATCTCCGCTGAGCCGATGGGTGGTTGCGAGATCGAACTGGAAGTCACCTGTCCAGGCGAGGCCTCGACAGTAACTCATGACGTCCTTCGTTACCGCCGGATCGTACAGCCTCTTGAGCTCGGCGTCATAGCCCCAGACACCTATGGATCCTCCAGGGTACGGGTATTTCGGGTGCTGCCCCACCGCGCCGCCGCAGTTGGCGTGATAGAGGTTCATGTTGTGTCCGGTTTCATGGGTGTAGACCCATGCGTCGGCCGCACCCACGCTCCACGGCCTCGCGAAGTTGGCGACCCCGCCACCAAACTGCCCGGTCACACCGTAGTAGTAGCCCCGCCGCCCCTCCAGGACGTGCAGCACCCTAATCGCGTTGAGCCAACCATAAAGCGAAACGCTTCCCAGTCGGAAGGTATCGCGAACCTCCACCTCCATCTCCGATACGGGCAACAGATTCCTGGCGTAGCGCATCTGGTCGCTGTCGGGACCTATTCCGTCCAGCCAGGCGAAGACCTGCGGGTCGGGCGATTCGCCGAAAAGGGTCGGAACGAAAACCTGCCGGAAAAGCTGCGGCCTGACGACGACAAGTTCGGTGGAGCCCGTCTCCGGATACCTGGTCCGGCTTCCCGGGGCCAGTGGCACGACGCCCTCCGGATCGAGCTCGACCACCATGCGAAGGCCGGGCTGAATGACCGACCCGGGAACCTCGACGTTGAAGGACAGACGCAAATCCGACTCGTCGAAACTGGTTGGAATCGACCCGGGCTTCCCCGGGAGGAGCCGCTCCAGTACCACGTCGTTACCATGTAGCAGCGTGACCTGAACCGCGGGCTCAAATCCCCAGTTCATCTCGTTTGCGCCGACGAAGATCCGGAGGAGCCCCGGTCGGCCCGCGATCAGCCGAACGGTGCCATGGCGATTCTGCGCCCCCTGGGTCAGATAGATGGCCGACGCGGTCAGACGCAAGCGTTCGGGATTCACCCGAAAGCGCGCTTCGGCCTCCAGCCCGCTCACGCGAGCCGTGACGGTCGTCCTGCCGCCGTGCAACCCGGTCAGCATTCCGTCCTGGTTGATCTTCGCGACATGGCTGCCGGTCTCCGGGCGAACCACACCCCAGCGCACCGGTGACGACCAGCCGGGAACCGGAAGTGGTTCGCCGTGCTGGTCCTCGACGACGAACTTCAGCTTCGTCGGTGTTCCCGCCGTCAGGAGGCCGGTATCGGGAACAATTGCCAGCCGGGTCGGAATTCGGTCGGCTTCGGGGCGCAGATCGGCGCAGGACCAAAGGAGCACGGCACCGGCCAAGAGTGTGATCGGGAGTGTCTTGCTGCCCGCAGGCTTCCTCATTTTCCTCATCCCTCCCCAGTAGATGTCGAGCCGGCAGTCACGGGGCCGGTACTTCCGGCCCGACCCGGTGTGAGGCGCGGTCCGCCTCATTCGCACCACCGGAGCTGCCCGCTCTGGGCCGGGTCACCACCCAACCCACTCATCGCAATTCTATGGCCAAACCGACATCCCTGCAAGCAACGGCCATCACCTTGACCAGCCCGTTGCGGCGTTTCTAGAATCCCCGTCCCGTTGCCCATTCCCCGGGGGCGGGCGCGACAGCCTCGACGCAGCGCCGCCGCCGCCGTACTCTCGTTCGGCCGAACGGGCATCTCGCAAACCGCAAGCAAGGAGGTGGCATGGCCGCGGCCAGGTCTTTCAGAACGGAGAACATCCGCAACGTGGTGGTCCTCGGACACGGGGGATCGGGGAAGACGACACTCATCGACGCGGTGTGCTTCGCTGCGGGGACCTCCAGACGGAAGGGGAACGTGAACGCGGGCACGGCGCTCACGATGACGACCCCCGAAGAGACGGGCCACGGGATGTCCATGCAGCTGACGGTCGCCCACGCCATCAATGCCGGGACCAAGATCAACTTCCTTGACACGCCCGGTTACATGGACTTCGCCGGGGAGGCCGCCGCGGCCGTGCGCGTGGCCGACGCGGCGGTCGTGACGGTGGGCGCCGCTTCGGGGGTGGAGGTGGGCACGGAGATGGTGTGGCAGCTCTGCGAGGAACGCGCGCTTCCCCGCATGATCTTCGTGTCGATAATGGACAAGATGCACGCTGACTTCGGCAAGGTGCTGGCCGAGCTGAGGGACGGCCTGGCCCCGGGCGCGATCCCCGTGCAGATCCCGATCGGGGCGGCGGCGGGCTTCCGGGGCGTGGTCGACCTGTTCACTGGCCGGGCTCACGTCTACAAGGGCGGCACCATGGCCGGGGAATACGAGGAAGCCGATGTGCCGGACGAGGTCGCGGACGACGTGGAGACCTGGCAGACGGAGCTGATGGAGACGCTCGCCACCACCGACGAGGAGCTTCTCGACCGCTACCTCGAGGGAGAGGCGATCTCGGTCGGGGAGCAGTTCGCGGCGCTGGCCGGGGCGGTCGCGGAGGGTGAGGTCGTGCCCGTCTTCTGCGGTGCGGCGGAGCAGTCCTTCGGGGTGCGCGAGTTCGCGGAGCTGCTGGTTGCGCTGGCGCCGCACCCGGGGCAGGGGGGCGGGGTGGAGGCCACCGGCGACGACGGGTCCGCCGTGGACCTGCGCGCCGCCGACGACGAGAGCGTGAGCGCCCTGGTCTTCAAGACGAGCGCGGAACCGCATGTCGGCGAGCTGTCGCTCTTCCGGGTCTTCTCGGGGATGGTGGCGAACGGGACCGAGCTGCGGAACGCCGGGTGCGGTGCGGGTGAACGGATCAATCACCTGGCCATCCCGCAGGGGAAGGAACGCGTCGAAGTGGAGGCGCTGCACGCCGGCGACATCGGGGTCGTCGCCAAGCTCAAGTCCACCCGGACCAACGACACCCTGAGCTCGCCGGCCAACCCCGTGATGCTGGAGGGCGTGACCTTCCCGCAGCCGGACATCTCGATCGCGGTGCGCGGGGTCGCGCGTGCCGACGAGGACAAGCTGGGCGAGGCGCTGGCCAAGCTCAACGACGAGGACCCGACCTTCGTCGCCGGGTTCAACCCCGAAATCCGCCAGACGATCGCGCGTGGTCTGGGAGAGCTGCACCTGGACGTGCAGTTCGAGAGGATGAAGAGGAAGTATGGGGTTACGGTGGAGACCGAGCCGCCCCGGATCGCCTATCGCGAGACGATCACGGCCGAGGCCGAGGGACAGGGTCGCTTCAAGAAGCAGACGGGCGGCAGGGGCCAGTTCGGGGACTGCTGGGTGCGGCTGCGGCCGCGCGGCCGGGGCGAGGGCTACGAGTTCGTCAGCTCGATCAAGGGCGGGGTGATCCCCACCAAGTACGTGCCGTCGGTGGACCGTGGCATCAAGGAGGCGGCCACGAGGGGCGTGGTCGCGGGCTATCCGGTGGTCGACTTCGAGGCCGAGTGCTACGACGGCTCATACCACTCGGTGGACTCGTCGGACATCGCCTTCAAGGTGGCCGGGTCGTACGCGTTCAGGAACGTGGCCGAGAAGGCGAAGCCGGCGCTGCTGGAACCGATCATCGAGGTGACGGTGACGGTGCCGGACGAGTACGTGGGCGATGTCATGGGTGACCTGAACGGCCGCTCGGCGCGGGTGTTGGGCATGGAGCCGCTGGGGGGGAAGACCGCGATCATGGCGCAGGTGGCCGAGGCGGAGCTGTACAAGTACGCGTCGGTGCTGCGGTCGATCACGCAGGGGCGGGGGTTTCACCGGAGGAAGATGCTGGGATATGACCTGGTGCCGCCGATGAGGGTGGAGAAGATCGTGGCGGAGGTGGCCGAGCGGGAGGGGTGAGGTGAGTGCGGGGTGGCTGGCGCCGCTCTTCGGGGTGACGGGAGCGTTCCGGAAGAAGCGTGTTACACGGGTGAAGGACAGTGTGGGACTGCGGAGGGCATACCCGTGGTTGCCGGTGCGCCGGTGGTCCTGGCCGAACGGGCTGTTGGACACGGTGTGGTTGTTGCGGCGGCCGGCCCGTCAGTGCCCAGTGCCGCACATCGTCGAGAACAAGCCGCTCGGGCGGTGAGCGGGGGGGGTCGGGGGGCCAGCATGCCGATGAGGGGAATTTCCCCGCGCAGCAAGGAGGGGTTTCCCCCTCACGAATTGCCGGGTCTTCCCTCTACCGGCCGTCCTCCAGGCGATTGCATCGTGAAAGGGTGACGGCTGTGCTCGGCGGTTCTGGGAATCCCTGCGACTGCCATGGCACAGATGAGATGAGGCATCCGACCAGATGACCTGGTGCCTCGCCGCAATCCAACGAAGGAGCACACCATGTCCACCGAGTACTCCACCCTCAGCGACACGATCCATCGGTCCAGATCGGCGAAACTCAGACCGCCGGCTCTCCGAAGAGCCCGCGTGCTTCTCGTTTCTGTCAGCCTGGCAACGGTCTGGGGATGCAGCGACGCAACCATGAATCCGGCGGCAGAACCAGTGTAGGCGACCGCGCCGGAGGAGCGGTTGTCCGAGGTCGCCTGAGCGATAGCATCCGCCATGAACTCCGCCGACGTGCGTCTGGATGTACTCAAGGCGATGCGAGCATCCCCGCGAGTCAATCACAGCCTGATTCTGGGCGACTACCTCCGGGAGCCTCGCGCCGAGGAACTGCTTAACCGGAGTGCCGGCGCGCTGGGTGTGACCGAACACGAGTTCGTGGCCCTGATTCGAGGGCTTGGTGAGTTGGAGTTTCTGGTTCCCAGAACGACGCACCGGCTTGCATGGACGGGCTCGTCCAAGGTGGCGGTCGCGGCCCAGTGGAATTCCGATGTTGTGAACGCTGTTGTGTACACGCCTTCGGGCGAGCGGCTCGAAATCCTCCAAGAGGGGGATGGGAAGTCACTCCAATGGTACGACGCTGTGCTCATGGTCCGGCCCCGCGAGACCGACGGTACCAGAATCGGTCGGCAACCGGACGTACCCGGGCCAGTGATTCAGGATCCGGGCGACGGGCAGCAGGCAGCCGTTTTACGGTGGCGGGTGGCCACAGGCGAGGAGGTCGCCTTCGATGTCGGGCAGTTCGGGTCGCCCGCAGAGTTCCGTGCGGCGGTGGTGGAGACCATTGAGACCCGGGGTGTGTGGGGTCTCGGCATGGGCGCGCTCGCGGTCGAGGCCGGTGACGATTGCGATCCTCTGGCCGGTCGGCGGTCTGACCGCCTGGGTGAAGGGGGTGGAGATGGACCCCCTGTGGGTGTTGAATCTGGATGACGACCTTGGGACACAGGAGATCGCCGTGCGGGACAACGGGCAAATCAAGCATTTCCAACACGAAGGCGAAGACGCGATGGAGCTGACGCTGGTGTGGGAGGTGGAGGAAGAGGATGATGACGACGAAACACAGGGCCACGGAGAATCCGGATGAAGGGAACCCGGACCAGACCCCCGGGCAGGGCGCGGGCCATTTTTCTGGTGGCCTGGACCGGACTGTGGCTTGCGCCCGCGCTGGGCGTCGCGCAGGACCGCACGGCGGCGGAGTGGAAGGTGCGCGTCCTGGACGCGTCGTCGCGAGCGCCGCTCTCCGGGGTGATGGTATCGTTCCCGGACAGCGGCGTTACCCGAGTGACGGACAGCCTGGGCCTCGCGGAGGGCGTACCCGTTGACCCCGGTGTGCCGGTGCCGGTGCTCGCGGACCGGCTGGGGTTCAGGTTGGCAGACACGGTGTTGGTCGTCACGGGGGTAGGGGAGACCGTGGACCTGTTGCTGGAACGGGCTCCGGTCGGGCTTCCGGCTCTGACCGTGGCGGTGGACCGGGCGGGCTCCAGCTCCCGCGAACTGGCGCGGCTAATGTTCAGCCGCGACGTGGCGGTCGGGGCGGTGGGCATGACGTCGTCGGAGGTGAAGATTGTGCCGGCCGTGGTCGAGGCGGACGTGTTTCGCAGCCTGCTGAGTCTCGCGGGTGTGACGGGCGTGAACGACTACATGGCCGGGATGTTTGTGCGCGGGGGCAATTCGGACCAGGTGGGCGTGCGGTGGGAGGGGGCGCCCGTGTTCGGCCCCTACCACCTGTTCGGAATGTTCGGGGTGTTCAACTCCGACGCGGTCGAGACCGCGGAGCTGTACAAGGGGTCGATTCCTGCCCGCTACGGGGGCTCGCTGTCCGGGGTCGTGTCGGGGCGGCAGCGGACGGGGGGCGCCCCGGGTGTGCGAGCCGGCGGGGGGTTGAGTTTTCTCGGGGTGCGCGCGGCGGCGGACGGGTCGCTGCCGTGGGGCGGTGCCCGGTGGCTGGCGGCCGGACGGCGGGCCACGGTGGATTTCGTGCCGGTCGGCGTTCCCTACTCGTTCTACGATCTGAATCTGGGCCTGCGGATATACCCTGGCCAGGAACACCGTGTGGGCTTTTCCATGCTGGCCTCCGACGACGAGTTCGGCTGGGGGGCGGGCGGTGGTGGGGACCGGCTCGATTCCCGGTGGTCGAACCTGGTGTCCTCTTTGGCCTGGACATGGGTCCGCGGAAACCAGGTGTCCAGTGAAGTCGCGGCGTATGTGAGCCGGTACGAGGGAAGCCTGGGCACGGGGGCGGGATCCCCACCGCCGCTGGCGATAAACACGATCTCCGCGCGCGGCCTGCGCGCCGGAATCACGCTGCGGGGCGAGCGGACGGGGGCGAGAGTGGGCGTGGCGCTCGAGGGAGGTCCGGTGTCTTTGTACGGCTCGGGTCCGGGCGCGTACGTGGAGGGAGACGCATCGGGTTCCTATGCGCACCTGTCCCTCTTCGGCGAGTTCGAGAAGTGGTTCGGCGCGCTCAGGCTGGCGCCCGGCTTCCGGGCAAGCGTCGTGCGAAGCGCCTCGCGCAGGTTGTTCGAGCCCCGTCTGGCCGCGCGGTACCTTGTCGGCCCGCTGGCGGTGAGCGCAAGCGTGGACCGGACCCACCAGTTCCTGTCGGTGCTCCACGACGACCGGTATCTGGTGCCCGGTGCGCCGATGTGGTTCGTGCATGAGCGCGGAAGGCCGGTGTCGGTCGCGGACGGGGCGAGCGTGGCCCTGGACGCGTGGAGGGGCGAGCGCTGGACGGGGTCGGTCGGAGGGTGGGCGCGGCGTTTCCGTGGCATTCCGTTCTGGCGTCCCAGGTCGTCGCGGCTGGTTTCGGACATGGCCTTCCACGACGGCGAGGCCGGCGGGTGGGAGGCGAGGGTGCAGCGGCATGCCGGCCGGGTGCGCGGCTGGATCTCCTACCAGTGGGCGCGGGTGCGCTTTACCGACGACGAAGGCGCCGGCTATCTCCCGGCGTGGGACCGGCGCCACGAGGTGGACGCGGTCGTGACGGTCCCCGGGTGGCGCGGATGGAGCGCCTCTGTCCGAAGCACCGTGGCAACGGGTACCCCGTTTTGGGTTCCGTTGGGGAGGTACCGAAGTGTGCGGTACGACGCAAGCGGTCACGAAGACGTACCGCCAGGGCTGGACCCCCACGGAAGCATGTTTACCGTCCTGTCGAATGTGCAGGGCCGGGTTTCCTACTACGCGCGTGTCGATCTCACGGTGCGGCACGAGTTTCGCTGGGGGTCGTGGAAGATCGAACCGTACCTTTCCGTCCCCAACGTCACGGGGCGGACCAATCCATACGGATACTTCCCTCGCACCTACAAACCCAACCGCTCGGCCAACTGGTCCGTCGATCGGCTTGCCAGGGGCCAGATTCCCATGTTTCCATTCGTGGGAGTGGGTTTCCGCTTCTGAGCCAATGCGACGCCGACCCGTCTCCCTGTGCGCCCTGGTTGCGGCCGCTACGGCATCGCTCTCGGCCTGTGGCCTCCTCTATCCCGAGGTGGAGGACGACCGGCTGGTCGTGATGGTGCCGCTGAATCCCGACTGGGCGGAGCACCGCGTGGTGATCTGGCCCGTGTACGAAGCCGCCGAACCGCCGCTGGCGACCGTCAACATGTACCGGCGTGACATGCATTCCGGGAGTGTCTCCTGGACCCTCGTCGCCACGGCCACCGAGCCAGGCGGATGTAAAGGGTACGCCTTGGGTCAACACGTCTACCGTTGTCTGGATCCGGGCGCCCCCCTCGAGCCGGGCGCCGCCTACATGGTGGAAGTGATGGCGGAGGGCTACCGGACGGCGAAGGGACACACTCTCGCGGTGGGCGATTTCGACGTGGAGACGGCGGTGCTCACCCGCATCGGCGCCTCCGCCCGGCTGGACGCGTCGTGGACAGGGAGCGTAGCGGCTCACCGCTACTTCGTTTCTCTGCGGAAGCGACGGCCTCCATACAACAAGGACCCGAAGGCATGGTACGCCGAAGTGGACGGCACGTCGGTAGCAATGATGGTCCCCGATTCCGCCCTGGACAACCTGGTGGTTCCGCTCATCCTCGACGTGGCCGCGGTCAGCACGGAACAGCACGCCTATCTTACCTCGGGGACGGGAGGGTCGCTCTTCTCGGTCCCCCCGGTCCAGAACATCGAGAACGGGTTCGGGTTCGTCGGCTCGATGCGGGTGCGGAGTCTCCTCGTTTCCACGAAGTAGTCCCGGCCAATCAGGGCTTCTTCAGCCCGGCAGCATTGGCACTACCAGGCGTCGGCCGAAGAACTCAACGGACACCTTCTGCCGGGTCTCTATGTTCCGTTCGCCCACAGGTCCAGATGACGCGAAAAGACCTCGTCAAGGTCGATCAGGCCCAGGCGCTCGCGACCGAGCCGGACGGGGAGCTCTCCAGAGAAGCGTTCGTGCCCCGACCCGTCCCCGAAGCGCCAGACATCGACCGAGTCCTCGCCCGGATCCACGATCCAGTATTGCCGCACCCCGTGACGTGCGTACAGATCCAGCTTGATCCCGCGGTCGCGGTGCGCGGTGGACGGTGAGAGGATCTCGACGACGAGGTCGGGTGCGTCCAGAACCTGCCTCTCGCCGATGATCGCCCGCCTCTCGTTGGACACGAAGAAAAGGTCGGGCTGGACCCGGTCGCCGGTTCCCGGGAACTCGACCAGGAGCGGGGCGCAGAACACTTCTCCGCGTCCGGAGTCCATGAAGATTCGGACCAGAGCCGACCAGAGTCGCCTCAGGACGCGCTGGTGCCGCGTCACGGGCGCCGGCGTCACGTACAGTCGCCCCCCGATGAACTCGTAGCGGTTGCCGTCGTCCGGCATCCGCAGGACATCCTCCCACGTCTTCGGTGCTTGAGTCTGCATGGTGGACACATCATACCTCGCCGTTCTCGGGTGCGCGAACCGCTCCGGGCAAGCAGTCCGGGCGTAGATGGACGCGATCGCTTCGGCGGTCGGTTCCGGCGCACCGTGCCGCCGCACGACGCGAACGACCTGGCCCGCAGTCGTTAGGTTGGTAAAATGGGCATGCTTGTTTGCACACCCGCGGATGGCGTTCGCGTCATCCTCCTGGTGGTGTGGGCCGGGGCGTTCGCGCCAACGCTTGGCGTCGCTCAGAATCCGGTGGCGACGGAGTGGGCGGTGCGCGTTCTGGACGCGTCGTCGGCAGCTCCGCTCTCCGGGGTGATCGTAGCATTCCCGGAGAGCGGGGTCGCACGGGCGACGGATAGTCTGGGTGTTGCGGAGGGTGTCGTGCCCGTGGACGCCGGTATGCCGGTGCATGTCGTCGTGGACCGGTTGGGGTACAGGCTGGTGGACACGGTGCTGGTCGTTGTGGAGGCCCGGGAGATCGTGGACGTTTTGCTGGAGCGGGCGCCGGTCGGGCTTCCGGCCTTGACCGTGGCAGTGGACCGGTTGGGCACCAGCTCCCGCGAACTCGCGCGGCTCATGTTCAGCCGCGATGTGGCGGTCGGGGCGGTGGGCATGACGTCTTCGGAGGTGAAGGCGGTGCCGGCCGTGGTCGAGGCGGACGTGTTTCGCAGCCTGCGGAGTCTCGCGGGCGTGACGAGTGTGAACGACTACATGGCCGGGATGTACCTGCGCGGAGGCAATTCGGACCAGGTGGGTGTGCGATGGGAGGGAGCGCCCGTGTTCGGCCCCTACCACCTGTTCGGGATGTTCGGGGTGTTCAACTCCGATGCGGTCGAGACCGTGGAACTGTACAAGGGCTCGATTCCGTCGCGGTACGGAGGCTCGCTGTCCGGGGTCCTGTCGGCGCGGCAGCGGACGGGTGGCGCTTCGGGTGTACGCGCCAGCGGGGGGGTGAGCTTTCTGGGGGTGCGCGCGGCGGCGGACGGATCGCTGCCGTGGGGCGGTGCCCGCTGGCTGGCGGCCGGGCGGCGGGCCACGGTGAATGTTGCACAGGTGAGGGCTCCCTACTCGTTCTACGATCTCAACCTGGGTCTCCGGCTCCATCCTGGCCAGGAACACCGTGTTGGCGTTTCGCTGCTGGCCTCCGACGACGAGTTCACCTGGGGGGTGGGCGGCGGTGGGGATTGGCTCGACTCACGTTGGTCGAATCTGGTTTCTTCGCTGACGTGGTCGTGGGTGCAGGGAAACCGGGTGTCCAGTGAAATGACGGTGTACGTGAGCCGGTACCAGGGAAGCCTGGGCACCGGGGCGGGATCGCCACCGCCGACGGCGAGGAACGTGATCTCTGCGCGTGGCTTGCGCGGCGGGATCACGCTGCGCGGCGAGCGGACGGGCGCGCGGGTCGGCGTGGCCCTCGAGGGAGGTCCGGTGTCGCTATCCGGCTCGGGTCCGGGCGCGTATGTGGAGGAAGACGCATCGGGTTCCTACACGCACCTGTCCCTCTTCGGCGAATTCGAGCGGAGGTTCGGCCCGCTCCGGCTGGCACCCGGCTTCCGGGCGGGCGTCGAGCGGCGCGCTTCGCGGCGGTTGTTCGAGCCCCGACTGGCCGCACGTTTCCTGGTCGGCCCGCTGGCGGTCAGCGCCAGCGTGGACCGGACCCACCAGTTTCTGTCGGTGCTCCACGACGACCGGTATCCGGTGCCCGGTGCCCCGATGTGGTTCGTGCGGGAACGCGGGCAGCCGGTGTCGGTGGCGGACGGGGCGAGCGTGGCGCTGGACGCCTGGAGGGGCGAGCGGTGGACGGGCTCGGTCGGTGGGTGGGTGCGGCGGTTCGGCGGCATGCCGTCCTGGCGCCCCCAGGCGTCGAGGGTGGTTTCGGACATGGCCTTCCACGACGGCGAAGCCCGCGGGTGGGAGGCGATGGTGCAACGGCACGCCGGGTTCGCGCGCGGGTGGATCTCCTACCAGTGGGCGCGGGTGCGCTTTACGGACGGTGAAGGCGTCGGCTATCTGCCGGCGTGGGACCGGCGGCACGAGGTCGACGGTGTTGTGACGGTGCCGGGGTGGCGCGGGTGGAGCGCTTCTGTCCGTGGCACCGTGGCAACCGGTACGCCGTTCTGGGTTCCCCTGGGGAGCTACTCGGGACTGCGGTACGACCCGAATTCTCGCAACGACGTACCGCCGGGGCTGGGCAAGAACGGAAACTGGTTCACAATCCTGTCGAATGTACAGGGCCGGGTTCCCTATTACGCGCGTGTCGATGTGTCAGTACGGCGCGAGTTCCGCTGGGGGTCGTGGAGGATCGCACCGTTCCTTTCGGTCCCGAACCTCGCCAGGCGGACTAATCCATACGATTATAGGCCTCGTTACTACAACCCCACCCGCTCACCTACCTGGTCCGTCCATTTGCTTGGCAAGGGCCAGCTTCCCCCGATTCCATTTGTCGGGGTCGACTTCGGGTTCTGACCAAGTGCGACGCCTGTCCGTCTACCCGTGCTCTCTGGTTGCCGCCGCCACGGCATCGCTCATGGCTTGCGACCTCTTTTTTCCCGAGGCATCGGACGACCGCCTGATCCTGATGGTACCGCTGAATGCCGACCGGGTGGAGCACCGTGTGCAGCTGTGGCCCGTGTCCGCTGCCGCCGAACCGCCGCTTGCGGCCGCCAGGATGTACCGGCGCGATCTGCGTGCCGGCGAGGTCTCCTTGACCCTGGTCGCCACGGCCTCGAGCCAGGGGGTCTGCCCAGGGTACCAGTTGGGCGGTTTCGAAAACCGCGTCTCCTTCTGCCTGGATCCGGGCGCGCCGCTCGATCCGGGCGCGAGCTACATGATCGAAGCATCGGCCGAAGGTTATCGTACGGCGAGAGGCCACACCCTCGCGGTCGGCGACTTCGAGGTGGAGACGGCCGTGCTCACCCGTACCGGCGGCTCCGCCAGGCTGGACGCGTCGTGGACCGGGAGTGTTGCGGCCCACCGCTACTTCGTTTCCCTGCGGCGGAAGCGTCCGGCAATCGGCCAGAACCCGAAGGGCTGGTACGCCGACGTGGACGGCACATCGGTGACGACGATGGTCCCCGATTCCGCCATTGACGATGCGGTAGTACCGGTCGTCCTCGACGTGGCCGCGCTCAGCAAGGAACTCCATGCGTACCTTACCTCGGGGACGGAAGGTTCGTTCTTCTCCGTCCCCCCGGTGCAGAACATCGAGAACGGGTTCGGGTTCGTAGGCTCGATGCGGGTGCGGAGCCTTCTCGTTTCCTCGAAGTAGTTGCGGCGCGGCAGCGCACCACCGGCACGGCTATGCGCGCGCACAACCCTACCGCCCACCCCCCCGCTGCGTGTACAGCAGCAGCACCCCGTTCGCCCCCTGGCCGCCGTACAGAAACCCGGCCTCGAGCGGAGTGATGATCTGGTACCAGCGGATGTCCCGGGGGTTTAGCTCCTTCAGGAAGAACATCGGATCGGGTACCGGTCCGTCGTTGAGGCGCACGGCGACCATGTTGCACGCATTGGGCCTGCCCGCGGCGCGTCGGCGCTGTATCTCGATGCACAGGCCCTCCCGCAGAAGGCCGAAGGTGTCGGGCACCCACACGTTCCTGACCGAGAGACCCGGCATCTGCGAGGCGCGCACCAGCGAGGCCAGGTCGGCCACGCGGGGGAGCACCGAGTCCACCTGCGCCTCGGTCAGACCCGAGAAGCGCGTGCCGCGCGTGGTGTAGACGGGATCGCCCCTCCTGCCCGTGACCACGAGGGGCTCCATCACGATGGCCTCGGTCGCGAGCGGAATCTCCAGGCCGAGGGCTTCCCTGCTGAACGCCGTGAGGGAGTCGGTGCGGGACGCGTAGCCCAGCAGATCGGTACGGACGATCTGCTTGCCGGGCGGGACGTCCGCGAAGGCGAACCTGCCCGCGGAGTCGGTGAGCATGTCGTGGTCGGTACCCAGCAGCCGGACCCTGGCACTGTGGAGCGGCGCGCCGGTCGCGTAGTCGGTCACGGTGCCGGTGATGCTGACCGGGTCCGCGATCCTGATGGCGATGTCCAGCGTCTGGTTGCCGGTCCGGGCGATCTCGTGGTGGCCGGTCTCGTTGGTGCCGAAGAAGGCGGTCACCGAGAGGTCGAGCGAGCCGTCGAGGTTGCAGAGCCGGAAGTCTCCCGCGTTTCCGCTCCGCGCCTCCGCCACCTTGCGCTTCCACTGCAACAGCCCCCCGCGCCGGGCGAACGCGGTGACCTTCGCCCCGGGCAGGGGCACGCCGGTGATTGCGTCGGTGACGGTCCCGCCGACCGACGTGTCCCCCGAACCCTCCTCCACCGAGCACCAGATACCGAGGATCGTCTCCCGGGACGGGATGGCCAGGTGGACTTCGGCGACCGACCCGGCGGTCACGACGACCGTGTGGTTGCCGCCCCCCACCCCAAGCGTGCCCAGGCGGGGATGGAAGAACATCACCGTGTGTTCACCGGCTGGGACATCCTCGAGCCGGAACCGACCCTCTTCGTCCGAGTCGGTCATCGCCGGGGTCCCCATCACAGCAACCCTGGCGTTGGACAGGGGAACGCTCGCCGTGCTGTCGTAGACGAGGCCGGTGACCGTCCCGGTGGGGGTGTCCGGATCCTGCGCGTGAAGAGACGGTTGCGGTGCGGCGAGCAGGAAGAGGGCCGGAAGAGCCGCTCCCGCCGGCAACTGCCTGGCGACCATCCGGATGGGGCAGAGGCGGCGGGATATCGTCATCAAGTTCGGAGTCCTGCGGATCGGGGTGTGGCAGGGGCGTCCCGCCGGCCGGCCGCGGACAGACCTCGGGACACCGCAAGTTACAATATCGTTCGAGCCTGGAGAATGTGACCCGGTTGCCGGGATCGACCCGGCGCGAGTTGCATACGGGCTATATTGGGAGGTTGGCCGGGACGAGCGGACCCGGGCGCGGCCGGACGCGGGGCGGATCTCCTTCGGTCACCCTGCATGGAGGGTAGAGCCATGGCGGGACACAGCAAATGGTCGAAGATCAAGCGCAAGAAGGCGGTTGACGACCGGAAGCGCGGCCAGATGTTCACCAAGCTCATCCGCGAGCTTACGGTCGCGGCCCGTGAGGGCGGTGGGGACCCCGACTTCAACCCGCGCCTCCGGCTGGCAGTGGACACCGCCAGGGCCGGCAACATGCCCCAGGAGAACATCGACCGGGCCATCAAGCGCGGGACCGGCGAGCTGGAGGGCGTCACCTACGAGGAGATCGTGTACGAGGGGTACGGGCCGGGCGGGGTGGCACTGTACATCCGGACGCTGACCGACAACCAGAAGCGGACGGTGGCCGAGGTGCGCCACATCCTGGACAAGAACGGTGGCAATCTGGGGACGGCCGGGTCGGTGGCGTGGCAGTTCGACCGCAGGGGGATCATTACCGTCGACGCGGCGGATGTGGACGAGGACGCGGTCTTCGAAGCCGCGGTGGAGGCCGGCGCCGACGACATGGGCAGCGAGAACGGGGAGTTCCTGGTGACCACAGGGGCGGCCGAACTGCACGAGGTGCGGCAGGCGCTCGCGGCGGCGGGACTGCCCGTGACCTCGGCCGAGCTGGCGATGGTGGCGAAGAACGAGGTGGCCGTGGGCGGACGCGAAGGGGAACGGCTGCTAAAACTGCTCCACCTGCTGGACGATCACGACGACGTGCAGCAGGTGCACTCCAACGCCGACCTCGACGAGGCGGTTCTGGCGGGGGCCCCGTGAGCGCTCGCCCCGGCGGCGGAGGCGGCTGCGTGCTGCTCGGGATCGACCCCGGTACGGCGGCCACCGGTTTCGGCGTCGTCGAGGTGGACTCCCGGCGGCGCGCGAAGCTGATCGAGTGCGGGGTGATCCGGACCTCGCCCGGGGCCGGTCTCCCCGGCCGCCTGCTGGAGATCCACGAAGAGGTGGCCGCGCTGATCGCGCGGTTCTCCCCCGCGCTGCTGTCGCTGGAGAGCGCGTTCTACGGGAAGAACGTGCGCAGCGCGCTGACCCTGGGGCAGGCACGGGGCGCGATCATCGTGGCGGCGGCGCGGTGCGGGGTGGAGGTGGCGGAGTACGCGCCCCGCGCCATCAAGCGGGCGGTTGTGGGCACGGGCTCGGCCACGAAGGACCAGGTCGCGTACATGGTGCGCCGCCATCTGCGCCTCCGTACCGATCCCGCGCCGAGCGACGCGGCGGACGGGGTCGCGGCCGCCCTCTGCCACGCCTTCACGGGCCCGCTTCCGAAGCCGGCGCCCTCACCTCCGGTGGCGTCGTGATCAGCCGCATCAGGGGCCGCCTGCTGAGCCTCGACACCGACCGGGTCGAGATGGAGACCGCCGCGGGACTCGTGTACGAGGTGCACGTCCCCCTCTCGATCTTTCGTCGCCTCCCCGCGCCGGGGACCGACCTGGAACTGCTCACCGCGTACGTGGTGCAGGACGAGAAGCCCCACCTGTACGGCTTCCTCGAGGAGCACGAACGGACTCTCTTCCACCGCCTGCTAGGTGCCCATAAGGTGGGTCCGCGGCTGGCGCTGGCCATGCTGAGCGCCTACCACGCGGGACGGCTGGCCCGGGCGATCGCCGAGAAGGACGCGCGCGCGCTGATGCAGGTGGGCGGGCTGGGGAAGAAGACCGCCGAAAGGGTGATCCTGGACCTGTCGGACAAGGTGGAGGACATCGCTGCGGCCGACAGCCGGGCCGGGCCCGGGGCAAAACGGGCGGTCGACGCGGTGGCCGCGCTGACGGGCCTGGGGTATTCCTTTGCCGAGGCTGACGCTGCCGTGCGGGAGGCGTCCCGCGAGAACGGCGCCGAGTCCACGGAGGAAATCGTCCGTGCCGTGCTCGCGCGGCGGGGCTCCGGGCGGCAGTAGAGGCGACCATGGCGAGACGCACCGAGATCACGACCCCGGAGGTGTTGCCGGACGAGGGTGGTCACGAGAGGTCGTTGCGGCCCCGGCGACTGTCCGGCTTCATAGGCCAGGAGCGGCTGAAGGAGAACCTTCGTATCGCGATAGAGGCTGCCACGGCCCGGCGCGAGCCCCTGGACCACATCCTCTTCCACGGTCCCCCGGGGCTGGGCAAGACCACGCTGGCCATGCTCCTGGCGCGGGAGATGGGGGTGGGCTTCACGACGACCTCCGGACCCGTGCTCGAGAAGCCGGCCGACCTGGTGGGCGCGCTCACCAACCTGCAGCAGGGCGATATCCTCTTCATCGACGAGATCCACCGGCTGCGTCCGGTGATCGAGGAGTTCCTGTACCCGGCCATGGAGGACTTTCGCGTGGAGGTGCGACTCTCGGACGGACCGCGCGCCCAGACCATGACGATGGCGGTCGAACCCTTCACGCTGGTGGGCGCCACGACCCGCTTCGGGCTGCTCACCGCGCCCATGCGGGCCCGCTTCGGGATCACCGAACGGCTCGACTTCTACCCGGCGCGCGACCTGGCGGTGATCATCGGGCGGAGCGCGAAGTTGCTTGGCGTCGAGGCCACCACGGCGGGGGCGCGTGAGCTGGCGGCCCGGGCTCGGGGAACGCCCCGGGTGGCCAACCGGCTGCTGCGGCGGGTGCGCGATTTCGCCGAGGTGCGCGCCGAGGGCGTGCTCGAGGTCGAAGTGGTGCGCGCCGCGCTCGAGCTGCTGAAGGTGGACGAGTACGGGCTCGACGCGATGGACACGCGGATCCTCGCGACTATCGTCGAGAAGTTCGAGGGGGGGCCGGTCGGGCTGAATTCGCTGGCAGTCGCGCTGGGCGAGGACGCCGGCACCATCGAGGAGGTATACGAACCCTTCCTCATTCAGCAGGGCCTCTTGATGCGCGGTCCGCGTGGGCGGATCGCCACCGGCAAGGCGTACGAGCGTCTCGGCCGTCCCGCGCCCGGCGACGAGAGCGGACCCGGCGGCGGCCAGCCGAGCCTCTTCCACTGAGCGGGGCCCGAGAGCCCGTGGAGAATACGCTCGCCCGGCGCACCTGCACGACCTCGGACTTCGAGTACGAACTGCCTCCCGGCCGGATCGCCCGCTACCCGGCGGAGCGGCGTGCCGATTCGCGGCTGCTGGTGCTGAGCCGTTCCACCGGAGCGATCCGGCACCGCCGTTTCCGCGACCTTCCCGACCTCCTGGACCCCGGAGATCTCCTGGTGGTCAACGACACCCGTGTCTTCCCGGCCCGGCTGCTGGGCCGGAAGCCGACGGGGGCCGCGGCCGAAGTGCTGCTGCTGAGACCGGTGCGGAGCCTGGGTGAACGGGTATGGGAGGCGCTCGTCCGCCCGGGGAGAAAGCTGGGGCCCGGCCGCACGGTGGTTGTCGCCCCCGAGCTTTCGGTGCATATCGTGGACGTCTGCCCGGACGGACGCAGGATCGTGCGCGTGGAGAGCCCGCTCGGGGTGCGGGAAGCTCTGGAGCGCTTCGGGCGGCTGCCGCTGCCACCCTATCTGCAGCGCCAGGACGAGCCCATGGACCGCGAACGCTACCAGACCGTGTACGCGCGGCGCGAGGGGTCGGTGGCGGCACCCGCCGCCGGGCTGCACTTCACACCCGAGCTGCTCGCCGAGGTGGACAGCCGCGGCGTCGCCCGCACGGCGCTCACGCTGCACGTGGGGACCGCTACCTTCCGTCCGGTTGAGGCCGAGGATCCGGCGGCGCACGCCATGGACAGCGAGCACTACCGGGTGTCCAGCGACGCCGCCGCGGCGTACAGGCGCTGCCGCGAGGGAGGCGGCCGGGTGTGGGCGGTGGGGACCACGGTGGTTCGAACCCTGGAGAGCGTCGCGGAGGGCCGGAACCGGATCCGCGCCGGACCCGGGATCACCGATCTCTTCATCCACCCGCCCCACGACTTCCGCGCGGTGGACTGCCTCGTCACCAACTTCCACCTGCCGCGCTCCACCCTGCTCATGCTGGTGGCGGCCTTCGCGGGGCTGGACACGGTCAGAAGGGCCTACGCGGCTGCGATCGGCGCGGGATACCGGTTCTACTCGTACGGAGACGCCATGGCGGTGATTCCGTGACGGGTGTGACCGGAGGCGCACACTTCACCCTCGACGCCACCGACGGCCGGGCCCGCGCGGGTCGCCTGATCCTTCCCTGCGGCATTGTCGAAACGCCGGTCTTCATGCCCGTGGGGACGGCGGGCACCGTAAAGGGAGTCTCACCCGAGGAGCTCGCGGACGCAGGCGCGTCGATGGTGCTGGCCAACACCTACCACCTGTATCTGCGCCCGGGAGCGGAGGTGGTGGAGACCCTCGGGGGCCTGCACGACTTCATGCGCTGGCAAGGACCGATCCTCACCGACTCGGGGGGCTACCAGGTCTTCTCGCTGGCCTCCACCCGCGACATCGACATGGGGGGCGTCACCTTTCGCAGCCATATCGACGGGAGCAGCCACCGCTTCACCCCGGAAGGTGTGATGGACATCCAGCGGCGGCTGGGCGCGGATGTGATCATGGCCTTCGACGAGTGCGCGCCGGGCGGTGTCACCCGCGATGAGGCCGCACGGACCAACCGCAGGACCACGGCGTGGCTGGAGCGGTGCCGGGAACGCTTCGAAGTCACCCACGGCGATGCTGCCCGGCCACAGGCACTATTTCCGGTCCTGCAGGGCAACGTGTACGAGGATCTCCGGGCCGAGCAGCTGGAGGCGGCGCTGGCGCTGGGAGACTGGCCGGGCTTCGGGATCGGCGGGCTTTCGGTAGGTGAGACCAAGGATGACATGTGGCGCACGCTGGAAGTGCTCGACCGCCTCATTCCATGGGAGCGTCCCCGATATCTCATGGGTGTGGGGTACCCTGACGACCTGCTGGAAGCGATTCTCCGCGGCTGCGACATGTTCGACTGCGTGGCGCCGACGCGAAACGCCCGCCACGGGACCGCGTGGACCCGCGACGAGGGCCAGATCAACCTCAAGGGCGCGCGCTTCCGCCTCGATCGGGAGCCAATCGACCGCACCTGCGACTGCTACGCGTGCCGGGGATACGACCGTGCCTACCTCCGCCACCTGCTCGTGCTCGGGGAACGTTTCGGCCATCGCCTCCTGTCCATCCACAACCTGCGCTTCCTGTTGAGGCTGGCCCGGGCTTCGCGCCTCCACATCCGTGACGGTACCTTTACCGGGTGGGTCCGTTCGTGGCTCGACCGGTATCGTGCCGCCCGGAACCGCCGCACCGCCCCCTGATCCCACAGACACCCAGGAACGCAGACCCGTGTCACTTTCCACCAATCTTGCCGCCATCCTGGCATCCCCGCCCCCGCCCCCGCTCATGCCCCGGGAAGGCGCGAACCCGATGGCCGTCCTGCTCTTCCAGCTGGTAATGATCTTCGCGATCTTCTACTTCATCCTCATCCGGCCCCAGCGCAAGGAGAGGCAGCGTCACCAGGAGATGCTCGGCAAACTGTCGCGCGGCGACCAGGTCATGACAAATGGGGGCATCCTGGGAGTGATCGTCCACGCGACCGAGCAGGCGCTCACGATCAAGACGGGGGAGAACACGCGGATTGTGGTCGACCGGGGACACATCGCCCGCAAGATCGAGACGGAGTAGGCAGCCCGTGAGCGCCGTCCCCGCCGCCGGTTTCTGACCCACGGTGGCGCTTCGCGAAGTCCGGATCCTCGGGGCCAGGGTGCTGCGGGAGCCGGCCGTGGCGGTGGAAGACGTGACGGACGAGACGCGCCGGCTCATCGGGGACATGTTCGACACGATGTACGACGCAGGCGGGATCGGTCTGGCGGCGCCTCAGGTCGGGGTATCGCGGCGCGTGCTGATCGTGGACGTTCCGGAAGAGGGAGAGAAGCGGCACGTGCACGCGCTGGTCAATCCGGTCATCGTCGAGGCGGGCCGGACCACCGACAAGGCGACCGAGGGGTGCCTCAGCATCCCCGGGCTGGAGGAGACGGTGACCCGCCCGGTCCGGGTGACCGTGGAGGGACTCGCGCCGGACGGCGAACCCGTACGCATCGAGGCGGAGGGCCTCCTGGCGCGGGCGCTGCAGCACGAGGTCGACCACCTTGACGGAATCCTGTTCATCGACCGGTTGTCGCCGCTGAAGCGCAACATGCTCCTGAGGAAATGGCGGAAGAGCAGGAGGGGCGGGAAGTGAGTGGGCGAGCAGGCGCTCGGACGGCGTTATCCACGGACCGCTAGACCGTGCGCGTCATCTTCTGGGGCACGCCGGAGTTCGCGTTGCCCTCGCTTCGGGCAATCGCGCGCTCCGGCCACGAGATTGCCGCTGTCATCACGCGTCCCGACCGTCCTCGGGGACGCGGCAGGAAACGGGCCTCTTCGCCCGTCCGCCGCCTGGCCGAGGAGCGCCGCTACCGCGTGCTCACTCCCGAGAGGCCGCGCGACCCGTCGTTCGTGGAAACCGTCCGCGCGATCGCTCCCGATATTTCCACGGTGGTCGCCTACGGCCACATCCTGCCGCGCCCGCTGCTGGACGCTCCCCGGTTGGGCTCGCTGAACGTGCACGCGTCGCTCCTGCCCGCGCTACGCGGCGCGGCGCCCATCAACTGGGCTATCGCACGCGGCCACACGGTTACGGGAGTGACGGTCATGCGCATGGTGGAGGCCATGGACGCCGGGCCGGTCCTCGCCCGGGAGACCGTTCCCATCGGTGACACCGACACGGCCGCGCTCGTGGGGCGCCGCCTTGCCGAACTGGGCTCCAGGGTGCTGGCCGAGACCCTGGCGCGGCTCCAGGAGGGTCCCGTCGCCGAGGTGGAACAGGACCACGCGGCGGCCACCTTCGCCCCCAAGGTGGACCGGGCCCGGGCGCGCATCGACTGGACGCGGGACGCGCGCGAAGTTGCCTGCCTGATACGGGGAATGGACGATGTGCCGGGCGCCTGGAGCGTCCTGAACGGTCGGCCTGTGAAGCTCTTCAGGCCGGAGTTGGCGGCAGGGGCGGCCCGCGAACACCGTGGGGCCGATCCGGGACTGATCGTTACCGCCGACCCGCGCCAGGGGCTTGTTGTGGTGGCGGGAAGGGACGGGATCCGGATCGGGGAGGTGCAGCAGGCCGGAAAACGGCGCATGTCGGCGGCGGCGTGGGTGGCCGGCCGTGCCGCCGGCCCCGGCGACCGCTTCGAGTAGCTGGATGGTTGCGATACCGGTCCCCGGGCCGCCCCGGCTGCACGTCATCGTGGGGGATGAAATCCTGGCCGAGCCCGGCTTGGCCGCCCGCCTGGGGGGGATTGCGGAGGTGGGGGGGGACCGGCTCGCGTTGCACCTGCGCGCCCGAAGCACGCCGGTGGCCCGCCTCTTCGCGGTAGCGTCCCGGCTTGCCGGAGAGGTCCGGAAGAGTGGGACGCTGCTGGTTGTGAACGACCGTCCGGATGTGGCGCTCGGGGCGGGGGCGGGGGGCGTGCAGTTGCGTGAGGACTCGATGGGACCGGTAGAGGTGCGGGCCGTCCTCGACGCCGCGCGCACGCCCGCCAGACCTTTCCTGGGCAGGTCGATCCACTCCCCCGAGCAGGCCGAAGCGCTTGCGGGGAGCGAAGTCGATTGGCTGGTGCTCGGCTCCGTGTACGCCACCGCGTCGCATCCGGGGGGGAGGCCCGTCGGACCGGGGGCGGTGGGTGCCGCCGCCGCCGTCGCCGGGGTGCCCGTCCTCGCCATCGGCGGAATCGGGCGAGCGTCGGTTCCCGGGCTACTGGCGCTGGGGGCGCACGGGGTGGTGGTCAAGAGCGGCGTTTGGGGCGACGACCACCCGCCGCGGGCCGTTACACGCTACCTTCAAGTGCTTTATTCGGAGGTTTGAACCATGACGATTCACAGAGGCGCGGGGGAGCCCGCTCCCGTGGGTGGGACCGGAGTTCCGGCCGCCAACGTGTCGATCGTCCTGAACGGCGAACGCCGCTCGGTCGACGCCGGGCTCAGCGTTGCGGGACTCCTGCGGAAGCTGGAGCTGGAGCCCGGCATGGTGGTCGTGGAGCGCAACCGTGAGATCCTCGCCCGTGCGGCCGTTGGGGCCACGCCGGTCGAGGAGGGCGACAGGCTCGAAGTCGTGCACTTCGTGGGAGGAGGATAAGTGAATACGGACGGGCGGCAGGACCGGGGATTCGTGATCGGAGACAGGACGTTCACCTCACGGCTCATCGTGGGGACCGGGAAGTACCGCACCAACCGGGAGATGGTCACTGCCATCCGGGCCAGCGGTGCGAAGATGGTGACGGTGGCGGTGCGCCGGGTCGACCTGGACCGCAGCAGGGAGGAAGGCATCCTGCACCACCTCGACCCGGAGGAGTTCTTCCTTCTGCCCAATACGGCGGGCTGCTACACGACCGCCGACGCGCTGCGCTACGCCCGCCTGGGGCGCGCGGCGGGGCTCAACGACTGGGTCAAGCTCGAGGTGATCGGCGACGAGCCGACCCTGCTCCCCGACAACGCCGCCACCCTGGAGGCCGCGGTCGAACTGGTGGCGGACGGCTTCAAGGTCATGGCCTACACCAACGACGACCTGATCACGGCGCTCCGCCTGGAGGATGCCGGATGCGTCGCGGTGATGCCGCTTGCCAGCCCGATCGGGAGCGGCCTGGGCGTGGTGAATCCCTACTACATCCGCGAGATCAAGCGCCGTTTGACTGTGCCCGTGATCGTCGACGCCGGGGTGGGGACCGCTTCGGATGCCTGCATCACGATGGAACAGGGGGTGGACGGCGTGCTCATGAACACGGCGATCGCGGCTGCCGAGGACCCGGTGGGGATGGCGCGCGCCATGAAACTCGCCGTGCAGGCGGGCCGCGACGCCTACCTGGCCGGACGGATGCAGGCGCGGGAGATCGCCGTCCCCTCCTCGCCGCTTACCGGGATGGTGGAGCCGGTTTGACGCCGGGCCGGATCCTGACCGCTTCCATACTGGCGGAAGTGGAGTCCGGCCGCCGTCTCGACGTAGCCTGGGAGGAGTCCGGGGCAGCCGCTTCTCCGGAGCGGGCGTGGATCCGCACGCTCGCCTACGGAACCGTGCGGCTGCGGGGCAGGATCGACCACCTCCTGTCGCGGTTCAGCAATCGCCGGCTCCGCGAACTCGATCCACCGGTCCGTACCGCACTCCGGATGGGCGCCTTCCAGATCACGGAAATGGGGGGCGTGCCCGACTATGCCGCCGTTTCCGAGTCCGTCCGGCAGGTAAGGGCGACCGGCGGCCGCGCGGCTGCGGGTCTGGTCAATGCAGTGCTGCGCAAGTTGGCGCGGGCACCCGGAGCGCCGGACGTGTTTCCGGATCCGGAGACGGATCTGGAGGGCTATCTGACGACCTGGGGATCGCATCCGGGCTGGCTGGTACGGCGGTGGGTCCGGACCTTCGGACCCAGGGACGCCCGGGCGCTGGTCGAGGCGAACAACCGGGAGCCGGAGATCTTCCTGTGGCCGATCGGGGCCAATGCGCGGGATGCGGCCACCGTGCTCGCAGCCGCGGGCCTCAGCGCCGCCGCGCCCGAGAGTTGCGCCCGCGGCGACCGGTGGATCCGCCTTCGCCCGGGCACTAATCCCGCAGCGGCGCTGGAACTCGTGCCCGGGACGATCCAGGATCCCGCAGCGTCGCTGGTGGTCCGGTACTGTGAGCCCGAACCGGGCTCTCTGGTGGCGGATCTCTGTGCCGCTCCGGGAGGCAAGGCCCTGGCTCTGAGCGAGACCGCCGGGGGCGTTGTCGCCGGCGACCTCTCCCAGCGCCGCCTTGCGCGGGTCGCGGAGGGCTGGCGCGGAATGACCGCCCACGGACTGGAGCGGGCACGCCTTTGGCCGGTGGTGGCCGACGCCCGGTTTCCACCCCTGCGTGAAGCGGATACCGTGCTTGTCGACTCGCCGTGCAGCGGCACGGGAACGCTCAGGCGGCACCCGGACGGCCGTTGGCGCGTGACCCCGGAGACCATCCGCACGCTGGTGCAGGTGCAGGGTGCACTCCTCGATGGCGCCGCCTCCGCGGTTCCGCGCGGCGGACTCCTTGTTTACGCTACATGTACCCTCGAGCCGGAAGAGAATTGGTGTCAGGTGGAGAGCTTTCTCGCACGTCATCCGGGTTTCCGCGTCGAGCCCGGCGCCGGGGCGAAGCCCTGTCTGGACGAGAGGGGCTGCCTGGCGGTGCTGCCCCATGAGAGCGGTTTCGACGGCGCCTTCGCGGCCCGGCTGAGAAGGGTGGATTAGCGGCCCGTGGACAAAATCCCCCCGGCGTTCGACCGGCGATGCATCTGGTCCGGACGCTTCACCCGACCTTTCCACAACGTAAAGACAACATTACATCATGGCATGTTCAGTATACACTTGATGACTCCAAGGCTGCCCTCTGCGTTGCTCCTCAGCCCAATAGCGCTGCTATTGGCCCCTCGTCTCGCTTTGCCGGCCCGGCGCCTCGCCGCTCTCGGTGCGCGCGGGGCTTTGTCTACGGACCGTTAGATGCCGGAGCTGGGCGGCTCGATCCGCCGGCGGAGGTCACGGGGCAGGAGGGGCAAGCGAACGCCGGACAAGTCGGTCCGGGAGGGGATTCCCGCCTGGAGGATCGGCGGAGGCCGTCGCAGGAGACGGCGATGGAGGGCGGTCTCGAAGCCGGGCGGGAAACCGGACTGGAGACCCGGGCGATCCCGTCGGTCGTCCGTAGGAGGCCGGCTCCCCCGGGGGACGACGCTTCTGCGCGCGCTGGCGTTTGTCGGCGCGGGGCTCGGGACCGGATACCTCGTGTCCACCGTCTTCGTCTTCCCTTCTCCCACACCGCCTCCGGGCCTGCAGGGGGTTCCGAACCTGCGAGGCATGGCCGTCGAGCAGGCGTTGGTGCTGCTGGCGGACTCGGGCCTCGCAGCGGGACGGGTCGACTCGGTCCGGCATCCGCGGGCGCCGGCAGGGTTGGTGATCGGCCAGAGTCCGCTACCGGGGCGCACGGCTCTGCCGGGAGCGGAGATTCGCCTGACGATGTCTCTGGGGCCGGAGATCCACTCCGTTCCGGATGTCACCCGCCTCCGCGGGTTGCGCGCGGCCACGGCGCTGGAGGCTGGAGGGTTCGTTGTGCAGGTGGACACGATCGAGTCGGATATGCCGGCGGGTCGGGTCGTGACGATCGACCCGTCACCGGGAACCCGGGTCACGATGCCCGGCAACGTGCGATTGGTGGTCAGCCTCGGACCGCCCACCTTTCCCATGCCGGAGCTGTCGGGCTTCGGCGAGGACGCGGCCCGGTCTCTGCTGAGCACCCTGGGGCTGGTGCTGACGACAGTTGAGAAAAGGTACAGTATTCTGAACGTAAACCGCGTTTTCGGCCAACATCCCGCTCCGTACACCGGTGTCCGAAGCGGTACCGCGGTACAGCTCATCGTCGGAGAGGACGTGTTCAGGTTCCGCTTTGACCCGATCGGCACGGCCTCCTCCGCACCGGGGCCGGATCGCGGGCCGCCCGGCTGGGATTGAGGGGCGATGTCCCGGCAACGAGGCACGAAACGGGTTGACCGGGGCCGCCCGTGGGTGTGGCGACGGCGTCACGGGAGGGTGTCCGCGTGATCGGCGCCCGCGGTGCGGCCAGGGTCTACACCCTCACGGCGCTGTTCGGGGCCGGGGTCCTGGCTCTGGCCTGGTTGTCCCGGCAGGGTATCCAGCCCGTAGTCTCCGGCTATCCGGCACCGGACTTCGCCGTCACGCTCCCCGACGGTGAGCCCGTGACCCTGAACAGCTACCGCGGCAAGGTCGTCCTGCTGAACGTGTGGGCCACCTGGTGCGCTCCGTGTCGTGAGGAGATGCCGTCCATGCAGCGGCTCTACGACCGGTTCGGGCGCGACGACTTCGAGATCGCCGCGATCAGCATCGACGCACCACGCGGGCGCCGGGATGCCCGGGGGGATCCGGGCGGTGACCCCGTGGCCTTTGCGCGCGAACTGGGACTGACCTTCCCCATCCTGCTCGACACCTCGGGCGGCATCCAGCGGACCTATGGCACCTCCGGCGTTCCCGAGTCCTTCCTCATCGGCCGCGACGGGATCATCTACAAGAAGGTGGCGGGCCCGACGGACTGGGACTCGAAGACGAATGTCGATCTGGTTCGCCGCCTGGTGGAAGCGGGATAGCGATGTCCTTCCCGGGTATCCTCGTGAGAAACTGGCGCCTCAAGATCACCGCCCTGGCGCTGGCGGTGCTGCTCTGGGTGACGATGCGACTCACCGACGACCGTATCGACCGCCTCAGCATCCCCGGCGTCGAAGTGCGCGTGGAGCATGTGCACCGGGACTGGTTCCTGCGGCAGCCACCCTCTCCGGCTTCCGTGCAGATGAGCGTGACCGGCCCCGTGGGCGACATCCTCAGGGTGGCGATGTCCCGTCCCGCCATCGTGATAAGGGTGGACACCGTTGCGAAAGAGGATACGGTGCTGACCCTCATCCACGACTGGGTGACGAACATCGACAGGAGCAGCGTCGACATCGAGAACTTCCAGCCCAGCACGGTCCGCCTGCTCTTCGAGCGCAACCAGGAGGAGGAAATACCGGTCTCGGTACGTTTGACGGGTGAGTTGCCGGACTCGCTGGCCATGGTGAGCGAACCCCGTGCCAACCTTCTCTTCACCCGCGTGCGGGGCCCGGCGTCGCAGGTGGATGCACTGGAGACCGTTTTCCTGGAACCCTTCGATCTGAGCCACATCACCGGCACGGGAAGGTTTGAGGTACCGCTCGACACCACCGGGCTCGGCGGACTCGTAGTGAACCCGACGACGGCCACGCTTGCCGTGGAGGTTGCGACCAGGCGCAGCCGGGTCCTCGCGCCGCTCCCTGTGGAGTTCCGGGGTGCGGACGGGACTCTGGAGCCGGATCCCGCCTGGGTGGGTGTCACGCTGTTTGGAGCGGACGAAGTCCTGAACCGGGTGGACACTACGGGAATCCGTGTTTGGATAGGGGCGGAAGCAGCGGCGGTGCGGGCGGTGGTGGCGCAGGAGGGCCTGGCTCGCGTGCCGTTGGTGCTGGACGGGCTCCCGGCGCGGGTGGAGGGGACGGTCGAGGTGGACTCGGTTACCGTGCGCGCGGGCGAAGTCCCGTGAACGGGTTGATCCTAGGCATCGAGACGACCTGCGACGAGACCTCGGCGGCGATCCTCGACGAGCGTGGCTCGATCCTGGGTCTCGTTATCCACTCCCAGGACGTGCATCGGGTGTACGGTGGCGTGATCCCGGAACTGGCCGCCCGCGACCACCTGAGGCGCATCGAACCCGTCGTCCGGACGGCGCTGCGGGAGGCGGGCATCCGGAGGCGAGACCTCGCCGCCATCGCGGTGGCGGTGGGTCCGGGGCTGATCGGCGCTCTGCTCGTCGGCGTGACCTGGGCGCGGGCGGCGGCCTGCGCACTCGGCATCCCGCTGGTCCCGGTCCACCACATGGAGGGCCACCTCTTCGGTCCCCTGCTGGAGGATCCCGACGCCGTGCCGCCCTTCGTCGCGCTCCTCGTGTCGGGGGGGCATACTCTGCTGCTGTGGGTTCCCCGGTGGGGTCGCTACTTCCTCCTGGGCGAGACACGGGACGATGCCGCGGGCGAAGCGTTCGACAAGGTGGCGAGGATGCTGGGACTGCCGTATCCCGGCGGGCCGGCGATCGAAGCTGCTGCTGCGTCGGGAGACCCGCGCAGATACGCATTCCCGCGGCCACTGCTGTCCAGGGGAACCACGCGCACGAAAAGCGGAGAGGGGCGTCCCGGGAGAGGCCGCGGCGGCAATGCGGGCGCCTTCGACTTCTCCTTCTCGGGACTCAAGACGGCGGTCGCCCGCACGGTGGCCGACCTCGGGCGCGAAGAGTTGCCGGGCCTGGTTCCGGCGGGGGTGGCCGCCGAGAGGTCCGAGTCCACCGCGGGGGAGACCCGCGTGGCTGCGGAGCGCCCCCACCTTGCCGCCTCGTTCCAGCAGGCCGTGGTCGACGTCCTCGCCGGCAAGACACTCGCCGCGGTCGCGGCCACGGGATGCAACCGGGTGCTGGTGAGCGGCGGGGTGGCCGCCAACCGGGCCCTCACAGCGCGCATCCGCGACGGGATCTCGCCGGAGGGACGCGTGTTCGCGGGATCTCCCCGGCTGTCGATGGACAACGGTGCCATGATCGCCCGGGCGGGGCGGTTCCGCCTTCGGGCCGGGGACTTCGGCGGGCTCGCGGAGGCTACCGCCCGTGCCCCGATCCCCGGGGTGCTTCCCTGGAGCCCCGGCTCGTGCGACGATTCACGCCACCCCCGGCCTGTCACCACAACCCCCAGCTGAGGAGGCCAGACCGCCGTGTACCCGAATCTCTTCCAACTTCCGGAGTGGCTTCCCGTGCTGGGAGGCGCCCCCATCACCTCCTTCGGCGTGATGATGCTCGCGGCGTTTCTCACGGGAGGTTACGTCCTCAAGTGCGAGATGGTGCGCCAGGGCCACGATGCCGACAAGGCGTGGGACCTTCTCTTCTGGGCGGTGATCGGCGGCATCGTGGGTGCCAGGGTCTACTACGTGCTCCTCAACTATCCCCGCCTGGCCGCCGATCCGCTCGGGATGATCTTCTCGCGGGGCGGGATGGTGTGGTACGGTGGCTTCCTTCTGGCCGGGGCTCTGGTGCTGCGCCGCATCCACACGACCGGCCTTCCCATGGGCAGGACCGTCGACGCTGCAGCGCCGGGGCTGGCCGTTGCCTACGCGGTGGGACGCATCGGGTGCTTCCTCGTGGGCGACGACTACGGACGCCCGACGGACTCATGGGTGGGAATCGCCTTTCCGGACGGTAAACCGCCCAGCACCGCGACGTCCATCGCGGCGAATTTCGGGATCGACGTCGATCCGGCGCTGGTCGAGAAGTACGGCGAGGCCCTTCCGGTGCACCCTACGCAACTGTACGAGACGGGGATCTCCACCGTCATCTTCGTCGTGCTCTGGTCACTGCGCCTGCACCGCCACCGACCGGGTTGGCTGTTCGCGCTGTGGCTGGTACTGGCAAGTGCCGAGCGTTTCCTGGTGGAGTTCTTCCGCGCGAAGGATGACCGCTTCTTCGGCTTCCTCACCCTGGCCCAGGTGATCTCGGTGATCCTGGCCGCGGTAGGCGTCGCGTGGATGACCAGGCTGCGCCTGGCGGGCGACCGGCGGTGAAACCCGGCATGGCGGCTCGAATCCCCCATCGCCTTGGGCGGCCATCCCGCGACGCTGCAGCCCGCGAGGCCCGGGGTAACCGGTTCATGGGAATGTCGGGAACCTCTCTTCCGCGGGCTTCCGGGCACCCCCTTGCCAGGTGACCATCCTTCACGCATCGGACGTTCACTTCGGAAAGCCGCACCTTCCCGAACTCTCGGGGGCCCTGGTGCGCTTCGTGCATCGTGAGCGCCCGGACGCCGTGGTCATCTCGGGCGATCTCACCATGCGGGCCAAGGCGGCGGAGTTCCGGGCCGCGCGGGTGTTCCTGCACGCTCTGGCACCGTACCCGCTGATCGTGACGGTGGGGAACCACGATGTTCCCCTCTATCGTGTCTGGGAGCGGTTCCTGATCCCATTCGGCAACTACCGCGGCCATATTGACCGCGCGCTGGACACGGTGATCGATCTGGAGGAGGGGGCGACACACGGCGGTGCCCGCTTCGTGGCCCTCAATTCCTGTGCGCCTCGCCGGGCCATCGTGAACGGCCGCATCGGCGCCGGCCAGTTTGCATTTGCGGACAGGGCCTTTGCCGCGGCCCCCGCCGGCGCCCTGCGAATCCTGGTCGTTCATCACAATCTGGTGGAACCTGCGGACGGCGTGTATGGCCCGCCGCTGCTCGGCGCCCACCGCGTCCTGCGAAAGCTGCCGCGCTGGGGCGTGGACCTGGTGCTCTCCGGGCATATCCACCGCACGCACCTGGCCTCGAGCAGCCCGGCGGAATCCCCGGACACGGCAGCCGGCGTCCCCATCCTGATGGCCGGGACCGCCACGTCGGACCGCGGCCGGGGGAGGGAGCTTGGGCAGAACTCCTTCAACCTCGTTCGCGTCGGGGAATCGGGCATCGATGTCGAGGTGTATCTATATTCGCAGGACGCCGGGGACTTTCTGCCGGGTTGGGGGCGCCGATACCCCGAGGCGTCCCCGTAGCGGTTTCCTGGCGCGGATCGGTGGATCAGGGGATTATCCTGGCGGTGAAGACGGCGCACAACCGGTACAGACGCGAGAATGCGGTGGTCCCGGCCGGCGCGTTGGCGGTTGTTCTGTGCGGGATTCTCACGACCGCCGACCTTGCGGCCCAGACCGTACGCGAGGAGATCGTCTCCGTGGCGTTCGCGGGCAACCGGACCTTCTCCGATGCGGAGCTGCGGCGGGCGGTCGTTACGCACGCATCGAGATGTCCCCGCCTCCTGGCCGTCACCTGCGCACTCGGTGTCGACTGGGGGCGGGATCGCGCCTACCTGAGCCGGCGCACCCTGGCCGTCGACGCGCAGAACCTGCGCATCCTGTACCAGGCCCACGGCTTCCGCACGGCTGAGGTCGAACCGGAGGTGGAGCCCCGCGACAACGGAACCGCGGCCGTGACCTTTCGGATCCGCGAAGGACTCCCCTATTGGGTGGGGGCGGTCACCCTGGAGGGAGACCCCGTACCACCGGAACTGGGACTGGAGAACGCGCTTCCGTTCGGGGTGGGGGATCCGCTGAGCCCGCTGCTTCTCCTGGAAACCACCGATACGCTCACGCTGCGGTTGCGCAACGCAGGGTACGCTTCGGCCGAGGTCTTCGAGGGCTTTCGCCGGGCCACGGGGAGTGACACGGCCTTCGTGAGCTACCGGGTGGAGCTCGGGCCCCGCGCCACCTTCGGGCCTGTAAGGGTGACCGACAACGAGCTGCTCGACAGGGGCGTCATTGTGGAGCGTCTTCCCTTCCGCGAGGGCCAGCTCTACAGCGAGCGCCTGCTTCGCGAAGCGCAGCGCAATCTGTACGAGCTCGACATCGTGGCACGGGCGGTGGTGCAGCGGGACACTGCGCGCATCGAGACTGATTCGGTCATGCCGATCCGCGTGGCGGTCGTGGAGGGGGATCTGCGCCGGGTACGCGCCGAAGGGGGGTTCAACAGCGCCGAGTGCATCAACTTCGAGGGGCGCTGGACGAGCCGGAACTTCTTCGGCGGTGGGCGGATTCTCCGGGCGCAGGCGCGGGTCTCGAACCTCCTGGCCTCCTCGCTTCAGTCCACATTCCTGTGTGCCCAGGCGGGGACCGGTGACTACGGACGGGTCAACTGGCTTGCCCGCGTGGACTTCAACCAACCCGCGTTCGTGTCCCGCCGGACCAGCCTCTCGATAGGACTCTTCGCCGAGCGCCAGTCGCTCAAGAACATCTTCGTGCGTGACGCCCGCGGGTTGGAGTTGGGCCTGAGCCGTGGCCTGGGCGGCAACTCGTTTACCAACTTGCGGTTCCGTCCTCAGCTCAACCGGCTGGACGCCGCCGAGGTCACCCTCTGCGCGACCTTTCTCGCCTGCACGCCCGACGACATCGAAGTGCTCTCCGGAACGAGGTGGGTGGCCCCGGCGGGCCTGTCCATCAACCGGGACGTGACCGACGATCTCTTCAACCCGACCCGCGGATTCCGTGCCCTTGTGGACCTGGAGTGGGCGGATGTGGTGACGGGTTCGGACTACTCGTATGTGCGGGCCCTCGCTGACGCCAGCTTCTACCGGGAAATCGACCGCCACACGGTGCTCGCGGTCCGCATCCGGGGGGGCAGCCTCAGTCCCGGAGGTTTCGTGGGCGAGCTGTCGATGACGGAGGGTGGGACCTCGGAGATCGTACCATCGGAGAAGCGCTTCTACGGCGGAGGAGCGAACAGCGTCCGCGGCTTCGCGCAGAGTACGCTGGGCCCGCGCAGTCTGTCGATCGCCGTCGAGGAGTTGCTCAGACGACGCGGTGCCTCGGGGGAGCCGGCCTGTCTGCCGGCCACGGTTCGCGACCTCACCTGCGACGCCACGCCGCTGGCCGGATCCGACCTCTTCCAGGTGAGGCCGGTTGGCGGCCTGGCCACCGTTGAGGCGAGCGCCGAACTCCGCTTCCAACCGACCGGCGGCATTTGGGGTGGGGCGGCCTTCGTGGATGTCGGCCAGGTGTGGCCCCGGAGTATCTCGCTCGACAACCTCGAGCTGGCGCCGGGCGTAGGCGTCCGCTACAACACCCTGTTCGGTCCCATCCGCCTGGATGTCGCGTACTCGTTCCGCGGCCGGGAGCCGCTGCCGGTGGTGACTTCGCAGATCCGCCCCTTCGATCCCGCAAGGGACTCCGAGTCGGACCGGATATACGCAGGGGGCGGGGACGGCTCCGGGGAGTTCCTCGACTGGGTCGTCTCCGATGACCTCGCGCTGCTGGACCCGCCGGTCCTCTTTGGCGACGACGCCGGATTCTCGCTGCGGCGCTTCCAGCTCCACTTCTCCATCGGCCAGGCGTTTTGACCCGTGCGCAAGTCCTCGAAGCACTCCAGCGGCTATGCAGCCGCGCCTCGCGGGTGGCTGCCCACGCTTCTGAAGTGCACCGTCATCGCGGCCAGCGGGCTCGTGGCGATGGGCGTCGCGGCCGCCATGGTGATCAGTCACACGACCGCGGGACGCGAGTTCGCCCTCGGGTTGGCGCTGGAGCGCCTGCGTCCGTCGCTGAACGGCACGCTCCGGGTCGGGTCGATGGGCCCGGGCGGCCTCCTGGCCGGCGCCACCCTGTACGATGTCGAACTCAGCGACAGCCTCGGCCGCCCCGTTCTTGTGGCCGACTCGATGCGGGCCGGTTACTCGGTTGCGCAGCTCTTCGGGGGGCCCCCGGCAATCGCCGACCTGAACATCTGGTCCCCCGTGGTACACCTCGAGCCTGAACCCGGCCACCCGGTGACGCTCGCCGGACTCCTCAAGGGGACGGCGACGGAGGCGCCCGGGGACACTGCGGTCCGCCCGCCGGATGAGGCCGATCTGCCCCTGTTCCGGATCCGTGGCGCCAGCGTTCACGACGGCACCGTGATCATGCGTGACACCGGAGGTGCCGAGGAACGGGTGGAGGGCATCGAAGCGGACTTCGCGCGGGTCGACATCGGACCGAGCCGCGAAGTCGATCTGGCGGCCGAGATGCACGACGTGGCTTTGTCGTATCCGACGGGACCTGCCGGCCGGCTGGATCTGTCCGGCCTGCGGGGCGAGGTCGAAGTGGGCGCGGACTACATCGTGGTGCGGGCGGAGCGCTTCCGCCTGCCCGGGTCCGAAGGGAGCGGCCGCATGCGGGTCCACATGAGCGACGACCCGTGGCTCACCGTCTTCGACCTCGACATGAGCCGGCTTTCGCTGGCGGACCTGGTCTGGCTGGACGAGCGGCTCGATTCCGGCGTCGCCCGCGGCGGCGTGCGGGTCGCCATCAGGGGCGACGATGTACACGTCGACGTTGCGAAGGCCGAGGTGGACGTGAGTTCGGGGAGCCTCGCCCTCTCCGGCGGCGTCTCCATCACCGACCGGGTGAGCTTCCGCGGTCTGCGTGTCGGTCCGCGAATGTTGGCCACGGCGGAGATCGAGCGCTGGCTGCCGGAAACGCCGCCCTTTGCCGGAGCCGTGTCGGGCGACATCCGCCTCGAAGGCGCGCCGGGACGTCTTCGGGTATCGGGCGGCCTGACTCTGTTCGACGGCACCTCCCGGACGGTCCGGGCTCGCGCGACCGGCGGGGGGACGGTGTTGGGGGTCCGTTCGTTCGAGGGAATGGAGATCGAGTTCGCCGAACTCGACTACACTCTTCTGGAGTTCTTCGCCCCCGGTGTCCCGTGGGGCGGGGAAGGTGACCTCGTCCTCCGGGCCGACGGCGAACTCGGCACCGGCATGGCCGTACGGATCGCGGCGAACCACTTCCTGGGCCCGGGACCCGGCAACACGCTCATGGTGGCGGGGACCGTGTACGGCGATACGGCGATCTCCGTGATCGAGGTCGACGCCACCTTGAGCCCCCTGTCCCTGTCGACGATCCGCCGGCGCTGGCCCGACTTCCCGATGAGCGGCTCGGTCAGTGGCTCGTTGTCCGTGAACGGCTCCCTCGAACAACTCGGCTTCGCCGCGGAACTGGAAACGCCCGCGGGCCCGCTGTCGGCAAACGGCCGGATCAACGGGCGCGACCTGGCGGCAGGGTATCAGCTGACCGTCTGGGGCGAGGACTTCCAGCTCGCACAACTGCTCGGCGGGCTGCCCGACTCCACGGTTGTCTCCGGGCGGGCACACGTGAGCGGACGAGGTCTGGACCTCGAGTCCGTACGCGGCGCCCTGGCCCTTACCGCCGGAGCCTCGCGCGTCGGTCCGCTCCGCGTGGACACCGCCGCGGTGAGCGTGTGGGTGGATGACGACGGGCTCATGCACCTCACGAGCCTTCACACCGAGGCGGAAGGGATCGTGGTGGAAGGACGGAGAGGAACTCTGGGGGTGGCCTCCGGAGTGACCGGCAGCGGGGTCAACCTGTCCGTGTCGTCACCGTCGATCCGGTCGCTGCGCCCCGTCTTCATGAGCGGCAACCTGGTCGCGTGGGACGAGCTGTCACCCATCGAACGGGAGCACCTGGAGTTCGACGGCGTGGATCCCGACACCTTCCCGACGGTGGACGATGTCCGCTTCGACGGCACCGTCGACGGCAAGATCCGCCTGGAGGGCGGCCTGCGCGACCTCTGGGCGGAGGCGGTCGTCACCCTTGGGGACCTGGAGTACGGTCCTAGCGCGGCCGGGGCGGTGAATCTCCGCGCTGCGGTGACCGGCCTGAGCCTGGTGGGCGCGGACACGGCGGCCGCGTCTCCGGCGAGGATCGTGCTGGAAGGAGAAATGGACGGCGATTCGGTGGTGGTCTCGGGCCGGGAGTTCCGGTCCGGACGCCTCGACGGCCGGTTCGGGCTGGGTGAGGGGGGTCGGTTGCGTGCAGTGGTGAGACGGTCGCCGCGCGAGACCTACGAAGCGCAGGCCGTGGTGAGCCTGGACGACGGCGGGGGCCGGATCGATCTGGACCGCCTCACTCTGGTCTTCCCCGACCGACGCTGGAACCTGCAGGGGCCCGCCCGCTTGGAGTGGGGCGCCGATTCGGTGGTCGTCAACGATTTCGGCCTGATCCGGCCCGGCACTGCAGGCTTGCGCCTGTTTGCGGACGGGCGCCTGGTGCGCGGCCAGGGCGATTCCGACTTCGAACTGCGGCTGGCCGACCTCGATCTCGCCGTGGTGGCCCGGGTGCTGCAGCTCGACGAACCGCTGACCGGGGTGGTTTCGGCGGCCCTGTCCGGGTCCGGAACGGCCGCGAACCCCGTGTGGCAGGGTTTGCTGCGCGTGGACGGGGCCGTGAACCCGACGCTCCGCTTCGACAGTATGGTCGCTACGGGTGACTACGCCGACGGCATCCTGGCCAGCCGGGTTGAGACATGGTCCGGTGACCGGCGCTCGTTGCGTTTCGACGGTGCGGTTCCAATGGATCTCCGGCTCACAGGAGTGGAGGATCGGATTCCCGACGAGCCCCGCCGCATCGAAGTTGTGGCCGATGCCTTCCCGGCCGCCATGGTCCTGCCTGCTCTCACCGATCTCGAGGAGGTCGGCGGTACCGTCTCCGGGGTTGTCACGATAGCCGGGACAAGATCAGCTCCGCAGCCTGGAGGGAACCTGCGTCTGGAGAACGCCTCCGGATACCTGGAAGCCCTCGGCATCCGGCTCTCTTCCGTGTTTGTCGATGCCCGGGTCAGTCCCGGTGGGATCATCGCCCTCGAGGGCAGGGCCAGGTCCGGAGCGGGGACCATGCAGGTGAAGGGAACGGCTGACATCGGCCAGGCCGAGATCCTGCCCCTGGACCTGGCCTTCTGGCCGCGCGAATTCGAGGTGGTGGACCGCCCCGACATGGTGGTGGCCGTGTCCGGCGACTCGATCACACTGACCGGGTCGTTCAACTACCCGCTTGTCGAAGGACAGGTGGAGGTGAACGACGGAACGGTGTTCCTCGAGGAGTTCCAGCGTGCCGCCGAAAGGATCGACTTCTACGACCCGGCGCTGTTCAGCGCGGCAACCGTTCAGATCGGGTCGGGCGACGGAAGAGGCGAGGTGGGGGCGGCGCTGCGGGCTCCCAACCCGTTCCTGCAGAACCTGCGTGTTCTGGTCGACCTTCATGTGGGTCCGGGCAACTGGCTCAGATCCCGCGAGATGAATGTGGAGACCGCGGGCGATCTGACAGTCACCTTCGACCGCCAGAGGGGCGAGCTGATCGTGCAGGGGGATGTCGAGGTCGTGCGGGGCAACTACAGCCTGGGTCCGCGAACCTTCCGCATGACCGACGGGTCCTTTCGGTTCGTGGGCACGCCCGGCTTCAATCCCGGCATCTCGGTGTCCGCCGAGAACCGCCTGCGCACGCGCGAAGGTGAGCCGCTGGTCATCACGGCCGACATCTCGGGCACGCTCCTGACCCCGCATCTCTCCCTCGCCAGCGATTCGGAGTACGCGATCTCGGAGGCCGACCTGTACGGCTACATCCTCTTCGGCCGTCCCACTTCGGCGCTGATCGGCGAGGGTGGGGCGGCATCGGTCGGCGTGGGGCGGGATCTGCTTGTGGGTCAGTTCGTGAATCAGGTGGGATACCTCCTGGCCCAGGAACTGGACCTCGACCACCTGTCCGTTTCGCAGGCGGACCAGAGCCAGGCCAACGCGGCCTTCGGGGCATCGTCGCTGCAGGTGGAGCTGGGCTGGTACGTTTGGGAGAGAGTCTTCCTCACCGGTGTCTACCAGCGCGGCTTCTGCGCCGACCCCACGCTGCCGGTGGGCAGCGGGGGGGTGCGGGTCGAGGTGGAGATGCCCAGGGACGTGACGCTGGAAGGCTTCCTGGAGGGCCGGTGTACGAGGCAGCGGTACCGCGGACTCGGCGACCTGTCACTGGAGCTGGCGCGCATCTGGGGCCTCCAGATCTTCCGCGAGTGGGGGTACTGAACCCTTGCGTCCCGATGCCCTCGTCATCCGCGGAGCACGCGAGCACAACCTCAGGGACATCTCGCTGGAGATCCCCAGGGAGCGCCTCGTGGTAATCACGGGGCTGTCCGGGTCCGGCAAGTCGTCGCTGGCCTTCGACACGATCTACGCCGAAGGCCAGCGCCGCTACATAGAGTCGCTCTCGGCGTACGCGCGCCAGTTTCTGGGGATGATGGAGAAGCCCGACGTGGATGCCATCGAGGGACTCTCGCCGGCCATCTCGATCGAGCAGAAGTCCGTGTCGCGGAACCCGCGCTCGACCGTGGGCACCGTGACCGAGATCTACGACTACCTGCGCCTGCTCTACGCCCGGGCGGGGACGCCGTATTGCCCGCGATGCGACCTTCCGATCCAGCGCCAACCCGCCACCAGGATAGTCGGGCAACTGCTCGAGATGGAGGAGGGAACCCGGATCCAGGTGCTGGCCCCCCTGGTGCGCGGCCGCAAGGGCGAGTTCCGGGATGTCTTCGAGCGCGCCCGCCGGGAGGGATTCGTGCGCGCCCTGGTGGACGGCAAGGTCTACGACCTGCGCACGATCCCCGGCCTGAGCCGCTACGAGAACCACGACATCGGGATCATCGTGGACCGGCTGGCGGTGCGCGGGGAGGACCGGGTGCGCCTCTCCGACTCGGTGGAGACCGCGCTGCGTGCCGCGGACGGGGTGGTGCAGATCCTCGAGCGGCGGGACGGCCGCGATGTCTCCCATCTCTTCAGCGAGCACTACGCCTGCGCCGACTGCGGCGCCAGCTTCCCCGAGCTTGAGCCCCGCGTCTTCTCCTTCAACTCCCCTCACGGGGCGTGCGCGGAGTGCGGCGGCCTGGGTACCACCAAGGAGGTGGAGGGCGCGCTGCTGGTGGGGAGTCCGTCGCTGTCGGTCCTGGAGGGCGCGGTCCTCCCGTGGGGCGATCCCGGCGGGCACCTGAGAGGCTCGGTGATCCCGGGTCTCGCCAGGGCCTACGAGTTCGATCCGCGGACGGCCTGGCGCGACCTGCCGGAAGAGGCGCGAGCAGGGATCCTGCACGGATCGGGCCGCATGAAGATCCGCTTCCCGTACAACGCCGGGAAGATGCGGGGGCACTACGAGGACTACTGGGAAGGGGTGGTGGCCAATATCGAGCGCCGCTACCGCGATACCGGTTCCGAACACGTACGGTCACAGTTGGACCAGTACATGTCCAGCCGGACGTGCCGGGAATGCGCGGGGTCGCGGCTGGGGCCGTTCGGGCGGGCGGTGCGCATCGGCGGCGTGCCGATCAGCAGCGTGGTGGAACGTCCCATCGGTGAGGTCCTGGCGTTCATCCGTTCGCTGCCGGTGACGGGTGAGACGCTGCCGTCCGGCGTGGAACGCGCTCCGGGAGAGCCGCTCGCGGGGGAGATTGCCGGGCCCATCCTGCGCGAGGTGCGGGAGCGGCTGGGCTTCCTGCGCAACGTGGGGCTGAACTACCTGACGCTGAGCCGTTCCGCGGCGACGCTTTCGGGGGGCGAATCGCAGCGCATCCGCCTGGCGACGCAGATCGGGAGCCGTCTGGTGGGGGTCCTGTACATTCTCGACGAGCCCTCGATCGGGCTGCACCAGCGCGACAACCACCGCCTGCTCCGCACGCTCGGGGACCTGCGCGACCTGGGGAATTCGGTGGTGGTGGTCGAGCACGACGAGGACACGATCCGCGCGGCGGACTTCGTGGTGGACCTGGGGCCGGGGGCGGGGCGGGCGGGGGGTGAGGTGGTGGCGGCGGGAACCATCGAAGACGTGATGGCGCGGCCCGAGTCGATCACCGGGGCGTACCTGCGGGGCGAGAGGGAGATTGTGGTGCCTGAGCGTCGGCGCGCGCCCGATTCGGGGCGCTGGCTGACGGTGCGGGGCGCTTCGCAGCACAACCTCGAACACATCGATGTGGCCTTCCCGCTGGGCTGCTTCATCGCCGTGACGGGGGTTAGCGGGTCCGGCAAGTCGACGCTCGTCAACGGCACCCTTTACCGCGCGCTGGCACGCCACTTCCACCGGAGCCGTGCCGTCGCGGGGGAACACGACCGGATCGACGGCCTCTCGGGGGTGGACAAGGTCATCGAGGTGGACCAGTCGCCGATCGGCCGCACGCCGCGCTCCAACCCGGCCACCTATACCGGCCTCTTCACGCCCATCCGCCAGCTGTTCGCCGGCGTTCCGGAGGCCCAGATCCGCGGTTACCTGGCAGGGCGTTTCTCCTTCAACGTGAAGGGCGGCCGCTGCGAGTCGTGCAAGGGCGACGGCCTGGTCAAGATCGAGATGCACTTCCTTCCCGACGTCTACGTGTCGTGTGACGTCTGCCGCGGGCGCCGGTACAACCGCGAGACTCTCGACATCTACTACAAGGGGAAGAACATCGCCGACGTGCTGGAGATGACCGTGCACGAGGCGCTGGGCTTCTTCGACGCGGTGCCGCAGATCCGGCGCCGCCTGCAGACGCTGGCCGACGTGGGGCTGGGCTACATCCACCTGGGCCAGAGCGCGACCACGCTCTCAGGCGGCGAGGCGCAGCGGGTGAAGCTCTCCTCCGAGCTGTCCAGGAAGGCCACCGGGCGAACGCTGTACATCCTGGACGAGCCCACCACCGGCCTGCACTTCGAGGACGTGCGGATTCTGCTGCGCGTGCTGCACCGCCTGGTGGAGCGCGGCAACACCGTCGTGGTCATCGAGCACAACCTGCACGTGGTGAAGACGGCGGACTGGGTGATCGACCTGGGTCCGGAGGGGGGGGACGCGGGGGGGCGGGTCGTTGTGGTCGGCCCGCCCGAGGAGGTGGCGCGGGAGCCGGCCTCCTACACGGGGAGGTACCTGGAGCCCCTGTTGACCGGTCATGATGACCAGTCAGATTGAGCGGATCGGTCGCGTGGGAACCGCCGCGTACCAGTAGTCGGCGGATCCGTGTGGACATCCGCTCTAACTTCCGCTCTTCCGGATCCCGGCGAAGTCCGCCCAGACGGTGCCGACACCGAAGCAGTCGTCACCCGCGCGAGTTCACGAGCATGCAAGTGGACCACGGCGTCTCCCTTTCCAAGACTCACCTTCTGTCCCACGGCATCAGACAGCCTCCCCAGCCATTTTCCGGACGTACCGGACCGCCTCGACCGCCCGGTGCGCGGCGAACGCTACGTCGTCCTCAGTCGTGGACCGTCCGAGACTGAAGCGGATACACTCGAAGGCGGCGGTCCTGGACAGGCCCATCGCCAGCAGCGTGCGCGACGGCTCGACGGACCCGGATGTACAGGCGCTCCCCGTGGAGGCGGCCACGGGCTCCAGGCTAACGCTAACGGCCACCGCCTCCGCACCACGGAAGCGTATACAGGCGGTGTTCGGCAAGCGCCGAGCGACATCCCCGATCTGCTCCACGCCGGACAGGGCAGCCCTCAGCCCGTCCGGTCAGATCGGTCGGTTGATCATGGGCTCATTATAGCACCGGCGGGTCGGCGGGTCGCTCGCGAGCCATCATCGTCCGTCGGAACTGGTACGTCCCACCCGCGCTCATGGGACCCGGAGTCCTCCTGTTCGACGACCTCTGGAACGCCACCACCTCCTCCACATTTCCTCCGAATCGCCCGCCCAATCGCGGCCCCCAGCGACACTCCAGCCCCCCTACTCATCGTACTTCGGCCCTCTCGGCGACCGCGCCGCACTCACCCCTTCTCCACGATCCCCCGTCGGATACCGCAGAACGTCCCCCATCTCCCCCACTTCCCCCAGCACCGCCCTGCCCGCCGCCGTGATCCGGTACCGCTGCCGACTGCTCGTCGGCTTGTCGGGAATCGTCATCTCGATCCACCCGGCATTCATCATGGGCCGCAGCACCAGGTTCCTGAACTTGGTCCTGTTCGTCCTCCCCGTCATAGCCATCAGCTCGGTCAACGATTGCGCAGACAACGACTTCCGCAGGATCGAGACCTGGTCCCGACCTGGTCCCGACCTGGTCCCGACCTGGTCCCTCTCCGCCCTCCTGCCCGCCCCCTTCGCGCCCTGACGGCTCACCGCCGGGCGAGGGAACGTCACGGTCACCCAGTGGTCCGAGACGTCGAAGATCGGCGCGGCCACGTCCCACTCCCGACACAGGTCGCGGATGCGGCGGACGCCCGTGCCGATGTGCTCCACGGCGTCCATCCGGTGCAGAAGGCGGAACAGGAGCCGGTTTCGCGGCTCGCTGCGGACGCCGAGATCCGCCTCGGTCATGCCGGGCGGGAGGCCGCCCGGGCTCACAACCTCCAGCCGGTCGTGGAACAGGTAGATGTGGACCGAGGCGTTGGAGCGGTAGTCCCGGTGGGCGACCGCGTTGACCACGGCCTCGCGCATCGCGTCCAGGGGCAGCTCCGGGCGCTCCTGGCGGCGCACGGCCCCGGTGATGATGTAGTTCACGTTGATCTTGGACTCAATCCATGCCATCGCGTCGTCGATCATGGTGCACACGTCGCCGTCGAAGCCGCGTCGGTCGATGATGTGCGTCTTGTCGGCGCCCCGGAACAACCCGCAGACGACCTCCGCGCTCAGGTTGAACTTCGTGATGTCCTTCGCGAGCAACCACGCGCCGGCGTTGGTCATCCGGCCATCCGCAGCCAGCAGGTTGAGGTTCCGCAGCGCGGTCTCCGGTTCCATTGCCTCGGGGATTCCGGCCCTCCGGCGGAAGAGCTCCCAGTTGTCCTCGTCGATGTCCTCGTCGAGCGAGAAGCGCCCGCACGGCCCCTCGTCGAAGCGGATCGTGCCGACCGCGTGGAAGAGCTCGTGGACCTCGTCCCGCGACATCTGCTGCGAGGACGCGCCGTCGCGCATGAAGAACCTGCCGCCGAACGAGTAGGGCTTGCCGCGCTGCGACGGCACGCGGACGCACACGACCTCTCCGATGCTCTCGACCTCGACCGCGATCGGAGGATCCGCCGACCGCGCGATGGACTGGACCTGGGACTTCACGCGGTTGTGCCGACCGATCCCGACGACCGTGCCGTCGTCGTCCACGCCAAGGAGGATCACCCCGCCCTCGCTGTTGGCGAACGCGCAGATCTCTCGCCCAAGACCGGACACCTTGCCGCGCTTGAACTCGGTGGCCTGGCCCTCTCCTGGGGCGATCAGGTCGGCGAGGGTCTGCGGCCTCACACTCCTATCCCACTCTCCGGTCACGGTCATCGGCCACAACGGGCGCTCTTCCGCTCGGGGCGGGAATCGGGTCTCCGTCCTCCCGCATCCCGTCCAGATGGAATGCGATGGCCTCTCGAATGTTCCGCGTGACCTCGCGCCGGGTACCGCCGGTGGCCACGCACCCGGGCAGGTCGGGAACGTACGCGGAGTAGTTGTTCGGGCTCTTCTCAATCACGATGCGGTAGCCCATCGGTGTCCTCATTTCTTGAGTCCGGCCTGTTTCATGATGCTGTTCCACGTTCCGGGGGCCACTTCGTCCGCTGGCTTTCCGGCTACGGTCACCTTCCCTGGCTTCTCCGAGTGTCTGTACTGGCGATGGCTGCCCCGGGTCCTGACGATGAACCAACCGTCGTCCCGCAGCAATCTCATGGCTTCCCTTACCTTGGGCATCACCCCCCCTCACCACTCCACCCCCAGCTCCCTCAGATACCCAGTCATCTTGCCCCGCACCTCGGCCAGCTCGGCCTCGATCCTCTCGATCTCGCGCTGCGCCTCGGCGATGTCCACCGGCTCCTCGGGCTCGAAGGTGTCCACGTACCTGGGGATGTTCAGGTTGAAGTCGTTCTCCGCGATCTCGTCCGGGGCGGCCACGTGCGAGTACCGCTCGATCACGGCGCGCTCGCGACAGATCTCCTGGCCCGCGCCCTCCGCGCCCCACTTCTTGAGCGAGAAGGGCGGGTTGGCGACGACCGCCGGATGCGGGCCTCGTTGTCGCCGTAGCGCTTCCGGTACTCGCGGGCGTGGTCGTCCCACAGGTCCGAGATGTATCTTGAGGAACAGCATGACGAGGATGTAGTCCTTGTACTGCCCGGCGTCGACGACTCCCCGGAAGGTGTCGCAGGCGGCCCAGGCGGTCCGGTTGACGAGGGATTGGGCACGGAAGAGGATGTCCCCAGCGCGGACGAGGTACCGCGTCAGTGGATTCCGGGATGCGAAACGGCGCAGGGAAGCTGGACCGGTAAGGGATTCGCCGCCGACGTCTGCCACCGTGATCACGGGCGCGCCCCGATCGTCCCCGGGCGGCAGCAGTCGATGACGCCCCGCGAGGCCGGGCTGGATGCTGCAGATCTCCCGAAGGGTGGTCGTAGAGTGACAGATCATGCTGACGGACGGTCTCCGTTCCCCGAGCACTGCCGGGTCGGTGGCGGTAGATATTGACGATAACTCATTCGAAAAACGTGAATCAACGGCTCCTTCTTGGAACCATGGGAATAGGTATCGTACAGATATGGTACATTCTCGTTACCGAACTTCCGGACTTTCCGCAGTGTGTGTTGAGGTTGTCCATGACCAGGGTGATCCGGGTGGCGCCGGGGTACGGCGCGGCGATGTCGCGCACGAAGCAGCCCAGTCGGCCTTGGTTCTGCGCTCGGTCACCTCGGTGTGGCGCCGGCCCGCCAGTCGCTCGGTCGCCATGAGCAGGTTGCAGGCGCTCGAAGTCAGCCGCCGGTACTCGTGGTCCTCGCGGGCCGGCCGCCCCGGTGCCGCGGGGACGGGCGTGCGTGTCTCGCCGAATCAGCTGTCGCGGCGTCTCGTCCATGCGCACCACCGGGAAGTTCGAATGTTCTCCACGAACCGCTCTAACCCGGTCCACCCTGCGCGCGCTGATCAGCTCCTTCAGCGCCGCAGCCGCACCGCCTCCGCAATTCCCCTCGTCGTCACCACCTCAAGCCCGGCCGTATCGCCCAGCGCCTCCGGCAGCGCCCGGTTCCAGTCCCGCAGGATCGCCCGGATCAGGCCCGTGGCGGGATCGGTCACGACCGTGAGCGAGCGGCGGTCACCGGAATCGACCGTCACCTCCCCCTCGGGCCCCGTCAGCGTCACCCGGTCCAGCGTGTCCTCCCAGTCGTCCTCGATGGGGATGGTGAAGAGGAAGTACTTGTTGCCGTCCACGTCCTCGCCGGGGGTGAACGACAGGGAGAACTCGACTTCGCCGCCGCTCGTGATCCCCTCCAAGGTGTAGGGGCCGGTCTCGCGGGGCAGCGACGCCGTCGTGTACATCGGGTGCACCGGCTCGATCCGCAGCTCGCCGTTCAGCACCCCGCCCCACAGCACCAGCATCTCGCCCTTCCGCCCCGTGCCGGGCAGTATTTCGTTCGTCCAGTCCTCGACCTTGTCCTCCCGTACCCGGACGACCTTCTCGAAGTAGTAGTCGCTGAGCCAGCCCTTGTCGTAGCAGTACCCCATGATGTCGCGGCGGTGCCGTGGCGAGACGAGCGAGCCGTCGCGGAAGTTGTACCCCCACACTCCGATGCTCCCGTTGTCATAGGGGAAGTCGGGGTCGGTGCCCAGGGGGCCGCCGCACGGAGCGTGCAGGAGATCGAGGGTGTGCCCCACCTCGTGCGCGAGTTCGGTGTCCCAGGGCTTTCCGAAGCTCACCAGTCCGTTCAGGCGCGCGACGCCTCGCACGTAGCCCTCGTCGCTGTCCGCCACGGCGTACCAGTAGCCCGAGGCCTCGGCGGACTTGTACACCTTCTCCACTTCGAGGAGCACGGGCCACGTGTTGTCCTCCTCGGTCATGTCCAGGGATGTGACGTAGGCGGTGTCCCAGGAGGTCGCCGTGAACTCCCCGAACGGAAACGAGTACCTGAAGAGGCCCACATGGTGGCTGTCGTCGTCGACGCTGTCGGTCCACTCGAAGATCGACGAATCGGGTTTGTCGGCGTAGAGCACCGGCACAACGGTCAACTCCAGCGGCGGGACCTCGATCACGCCGAGTGCATGGGCACCGGTCTCCGGGAAGCGCGTCCGGCTGCCCTCGGCGCGCGGTACCACCTCGGCGGAGTCGGCCACGATGACGAGTTCGGTGCCGTCCCTGATGTGCCTGGCGGGGATCACCGCGTTGTAGGACCTGACAAGGTCGCCCTCGTCCGCGGAGGTGGGCACCCGATCCTGCTCGCTCGGCATCACCACGCGGTGGACCACTTCGCCGTCGCGCGTGAAGGTGGCGAAGACCTCCGGTTCGTAGAAGGCGTTGTTCCGGTCGCCGATCAGGAAGACGCGCAGCAGCGCCTCCCGTTCCGAGATGAGGGGAATGTCTCCATCGGGCCTCTGGATGGCCTGCGTCAGGTACACGATCGGCAGCGACAGCTTCACCGAGTCCGCGTTTTCGCAGGTCGCGCCGTCGGCGATGTCGAGCGAGTCGATCCACTCCTGGAAGGTCGGCGCCGGGGACGCGCACAGATCCGTGTCCTCGTACTGCAGCGCCTTCAGGTCCTCCAGGTCGATCATGCGGAACGGAAGCGGCCCTTCCATGTCGGCATTGTCGCTGATCCTGATCGTGTCGAGCGGGTCGATGGAGGCGATCGCCGCGTGGATCCCCCCGGTGAGGTCGTTGTCGGCGAGGTCGAGCGTCTGTAGCTCCGTCAGGTTGGCGGTCACGGAGGGCAGCGGGCCCTCAAGGCCGTTGTCAGGAAGCCTGAACTGCTCCACGAGCGAGTCTCCCGCCGTGACTCCGTACCAGTCGCCCACATCGGAGTCGCTGCCCCAGCCGTCGTTGTTTGTCCACGAATCCCCGCCTGTGCTGTCGTAGAACTCCAGGAGCGCGAACCGTTCGGTCGTGGTGGGTGGGTGAGTGACACCAGCTGGCCGGTTCCTCCGCCCAGGAAGCTCTCGAGTTCGAGGTCTTCGAAGGACACGGGAACCAGGCCGGACAGGCTCGTCGCCAACACGCTGACGCTCCGGAGGCTGTCCAGCGTCCCCAGCTCGGAGGGCAGGCGGCCGACGAACCCGTTGACGCTGAGAGAGAGCTCCCGAAGCAGACGCAGATCGCCGAGATCCGTCGGAATCGTGCCGGACACCCAGTTCCGGCTCAGGTCGAGGGTGACCAGCCGGTCCAGGAGCCCGATGGACGAGTGGAGCGGCCCACGCAGGTTGTTGCTGCGCAGGGAGAGCCCGACGACCCGGCCGCTGTCGTCGGTCTCCACTCCGGCCCACTGGGAGAGCGGTTCGTCGGTCAGCCAATTGGTCGCATCCGTCCAGCCGTCTCCGCGAGCCTTGTCGTAGAGGATTTCCAGGACGTCGCGGTCGTTCTCCGGCAGGTCCACCACTGCGGCGATCATCCCGGTGACGGAGTCGTAGGTGGCCGTGATCGCCGTCTTCCCGTCTCCGACCGCCGTCACCCTCCCGGCCGCGCTAACCGAGACGACGGCCGTATCCCCACTTGACCAGGTCACCGGCGCGTGGACGGTCGTGTCCCCTTCGGCGCTCACATAGGTCGCGGCAAGGTCGCCCGTCTCCCCGGCCGCATGGAACTTCAGCGACGGCAGGTCGACCACCTCGATGGCGATGGACGCCACGCAGCGCGCCGTACTGTCGATCCGCTCGATCCCCTCGAACCACTCGTCCAGCGAGGGCGGCACGCACACGCCCGAGCCGGCGGCGTGGAGGGTATCCAGCTCGAGCCGCGAAAACTCGCGCGGCACCACCCCGCTCAGCTTGTTGTCGCCGATGTCCAGATACCGGAGTCCGGCCATGTCTCCCAGGCTCCGAGACAAACCACCCTCCAGCGCATTTCCGTTGAGAACGAGATCGCGGAGTTGCCGCAATTCCCCAAGTTCCCGCGGAATCCTCCCGGCGAGCGCATTCCCGCCCAGGTCGAGGGTGGCCAGGCTGTCCAGCTCCGCCAGAACATCCGGGATCGAACCGGTCAGGTTGTTGTCGCCGAGCGCCAGTCCGACGACCTCCCCCGACGAATCGCTTGTCTCGACCCCGTACCACTCGTCGAGCGGCTTGTCGCTCAGCCAGTTGGTCGTGTCCGTCCAGTCATCGCCGCCCGTGAGCCGGTAGAGGCTGTCGAGGACCTGCCGGTTGCTCAGCTTGAAGACGATCTCCACCCGGGCGGTGTCCGCGAGCGAGTCCGAGGTGGCCGTGATCTCGACGGTGCCGTAGTCGACCGTGGTGACCAGCCCCGTGGAATCGACCGCGGCGATGGCGGTGTCGGCGCTCGCCCAATGGCTACCGCCAGTTCTTCCGCTCGGAGCGACGTAGGTCAATCGGGCTTTGATCAATGTGCTTGATCCTGGACGCGAGTGCCCGTGCTTCCTGCCCCACGGACGATTGGATCTCGGTCTGTTGGATCTCGGCCCAACGCCGGCCGTTGCTTCGATCCGCGCCGCGGCGGCGGTCGCCGTGAGTCGCGTTTCAAAGCGAATAGCAGGGCTGTTCGTCCGAAAGGCAACGAAGTGCTAAGCCCGGATTGTTCACGGGCTGCCAGCCTCAGCGCAACCGCACCGCCTCCGCGATCCCCCGTGTAGTCACCACTTGCAACCCGTCCGTGTCGCCTAGCGCCGCCGGCAGCGCCCGGTCCCAGTCGTGCAGGATCGCCCGGATCCGCCCGGTGGCGGGATCGGTCACCACCGTGAGCGACCGCGGATCGCTGTCGTCCACGGTCACCTCGCCCTCGGGACCGGTGAGCGTGATCCGTTCCAGCGAGTGCTCCCAGTCGTCCGCGATGGGGATAGTGAAGAAGAAGTACTTGTTGCCGTACACGTCCTCGTCCGGCGCGAACGAGAGCGAGAACTCGACATCGCCATTGCGGGCGATCCCGTCCAGACGGTACGGACCGCTCTCTTGTGGGAGCTTCGCGGTCGTGTACATGGCATGGACGGGCTCGATGCGCAACTCGCCGTCCAGGACCCCGCCCCACAGCACCAGCGCTGGCCCCCTCGGCCCCGCTCCGGGCCTCCATTCCAGAGAGTCGTCGCCCTCCTTCTCCTCCCGCACACGGATCACCTTCTCGAAGTAGTAGTCGCTCAGCCAGCCCAGGTCGTAGCAGTACCCCATGATGTCGCGGCGGCGCCCCGGCGACACCACCGTACTGTCGCGGAAGTCGTACCCCCACATCCCGATGCTGCCGTTCTCATAGGGAAAGTCCGGATCCGTGCCCTTCGCTCCCCCGCACGGCGCGTGCGGGAGATCCAGGCTGTGGCCCACTTCGTGGGCGAGTTCGGTGTCCCACGGCTTGCCGAAGCTGACCCAGCCGTTCATAATTGCGATGCCGCGCACGTAGCCCTCTTCACTGTCCGCTACGGCGTACCAGTAGCCCGTGGCTTCCTCGTCCTCGTACACTTTCGCCAGCTCGAGAACCAGGCGCCAGGTATTGCTCTCGATGGTCAGGTCCAGGTCGGTGACATAGGCCGTGTCCCAGGAGGTCGCGGTGAACTCCGAAAACGGGAACGAATACTTGAGCAGGCCCACTTCGGGGCTGTCGTCGTCGATGTTGTCGGTCCACTCGAAGATCGACGAGTCGGGATTGTCGGCGTTCAGCACCGGCACGACCGTCAGCTCCAGCGGCGGGACCTCGATCACGTCGAGGGGCTCCGAGCCCGTCTCCGGGAAGCGCGTCTGGCTGCCGGGAGCCCGAGGGACCACCTCTGCGGAGTCGGCCACGATGACGAACTCGGTCCCGTCCACGATGTGCCTGGCCGGGATCACCGCGTTGTACGACTCGATCAGGTCGCCCTCGTCCGCCGAGGTGGGCAGGACGTAATGCTCGCTGGGCATCACCACCCGGTGGACCTCCTTGCCGTCGCGCGTGAACGTTGCGAAGACCTCGGGCTCGAAGAAGGCGTTCTCTTCGTCGCCGACCAGGAACACGCGCAGCAGAGCCTCCCGGTTCGAGAGGAGCGAGACATCGCCTTCCGGTCTCTGGATGGCTTGCGTGAGGTAGACGATCGGCAGCGACAGCCTGACCTCGTCCGGGTTGCCGCAGGTCGCCCCGTCCGCCACATCGAGTGAGTCGATCCATTCCTGGAAGGTGGGTCCCGGCGGGGCGCACAGGTCGGTGTCCGCGTACTGCAGCACCCTGAGGTTCTCCAGATCGATCATGCGGTGTGGAAGGTAGCCTTCCATGTCCGGATTGTCGCCGATCCTGATTGTGTCCAGCAGGTCGATGGACGCGATCGGGGCGGCGAACCCGCCGGTGAGGTCGTTGTCGGCGAGATCGAGAGTCTCCAGCGCCTGCAGGCTGCCGAGCTCGGGAGGCAGCGGCCCCTCCAGCCCGTTGTCGGGGAGCCTGAGCTGCTGTACGAGCGAGTCTCCCACGGTAACGCCGTACCAGTCGCCTACCTCGGAATCGCTGCTCCAGCCGTCGTTGTCGGTCCAGGAATCGCCGCCGGTACTGGCGTAGAGTTCGGAGAGCGCCAACCGTTCGATCTGCGTGGCTGGGCATTTCCACATGCGCACCTCTTCGATTGTGGCCAGCCACTCCTGGAATTCGTCGTCCAGCTGTGCACACAGGTCCGTGCCCGAGGCGTCAAGGCGGACGGGCGAGAGATTCAAGATGCTTCTGGGCAGCAGTCCCTCCAGATCGGGGTTATGCTGCAAGCGCAGGTCCACTATGGCGATCAGGTTGCCGAGTTCGGGTGGCAGTGGGCCGGACAGGTCGTTGAAGCCCAGGTCCAGTACGGTCAGGTTCGTGAGATCGCCCAGCTCCGCAGGGATGGAACCCTCCAGGCCGTTGCCCTGAAGATCCAGCACTTCCAGTCCGGAAAGGTCGCCGGTCTCCGGGGGGATGGAGCCCGTCAGGCCGTTGAAGCCCAGGTCCAGTACGGTCAGGTTCGTGAGATCGCCCAGCTCCGCGGGGATGGAGCCCGTCAGGTCGTTGGTCCGAAGATCCAGCACTTCCAGTCCGGAGAGGTTCCCGGTCTCCGGAGGGATGGAGCCCGTCAGGCCGTTGAAGCCCAGGTCCAGTACGGTCAGGTTCGTGAGATCGGCCAGCTCCGCAGGGATGGAACCCTCCAGGCCGTTGCCCCGAAGATCCAGCACTTCCAGTCCGGGGAGGTTCCCGGTCTCCGGAGGGATGGAGCCCGTCAGGCCGTTGAAGCCGAGGTCCAGTACGGTCAGGTTCGTGAGATCGGCCAGCTCCGGGGGGATGGAGCCCGTCAGGCCGTTGATCCCAAGATTCAGCGAGTCCACCCGGCCCGTCTCGTCTACCGACACCCCATGCCATTCATTGATCGGGGCATCCGTCAGCCATCCGTCGTTGCTGTGCCAATCCGGCCCGCCCGTGGCCTCGTACAACGCATCGAGCACGGCCCGGTCCGGAGAGCGAACCGTCACGCCGAAAGCGGTTTGCGCCGAAAGCCCGTCCGGATCCGTCGCCGTCACCGTCAGGGTCGCCGTGTCCAGGCCCATCGCCGCCACGCTCACCGTGCCACCCGACACCGACGCCGTGGCCACCGCGGGGTCGGACGAGGCGGCGGAGTACGTCAACGTGTCGCCGTCCGGGTCCGCAAAGTGCTCCGACACGTCCACCGCCACCGTGTCCCCGGCTACCGCCTCCATGTCCGGGATCGGGTCCCCCGCCTCCGGAGCCCGGTTCGGGACGGTCACCCGGAACGTCTGGGTTGCGGCCAGCCCGCCCGGGTCCTCGGCCGTCACCGTCACGTCGGTCCCGCCCCTGGCAACGGCCGCGACCGTAACCGTGTCGCCGGACACCGACGCCGTGGCCACCGCGGGGTCGGACGAGGCGGCGGAGTACGTCAACGTGTCGCCGTCCGGGTCCGCAAAGTGCTCCGACACGTCCACCGCCACCGTGTCCCCGGCGACCGTCTCCATGTCCGGGATCGTGTCCCCCGCCTCCGGAGCCCGGTTCGGAACGGTCACCCGGAACGTCTGGGTTGCGGCCAGCCCGCCCGGGTCCTCGGCCGTCACCGTCACGTCGGTCCCGCCCCTGGCAACGGCCGCGACCGTAACCGTGTCGCCCGACACCGACGCCGTGGCCACCGCGGGGTCGGACGAGGCGGCGGAGTACGTCAACGTGTCGCCGTCCGGGTCCGCAAAGTGCTCCGACACGTCCACCGCCACCGTGTCCCCGGCGACCGTCTCCATGTCCGGGATCGTGTCCCCCGCCTCCGGAGCCCGGTTCGGAACGGTCACCCGGAACGTCTGGGTTGCGGCCAGCCCGCCCGGGTCCTCGGCCGTCACCGTCACGTCGGTCCCGCCCCTGGCAACGGCCGCGACCGTAACCGTGTCGCCCGACACCGACGCCGTGGCCACCGCGGGGTCGGACGAGGCGGCGGAGTACGTCAACGTGTCGCCGTCCGGGTCCGCAAAGTGCTCCGACACGTCCACCGCCACCGTGTCCCCGGCGACCGTCTCCATGTCCGGGATCGGGTCCCCCGCCTCCGGAGCCCGGTTCGGGACGGTCACCCGGAACGTCTGGGTTGCGGCCAGCCCGCCCGGGTCCTCGGCCGTCACCGTCACGTCGGTCCCGCCCCTGGCAACGGCCGCGACCGTAACCGTGTCGCCGGACACCGACGCCGTGGCCACCGCGGGGTCGGACGAGGCGGCGGAGTACGTCAACGTGTCGCCGTCCGGGTCCGCAAAGTGCTCCGACACGTCCACCGCCACCGTGTCCCCGGCGACCACCTCCATGTCCGGGATCGTGTCCCCCGCCTCCGGAGCCCGGTTCGGGACGGTCACCCGGAACGTCTGGGTCGCGGCCAGCCCGCCCGGGTCCTCGGCCGTCACCGTCACGTCGGTCCCGCCCCTGGCAACGGCCGCGACCGTAACCGTGTCGCCCGACACCGACGCCGTGGCCACCGCGGGGTCGGACGAGGCGGCGGAGTACGTCAACGTCTCTCCGTCCGGCTCTGTGAAGTATGCGGAAACATCCACGGTGACCGTCTGGATCACCGAAAGCGGCGGGATCGTGCCTTCCGCCTGCGGAGCCCGGTTCGGCACCACGACCTGAAAGCTCTGCTCGGCCTCCAGGCCGCCCGGATCGCTTGCCGTGACCGTGACGGACGCGCTTCCGGGCGCTACCGCCGCGACCGTGATGCCGGTTCCGGACACGGACGCCGTCGCCACGCCGGAGTTCGACGACTTGGCGGAGTACGCGAGCGCGTCCCCGTTTGGATCGGTGAAGCACACGGTGACGGTGGCCGTCTCACCAGCGTTGACGGTCACTTCTGGGATGGAGCCGCAAGCGGCTGGAGGCTGCTGTTTCTCGCATCCGGCGAGAACCACGAGGGAGAGAAGGGCGAGGCGTTTCATCTTGGAACTCCTCCTGACCTTCGGTGGGGGCGCCGAAGTGGCGGGCGCGCCCTGCAGAGTTTTCTGGGTTTCATCTTCTTGGAACCGCTCCTGACCTTTCGGTGGGGGGGCGAGAGTGCCGGTTACGCAGAAACTCGATTTCGCCTCGCAATGCCTCTACCGTCTTCATGGCCTCCAAGGCCTCCTCTCGGTCGCGGGCGCCGGCCGCGGAGGTCTCCGCAAGTAAGACCCGCTCCTCCAGGTGGCGAATCAGGGCTGAAACACCGGACGGGCGGGCGGGGCTCGCACCGGCCTCCGGGCAACGCGGACCCGACCACCCTATGTCCATACCATCCAGCCATGCGTCGAACTCCTCGGTATTGGGAGCGCAAAGACCGTCGTTGCCATCCCACTTGGCCCAATCGACTGACTCAAGCGACGCGAACTCGGCGGGGAACTCGTCCGTGAGCTCGTTGCTGTCGATCAACAGGAAAACGAGCCCCGATAGCTGGCCCAGATCCGAAGAGACCGGACCCAAAAGGCTGTTGGACCACAGAGACAGGTATTTCAGCTTTGAGAGTTGACCCAGCTTCGGTGGGATCGGGCCGGAAAGGTCGTTGGCGGCCAGTCCGAGGTCTTTCAGCTTCGAGAGTTGGCCCAACGAAGGCGGGATCGAATCAGTCAGGTCGTTGAGGGCCAAGTCCAGCTTCTCCAGGTTCTCCAAGTTCCCGAGCTCCGGAGGAATCGAACCCGAAAGGCGGTTCCAGCCCAAGTCCAGTACGGTCAGGTCTGTGAGGTCGGCGAGCCACGCCGGAACCGGACCGGTATAACCGTAACCTTTGGACCGGGAACTCTGGCTGCCGAGGTCCAGTACGGTCAGGTCGTGAAATTTGGCGAGCCACGCCGGGAGCGGACCCGTCAGGGTCAGGTCGTTGAAGCCCAGGTCCAGTACGGTCAGGTTCGTGAGATCGGCCAGCTCCGCAGGGATGGAGCCCTCAAGGTAGTCGCCCCGAAGATCCAGCACCTCCAGTTCGGAAAGGTTCCCGACCTCCGGGGGGATGGAGCCCGTCAGGCCGTTGAAGCCCAAGTCCAGCACCTCCAGTTCGGAAAGGTTCCCGACCTCCGGGGGGATGGAGCCCGTCAGGTCGTTGCCCCGAAGATCCAGCACTTCCAGTCCGGAGAGGTTCCCGGTCTCCGGAGGGATGGAGCCCGTCAGGCCGTTGAAGCCCAGGTCCAGTACGGTCAGGTTCGTGAGATCGGCCAGCTCCGCGGGGATGGAACCCTCCAGGCCGTTGCCCCGAAGATCCAGCACTTCCAGTCCGGAGAGGTTCCCGGTCTCCGGAGGGATGGAGCCCGTCAGGCCGTTGAAGCCGAGGTCCAGTACGGTCAGGTTCGTGAGATCGGCCAGCTCCGGGGGGATGGAGCCCGTCAGGCCGTTGATCCCAAGATTCAGCGAGTCCACCCGGCCCGTCTCGTCTACCGACACCCCATGCCATTCATTGATCGGGGCATCCGTCAGCCATCCGTCGTTGCTGTGCCAATCCGGCCCGCCCGTGGCCTCGTACAACGCATCGAGCACGGCCCGGTCCGGAGAGCGAACCGTCACGCCGAAAGCGGTTTGCGCCGAAAGCCCGTCCGGATCCGTCGCCGTCACCGTCAGGGTCGCCGTGTCCAGGCCCATCGCCGCCACGCTCACCGTGCCACCCGACACCGACGCCGTGGCCACCGCGGGGTCGGACGAGGCGGCGGAGTACGTCAACGTGTCGCCGTCCGGGTCCGCAAAGTGCTCCGACACGTCCACCGCCACCGTGTCCCCGGCTACCGCCTCCATGTCCGGGATCGGGTCCCCCGCCTCCGGAGCCCGGTTCGGGACGGTCACCCGGAACGTCTGGGTTGCGGCCAGCCCGCCCGGGTCCTCGGCCGTCACCGTCACGTCGGTCCCGCCCCTGGCAACGGCCGCGACCGTAACCGTGTCGCCGGACACCGACGCCGTGGCCACCGCGGGGTCGGACGAGGCGGCGGAGTACGTCAACGTGTCGCCGTCCGGGTCCGCAAAGTGCTCCGACACGTCCACCGCCACCGTGTCCCCGGCGACCGTCTCCATGTCCGGGATCGTGTCCCCCGCCTCCGGAGCCCGGTTCGGGACGGTCACCCGGAACGTCTGGGTTGCGGCCAGCCCGCCCGGGTCCTCGGCCGTCACCGTCACGTCGGTCCCGCCCCTGGCAACGGCCGCGACCGTAACCGTGTCGCCCGACACCGACGCCGTGGCCACCGCGGGGTCGGACGAGGCGGCGGAGTACGTCAACGTGTCGCCGTCCGGGTCCGCAAAGTGCTCCGACACGTCCACCGCCACCGTGTCCCCGGCGACCGTCTCCATGTCCGGGATCGTGTCCCCCGCCTCCGGAGCCCGGTTCGGAACGGTCACCCGGAACGTCTGGGTTGCGGCCAGCCCGCCCGGGTCCTCGGCCGTCACCGTCACGTCGGTCCCGCCCCTGGCAACGGCCGCGACCGTAACCGTGTCGCCCGACACCGACGCCGTGGCCACCGCGGGGTCGGACGAGGCGGCGGAGTACGTCAACGTGTCGCCGTCCGGGTCCGCAAAGTGCTCCGACACGTCCACCGCCACCGTGTCCCCGGCGACCGTCTCCATGTCCGGGATCGTGTCCCCCGCCTCCGGAGCCCGGTTCGGGACGGTCACCCGGAACGTCTGGGTTGCGGCCAGCCCGCCCGGGTCCTCGGCCGTCACCGTCACGTCGGTCCCGCCCCTGGCAACGGCCGCGACCGTAACCGTGTCGCCCGACACCGACGCCGTGGCCACCGCGGGGTCGGACGAGGCGGCGGAGTACGTCAACGTGTCGCCGTCCGGGTCCGCAAAGTGCTCCGACACGTCCACCGCCACCGTGTCCCCGGCGACCACCTCCATGTCCGGGATCGTGTCCCCCGCCTCCGGAGCCCGGTTCGGGACGGTCACCCGGAACGTCTGGGTCGCGGCCAGCCCGCCCGGGTCCTCGGCCGTCACCGTCACGTCGGTCCCGCCCCTGGCAACGGCCGCGACCGTAACCGTGTCGCCCGACACCGACGCCGTGGCCACCGCGGGGTCGGACGAGGCGGCGGAGTACGTCAACGTCTCTCCGTCCGGCTCTGTGAAGTATGCTGAAACATCCACGGTGACCGTCTGGATCACCGAAAGCGGCGGGATCGTGCCTTCCGCCTGCGGAGCCCGGTTCGGCACCACGACCTGAAAGCTCTGCTCGGCCTCCAGGCCGCCCGGATCGCTTGCCGTGACCGTGACGGACGCGCTTCCGGGCGCTACCGCCGCGACCGTGATGCCGGTTCCGGACACGGACGCCGTCGCCACGCCGGAGTTCGACGACTTGGCGGAGTACGCGAGCGCGTCCCCGTTTGGATCGGTGAAGCACACGGTGACGGTGGCCGTCTCACCAGCGTTGACGGTCACTTCCGGGAAGGAGCCGCAAGCGGCTGGAGGCTGCTGTTTCTCGCATCCGGCGAGAACCACGAGGGAGAGAAGGGCGAGGCGTTTCATCTTGGAACTCCTCATGGGGGGGACGAAAAGAGGCCGTAGTAGGCGCGCGGAGTCACGTCACGTCACAGGAAACGCGTAGGGTTTTTTAGGGGCAACGCGCCAGGTCCAACGGATAGTTCATGTCTTCCAGCCAGATGTCGAACGCCTTCGTGTTCGGAATGCATAGCCCCCCCCCGTTCCCACTCACCCCGAATTCCACCAAATCGAGGGCCATCCAAGTCCTGGGAACCTCGCCCGACAGGTCGTTGTCGTGAAGGTGCAGCCGATTCAGCGCGCTGAGGCCTCCCAAGCTGCGCGGAACCTCGCCCGACAGGTCGTTCGCGTAGAGGTACAGATCCTCCAGCCGGGCGAGGTTCCCAAGATTCGACGGGATCTGGCCCGACAGGTTGTTGCCGGTGAGGTGCAACCACCTCAGCGCGGACAGGTTGCCCAACTCCGACGGGATCCCGCCCGACAGGCCGATGTTGATCAAATACAGTATTTCCAGACTTGCCAGGTTGCCCAGTTCCGGCGGGATCCCGCCCGACATGTCGTTGTCGCGGAGATCCAGCGCAACCAGGTTGGCGAGTTGCCCCAGTTCCGGCGGAACTATGTAATCATTTGTAACATGCTATATATCAACAGGTTACATCACATATTGCCATCAATGTATCACTTACGATATGCAGAAATGAGCGGGATTGCATGCGATGGCATCGGATCTCAGCGGACGTAACTGTTCGGCCAAGCCGTGGTCTCAACCTCCTGCGTGTTCGCCCGTGATGGCTACAGGAGGACCGACGAGCGCCCCCACTTCCACCTCCGCCGGGACAGCGGGCAGAGCGGAGACCAGGACCCGTGGTGTCGGAACGATGTGGTTGGTTGGCCAGCAGCGCAAAGGGATTTCGCGGCCCGGCGAGCACCCTCGGCCGGCCTGTCCGGGGGTCGTCCAGCCACCGCGCAGGTGGATCAGCGGCAACACCGACGCAGTATGGCTTGCGCTGGAGGGAGGATGGCGACCGACCGTTCTTCCACGGGCTGACCGAACAGTTGCCAGCGGACGATTATCAGGCCATCGACGGTGGGCCGACCGGGCACGTTGTGGAGGTCAGCGAACCTCGGTCGGGAGCCTCCGCACCACCACGCTCGCCACGTCGAATTCGTCCAATTCGATGAACGCCGCCAGTCCGTCCGGACCGAAGGCGTCCGGCATCTCGGTCGCGCCGGTCGCATAGGTGCCGACGTAAGCCCCCGCCGCCGTCAAGACATCGATGGGGCCGTCGCTGTCCGGTTCTTCGCCGCGCCGCTGCACCCAGATGCGGCCCTCCCATGTGGTTGCCAGACCGCGCAGCACGGGAACCTCGTGGTAGTAGCGATCCTCCAGCTCGAAGGTGGCCTCCGGTCGAGGATTGTTCCCCTCGGCGGCCCCGACCACCATGAGCATCTTTGAACCGCCCGTTCCGCCGAGTTCGCGCCGGGCAGCCGCCATCTTCTCCCCGTGCGCCTCCCGAACCGCCTCCGTCACGGGCTCGGGCTCGAAGGGCCGCCGGATGATGCGCGCGACTTCCCGCGCACCCGGCGGGGTGACCTTCAGCGCGTACGCAGACGAGTCCGAGTGCACGATGCCGCCATCGGCAAGGACGCCCACCAGTAACCGGGGTTCGAACACGGTGGGCAAGAGTTAGAGCCCCCGCCCCCCCGTCAGTCTTTCCGCGACGAACCGCGCGGTACCCCCGCCCAGTCGCCGTGAGCGACACCGAGGACGCGGAAGCGGCCACAAGTAGCGCCTCGCCCCAAAAGCGCTCACCGGGACTCCCGTTCAAGGGTGACCCAATCGAACAGGGTGGTCGCATCCTCCAATCGGTCGGTCGAGCCAGACGCGAGCCCGATTCCTCTGATTTCGCTCGGTCGCCAGGCTCCCAGATCGTGTTGGTGGATCAAGGTGCCGTTGGAGCGAATGCGCAGTCTGCCGCCGATGACGCTCCACTTGAGCACGCTGAACTCGTCCGCCGCGTCCGCAATCTCGTCCGACCACCCCCACCCGGCACCATCCGTGAAGTAGACCCAGTCGCCCTCGCCGTCGTCCCACTCGGTATTCCACGCCAGCAGCCGGTAGTTGGTCGGCTGATCGTCGATCTCCACCCCGCTTCCGATCTCGAAGCGGTAATCGGTGTACACCTCATGGGTGGTCGTGAGCCACACGATCATTTTTACGTTGGTCTCGGTGCGGGCCATCCGCACACTGACCTCCCAGTCCGACAGCGTGGTGTCAAGGGGTTGCCAGACCAGCCCTAACCAGTCCGTTTCGGTGTTGCTGACCTCGAGGTTTCCGGCCCGGACCTGCGCGAATGTGTTCTCGTGGGTCCTCCAATCGTAGAGGTCCGCATCGGAGTTGAAGTCGTAGCGCAGAAAGGGGGCCGTGACGATCACCGAAGCGTTCTGCGCGGCCGTCAGCCCGCCTGGGTCGGTCGCGGTTATCTTGACCGCCGCCTCTCCGGCGGCGACGCCGCCGATGGTCAGGATGCTGCCCGTGACAGAGGCGGTCGCCACGTTAATGTCGGATGACGCCGCCGAGTAGGTGAGAGGGTCCCCGTCCGGGTCGTTGAAGTAGACCGCAATATCGAGCGTGGTGCTGTCGGCCACCTTGGTCGTCTGCGCCGGAATGGTGCCGACGGCGACAGGCGCCAAGTTTGGTGCCGTGCCGTCGCAGGCACAGAGCGCTACCAGGCCGACCACAAGAACACGACCCCGCCCACACTTCGGCATCGTCAAACCTGGCGGCGGGCTCGGCTCGGCTCGGCTCGGCTCGGCTCGGCTCGGCTCGGCTCGGCTCGGCTCGGCTCGGCTCGGCTCGGCTCGGCTCGGCTCGGCTCTTAACGATGTGGCTCCGTAGTGCTCTATACGCATCGTGTCAACCCCCTGTGCGCGGGGCGGTTCTGGGATCGGATGGCAGGTGGTTGGTCGGTCCTTAGGCTTGGGAAGATAACCGCCCATCCCCCGTGGCACCACAAGCGCCACACGGTCAGGCCGGTTCGAATCCGATCTCCGGGCGAAGGACTCGGACCGCTCCGACGAGATGTCGCCGGTGTCGTGGCGACGCCTCGGTCGACCGCGCCAACAACGTCCCCAGCACCCGCGTCCTGAATGGACGGCTATCGGTCGGCGAATACTCGCAACCTCGCGTGAGGGGATCCCCCTTCGCGATGCCCCGACATCGGTGCGGAAAGCTGGGTTCAGGAGGGGCGGAACGCCCCCCCTGGCCAGACCGACGTTCGGTCAAGGCCGTGGAGTCGGGTGGGGGCTGAGCGGGCGAGAATGCCGTTTCAGTGCTTGGCGAGGGGGCGGAGCCAGACATCCTTGGTGGGCTCTGCCTGGTTCTGTCGTAGCGGAGCCCACCGGTTGCGGAGTCGTAGGCGGCCGTGACCCCCCCGTAGCGCGCGCTACTCCCGCTCCTTGGACATCGTGATGGTCGGAGTCAGATGCGTCGCCGGTGTACAGGGGTAGGTGGGATCCCAGAACTTCTGTTCGCCGGTGGCGGTGGTGGCCAGGGTCTCGTCGGCACTCCGGTACTCTCCCGCGTACCCCCAGACGTTACCCGGGCATTGCGAGCTTTCGAGACTGGTGGAGACCCTCGGGTCCTCGCCCTTGGAGACGGTGCCGCCAATGGAGAACGACTCCTTGTAGGGTATACCTACGTCTTGGTCACGCAGTTCGCCGTCGATCTCCAGCGTGCCGCTCCAAAGAGAGTCGTCGGCTTCCTGCGTGACCGTGGCGGTCACCGTCCCAACGATATTGAGACCCGGCCCGGTGCTCGTAACGGTGCCTTCCCACCGCCCGGAAAGGTCTTGGTACTCGCTGACCGGTTCAGTTTGGGAGCCGCACCCCACAGCGAGGAACGCCGCGAAGGCGAAGCTCCAGATTCTGCGCGGCCCAGGCCGCTTGTCGTTCGTGATCATGTCCATTCTCCTTTGGCTGGCTTGATGTCGTCGTTGTGACCCTCCGGGGCCGTTCGGACCTCGGTGGGCCAAGCCGATACACCAAAGCTGGCAGCGCATGTCAGCCCCCAATAGAGGGAAAGCCCTGCTGTTCAGTGAGGAAAACCCATCAAGCCCTGCCGGGAAAACCCCTGCACACCGGACTCCGAGCCCGGGAACATCACGAGCGTCCGCATTGCTCCGCAGGGTTCGATTCGCCTTGCGACGTAGCCGGATAGTTGCGGGGCCAGAAGGCGCGCTTAGGAGGCCGGTTGCGGGCATTCCGATGGCATTTCGGGTATTCTACGGGCCACAGGATCGCCCAGGATCGACGATCTCAGGTTCCCGAGGGAGTAGATGGTAGGGCGAAAACCGGCGGTCGGAGAGCGCCGCTATCGCCAGGAGGTGACGGGGATCGCCCGCCGTCCTCGCCGTCCTTGAGCTTGGCGACCGAAAGGCCGAGCAGCTTGCCCGCGATGGCTCGGTGAGTGCTGTTCCGGGCGATGCCCGGAGAGGCGGTCTCGGCGGCTCCGCCGAGGGCTGGCTCACCTCCTTTTGAGGTCGGTAAGCCAGCACACGCAACGTTTAACGTTGCGGCTGGCGAGGGGGTGCTGCGCCCCCCTTCGGAACCCCCGTCATAACCGCGCCGCCGCCGGGTCCGGCGAGATCATCATCGCCTTGAATCTCGCGGAAGCGGGCGGATTCCTCGCCCGCGGATCCGATCCGACCGCGCATCGCGCGGTCGATGGCCGATGTTGTTTCCATCGGGAACGGGCGGTTATTTTTTGCGGCCCAAGCAGTTGGCCCAGGAACGCATCCGACCCGACTCCAGCGAGCCCCAGGGGGACTTGACGCGATGACGGATTTCGACTACAGCCGGATCGTTAAGATAAACGAGCCGAGCCGAGCCGAGCCGAGCCGAGCCGAGCCGAGCCGAGCCGAGCCGAGCCGAGCCGAGCCGAGCCGAGCCGAGCCGAGCCGAGCCGAGCCGAGCCGAGCCGAGCCGCCGCACCGGGGTCGGCAAAACGACCGGTCATTGCACCGCGCCGGTGACCGGGCCTCGAAAGCCCCGAGGATTCCGTTCGCGGGTCTCTTGGGCCGGGCTGGTTGCCATTGTCGGGCTGCTGGCCTGCGATTCCCCAGCCGAGCCCATCCGCGACCTCGCCACGGAGGTTCGGATGCTGGCCGCGACGCACGGCTTCGAACCCCTTCCCAACCCGCGCCCAGTGCGAAACGACCTGGTCACGCTTGGCCAGGCGCTCGCGTTCGACAAGATCCTTAGCGGCAACCGGAACATAGCGTGCATGACCTGCCATCTCCCGGGAATGGCCACGGGAGACGGGAGGACTCTGTCGGTCGGCGAGGGTGGCACGGGCTTGGGGTCGCAGCGCTCGCACCCCCAGGGTATCTTCATTCCTAGGAACTCCCCTGCCGTCTTCAACCTCCCGGGAGCAGCGCGGGTCTTCTGGGACGGGCGGGTGGAGGAGAGATCGGACGGTTCCATCAGCTCCCCTGCGAAGGACCAGCTGACTGCCGGGATGTCGGATGTCTTCGAGTTCGGGGCCGTGTCGGCCCAAGGTCTGTTCCCCGTGACGTCCAGACACGAGATGCGCGGCCAGCCGGGGGACAACGACCTCGCGGACCTCAAGGACGACGATTTCCAAGGCATCTGGGGTCTCCTCATGGAACGGTTGGGGGACATTCCCGAGTACGTCCGCCTCTTCGAGCGAGCGTATCCCGGCACCCCGTTCGACAGCATGAGCTTCGCCCATGCGTCCAACGCCATAGCCGGTTTCTACGCCGTCGAGTTCGTGTTCAACAACACTCCCTGGGACTGGTTCCTGCGTGGGGACAACGATGCGCTGAGCGACTCCGCGCTGGCCGGTGCGAGGGACTTCATGACCATCGGCTGCACCAACTGCCACAGGAGGTCGAGCTTCGCAGGCGACTTCCACAACACCGCGCTCCCCCAGTTCGGACCCGGCAAGACCGACGGCCGGGAGGACTTCGGACGCGAGGGCGTTACGAATCTTCCCGGCGACCGTAGGCGTTTCATGGCCCGTCCGCTGAGGAACGTGGAGCTCACGGCCCCTTACGGACATCTGGGCCAGTTCGCCACCCTCGAGACCTTTGTCGGCCACTACAACGACGCCGCATCGCAGCTGAGGGAGTACGACATCGCCGCGCACGTTCCCGACCGGCTGCTGTGGCCCACGCTGCTCAACAATGTCGAAGAGATTCTTGCCGACCAGGATCCGCTGCTGCTCATGCTCAGGTTCGACGAGGAAACCCACGCCAACTTGGTGGCCTTCCTGCGGGCGCTGACCGACGAAGCCGCGCGGGACCTCAGCAACACCATACCCGACCGCGTTCCCAGCGGGCTGCCGATCGATAGAATCCGGTAGCAGAAGACCGGGAGCGGCATCCAAGTAAACGGCATCCACGCCGCCCTCTCACTCGCCGACCCGTGCAGCGACTTCTTGGAAGTGGTCATGGAGGTGGCGTGATCCAGCGTTGAGCCGAACTCAACGATCTTGGGCGACGATCTTCACGGCGCCGCCCTCTAGAGCAGCGGGCAGCGGCCCTCGCCGACGCGTCCGCCCGGAAGTGTTGCGGCCATTCACAACCCGAAGCCACGGTAGAGTGGCTCAAGCCACCCCGTTCGGACGCCCGCGAGGCACTCCCGAGGCTCCAGTACGCGGCGGGTCGCACGCGGTGCTCTTCGGGACTGAGAGCGGCGATCCCCCGGCAGGCGAAGTAGGTGTGCGCAGTCGATCACCGGCTCTGCTTGAGGTGACGGGCGGATCCCGTGACCGCCGGGAGCGTGGGCGAACCGGCGACATTGACGCCCTCCGACCGCTCTTCGAGTTTCCCGATAGGGCAATTCCCGACTCATCCGCAGCCATCCGGCCGCGCACCCGGCCTCCGAAAGGGCCCGCGCCGCTCGCAGGCTTCGATCCGAACGCTCACTGCCCGAAGGGCGCGGCTACTTTGCGGTACGCCGGCTCCCTCACCACGCAGCCCTGCTCCGAGGTGGTCGGACTGGGTTGTAATGGGCGAGCCGTTCCCAGTTTCCCAGGCACAGGTCGATGCCTTCGCGGCGTTGTATCCGATGAACGCGCGTCCGGTCCAGCCGCTCCACCGGCGGTTCATTCTCATGAGGTAGGGACGCGCACATGCCGAGCGGCGGGTCGCGCGACGGGCGACCAGGTGGGCGACGGGCCTCGACCGCCTCGATGGCCCCCTTGTGGCCGAGCGGGGCGCCAGATCCGACAGCGTCAAACCTGCGGAGCGCGCCTTGGCGTGCCGTTTCCGTCGCGGGGGTCAGAGGGGGCACGGCCCCCCGCCAGCCCCTGCCGGGGACTCGCGAAGCGTGGCCCCAAAGGGTGGGCTGGCTCTCCCGCATTAGCGGGCGAAACCGTCCGCCGAAGGGCGCAATCGAAGGCCGTCGGAATCACCATGATTCTACACGGAGAGGCCCGATTCCGGCCGTGTCAACCGCCCGAATCGAGGCGGTTTCCCAAGGCGTCCAGCGCCGTCCCGGAGCCGCATCGGCCGCCGCCAGCGGCTCCCCCGTCGCCTCTTGGGGCTACCTACCGCCGCGTGACGTACTCGCTCCACTCCTGAAGGACTTCGGCGCGCCTCTCCAGCAGGTCGGAGCGCTGGTACGCCTGTACGACCTGATTCCGGGGCACATGGGCGAGGCAGGCCTCGGCGACCTCGGCGGGGACGCCCGTCTCGGCCATCCACGACCGCGCGCTCGACCGGAACCCGTGCGGCGTCGAGGCCACTCCGGCTCTCCGCAGCAAGCTCCCCGGCGCCTTGGTCGGCAGCGGGCCGCCGGTCCGCGACGGGAACACATACGACGACTTGCCGGACAGCGCTCGCGCCCGTTCGAGCACATCGAGCGCGCCCGTGCTCAGAGGCACGACGAACTCCCGGCCCGCCTTCATCCTCGCCGCCGGGATCGTCCACCTCGCCGCATCCACGTCGATCTCGTCCCAACGCGCGCCCCTCGCCTCGCCGGGCCGAACGGCGGTGAGCGCGATCAGTTCCACGCACAAGGCGGCCGGACTCTCATCCCCGATCCGGCGGATCGCCCGTAGCGCTCCCGCGATCTCCCGGTGCGGAAGCGCCCGATGGTGCCTCGGCCCGTTGCCGTTCGCCTTCGGCAGCGCGGCCACGGCCCGGTCCACGGGGTTGTCCGGGCGGTAGTTGCGACCGATGCACCAGCGGAAGACGGCGGCGATCCGGTGACGGGCCTTCCGCGCCGCGGCGGGCTTCGAGCTCCAGATCGGCGAGAGGCACCGGAGCACGTCCGCGCTCGTGATCCGGTCCACGGGCTTGTCAAGCAAGGATGCGGTATGGAGGCGGAACGTGGACTCCCACTGCTCGGGAAGCGGGCTCCCGGCCTTCCAGGACTCCCGGTGGAGGCGGATCGTCCGTTCGGCGGCCTCGGCGAACGTCGGGACGCCGCGCCCGCGCGGGTCGCTTCCGAGCCGGACCATGCGGCTGTTGTCCAGCGCCTTCCTCCGCGCCTCGGCGAGCGTGACCTCGGGATACGGTCCGAGCCCAATCGAGGTCAGGCGGCCCTCGATCCTGACGCGCTGCCGCCATGTCTTGGTGATGCGGCCGTCGAGCGCCCGGTGAACCCGGAGGCTCAGGCCGCGCCCGCCGCGCCCGTCCCCGTACACGCCCGGACGGCCCACCGTCCGCACGAACGCGGCGGTGAGGGTTCGGGGTCGCTTCGTCATGCGGTCCTTCCTTGTGGTGTATCACTTATTGCAACACTACACGGGGAAGAATACACCGGAAGTCACTGGACCGCAAGGGACGGGTGGGGTCAGTCGACCGCCTTGAAATCGTTGTACTACAGGATGTTATGGGACTACCGGCGGACTACCTTGGATGGCATCGGATCATGCAGTCCTAGTTCCGGCGGAATTTCACCGGCAAGCCAATTCGACCCCAGATCCAGCAGCTTCAGGCTGGAGAGGTCGCCGAGTTCCGCGGGCATGGCGCCGCGCAGGTTGTTCGCGCGGAGCGCGAGTTCGGTGACCAATCCGGCCGAGTCCGTTGTCACCCCGAACCACTGGCCGACCGGCACGTCCGTCGACCAGTTCGTGCGTTGAGCCCATTTCGGCCCGTTCGTCGCCTCGTAGAGGGCCACCAGTTCTGCCCGGTCCGGGCTCTCCACCACCGTGATCCCGGATGTCCCTCTAGCACTCTCGGCCGTTGCCGTGATCGTCGCGGTTCCCCTGGCTGCCCCGGTCACCAGCCCGGCGTCGACCGGGGCCACCCGTGCGTCGCTCGACGACCACTCGAACGACGTCCCGTCCACAGGATTACCGTTGCTGTCGAACGCTTCCGCCACGAGCCGGAGCGTGGTAGTGAGCACGACCGTGGCCAGGGCCGGCGAAACGACGACCGAATCCACCGATTGGCGAACGGTCACGGCCGCACTTCCGGTAGCTGCATCCGCCGCCGCCGTGATCGTCGCGGTGCCGTTGCCTTCGGCGGTCACAACGCCCACCGTATCGACGGAGGCGACTGACGTTCTCCCGCTCCTCCAGGTCATCCGGGCTCCCGCAACCGGGTGGCCGTTGGCGTCTCTGGCCTCGGCTGCGAGCCGGACCGTATCGCCGAAGGCCACCAGTGTATCGGCCGATGGCGAAACGACGACCTCGGCCGCGGCCTGTTTCACCGTGATCGTTGCCTGCCCCGCCGCCGACCCGGCGGTGGCGGTCACGGTCACGGTACCGTTCAGCCTGGCGGTGGCGAGTCCGGTCGTGCCCACCGACACGACGGATCCGTCGCTACTCGCCCAGGTGAAGGTTACACCCGTCATCGCTTGACCGTTCTGGTCCTTGACGGCGGCAGTCAATTGGATGCTCTGTTCCAGTGATTGCAGCGTCGCCGATGTCGGCGAGACCGTGACGACGGTTGGTATGGGCGTAACCGGATCGCCGCATCCCGATCCGGCGCAGGCCACAGCCGAAACGAGGACAAGGCGAAGCGCAAGGCAACGTAACGCCCCTGAAGGGCACGCTACCGCGAGGATCGGGTTCACGTCCCTGGCGGTGATGATGTTTGTCATCGTCAAGCTCCTCGCTATCATTGCCTTCCCGTACGCGGGACAGATGCTGGCAAAATGGATCATCAGGTCAAGCAAGTGAGTATACGACAAGCCCTCTGTGATCCGCCAGAAACAGTGGTAACCCGCCGGCCTCCGCCACCGGATCTTCCGCGCGTTACTCGAATTCAACCCGGCTTATTCATGAACCTCGGGGTTGAGGGGGAGGTGAGGGGCTGAGGGGATCTCTCGCAACTCGCCAGGGGCCCGGACTCCTGTCATCGGCGACCGTATCGCCGCTGTGCGAACCGACGCCGGTCGTGGGCCGCTCCCCTCACCCCGACTCCCCGGTTTCGCGCTATCTTGCGTGATGCGCACGTCCCACATGTCCCCCGCCTCCCCCAGCCTCGCGGCGGTCATCGCGGCCCGTGGACAATACCCTCGCCGCTCTCGGTGCACACGCGGGGTCGTCAGCGTACTGCTCGCCTCCTTCCTCCTCATCTCCGCCTGCGCCCAACACACCGCCACCCTCGTCCCCGGAACACGCGGCGCCTGGAACACCCCTGCAACCCGTCCGCCCACCCCAAACACCACACAATCACCCCAATACACCCCGTCCGCCCACCCACACGACCCATCCGCCCACCCCACTGTCCCCACCACCTCCTACACCGGCCCCTGGTACGACGGCCGCGGCTGGGCCGAGCGGACGCTCGAATCCCTCACGCTGGAGGAGAAGGCCGGCCAACTGATGATGCCGTTCCTGCTGGGCAACTTCGCGCCGGAGGGATCCTCGTCGGAGCGGCGCGCCCGGGCCCTGGTGGAGGAACACGGAGTGGGCGGCGTCATCATCTCGGTGGGGTCGCCCACGGAGGTCGCGGCCAAGCTCAACCGGCTGCAGTCGCTGTCGGAGCTGCCGCTGCTGGTGAGCGCCGACCTGGAGGCGGGCGCGGGTTTCCGCTTCGAGGGGGTCCTGCACGCGCCGACCAACATCTGGCTCGGCGGGGCGACGCGCTTTCCGGCGTTGATGGCGCTGGGTGCTTCGGGCGATCCCGGGCTGGCCTACGAGATGGGCAGGGTCACCGCGCTCGAGGCCCGCGCGCTCGGGGTGCACGTCCCCTTCGCGCCGGTGCTGGACGTGAACAACAACCCCGAGAACCCGGTCATCAACGTTCGTTCGCTGGGGGAGGATCCGGAAATGGTGGCGCTGCTGGGCGCGGCGTTCGTGAGGGGGCTGCAGGACCACGGCGCGATCGCCACCGCGAAGCACTTTCCCGGACACGGCGACACCGGCGTGGATTCGCACATCTCGCTGCCGGTCATCCGGGTCGGCCGGGAGCGCATGGACTCGGTCGAACTGTTTCCCTTCCGCCGTGCGATCGGCGCGGGGCTGGGCGCGATCATGACCGCGCACGTCACCGTGCCCGAAATCACCGGTGCGCGCACGCCGGCCACCCTCGCTCCAAGCGTCCTGACCGGCCTGCTGCGCGGCGAGATGGGGTTCGGCGGCCTGGTCTTCACCGACGCCATGGACATGGGCGCGGTCGACCGCATGTTCGAGCGGGGCGAGGCGGCGGTGCGGGCCATCGAGGCGGGCGCGGACGTGATCCTCATGCCGCCCGACCTGGCGGCGGCCCGCGAGGGCATCGTGGCCGCGGTTCGGGCCGGAAGACTGGACGAGGAGCGCATCGACCGGTCGGTGCTGCGCATCCTGAGGGCCAAGGAGAAGCTGGGGCTGGACCGGGAACGCACCGTCGACCTGGACCGGATGCGCGAGGTGGTGGGGGTGCGGCCCCACCTGGCCGTCGCGCGGGCGGTGGCCGACCGCTCGGTGACGGTCCTCAAGGACGAGCGCGGCCTCCTGCCGCTCCTGGGGACGCCCACCGCCGGCGTCTACTCGGTCACCTACCGGCGCCCGAACAACCTGCGCGCCGGGCGGGCCTTCAACGCGGGGCTGCGGCGGACGTACCGGCGCCTTCGCACCTGGTACGTGGACCAGGAGACGACGAGGCGGGAGTACGAAGACATCCTGGCCCGCGCCCGCGGCATGAACCTGACGATCGTGTCGCTGCACGTGGGCGTGCGCACGGCGTCGGGGTCGGTGGCCCTCCCCGAAGAGGCGGTCCGGTTCGTGAAGAGGCTGGCGCGTTCGGGGCGGCCGCACATCGTGGTGGCCTTCGGGAACCCGTACCTTCTGGTGGAGTTTCCCCGGGTGGGGACCTACCTGACCGCGTGGTCGGGCATTCCCGTCGCGGAGCGGGCCGCCGCCGACGCCATCCTGGGGCGGATCGCGGTGACGGGCCGCGCTCCCACCCGGATCGCGGGCTTCGAGATCGGCCACGGACTGCGGGTCGTGCCGCGGATGGTGGCGGAAGGGAATTGAGCGTGGGCGCGCGCAAGACCCCGGCGGCTCGCGGCAACGCGCTTCCGCACTTCGCCGGCCCCGCCGCCGCCGCCCTCCTCGCCCTCGGCTCCTGCACGGGCGGGTCCGCACCGTCCAGCCCGTACGGTCCACCCCCCGCACCCGCCACCACCACCCTCGACGACGACGCCCGCCGCTGGACCGACCGAACCCTCGCGACCCTGACGCTGCGACAGGCCGTCGCCCAGCTCGTGATCCCCTGGATACCCGGCGGCTACGCTTCCGAGAGCGACCCGGACTTCCGGGAGCTGCTCGGATGGGTCGAACAGGGGCTCGGCGGCGTCTTGATTTCCATCGGCGTTCCCGACGCCTATGCCGGCAAGCTCAACCGGCTCCAGTCCCGCGCCGGGATCCCGCTCCTGGTCACCTCGGACTTCGAGAACGGCGGGCCGGGGATGCGCATCAACCACAGCTACGCCATCCCGTCGCTGCTGCCGCAGGGCGGCGGCACGAGCTTCCCCCCGACGATGGCCTTCGGGGCCGCGGGCGACGAGGAGCTCGCCTTCGAGTACGGGCGGATCACGGCCGTCGAGGCCCGCGCGGTGGGTGTGCACTGGCTCTTCGCGCCGGTCCTCGACGTGAACAGCAACCCCGACAACCCGGTCATCAACACGCGCTCCTTCGGCGAGGACCCGGTCGCGGTGGGCCGGCTCGGCGGCGCCTTCATCCGGGGCGCGCGGGCCGGGGGCGCCCTCACGACCGCCAAGCACTTCCCCGGCCACGGCGACACCCGCACCGACTCGCACATCGAGCTGCCGGTGATCGGGGCCGACCGGGGCCGCCTCGACCGGGTGGAACTCGTCCCGTTCCGCATGGCGGTCGACGCCGGGGTGGACGCGGTGATGACCGCGCACGTGGCGGTGCCGGGCGTGCTCGGCGACGACCGTCCCGCGACGATGTCGCCCGAACTGATGAGCGACCTGCTGCGCGGCGAGATGGGTTTCGGCGGCATCCTCTTCACCGACGCGCTCCGCATGGGCGCGATCACCGACGGGTACGGGGCGGGCGAGGCCGCGGTGCTCGCGCTCGAGGCCGGGTCGGACGTGCTGCTCGCGCCCGACGGGATCGGCGCGACGATCGAGGCCGTGACCGCGGCGGTGGAGTCGGGCCGGCTCACCCGGGAGCGCATCGACCGTTCGGTGCGGCGGCTTCTCGAGGCGAAGGCCCGGCTGGGGCTGCACCGCGGCGCGCAGGTGGATCCCTCCCGAGTGGCAACCCGCGTGGGCACCGCCGAACACCGGGCGGTGGCGGATCGCGCGGCCGGGGCCTCTCTCACCCTGGTTCGGGACCGCGACGGGGTCGTGCCGCTCGCGACGGGGACATCGGTGCTCAGCGTCACCTATGCCCGGCCGCGCGACCTCCTCGCGGGCCGCACCTTCGACGCGGCGCTCCGTCCCCCGGCGGCGCGCTTCTCCGCCGCGCGCGTGGGCCCCGGCACGCCCTGGGCCGTCTACGATTCGCTCCTCAGCGCCGCCCGCGCGGTGGACGCGGTGGTCGTAGGCGCCTACGTGCCGCCCCGCTCCGGCCTGGGTTCGGTGGGCGTTCCGGCCGGATTCCGCGCCTTCGTCAAGGCGCTCGATGCGCCCGGCGGCCCCCGTGTCGCCGTGGTGTCCTTCGGCAGCCCGTACCTGCTGGCGGCGTTCCCGGGCGCGGGCACGTACCTGAACGCGTGGGGTGGCTGGGAGGTCTCGCAGCGCGCGGCCGCCCGTGCGCTGACGGGTGCCGCGCCGGTCTCCGGCCGCCTGCCGGTCTCCATTCCTCCGCTGCACCGCGCGGGCGACGGGCTGGACCGGGCCGCCCGGGAGAGGGTGGCGGCGCGGGACGAGGCCGGTGAGGACCGTCCGGACCCGTTGCGCGAGGCGGGGTTCGTGCCGGGGGAGGAGGGGGGGCGGGCCGTCGCGGGGACTTCCTCTGGCGATCACGCGACCGGCGGGCCGGGGCGGTGGCGGGGCGGGGGGGCCCTGCCGGAATGCGCGAGCCGGACGACCGAGCCCTCCGCGCAGGACGCCGCCGGCCTCGCCGACACCTTCTGCCGCGTCGGCGGCGCCGTCGTCTCGCCGCGCGAAGTCGACCCCGCCCGCGCCGGCATGAGCACCGACTCCCTCGCCGCCCTGGACGACTTCATCCTCGCCGCCCTGGCCGATTCGGCCGCCCCCGGCGCGGCCCTGGCCGTGGTGCGACGCGGGCAACTCGTACGGCTCCGCGGCTACGGCCGCCTCGACTGGGACCCGGACGCGCCCCCCGTCACCCCGGCCTCGATCTTCGACCTCGCTTCGCTCACCAAGGTGGTGGGCACGACCTCGGCGGTCGTCATCCTCGCCCAGCGCGGCCTCATCAGGCTCGACGACCCGGTGGCCGGCCACCTCCCCTGGTGGGACGACGGTGATCCGGCCAAGGCCCGCGTCACGGTCCGCCACCTTCTGCTGCACCGGGCCGGACTTCCGCCCTTCCGCCGCTTCTTCCTCGAGATGGAGGGCCGCGACGCGTACCGGGACGCGATCGGCGCCCTCCCGCTGGACCACACCCCCGGCGAGCGCACCGTCTACTCCGACATCGGCCTCATGACGGCGGCGTTCATCGTCGAGGCCGTCACCGGGATGACGCTGGACGACTTCCTGCGCACGGAGGTGTGGCGCCCGCTCGGCATGGCCGACACCGGCTTCAACCCCGATTCGGCGCTCTGGGACCGGGTCGCGACGACCGAACTGGACGAGGGCTATCGCGGCTTCCACGTCCACGGCGTCGTGCACGACGAGAACGCCTACGCGATCGGCGGCGTCGCGGGGCACGCCGGACTCTTCAGCTCGGCGCGCGATCTGGCCGTCTACGCCCAGGTGATGCTGGACCGCGGCGTCGCGGGCCCCTGCCGGGCCGACGCGGCCTCCGGGCTGCCCTGCCACCGCCCCCGCTTCGCGCCCGTCTCGATCTTCGCGCAGGGCTGGGTCGAAAGGATCACGCGGCGGCCGTCCCCCGAGTCCTCGCGCGCCCTGGGCTGGGACACTCCGTCGGCGCGATCCTCGGCGGGCGACTACTTCTCGGCGCGGTCCTTCGGCCACACGGGTTACACCGGGACGTCGCTCTGGATCGATCCCGCGCAGCAGCTGGCGGTCGTGCTGCTCACCAACCGCGTGAACGCCACGCGGGAGAACCGCAAACACATCCCCTTGCGCCGGGGGGTGCACGACCGGGTGGCGAGAGCGATTCTCGACACGCCTCCCGCGCCGCGGGAGGTGCCCCGCGACCCGCCCGCCAACCGACCCTAACAGCCCGTGGACAAAATCCCCCCGGCATTCGAGCGGCGATGCATCCAGGCTGGATCGCTTCGCTCGCCTGCTCACGATGTAATGACGACATTACAAAATGTCATGTATAGTGTACATTTACCCCTTCCAAAGCTCCGCTCTGCGTTGCTCCTCGGGCGAATAGCCCTGCTATTCACCTTTCGTCGCGCCTTGCCAGCCCGGCGCCTCACCGCTCTCGGTGCTCGGGCGGCTTTATCCACGGACTGCCAGCCGTGAACTTCGGCGGTCTCGACCTGACCGTCCTCGTCGTCTACATGCTGGGCGTGACCGCCTGGGGCGCCTGGCTGGGCCGCGCGAACCGGGGCGGCACCGACTACTTCCTCGGCAGCCGCAACCTGCCGTGGTGGGCCGTCATGCTCTCGGTGGTGGCGACCGAGACCAGCACGCTGACCTTCCTGTCGATCCCGGGCGTCGCGTACCTGGGCACGCTGGCCTTCCTGCAGCTGGCGCTGGGCTACCTCGCCGGCCGCGCGGTCGTTGGTTGGGTCCTCCTGCCGGCGTACTACCGCGGCGATCTCTCAACCGCCTACGCCCTCCTCGAGAAGCGCTTCGGCGGGGCGGCGCGGCGCTACGCGTCGGGGATCTTCATGGTCACCCGGCTGCTTGCCGACTCGGTGCGGCTCTTCGCCACGGCGATCCCGCTGGCGATCATCACGGGATGGTCGTACCCGGCGTCGATCCTGGTGATCGGCGCGGCCACGCTCGTGTACACCTACCACGGCGGCATCAGGGCGGTGGTCTGGGTGGACGCGCTGCAGATGACGCTGTATGTCGCGGGCGGGCTGATCGCGCTGCTTCTCCTGCACATGGCGGTCGACGGAGGCTGGCCGGCGATCCTGGCAAGCGCGGGCGCGGCCGGAAAGACGCAGGTCCTCGACTTCAGCACATCGCCGGGCGTGCCGTACACCTTCTGGGCGGGTCTGATCGGCGGCGGCTTCCTGTCGATGGCCTCGCACGGGACCGACCAGCTCATCGTACAGCGCCTGCTTACCTGCCGCGACGCGGTGCGGAGTCGGCGGGCGCTGATCGGGAGCGGCTTCGCCGTCATCGTGCAGTTCGCGCTCTTCCTCTGCGTGGGGCTCGGGCTCTGGGTCTTCTTCGAGGGCCGCGAGTTCGGGTCCTCGGACGAGATCTTCTCGCGCTTCATCATCGAGGAGATGCCGGCGGGTCTGCGCGGCCTCCTCATCGCGGGGGTGTTCGCGGCGGCGATGTCGTCGCTGTCGTCGTCGATCAACTCGCTGGCCTCGGCGAGCACGTACGACTTCTGGCGACCGCTCGGACGGCGCGTCGCGGGGAGTGCCGGCGGGAACGGCGGCGGCCGGGACGTGGATGCCGGGAAGGCCGGCGACCGCGACATCATGGTCGCGGGCAAGGTCTTCACGCTGGTCTGGGCCGGGCTGCTCATCCTGGGCGCCATCGTGTTCATCCCGCTCTCGCAGGGTACGGCGGCGGTGGAGGTTGCGCTGGCGGCCGCCTCGATGGCGTACGGGGGGCTGCTCGGCGCGTTCGCCCTGGGCGTCCTCACCCGGCGCGTGAGCCAGGCCGGAGCGATCGTCGGGATGACGGTCGGGGTCGGGACGGTGGTCGTGATCTGGGCGACGGCGCGGAGTGCGGTCGCGTGGCCGTGGTTCGTGTTCATCGGGCTGGTGGTCACGGTTGCCGTGGGGTCGTTCTTCAGGAAGCGGCGTTGACGAACCCTGGGAAGACTGCCGCGGCGGCCGGGAGGTCTCGTCCGCGGGCCGGCCGCGCGGGGCCCGGTCTCCACATCGGAGTGGACGGCGGCGGGACGCGCTCGCGGGCGCTGGTGGGCGACGCGGGAGGACGGGCGCTGGGTGCCGCCGACGGGGGACCGGGGCTGATCGATCCGGCCGATCCCCGCGTCGCGGCGGTCGCCGTGGCGGGTGTCGCGCGCGAGGCGTCCCGGCGGGCGCGGGCACGGCTTCCCGCGCGCGCCCTGTGGGCCGGTCTCGCGGGGGCGGGCAACGAGCGTGGCCGCGCGGCGGTGGAAGAGGAGCTGCGCGGCGCGGGACTGGCCCGGCGCGTGGTCGTCGGCTCCGATGTCGAGGCCGCGCACGCGGACGTCTTCGGCGAGGGGCCCGGCGTGCTGTTGGTGGCGGGCACGGGCTCGGCGGTGCGCGCGGTCGACCCGCGGGGCGATGTGGTGACGGTGGGGGGGTGGGGCGCGCTGCTGGGCGACGAGGGTGGCGGCTACGGCATCGGTCTGGACGCGATTCGTGCCGTACTGCGCTCGGCCGACGGCCGGGAGCCGCCGACGGACCTCACCGGCCCGCTGCTCTCCGCGACGGGTACGGCGGGACCGCGCGAGCTGGCCGACTGGGCGGTCGGCGCGAGCAAGGCGGAGATCGCGGCGCTGTCGGTGGCGGTCGCGGAGGTGTCGAAGACGGGCGATGCGGTGGCCGCGCGGGTGATTCGCCGTGCGCTGTACGCCGTGCGCGAGCATCTGGAGGCCGTGCTGGAGCGGACGTCGGGGTGGGGGGGGCGGCCTCCGGTGGCCTTCGTGGGGGGGTTGATTCGCGAGGGGGGCGCGCTGCGCGAGATGGTGGCGGAGGCGGCGGTGGCGGCGGGGTACGAGGTGCGCGGGGAAGAGGTGGTGCCGGAGCGCGGGGCGCTGCGGAGGGCGGTGGGGCTGGGGGGTGGGGGGAGCAGTCGGAGTCACTGATCCGCATGGCTCGGAATCGGCAACCCGTTGTTTCCGGAAAGACCGAGGAGTCTCCGAGGAAATCCTTGACATTTTCGGGTTCCGACACATATGACCTTATGGTCCCGGCGGGTGCTCGCCTTTCGCTCCTTCACCGCACCACCCCAGGCAACCTCCGCACCACCACACTCGCGACATCGAATTCGTCGAGCTCGATGAACGCCGCCATCCCGTCCGGACCGAAGGCGTCGGGCATGGCGGTGGCCTCGGTGGCGAACGTGCCGACGTAGCGCCCGTCGGCGGTCACGACGTCGATCGGCCCCGGCGTGCTCCAGCTGACCGGCCCGATCGGCAACTCGTACGCGCCGGGAGGCAGTCGCCGCAGGCTGTCCATGTCGATCGCCCCGCCCGACCGCGGGTTTCCCGCCTCTTCGCTCCGTCGCTGGACCCAGATCCGTCCGTCCCAGGTCGTGGCGAGCGCCAGCAGGATGGAGACTTCGGGGTAGAACACCCGCTTCGGCAGCTCGTAGGTGGTCCTCTCGCCGGTCGTCCGGTTCACAATCGATCCGCGGTTGCTCACGATCTTGTTGTAGGCTTCCTCCATCTCGTCCGTGACCGGCCTGGGCCGAAGGGGCCGCCGGAGGACGCGGGCCGACCCGCCGGACCGCGGAGGGGTGACTTGCAGTTCGTACGCGGACGAGTCGGAGTGGACGACGCTTCCGTCCGGGAGCACGCCCGCCAGGAACGCCGGCTCGTACGTGGGTGCCTCGGGTTCGCCGGGGGGGAGGCCCGGCCGTTCGGGGCGTTCGCCGCGAGGCGCCTGCCATGCCGCCACGACGGTGTCGTTTCGCGCCTCCTCGCCGCCCAGGTCCATGCGCCACAGGGGACGCGTAGTCGGCGCGGCCGGAGGAGCCCCGCCCGCGGAACTGCTGATGGTGAAGGAATCAAGGTCATCCTTCTTCATGAAGACGCCACCGCCGCGCGGGTCGGCAAGCAGATCGTGGTATCCGATGCCGCCCCGCGCCATGCGCACCATGCGTAGAAACTCGCCGTTCGCGTCAAAGAGCTGGTAGGCGCGGTGTCCCAGGTCCTCCACGACGATGGTTCCGTCCCGCAGGACCGCTATTTCGTTCGGCCTGTTGAACTCGCCCGGCCCTTCGCCCATGGAACCGAACTCGCGCACGAAGTTCCCGGACGCGTCGAACACCACGATGCGCGTGTCCATCTGATAGTACAGCCCATCGACCACGTACAGGTCGCCGTTCGCGTCGAAGGCGACGGACGCCACGTGGGCGAACATCTCCCGCTCATCACCATCGCGCACGCCGACCCGGAAGATCTCCTCGAAGTCCGCCTCGAGGGGCTGGTCGCGGCCGGGAAGGTCGATGACTTCCTGGGCCCGGAGGGCAGGGGCGGCGGGAAGGACGGCGAGCAGGGAAAGGGTGGTGAAGGTGACGCGTTGCCGGATCATGCGTGGATTCTCCTGTGCGGTCGGGCTCGGAAGACGATGTGGTCAAACGAGTTGGATGCGCTGGCGCGGTGACGGGTTGTCCGGCGACGCCCGAGCGCGGCGCCGATCTCGGGGGTTGCCCCGGCCCGGCCGTCGCGGCAGACTCCGCTCCCCTGCCGTGGGAGTTCACCACGGCCACTAGGCACGGTTGGCGGCGGTGGCGGCGGCGGGGTACCAGGTGCGCGGCGAAGAGGTGGTGCAGGAGCGCGGGGCGCTCAGGAGGGCGGTGGGGCTGGGGGTGGGGAAGGTCCCACCATGTGAAATCTTTCACAAGGCACTCCCAACCGGCCCGGGGCCCGCGGGGAGCGGGTCGGCCCGTATCAGCGCGGCGGTTGCTGTCGGCGAACCCGCATCAATGTCCGTGGAGACGATCCCGACACGATCACCGAATCGGAACGCGGACCCGGAGCTGGTGGGTCCACACGATGGCGCGGTCCAGCCGGAACTCCCCGCTGGGAGCCGCGATGAAGTCGGGGCCACCGCTTTCACGGACAGGCACATTTCTTCCCCCGATACGGGGCGTTCCCGTGCCGGCGGTCATGAGCGTGGTGTACTGGACATCGGTGTCGCTCAAGCCGAATCTGACCGCCAACGAGGGAGTCCACTCCATCCAGCTTTCGAATTGGCGGCGGGTGGTTCCCTCGACGTGGTCCTGCTGGTCAAGTCGATACTCGTACGACCGAAGACCGACCCCCCACTGAATGCCCACGCCGTCGTACTCGTGGGAGAGGCCGGTGCGGAACATCACGTTCGCGAAATCGAAGTGGTTTTCGATGGTCTTGTCACCCGCCCGAAGCGTGCCTCCGGCTGCCTCGACCGGCGCCTCCGCCTCCTGCCAGGTGTGGCTGCGGATGGGCTGGAAGGCAACGTCGATGCCAAAGGTCGTGGACCCTTCCTGTCGCGCGACGCCAAGACCCAGCTCGTGCGCCCATGTCGTGCCCGGGTCCCGCGGGATGTTCTGGATCTGGTAGTTGGGGATCTTGGGGTGTGACTTGTAGTTGGTGCTCACCGAGATCCCGATCCTCCAACCCGGCGCCCGCAGCCTGCGGGTCCATTCGAACTGTCCGGCCCAGGTGCGCGTCCGGTCTTCGTTGGTCTCATCGCGCCGGATCCAGTCGTTGACCACGGAGTCCCGCACCCTCTCAAAGTAGGTGACGTAGTGCGCCATCGAGACGCGGTTGTGGACAACGGTGAATCCGATGCGGTCGCCCTCGCCAGTGCGGTAGGCGCCTGCGCGCACATCGGTGAGGCTGCCGCGCTGGTCGATGCGCTCGGCGCCCGCGTACAGGATATCGACGCCGTCCATGGCATTCAGCCGGGCGGTGGACATGGCCGCCCCCACGGACCAGCCGGCCCGGCCCACCTTCCGCCCGACGTAGCCGCGCCCGTACAGGTTGCGGGAAGACTCGTCGATTCCCAGGCCTTCATTGGCAACCTGCTGGAGAGCCATCGACACCCCCCCGAACCAGTGATTGCCCTTCAACAGTGCGGTGATGGGTAAGGTCTTGGCACCGCCACCGCCGATCGTGGCGTAGATGCCGTAGTAGGCAGGGGAGCCCAGGAGGGCCGACTCGGTCACGAAGACGCCCTTGGCGGGGTTTGACCAGGCGTCCGCGATGGAGTCGTCGACGGCGAAGCGGATCCCGCCCATGCCGAGCGTGGCCGAGGGAGCGGTGAGGAACTGGTCGCCGCTGGCGACGGGTACGGTGCGGATGGTGATGAGTTGGGCCCCGAGCGTCGCGGGGGCTGCGGAGGAGAGCGCCACAAGCGCGATGGCCGGCGCGAGGAACGGGAGCGGTCGGGCTATCGCCAGGAATCGCATGTTGTTCATTGTCGGGGTCCTTGTCGTTGGCGGGTCACTCGCGGGTGCGGCAGCCGACCGCGATCCGATTTGTTCCGTTTACGACAGACGGTTGCCTTCCTTACACCGCCAAGGGCTCCTGAACCTGCCTCGGCGCACCGCTCCGGGCAGCCTCCGCACCACCACGCCCGCGATCGAGTTCGTCGAGTTCAATGGAGGCGGCCATGCCGTCGGGGCCGGCCCGGCACTTCGCCGCGGGGTTGGCTGCCAGGAGAGGCAGGGCATATCTTGCACTGGAACGGTTCTGACGGCCTCGGTCTTGCAAAGCGCCTGGAGCGAACCGTTGGACGTGTTGGACGCTGGGCGCAACCGGGGTTTTGCCTTTCGGGCTGGATCGTCGGTTCCGATTAGGAGAGTGCCAGGAGGATGAGAATGTTCGGGTCAACAACTGTTCCCCTCTCGTCGCGCCTTGCCAGCCCGGCGCCTGGCCCCTCCCGGTGCTCGGACGGGTTTGTCCGCGGACTGCTCGCTCCACATCGAGCGGCCGCTCGAGCGGGCTGTCTCGCTATCGTCGCCATGTCGGTGGCTTCCTGCTCTTCAATGCGCTACTCGTCGGCCTTCAACCCCTCCGTAACCGTGGAGGTCGAGCACCCGCCGGGCGTGGGCTTCGTGGTCGAAGAGGTCGTGTTTGCGGAGGAGTCCGGTTCGAGAGGGGGACGTTCCAGGGCAGCGGAGGCCGGCTGCGAAGCCGAATGGGTGCAGGTACTGACCGAGTGGCTCGTGGACCGGGGCGTCCGGGTCGGGCGCCGCGGGGACGAGCGGTACGCCGACGCGGTGATCGCCGTCAACGTGACTCGCTGCGAAACGGAGCAGGACCGAAGCGAAGGGTCCAGGGAGATCGTCGAGAGAGTTGGAGACAACACCCGTCGCCGGACCGTGACGGAGCACCACGCGAGAACGCGGGTGACCTTTCGGGCGACGTTCGAGGTCACCGACCTCTCGACCGGTCTCGTGGCCGCCTCGCGCACGCTCGCCTACGAGCCCGAGATGAACGTTTCCAGCGTCAAGGGGCTCCCGGAGTTCCCGTCCCCGGGAGTCGTGGCGAGGCGAGCCTACCACGGAACCATCGATGACATCGCACCGTTCGTGTTCGGCTGGGTCGATACGAGGAAGCTGGTCTTTTTCGACGACGAGAGATGCGGCCTGAATCTGGCCCACCGCGCCGTAAAGTCCGGCGACCACGAGCGCGCGCTCGAGATATCGATCGCGAACGCCGGTTCCTGCGAGCCCGATCCGGGGGCGGACATCACCGGCAGGGATGTGGCGGCCGCACACTACAATGTCGGCGTGCTGTACCTCATTCAGGGAGATTTCGATTCGGCAATGGCGAGCCTTGAGCGAGCCCGGGCGGCGGATCCCGGCAATGGCCTCGTGCGAGAAGCCGTCCGCGAGACCGTCTCCGCGGAGGCTGTCGCCGCCGAGTTGCGCAGGGTAGAGGCCGAGGCGGCGGCACGGGACGAGCAGCGAAGGGTTGAAGAGGAAAGCGTTCTTCGAAACGCCGACATCGTCGCGATGGTCAGGGACGGCCTCGCGGACCAGGTCATTCTGGAGGTGATTCGGACATCCGCGGTCGATTTCGACGTGTCGCCCGCCACACTGGCCGAGCTTGCCGAGGAGGGCCTGAGCGCAGCCGTAATTGCGGCCATGGTGCGGCGTGCCGGAGGTTCCGACCCGGAGGCCGGGATTGCCGGTGGGTGGAGGCGTGTGTCATGAATCGGCGAGGCGGTCTGGCAGCCCGTGGACAGAATCCCCCCGGCATTTTCTGTAAGACAACACCGCTCGACGCGGCGCGTTTCAGCCCTGCGGGGTGGCCTCTCGCGGCCATGCTGGTCGCCGTGACCGTGCTCTCGGCGTGCGGGGATTCGGCCGGACCCGAGGAGAGCGCCGCGGGATTCTGGGACCTCTGGGCGGTCGACGGACAGGCGCCGCCTGTTTCGGTCGACATATACACGATTCACTCCGGGTCCCTCGACCTGCGTGGCAACGGCAGCTACGCATTCGCACTAACGGGTGTAGTTCTTGGGGAACCTTGGGGCGAAACCGAGTCCGGCGAGTGGAGCGAGACCGGAAGCTCCGTTTCCCTTACCCCGAACGACGGGTGCACCAATACCGCGGTTCTCGAGGAAAGGGACATCCTCAAGATCAGCTCGCACTGCGCCGAAGGGTGGGAGCTCGTGCTTGTGCGATAGATCTGCAAGTGAGCGTGAGACCGTGCCTTTGGGGTGGTGACGGGCTGTCGGGCTACGCCCGGGCACGGTGCCTGGTTGGGGGTTGTCCGAGCAGGCCCGGCCACGGCAGACTCCGCTCGCTGCCGTGGAAGTCACCGCGGACGCCGGCCACTGTTCAATTCAATTCAACACTCGGGTAATGCAAGGGAGAAGATCGATGCGCAACCATTTCCCTTCGGTATTCCGTGCCGGGCTGTTGTTCCTGTCCGCCGGCTGCCAGCCGGACGACTCCCCGGGCGTGCGAGGCGACACGTTCGAGACCTGGGACAGCGCCGGTATCGAGATCGTCGAGAGCACGGCACCGGCCTGGGGCGACGACGGCTGGAGCGTCGCCGACACCCCCGGCGTCGTCATCGGCCGGATGGAGGGTGATGAGCGCTACCTCTTCGGGGAGGTCGCCGGAGCCGTGGTGCTCCGGGACGGCCGCATCGCGGTACTCGACGGGCAGAGCGCCCTGATCCGCGTGTACTCCCCCGAGGGGGATCACATCGAGGACTGGGGTGGACAGGGAGAGGGGCCGGGGGAGCTCGTCTATCCCCAGAAGATCTTCCCGTACCGGGGCGACTCCATCCTGGTGGCCGAGTTCGTGGCCCGCGGCCTCACCGTCTTCGACGACCGGGGACGGTTCGGGCGAAGCATGGTTCCGGAGATGCGGCTCTCGTTTGCGACCGAATGGCGCAAGCGGATGGAGGAGGGGGACCGTTCCGTGGTTCCCGCCGAGAGTTGCTGCAGACTGTGGGGCCCGCTCGCGAACGGCGCCTTCCTCCTCTCATACCCCGAGATGATTCCGGAAACGGGCACGGGGACGAAGAGGGGCACCGTCACGGCGGCCATCACTCCCGATTCCGGCGGTGCGGCCCGCAACGTGGGCGACTTCAAGGGACGTCTGCGGAGATACGAGGTCCTGGGGGGCGGATCGCGCACGGGGCTTCAGTTTCCACCCTGGTTCAACATGGTAGCGGCTCGCGACGGGTACCTTGCCACCGAAGGCGACTCGTACTTGATCAGTGCCTTCGACGCGAGTGGCCGGCTTGTGAGAATCATCCGGCTCGCACGCGAGCCCCGCCCCGTCACCGAAGAAGTCAAGTCGGCCCACAGGAGGCGTTTGAGCGAGCGGATCCTGGCACCCGCCGCGCCTATCGAAGGCGGCTCTCCCGAGGCAGTCCTCGAAGGTGTGCTCTCCCGTCCCTACCCCTCCCATCTTCCCACCTTCTTCGGACTCCATGTGGATCCGGAAGGGAACATCTGGGCCGGCCAGCATCCATACGGAGTGGGCGACGAGGGGCAGGCTTCCGACAGGAACGGGTTCTTTGTCTTCGGCAGCGACGGCGGGCACCTCGGTGTGGTGGAGTTGCCCTCGGGTTTCTCGGTTTTTCAGATCGGAACGAACTTCGTTCTCGGAGGCGTGAGGGACGATCTCGGCGTGCAGTACGTTCACCTGTACCGGATCGAGAAGTGAGGGGGGTGCGGGCCAAGCTCGGCGACGATGCGGCGGCGCCGGCCTGCATGTTCACCGAGCGCGGAGTCGGCTACCGCGCGGCGACGCCCGACGAGATTTAGAGGGGTCAGACCAGATCGACGTCCCGCAGGAACTCCTCGACCTCCTGCTCGGAAAGACCTGCTTGCCTCAGGACGACTATGGCAAACCCGACTATCGATCAGTGCGTTTCTCGGGACGGCAATCCGGGTGGTGCTCCCCCTCTTCCTCCACAGATCACGCCGCTTACCCTGACGCTTGAAGGTACAGTCGTGCTTTCTGAGGCAGTTCAGTAACGCTTCTTCTTTACGGCCCTGGACTCAGGCACGGGCCATCAGGTCTTCCACGTTTTCCCTTTGGGTCACCTGGAAGGGAGCTCGAAAAGTCGGGCCGCCGCCTAGTGTCTCCCTTATCTCACGTTTTGCGGTCCACCCCTGATCTGTGAGAAACTGGTCGAACTCCCCGTTTTCGTGAATATCAGTGAACAGAAGGTGGACGACCTCAGCCATGCAGGAATCCAGTTCTTCGCGGGTCGTTCCGTCTGCGTTCAGATTCAGGCTCGGGCACACCGCGATCCACAGCCCGTCTTGTGGGTCGTGGGCCATGAACCACTTGATATTCGCGTCAATTCTGTACAGAATTATGGCTTTCTCCCTTGCGTTCGGGGAGCGAACTCCGTCGGTTCGGGTGTTCCACTCCAATGTAGCTTCGCGGCGCGGCCGCCGTCCACCCGACCCGCATCCAGCGGTTCTTGCGGAAATCGCGCCCCCTTCCCCATTTGCCGTCCGCGACCGAAGGCGAAGCCTCAGCCCAGATCCTCCCCCGCCAGCCCCAGCCGCTCCAGCACCTCCGCCGGCGGCCCGTCCCAGCCCGGAAGCGGCACGTTCCCGATGTACCCCAGGTCCCCCATCCCCTCCTCGGTCGTCCAGAACCCGGTCGAGACCCAGTCGCGGAACGCGTCGAAGAAGCGCGCCTGCGGTTTGAGCGCGTCGGGCGCGTCCGGTTCGAAGCAGATCTCGTCGCAGATCTCCCGCTGCCGCGCCGCCGTGAGGGCGGGGAAGTCGGCCGCTCCGAAGCGTTCGCGCGCCGTGCGGTTCAGCCACACCAGCCCGCCGCGCAGCCGGGTCAGATGCTCCTTGTGGGCGGGCGCCGAGACGAATTCGTTGATGTAGTCGGGCACACCCACGGCGCTGGCGGCGGGCGACCGCTCGTCGGCCGGAATGATCACGTCGGCCAGGGCCGCCACATGGCGCATCTCCTCGTCCGTGAGAACCATCTCCCAGGGGACGACGGGCGCGAGCATGTCGGGATCGGTCGGGGTGCCGGCGGCGCGGGGGTTTCTGGGGGGGAGGGGTTCGAACCCGGACAGCGCCTCGTGGGCGGAGTCGGTGGAGGTGGCCGCGTCCTCGGGGGCACACGAGGCCGCCGCTCCCGCCGCCGCCGTCGCCGCGATCACCTTCAGGGCGCCTCGCCGGGTGATGGTCCCCCCGCCCCCCCCGCCCGCCTCCCCGCCGGGAATTGCGGGCGCGGCTCGTGGCGCCCTCTCCGGCCGGCCCTCGCCGCCCCCGTCCGTCTCCACCCGCTCCCCGCTCATCCGATGCTCCTCCGCCCGAGCTGCTCGACGATGTAGTCGCTCGCCCGCCACGCGATCGCCATGATCGAGAGCGTGGGATTCTTGTCGGCATTCGACGCGAACGGCGCCCCGTCGGTCACGAAGAGGTTGGGCACGTCCCACGACTGGCAGTACTGGTTCAGCACCGAGGTGCGCCGGTCGTCGCCCATGATCGCGCCTCCCACCTCGTGGATGATCTGCCCGCCCTTCGAGATTGCCCGGGCCCCGTCGGTCTGCACGGTGCTCAGGATCCGCCCGCCCATCTCGTCGACGATCCCTGCGAAGGTGCGCTGCATGTGGAGCGCCTGGTTGAGCTCGTGATCGGACCACTTCCAGTGGAACTTGAGCACCGGAATGCCGTAGCGGTCGACCTTGTCCGGGTCGATCTCGCAGTAGCAGTCCTCGTTGGGAATCATCTCGCCGCGGCCGTCGAAGCCGATGAAGCTGCCGTAGTAGCGTCGGCAGTCGTCCTTGAAGCGCCGGCCGTAGCTGCCCCGGGTCAGGGGCTCGAGGCCGCTGAAGGCGCCGAACCCGGGCATGCGCCGCCCGCCGCCGAACTCGATGTGGTAGCCGCGGGGGAAGTCGAGCCTGCCGGCCAGCTGTTCGCCGTACAGCCACCACGGCATGTACATGTGGATGGCCGAGGCGCCGTCCTCGTTGTGGGGGGGGAGCGACTGGAGCGCGGGGATGTGGGCGTACAGGCCCGCACCCACGGTGTCCATGACGTACTTGCCCACGAGGCCGGAGGAGTTGGCCAGCCCGTCGGGGAAGAGGTTGCCGGTCGAGTTGAGCAGGATGCGGGCGGACTCGCAGGCGCTCGCGGCGAGCACCACCACGCGCGCCCCGGCGAATTCGTCGAGCAGCGTGGCCTTGTCGATGTAGTGGACCCCGGTGGCGCGTCCCCGCGCATCGACGGTGACTTCGCGCACCATGGCTCCCGTGCGGATGTCGAGGTTGCCGGTGGCGAGGGCGGGGGGCAGGAGGACGGTGGTCGACTGGAAGTTGGCGCGGATGGAGCAGCCGCGCCCGCAGGGGGTGGCCCAGTAGCAGGCCGCGCGGCCGCGCATCGAGTCGGCGGTGACGCGCCGGGCCAGCTCGTTGCCGGGGAAGATGCGGCCGGGCAGACGGTCCGCGTCCTGGGTCTGCGTCAGGATGGCCAGGTGGCAGGGGATGACCGGGATCCCCAAGCGGCGGCAGGCCTTGCGGGTCAGCAGCTCGTACGCCCGTGGCCTCGGCGGCGGTTGCAGAACTCCGGGAGACGAGTTCGGCGTGTTCTCCAGTCCCTCGTTCGACCCGTACACGCCGATAAGGGACTCGGTTCTGTCGTAGTAGGGCGCGACATCCTCGTACGACATCGGCCAGTCGAACCCGAGTCCGTCGCGGGATCGCGGCTTGAAGTCGTATTCGCCCATGCGCAGCGAGATGCGTCCCCAGTGATTGGTCCTGCCCCCGAGCATGCGGGACCGCCACCACATGAACTCCGACCCCTCGCCCACCGAGTACGGCTCGCCCGGCACATGCCAGCCGCCGTCGACGGTGGCGTCGTAGAACCCGAAGGGCTTGTCGGACGTTCCCGCCCCCCGGAGCGGCGCGTCCTTCGGGAGCTGGAACATCGGTGTCTCACGGATCGGGTCATAGTCCCGGCCGGCCTCCAGCATGAGGACGCGAAGTCCCGAAGTGGCCAGGATGAACGCGGTGATCCCGCCCCCGGCCCCGGAGCCGACGACGATGGCGTCGTAGGTCGGGCTTCGGCTCATCCGCCTTCCCGAACGCTTGTCTCGCCGATTTCGATGCCTGCGCGGGGATTGGCCACGGACGGGGGCTCCTTGCCGGCCGGCCGCCGGTCAGCCTTCGCCGCCGGGCGGCTCGGGGGCGATCCGGTCGCCTCTGAATTTCGGAAGCTCGAAGATATGGGGAGTCGAGGTGGAGGACACGACCCAGTTGCCCGGTTCCTGCATGATCTTCAGGGAGACCAGTTCGTTCCCGTCCGCGTCCAGGGCCTGGACGAAGCGGTCCGGCTCCTCCGGCATCCGATAGTCCGGCTCGAACCCGGTCGCACGCATGCTCGCGAGTTCCTGCAGCATGTTGCGTATGGCGTTGCGCACGGTGCTCGAGTCGGCCTCCTCTCCGTTCACCATCCATACCGAGTCCCGGCGTTCGTATGCGGTGGTGGCGCCGTCCCGCGTGACGCGAATGGTGGCAACGGCCGACGTGTCGGTCTCCAGCATCTGCTTCCTGCGCCACTGGAACTCGTTTCGCCCGACGGTGAAGCGAAGATCCCCGTGGACCAGGTAGACCGTATCGGAGTCCGGCAGGCGGGCGTAGCCGGTCTCGGTCATGGGCGCGTGCTTGCCGAACAGGATCGTCACGCCTCCACTGGTGACCATCTTCCGGGCGCTGTCGGTGGTCATCCCCATGCCCAGGTGGTTGTCGGGGTTGGTGGCCGCGATGTTCCCCACCCGGGCACTGTCGACGGCCCGCAGGAAGCGGTTGATCATGTTGGGATCGGTTTGGAACCCGTTCACGGTCCACGCGTCCCCCTCCTTCTCCAGGAGGATGTCGCCGCGCGGGCTGGTGAATTCCACCCGCGTGAGCAGTTGGCCGTCGATCTCCGCCAGCGCGGCGGCCAGGAGGGAATCGGGGACCTCCCGGTCACCGCCCTGGACCAGTGTGACCAGGAGGTAGAGCGCCGTGACCGCGCCCAGGAAGTAGAGGGAAGCGCGCAGTGTCTTGTTACTCATTGTCAGTCTCCTCCTGCTCCTCCTGAGCTTCGCGCCAGCGCCGCTCGGCCCGCCTCGTGCGCCCCGTGACCCGGGCGAAGCCGAACAGGATGAAAAGCACCGGCACGCCGATCAGGGATGTCCATTTGAGCACTCCCTTGCCGGCCTCGGATTCGAAGACCAGCGTGGGGGGTGTCCGGTCCTTGGAGCGGATGCCGATCAGCACCTCGTCCTGAGCCAGCCAGTCGGCGGCGTTGGCCGCGAAGACCAGGCTCTGGGAGTAGCGCCCCACCCAATCCTCGCGCAGGAAATCGGTGTCGCCCACCGCGACGATGCGTCCTCCGGGCCGCTCGGACGCGTCGCCCTCTTCCCCCTCGCCTTCGAGTCCCGCCGCGGCCGAGGGATCCACCGCGACGGCAACGGTGTGGACCCCCAACTCGTCCTGGCTGGGGGTGAGTGCCATGGCCGGGTTGATGGGGGAACCGGGAGGCCGCGTGCCGCCGCTCTCGGTGGTGGTCCACAGCGGTGTCACCGAAGGATCGTCCTCCTGCCACGTGAACGGCGACGCCCATGCGAGGCCGATGTTGTCGAGTTCCTGGTTGATGGCGTGGTCCTCGCCGCGCGTCGCGACGGGCCAGAAGGGATAGGGCTGCAGGATTCTGAAGACCCCCTGCGACAGCGACACGCGTTCGGAAGACGCGACATCGAAGACGATTTCGCCCGTCGACTTCACACCGCGGGCCGCTAGCAGGTCCTCCAATCCGGTCGTCACCGGCATCGCCACCGGCGAATTGCGGTCATAGAAGGCGTGCCGCTCCAGAAGGAGGAGCGCCGCCCCGCCGGCGGCGAGGTAGCCGTCGACCGCGCCGGCCACCTCCGGCGTTACGTCCTGGGGTCCCGCCACGACCAGTACGTCGATGGAATCGGTGTCCAGGGTGGCCGCCGAGTCGGTTTCCATGTTGACCGAGGTGATGTCGAAACGGCCGGCCAGCGACTCGCGCAGACTCTGGAGTTCGTACGGCTCCCTCGCCCCGAATCCGGTCATGAAGGCCAGGACGGGGCGCTCGTCGGTCGTCATCCTGGCGATCGCCGACACCAGGCGGAACTCGAGGTCGTCGGCGCGGCGGATCACCGGGATGCTCTCATGCTCGTCGGCGTAGGTGAGCGCCAGCCCGAAGTAGCCCTGCTTCACCTGGAACTCGTCGTCGCCGATGACGTTGAAGTTGATCGGCATGACGCCCAGCGCGGACGCTTCGCCGGCGGCTTCCTCGCCGTCGTCCGGGTTGACCTCCCGAACCGCCAGCATCCCCCTGGAGGCGTTCTCCAGGTCGGCCACCAGGTCGCGTACGTCCCGGACGATGAGCTGGATCTCCTGGGGCAGGTCGTCGCTCAGGAAGAAGGTGAGGTTCACGATGTCGTCGAGGTTGCCCATGATGTCGCGGCTCCCCTCGGAGAGCGTGAAAAGGCGACCCTCGGTGAGGTCCAGACGCCCCCGCACATGGCCCCCCAGGAGGTTGAGCACGAGCACCGCCAGCGTGATCACCCCGGTGCCGATGCGAAGCCGCCGGAAGGCCTCGCCCCTGCGGCTCAGCCGCTCGCGGCCCAGCGCGGCCACGGCCAGCAGCAGGAACAGCCCGCAGGTGGACACGAAGTAGAGAAGGTCGCGCAGGTCGATCACGCCCCGCGCCACGTTCTCGAAGTGGCTGATCACCGACAGCTGGAGGAACCAGCCGCCGATCAGGCGCGGCAGCCCTATCTGCACGACCGGCGTCCCGATCAGCACCAGGGCGAAGCAGATGAACGCCCCCAGGATGAAGGCGGTGATCTGGTTCCGGGTCATCGACGAGGCCCAGACTCCGATGGCGATCATCTGCGCGGCCAGGAGCGCCGCTCCGACGTACTGCGCCAACATTATCCCCACATCGGCTTCGGACACGGCGAGCAAGCCGATGGCCATGGGCAGGGTTCCGGCCAGCGTGACCAGCACGAACAGCCAGCTGCCCAGGAACTTGCCCAGGACGACTTCGGTCTCGCTGAGCGGCTGCGCGATGAGCCACTCGAGGGTGCGGCCCCGGCGCTCCTCCGCGAGGCTGCGCATGGTCACGGCCGGTACGAACACCACCAGAAGCCAGGGGAGGAGGTCGAAGAAGGGGCGCAGCGTGGCCGCCGAGATGGCAAAGAGCGACCGGAATGAGAGGTAGAGGCCCAGGCCCAGAAAGGCGACCGCGAGGATATAGGCGGTCGGCTGGTCGAAGAAGCTCCTGAGCTCCCGCCGGGCGACCAGCAGGATCTGCGTCGTGAGCTGTCTGATCATGACTCGTCATCCTCCTCCGGCTGGTCCATGGTGAGCTCGTGGAAGAGCTGTTCCAGGGTGGCCCGTTCGCGGCGGAGCTCCCACAGAACCCATCCGCGCTCGGTGGCCAGCCGGAAGATCTCGGGCCGGAGTTCCCGGTCGTCGCAGGCCTCCAGGTTCACCCGTACCCGGCCGTCGACCGGCTCCGAGCTGTGGTCCGCGACGCCGGGTAGGGCGCGCAGGGTCTCGGCCACGTCCGCACCCTCCGCCTCGACGGTGTAGCGGGCGACACCGCGCCGGGCGTCCATCAGTTCCGCGACGGTGCCGTCGGCAGCGATGGCACCCTTCGAAATGACCAGCAGCCGGTCGCAGGTGGCCTCCACCTCCTGCATGACGTGGGTGCTCAGGATGACCGTGCGCTCCGCGCCCAGCGCGTTCACCAGCTTGCGGATCTCGACGCGCTGGTTGGGGTCCAGCCCCTCGGTGGGTTCGTCGAGCACCAGGATCTCGGGCTCGTGCAGGATGGCGCCGGCCATCCCCGTGCGCTGCCGGAAGCCCTTGGATATCTCGGCGATCGGCCGGAAGAAGACCTCCGCCAGACCGGTTTCCTCGACCACCCGCCCGATCCCGCTCCGGGCCTGCCCGGCGTCCAGGCCCCGCAGCCGGGCCACGTACTCCAGAAACTCGCAGACCAGCATGTCGTCGTAGAGCGGGTTGGCTTCGGGCAGATAGCCCACGCGCGACTTGGCGGCGGTGAGGTCCTCCCCGATCGGCACGTCGTCGAACCGGATCCGGCCCTCGTCGGGCTGGAGCGTGCCCGTGAGCATTCGCATCGTCGTCGTCTTTCCCGCCCCGTTGGGTCCGAGAAAGCCGACGACCTCGCCCCGGTTCACCTCGAAGGTGGCCCCGTCGACTGCCACGATGGGACCGTAGCGTTTGGTAACCCCTTCCACCGAAATCATCCGTATGCGTCCTCCTGCGCTGGTGTGAAAGAAAACCGCGTCGATTCTAGACCGATTCCGGGGGGCTGTCCAGTGGGGAGGGGGGCGCTCGCGGGTGCGGATCGACCCGGGACACGCGTGAGGTTTCGACTTGCGGGTGGACCGGATGGGTACGGAGTCGCGACCCCTTGCCGCCGGGCTCACAATCGCCATGTTGTTACCAATGCGTGACGGTACCTCGCAGGGTGGGACGATATGGTGTCGGAACACCGGACCGGATTGGCCGGGCCGGTTCACAGGAGGCAGTTCGGAGTCCGGGGCGGTGGCCCCCTCCAGGACCACATCAAACAAGGAGGTAGATCGGATGAGAATTATTCGTGCAACCCCCACCCTGCTGTTCCTGGCGCTGCCCCTCGGCGCCCAGGAGCAGACCGGTACGGTGAGGGGGACCGTGACCGCCGAGGGCAGCGGCGTGGAAAACGCCCAGGTGGTCCTTGCCCACACGGAGACGGGAGCCCAGTACGGTGACCTCACCGGGGCCGGCGGACGCTACGACATCTCAGGTGTACCAGCCGGATCCTACGAGGTGTCCGTCCACATGATCGGTTTTGTCGCAGAGGACCGGGAAGCCTCCGTGTCGGCCGGCCGGACCCTGACCGTCGACTTCGACATGACGCCGTCGGCGCTGGTGCTCGGGGGCATCGAGGTGCTGGCCGAACAGGCGGAGGCGCGGCGCACGCCCGTCGCCTTCAGCCACGTGTCGAAGGCGAAGATCCAGAGCCAGCTGGGCTCCCGCGATCTGCCGCTGGTGCTGAACGTGACCCCGTCGGTGTACTCGACGGCGCAGGGGGGAGGCGCCGGCGACGCGCGCATCAACGTCCGCGGCTTCAGCCAGCGGAACACGGCGGTGATGATCAACGGCGTGCCCGTCAACGACATGGAGAACGGGTGGGTCTACTGGTCCAACTGGGACGGCCTGGGCGACGCCGCCACCAGCATCCAGCTGCAGCGCGGCCTCAGCGCCATCAACCTCGCCACGCCGTCGATCGGCGGGACGCTCAACGTGATCACCGACCCGAGCCGGAAGGAGCCCGGCTACAACCTCAAGCAGGAATTCGGGAGCGGGAACTTCCGCAAGACGACGATGACCGCGTCGACGGGGCCGGTCGGCAGCTTCGCCCTGACCGCATCGGTGGTCCGGAAGACGGGCGACGGGATCGTCGACGGGACCTGGACCGACGCGTGGGCGTACTACCTGGCCTCGCAGTACAAGTTCAGCGACCGGAACCGGGTGGAGTTCTACGCGGTGGGGGCGCCGCAGCGGCACGGGCAGAGATCGTGGAAGCTGAACATCGCAACCTTCGACCAGGATTTCGCCCGCTCGCTCCCGGACTACGACCAGAGAGCGCTCGAGGACGAGCGGGACGGCTTTGTGAACGTGGCGGGCCGATACTGGAACCCCAACGTCGCGGGCGTCAGCCCCAGCTACACCGGACGCCAATTCACGAGCACCGGGCCGGGCGCGGGCATCTTCAGCCGCCACAGCCCGAGCTTCATCAACGAGCGCGAGAACTACTTCCACAAACCGCAGGTGAACCTCAACTGGTACTCACAGCTGGGCGGTGGGCTGACGTCTCACACGGTGGCCTACTACTCCGGCGGCAAGGGCGGGGGCTCCGGTACCTTCGGATCGCTGCGCTGGGACTACACTTACGGGCAGCGCTTCGCGGACTGGGACGCCACGATCGCGCGCAACGCGAGCAGCAACAGCGGATCACGGGGGATCCTGCGCAACTCGGTCAACAACCAGGACACGTGGGGCTTCATCACCCGGCTGCAGAAGGAGTTCGTAGGTGACGTGACCACGGAGTTCGGGATCGACTGGCGCACGGCCACGATCGAGCACTACCGCGAGGTTAGGGACCTCCTTGGAGGCGACTACTACAACAGGTGTTTCAGTTCCGGATGCGACTCGGACTTCTGGGATGCCGACAAGGGCGAGGGCCAGCGCCGCCTGGGCGACAAGATCCACTACCACAACGAGAACGATGTGGACTGGATCGGCGTGCACCTGCAGGCCGAGAGGTCCACTCCCGTCGGCTCCTTCTACGGGATGGTCGGGTGGTCGCGGAACGCGTACAACTTCACCGACTTCTTCACCCGGGTCGGGGCGGATGATACCCTCAAGATCAGCAGCGGGGGCCTCACCGGTTTCCAGCTCAAGGGCGGCGCCATGCGCAATCTGAATGCGGAGTGGTCGCTCTACGGAAACGCCGGATACGTCTCCAAGGTCCCGATCTTCGACGGCGCCATCGATGACATCAACGGGCTCCTGATCGAGAACCCCAAGAACGAGACCTTCATCTCCTTCGAGGCGGGGACGCGCTTCCGCTCCATGAACCGGAAATTCTCGCTGGACGCGAACATCTACGTGACCCAGTGGAACGACCGGACCGGCAGACGGTGGGTGCGCGACTTCTTCGGTGAAGACATGCACGCGGTGCTGAGGCTGGAGGGAATGGACGCGCGCCACGTGGGCGTCGAGGTGGAAGCCGCGTTCCGGCCGTCCCACTTCCTGCGCTTCGACGGAGCCCTTTCTCTGGGGGACTGGAAGCACACCGACGACATCGACGGGGCGTACCGTTCCGACGACTCCAGATCCGACTCTACCGTCAGCTACAAGTTCTACGTGAAGGACATCTATGTGGGCGATGCGCCGCAGTACCAGCTTGCCTACGCACTGTCTCTGTTCCCGTCCGGCGGTCTCTACCTGCAGCTGGTGGGGAAGAGCTTCGGGAAACACTACGCCAACTTCGACCCCTTCTCTCGCAGGCACATAGCGGAAGCGGGCGTCCAGTCCTGGCGGCCGCCGGGCTACACGGTCTTCGACTTCCACGCCTCGTACCGCCTGTCGCAGGAGATGTCGGCGCCGTTCGGCGGGAACGTCAGACTCTTCATCCACGGCTTCAACATCCTGGACGCGCTCTACATCCAGGACGCCACCGACAACTCCCGCTTCAACAGCTACGAAGACGACGAGGAGGGCGAGAATGGACGTCTGAGCCACAAGGCCGACGACGCCGAGGTCTTCGTGGGCTATCCCCGATCCTTCAACTTCGGGTTCCGGATCTACCACTGACCGGCGTGTCTCAAGGAACCCGCGCGAGGTCGCCGCGGGTTGACCGGGGAGCGACGGGCCTCCGCGCCGGAGCTTGCGCGGGGGCCCGTTTCGCGTCCGCGGGGGCTCAGCCCACGTTGGCGGGCGGGCGAGCCGCTTCCCGCGCCACGGGCAGCCCGCGCGCCAGCAAGGCGACGACCGCGTCCGGGTTCTCCGTGTTGAGCCAGTGCCCGCCCTCGACCTCGTGCAGAAGGACCCGCCCCCCCCGCCCCGCCCCCCGGATGCGCCCCACGGCCTCCGCATCGAGCACGCTCGACGCGGAGGCCTTCACGAAGTGGATCGTCGCGCCCTCGGGCGGCTCCTCGACGACATCCCAGGCGTCCACATCGAAGTAGTCGCGCAGGTACCCCTCCATCTCGTCCGGGTCGATCCGCCACACCCACCCATCCGCCCCGTTCCGCCGCACATTCGCGGCCATCCACCGGGCCACGACCGGCGAATACCCCTCGGCCTCGACCGCGGCCACCGCCTCGGCCCGGCTCCCGAACGGACCCGGCCGGCGCCTGAGCACCCCCAGCATCCGCCACGCCCCTCCCGCGGGACGGCCCGCCCCCGGCGCCGAGTCGACGATCCAGTACCGGCGGGGACCGGGGGCCGCGCGGCGGGCGTGCAGCAGCGCGACCTTGCCCCCGAAGGAGTGGCCCAGCACGGCGTCGGCGGTGCGGCCCAGGTGGTCCTCCAGGCCTGCCAGATCGGCCGCGCATGCCGCCACCGTGTGGGGCGCCAGGTGCGGCGACCGCCCGTGCGAGCGCAGGTCGACGAGGGTGACGCGCCAGCCGGGCCGGGCCGCCACGAGGTGCCGCGCGACGGTGCGCCAGTTGCGGCCCGCGCCGTAGATGCCGTGCAGCAGCAGCATCGTGGCCGGCGGGGATGAGGCGGGAGCCGTGAGGTGGTCGTGGTGGAGTGGTGTCATCCCGTATCTTAGCGGTAGGCGTTGCCGGCGAAGGCCGGGTCCCGTCCACTCCAGGGGAACACGGCACGATTGTGAAACGTTTCACAAGCGCACGTTGTCGGACCGTCCGGACCGCTCTCCTGTTCACCGGTTCCCTCCACGCCCCTCCCCTCCACGCCCAGACCCCGCCCGCCCCCCCGCCCTCGCCCGGCACGACCGTCACCATCCCCCGCCTCTCCGCCCCCATCACACTCGACGGCGTCGTCGACGAAGCGGCCTGGGACGACATCGCGCCCTTCCCCATGACCATGTACAGCCCCACCTTCGGCGGCCCCCTGACCGAGGCCACCGAGGTCAGGGTCGCCCACGACGACCGCTACCTGTACGTGTCCGGCCGCATGTACGACTCCGAACCGGACCGGATCCGGACCGGCACCTTCTACCGCGACAGCTACAGCGGCGACGACATCCTGGCCGTGGTCATCGACAGCTACAACGACCACGAGACCGCGGTCTGGTTCACCACCAACCCGGAGGGCGTCCGGCAGGACCGCACCGTATTCAACGACGCCCAGTTCACCGGCGGCATGCCCATGAACTCGGACTGGAACGCCTACTGGGACGTGGCCGCCACGAAGAGCGGCCTGGGCTGGTTCGCCGAATTCCGGATTCCGTTCTCGACCCTCGGCTTCCAGGCGGTCGGCGGCGAGGTCACCATGGGGTTGATCGCCTACCGGTTGATTCCCCGCAAGAACGAGCGCCAGACCTACCCGGTCATGGATCCCGGCTGGGGCCGGCTCGGCTTCGCCAGGCCGTCGGGGGCGCAGCGGGTCGTGCTCAGGGGCGTGCGCCAGGCCACCCCGCTGTACGTGACCCCCTATGCCCTCGGCGGATTCCGGCAGACGACGGAGCCGGCGCTTCCGGACGACGAGCCGCGGACCGAATGGCGGACCGTGCGGGATCCGACCACCGAGGCGGGCCTCGACATCAAGTACTCGCCGACCTCCAACCTCGCCCTGGACCTCTCCGTGAACACCGACTTCGCGCAGGTCGAGGCCGACGAGCAGCAGGTCAACCTGACCCGCTTCCGCCTCTTCTTTCCCGAGAAGCGCCAGTTCTTCCAGGAGCGGTCGTCTACCTTCGACTTCAGCACCGGCGGCGCCTTCGACCGGCTCTTCCACAGCCGCCGGATCGGTCTGAACGGCGGCGAGCCGGTACGCATCTACGGAGGCGTGCGCGCCGTGGGCAGAGTGGCCGGCACCGACTTCGGGCTGCTGACCATGCAGACCGCGGGACAGGGGGAGGTGTCGTCGGAGAACATGGGCGTGCTGCGTCTGCGCCAGCAGGTCCTGAATCCCAACTCGACCGTGGGGGGCATGCTCACCACGAGGCTGGGTTCGCACGGGGCGGACAACGTCGCCTACGGTCTGGATGCGGTGTTGCGGCTGGTCGGCGACGAGTACCTGCTGGTGCAGTGGGCGCACACCGTCGACGAGGCGGCCGAGCAGGAGGGGGGACTGGAGCCGGGGCTGGTGCGGGGACGGCTGGAGCGGCGGCGCGACGACGGGTTCTCGTACTACGCCGAAGCGATCCGGGTGGGAAGCGGCTACCGGCCGGGGCTGGGCTTCCAGTCGCGCCGGGACTTCACCTACGGAGCGGGGCGGGTGGGCTACCGGCAGTACCGCGACGCGGACTCGCCCCTGCGGTCGAGGCGCGTGAGCGTCGAGACGGCGCACTACTACCGTAACGGAGACGGGACCGCGGAATCGCGGCGGGTCGGGCCCGAGCTCGAGTTCGACTTCAAGGGAGGTTCCAACCTCACGATCGGGGTGCTGTCGAGCTTCGAGAGCGTACGCGAGGCCTTTCCCGTCGCGGATACGTGGGTCCGGCCCGGCGAGCACTGGTTCCACGAAGCCACCGTCATGCTGCGGCTCCCGCGGAGCGCGGTCTTCCGGGGCGAATTCAACGCGTCGGCGGGGAGCTTCCACGACGGCCGCCGGCTCGGCCTCGACCTGGGTCCGGTCTGGACGGTTTCCAGGCATCTGGAGGTGGAAGCCGGCTACGAGATCAACCGGATCGACTTCCCCGAGCGCGACGCGGGCACGACCACCCGGCTGGCGCGCCTCAGGCTGAACGCGGCCCTGAACCCGCGCGTCTCGATGAGCACCCTGGTGCAATACAGCAGCGAAATCGCGCAGACCGGCGTGAACGTGCGGCTCCGGTATCACTTCCGCGAAGGCACCGACCTCTGGATCGTGTACGACGAGGGGCTGCGCCACGAGCTCGGCGGGCTCACTCCCGGACCGCCGCGCTCGGCCGCGCGGGGGGTGATGGTCAAGTACTCGCACGCGTTCGTGCGGTGAGGGTGGCTTTACCGATCGGGACAATCCAGACTTACGGAGGCACCCGCCCGCCCTATTTTCCTGATCGGGAAGACCGACCATGACGACCGAGGAGCTGGGACGGATCATACGCGCCGCGCGGCGCGCCCAGGGCCTGCGCCAGGACCAGCTGGCGGGGGCCGCGGGGGTCGGTGCCGGCCGGCTGGCCGGGACGACACAACAGGAGATCCCCGCACGATGACACGCACCCCCGTCACCCCGCCTCGCGTCCCCCGCCTCCCGGTCGCGGTGCTAGCCCTGGTCGTCATGGGCGCCCTCTTCGCCGCCCCGCCCCTCCAGGACGCCGCGACCGGCCAGGCCGTCCCCTTCGCCCGTCCCGGCCAGCCGCTCGGCTACCTCCTCGGCGCCCCCCTCTTCGGCATCTGGGACGCCATGTCCCTGCTCACGGTGAGCCAGCACTACGCGGTGCTCATCACGCTGGTCCTGCTCCACCTGGCCCGGCGCGTCCACGCGGACCGTGTGCTGCGCCGCGAGATCGCCGCCGACCCCGCAGCCGCGGCCGAGATTCCCCGTCGCGCGCTCACCGGGATCCGAATCTGGATGGAACTCGGCGGCGCCGTCGGGGCCCTGCTCGCCCTGCTCGCCTTCTACGCGGCCGCGGTCTTCCTCCCGCGCCCCATGGTCGAAATCCGGCTCGACGACCCCGACCTCCTCGCGGTGGACTTCCACTCGCACACCAACCGCTCCCACGACGGGTGGTCCCGCTTCACGGCCGCGCGCAACCGCGCCTGGCACGAGGACGGCGGCTTCGACGCGGCGTACATCACCGATCACTACACCTGGGACGGGGTGGACGACGCGGCCCCCGCCAACCCGGACCGCGCGGGCGGGCGCACCGTGATGCTGTCGGGGATGGAGGTCCGGCTCCGCAACCGCCACATCAACCTGCTGGGCGACCGCGAGCGCTACGTGTTCGCCCTGGACGGCACCCGGCACCACCTCGACCCGGACTCGATCGCGGCCGCGCGGGAGCGGGGCGCCCCCCCGGTCACGATGCTGTACACGATCCCCGGCCCCCTGGACCAGGTCGTGCCGCTCGGACCCGGGTCGCCCGCGGGGGTGGTCGGGATCGAACTCAGCGACGGGGCGCCCCGCGGCCTGGAACAGGTGAAGGCCGAGCGCGCGGAGATCCTGGCGCTCGCCGACGGCATGGACCTGGCGGTCGTCGCGGGGTCGAACATGCACGGGTGGGGACGCACCGCCGCGGCGTGGAGCGTGATGCGGGTCCCCGGCTGGCGCGACATGCCGCCGGGCGAACTCGGCCGCGCGATCGAGGAGGTGCTGCACCGGGACCGGCGCCGGGCGGCGACGGTGGTGGAGCGGCGGATGCCGTACCACGATGGCGGCCGCGTGGGGATCGCGTTGACGCTGCCGTGGCTGCTGTGGGAGCATTTCCGTATGATGACGGTAGCCGAGCGGGGGTCGTGGATCGCGTGGATCACGATCCTGGTGATGGCTCACAGAGCCTTGCGACGCCTCAAGGCGAGGACCATTTCCCGGCACCGGGAGGCGGCGGACAAATCGTGATCGGCACCTTCACCGTCTACCTGCGGCTCGGCTTCGAGCACCTGCTCGACCTGCGGGGCTACGACCACATCCTGTTCCTGGCGGTGCTGTGCGCGGCCTACACGCTGGCGCGCTGGCGCGAGCTCCTGGTGCTTGTGACCGCGTTCACAATCGGGCACTCGGTGTCGCTGGCGGTGGCCACGCTGCGGCTGGTGCGGGTCGACACCGGCCTCGTCGAGTTCCTTATCCCGGTCACGATCGTCGCCACCGCGCTGACCAACCTGGCCGGGCTGCGCCGCGAGGATCCCGCCGAGCACCGGGTCGCCGCGCGGCCGCTCCGCTACGCGCTCGCCCTGGTCTTCGGGGTGGTCCACGGACTGGGCTTCTCGAACTTCCTGCGCCTGGCGCTCGGCGAGGAGAGGAGCCTGTTCCTCCCGTTGCTGTCCTTCAACATCGGGCTCGAACTGGCCCAGATCGTCGTGGCGGTGGGGGTGCTGGCGGTGGCGCTGGCGGCCGTGCGCCTTCTTTCCCTCCCTCAGCGTCTGTGGACGTTGCTGCTGTCGGCGCTGGCGGGTGGCGTGGCGGCCGTGATGGCGGTGCAGCGCTGGCCTTTTTGAGTTCCGGCCCCTCGCCGCCCTCGATGCTCGCTCGGCGTCGGTGGGTGCATCGCTTTTTCTTGACATCACCACCCTTTCTGCTGTAGTTTGTAAGCCCCCCAAGGCAGCACCGACAAGAGGAGCGAATTCCATGACCCGCCTTCCCTCGTTCCCGGCCCGTCCGTCTCCCGATACCCGTCCCCGGGATATTCATCAAGTCTCTCGCCGCGCGGGCCGGTTTCTGGTCGCGGTCGCGGCAGTCGCCCTTGCCTGCGACAATCCCGGCGCTCCTCCGGAGGAAAACCGTGTGATCGGCAATGTCGTGTTCGGCGACGACATGGAGCCGCGGATACCGCAAACGGCGACAGCCGGCGTTCCTCTGGAGATTACGATCTGGACAGCCGGCAACGGCGGCTACCGGGCCGCCGACACCGAGGTGGCCTACAGCGGCCGGTCTGCGGTTGTGACCCCATACGACTACACGGATCCATCGGTCCTCACCGATGACCTGCGGTACATGGAGCACAGGACGAAGGTGGTCTTCGACGATCCGGGGACCGCGGAAATCGTGCTCGTGTTCAGGACGGGCCTGGGCTACCCCGGCCGCCGGTACGGGTCCAAGGCGTACACCGTGGAGGTGACCCGATGAAAACCCCTTCTTCCCCTGATTTCCTGGCGCCGCGGGTCCTTCGCCGCGCGGGCACTCTGCTAGTCGCAATCGGCGCGGTGGCCGTCGCGGCCTGCGACGATCCCTACGCCCTCGAGGCGGTCCGTGTCGTTGGCGCATGGAACGGGCAGGCGCAGATCCCGGACACGATGACCGCGGGGGTCCCGTCGGAGATCACCTTCTGGACCAATGGCGACGGTTGCGTGACGGGGGGTGAGACCGAGGTGGATATCACCGGTCGGTCGGCCCTGGTGATCCCATACGACTACCTGGGCTACGGGGGAAGTTCATGTGGTGTCTGGCTGATTCAGTTCTTCGAACACAAGGCGGACGTGGTCTTCAATGATCCGGGGACCGCCGAAATCACGATCGCGTACAGCAGCGACGGCTGGTATCTCCGCCGCTACGGATACAAGGTCTACACCGTGGAGGTAGTGCGATGAAACGCCTCGCAACCCCTCTTCTCGCCGCTGCGCTCGTCCTGCCTCCCGCGGCCTCCGCTTTCGGGCAGACCACCCTCACAGTGACCACCGGTGTGAACCGGACGTCGATCGGCGTCGACCTGGCACGATACGTGTATCCGCACTTCGACTCCTACCGGCAACCGGACTTCAGGTCGGCGACCGGACCTACGATCGGGCTGGCGGTGACGAGGCCTCTGTCGGGGAATCTGAGCCTCGAGGTCGGCGGCCTCTACTCGAAGAAGGGTACCCGCTGGAAGAGCGAGTCGGACGGAGTCCGCTTCGAATCCCGGATGGAACCCGAATACCTGGAACTGGCGACTCTGCTGAAGGTGGGGCTTGGGCTGCCGGGGAGCCGTGTTTCGGCGTATGCGGCAGCGGGTCCGGCGTTCGCGTTCAAGGCCTCGTGCGAGTGGAACGAAGTCGTGTCGGTCAGAGGCGTGGTGGTGAACGAGGTCAATGCGGCATGTGGGAGTGCGGGCCTGGGCCTGTCGCGCTTCGACTTGGGCGTGTCAGGAGGCACCGGGGCGGATATCGCGCTCTACGACGGCATGGGGGTGTCGGTTGGCGTGGTGTATACTCTGGGGCTGCTGAACGTTGGCGCGGCCCAGGCTGGACACCTCCGGAACCGCGCCGTGAGGCTCCGGGCCGGGATCGTGACGCCGATCGGCTGATCCGGCCCGCCGGGCCAACCCGGATTCGTGGGCAATCCCTGCGGAGCGACGGCGTCTGTAAGCGATTCTGAATCCAGAGCAATGATTCTAAGCGTCTAGTCGGCTGCGTAAACGTTCTGGAAGGTCGGGAAGACGATCTGCGCGGCAAAATCCCCGGCTGGAGGGGGGGTAGTGGACGAGTCAGGGCGTGTTGTAATCGTCTTGTAACGGGAATACCTTACTCTAAGCATTTCGCTCAAATACACAGTGTTTCTCATGACGCAACGGCACAGCACTCATCCCGACGCAAGGCCGGTGGGGCAAGCCTGGCTGCGCCGGGAGCTGGATCTGCCCGTACCCGCTCCGGCGGTCGAAAGCCATGTGGTTCCCGGCGCGCGCCGGACCGTGGTTCACGGTTCCCGCGTGCGGGAGGAATATCCTCCGCACTACGCACCGGGCGAGTCGCTTGCGCGGCAGCTCCGTTTCACGCTGCGCCATGAGCCGTTTGATCTGCGTCTACTGGCGGCCGCCTTCAGGAACATGGATGCGGCGACGCTCGAGAAATGGGTGAGGAGCGAACCCACCGGTGCATACAGCCGCCGTGCCTGGTTCCTCTACGAGGCGCTCACGGGAAGGATGCTCGATGTCGGCGACGCGCGCAGCGGCAACTACGTCCAGGCCCTCGATCCGAAGAAGTTCGTCGTCGCCGGGCGCCGCAACTCCCGGCGCCACCGCGTCATCGACAATCTGCTCGGCGGCCCCGCCCTCTGCGTCACCGTCCGCCGGACCCCGAGGCTCCTGCGCGGGATGGCTGCGCGAATCGACGAAGAGGCGCGCTCCCTCTGCGAGGCCATCGACCGGGACCTTCTCACCCGTGCGGTGGACTATCTCTACACCAGGGAAACGCGATCCTCCTTTGCCATCGAAGGGGAGAAGCCGTCCTCCCGCCGTGCCGCTCGGTTCGTGAGGGCGCTCGCCGATGCGGCAGCCTTCGACCCGCGGGACAAGGATGCGCTGGTCCGGCTCCAGGGGTTGATCGTCGATCCGCGCTACGCCGCAACCGGTTGGCGCGAAGATCAGAACTTCGTTGGCAGGACGGGTGCCGGCTTCCGCGAGGAGGTTCACTTCGTGTGCCCCCGGCCGGGCGACGTGCCATCGCTCATGACGGGTTGGATGGAGTTGACCGAGCGGGTGTCGCACGAGAGGGTTCCCCCCGTGGTGGCCGCGGCGGTTTCGTCCTTCGCCTTCGTCTTCATCCACCCCTTCGATGACGGGAACGGTCGCATCCATCGGTTCCTCATCCATCACATGCTCGCTTCGAGGGGATACACCGCCCCGGACTTCATCCTTCCCGTGTCGGCGGCGATCCTGCGCGATCGCCGGGGCTACGACCGGGTGCTCGAGAGTTTCTCGCGGCCGACCCTGGAATTCATCGACTGGCGATGGGATCGGGACAGGCGTCTGGTGGTGGAAGGCGACACGCGCGATCTCTACCGGTTCATCGACATGACCGAATTCGCCGAATACCTGCACGACCGGGTCGCCGATGCGGTTCGCCACGACCTGCGGGAGGAACTCGGCTTCATCGCAGCCTTCGACAGGGCGTTCCGAGCGGTCTCGGAGATCGTGGACATGCCCGACCGGCGCACTTCACTCCTCATACGGCTCTGCGTGCAGAACGGAGGACGGCTTTCCGCGAGCAAGCGTCCCGGCTTTCGCGAGCTCGGCGACGGCGAGGTCGCCGCCATCGAATCGGCGATCGGGAGTGCCTTCTCCTCAGGTCCGGGCGACCCCGGGCGTCCTCTCGCGTGATCCCCATGACGCGGTCGGCCGGGGGTTATAGGTTGCGATCACCACCCTTTCCGAGAGGACGCCCCGAATGTATCGAGTCGCATCGCTGCTGGCAGCCGCGGCCCTCGCCGCCTGCGCCCGGGACGACGCCGCGCGCCCCGGCGACTTCGCCACCACCTTCGATACCATCGGCGGAGTTGTCCACGTCACCAACACCGGCACCCCGCCCCCGGCGCGCCTCGTTCCGGTGGTCTCGATCGGGCCGAAGACCCTGACCGACACCGGCTCGCCGGACGAGTTCGGCGGCGTGAGCAGCGTTGCGCTGGGGCCGGACGGCGAGGTCTACGTGGCCGACGGCCGCAATTTCGAGGTGAGGGTCTTCGGGCTGGATGGCGCGCACCGCCGCACCTTCGGCCGCGAGGGCGAGGGGCCGGGCGAGTTCCAGGCCCTCTCTTCGCTGGCGTGGGCGGGCAACATGCTTCTGACCATGGATCCCATGCTGGGCCGCGTCGGCGAGTGGTCGGGACAAGGCGAGTGGCTCGGGCAGCGGAGGACGCGGGGTCGCCGCACGGGCTGGCCGGGCCCCCGCTTCTACGCCGTCGGCCCCGACGAACTGTACCTCCAGGCGCTGGGTTCCTCGTACGAAACGAGTTTCGGCTCCGCGCTCCGGTCGCTGTACGTGGGCCTGAACAGCCGGGGCGCGACGGGCGATTCGCTGCCGGAGCTGCCGGAGCCTTCGGACGCTTCTCCGTCGGCGATCGTCTGCCAGTTTGGCGAGGGCTTCATCACGGCCTTCGGGATTCCCTTCGCTCCGAGTCTCTTCGAGCGCCCGGGGCCCGGCGGCGTCATGTACTCCGCGTTCACGAGCGACTACCGGATCGCGGTCACCCGGAACCACGGCGCCGACACCGTGCGGCTGATCCAGCGGCCGCTGCCCGCCGAATCGGTCACGGACGCCGAGTGGGAGGAGCGCACCCGGCGTTTCGAGGAGTGGAGCGCGGAGAACAGGGGCGCGGAGTGCGAACCCTCCGGCCCCACCCGGTACGCGACAAAACCGATCCTGGGCCCGTTCGAAATCGCGACCGACGGCAAGCTCTGGGTCACCGTGCGCCGCATGGACGGTGACCTCTGGGAGATCTTCGACACCGAAGGACGGCTCCTCGCCAGCGTACCCCGGCCTCCCCACGCGGCAACCGGCGTCGCGCCGGCCTTCGGCCCTTCCGACCACCTGCTGACGATCCGCCGGGACAGCCTTGACCTGGATCATGTGGATGTCTGGCGCCTGGAACGGGGGGGTTCGTAGCGGTCGACGCGCGCCAGCTCACGGGTGCGCTCGCGCTCAACCTCGGGGTCGTATCAGGTGCTGGCCATCGGCCCGTCTACCTTCGCGGTCCCATCTTCCACACATACGGTGCAGACCGTGGCAGTTTCCGGGTGCTCTACGCGACTCGCTGAGGCTATCTCAAGAACTTGCCACTCCTTGTCCTGCAGCAATAACTCCAGGAACCGCTTCGCCCGTGGCGAATCCACGTTGCCGAACGGTTCGTCGAGTATGAGGAGGTCGCAAATCGAGCCCCGTTCGGGGCGTTGCTCCCTCATGAGGCGCACCAGCGCCAACCTCATCGCGAGCGCAACCATGACGTCGAGACCTCCGGCCCTCACCTCCGGTCCATCTCGGTTCCGCTCATGAAGAGTCGGCTTGAAGTCCTTGTCGACGCTTACCGCGAGCGGTGGTTGGGAACTGCCGGCCAGCCTCTTCACGATTTCATCCATCGTCGTTTCCAAGCGTGATCGCACGTCGTCCTCGTCCGTGCGAACCCCGACGGCTTCGGCGGACATATCCACGGCGGTTTGAGCCATGTGACAGAACTCGCGGTTGAGCCGATCCCGCTCCTTGCGCTTCTCTCGGACCTGTACCAGTGCTTCTCGCCCGTCGATCTCCGCCTTATTGACCTCAGCCTCCAAGCGTTGGTGCTCCTCGTCGCGGTAGCCGTTGGCATCCAACTCCTGCTTGCGCTGCTCGATACACCGAACGGTTTCCGCAAGCCTACCTTCAAGCTCAGCTTGCTTCGCGACCTGCGATGGGATGCGATGCAAGAGCGACTTCGCGGCTTCGGCGTAGCCATCTTCATATCGGAGGATGCTCACGCGCTCCTGCCGTGCGTCGATCGCCCGTTCTAGCCGGCGGATGTCGTCGGACAGCTCTGTCTCCTCCGTCCCCGGGGTGTTGGTGCGGGCACTCCGGAGGCGGGCCTGCTTCGCTTCCGCCTTCGCGTTGTCCAGCTTTTTCGCAGCGTCGAGTGCCCCGTCCAGACTCGTCGTTCGCAGGTGGAGCACTCACCCCTCGCGATCGCGGAGCCGAGTGTAGCTGACACGGCATCGTACCAGTCGCCTTGGGCCTTCGCGGCCGCGTTTCGGATAAGTCTCTGCTCTCTGGTGTCCTGAAATGCCGTTTCAAGACGATCAAGCTCGGTCAAGTCTTCCTCCAGTTGACCGATGGCTCTGTCCAGCGCGGACGGGTCGAACCGGTCGGCCCGATTCTCGATTTTCCGCATCCCTCGCAGATCCGCGACACAATCGTCCAAGTGCTTTCGGAGCCCTTCCCTCTCGCGTTCGAGACCCCCAATCGTCGCCAACAGGACCTCGTGTCGAGAACGCTGCTCCAAGTGGGCCATCCACCGCTCTTGCAACCCGTCCAATCGCTCCCGAGCCCCGGACTCGTGTTCCTCTGCCTTCGCGAGATCGGATATCACTTGGTCCAGATTGTCTCGGGCATTCCGCAGTTGCCACCGGGCCTTACGCACCGTATCCGCCGGTTCGGCATCCCGATTCCCCACGGCAGCGCTGCTTTCCCCGTCTCCCAGCAGGAGCCGTCGGATCAAGTGCCTCCGATCCTGCTTGGCCATGGATACTGGCCGCATCACATCTCCTTGGAGGCACCAGGCGGTTGCACGGAGATCGTCGTAATCGATGCCGAGTCGGTCGACCATGTATTCGGTAACTCGTCGAGATCCAGTCTCGATTTCCTGGCGATTCTCTACCCGCTGTACCTGAGAACCTCCGTTCCAGCGACTAATCTGAATGAGCTCGCGTTCGACTTCGACCGTCCACAGCACCCAAGGCAGGGGCTGGTGGCTTGAAGCGTCCAGGGTCTCCGCGGAGCTGAAGCCTCGGTGTGTAGCGTCTCGAATGCTGCTTCCAGCACGCCCGAAGATCGTCCACCCGAGAGACTCGATGATCGTGCTCTTCCCCACGCCGTTCTTTCCGCAAATGCGAATCAACTGGCATCCCCCGAAGTCGAGAGCGAGCTCCCGATAGCTCCGAAACCCCCCGGCCTCCACGCGAATCAGCTTCACGATCCCGGCTCCTTCGCACTGAAACGCACTACTTCAGGCCGCGGCAGGGTAGATTCGGGACGCGCGATCAGGTCACAGCAACGCCATGACCAGCGGGACACGGGGAGAGCATGTCGCGACACGCTATGACGCCTGCCCGCCGTCCAAGATGTCGTCCGCATGGCGATCCGTCGGTCCAAGCTCATCGGGGAAACGAAGCCTCCGTTGCACTGTCAGGCGCTGAAGATCAAACGCTTCCAACACTGCCCGAAGGTGGTCATCGGAACCGGATTCAAACGCCCCATCGTGCGACAATCTGCGTGCCATGAGCCCAAGCTCGCTCGGCGGAATCTCCTCGAACGTGCGGGGACCGCGCTCGCGAAGTACGGTTGCCGGCCTGCCCATGATGCGCACGATCGAGTTGACCAGGCCACCGGTGCCGAGTTCGTCTTCCTTGGCGATTCGCCCCTGTTGAATGGCATGCTGAAGCGCCCTGTTCATGGCCCGCTTGAGTTGGCGCCCCATTCGGGCGATGCCGATTCCGCTCAGATAGAGATTGTAGGCTCGCCTCACGAGCATCGGGCCCTCTGTATCGATGATTCGACAAAGCCCCTCGGCCACGCGGCCCGACGAGGCACGCCGCGGATCCGGGCCAGCCGGTCCTTCGAAGGCGACGTAAGGTGCGACTTCGCTGGACCTGGACGAAACCGGGTCCGGGGTTGCAGGACGCGGGCGTCTCTCCCGGCGTGGGGACGGTTCTGGTGCTTCCTGAGGCCCTACCATGTGCTCATTAGGAGTCGGAATGGGGTCATTGCCATTCGTGGGAGTTGCGGTCGCCTCGTCGAGGGGCCGCTCGGCCGGAGGCGCCGCCTCGGGGGACGGTGGCTGACCGGACAGGGGTTCACCGAGGCCGGTCTTCTCCCGCGCCTCGTAGCCTATAGGCTTCGGTCGCGGTGGTGCACCAGCCGATTCATCGACGCCGCCGGGTCGGATGCCGAGGCGATCAAGTTCCGCCCACACAGGTTCCATGGCCTCATCGCGATCTCGGTAGAAGTCGCTACCTCGAATCCGGGCGAACTGCCAGCCAGCCCGTTCGAGGTCGCGCTGACGCGCCATATCCTGTTCGTAGCGATCTGGGCCATGCCACTCGTCGCCATCGCACTCTACCGCTAGCCGCCCCTGCATCCCCTCGACGACCAGGTCGATCCGGTAGCGGTGATTCACCGGATCGCCTACCGACACCTGCGTCCTCACGTGAAAGCCACGCGCCGTGATGCGCTGGTAGACATGTCGTTCGAACTTTGACTCGAACCGCTGCTCTTCTGGATCGGTCGGCTTCCGGCCGGGATCGAGCATGTAGCTGAGGAGGCAATGGCGCATGCACTTGTCGCTGAGCAGGTCGAGCTCTACGGTATGGAAAAGCCAAAGCTGGTCTTGGGCGCGACTGACCGCGACGTTGAAACGCTGGCGGGCCGCCTCGTTTGCGAGGACGCCGATCCTCTGCTCTCCTGGAGCCGCGACCATACTCAGGAAGATCACGTTGCGCTCGTCGCCTTGGAAAGCGTAGGCATCGCCGCAAATGAGCCGCCGCTTCACAAGCACCTCGGGATCGAGCGCCTGGAGGAGCTTCCTCTCGATCAGTCTTGCTTGCGTCTTGCCCTGGAGACTGATGACGCCCATGGTCATGCCAGCGTAGCGCGGGTCGTCGATGCAACCGCAGATCTGCGCGACGATCCTATCCGCCTCTGGCGGGTTCTCTGCGTAGTGGGCACTTCCCTTGCGGTATCCGTCATCCACATGGCGGCGTATGAGTGGTCGAAGCCGATCAGCGGAGTAGGCGCGCAGTGGATCGAGCGGCGTACCGTTGCGAGCGTAGCAAAGGTCGTTCGAGAACTGGATGATTTCAGGCATGCACCGAAAGTGTTCGCGTAGCACGATGTTCTGGCTAAGCCGGATCTGCGCGTTCCCATAGACGCTACTCTGCGGTAAGAGTGCGACCTTGTGTGGGACCCCACGCAGAAAGTGATGTTGAAGGGCAGCGACATCCGCATCGGGAACGCCCACGCCCGCAGGGCTGATCTGCTGATCATCACCGACGACGATGATCTTCTTGGCGATATAGAACAAGAACAGGCTCTCAATGCCCAGCTGGCTGGCTTCGTCAACTATGACGAGATCGTAGAGACCAGGGGAAGGGTCGACCATTTCGGCAACGAGATACCGAGGCATGATCCAAATCGGGATCGCCTTGCGGCACTCACGCATGTACTTGCGCGCCTGTCGCTTCAACCGCGCGATCTTCGCGGACTTCCCGGTGCACTTACCCATCGCGCGTATCGCCTCGCGCCAGCCCCTGAGCGCTTTGCGCTCGGGTGCCGAGAGCCGCTCGAAGAAGTGCTTCCAAGCCCGGAGTGAAGCGGCTTCTGCGAGCAGTCTGCTTTCCCCATCCTCTGCTTCCCTACGCCTTCGCCATAGCTCCTGCTGGTAGTCGAAGTCGGCTCGCTTCCTGAGCCACTCGTCAGTCCACGCCCAGTCCCAAGCCTCCTCCCAACGGGACAGCCGATCATCCCAAACCGGTTCGTCAAGGCTCGCCTCGATCTCCTTGACCAAGCAGGGAGCAGCCGACCTGATCGCGCCTTCGATCCGATTGCGTTCCGACTGCGCCTCCCGGGCCTCTTCGATCACCACCACAAGCTCGTGACACTGGCTGTAGGCCGTCGCGTCTCGCTCGGCAACCGCTACGAGAAGCGCGTTCACAACAGGGTGGGCGTCATGCAGCTCCCGAAGTCCCGCCAAGGGCTGGGCGGTTAGCTCGACTTGCGCTTCTGCATTGGCCAGCGCCTCGTCGAGGTCCGCAGCGACCGTAACATCCACCCAGCGCAACGCTTCCCCATCAATCCAGTTCGGCGCCGGGATCGGAGGGGACATCTGGGACAATCCTCTGGCAGCTTCGGTGCAGGCGTGGCCGTATTCGAGTACGCCCTGCAAGGTTGACAGGTGTGGTTGCAGATCCGCAAGGCAGAATCTTCGGTCCGCCGAGATGTCGGTGACTCCTGCGTGCTCCCAAAGGCTCACGAGATCTGAGAGCGCGAATTCCAGGTCGAGATCGTCGCATACCAAGAGTAGCTTCCGCACATCGTCGGCGGGTTGGCCGTCGACAAGAATGTCTTCTTTGAGGTAGCTTCGTCCCTTGAGCACCTTCGGCACCAATCCGAGTCGCTTCCACTTGCCACCACATTGGAGATGATTGGCCACGACTTGCGCGTCGGAGCGTACCGTTCGCGGGTCGAGCCCCTCAGGACGGGTCACGGCTCTACTGCCGAGACCACGGAGTAGCTGCTCGATCTGTCGGATGCGCTCGTTGGTTAGGTCGAGCAGCGTCCGCCACCACGCGTCCCGACCCAACACCACCGCTCGGAGCGCTCCGGGCACCCACGCGATCTGTCTTCGTTGGAGAGCGAGCCGCTGCTCCTCAAGGCTCTGGAGATCGGCGGCCAGATTGGTTCGCTCGTCGCTCGAAACCGCGCGAATCGGCGAGAAAGCCGGGTGCGACCGGAGGGCGTCCACACGCTTGCTGCTGCGGTCACGGGCTACCGCTTCCTTCGACACGATACGCGCGAAATCTCGGGGCGCAATGAGAATGGCAGCCCTCGGGATCTGGAGTTGCGTGGCGGCGATCTCCTTGTCCGAGTACCGCCTGCGAATCCCCAACCATGTGGCTGCTTCGCTATTGGAAACCGTCGGACGATTCGGCGCGTCGCGCCCCAGCTGTAACCACCCAAACATCTCGCGCTCGTCGGCGACCCTCGCGGCGATTACTGACGCTGTGCCTTCGTACGCTCCATCGAGCAGAGAATGTGACAGCGTTTCATCTTCCCGCAGACTTCGGATCTCCGAGTCGATCCCGGCGAGACGCCTTCGGGTCTCGTCAAGATCACCGTCGATTTCCGCGATCCTGTCATCAGTTGCGCCCCGCGAGTAGGCGGCTTGCCGGTTTGTGACGCCTTCGACGGCGGCGTTGACTTCCGCGAAAGCGTCGCCGCCGTGCCCAAGCAGACTGACGCACAGAGGCTGGATCTCACTTGGGAGCTTGCGCTTTAGCACTCGGAGGGCGCGGCCCGTTTCCGCTGTGATTAGTACTCGCTTTCCCTTGGCGAGAAGGTGGCACATGAGGTTGGCGATGGTGTGGCTCTTCCCTGTGCCGGGTGGACCTTGAACCAGCACCCCTTGATTGCTGTCGATCGCGTTGACGATACGTCGCTGCTCGCGGTTGGCCGCCAATGGGAAGTAGATCTCCGACGAGGAAGGCGTGACCCTACTACTTCGCCCGCCATTTCGGCCACGGTGCTTGGACGGCTGTCGCTGTCCGCGCCGGGAACGCTTCCCGTCTCCATCTCCCCACTCGTCATCAGTCAGCTCACCCCACCCGCGTGGAACGTCGGCGCCTTCGTTCTCGAGGTTCTCGATCAGTTTCTCGTAGATGCGGACCATGCCAGTCTGAGGGCGTCTGCGAAGAATCAGTGCCGGCGCAAAGCTCACGACGGGGTCACTACGAGTCGCCCGCTTGGTACCGAGTCCATCGGACCACTCAGCGCCAGGGCTTAGGGCCCCTGTCCAAGTCTTGAGCGGAGCATGGACAAGAGACTTGTCCCAGATCGCGTCACCCACTTCGTCAAGCTGCGCTTCGACCGTGTCATAGTATGAGCGATCGGGTCGGAGTTCGGCCTCAAGCATGTCGTCTTCGACTCGCAGGTTCGCTCCTTCGCCGGGAGCGGCCACGCGAATGACACCACCACCCGAATCAAAGGTCAACTCCACGTGCCCAACGACCGCGTGGCGACGAGTCCGTATCGGCCTATCGCCGCTCGTGGCCTGCCAGTCCATCAGGCCAACCCCGAGGACGACCTCGACGATCTCGCTCTGCTTCAGCAACTGAGAGTACAGCCTGAAGAGCTCGGCGTAGAGATCCTGCACCGCTCTACGACGACGATGTTCCGCCGCCCAAGCCTCCGCACCCACCCCGGCCGAAAGGCCTCGAAGGCCTCGACAACGTCCGGGCAGTCTTCCAGTCGTCGCTCGACAAGCGGGGGCGTCTCGTCCTCCGCCAGATCGATTCCCGTATCTCTCTCCAAGATGGTCGGTCTCAGTGGTGCGATACTCCGCGTCGCCTTGGAAAGGGCATCGGCATCGATCCACTCTGCGAGAATGTCGGGTGGCTGCGGCGGGTTCTCGAACACCTGCTTGCGGACCTCCAGCCAAGGATCGGCTTGATCGTAGTAGTCGTCGATCCAGGCACCGCTTCGGCAGTCTACTGTTTGCGGCATCTCGTGGAACCAGAGCACGGAATCGTACTCGTCGACGTCGTGCACGGTCTTACTGCGAAGTCCAACGAACTCCTTCAAGTACCGAGCAAGCCGTAGCGAGCGACTCTCGACTCCGCTACCATCGGCGTTCAACCCATCTCCTCCCTGGGCTGGGCCGTGGCGCTGACCGGCCGTGCCGTTTCGTTCGACGAGGTGAGTGTCTCCCGCCCTGCCTCTTCACCAACGTGGCCTGTCCTTTCAATTCAAATGGTCGCATGGATCAATCAAGCGAGTTTCGGTAGCCCCGCGTAGCCCGCCCATTATACCTTTCCTGTGTTCATCCCGCAACAACGGATTGCGAAATGTGAAGGACAACGGGCCTTACGCGCGTTTCCAACAGCTTCTCCATGGCGGGATGTTATGTGACGAATACATGTCTATATTGCCATTTATCATGTTGTCATCATGACCATCCGACCGAGGGAGGACGGACCGTTTGAACGATTCTCACCAACCAGCGCCGGGCCGCAGCCCCAGGCGAGGCCGATACCGCCTGATGGCGGCGATACTGCGCATCGAACACGAGCCTCGACCTCGGCAGGGCCTTGCCGGGCACGCCGATGCGTCACCGGGACACGACCGTGGGCGGCTTCTTCCTCGCGGAGAAGGAGGGCGGGCTCACCGACGCGGGACGAGGCGGTGCTGGCGCTGTTCGTACGGCAGGCGGCGGCCATCACTCACCCCGTGGGCCGGAATCACGGGCTCGGCGGGACGACGCGGCTCTTCCGGTGCTTCGGCAAAGCAGGTCTTCGCGATCTCCTGCGGCAAATGATGCGCGGGCGCGTGCCTCCCGCCATTCAACTCCGGTTTTTCCGCTGTCGCGGCACGGTCCAGCAAGCTCCAGTCCAACGGCGGGAAGCGCACATCGTGCAGTCCCGGTTGGCTTTACGTGACTTCTCGCCGTGATTCAGGTCTTATGTGCTCTGCCGGGCTGGCAAGGCGTGACGAGAGGGGCATCGCAGGGCTATTCGCCCGAGCAGCAACGCAGAGCGAAGCCAGGAACGGATCAAGAGTAAAGTACACATGACATTTGATAAGGTGGAGTTTACAGTGTGACCAAGTGGAGCGAAGCGCGGATACATCGCCGGTCGAATGCCGGGGGGTCTATCCACGGGGCTGCCAGCCCGTGGCCGACCGATCCCATGTTGCCATTTTTTGCCATTCACCCTATCTTCAGTTCATGAGCACCATGAACATCTCGCTTCCCGCCCCGCTCAAGTCCTTCGTCGACGAGCAGGTGGCGGACCGCGGATACGGTAGCTGTAGCGCGTACGTCCGCGAACTGATTCGCCGGGACCGGGACCGCCGGCACCTTCGGGATCTCCTGCTCGCCGGGGGGGAGTCGCCCCCGGCGGTGACGGCCGATGCGGCGTACTTCGAGGAACTGCGCGCCGGAGTTCGCACACGCGCGGGTGAATGACCGGGTGGCCAGTGGTCCTGCGGACGCAGGCCCGGCGGGACGTGGATGAGGCGGTTGCCCACTACCTGGACCATGCTGGAGACGAGGTCGCCACCGGGTTCATCGACACGCTCGAAGAAGCATTCGCGCACATCGCCGGCAATCCGGGTTCGGGGTCGCCGCGATACGGCCATGAGGTGAACTTGCCCGGCCTCCGCTCCTGGCCGCTGAAGTCCTACCCCTACCTGGTCTTCTACATGACGGGCGACGCCCGCATCGACGTCTGGCGCGTCCTGCACGGCAGGCGGGACATTCCGGCATGGTTGCGCACCCCATGACCACGGGGTGGGCCGGATTCTCCTGGTCGCCACCGCCGTCATCCCCACCACCGCCCCGCCCGCCTCCCCCCAGGAGATGGACCACGCGGCCCACATGATGGACGACATGTCGGGCGGCTGGCGCATGCCCCCCATGGACCCGAACACGACGTTTCCACTTCACGGTGGAAGATCAGTCGACGCTTCAGGACTCCCCCGAAGACTCCCACCCGGTACGCTTCTCGGCGATGATGATCACCGCGATCACCAGGAGCGCCAACACGCCCGGGATCCAGAAAGGCGCCAGCACCCACCACCAGGACCAGTCGATGTGATCGGTCAGCTTCAGCCCGATGAACATCAGGCCGAGGAGTGAGCAAAAGCCCGGTCCTCCGCGGCTTCGTTTCCTTGATACGGACTTGAGTGCCGACCGGCAGGCGTCCCCGCTGTCCTTCGAGTTGCTCATTTGCGGTCCTCAGGTTTGCTCATGCGGGTGCGCGAAGCCAGGGCGGCCACCCGAAATCGGACACGAAGCGGAACATTCGCAATACGAACCCGGGAATGAAGATGTTCATCCGGGGGGCGGGACGGGACTCCAGCGGCGGGATACCGGTGGGCTCACCCGCAAGCTGTTGCCGGGACGAACGTTGTCGCCCCCGGTCCCCGGAGATTATATTAGGGGCCGTAAGCCCATGACACCAGTCAGCGGCAACGTCAAACTCGAATAAGAAGGAGTCTTCCCCGTGCGCAAACGTGTCGAGTACATCGTTCTTTTCGTTCCGGTGCTGATCGCGGTGATCGTGACGCAGGCCTGCCTCGAAACCAACATGCCGCCCGAGTTCGAGCCGGGGCCGCTGGGCGCGGTCAGGCTGGAGGCGGACGAAGCCATACGGATCCGCATGCTGCTCTCCGCCACGGTCGCTCCGACGCTGGGGGAGGTGACCAGGCACGGGGCCGGGTTCGCCGCCGAGGACATGGGCCCCGTCCGCGGACGGCGGGTCGAGTTGGGCGATCCGGTCGATACCAGTTGTTCGCCGCAGGGGGGCCGCGCGGGTGCGCTGGGAATCGCCGGGGACCCGCAGGTGGCCGGGATCATCGGCACGAACTGTTCGGCCGCGGCCGTGGCGGCGTCCCCCGCCGTCAGCGACGCGGGGCTGGTCATGATCTCGCCCAGCAACACCTCCCCGCGCCTCACCTCGGACCTGGCCGGCAACGCCGGCCCGGACTATCACCCCGGCTACTTCCGCGTTTCGTCCAACGACCTCCACCAGGCACGTGCCCTTTCGGACTTCGTCTACAACGAGCTGGACCTGGGGAGCGTGGCCACCCTTCACGACGGCGACCCCTACACGTCATCCCTCGTGGCGGCCTTCGCCGACGCGTTCTCGGCACTCGGGGGCGAGGTCCCGGTCCGGGCCGACATCGAAAAGGGCCAGACCGACATGACGGACGTTCTCACCGAGTTCGCGGCCGCCGGCCCCGACGCCATCTTCTTCCCCCTCTTCGTGACGGAGGGAACGGCCTTCGCCGCGCAGGCCGGGGAATTCGGCGGGCTCGAAGGGACGACCCTGATTTCAGCCGCCGCGCTGCTGGTCTCCGCGTTCCTGGGGACGCCGCAGTCGGAGGGGATGTACTTCGCCGGACCGGAGGCGGCCTTCGGCTCGAACATGAACGAGTTGACGGGACGGAGCGGGCAGCAGGTTCTGGACGCCTACGAAGCCCGGCACGGCGGGTTCCCGGAATCACCCTACTGGGCGCACTCCTACGATGCGACCTCCGTGCTCCTCGCGGCCATCGGGTCCGTTGCCGTGGAGGTGGGTGACAGGATGTACATCGACCGGGCGCGGCTGCGCGAGGCGATTGAAGCCACCGACGTCAGCGGCCTGGTCGGAACGGTTTCCTGCGACGACTTCGGCGACTGCGGCACCGGGAGGATGAACATCTACCACCACACGGACAGGAATATCACGGACGTTTCGAAGCTCAAGATCGTGTACGTGTACACCCCTGACGGAGGGTGAGGGTGCGCGATGTTCTTCCTTCGTCCACGCATGTCCGCTCTCGTGCCGGCCCCGCCAACGCGTCGGCAGTCCCGCCACTTTGTCGCGGGGGCTCTTCTCACCCTGCTCGGTATTCCTGCCTGCGAGCCCGTACCGGGCCCGGCGTCGATCACGCTGAACCCCGGAACCGTCCAGTTGTCCTACGTCGGCGACACCATCCGGTTGGCGGCTGAGGTGCAGGACGAGAATGGACAGGTCATGACGGACTACGAGGTCTTCTGGTCGACGAGCGACCCCGCGGTCGCGATCATCAGCCTGGCCGGGCTCGTTAACGCCACGGGCAGTGGTACGGCGACGATCACCGCGACGGCGAGCCCGGTTTCCGCGACCGCGACGGTGACCGTGGTCATCAACCCCGACCGGGGACCGCTAACCGCGCTCTACGAGGCTACTCATGGAGAGTACTGGTTCAGTAGTCGCGGATGGCTTTCCGGTGAGCCGATATCGCAGTGGGATGGGGTGACGACCAACGACGATGGACGCGTGACCGCACTGGACCTGTACCTCAACAACCTCTCCGGCTTCCTCCCTCCGGAGATCGGGGACCTCACGGAGCTGAGCCGACTCCACTTGGCCTCCAATTCGGTGGGCGGCCCGATTCCGCCGGAATTCGGCAATCTGACCGCCTTGACCCAGGCCTATCTCTACAACAACGGCCTGACCGAGATCCCCGCCGAGTTGGGCGGCCTTTCGCAGTTGGCCGACCTCTGGCTGTTCGACAACGAGCTGAGGGGCCCGCTCCCTCCGGAGATCGGGAACATGGCCGGTCTGACCCGCCTGATCCTCACGGACAACGCCGCATTGTCCGGCCCCCTTCCCGAGACTCTCACCGGCCTCGAGGAAGTCACCGAGCTTCTGACGGAGGGAACGGGCCTGTGTGCGCCGGTCAACGACGAGTTCAACGAATGGCTGGGGGGGATTCCGAAACGGCGAGTGGTTCCGTGCGGTGAGCCGGAGGATGGGTCGGCCGCCTACCTGACCCGGGCCGTTCAATCGAGGGCCTACCCCGTACCGCTGGTTGCCGGTGAGGACGCCTTGCTGCGGGTCTTCGTCGTGGCCCCCGCGGCGGCGGGCGATACGATCCCGCTGGTTCGCGCCACCCTCCACCTTGACGGCAGGGATGCGAAAGTCGTTGACATCGAGCCGGACTCGTCGATCATCGGCAGCGAGGTGGACGAGAGCTCTCTCGCCTACTCCGCCAACGCCTCGATCCCCGGATCCTTCATTCAGCCCGGTCTGGAAGTGGTGGTGGAGATCGATCCCGAAGAAACCACGGACCCCGAGCTGGGCATAGCCGGGCGCATCCCCGAGACGGGCCGGATGGCGGTGGACGTGCAATCGATGCCCGACCTGGAACTCACGATCATCCCGTTCCTGCGGAGAAGCAGGCCGGACTCCGCCATCCTGGATATCACCGACAGTCTCACCGCCGACGATGAACTGCTCTGGCCGATCAGGGAATTGCTGCCCGTGGCGGCCATCGACCTGGATATTCACGAGCCGGTGGTCACGGATTCGCTCCATTACCGTGCCTGGTTGCATGAAACGAAGGTGATTCGGGCTGCGGAAGGCGGCACCGGGTACTACATGGGCATGATGACGGGACTCGGTTACCGTATCGGCACGGCAGCCCTGCCGGGGTGGTCGAGTTTCTCGGTTCCGGATTCGTCGATCATGGCCCATGAACTCGGACACAACATGAACCTCTATCATGCCCCGTGCGGCGATGTCGCCGGTCCGGACCCGTCGTTTCCCCAGCGCGACGGATCGATCGGTGCGTGGGGTTACGACATCGCGACGAACTCCCTCGTCAAGCCTTCTACCGTGGACCTGATGTCCTACTGCGATCCGGAATGGATCAGCGAATTCTACTTCACAAACTCGCTCCGGTACCGTCTCTACGTGGAGGATCCCGAAATGGCCGCCCCCCACACCGCTCCGGCCGCCTCACTCCTGGTCCAGGGCGGGGTTCGTCACGACGGTGCGCCGTACCTGCTGCCGGCGTTCGCAATCGACGCCCCACCCGCTCTGCCGCGGAAGCCGGGAGCGTACCGGCTCGTAGGTGCTACAGTCGAAGGTGCCGACCTTTTCGCGCTCGACTTTGCCATGCCCGTGGTCGCGGACGGTGACGGGAGTTCGTCTTTCGTATTTGTCGTGCCCGCGCAGCCCGGGTGGTCGGAAACCCTTGCCCGCATCACGCTCTCGGGGCCGAAAGGGTCCTTCACCCTTGACGCCGGCAGCGACCGGCCGTCGGCGATCATGCGCGACCCCCGCACCGGGCAGGTACGGGCGATACTGAGCAACCTTCCTCCGGAGATTCGGACCGAGGCCGACGCGGGCGGTCTGGCCCCCGAGCCCGGCCTCGAGGTGCTGTTCAGCCGTGGCGTCCCCGATGCCGCGGCCTGGAGACGCTGATCGCCCGGCACCGCGGTGGCACCGGCACACGCGCGGATTCATCCGTGGATTGCTACATTTCACGGAGAGCGGCCGTTGGGTTCCGGCCGTCTGACATGGTCGGCCGTCCGACTTACTTGGCATTGCGCCGTCTCCTTCATTATCTTCCGTACCCTCATGGCAATTGTCATACTCGTGACAGGAGCAAGCCTCATGACCCGCCATCCCACCGTACCATCCGCTCCTGCCCGCAGCCCCCGCCGGGCGGGCTTGCGAGGACTCCGTCGGCACCCGGGCAGGCTGCTCGTCGCCGCCGGTGCGCTCGCTCTCCTTGCCTGCGACTCGCTGTTCCTGTCGGGCTATCGCGATGTCCGAATCGTGGGGCACATCGATTTTTCCGATATCGCCGGCTTCGAGCCGCGGATACCGGAGACGGCGACGGCCGGGGTTCCCGTGGAGATCGTCTTCTGGACGATCGGTGGTGGGTGCGTGCAACGGATCGACGGAACCGAGGTGGTGCGCGGGCGCGAGTCGGCGGTGGTGACCCCCTACGATATCTTCGCAGAGGCACGATCCGGCGATTTCGGCTGCACTGACGACCTCAGGTACCTCGAACACAGGACCACTGTGGTGTTCGAGGATCCGGGGACCGCGAGAATCGTGCTCCGCTACAGCGCCACATCCGATCCGTGGGACGACCGCATTGCGGACGAACAGGTGGACTACGTCGTGGAGGTGTCGCCGGCGGGCTGAACCCGTGGAAGCGCGGGCTCGAAAGGACCCCGTAGCGCCCTCCATCTGTTTCCACGTCCTGCCCGTCCGCGCCCCCGTGTGCGGCGACCGGCGGACACGCCGTCATGCCCCTTGAACATCCGCCCACCGGGTTGCAGGTTCACACTATGGCCCACATTCGCACCAACCCGACCGCCCCGCCGACACCCGCACGGGCGCGTTCGGCCGACACCTGGAGAACAGTCCGGACATGAGTACTCAGAGACGTTTCGATTCCGTCAGCGCAGCCAAGACCTGGAGCCGCCGGCCCGAGTCCCGGTCCGGTGACCGCGATCTTCTGCCGCGCGTCTTCGGAGAGGACACCTTCGGCATGCGCGAGATGCGGTCGCGGTTGCCCGACAACGTCTTCAAGCAGCTCGTAAACACCATAGACCACGGCGAGGAACTCGATCCCGGCATCGCGGACACGGTGGCCGCGGCCATGAAGGACTGGGCGCTCTCGCGGGGCGCTACACACTACACACACTGGTTCCAGCCGCTCACCGGCAGCACCGCCGAGAAGCACGATTCCTTCCTCAAGGTCGGCCGGGACGGCCGCGCCATCACCGATTTCGGGGGCGACGAGCTCGTGCAGGGGGAGCCCGACGCCTCCTCGTTCCCGTCGGGGGGACTGCGCGCCACCTTCGAGGCGCGCGGATACACGGCCTGGGACCCGACCTCGCCCGCCTTCATCATGGGAGGGGAATCGGCGACCTACCTCTGCATCCCCACCGCGTTCTCCAGCTGGGCGGGTGACAGCCTGGACGCCAAGATTCCCCTGCTCAGGTCGATCGACGCCCTCGACCGGGTCACGCGCCGGGCCCTCAAGCTCTTCGGCGTCGAAGCCGGGCGCGTCATCTCCAACCTGGGTCCCGAGCAGGAGTTCTTCCTCCTCGACCGCGAGTTCTACTACCGCCGCCCCGACCTCATGACGTCGGGCCGCACCCTCTTCGGGGCCAAGCCTCCGCGCGGCCAGGAACTCGACGACCACTACTTCGGGTCGATCCACGAGCGGGTTCTGGCCTACGTCCAGTCGGTCGAGATGGACCTGTACCGGCTGGGCGTGCCCATGAAGACGCGCCACAACGAGGTGGCGCCGGGACAGTACGAGATGGCGCCGGTCTACGAGAACGCGAACGTCGCGTCCGACCACCAGCAGCTGATGATGCGGATCCTGGAGCGGAACGCGCGCCAGTACGGTTTCGTGTGCCTGCTGCACGAGAAGCCCTTCGCGGGGATCAACGGCAGCGGGAAGCACGTCAACTGGTCGTTCGGGACCGCCGACAGGAACCTGATGGACCCGGGGGACACGCCGCACGACAACCTCATGTTCCTCTTCTTCTGCACCGCGGTGATGAGCGCGGTGGAGAAGCACCAGGACCTGCTCCTGGCCTCCGTCTCGACCGCCGGCAACGACCACCGCCTGGGCGCCAACGAGGCTCCGCCCTCGATCATCTCGGTGTTCCTGGGCGAGCAGCTCGAGGACATCTTCAACCAGCTGGAGGAGTCGGGCCGCGCCAGGGAGAGGGAGCGCGAGGGGCTGATGGGGCTGGGTGTCAACGTGCTCCCCGACCTTCCGCGCCACTCCGGAGACCGCAACCGCACCTCGCCCTTCGCCTTCACGGGGAACAAGTTCGAATTCCGCGCGGTGGGTTCGTCGGCGAGCATCTCGCTTCCGGCCACCGTGCTGAACACGATCGTCACCGAGGCGATCGACCAGTGGACGGACGTGCTGGAGCCGATCGTGGCGGCCGGCACCTCCATCGAGGACGCGCTCTGGACGCTGCTCGCGAACGAGATTCCGTCCTTCAAGCGGATCATCTTCAACGGCGACAACTACTCCGACGAGTGGGTGGAGGAGGCCGCCCGCCGCGGTCTGCTCAACACCGGGTCCACGGTGGACGCGCTGCCGGCGCTTGCCTCGCACAAGAACGAGCTCCTCTTCGACAAGTACGGGGTGTTCTCGCCGCGCGAGCTGGAGGCGCGCCTCGAGGTGCTGACCGAGCAGTACTTCATCAGGATCAACATCGAGGGCGAGACGGCGGCCCACGTTGCGCGCTGCATGATCCTCCCGGCGGCGGTCACGTACCTGAACCAGCTCGGGTCGGCGCGGAAGGGGGCCAAGAAGGCGGGCTCGACGGTGGGCCTCGACAGCAACATCGCGCGGATCTCGGGTCTCATCGACGAGCTGAGCGCCACGCTCGACGAGCTCGACGCGCAGAACGAGGAGCTGGGCGGCGACGAGGTGTCGTCGAAGGTGATCCACATGAAGAAGAACGTGATCCCCGCGATGAACGCGGTTCGCGAGGTGGCCGACCGGATGGAGAAGGTGATTCCGGACGATCTGTGGCCGCTGCCGACCTACCGCGACATGCTGTTCGTCAAGTAGCCGGGACGGGGGAGGTCGGGATGCGCTGCAGGATCGGGGGCATCGGTGTCGCCGTGATCGTTGCCGCGGCGGCCGGGTGCGAGGGTGAAGGAGGTGGGGCGGGGGAGACCCCGTTTGCGCGGTTGCGCGAGGCCGAAGCCACCTACCCGGAGTCGTTCGCGGCCTTGCGGACGGTACGGGAGCTGGAGGACGGCCGCGTTCTAGTGGCCGATCCTCTCGGCCAGGTGGTCGTCCGACTCGATCTGGACGCCGGGACCGCCGACACCATCGGCTCGGTAGGCGAGGGGCCCGCCGAGTACATCCAGCCCGACGCGGTCTGGCCGCTCCCCGGCGGCAGGACGCTGCTGGTCGATCTCGGCAACGGCAGGCTCACCGAACTGGGCCCCGGGCTGGAGTTCGGCGAGACGCGCCCCTACGCCATGGGCGACCCGACCCGGGGGGGACTGGTCATGGCGCTGCCTCACGCCGTGGACGAGGGCGGCCGCCTCTACTTTCGGGACATGAGCGGCATGGCTCAGCCGGCCGACTCCGCCTACATTCTGCGACTGGACCTCGAATCCGGTGCGGTGGACTCGCTGGTCATGTTCAAGCTGCCGGGCACCACCCGGCGGGAGTCGGGCGGGCCGAACAACCAGAGTGTCCAGGTCAGCCGGAATCCCCTCTCGCCCGAGGATGCGTGGGGCGTCTCGTCCGATGGTCGGCTGGTGGTAGCGAGGGTCGGGGACTATCACGTGGACTGGATCGGGGAGGACGGGACGGTGACGAGAGGGCAGCCGGTCCCGTACACGCCGGTCGGCATCGGCCGGGCCGAGAAGCTGGAGTGGCGGGACCAGCGCTCCGAGAACGGCGGCGGACTCGGGATGGAGGCGAACATCGCCAACGGGTCGGTGTCGATTCGCGCCTTCCGGGGCGGATCCGGCATCGGCGCGGACGAACTGGGCGGATTCGCGTGGCCGGAGGTGAAGCCGGCCTTCTACGGCGGGACCGTCCCGGTTCTGGTCGACGGTCACGGACGGGCGTGGGTGCGGCGGCACCGCGAGGCCGGCGAGCCTTCGGCGTACGATGTCTTCGACGGCTCGGGCGCGGTGGCGGTGAAGGTCGAACTGCGGGTGGGACGGCGCGTGGCGAGCTTCGGTGACGGGAAGCTCTACGCGGTCCACATGGACGAGTACGGCCTTCAGTACCTGGAGCGGTACGCGCTGCCCTGAAGGGAGCGGGAGTCGCCCTCCCCTTCGGAACCCGAATCCACATCGCCGCTTGGGTGGCGGTGCCGGCTCCGCCTGCGAGGAGGTCCCGTTCGTGTGCCGTGAGGTGTACGGTGGGGACCATCCCCGGGCGGGCGGTGTAGGAATGGGGTAGGCTACGGGGCCGCGCCCGGATTCCCGGTTCGATCCGGGCGAGGCGGGCCAGGCCGACGAAACGGCTGGAACACGGAAAGACATGGGGCCGGACCACTGGAGGAGAAGGAATGTCCCGGACACGAAACCTGATGTGCGCAGTTGGCTTTCCCCTCGTCCTGGGGGCCTGCGGGGACCCGGTGGAGCCGGGGGGCGAGCTCACCGAGGAGGAGGCGGTAGCGCTCCTCCGCGGGACGATGAGCGCGATCTGGGGTGGCTCGGCGATTGACATTTCCGAGGACAGTGTCGTGCTGGGATGTCGGGAAGGGGGACGTGTGACGGGGGTGGGGCAAGCCGACGACGAATTCAACGGCGATACCACCCGACTGGTGATCGACCTCCGGTTCAATCCGTCGGGGTGCAAGGTGACGGAAGACGGAAAGCAGTTCACCGTGGACGGCAATCCGAGTTTCCGGTACGAGTTCTTCATCGAGCACATAGGATCCACTGGGGAAACCGACGTCACGGGCGGCTTTTCCGACGGTGTGAAGTGGCGGTTGGGGGACCGCTCGGGGAGCTGTGCGATGGACCTGACGCTGGTGGACCCCGAGCTGGCCGGCGAAACCGTGACGGGATCCTATGAAGGCAAGCTGTGCGGCCTCGCCGTGGAGGTGGAAGCGAAAGGTCTCGTGCCTCCGGAGGATCTCTAGGAACACGGATGCATCGCCGGTCGAATGCCGTGGGGGCTTTTCCACGGGCTTGCTTTTGGTCTCCGGGTGCTGAGAACGCTCGCTCCGGGAATCGTCAGGCACGCATCACCGGAACCGCGGGAACAAACCCTTACCGGTTGGGTAAGTCTCGCTTGGCGGTACTCGGATCTTCGGTCCGATCCGAGGGTGGCAGGTCGCGGCCGGGGAAGGCCGGGCAGCCGCGAAACAGTGACCGGACTACAACAGGAGAACACAGAATGAAGGCAGCAAGACTACTGATGTCGGTGACCGCCCTGACTCTCGCCGCGACCGCGTGTGGGGACGACACGGTCGAGCCTGAGGACGGGCTTACGGAGGAGGAGGCGATCGCACTCTTTGATTCGAGGGAGTCGATGGCATCGCTTCTGGCCGACTCCACGAAGCTGATCAGCTCGTCGGGGAACAGTGCCGTATATCGTTGCCCGCAGGGGGGTCAGGTGACGTTGGTCATCACCGAGTTCTCGGTGGACACGACGGCGACGGATACGGCTCGGATCGTGTTTGGTGCGCAGACCAACCCAAGCGGCTGCAAGACCACGGCCGATGACAGGGAATTCACCCTGGACGGAGACCCCAGTGTCAGCGAGAATGCCACGATATACCTGGTTCAAGTCGTGCTGGACCGCGTCGAGGGTTCGGCCAAGGGTGGCCTGAAGTGGACGCTCGGGGACCGTTCGGGCAACTGCGAGATCGACCTGACGTTCACTGCGGAGGTCGTTGATGGTGACGGTGGGTCCGACCCGAAGGTGGCGAATACCTACGAGGGCCTACTCTGCGGCCATCAGGTGAAGTTCACCAGGACCGAGGATGTTGTGGTAACAGAGGTGTAGGCAGGTTGATTCGGGAATCGCCGCCGACAAGGGGTCCATGAGGTGAAGTTCCTGCGGCGAAGCTCGGTTGGATAGTTTGCCGGGGCAGGGGATCGGCCGCTCGCGCGACGGGCGGCCGATCTTCGCTCACCGGATCGGCGACGGCCCCCTCAGGGTGAGCCTGATCGGAGGCTGCCACGCCGACGAGCCGGTCGGACCGCGGCTATTGCAACGTCTCGTCCGCGTCCTGGCCAGCCACGAGGGGACGCAGCTCCGCAGCACCGCGACCTGGTTCATCATTCCCCACCTCAACCCGGATGGAGCTGCCGCCAACGCCGCCTGGCAGACGCCGCACGCCGAGCACTACGACTTCGCCGCCTACCTTCGCCACCGCGTGCGGGAACTTCCCGGCGACGACATCGAGTTCGGCTTCCCGCACGGCGATGAAGACCGCGCCGCCCGTCCCGAGAACCGCGCGGCCCGGGACTTCTGGCGCGCCCACGCCCCCTTCGACCTGCATGTGAGCATGCACGGCATGAGCGTCGCGGCCGGCCCGTACTTCCTCGTGGAGCGGTCGTGGTGGCCGCGTTTGCGGGAGATGGCCGCCACGCTCACCCGTGACGTGGAGGACGCCGGCTACACCCTGCACGATGTCGAGCGGCACGGCGAGAAGGGGTTTCACCGCTTGGCGCGGGGGTTCTGCAGCCGCCCCGACTCCCGCGCGATGAGGCGGCATTTCCTCGACCTCGGGGACTCCGAAACGGCGGCGCGGTTCCGTCCCAGTTCGATGGAGGCGGTGCGGGCGCTGGGCGGCGATCCCCTGACGCTCGTGACCGAGATGCCGCTCTTCATCACGCCGGGGGTGGGGGCCGAGCCGGGGCCGCCGGATCCGGCGCTGATGCGGTGGCGGGAGCGGATCGCGGGGTGGGAGGCGCGGATTCGGGGGGCGGTGGAAGAGGGCGAGGAGGCGGCCGCGGAGGTCGAGGCGGAGGTGCGGGCCGAGGCGGCGCAGGCGGGACTCAGGGCCATGCCCGTGGAGGACCAGATGCGGTTCCAGTGGGCGTTCATCCGCGAGGGGTTGGGGGCGGTGGGGGCGCGTTTGCCCGAGGCCTGAAGTCGTCCGAACAATCCCTACTCGAACGGATTGCGCGTCTTCAGCTCCGGAAAAAGGGCGAAGTCGCGGTCCCGGGTCAGCAGCTCGTCAACCCCGTGTGCTAGACAGATTGCGGCCACCCGGGCGTCGTGGACCACCGGGCCGCGCACCCGTGGCCGCTGAAGCAGCCGCTCCACGATGTCCGCGAAGTCGCTCGTCTCCCCGATGAGCCGGTTCGACGGCGAATCGATCCATGCCCTCAGCTGGCTCCACGCCTGGTCGGGAGTCGACTGGGCGCCCCGCCAGATCCGGCGGTTGGTGACGACGCTGAAGAACTCGTAGCAGCAGGGCCAGGGAATGGCCCAGGACCGGTCGCCCTCGGCGAGCTCTCGCAGGACTCCGCGCGCGGCCTCGTGTACATGCGACTCGCGGCGGTGCGCGTAGACCAGCACGTTCGTGTCGACCGCGATCACGGCCCTGCGTCCTCCGGATGCTCGTGGATGATTTCGGAGAGGTCCTGCCAGGAGTAGGCTTCGAGGGGGTCGGCGTCGGTGGGATCGCCGATGCTCAGGTCGGGCAGCCGGTAGGCTTCCGGGGATTCGGGACCGGACAGGGCAAGCCGGAGTCCCTCCTCCACCACGGCCCGCAGCGGTTGGCCCGTGCGTCTCGCGTACCGCTTGGCGCGGGCGAGCAGTTCGTCGTGTATGTTGACGGTGGTCTTCATGAGCCATACTAGCCATATGCCCTAATATGGGCAAGATGGTTAGCCATCACCGCCCTGTATGGGCCGGGGTCGTTTGCGGAACGGCAGCAGCCTGCCGACGCCGCGCCGGGGGGAGGCGCGCCGGGTCTCGCGACGCGCTTTCCTGATCCGCTTCCTGATCCGCTTCTTGAACTCGGCTTCGATGGCGGCGGGTTTCGGCATGTCGGCGTTGGACCTGGCGAACGCTCTGTCCAGTGCGGCAATGTAGGTTTCGCCGAGCGCGACGGTGAGCGTGCCGGCGACGGCAGCGCCGATGACCCCTCCCAGGACCGCTCCGCCACCCGGGATCAGCTTCAGGAGGCCTGCGGCGATGGCCCGGCCGCCCATTGCCGCAAACGCGGGGCCGAGCACGCGGAACACGAGCTTGGTGAGAAAGGCTCTCGTCACATCAAGTCCGTATAGCGCCGAGACCTGCACCAGCATGCGGATCTGGATCGGCACAAGCACCGCCGCATCGGCAACGGGGATGGGAGCCGCAGCCGCGGCGGCGGCCTTGGCTGACCAAGACCATACACAGCGGCGCGCGCGCTCCCTCTTCTGACGCAACGAGACGCGTTGCGCCGCTACGAACGCTTGTTTGACTCCTTCGGGCAGGAGGCCGACGGTGGCTTCGATGAGGTCGTCGAGCCCCATTGGCTCCAATGTGTGGCCGTCGTCCAGTACCTCGGCGATGGCCCTTACCCGCACGACGTTCCTGGCTTCGGGAAGAAGCCTCTGCACCGCCGCGCGAAACCCCTCCCGTTCGTCGCTCCGGGCCTTGGTGATGACCCCCAGCACGGGCATGCGCTCGCTCAACGCGCGGCACAGATCCCGCTCCGCATCCTCCACCCGGCGGCCGTCTTCGTGGATGCAGAGCCATGCGACGTGAATGTGGCGTTCGGCGTCGGGGTCCCGCGCCCGCCTCTCCACCAGTTGGGTCAGCTCGTCAAGCGTCTCCCGGAAGTCGGCCATTTCCAGCCCGCGAGTGTCCCAGACACAGAGTGGAACGCCTTCCTTGCAGATGCGACGAGCGTTCTTGGTGACGGGCCTTCCGTCGCCCGTCGCGGCCATCTCACCATGGAACACGCTGTTGATCAGAGTGCTCTTGCCGACTCCGGTACGGCCGGCGATGAGGACGTTGCAGGTGCCCAATCCCCGCAGGGCCTCGTCGATCGTCGCCTGATCGACGATCGTGTCGTGCAGGCGGTCGGGACTCGTCACGTGGTGTACTCCCGGATGGACGGACGTGGAACGGGGAGCCCGTTAGGCGCGGGGACCAACGTGCCGGACTTCGCTGCGACGAGCAACGGTGGCCGGCCGAGCGGCCGCGCGCATCGTGGCCCGGCACCGTCCCTTCCCCTATCTTTGCGGCAGTCGCCGGGGGTATCCCGCACCGGGCGAGGCGCGCCGACGGGATTGAGACAGCACCCCAGAACCTGATCCGGCTGATACCGGCGTAGGAAGCGCGGCTTGGGCGGGGCCCGGTCCCGCCGCCGGCCGTCTTCCTTCCGGCGACCACGTCGCGGCCTGGAGGGAAACCCGATTCGCCATGATCAAGCCAGCCGCCCCGCTTCAGCGCCCCGCCCCCCCACCCCCCGCCGCCTACGGCGACGCCTTCCCCAACTCCACCCGCGTCCATGTCGCTGGCCCGCACGGCATCCGCGTCCCCATGCGGGAAATCTCCCTCTCGGGCGGCGAGCCCCCCCTGCGCGTCTACGACACCGGCGGCCCCCCCGGCCACGATGTCCGCGAAGGCCTCCCCCCGCTGCGCGAACCCTGGATCGCCGCGCGGGACGTCCGCGTCACGGGCCGCTCCGCCCCCCTCGTCCCCGGCAAGCGCGACGACCCCCTCGACCTCCCCCCCGGCCTCCGCCGCGCCACCCGGCGCGGCAACGGCCCCGTCACCCAGATCCACTATGCGCGCCGCGGCGAAGTCACCCCCGAGATGGAGTTCATCGCGATCCGGGAGGGGCTCGACCCGCGCTTCGTCCGCGACGAGGTGGCGCGCGGCCGCGCCATCATCCCCGCCAACATCAACCACCCCGAACTCGAGCCCATGATCATCGGGCGCGGCTTCAAGGTGAAGATCAACGCCAACATCGGGAACTCGGTGGTGGCGTCGTCGATCGACGAGGAGGTGGAGAAGCTGCGCTGGGCGACGCTCTGGGGCGCGGACACGGTGATGGACCTGTCGACGGGGAGGAACATCCACGCCACGCGCGAGTGGATCATCCGCAATTCCCCCGTGCCGATCGGCACCGTGCCGATCTACCAGGCGCTGGAGAAGGTGGGCGGCGTGCCCGAGGAGCTGACCTGGGAGGTCTACCGCGACACGATCGTCGAGCAGTGCGAACAGGGGGTCGACTACTTCACCGTGCACGCGGGCGTGCTGCTGCGCTACGTGCCGCTGACGGCCGACTGGGTCACGGGGATCGTCTCGCGCGGCGGGTCGATTCTGGCCAAGTGGTGCATGGCGCATCACAGGGAGAATTTCCTCTACACGAATTTCCGCGAACTCTGCGAGATCATGCGCGAGTACGACGTCTCGTTCTCGCTGGGCGACGGGCTGCGCCCCGGCTCGATCGCCGATGCGAACGACGAGGCCCAGTTCGCGGAGCTGCGCACCCAGGGCGAGCTGAACCGGATCGCGTGGGAGTACGACGTGCAGGTCATGAACGAGGGACCGGGGCACATCCCGATGCACCTGATCAGGGAGAACATGGAGAAGCAGCTCGAGTGGTGCGACGAGGCGCCCTTCTACACGCTCGGCCCGCTCACGACCGACATCGCGCCCGGCTACGACCACATCACGAGCGCGATCGGCGCGGCGATGATCGGGTGGTACGGGACCGCGATGCTCTGCTACGTGACGCCGAAGGAGCACCTGGGGCTGCCCGACCGCGACGACGTGAAGGACGGCGTGATCGCGTACAGGATCGCGGCGCACGCGGCGGACCTGGCGCGCGGCCACCCCACCGCGCAGAAGTGGGACGACGCGATCTCCAAGGCGCGGTTCGAGTTCAGGTGGCGGGACCAGTTCAACCTGTCGCTCGACCCGGTCACGGCGCGCGAGTTCCACGACGAGACGCTGCCCGCCGAGGGGGCCAAGGTGGCGCACTTCTGTTCGATGTGCGGGCCGAAGTTCTGCTCGATGAAGATCAGCGACGACGTGCGCCGGTTCGCGCGGGAGCGGGGGGTGGGGGTGCAGCAGGCGGTGGAGGAGGGGATGAGTGAGAAGGCGGAGGAGTTCCGGCGGGGTGGGAGCGAGCTGTATGTGGTGGCGGGGGAGGGGTAGGGGCCGTGCCGAACGGAGGATCGGACTGCTGCGGCACGTGCTGGTTCAACCGGGCGAACGGAGGCGAAATGGGCAGCGGCAATCATGACCGTTCCATCCCCAGCCACTGCGAAATCAGGGATCTGGCGATCGAGGACCCCTTCTACACCTACTGCTCGAATCATCCCTACAGGATGGAGCGCCGGGTCCCAGTCCCCCTCGGCCCGGTCTACGTATACGTCGACGAGTCGGTCGAGCGCGACGGAGTCCTCGAGTATTCGTCCTGGCGCAAGCATTGGAAGGACGCGCCCGATACCGACGAGATCCGCAGCCAGCTCCTCGAGCTCCTGGAGAACCCCGGCAACCTCTCCGACAACTATCCCTTCTACGGCGATAACCTGCTGACTGTCGTTGTCGATGAGCTCGAGAGACTCCGCGAACGTCGCGCCATCCCCATCCTGGAGCGGATCGCGCACGCACTGCGCGAGGAGGGTGAGGCATGGGACGGCGTCCGGGATGCGATCACGAGGATACGGAGAGCGGTCCGGGGACAGCGCGGCGAATGACGACCGGGACACGGCTGGGTATTGGGCTCAATCGTGGAGTTCGATCCTGATGGACCCCGACCGGCTCCCATGGGGGAAGCGTGACCCATTGACGGGTCGGACGCACCGCCTTGAGCACCACTGCGCGGATGTCGCGGCGTGCTTCGCGGCGCTGCTCAGAGAGCCAGTGGTCCGGCGGCGCTTCGATATGGCGGTGGGTGGCGCCGGATTGGACGACCTCACCTTCGCTAGGCTGACGGTCCTGGCGTTCCTGCACGACCTCGGGAAGGTCAGCACCGGTTTCCAGTTCAAAGTGGGTGATCGCCTTTCGGGGGTGCCTCGGCACCAAGGCCACACCAAGCCGTTCTTCTGGGCCTGCCAACGTCCGAAGGTGAGAGTGGCCGTCGGTTTGGACCAATTGGTGGCGTGGGGCGCTGGACTCGATCAGCTGCTTCGCGCGGCGCTGGCTCACCACGGCCGTCCGGTGTCGGGGCACAGCGTAGAGAGCGACGGCCCCCCCGATATCTGGGAGACCTTCAAGGAATACGATCCCGTCTCGGCTGGCCGCGCGTTGTTCCAGCGCGCCAAGGAGTGGTTTCCCGAAGCGCTTACGTCGGGACCCGAGCTGCCGACCGACCCGGCGCTGGCCCATCTCTTCGCCGGCATGGTGGCGATCGCGGATCAGATCGGTTCCAACGAGGAGCTGTTTCGGCCAATTCCAGACCTTGATCCGACCTACATCGATCGTGCGCGCCGGCGGGCCGACCGTGCGGTGTCGTCCATGGGATTCTCGCGCTCGGCCTGGATGTCGGAGGCCAGGCGGCCCGACTTTCACGCTCTCTTTCCAAGTGCGTGGACTCGGCGCCCATTGCAGACTGCAGTGGCGGATGCCCCGCTCGACTCGTCCCTGCTGATCCTGGAGAGCGAGACCGGGTCCGGGAAGACGGAGGCGGCGATCTGGCGGTTCGCAAAGCTGTTGAAGGCCGGTCGAGTCGACGGGTTGTATTTCGCACTGCCGACGCGGGCGGCCGCGCGGCAGCTGCACCGGCGGGTCGACACGGCGCTGAGCCGATTCCTCCCGGCGGAGGCTAGTTTGGGCACGGTGCTGGCGATACCCGGTTACATCCGCGCCGGGTCGGCCAGCGGGCAGCGCGATGGATGGAATGTGGTGTGGGCGGACGATCCCGGGGATGCGGAGAGCCTCGCGCGGTGGTCGGCCGAGAGTGACCGAAAGTACCTGTGCGCCACCGTGGCCGTGGGGACTGTCGATCAGGCGCTACTGTCGGGACTTCAGACGAAATGGGCGCACTTCAGGGGAGCCGCGCTGGCACGCAGCCTGTTGGTGGTCGACGAAGTGCACGCGAGCGACGCCTACATGACGATGGTGCTGCGGGATGTGCTGCGCGGGCATCTCGAAGTTGGCGGTCACGCCCTGCTCATGTCGGCCACGCTGGGGTCGGTGGCCAGGGACCGGCTCACGTCCGGCGGGGCAGTGCGACGTTCCCGCGTCCATACGGGGAAGGCCGAGGCACTGGATGTCGCGTACCCGGTGCTGGCCGTTTCGGACTGTGGCGGGCCTCCGCGTTTCGAGCTCTTCCGGGCGACCGACCACCGGAAGGCGGTGTCGATCGAGCAGGCACCTATCATCGGAGACCCCGGCGCGATCGCCCAGCGGAATACCGAAGGCCTAAATCGCGGCAGGAAATCGTCTAACTGTATACAGGACTGCACGATCTGCGTTTCCTGCCGTTGTACTGGACCTTGCTGGACCGTGCCCCGGAAGCGGGAAAAACGGAGTCGAATGGCGGGACTCCCGCCCGGATCATTCCTCGCCGCCGGAGATCCTGGAGGCGAGCGTCGCCCCCCGCCCGAGGCGGTAGAGAATCCAACAGCATCCGACCTGTCGCTCCCATCCGGCTGCTCGGACGAATCGAAGACCGGTTGGCCCAGTAGGCGAAGGGCGGTGCGACGTTCCAACAACTCTCCATTGTCACCCTCGGCCTCGCAACCCGCCAGCGATAGCAATGCGCCAAGTGCGATCGAAAGACGCCAGGGGCGTGTTCGCAGCCATCCGTCCCCCCTTTGAAGACGACATGCTCAGCCCCATGATCCTTCCGCCGCCTGCGGACACCATATGACCAGTCTGATCCCCATTGACATTGGCCGGCCGAGCATTTCCCGTTAGTGAGAGTCGTTTGATACCGGGAAGGCATCGCCGGCCGCCGATGTTGGTTCGTTTCCGGCGACAAAATGGAGTGCCGTTGTTCGCTGACAGGGACTACAGGACCGTGTTCGAAGCGTCGCCGGACGCGACGCTCGTCGTGGATTCCGAAGGGGTGATCCGGAATCTCAATCCGCAGGCTCTTTCGGGGCCGGACACGTGATCCGCGCGATCCGCGACCTCTCGAACCGGAAGCGGAAGCGGCGGCTGTCGCGCATGAGGGTGATGGCGGCCGAGAACGAGCGGAAGCACCTTGCGCGGGAACTGCACGACGAGTTCCTCCAGTTCCTCGTGGCGTTCAAGATCAGGGGGAGGCTCCTGGTGGACGAGGCGGACCGGGAGGAGAGGGAACGGGCGTGGGCGGCGGTCGGGGGCGAGATCCTCGACGCGATCCGGGGGGTGAAGCGGATGATTCGGGGGCTGAGGTCCCCGAAGCTCGAAGAGCAGGGGCTTGTTTCGGCGCTCGATAGCCTGTTTCGCAATGCCCGGAAGGTGCACGGAGTCCGGATCGACGCCAGCGTCGACCTCGAACGGGTGGCCGACGAATTGGATCCGGTGACCGCCTTGGCCCTGTACCGGATCGTGCAGGAAGCCGTGACCAACGTGGCGACGCACGCAAAGGTGAGCGAGGCTGCCGTGACGCTCGGATTGGAGGGCGGGATGATCGTCGCGGAGATCCGCGACGAAGGATGCGGGTTCGAGTTGTCCGATCCCGGAGCGGCGCCGAAGGAGGGCCACGCCGGCGTCGGCCTCGACGGGATGCGCGAGAGGGCGGAGCTGGCCGGGGGCAGCCTCACCGTACGGACCTCGCCGGGCGAGGGAACCACGGTTCGGGCCGCCGTGCCGCAACCCGAAATGGCGACGAGCCTGGCCAGGAGCCTGTTCGAGCGCCGCGTTCCGCAGGTTCTCCTGGTCTACGCGGGCGTAGCGTGGGCGCTGGTAGCGTTCACCGCGTTCATCGTCGACGAGTTCCTCCTCTCCGAGAGCTGGACGACGGTCGCCACGGCGGCGCTCGGCCTCCAGTTGCCGAGCGTGGCCATGACCGCGTGGTTCCGCGGCCGCCCGGGCGATGGCGCGGCGCCCGCGGCCGGGAGGTTCGCGATTCCCGCGAACCTCGCGTTCACGGCCCTCGTCCTGTTCCTGCTGTTCGGCGGCGCGAATCTGGATGCGCGGACCACCACCGCCACCGTCGAGATCGGTGGGGAGAGGGTCGAACGCACCGTGGCGAGACCCGAGTTCCGGAAGCGGACGGCCCTGTCCCGGTTCAGCGCCGCGCCGGGACTGGGTGGGGAGGACCATTGGCTCACCTACATGGCGCCGCGTGCGCTCGAACTGGACCTCGCCGCGAACGACTTCTTCGAACCGATCCCCGTCTCCGTGTTCAACCAGCGCATATCCGAGTTCGGGCTCCGGCATGCGGGCGAGGTGCCGCTGCCGCTGAGGTGGGCGGTGGCGGAACTGCTCCACGCGACGTTCATCGTCAGCGGCACCGTCGACCGGGCGGGAGACGGATACCGGGTGGCGATGAACATCGACGACACCGACAGCGGCCGGCGGATCAGTGAGACGGTGCACGAGGGACCCGACTTCCTGGCGCTGATCGACGAGATGTCGGTGACCCTCGCCGAGGCTCTGGACCTCCCCGGCCGGAACCGCATCGAGGATCTCCCGGTCCGCGACCGCCTGACCGGGAATGAGGAGGCCCTGGAGGCCTTCGGCCGGGCCTACGCGAAGCTGCTCGCCGATCCGCCGGACCGGCAGGCCGCCATCGACGGGCTGAGTGCCGCGACGGACCTCGATCCGACATTCGCCGTGGCGCAGTACGAGTTGTACGTGGCGTACCTGGACGATAACCGGCCGGAGGAGGCCGCCGCCGCCATTCGGGCGGTCGTCGACCACATCTACCGGCTCCCCGAAAGGGTGTCCTTTCTGATGCGGACCGACTACCACTTTATGGCGGAGCAACCGGAACAAGGGTGGACCGTCACCGAGACGTGGGTTGCGCTCCATCCCGAGGACCCGGTCGCGCTCGAATACTACAGCGCCCTGCAGTCGATCCGGGGAGACTGGGAGGGGCTGACCCGGACGATCGAAACCCGGTACCGGCTGAATCCCACCAACCACGCGCTGCTCATGGAACTGGCCGAGGCCCGCGAGAATCTCGGCGACGACGACGGGGCACTGGCTGCGCTCGAACAGTACGTGAGACGTATGCCGGCGGACTACACCGGCCATGTGGAACTCGCCCGAGCGCACCGGCGCATGGGGGCACTCGGCATCGCGCGCGAGCATCTCGAGCGGGCGACCGCCGTCGATCCCCTCGACCCGAACCCGCCGGGCGAACTCGCATCCCTCGATCTCGACCTCGGCCGCTTCGACGCGGCGCTGGCCGGATATGAAAGGGCGGGCGAACTCGCTCGCACATCCCGGCAGAAGGCCGCCGTGCTCGACGGACTGATGGGCTACTACCGGTTCCGAGGACAGATGGAAGACGCGATCCGGGCGGCGGAGGCCTGGCGCGCCGAAGCCTCCGGGTCACACACCCCGATCGAGATCGTCCAGCACGGGTTCCGCAACGACATCGGCATCTATCTTGACATGGGCCGGCACGACGAAGCCCTGGCTCTCTTCGAGGAGCTACGGTCCGGGTTTGAACCGCTTGAGAGCGAGCCGTTCTACGTCACGCACTCGAAGCTCCGCATCGCCCTCAAGATGGGCGAGATCGGTGTGGCCCGGCGCGCCTACCGGGCCGCGTCGGATTGGATCGAGACGTGGCGCGGGGACTTTCTCCGCCCGATCCTGACCGGCGAGCTCGGTCGGATCGAGGAGGTGGTGGGTGAGTACGCGCTGGCGGTCGGGCATTACACGGATGCGATGTCTCGGGACCCCACCCTCGACCTCCATCGCCAGACGGGACGCGTGCTCAGGAAGATGGGCCGCCTGGACGAGGCCGAGGCGGAACTGCGTGAAGCGCTCCGGCGCGTCCCCTCCCAACCGCACGCGCACCTCGAAATGGCCCGGGTGCTGGAGGCGCGAGGCGACACCGCCGGCGCCTCAGCGCACCTTCGGAGCGCGCTTGCGGCCTGGGAACCCGCGGACGCGTCGTTCGAGCCCGCCCGCGAGGCCCGCGCGATGCTAGCCGAACTCGAAGGCCGGTCCCGGGGCGAGCACGGCGGCGGCGACTTGCAACCGCACTGGAGCGTGACAACGACATTGGGTGTCGGTTTACGTTTGGCACTCCATGGTGAGGGTACTGCTGGTCGACGACCACAACGTCGTGCGCGGCGGTTTGAGGCACCTGCTGGAATCCAGCGGCCGGGTGGATGTCGTGGGCAAGGCACCGTCCAAGAAGGGCGTCAGAGCCCCCTTGCCGGGTCGCCCGTGTTATACACGGCTTAGGCTGGCCACCGTAGGGTGGCTCAAGCCAGCGGCAACGCAGTCTCGACGACGGCCCGACCGGCGGGCTCAGCATCGTGGCCCGCCGGCCGGATTGCCTTGCCTCTACTCGTCAGGTCAGGCTGGGAGGCGGGATGTCGAGCTCGATATCATGGCCGCACATCTTCCCCTTGAAGCCCCCCGTCACCTTGGGATCGTCCAAGTTCGAGAGGTCGACCGTTGCATCGAGCGGTAGGTCCATAGCGCAATCCCCCGACCGGTCTTCCAGTTGCCATTCGATCCTCCCCTCCACGCCGCCACCAATGATGATCTTCTCGAACCCGATGATATCGATGGACGTCTCGGTGCTCATGCTGGGGTCGCCGTCCACCGTGAATGTCATGGCGTCGCTCGACACCATGCAGGCCGTCGGAGTGACCACCGCTTTGATCTCCGCCCGGGCCGTATCCGCGATCGTTCTGGTCGATGCCGTTCCGACTATCTTCGCCTGACCTCCAAGCGGACAGGCTTTCGTGGTGTCCACGGAGCCGGGTTCCATATCTTCATCGGGACCGAACTCTATTCCCTCCGTGATCGACTTGAACAAGGCCAGGGCTTCGTCCTTCGTGAGCGCGTCGGGCGGGTCCACGGGGTCGTCCCCGCACCCCACCAACATGACGGTGAGCACGAGCGTGGAAAACGCGAGGCGGGTTCTTGCGTACATCGGATTCTGCTCTTTCTGCCGGGCCATCCCGGCGGCTTGGTTGTTACGGACCGGCGCGTTGCGGACCACCAATTGAATCTCGGCAACGCATGTCAGTCCTCCATAGAGGGAAAACCCGGCAATTCGTGAGGGGAAACACGGATTCGCTTGGGGGGGAATCCCCCTCACGCGGAGACCCGGTGCGAGCTTGCCCGGATCGAACAGCCATCATCGGGGAGAGATCTGCGTGCTCGACGAATACGGCGGCTTGCAACTCGCCATGAAACGCGCGTCGGCGTCCTTGAGAAGCGGGCGCGGAGGCCCGCTGGGCGAGGGTTGATGGAGCGGGCCGTGACGTGGCGAACGGTCCTGCTCGCGGGGGCTCGATTCCAATGGGAAGTCTAGGAGGCCGGCGACCAAGAGGCCGAGCCGCTTGCCCCAGACGACCGGCCAACGCCGCCTCGGGGGCGCGCGGGGAGGGTTTCACGGGCGGGCCGCAGGGCTGGCTTGTGCGACTGTTATGTCGCTAAGCCAGCTTACTCCGTGTGGCCACACTCCGTGAGTCCCCTGCGGAGGCTGGCAAGGGGGCTGTGCCCCCTGTGACCCCCCAACTGAAAACTCGCGTCGTGAGCGACGGAAAGTGGGCAGTTTATGGCCTGCCAATGGCCCCCAAGGGTTCTCCCGCGACCGCCACGCCGTAGCCTCGCTCCACCCGGCCGCAGAGGTGCCTTGACGGTTTGAACACCGGTACATCCCGGGCCGGAACCTCGACCGCCTCTCCGGTCCGGGGATTGCGGCCCGTGCGGGCCTTGCGGTGCCTCACCTTGAAGGTGCCGAAGCCCCGGAGTTCGATGCCGTCGCCTCGGGCGAGCGCCTCCTTCACGGCATCGAGGAAGGCGTCGACCATCAGCCCGCATTCCCTCTTGGTGACACCCGGTCCGACCGCGTCGGCGACCTGCTCAACGAGTTCGGCTTTGGTCATCCTCTTCTCCTCGTAGGAAGTGTGGCCGAGTCCTGCCGCTTCAGTATGATAACCTGCGGCGCGACCCACGGTTGGCTGGTCCCACCGGCCCGCGCCAAGGCGAAGCCGTGCCCCGATGGAGTTGGCCGTAGCAGAGATCCTCTTGGCTTCAGGACGGCGTCCGTCACGGCTGACCTATGGCCTTCCCGCATGGGATTGCTGGCCCGGAGCGACCCGCCGCGGGGGTTGGGATGGAGTGCACATCCCAACCCCCGCAGATGCCACGGCAGGCATCGAAAAAGGGGGGTCGCTCCGGTCACGGCCTCCGCTTCCGGCGCGGCGCAGCCGCCCCGGAGGCCGTGATGCAACCAAAAGCTGGAAAACGACATACGCAGTCACGGACATGCACGCCCGGACCGCAATATCGCGCACATGCAGGTCATTTCACATGTGCGGTCCCCGCACGGCCCCGAACGCCCCCCGCCCGAATCCAACGACGCTCTCCCGAAGCTCTCGTCGCTCCACTCTCGCGGCGACCCTCGATCATGCGCCTGAACCGTCCGCATCGTAGCCAGTCCAACGTTCTGGACGATCTGCCACTGGTCAAAACGCCCCTTGCTCGGCGACATTTCGTTCGCGCAGATCGTGCAGTCCATCTTCGAAAGGAATCGAACGATGGCACGCACGAGAAGAAGCCGCCGGAGCTACGGCGCCGGCGAGTGGGGCCGGAACCGCGTCAGGGTGTTCCCCGACGCCAAGACCGGCCTGTACCAGATAGAGTGGCGGGAGAACGGGCGCAGGCGCACCCGGTCCCTCAAGCACCGAGACTGGGCGCGCGCGAAGAGGCAGGCGGATCAGTTCGCCGCGGGCTTCATCGACGCGCCCAGCGGCAAGGCGGAAGCCGAGCCGGAGCCGCTCACCCTGGAACGGCTTTTTGACATCTACGGCGAAGAGGTGACGCCCACCAAGGCCGAGGATACACAGCAGGGCGACAGGACCACGATCGCGATGTTCCTCCAGTTCTTCGGCAGGGACCGCGACCCGTCCACACTCTCCCAGCGCGATTGGGATCGGTTCATCCGGGACCGCCGCGCGGGAAGGATCGGCATCTCGGGCAGGCCCGTGTCCAACCGGACGATCGCATGCGACCTGACGTTCCTGATGGCCGTGCTCAACTGGGCGTCGAGGTCGAGGGACGAGGAGGGGCGGTTGCTGATCGACTCGAACCCGCTCAAGGGACTCAGGAAGCCGGTCGAGAAGAACCCCACCCGGGTCGTACTCACCGAACACGAGTACGAGGAATTGCTGAAGGTGTCCCGGGAGGTGGACTGGCGGTTCCATGTCGCGCTCGTGCTCGCGCACGAGACCGGGCATCGGATCGGGGCCATCCGCCAACTCAGGTGGTCTGATGTCGACTTCGAGAGCGAAGCGGTGCGCTGGCGCGCGAAGCACGAGAAGACGGGCTACGAGCACACGACGCCCGTGACCGACGAGGCGTTGGCCGCATTGGCGGAGGCGCGGGCGATGGGTGCCGGGACCGGGGACGGGCCGGTGCTGCCCGCGCCGACGGATGCCGCGCGGTGCGTGGGCCGGTCGCTGCCGAGCTTCTGGTGGCAGAGAGCCCAAACGCTCGCGGGGCTGGAACCGAAGCGAGGCCGGGGCTGGCACTCGCTGAGGCGGAAGTTCGCGAGCGACCTGATGGACCAGCCGCTGAAGGTCCTGTGCGAACTCGGAGGCTGGAAAACGGCAAAGACCGTCCTTCAGTGCTATCAGAGAGCGGACGAGGGACAGCTCAGGAAGGCGCTGGACGCCCGCAGAAGGTTGCGCGACGGGAAGTCGAAGTAGCGGGAATCAATCAGCGGGAATCCGGGCTGGCAATCCCGTAAGTTCAACGATCACAAACAGATCCACACGGGAATGCGCATGCTCGCCCAACTCGCCGTTCGCGATGCGCGGAAGGGTGCTAGGGTGCTGGTGATTCGGAACACCGTTCTGGCGGCCAAGGCGGTGTTCGACGAGGTGCGCGGCCAGGGCGCCGAGGCCCTTCTTCTTCCGGTTGCCGGAGGCCCGGCGGTGCATCACAGTCGTTTCGCGGCCGAGGATCGCACGTTGTTGGACGCAGCGGTCGAGAGCGTTCTGGGCAAAGGAAGCCACGGCGGTGGCCGCATCGTCGTCGGCACCCAGACACTCGAACAGTCGCTGGACATCGACGCGGACGTACTGATTACGGACCTGTGTCCGGTGGATGTCCTGCTTCAGCGGATCGGTCGCCTGCACCGCCACGAGCACCGGACACGACCGGACGGGTTTGCGGATCCGCAGTGCCGGGTTCTGGTGCCCGAAGGTGAACTGGCCCCCGAAGGATTGCCCCGATACGGTCTCGGAATGTCGCTGACGGGTGGCATTTACCGGGACATGCGGGTGCTAGAGCTTACCCGGCGGCTGATTCTGGACCATTCGGTGTGGAAGATCCCGGAGATGAACAGGATGTTGGTGGAGGAGGCCACGCACCCGGAATCGCTCATGGCGCTGGAGGACGAGCTGGGTACGGAGTGGGTCACCAGGTCGCTTGATGTCGAGGGCAGAAAGGCTGCGGAACGGAACGTGGCGATTGGCCATTTGCTGGATCGCTGCAAGCACTTCGGGGAGATCACCTTCCCGGAGGATGAAGAACGGGTGAGGACTCGCTTGGGAGAGGACGGGCCGCGAATCCGGCTTGCGGAAAGCGTGACCGGGCCGTTCGGTCGCGAGGTCACCACATTCAGCCTTCCCGCGCACCTTTTCCGCGGGCGCGGGCAGGAGAGGATGCCCAGCCAGGAGGAGATCGAAGAAGCGCGGGCGGAACCGGTGGACGGTGGGGCGCTGGTGCTCGTCGTGGGTCCCTGGCGGTTCCGATACGATCGCAGCGGAGTACGGCCCAGGGGTTGACGGCCCCTCCGGTGTTCGCTACCCTCCAATAGTTGAAGGGCGTCACTTGCCACGACAGAAAAATTACGTTGAACATGATTTAATCGCAAATTCAATTCTGGAGCGGTTGGTGCTCCAGACTATCACCACTCACCCGTGCTGCGAACGCAGACGAGGAGCGACAGAATGAGAAAACGACTCGAACTCCGAGAACGGCGGAGCATCATCCACACTTCAACCGAGCACCGAGAATGGCACCGTGAAGACGAGCTGAAGCTCTCCGTGGTCACGGAACCGGAGGATTCACGCTACCCCGCCGGTAGCGCGGGGATTGACCCGCGTCGCTTGCGACGACCGGAGTTTCCCCGCCCGGGCGGGGTACCCTCCCTCCATGACGACGAGGACCCTGATGTTTGACCTCCTTGCCGATCCGCTCATCCGCACCGACCTCAGGAGCGGTAGACGCGCGGTGCTCTCCCTACCGGAGGTCTACCAGGCCATGATGGCTGACGACGTGACCGGGTTTCCGGCGCTCCGGCCGCATCAGCGACACGCATGGCACGCATTCTTGGCCCAGCTGGGGGCGGTCGCCATGTATCACGGGGGGCGTCACGAACCACCCTTCGGTGCCGGCCAGTGGCAGTACCTGCTGGCGGAGCTGACTCCCGGTTTCCCCGACCGAACCCCGTGGCATCTGATCGTCGACAATCCGTCGCAGCCTGCCTTCATGCAGTGTCCGGCACCCGACGGACTGGAGAGCTACAGGAAGGAACGGGCGACGGCGGACGACCTCGACTTGCTGGTGACGGCGAGGAATCACGATGTCAAGTCTTCCGTGGCGTTCGCAGGGGAGGTGGACGACTGGCTTTTCTCTCTGGTCAGCATCCAGACCATGAGCGGCAATGGGGGGAGGGGGAACTATGGAATTGCGCGGATGAACCGCGGGCACTCGTCTCGTCCCTGCCTAGGTCTGGCACCGGCGAACGGCGGGCCGGGCGCGCACCTGCAGCACGATATCCGCCGCTTGCTGGAGCACCGGGAACAGCTGCTCGATGACCACCCAGACTACTTCGACGCCGACAGCGGACTGGCGCTGCTGTGGACGGAACCCTGGGACGGCACATCGTCGCTGAGGTTGGATCGGCTCGATCCGCACTTCATTGAAGTCTGTCGACGCGTGCGGCTCTTCCGGCGGGACGGTCGGATTGCCGCGCAGACCGCGGCCTCGAAGAAGCCTCGCATTGCCGCCAAGCACGCGCGGGGCAATGTGGGGGACCATTGGACGCCGGTGGAACGCGGCGACCGCAAGGCACTGTCGATCTCCAGCGTGGGATTCCGCTACGACCGCCTGGCAGAGCTGGTATTGGACGATACCAAGTACCAGCGCCCGCCTGCCATGAAGGTGGACGTCACGGCGGGCGGTTCGTGGCGACTGGTGGCCCGTGGAAACGCGGGGGGTCGAGGAAAGACGGAGGGGTATTACGAACGCTCGGATATCGTGCTGCGTCCAAGTGTCGCGACATCGCTGATGGGCGTGGGGTCGGCGCGCCAACGGCTGGGCGAGCTGTCGAGGGACCAGCTGGCGGAGATTCAGGCGGTCGCCAAGGCGCTTCGCTTCGCGATAGCGATTGCGGCGAGCGGAGGAGGTGACGCGTCGGCGGTGAGCGGATCCGACCGGGAGAAGGCGTACCCATACCTCCGTCGATTCGATGCGACCGTCGACGCCCACTTCTTCGAGGCGCTCCAGCACCGGTTCGAGGTCGCGGAGGAGGATCGTCCGACCGCGCGCCGCGAATTCGTCGGCCTGCTGGTGAGTCGTGCCAAGTCCCTGCTCGGCGAGGCCGTCACCACCGTCCCTTGTGCGAGCATCCAGCGCTACCGGGCTCGAACGCGCGCGATGAGCGCCTTCTGGGGAAGCCTGTGGCGGTCCGGTGTGATCGACCAAGCCATTCTCGACAATACTCATGGGGAGGAGAAACATGTCTCGTGACGACCGTCCGGCACCGTTGGACGCGCAGCGGACCGATTCCGACGTCGGCGACAAGATCGTCCGGCTGGCAGGAGAGATCAGCAAACTGCCGCCGGGCCCGGCCGCCTCGCTCCGGAGAAACCCTCTGGCCGGATCGGGGAGCGCAGCCTTCTGGTACCTGCTGGCTATGAACGGGATCACGCCTGGGCGCAAGCTTGAGCGGTGGGCCACTGTGATTCAGGCAATCGCGATACTCACCCCCAAGGGTCGCGACGACCCCGACCGGCCCAAGCTGTCGCCGCATGACGGTGCCGTCCCCATGGGAACCGCTCTCTACGAATCCCAACCGCGGATACGCCAGCAGCGCCTCGCACGGCTTCTCTCGGCGAGAGGCAGGATGCGCCGCGACCTGGTGATTCGCACCTGCCGTCGGCTCGCGGCCAAGGAGGCAGTTCGATTCGATCTTCGCACCCTCGCTCGATTCGTGCTGTTCGAGCATGAGTCACAGGCCCGATGGATCGCTCGCAAGTACTACACCGCTCACGCGCGGGCGGCCAAGACAACCAACCAAGGAGAATCCTGATGAACGAAACACGTTTCCTGCAGATCCACAGCCTGCACGGATACCCGGGCGTACTGCTCAACCGCGACGACTCGGGCCTCGCGAAGCGCATCCGGTACGGAGGCAGCATGCGTACCCGGATATCGTCCCAGTGCCTGAAGCGGCACTGGCGGGTCGCCGACAGCGTCCACTCGCTGACGCGCATCGACGGGGCCACCACCGCGATGCGGTCGCGGGAGGTCGTGACCCTCAAGGTCATCGAGCCGCTGAGGCAGGCCGGCCACGACGACGATGTCGTCGGTGAGATCGACAAGGTCTTCCAGAAGGCCGTCTACGGCGACAAGGGCGACAAGAAGGACAGCCGGCAGCCGCTCCTGCTGGGGGATCCCGAGATTCGCTATCTGGCCGAGGAGGCGCGCCGGTTCGCCGGAATGCCGCTCGCAGAGGCCAAGAAGGGACTGAAGGAGTGGGCGAGGTCATCCAAGGCGAATATGAAGGCGATGCGAGAAGAGAGCACCCTTCCCGGGGGTCTCGTCGCAGCTCTGTTCGGTCGCATGGTGACCGCCGATGTCGAGGCGAACATCGACGCGGCCGTTCACGTCGCACACGCGTTCACCGTCCACGCCGAGGAGAGCGAGAGCGACTACTTCACCGTCGTGGACGACCTCAGACGCATCGAGGACGACCAGGGTGCGGACCACATCGGGGAGACGGAGCTCACGTGCGGGCTTTTCTACGGATACACGGTGGTCGACCGGGGCATGTTGCTCAAGAACCTCGCGGGCAACCGCGACATGGCCGGCGAAGTGTGCGAGAGACTGGTCCACCTGATCGCCACGGTCTCGCCAGGTGCCAAGCTGGGCTCCACCGCACCCTACACCTACGCGAGCTGGATGATGGTGGAAGCGGGCGATCGGCAGCCCCGCAGCCTGGGCGAAGCCTTCAGGACGCCCTGCTGCCCGAGCACCGATGCCGCTGAGAGAGCGGCTGCCGACCACCTCGGCAAGCTGGACGACACCTACGGGACGGGTGAAGCCAGACGGGTCATGAGCCTGAATGGGGCGACCATGCCCGGCGTGGATCGGCTGTCCCTCCCGGATTTGGCGAGGTGGGTCGGCGAAGCGGTGAGGAGGGGAGACGCGTGATGCGCTGGATGCACATTCGGATCGAGGCACCGATGGCATCGTTCGGGGGTGAGGCCATCGACAACCGCGGGGTGATCCGAGACTTCCCCGCCCAGTCGATGGTCACCGGGCTCTTCGCGAATGCGCTGGGATGGAATCGCTGGATGAGGTCCGAGCACCAGAGGCTGCAGGAGCGGATTGTGTTCGGTGCCGTACACGACGCGGACCCGGACACCCGGCGCATGACGGACTACCAGACGGCCAAGCTGAGCAAGGGGGACAGGGGGTGGAGCACGCGTGGGTCTCCACTTGGAAGGGCCGGCGGTGTCAACACCTATATCGGATCACACCAGCGGTGGCGGGATTACCACACGGATCTGCGAATGTCCCTGGTGGCGCGGCTGAATCCTGAGGACGAGGAGCCCACACTGGACACCCTGTCCGCCGCCTTGCAGCGGCCAGCCAGACCGCTCTTCATCGGACGCAAGCCGTGTCTGCCGACGGTGGCGATGTTTCGCGGATGGGTGGATGGACCGCATGTCGTGGACGCGTTGCGGGACGTCACACCCGGTGGCGATCTGTGCGAAGCGTCATGGCCTGACGACGAAGGTACCGTCGAGTCCGACCGGACCGTCGCCATCACAGACGAGAGAAACTGGATCAGCGGACTGCACGGGGGGGCTCGGCTCGTGCGCCGCGGCCGCCTCGAAGGAACGGGGGCGCAATGATGAGAGCGAGAATGGTGTATCTGCCGATCGACTGGACGGCCTTCTGTCGCTGGGCCGGGAACCGGAGCCTCCTCCGACCGGGCGTGTTCGACGAGGGCTACGCATTGCACGTCCTTCTATCCGGTGTCTTCGGCAAGTCGGTGCTGAAGCCCTACCGTGTCGTCAGGGCCGCTCGTGCTCCGATCGCGAGCCTGTACGCCTATTCGGCGAGAGACCAGGAATGGCTCCGAAGGACTGCGGAAGAGGTGGCTCCGCCCGATTGCTTCGGTGTCCTCGGCCTAGCGGACTTGGCGACCAAGGTCATGCCGGCTCGTTTCCGAAGGGGACAGCGGCTGGGCTACGATGTGCGGATCCGTCCGATCCGTCGCCTGGGTAAGGAACTGCGAGACTCGCAGTCGGGGCGGCTGCTTCGCAAGGGAAGCGAACTCGACTCGTTTCGTTTGGAGTTGCTGCATCGGTCGCCCGAAGGCTGGCGGGAAGCGCGATCGGCGAACGGAAGCAACGGAGTGTCTCGGCGGTCAGTCTACGCAAACTGGTTGGCGGAGCGCTTGGCAGGAGCGGCGAGTGTTGACACGAAGGGATGTCGTCTCGTGGACTTCCGGCGGTCACGCGCGTGGCGTGGGAAGGGAAGGGGCTCGGAAGGACCCGACGCCACGCTGCAAGGCGCCCTCGTGGTTGAGGATCCGGAGGAGTTCGCCGTCAAGCTTCATTCCGGCGTGGGTCGCCATCGAGCCTACGGATACGGAATGCTGATCGTGAGACCACCGCCCCCGCAGCGGCCTGCATAGAGGGTGCGCATCGGCCGATGCTGTCGGGACGTCTGGGTCTGGATACGGCACGGATTCCGCACGCGGACCGGTACGGATTACTGTGGCTCGCAAGGGGGCGGCTGACGGCGCGGAACGGCACGCTCTCCTTCGAGCGGGCCGCAGGCGAGCCCGCTAGGAACGACCCACTGAAGCCGGGCAGGTACTCGATCCCCTTCCAGGGCGTCTCGATGATCCTGTTGGGTCCGGGCTCCACGGTCAGTCACGACGCGCTCAGGCTCCTCGCGCGTCACGGCACGGCTTTGGCGGCGGTTGGTGTGGACGGGGTCCGATTCTACACTGCGCCGCCACTGATGTCGGGACGCTCGGGGTTGGCCCGGGAGCAAGCACGAAGGTGGGCCGACGAGGCAGAGCGTTTGGCCATCGCGCGTCGAATGTACGCGTGGCGGCTGGGTGAGGTTCTGCCCAACCGCGATATCGCCGCGCTTCGGGGCATCGAAGGTGCGCGAATGCGCGAGACCTATCGATTGGTCGCGCAGACGGTGGGAATCGAGTGGCGCGGACGTCGATACGATCGGTCCAATCCGGCCAGCGCGGATCTTCCCAATCAAGCGCTCAACCACGCCTCGAGCGCGGTCGAGGCCGCAGCCGCGATTGCGGTCGCAGCGACGGCCACCGTACCTCAGCTCGGATTCATCCACGAGGACGCCAGCCAAGCCTTCGTATTGGACATTTCCGATCTCTTCCGCGACACGGTTCTGATTCCGGCGGCTTTCCGTGCGGCCAAGCGGGCGAGCAATCAACGGTTCGCCAACATCGAACGCCTGACGCGACGCGAAATCGGCAAGACGTTGACCCAGCAGAACACCATTCCGAGCATGATCCAGAAGATCAAGGACATCTTCGATCCGGCGAAGCGCTGACGACATGCCGATGACGGTGATAGCCACCCGAAATGTCGAACCTCGGTACCGCGGATTCCTGGCCTCTGCAATGCTCGAGGTGGCGCCAGGTGTCTACGTGTCACCCGACCTGTCCAAGGGTGTCCGCGAACGTGTCTGGTCCGTCTTGGCCAAGTGGTATGCCCATCTGGGAAGTGGCTCGGTCACAATGATTGTTGCCGATCCCAAGGCTACCGGCGGTCTATATCTGGACCACCTCGGTGAACCGCCCAAGGAAGTCTGGGACAGCGACGGCGTACTGCTCGTGAGACAATCGCATCCCAAGGAGGGGTCGGAGGACTTGCCTTTCTGAATGGATTGCGACGGAATCTCGCGATTTGTGTCCTCGTATAGAGACGGCTAACCTCAGAGGGCAAGAGGCTTCCCCGCGTGGGCGGGGATAGACCCTCGGCGAGATCGCCCGCGTCCAGCCCCGCATTGGCTTCCCCGCGTGGGCGGGGATAGACCCGCAGCCGGGCAGGTCTATGACGTGAACACGTCGGCTTCCCCGCGTGGGCGGGGATAGACCGCTCCAGGGTAAGGCTCCTCTCCCACTCCGCGTGGCTTCCCCGCGTGGGCGGGGATAGACCCGGCGGGAAGTCCGCACCCTCGGACCCGAACAGGGCTTCCCCGCGTGGGCGGGGATAGACCTCTCCTCCTTCTCGCTGTAACACTCGATGTGGAGGCTTCCCCGCGTGGGCGGGGATAGACCGATAGGTAGGTAGTAGTAGGGGAAGACCCCCGAGGCTTCCCCGCGTGGGCGGGGATAGACCCTGGGTATGATCGGGGGCGCGGGTGCGCGCTTGGGCTTCCCCGCGTGGGCGGGGATAGACCCCACCGCTATGTGATCGCCGCTCGCGAGCCGCTGGCTTCCCCGCGTGGGCGGGGATAGACCCCTGAAGATCCAGCTCTGGTGGACGGCGCGCGAGGCTTCCCCGCGTGGGCGGGGATAGACCGATAAAGGAGACACAGACGGTAGGGGGCTCCTCGGCTTCCCCGCGTGGGCGGGGATAGACCCTACGATCTGCGCACCGTCGGATCGCAGAACGGGGCTTCCCCGCGTGGGCGGGGATAGACCCCGGGCGCGCGGGTGTGCGTTTTCTTCGGGTGCGGCTTCCCCGCGTGGGCGGGGATAGACCCGCTCGAGGCCTTCGCGACGCGATGCGGCACCTGGCTTCCCCGCGTGGGCGGGGATAGACCTCGACCGTCGTGTTCTCGTACTTGATGACCTGCGGCTTCCCCGCGTGGGCGGGGATAGACCCAGCTGGAGGGCAGCGAGGGTGCGGCCAAACGCGGCTTCCCCGCGTGGGCGGGGATAGACCACAGGCCCAGGACGCGCTCACCGGCGCGATCAAGGCTTCCCCGCGTGGGCGGGGATAGACCGCTTCCGTTGACGGAAGCCGAACAGGCTATCGTGGCTTCCCCGCGTGGGCGGGGATAGACCGTTGAACTCGGTGACCCCCTTGGCGGCCACGCCGGGCTTCCCCGCGTGGGCGGGGATAGACCGCATAGGAGGCTGACATGGCCAAGACTGTAGCCGGCTTCCCCGCGTGGGCGGGGATAGACCCCGTCGCGTCCTCCAGATACCGGACGTACTCTCGGCTTCCCCGCGTGGGCGGGGATAGACCCGGGCCACCAGGGTATAGTGCCAGCACCCCCGAGGCTTCCCCGCGTGGGCGGGGATAGACCGAGAGCGCATAAGGGCACTTTCCACCGGCTCTCGGCTTCCCCGCGTGGGCGGGGATAGACCCGACCACCTGTTCTTCATCCACGGACTGATCCCGGCTTCCCCGCGTGGGCGGGGATAGACCCATCTTCGGCGAGCGCACCTCGATGGGCATGAAGGCTTCCCCGCGTGGGCGGGGATAGACCCCCCCTCGATGATCGTGAATCACCCCGGCCGGGGGCTTCCCCGCGTGGGCGGGGATAGACCGCGGCTCCCGAGTGTGGATGCCTTGATGGCCTCGGCTTCCCCGCGTGGGCGGGGATAGACCCACGATGTCATCGGCACCCAGCTGCGACTTGTTGGCTTCCCCGCGTGGGCGGGGATAGACCCACGATGTCATCGGCACCCAGCTGCGACTTGTTGGCTTCCCCGCGTGGGCGGGGATAGACCCCCTGATAGTGGAGGCGTGACGATGGAAAAGAAGGCTTCCCCGCGTGGGCGGGGATAGACCCGGGCCAGGGTGGCTAAGGCGTACACGGTGCGCGGCTTCCCCGCGTGGGCGGGGATAGACCTGTCGAATACCGTTGTCGGGCGCCAGTGTTCCGGGCTTCCCCGCGTGGGCGGGGATAGACCGCAGAAGATATCCCCTGTGTCGTACAGGGATTCGGCTTCCCCGCGTGGGCGGGGATAGACCCCAGCCGGCGACGAAGGCGAGGACCCACGACCAGGCTTCCCCGCGTGGGCGGGGATAGACCGCTCCACGCCCGCCGACAGCACGATCGGGCCCCGGCTTCCCCGCGTGGGCGGGGATAGACCCCTTTACCTTACTCGACGCGGCTGTCTTTTTTTGGCTTCCCCGCGTGGGCGGGGATAGACCCAATCGCCTACGCGATCAGATACACGAACAGCCGGCTTCCCCGCGTGGGCGGGGATAGACCCGATGTAATAGACACCATCATGCTCCTGTATCAGGCTTCCCCGCGTGGGCGGGGATAGACCCCTGTTGTTCGGCATGGTCTTATCCCCATTCCGGGCTTCCCCGCGTGGGCGGGGATAGACCCGTGATCTCATCCTGGAGGTTGCTGCTCCTGCCGGCTTCCCCGCGTGGGCGGGGATAGACCGCCTTTTCGTAGGCGTCCAGTAGCTCAGTGGCAGGCTTCCCCGCGTGGGCGGGGATAGACCTGTGCAGGTTGAAGTCCTGGTTGTAGGCTCGCCGGCTTCCCCGCGTGGGCGGGGATAGACCCCACACCAGCGCCGGGCCACATGGGGGGGCGCAGGCTTCCCCGCGTGGGCGGGGATAGACCTCCTGACGCGCGGGTGTGTATGGATCCGTGGAAGGCTTCCCCGCGTGGGCGGGGATAGACCCTGTCCGAGGAGGACCGGGCGTCGGCGGAACAGGGCTTCCCCGCGTGGGCGGGGATAGACCCAAGGGTACGGCAAGGCGCCACCGGATTGTATTGGCTTCCCCGCGTGGGCGGGGATAGACCTCGTACCCCGCGGCCTGGAACTCCTCGACCATCGGCTTCCCCGCGTGGGCGGGGATAGACCGAAGCGGGTCGAGGAGGGCCACGGCGAGGCGCTGGCTTCCCCGCGTGGGCGGGGATAGACCCCGGGGGTACCGGACCCAGGTGCTGTCAATGGCGGCTTCCCCGCGTGGGCGGGGATAGACCCCGGGCCAGCAGGCGCCGGGCGGCTTCGGCGTCGGCTTCCCCGCGTGGGCGGGGATAGACCGCTGAAGCACAGCGCGACGCAACGCGGCCTGTTGGCTTCCCCGCGTGGGCGGGGATAGACCCTAGGGGTTTGGGAGCCAGCTCCTTTCCGGTTCGGCTTCCCCGCGTGGGCGGGGATAGACCCTCGTTACACTGGGACGCTCGGGAAAAAACAGCGGCTTCCCCGCGTGGGCGGGGATAGACCCGAAGGTGAGCGTCCGGGTCCGTTGCGTTACGTGGCTTCCCCGCGTGGGCGGGGATAGACCGCCATGAGGAAGAAGCGGAGGCACCGCCGGCGCGGCTTCCCCGCGTGGGCGGGGATAGACCCTGGATTGCGAAGGGGGCGCACCGGCAAACGACGGCTTCCCCGCGTGGGCGGGGATAGACCCCCGGAGGACAGCTCGCGCCAGCGACCCGTCACGGCTTCCCCGCGTGGGCGGGGATAGACCCAGTCTGGACAGTGCGTCCGCCGTGGCAATGACGGCTTCCCCGCGTGGGCGGGGATAGACCGCCGCTATGGTAGTGGTACAGCAGCGTAGCACAGGCTTCCCCGCGTGGGCGGGGATAGACCGCGTCCCGTCCGCGTATGATGGACACGAGGGGGGGCTTCCCCGCGTGGGCGGGGATAGACCGGCGCGGCCGCCGAAACGGCTGCGGAGGAGGGCGGCTTCCCCGCGTGGGTGGGGATAGACCCGCCTTGTAGTGCTTCGCGGAGAACGGATACCGGGCTTCCCCGCGTGGGCGGGGATAGACCGCCGCTATGGTAGTGGTACAGCAGCGTAGCACAGGCTTCCCCGCGTGGGCGGGGATAGACCCGGGCGTCATCGACCCCCCTGCCGGGCGACCGGGGCTTCCCCGCGTGGGCGGGGATAGACCTACGCCATATGATATGCAGCCAATGGAAGAATGGGCTTCCCCGCGTGGGCGGGGATAGACCCTAGCTTGCGTCCAGCAGGCATCTGCTTGAAGGGGCTTCCCCGCGTGGGCGGGGATAGACCGCTTTGGCATACTGTGCGGGGGTTTTGATAGTTGGCTTCCCCGCGTGGGCGGGGATAGACCCCATGTCAGAGTTGGAAACGTCGAAGCTGGCGAGGCTTCCCCGCGTGGGCGGGGATAGACCCGACCGGATCATCGCCAACGTCCGCCAGGTCATGGCTTCCCCGCGTGGGCGGGGATAGACCCGCTGCTGATCGACCGGATCCGCCAGCGGGCCTGGCTTCCCCGCGTGGGCGGGGATAGACCCCATTCACTCACACAGAGACGACGGAGAGACCAGGCTTCCCCGCGTGGGCGGGGATAGACCTCATCGGCATAATCGTGTCGATCCTCGGGCTGTGGCTTCCCCGCGTGGGCGGGGATAGACCTTGCAGGTCCGCGAGCTCGTCGCGCAGCATCCTGGCTTCCCCGCGTGGGCGGGGATAGACCCTGGGCGTTTCGCCAGAAAGGTTTGCTCGCGCCGGCTTCCCCGCGTGGGCGGGGATAGACCCCCGTCTACTTCGGCCGGAGTTTCGATGTAGTGGGCTTCCCCGCGTGGGCGGGGATAGACCGCGGAAGGACTTGATGATGCTGCCCGCCCGGGTGGCTTCCCCGCGTGGGCGGGGATAGACCCCCGCGCAATGGCCCCGCATGGCGGAAGGGATGGGCTTCCCCGCGTGGGCGGGGATAGACCCGACCGTCCCAAGGGGTAGTGGTCCGCCGGAAAGGCTTCCCCGCGTGGGCGGGGATAGACCCTAGCCGGGCTGCCTCGTAAGCCGGGGTCACAGGGCTTCCCCGCGTGGGCGGGGATAGACCCGACGGCGAGCGCATCTCGCACCACCGCTCGAAGGCTTCCCCGCGTGGGCGGGGATAGACCGCGGTGCGTGATCCTTGGGCACGGTCATCGGGAGGCTTCCCCGCGTGGGCGGGGATAGACCCGTAGTTTTGACAGCCGTACCGAGTAAGGTTTCGGCTTCCCCGCGTGGGCGGGGATAGACCCCGTGTACGGGTGGGCAATGGACGGGGACGGGGGGCTTCCCCGCGTGGGCGGGGATAGACCGTCCAGGCGCGCCAGTGTCTCCGTACGGCATTCGGCTTCCCCGCGTGGGCGGGGATAGACCCTTTGTGCAGCGTAGCCACCCGCGCACTTTGCCGGCTTCCCCGCGTGGGCGGGGATAGACCTCTTGGTACATGCGCCAGGGTGGCTAAGGCAGCGGCTTCCCCGCGTGGGCGGGGATAGACCGCGAGGCACTGGCCAGGTTCGGGCGCCTCTGTCGGCTTCCCCGCGTGGGCGGGGATAGACCCGATTCCGAAGACCACGAAGGACGCCAGCGAGGGGCTTCCCCGCGTGGGCGGGGATAGACCGCCTACGCGGCGCTCGAGGCTGAGTACGAAGCCGGCTTCCCCGCGTGGGCGGGGATAGACCGCGCCGAGCTGAGGCGCCAGCGCCGTAAACCCTGGCTTCCCCGCGTGGGCGGGGATAGACCCATGGTGTCCGTGAACATGCGGGACCGTAGCAAGCATGGCTTCCCCGCGTGGGCGGGGATAGACCGTGCGAGGAGAAGAGGAAGGTCATCGACAGGACGGCTTCCCCGCGTGGGCGGGGATAGACCCATGGACCGGCACAGGCGCGGGTGGGACGCCTCGGCTTCCCCGCGTGGGCGGGGATAGACCGCTGCTAGACGCTTACCGTGAAGCTCTTGAAATGGCTTCCCCGCGTGGGCGGGGATAGACCGTCGCGGGCGCTGACGCCATCAATGCTGACGCCGGCTTCCCCGCGTGGGCGGGGATAGACCCATGTCGGTCTGGCCGTAGCCGCCGACCGCCAGGGCTTCCCCGCGTGGGCGGGGATAGACCGCTGGACGGAAGCGCTCGCCAAGCCGTGGACGCGGCTTCCCCGCGTGGGCGGGGATAGACCCGGGTGCGCGGCGACAATCAAGATGAGAGCGTTGCGACAATCAAGGTGAGAATAAGAGGCCGCGACGCTTCGAGTGTGGAGATGATGAGGGGTTTGGGGGGCTGGGGCAAGGGAGGGGGGGGTGGTGGTGGGGTGGTGGGGACGTGGGGAGGGGTGCGCTGCGGGGGGTTGGTGGGTGGCTCGGCCGACGCTCCGGCGCGGGGAGCGTAGCGAGCCGGGCCGGAGCGTCGGCTGGCCTTCTTCCGAGGGGTAACGGTAGGCCGAGTGCGTCAAAGCGCCCTCGACGGGCGCATTTCCCGCCCCCTGTTCGCCCCGATGCTCCGGATTCGGGCCGTCCGGCCCCGGGATTCGGGTTGTCAGAGGCTCCGAGGGGTTCGTCGGTGACCCTTCCGGCGGCTCCACGGGCCTCTCAGGGCCATCTCTGCCGCCTCTTCGGTCCCGTTCGGGGGAGGGACCCGCGTTGTGGAGCGCTTCAGCCCGCCTCCGCCGGGTCCGGGCCTTCAGCGGCCGGCTCCTTCGCAAGAGCCGCCTGGGCCGCGTAGGCGGCGCGCTTGCGGTAGCTCTCGGCGTTGACTTCGAAGATGTGGGAGCGGTGGACGAGGCGGTCGACTGCGGCCAGCGTCATGGCGTCACTGCCGAAAATCCTGCCCCAGGTGCTGAAGGGCTCGTTGGCGATCACCAGAACCGACCGGTTCTCGTAGCGGGCCCCGATCAGCTCGAAGAGCACGCTGGTCTCCGCCTGCTCGTGCGTGACGTAGGAGAAGTCGTCGAGGATCAGGAGGTGATACTTGTAGAGCTTGCGGATGGCCGCTTCGAGGGCGAGGTCCCGGCGGGCGGTCTGAAGCCTCTGGACCAGGTTCGTAGTGCGCTGGTAGAGGACCCGGAACCCGTTCTCGACGAGCTTCAGCCCGAGACCCGCCGCCAAGTGACTTTTTCCCGTGCCGGGCGGTCCGAAAAACAACACGTTGGCGCCCTCCGCGAGCCAGGTGTCACCGGTCGCCAGCACGCCGACGCGTGCCTTCGAGACCGCCGGGACGAGGGTGAAGTCGAAGTTGTCGAGCGTCTTGCCGGGCGGCAGCTTCGCCTCGGCCCGGTGCCGCTCGAAGCGCCGCCGCTCGCGGTCGGTGACCTCGTGGCTGCACAGCGTGGCGAGCAGGCGCGCCGAGGGCCAGCCCTCCCGGTCGGCGCGCTCGGTGAAGCTGCGCCACTGTGCCCGCATGGTCGGCAGGCGCAGCTGCTTGAGCAGCAGGTCCATCTCGGGGGGATCAACGATGAAGGGGGCGTTCATGCGAGTCCTCCGGGGGGCGAAGCCGGCGAGGCGTGGGCGTCCGGTGCGAGGCCGTCGTAGACCGACATCGGCGGCAGGGGCGTGTCAACGTCCGGCACGGGGTCCGGCTTTGGCAGGAAGCGCTCGCGCAGCGCGGCGGGATCGGGCAGTTGTCCCGCGTCGAGCAGTGCGTCCAGTTCGGCCGCCAGCCCGGCCTCGCAGCAGTGGTCGTGGGCCAGGCCCAGCAGATCCACCATCCGGTGGCAGGCCTCGCGGCCGTCCAGGTCTTCGACCAGTGCCTCGAAGGCGCGCCGGTAGGCGTCGCGGGGGAACAGGCCATCGCGCCAGATCCAGTTCAGGAGCGCCATCGGCTTGCGGCGCAACGACGGCAGCACGTGGCGGAAGTCGACGACCCGCCCGCGCCGCCCTCCCGGGCCCGCGTGGCCCCGCGGCAGCGTCATGAGTTCGTCGGTGCCCGCGAACAGCACCAGGCGGTCGTCGTAGAGCCGCACCCGCAGCCGGTGTCCCACCAGCCGCGAAGGCACCGTGTAGAACACCCGGCGCAGCGAGAATCCGCCCGTCCTCGTCACCCGCACCAGCGTCTCCTCGAAGCCGTCGCTGCGCCGCTTCGGCAGCGACTGGAGCACCTGCCGCTCCGCGTCGATCCGCTCCCGGTTGCGGGCGTTGCGCCGGCTCACCACCGTCGCCAGGAATGCCCGGTAGTCCTCGATCGTCTCGAAGTCCCGCGAACCTCTCAACAGCAGCGCGTCCCCGAGCGCCCGCTTCAGGTGCCCGTGCGGCCCCTCGACCGACCCGTTCTCGTGCGCCAGGCCCCGGTTGTTGCGGCTCGCCTCCATCCCGTAGTCCGCCATCAGCATCTCATAGCGCCGCGTCACGTCGTCGCGCACGTCGAACTTCAGGTTCCGGAACGCCGCCGACAGGCTGTCCGTCCGATGCTCCCTCGGACATCCGCCCAGCGCCCAGAGCGCATCCTGCAGCCCCTCGGCAAGTGCCACGAAGCTCTCCCCGCCCAACACCACCGCGGCGTGGCAGAAGCCCGAGTACTCGAGCCGGAAGTGATACAGCTTGTGCGCCAACGGCTTCCCGGCAACCGTCACGCCCAGGCCCGTCGCGTCCGTGAAGTCCGACAGGCCGCGGCGTCCCGGCTTGTGCTTCTGCAGGAAGATGATCTCCTGGTCCGGCCCATGCTTCGCCTTCCACGCCCGCACCCGCCGCTCGAGCGTGCGGCGAACCCCCGCATGCAACTCCGGGTGCCGCCGCATCATCTCCTCGTACAGCGCCACCGCCCGCAGCCCGGGGTTGGCCCGCAGCAGCGGCACGATCTCCTCCTCGAAGATCCCCGCCAGCGGATCCGGCCTCCTGCGTCCCCTCCGCTTCCGCTTCTGCGACGGCGGCCGCGGATCAGACTCGATCCGGTACCCCGTCGACGTGCTGAATCCCGCCTTCGCCGAAGCCAGCGCCGGGCGGTCCTCCTTCCGGTACGTCATGTAGAGCTCCATCTGGTGGTCCGTGATGTGTCGGCCCGGCACCTGGCATCTCTCCGCTCTCGGGAAAAACACCAAATCTCGGGCAGCTCGCGACCACCCCCCGCTCTCTCATCCTGATTGTCGCTGGCTTCTCATCCTGATTGTCGCGCTACACCCGGGTTAGTGCCGGTGGGAATAGTAGGCATATAGGCTTCCCCGCGTGGGCGGGGATAGACCCGATACCGATACGGGCGATTCGGAGATGTTGGCGGCTTCCCCGCGTGGGCGGGGATAGACCGTGTTCGCGGGTGAACTCCACAGCCTGCCGCTCGGCTTCCCCGCGTGGGCGGGGATAGACCTGGAGGCGTCCGAATGCGTTCGGTAACCCGCACGGCTTCCCCGCGTGGGCGGGGATAGACCCAAGTCATGGAAATAGGTCGCAAAATCGGAGACGGCTTCCCCGCGTGGGCGGGGATAGACCCTTTGCGCCCACTGCGGTAGCGCAAGCACGTCGGGCTTCCCCGCGTGGGCGGGGATAGACCCGAAATGATGCCGAAAGCGCAACGGGACGGCATGGCTTCCCCGCGTGGGCGGGGATAGACCCCTGTGGACGGAACCGGGGCCGTTCGGCTGGATGGCTTCCCCGCGTGGGCGGGGATAGACCCCTGTGGACGGAACCGGGGCCGTTCGGCTGGATGGCTTCCCCGCGTGGGCGGGGATAGACCTTCCCGGGGAATCGTCCTCCACCGCTCCAGCGCGGCTTCCCCGCGTGGGCGGGGATAGACCGGTCATCGCCCGACTGGGCAACCCGCGCCCCCTGGCTTCCCCGCGTGGGCGGGGATAGACCCGCCTCGGAGACCGCCCGCCCCGCCGCGTCCGCGGCTTCCCCGCGTGGGCGGGGATAGACCCGCCGGTCTCCGTGTACCGGGCGCGTCTGCGCCGGCTTCCCCGCGTGGGCGGGGATAGACCGCTCACCAAGGGTACCGGGGCGAGCGAACCGTTGGCTTCCCCGCGTGGGCGGGGATAGACCGTAGCTCCATCAGCCGTCCGCCCCGCCGTACAGGGCTTCCCCGCGTGGGCGGGGATAGACCGGAGGCTGCCGCGGCTTGCCGCCGGCCATCAAGGGCTTCCCCGCGTGGGCGGGGATAGACCCTTCAGCGTGGCGCAGGGGCTGCGGTTCTGGAGGGCTTCCCCGCGTGGGCGGGGATAGACCTTCTGGGCCATCCTCCGTGGCTCGCAGGCTGTTGGCTTCCCCGCGTGGGCGGGGATAGACCCACGCAGGGGATGGGCTCGAATCCATCGTGGCAGGCTTCCCCGCGTGGGCGGGGATAGACCCGCTGCTCATCGAACGCATTCGCCAGCGGGCCTGGCTTCCCCGCGTGGGCGGGGATAGACCCCGGACGAAGTACGGCGCGATCGCGCCGCGACCGGCTTCCCCGCGTGGGCGGGGATAGACCGCCGCGAGTCAAGGCGGGACGGACGCGGAGCTTGGCTTCCCCGCGTGGGCGGGGATAGACCCCGCGTCCCTAGCCTTCGCTACCCTCCGCCTCCGGCTTCCCCGCGTGGGCGGGGATAGACCCGAGGGCGTCCGTAAACTTCGTCTCCGCGTCCGGGCTTCCCCGCGTGGGCGGGGATAGACCCTTGATATCTGGCAACCACTACCGGATTGCCGAGGCTTCCCCGCGTGGGCGGGGATAGACCGTCTCCGTTCTGCCTCTCCGAGTACATCTGCGGGGCTTCCCCGCGTGGGCGGGGATAGACCCCAGCCGCCGTCGATCGATGGGCGATTGGCCAAGGCTTCCCCGCGTGGGCGGGGATAGACCCGGAACCCCGGTGCTCGGCATTGCTGGCCTGCCGGCTTCCCCGCGTGGGCGGGGATAGACCCCAGCCGTGGACCGGTCCCTGGGAGGCCGTGACGGCTTCCCCGCGTGGGCGGGGATAGACCCGCGGATCGCCTCGATCATCTCCTTCACCTCCGGGCTTCCCCGCGTGGGCGGGGATAGACCCGAGCTCGCGGCGAGCTTCGTGGACGCGGGGCTGGCTTCCCCGCGTGGGCGGGGATAGACCCGCTCGTAAGAAGATCGCGGACCCTTCCACCCAGGCTTCCCCGCGTGGGCGGGGATAGACCCTAGCCATGAATGCGAACGCCCGCTATATCGTCGGCTTCCCCGCGTGGGCGGGGATAGACCCCCCACGGCGACCATCGCCAGCGTGATCCAGTTGGCTTCCCCGCGTGGGCGGGGATAGACCGTCGCCGTTGCTGTTCGCCACGCCCGTGGCCTGGGCTTCCCCGCGTGGGCGGGGATAGACCGAGTCGACCAGTTCCACCAGGAGCGCCACGGGCGGCTTCCCCGCGTGGGCGGGGATAGACCCGACTGGGACCTGTACTTCGTCGCCTCCCCGAAGGCTTCCCCGCGTGGGCGGGGATAGACCGTATCGGCGGTTCACATCACACTCGATGAATGTGGCTTCCCCGCGTGGGCGGGGATAGACCCTCTGACTGTAGTAGAGCGATTCAATACCGCACGGCTTCCCCGCGTGGGCGGGGATAGACCTGGATCGCGAACGGGATCACCCCGGCCGTCGCCGGCTTCCCCGCGTGGGCGGGGATAGACCCAGGTTGTTGTTGTTCGCCTGTCTCCGGGTCCAGGCTTCCCCGCGTGGGCGGGGATAGACCCAAGAAGATCGAGCAGAACGCTCGTAAACGTGCGGCTTCCCCGCGTGGGCGGGGATAGACCGTCCTGGTTGTACGCGGTCCTTCCTCCGCTGGAGGCTTCCCCGCGTGGGCGGGGATAGACCGGCTGGCAACAGTATTTTCGCCAACGGCAATCTGGCTTCCCCGCGTGGGCGGGGATAGACCGTAGCCATTAGCGGTACGCCGTCTATCAGGCTGGGCTTCCCCGCGTGGGCGGGGATAGACCTGCTCGTAGACTTCACACACGTACGGAGACGTCGGCTTCCCCGCGTGGGCGGGGATAGACCCATGCCTTGGGATGCGAACGCGACGAGGCTAAGGGCTTCCCCGCGTGGGCGGGGATAGACCTCGATCACGTCCAGCGATGCGTTGATGTCAAGCGGCTTCCCCGCGTGGGCGGGGATAGACCCGACCACGAGGCCCCGTCGCGACGGGCCGCGAAGGGCTACATCGAGGCTTCCCCGCGTGGGCGGGGATAGACCCGTGGTGGAGGCGTACCCGCTCGGGATGCTTGCGGCTTCCCCGCGTGGGCGGGGATAGACCCGTCGAATCGCAGTTCCAGGTCGGCCGACTGACGGCTTCCCCGCGTGGGCGGGGATAGACCGTGGGCGAACTGGCCCCGGAGATCCTTGGCCTTGGCTTCCCCGCGTGGGCGGGGATAGACCCCTCGGTACGGTGCGCCACAACGCGGTCGGCACGGCTTCCCCGCGTGGGCGGGGATAGACCGGAATGAAGCAATGGCAAGCCCGAAGAAGGTTTGGCTTCCCCGCGTGGGCGGGGATAGACCTCTCCATGTCTTCCATGGCGGTAGCCATATGACGGCTTCCCCGCGTGGGCGGGGATAGACCCCCTGCAGGTTGCTGAACCGGGTGTGCCGGATAGGCTTCCCCGCGTGGGCGGGGATAGACCAAGAGCCGGATGTTCCAGGCCCGCGACTTCACGGGCTTCCCCGCGTGGGCGGGGATAGACCCTCTCTCTCCCTCGGTGAAGTGCGTGGAGGCGTGGCTTCCCCGCGTGGGCGGGGATAGACCCGACGTGATACCCGACGAGCTTGGCGAGGCGAAGGCTTCCCCGCGTGGGCGGGGATAGACCGCCGCGCGTGTCGAAGAACCGCTTGTTGAGATTGGCTTCCCCGCGTGGGCGGGGATAGACCGGAAAGGATTGCGCTGGACATTTCACACGATCGTGGCTCTCCCAACGTGGCCGGGATAGGCCCGAATCTTACCAAAGGCACCACGACCGTGCAGCTGCCGTTCTTCCGGGCCTGCCATGTCCAAAGGTGAGAACGAGGTGGACCGTGATACAATCACGTCCCGGGAAGGTACTCGATCTCCTTATCAGGAGTCTCGACGATCCTGCTGCGTCCGGGCTCGACCGCCAGTCCAGCGTGCGGAGCTCGTTCGGCAACGTGTCCAGCGGGTCAATGTCTCACCAGCCTTTCCTCTCCATCTGCCGTATCCGGTACCGCTTCCCGAGCATCGCGGCCGCCACGAAGGAACTGATCACGAACAGGTCCAGAGCAACGCCCCACCATGCGAGTGCGACGACGGCGAGCACGGCCAGCGCGAGAATCTGGCCGAGCACACACACCAGGACGATGACGTCGGGGACATTCATGGGAGACACAGTACAAGAGCCGCCGGAAACCCGGAAGGCAGGACGGGAAGGCGGGCGTGCGGTGGCGTGGTCCACCGTGCCTCGTCCCCGGTGCGCGCCGCCTCGAAGAGCTCGCACGGCATGAAATGGAATCACTGATCGGCATGCTCCGGAATCCGCGCGCGTGGCGGTCAAGACACTCTGTTCACCGGTAGAGTTCGCCGCGCGGCTACGGGGCATCGGTGCTCGCGCGGCTTCATCCAAGGAGTTCCGGGCGGCGGTCGTGCTACCGGCGCGCGTCCAGCCTGTCGAGTCGGCCGCTCCATGACAGGATGCGTTCGTCGGCGGTGACCAGGGTGTGTCCGCCAAGTGCCGTGGCCACGATCAGGCGGTCGGCGGGATCGGCGTGAAAGTCGGTCAGCCCGTTGGCGCGAACGGGAATGTCTCCATCGACCGGGATTTCGACCAGCCCATCCTTGAGGAGCCGGGTCCGCCAAGCCCTCATGTCGCTGCCCAGGTCGATGCGTTCCTTCTCGTGCAGCATGGCAATCTCCTAGAACGAAAAAGCCGAAGTCGCAAGCGTGGCCTCCCGCAAAGCCCGCTCGATGAGCCGTCGGCAGCCGGGGCCGATGTGGGGGACGCCAATGCGGGACCACAGGACGACATGAGTGTCCAGGAGAATCACGGCTTCAGGATCCGGCCGGGGTCGGCCCGCGCCTCCCACTCCACTTCGATCGGCGAGATGATGTCGCCGAGGATCTCGATGCGGCCCCGGTCCGCGCCGAACCAGTCACGGAAAAGCTTGCGGCAAGGGACCAGCCGCGCCGTTGGGCGACCGTTCTTGGTGATCACGATCTCTTCTCCGCTGCTTGCCACTTCGTCCATGAGCCGCAGGCAGGTCGCCTTGAATTCGGAGGCCTTGATCGTGCGGGGACCGCCTCCTGAACGGGTCTCGCGTGTCATCGTGCCGGAGTCTCCTCGAATCGAAAGATGTGACTATGGTCATGTCCATGGTGAGAAAATAGCTGTAGCTGGGCAATCTCCGCAACAAGCTACCGGCTTGCCAGGGACGACCAGTGCACTTCTCCCCCGTCTCGGCTTCCGCTCGCCACGATCACCCTCACCACCGGAGACGGCACCCGCCACCCCCTTGGTATATTGTCCGTATGGCCGAATCGTTCGTCCGGTCCCGAAGACCCGGTATTCGCCCTTTCGAGGAATCGCGGGTATACTCCTCAGAGAGACCCACCTATCAAGGAGGACACAACCGTGAAGACCTGGCGCCGGAGAATTCTGGACAGCGCGGCCGCGCGACGGGGATTGCCGTGTGGATCGATCATCCCCTTGGTCATGCTCGCGGGTTGTCTACAAACGGAACCTGACCCGCCCCGGGCCACATCGTTATCGATTGCCCCGGAATCGGTTACGCTGTCGGCGGCCTTCGGGGAGACCCGCCGGTTCGTTGCGTCGAATCGCCGACCAGCACGGTGAACCCTTCGAGGGCACGTTCACCTGGTGGGGCAGCCACCCGGAGTTCTTCACGGTGGACGAGAACGGCCTCCTCACCACGGTGGCGAACGGGTCGGGTGCGGTTCGCGTGACCTACGAGAACCTCAGCGCCACCGCATCCGTGACCGTCAACGTGGAGTCTCCCCCCACGTAGCCGCGGACAAGCCGTCACGAATCACAATCCGGGTTGTCCTTGCGATTGGGTATCGAGACCAGCCACCCCTGGAACTCCTCGTCGGCGGGGGCACAAAGTTCCGTGTGGTTCCAATGGAAGATGTCGAGGGGGACAGCGGTCAGTTCCCGGGGAAGGCGACCGCTCAATGAGGTGTGATTGACTCTGAAATCCTCGAGAACCCCGAGTTTGCCGAATTCGGGCGGAATGGGACCGGACAACCGCTCGTTCCAACGCAGCCAAAAGGTCTGGAGGCTCCGGAGGTTGCCGAGTTCGGGCGGGAGTGATCGCGTAGAATACTAAGTTACCATATTACAACAACTTACATAACTTCACAGAATCCGTGTACCATTTGGGATATACAGACCTGATGCGGAATCCACTCGACTGTACCGGACATCTTCGGACGTAAGCGTTCGGGCCAAGCCGTGATCTCGACCTCGTGCGGGTTCGCCCGTGATGGCGACAGCGGAACCGACGAAACGTCCCTCCTCCACCTCCATGAGGACACGGGAGAGAAGGGGGCACTTTGACCCATGGTGTCGGATCGATGCGGTTCATTCGCGAACTGCGTGACAGGACCTCGCGGCTCACGATCCACTCGGTTGGCCTGTCGTTTGGGTGGTCCTACCCGCCGCGGTGGGTGGCTCGAAGACGACATGGCCTCTCAACCAGTCTTGATCGCCTACAGTGAGGATACCGACCAACCGTTCTTCCACGGCCTGACCGAACAGCTACCTTCGGACGGACTTCGGATCCTCATGAGGCCGTGGGGCTTTCAATGTGCAAGCACCAACCGCACGATGTACTGGATCCCAAGTTCATCCTCGGTTACGGCCGTGACCGACCCTGCTCCGAATACTGGGAACGGCTCTGTTTCGATCGGAACAGGGGGTATGACAGGTCCCAAGTAGTAGCCACGTTCGTCAAAAACGTCCCATGCGAGGGTGGGCGCCTCCCGAGGCTCGACCCAAACCCATCCGTCAACAGCTACATGGATTTTTCCCAAGAGCAGCTTGCTCTCCGGCAGCCTGTAGCTGGCAATTCCAGTAGCGGTGGCGATGCTGTCCCGTTCGCGGCCTTCGAGGGGGGCAGGTGAGCGGCGCAACTGCAAGGTCCGCAACGTGTCTCCCGCATAGGTCGTCTCGTGAAGATCGAACGACGATGTGTTCACGAGCCAGACTTGGCCGTCCCGACCGACTGTGAACCTGATTCTGGGGGAATGAGGAACACCAGACCTGACCATCACACCGTCGCGTACCTGCCGCTCGGACACATTGCCACCTACTCGGGGGAGAGACGGGATGGACATGCTGTCGAGTGGGATGAGTTCCGGACCAACCCCATATTTGGTAATAGTCCTCCTTCCCGGATCCCAATGGTGGAGGTTCCCGTGAGAATCCACCCATATCGGCCATGGGAGACTGGCGCTTCGACCGTCTCCGACCCGTTGGGTGGCTAGGGGGATCCCAAGCGAATCGAACACTGTCATCCTGCTGCTCAACGCATCAATCGCCCAAAGAAACCCGGGAGGCTGCCAAGCGATTCCCGCGAGCATAGCGAACTCCCCTGGGCCTTCTCCAGACCTTCCGAACGCTCGAATGCAGTCACCGGCTGGCGAGAAGACCTTCACTTCGTCCGTTAGCTGATCCGCCACATAGATTCGTCCTGCCTGATCAACGGCAAGGGAGTACACTCTGCCAAATGCGTCGCACGGGCCATTCAAGGATCCGATTCGCAGTTCCTCGACCAATCTCGGAGGTGGTCGACCCGCGACACCCGGTTCGTCGGGGCTTGACACCAAGGTACGACCTCCGGCAAGCGTGCTCACTTGGACACGCTCGACGGAGGACGTATCGCAACCAGCCAAGCCGAGTGGGACACCAACCAGAGCGACGCAGTAGTGCCGGTAGCCCGAAAAGTACCGGGCTACCGCTTGGCTTGTGGACACTTCCAGTCGGCAGGGCTTCCGATCGGTGCTGTCGTCACCGGTTCTCCGATCTCTTTCGGGCGGCGCGCGCGCACGAGCTTGATGGTCAGCCGCTCTCCAGCCCGATCCACCATCACTTCGTGTTCACCGCCAAGAGGTCCATCGAACAGAGCTGGTCGGCGAGCGTCCTGGCCGTTCACGGTAACCAGAAGATCGCCCGGCTCCAAGCCTGCGAAGTGAGCGGGCGAACACGGGAAGACCGCTCGTACGACGGGCAAACGTCGGTCTTCTTCAGACTCCATCGGATCGCGTACCCCCTGGTGGAAGCCTAGCCAGCCTGTTGTTGAATCCGTCGGGAGAGTCACCGTCCGCTGGGCATCCGCTGGAGTGGCTACCGCCATGAGCACGGTGAGCAGGACATACACATGGGGGCCGACACCGTTTCTAGCTGCGCTGGTAGTCATCCTCAATGGAAGCAGGTGATCTCGTTGCACATTTCGACGGCGTTGCCATCGCAGCAGACGCTCACCCAGCCGCCGGAATTACCGCATCGATCGCGGATTTTCGCTAGCCCCCAGTCGACATCTGCGTCATCACACTCTTCCCCTTCGCACGCGTCGCACCCATCTGCCTCGCAAGGCAACGCGGTTGCCTCCGAGACCATCCCGGAGATCTCTGGAATCGGATCGTCCACTGGTTCTCCGGTGGGCACGCCCTCGCTGGCTCCTATTGCCAACACCGCGATTGCGAACAGACCGAAGAGTCGGAGGAATCTGGACATTGTTGCTTATCCTTTCTGAGGTGTTTGGAACTTGATCGGGCAACCCGATAGACGCCATGAAGTTACCAGAGCGGATCGCGAATGGCAAGAACAATCTGGCGACCAGAATAGATGGGATTCTCATCCGCGGGACACGATACTAGAGAGCCGAGACCGCCCCTTTCTGAGCTTCGAGGGATGGTCTGCACGGAACAGGTTCCGGGTGGCAACACCTGTGGAGCACGGGGTTCAGCGTAGGAAGAAACGGAAGACCAGCCAGCGGTGATCCATCACCGACTCGGCCCGGCATCGCGATCTGGCCCGCGCGGCGGGGTTATCTCCAACCGCCGCCGCGCAACGTCACGCCGTGCGTCCCGGAGCCATCGGTCAAGCGCGTCACCTGCCCGCTTAGCCGCTCGATTCGCCGCCTCAAGGTGTCGTTCTCCTCGGTCTGCCGCTCGACACGCCGCCGCAAGGCTTCGACCTGTTCGGATTGCCGCCGCTGTTCCCGCTCGTACTGCTCGGACAACCTCCGCAAGGCCCTCGTCAACTGCCCCTCTAACGCGCTCATACAGCCTCCTCACTCGTTCGACAGCTTCAAGGCCGGACGGTCGTCCACCCTCCACGGCGGACGGTCCAGCACTCCGTCCGGCACCACGACGAACCGCTCGCCCTTGATCTCGTGGAACACGAGCCCCCACGTGTCCACCTCCAGTTGGGCGAGCGTCCGCCGTGCGTCCTCGATGTCCCGGCCCAGGACGGCGCGGGTCTCGATCCGGGTCTGAATGCTCCTCGACAGCCAGCGCATCGTCGCCCAGCTTCCGCCGAAGGTGCCGAGCGAGAGGCTCAGGCCGACGACCAAGGGCCGGAGCCAAGCCTTCATCAGCAACTCGCGCATCCGCACGGTCGCCTCCTCCGTATCGCGCCTGATGGTACGCAGCGCGTGCCTCACGGCGCGCCGCGAGTTCCCGGCGAGCCGTTCGAACTCGTCGGCGGTCAACTCCTCGATCTCCCTGCGCTCGGTCTCCAACTTCTTCCGCAGCCGCTCCATCAAGTCGTTCGCGTTGGAAATCAACTCCGTACAGTTCTCCTTTCAGCCGCCACCGCTTCCCCGTCTCGGGGTCCATGGCGGTCAGGTAGTCCATGCCTTGGCGGGGCACTTCAAGCCCCGCCTCCCGGAGCGCGGCGACGATCTCGTGGCGATCGCGCACCGCGCCCTGCTCGACGCGCTGGAGCAAGTAGTCCCGGATCAGGTCTCGGGGGGAGGCTTCGATCCGGAGTCCGGCCCTCAGCTGGGCGGCCTCGACGTAGGCGCGGTGTCCGGGCTGCTGCACCCTGGCCCGCGCCGGATCGTCCGGACGGCTCCAGCCGTGTTCGTGGTTGAAGGCGTCCTGAAGCGCGCCGAACGTCTTCTCCCAGCCGGGAGGGGCGATGTTCAGGCTGCGGTCGGTCTCCAAGTCGCATCGGGCGGCAAGGACATGAACGTGCGCTCCGCCGTCCCTCTCGCGGTGCAGCACCGCCGCCCATGCGTAGCGGTCGGGTTCGAGCCCCGCCCAAGCCGTCTTCTCGAACTCGTCGAGTACGGCTTCGATCTGCTCTTCGGTCGGCTTGTCCTCCGGCGCCCACGCGATCACGCCGGAGGTGTACTTGTGGTCAAAGGGAAGCGTATCGGCCACGGCGGCCACTTGGTGTGGGTCTCCCCGGAGCACCTCGACGCCTTCGCGCTCCCTCCCGGCCGCGTCAAGCTCGCCGAGAAGGTACTTGGCCGCCTTGCGGGCCGACCCGGTCCCATGCGCGAGAAACTTAACGAGCATCGGCGTCCGGGCTCTCGACCGGAGCCAGCGTGCGGAGCGTCCGCTCGATGGCGATCAGGTGGGCGATCACCTCGACGGCCTCGATGGCCGCCTTGTGGGTGTTCACCCACCGGGCGATCTGGTTCAGGTTGTTGCCGATGCGCGCGACCTGCTTCGTGCGCTCGCGCTCGACCTCGGCCGCCGGGGCGGTCCATGTCCGCGTGCGGGCCATGGCCTCCCGGACGAGCGCCGAGAGCGGGACGCCGGCGGCGACGGCCTTGGCTCGCCAGTCGGCGAGTTCGGCCGCCGACACGCGGGCTGAGACGGTTGTGGGGCGGCGGCCGCTCATCGGACGGACGGCCGACACGGGGGACGGGGGGCGGAGCCCCCGCCCGCGCGCTCCAGCGGCGCGCGGATATTGGTGGGGATCGAAGGGGGGCAGCGCCATCCCCTCGCCAGGCCCCGTGTCCTACACGGGGTACTCTGGCTTGCCTCCCCAAGGCAAGCCCAAGACGCCGTTCCCCGACCGCTTCGAGCGCGCCGCATCATCGGACCGGGCGGGCCTCAGCCGCCCGCCAACCGGCCTCGGGGATCCGGTGCGCGGCCTCGACGCGCTCACCGGCCCGCTCGCCCACGGACCGGCTCTCGGCGATGCGCTCGGCGACCCACTCCTCCACCTCGGCCTCGATCCATCCGACGGCGCGCCCGCCCAGGGCAACGGGCCGGGGAAACCGGCCCTCGGCCAGCCGGACATAGATCGTGCTCCGCGACAGGCCCGTGCGCTCCATCACCTCGGGCAGCCGCAGGAAGCGGGTCGGTGGGTTCGTTCTCTCATTCCTCGGGTTCTCGGTCATCGTCCTGGTCCTCTCCGTTGTGCTCTGCTTGCTGGTCGGTTTCCGGTGTCGCTGTTGCGCAGGGTGGATCCCGCGCGCTGCGGCGCTCGCCGTCGCGCTCCGAGATGAACGCCAGAATCCGGTCCGCCGTCCTCAGCGACGGCGAGCGCCCTCGGGCGATCTGGCGCATCAGGTTCGGGTCGCCCACGGCCTTTTGGCCGAACGCGGTCGGGCTCAAGTCCGAGCGTCCGAGAAACGCGCTCACCCGCGAAATGAACTGATCTTCCAGCGTCATCATGCCCGAACGCTGAAGACCCTCCCGCAAGGCAGTCAACCTGTGGAAAATTGCCCACAGTCCGACAACGTTTCAGGACGTTTCGCAGCGCCTCCAGCCCGTGCCACGTCGTCGCCAGCGGCACGTCAAGACACCCCCATCGGCGCGCGGGACGAGGTCGGGTGCGGTGGTGCGGGCACGTCCCGGCGAGGCCGGTCCGAGCCGGTTGCCGCAGTGGACGGCGGCAACGAGACGGGGGTTGCCCGCAGGTCGCGCTACGGAACGGTGAAGCCTGTCGCCGCCGCGGTGGAGGGAGGGGTGTGGCTACAGGAGGTGGTTGCTCCACGCCTGCATGACTTCGGCGCGCCTCTCAAGCAGGTCGGAGCGCTGATACGCCTGAACGACCTTGCTCCTCGGCACATGGGCGAGGCAGGCCTCCGCGACCTCGGCCGGAACTCCGGACTCGGCCATCCAAGACCGCGCACTCGAACGGAATCCATGCAGTGTCGAGTCAACCCCGGCGCGCTTGAGCACCCTGAGCGGTGCCTTCGGCGGCAGCGGACCGCCATTGCGGGACGGGAACACCAGCGGAGACCCGGGCGCGAGCTTGCGCGCCCGGTCGAGCACGCCGAGCGCGCCCGTGCTGAGCGGAACGGCGAACTCGCGTCCCGCCTTCATCCTCGAAGCGGGAATCGTCCACCTCGCCGCGTTCATGTCGATCTCCTCCCAACGTGCGCCCCGCGCCTCGCCGGGACGCACGGCGGTGAGGACGATCAGTTCGACGCACGGAACCGCCGAAGGGTGCGTGTCGGTGGTCCGGCGGATCGCCCGGAGCGCGGCCGCGACCTCTCGGTGCGGGAGCGCGCGATGGTGGGTGGTCGTGTGGCCGTTCGCCTTCGGTAGCGCCTCGACCGCCCGGTCGACCGGGTTGTCCGGGCGGTAGTTCCGCCCAATGCACCAGCGGAACACGGCGGTGATCCGGTGCCGGGCCTTCCGCGCGGCGGCGGGCTTCGAGTTCCAGATCGGAGTGAGGCACCGGAGCACGTCCGCGCTCGTGATCCGGTCCACCGGCCTATCGAGGAGAGGGGCGGTATGCAGACGGAACGTGGACTCCCACTGCTCGGGCAGGGGGCTCCCCGCCTTCCACGCCTCGCGGTGAACCTCGATGGTTCGCTTGGCGGCCTCGCCGAACGTCGGAATCCCGCGCCCGCGCGGATCCCGGCCCAAGCGGACGCCCCTGCTGTTGTCCAGCGCCTTCTGGCGCGCCTCGGCAAGCGTCACCTCAGGGTATGGCCCGAGCCCGATCGAGGTGAGCCGTCCATCGATCCGAACGCGCTGCCGCCACGTCTTGGTGATTCGGCCGTCCACGGTCCGGTGAACCCGGAGGCTCAGGCCGCGACCGCCTCGCCCGTCGCCGTAGACGCCGGGCCTACCGACCGTCCGCACGAACGCGGCGGAAAGCGTCCTCGGTCGCTTGGTCATGGGGTCTCCTTCCTTGTAGTGTATCACTTATTGCGGCACTACACAGGGAAGAATACACCGGATTGCGATGGACGGCAAGGGACGATGAGACGCTGAGTGTTCCACAAAACACGTTGTCCAGTAACGTGTTATGGCCTACTCGATAGACCTTGGTGGACTACACGGGAAGAGGTGTGCCGAGTTCGGGCGGGATCGGACCGGACAACCGGTTCCAATGCAGCAGGAGCGTCCGGAGGTTCCGGAGGTTGCCGAGTTCGGGCGGGATCGGGCCGTCCACCTCGGTCCAGAACAGCAGGAGCGTGCGGAGGTTCTGGAGGTTGCCGAAATCGGGCGGGATCGGGCCGGACAGCTCGTTCCAATAGAGCGATAGCGTCTCAAGATTCCGGAGGTTGCCGAGTTCGAGCGGGATGAGGCCCCGCAGACCGCTCTTGCCCAAGTCCAGGGACTTGAGGTTGTCGAGGTAGCCGAGCTCGATCGGAATCGATCCCGTCAACGAGTTCTGGTCCAGGAGCAGGTATTCGAGTTTCTCGAGGTTGCCGAGTTCCGGCGGGATCGGTCCGCTCATATGGGACAGGCCCAGATCGAGGAATTCCAGGTTATCGAGGTTCCCGAGTTCGGGCGGGATCCTCTGCCCGAAGAACCGGTTTCCATACAGGCGCAGGAACCTGAGATTCCGAAGGCTGCCGAGTTCGGGTGGGATGGAACGCAGTTGATTGACGCCCAGATCCAGGTACTCAAGCTGCTTCAGCATGCCGGTTTCGGGAGGAATCGGGCCACTGAGCCCATTCGCGCTCAGATCCAGCCCGGTGACATTGCCCTCCGGGTCCGTTGTCACACCGTGCCATGTGTCCAGCGGTGCGTCCGTCAGCCAGTTGTCCTTGTTGGTCCAGGAGGCTCCCGCGAGCGAATCGTAGAAGATGGTCAATACCTGTCGCGAGCCCAACTCGGCGGGCGATGGGTCCACAGGGTCATCGCACCCGCCGGCCAGGGCCGCGACCACGAGTGCCGATACGCCCCGAGGACACCGGGAGACCATTCGTCCAATCGGTTTCATCCTCCATATGCTATGGATACCTGGGCCCGCGGGTCAACTTCGCGTCGTCTTGCTCACGCGATTCCGCCCCCGGTCACGCCTGGCCGGAAACCCTGATCGGGCCGGAACGGTCGAAGCGCTTGCGGACCCCCGGTCCAGAGCCTACCGTCACGGGAAGTTCGACTCAGAAGTGGTACGCACATGACCGAGACGCGGATGCCTTCCGGCGGCGAGACACCGACGAAGACATTCCTGGCCGGACTCCTGGCGGGTGCCGTGCTCCTGTGCGGCTGCGCCGATCTGGCCCTGGAAGCGAACCGGAAACCGGTACTGATCGAGCTCTCCCCTGACAGCGGCCTGCTCACGGTCGGGGAACCGGCGAAACTGGAATTCGTCGTCAAGGACCGGAACGGTGGAGTAATGCCGGTTCCAGGATGGGCACCGCCGGTTTGGAACTTGTCGGACGACTCGGTTGCGGAAATGAGACGGGACGGGACGCTGACGGGGAAGAGGGGCGGCAGGGTGGTGGTGACGGCCCGGTTGGCCAATCTGACGGCGGAGGCGCGCTTCCGCATGAATCCCGACCGGATTGTTCTGACCGCGCCGGTCATCTATCTAACCAGGCCGCGCAGAACCGGGGCGGTACCGTGCGACTCGTCGCGGGCCGGACCGCGCTCCTGCGGGTCTTCGTGGTCGGGGACCAGGTCAATTGGTTGGAGCCCCCCGCGGTGAAGGTAACCCTGCTGCAGGAAAACGATGTGGTCCTTGAGCGGCTCCTCCAGCCGCAGACGGAACATATTCTCACCAGCGTCGACGAGTCGGATCTGAAATGGTCTCACAACGTTGAGGTTCCCGGATCCCTCATTCGGCCCGGCGTGCGCATGGTGGTGGAACTCGACCCGGAGGGCGTGGTTCCCCTGGCCCCGGGAAGCCGGGTCCGGTATCCGGAGGAGGGCTCGGCGGAGCTCCCTGTCGTGAAGCCGCAACTGTTCCGCCAGATCTTCGTGCCGACCCTGTGGATCCGGGCCCCCGACCATTCCGTTTTCGACTGGTTGGCCGGAATGGACCCCGATGGCTGGCAGATGCGTTTCACCAGGAATCTGTTGCCGGTGTCGGAGATGGAGGTCGAGGTTCGCGACACCTTCTGGACCAACGCCGATCTGCGCACCGCTGCGGGATGGAGCCAATGGTTCGGTGAGATTGGGGTGCTGCACATCCAGGAGGGTCGCCGGGGCTACTACTACGGTGTCGTGGGCGCAGGGCCGGCGGAGTGGGGTGGCCTGGCCGGCCGGGCCGTGCCGTGGAGCGTGGGCCTGCCCGACGACCGCATCTACACGCACGAGCTGGGCCACAACATGAATCTGGGACACGCTCCCTGCGGCGGCGCGTGGTCACCGGATCCCAACTATCCGTACAGGAGAGGATCGATCGGAATCTGGGGATACGACACGGAGACCGGGGCGCTGGTGGCGCCAGGGGAGTATTCGGACATAATGGGTTATTGTCGCGTCCGGTTCTGGATCAGCGACTACCACTTCGACCGGGCCACCACCCACCGCCTCACCGGAGACGGGGGGGTCGATCTGGAAGGGGGATCGGAGCCGGACCGGGGAGAAATGCTCGTGGTGTGGGGTTCGGTCCGGGGTGGCGAGCTGGCGCTGGATCCGGCGTTTGTGCTGGAGGGACCGGTGGAGCTTCCGGATACGGACGGCCCCTACCGGGTCGAGGGGCTGGGCGCGGACGGAGAATCGATGTTCTCCCTATCGTTCACACCGACCCCGCGGGGGGGCGGGGGTGCCGGTTTCGCCTACTGTTTCCTACCGGCCCGAGTGGGCCACGACCCTCGACCGGATCGTGCTCACCGGGCCGGAGGGGCAGGACACCGTGACTCGCGGCGGCGAGCCCGAGATGGCGGTGTTGACGGATCCGTCCACGGGAAGGATTCGGGCCATCGTCAGGAACTGGGACGGGAGCCCGCTCCCCGGCGAGGAGACCGCGGACGTGACGATCAGCAGGGGGATCCCGACGGGGGTGTACCCAACCCGGCACAGGCGGGGGCTGAAGGACTAGCGTCGTGTCCCCGAAACCTTCTCGGCTATTCGGGCGCCGAGGCGGTCGGGACACAACACCCGGAGCCAGGGGGAAGACCCCAGGCGGTGCTCGCGCGGCTTCATCCAGGGAGTTCCGGGCGGCGGCGCGCTACCGGCGCGCGTCCATCCTGTCGAGTCGGCCGCTCCATGACAGGATGCGTTCGTCGGCGGTGACCAGGGTGTGTCCGCCAAGTGCCGTGGCCACGATGAGGCGGTCGGCGGGATCGGCGTGAAAGTCGGTCAGCCCGTTGGCCCGAATGGCAATGTCTCCATCGACCGGGATTTCCACCAGCCCATCCTTCAGGAGCCGGGTCCGCCAGGCCCTCATGTCGCTGCCCAGGTCGATGTGTCCCTTCTCGTGCAGCATGGCAATCTCCCAGAACGAAAAAGCCGAAGTCGCAAGCGTGGCCTCCCGCAAGGCCCGCTCGATGAGCCGTCGGCAGCCGGGGCCGATGTGGGGGACGCCAACGCGGGACCACAGGACGACATGAGTGTCCAGGAGAATCACGGCTTCAGGATCCGGCCGGGGTCGGCCCGCGCCTCCCACTCAAGGGAAGCTCGATCAGGAAGCCGAGGCCAGTGAGCAGACGGCTATGGCCAAGGATCTTGGCTTCGCGAGTTCGGAAGAAGCCAAGTTTTTCGGTGGACTGCCTCAAGAAGTGAAGCGGGAGTTCAAGGAGAAATATGAGTCGAGGAATCGGCCACCGCCGGACTTCGAACGACATCGCAATCCGAAACGCCGACGCGAGAGGGCTGTGGCCAAGGCCCGGGAGGCCCCGGATCGAGAGACGAAACATAGGCAACGCTCCGCCCTCGTTGGCGGCGATAAGCTGAAGGAGGAAGCACGCGCGATGCTCCGTGCGCGCTACGAGCAACGCGCGCACTCAAGCCTTTGCCAAGTGGTTGGTTGCGCGGACAGATCTTTTATGCTGAACGGAGATTGGTACTTCGAGGCCGTCCGGTTCCTCGGTCTGGACAGGATGGTTTCGGAGGACTACGTGGCACTCTGTCCCCGTCACGCCGCGATGTACCTGAACGCGAATGAGTCGGATGGGCTCAAGCGGCGATTTGCGCAGGCCTGCGCGGAAGGGGATCTCGAAGAGGGGATCACAGTTCCCGTGGTTCTGGCGGGAGAGCACGTAGCCATCATTCTGGCTCCCAAGCACGCAATCGACCTCGCGGCTGCACTGGAGGTGGATGGTGAGAAACGCGGTGGGTGAGTGACGGCGGTTGCCGATTTCAGTGTGAGCGGCTCGGGCTTGGCTTCGGCCTCGCCCCGGCGGGGGTGAGGGCGGCGGCGCGGATCAACCCGATCCGGCCATCAAGCTGCCCAGGGGAACCGCGTACATGCGTGCCGGACCCCGGTGGAACGGAAGTGCCTGCTCTCCGGTGTAGACGAGAACCCCCCGTTCAAATGCGTCCCCCGCGAACCCGGCCAGCGTGGCCAGCCCGTTGAAGTCCCCGCGCCGGACGGTGGCGGAGGCCTTCACCTCGACGCCGACGATGCGCCCGTCGGGCCGCTCCAGCACGATGTCGACCTCGCGCTTGCGCTTGTCGCGAAAGTGGTGGAGTCCGACTTCCTCATCCGCCCACTCGGCGTGCTTGGCGCACTCCGTGAAGAACAGGGTCTCCAGCAGGGGGCCGTAGTGACGGCTCGTGAGTAGACGGGCCTCGTCGCGCAGACCAAGTAGGTGGGCCGCGAGCCCGGTGTCCGCGAAGTGCACATTCGGCATCCGCACGGCCATGCGTCGCGCCAGGTTCTTGCGATATGAAGGGACGCGGCGAATCAGGAACAAGTGTTCCAGAACCTCGACATAGCTCTTGGCGAGCTTGTCGTTGAGCTCGAGGTCGTTGGCGAGGCTGGCATACCTGAGCAGGTTGCCGCTCCGGCCGGCCAGGTAGGGGGCGAGGGCACGAAGCCTGGAGTGGTAGTCGCCGCGTGCGCTGTAGAGCGTCTCGAAGTCCTTGAAGAAGCGCCCCTCGGTGTAGGACCTGAACCAGACGGTGCGCGCTCGGGGACTCATTTGCTGCACCTCGGGATAGCCGCCCAGCAGGATCCGCCTGGCGATCTGTTCGCGGGTAGGGGAGGGGTGCTCGTCCGTGGTACGGAAGTCTCCCGCGAGCAGGTGGTCGACCAAGTTGTGGCTGTTGCCCCGAATCTCGGCGACGGACAGGGGCAGGAGTTCGAGACGGGCCATGTGGCCGGGCAGGGCCTCCTGGGTGCGTGCGGATCGGAAGATGTCGGCGGACCCGGTCAGGAGGAAGAGGCCCTTGGGCGGTCGGTCGGGGGTCTGGGCGGGGGTCGGCGCGCTGGCATGCCGGTCCGAAGCCTCCTTGATGGCGGGGACGAGACCGGGGACGTGCTGGAACTCGTCGAGGACGACCGGCTGGCCGCGCAGAGACCGGACGAAGCCGTGGGCGTCGTGGGCGGCCGCCGCCTGGATGGCCGGGTCGTCGAGGGTGAGGTAGCGCATGCCCACCTCGGCGGCGACGGCGCGGGCCAGTGTGGTCTTGCCGGACTGCCTGGGACCGGTGAGGTAGACGATCCGGAACTCGCGCAGCATGTCGCGCACGAGGGGATGGAGGTGTCTGGGGTACATGGGGTGGCGGTGGTGTGAATCGTCTTATTACGAGAAATACATTCTCATATTACGAATAATCTGACCACCTGTCACGAGAAATCGAGAGGGTTGGTGCCCAGAGGGTTCGCGTGAGCTACGAAAACCTCAAGTTCGGGAGGGATGGAACGCAGTTGATTGACGCCCAGATCCAGGTACTGAAGCTGCTTCAGCATGCCGGTTTCGGGAGGAATCGGGCCACTGAGCCCATTCGCGCTCAGATCCAGCCCGGTGACATTGCCCTCCGGGTCCGTTGTCACACCGTACCATGTGTCCAGCGGTGCGTCCGTCAGCCAGTTGTCCCTGTTGGTCCAGGAGGCTCCCGCGAGCGAATCGTAGAAGATGGTCAATACCTGTCGCGAGCCCAACTCGGCGGGCGATGGGTCCACAGGGTCATCGCACCCGCCGGCCAAGGCCGCGACCGGGAGTGCCGATACGTCGGATGGTCGAAGCGCTTGCGCGCCTGTCGATCCGGGGCCTACCGTCGTGGGGAGTTCGACTCGAGAGGTGGTGGAGACACGGTCGAGAAGCGGATACCTTCCGGAAGCGAGACAGTGGTGCGATTGAAGACACTCCTTGCGGGTGCCGTGCTCCTGTGCGGCTGCGCCGATCTGGCCCTGGAAGCGAACCGAAAACCGGTACTGATGACGCTTTCCCCTGACAGCGGACTGCTCACGGTCGGGGAACCGGCGAAACTGGAATTCGTCGTCAAGGACCGGAACGGTGGAGTAATGCCGGTTCCAGGATGGGCACCGCCGGTTTGGAACTTGTCGGACGACTCGGTTGCGGAAATGAGACGGGACGGGACGCTGACGGGGAAGAGGGGCGGCAGGGTGGTGGTGACGGCCCGGCTGGCCAATCTGACGGCGGAGGCGCGCTTCCGCATGAATCCCGACCGGATTGTTCTGACCGCGCCGGTCATCTATCTGAACCAGGCCGCGCAGAACCGGGGCGGTACCGTGCGACTCGTCGCGGGCCGGACCGCGCTCCTGCGGGTCTTCGTGGTCGGGGACCAGGTCAATTGGTTGGAGCCCCCCGCGGTGAAGGTCACCCTGCTTCAGGAGAACGATGTGGTCTTCGAGCGGCTCCTCCAGCCGCAGACGGAACATATCCTCACCAGCGTCGACGAGTCGGATCTGAAATGGTCTCACAACGTTGAGGTTCCCGGATCCCTCATTCGGCCCGGCGTGCGCATGGTGGTGGAACTCGACCCGGAAGGCGTGGTTCCCCTGGCCCCGGGAAGCCGGGTCCGGTATCCGGAGGAGGGCTCGGCGGAGCTCCCTGTCGTGAAGCCGCAACTGTTCCGCCAGATCTTCGTGCCGACCCTGTGGATCCGGGCTCCCGACCATTCCGTTTTCGACTGGTTGGCCGGAATGGACCCCGATGGCTGGCAGATGCGTTTCACCAGGAATCTGTTGCCGGTGTCGGAGATGGAGGTCGAGGTTCGCGACACCTTCTGGACCAACGCCGATCTGAGCACCACGGACGGATGGCTCCAATGGCTCGGTGAGATCCGGGTGCTGCACGTCCAGGAGGGTCGCCGGGGCTACTATTACGGTGTCCTGGGCTCGGGGCCGGCTGAGTGGGGTGGATTCGCTGGACTAGGCGATCCGTGGAGCGTGGGTCTGTCGGACGACCGCGTCTACACCCACGAACTCGGGCACAACATGAGTCTGGGACACGCTCCCTGCGGCGGGGCGTGGACGCCGGATCCGAACTATCCGTACGGGAGGGGCTCCATCGGAATCTGGGGATACGACACGGAGACCGGGGCGCTGGTGGCGCCAGGGGAGTATTCGGACATAATGGGTTATTGTCGCGTCCGGCTCTGGATCAGCGACTACCACTTCAACCGGGCCACCACCCACCGGCTCAACGGAGACGGGGGGGTCGACCTGGATGGGGGATCGGAGCCGGGCCGGGGGGAAATGCTCGTCGTATGGGGTTCGGTCCGGGATGGCGAGTTGACGCTGGATCCGGCGTTTGTGCTGGAGGGACCGGTGGAGCTTCCCGAGACGGACGGCCCCTACCGGGTCGAGGGACTCGGGCCGGGCGGAGAGTCCAGGTTCTCTCTTTCGTTCACACCGACCCCGCGGGAGGGCGGGGGTGCCGGTTTCGCCCACTTCATTCCGTACCGGCCGGAGTGGGCCGGGACTCTCGACCGGATTGTGCTGACCGGGCCGGAGGGGGAGGACACCCTAACCCGCGGCGGGGAGCGAGAGATGGCGGTGTTGACGGATCCGGCCACGGGAAGAATCCGGGCCATCGTCAGGGATTGGGACGGGGGTCCGCTCCCCGGCGAAGAGACCGCGGACGTGACGATCAGCAGGGGGGTCCCGACGGGCGGGTAGAGCCCGCCTTCGGCCCGCGGAAGAACCCCCGCGCGGTGCTCACGCGGTTTCGTCCACGGACTCCCGAGCTGCGGCCGCGCTACCGGCGTGCGTCCAGCCTGTCGAGGCGGCCGCTCCATGACAGGATGCGCTCGTCGGCGGTGACCAGAGTGTGTCCGCCGAGTGCCGTGGCCACGATCAGGCGGTCGGCGGGATCGGCGTGGAGGCCGGCCAGCCCGTTGGCCCGAATGGCGATGTCTCCATCGACGGGAATTTCCACCAGCCCGTCCGCGAGAAGCCGCGTCCGCCAGGCCCTCATGTCGTGGCCCAGGTCGATGCGTCCCTTCCCGTGAAGCATGGCGATCTCCCAGAACGAGAACGCCGAAGTGGCAAGGGTGGCCTCCCGCAATGCCCGCCCGATGAGCCGTCGGCAGCCGGGTCCGATGTGGGGGTCGCCGACGCGAGACCAAAGGAGGACGTGAGTGTCCAGGAGAATCACGGCTTCAGAATTCGGCCCGGGTCGCCCTCCGCCTCCCACTCCACTTCGATCGGCGAGATGACGTCACCGAGGATTTCGATGCGGCCGCGATCCGCGCCGAACCAGTCACGGAACTGCTTGCGGCAGGGGACCAGCCGCGCCGTCGGGCGACCGTTCTTGGTAATCACGATCTCTTCTCCGCTGCTTGCCACCTCGTCCATGAGCCGCAGGCACGTAGCCTTGAATTCGGAAGCCTTGATCGTGCGGGGACCGCCTGCCGAACGGGTCTCGGGTGTCTTCATGCCGGTGTCTCCTCGTATCGGAAGGGACAACTGACCATGGTCATGTACATAGTCACAAACTTAACCCATCGCTGGGTGATTCCGCAACCGGAGCACCTCCCCCGTTTCGGCTTGCGCCCGCCCGGTCTAATCTGGTTCCGTCCGCTGCCACGTTCCCCATGGCCCGAGCAGGCGCGCCGTGGACCGACCACCCCCCGTTCTCGAACTCGACGCCCTCTCCCTTCGCTTCGGCGGCGTCACGGCGCTCTCCGGCCTCACCATGGAGGTCCGCGAAGGCGAGCTCCTCGCCCTGATCGGGCCCAACGGCGCCGGCAAGACCAGCGTCCTGAACTGCATCTCGGGACTGTACCGCGCGCAGGAGGGGACGATCACCCTCACCGCCCGCGACGGTGCCCGCCACCCCCTCCACCGCCTCCCGCCGCACCGCATCGCCGCGCTGGGCGTGGCCCGCACCTTTCAGAACATCGAGCTCTTCAGGCACATGACCGTGCTGGAGAACCTCATGCTGGGCCGCCACGTCCACATGAAGGGCGGGGTGCTCGGCGGCGGTCTGTACCTGGGCCGCCAACGCCGCGCGGAGATCGAGCACCGCCGCCAGGTCGAGGAGATCATCGACTTCATGAACCTCGAGGCGCTTCGCAGCCGCGAGGTCGGGAACCTGGCGTACGGGAACCAGCGGCTCGTGGAGATGGCGCGCGCGCTGGCCCTCGACCCCGCCGTCCTGCTCCTCGACGAGCCCACCGCCGGGATGAACGCCGAGGAGAAGGAGTCGATGGCGCGCTTCATCCTCGACGTGCACGAGGAACGGGGCGTCACCGTCGTGGTGATCGATCACGACATCGACGTAATCATGGACATCTCGGACCGGGTGGTGGTGCTCGACTTCGGGAGGAAGATCGCGGAGGGGACGCCGGGGGAGGTGCGGGGCGATCCCGCGGTGATCGACGCCTACCTGGGGCATGCGCGGGGTGGGCAGGGGGCCCGGGACCGGGAGTGACGACCTAACCGGGTTGCCGATGGTCCCGGAAGCGCCGTGCCTTGACCGGGAACCTCGGCAGCGTTCCAACCGGCACGGCGCGCGTGTCGAAACGGACCCCGAAGGCGCTGTGCAGGTCGTCGGCCAGGCCCGACAATACGTGGTCCGCTCGGCCCCCGCGCAACTCCAGGCGCAACTCGATGTCGTCGCGGTTGCCACGTCCGCGAACGTCGACGGCGAATTCCCGAACCTCGCGGTAGCGGCGAATCACATTCTCCACCGTGCTGGGGAAGAAGCTGGCGCCTCTGACAGAGACACGCTGGTCCATGCGGCCCGCGACGCCGCCCCGCAAGCGCCGGAACGGACTCCCGCAGGCGCACGGTTCGGCGTGCACCCTCGCCCAGTCGCCCGTCCGATACCGAATGACCGGCATCCCGGTCCGGCCAAGATTGGTGATGACCAGCTCCCCCTCCTCCGCCGCGGCGCCCGTGCCCGGATCCACAACCTCGAAGATGAACTCGCCCTCGTTGAGGTGGACGCCATCCCGGGCTTCGCACTCGAACCCCCAGGCGCCGACTTCGGTGGAACCGGCGTGGTCGAAGACCCGGGCACCGTAGGCTTCCTGCAGGCGGGCCCTGGCCGACGGTATGCCGGCTCCCGGTTCCCCGGCGTGAACGTTGATCCGGATCGCGGAGCCGGCGAGGTCGAGACCGGCGTCCTCGGCGACTTCGGCCATGCGAAACGCGTGCGCCGGAGTGCTGACGAGCACGGTGGGACGGTGCTCGATAATCGCCTTCACCCTCTCCAGAGAGGACATTCCGCCGGCGGGCAGGATCAGTGAACCCAGGCGGCGGGCCCCCTCCACACCGCTCCAGGTGCCGAGGTAGGGCCCGAAGGAGAAGGGAAGGAAGATGCGATCGGCCGCGGTTGCGCCGGCTGCCCTGAACACCGTGGCCCAGCACTTCCCGAGCCACTCCCGGCTCTCCGCCGTGTCGAGCCAGCGAAGGGTCCGGCCCGTCGTGCCCGAGGTGTGGTGCTCCTGGACGTAGCGCTCCGGAGGGTAGGTGGTGAAGGTGCCGAACGGCGGGGTCCGGGCCTGGTCGGCCGTGAGTTCGCCCTTGGTGGTGAAGGGAAGGCGGCGATAGTCCTCCATGCTGTTGAGGTCGGCGGCCGAGTCCACACCGGTGCGGCCGAGTTTCCTGCGGTAGAAGGCGTTTCCTTCGAGCACCGGTCCGAGCATGCTCCGCAGGCGGCCGAGCTGCTCTCGTTGCAACGCCGCCGGGTCGGCGGTCTCGGGCGCGCCGGGTTCGGCGCAGGGCTCCTCCCCGCGCAACTCTCCGTCGGCGGATGGCTTCATGCGACGTGCTGGAGGGGGCGTGAAGGTTCTCGTTAGCTTGCAGCGGGTTTCAGCGTCCGACCAAGGTAACGGCCCGGACAAGAGCCAGTTCAATACCATGGACCGCCGAAGATACGACACCCTTCCCGTCCTCCTCGCGCGCCGTGCGGCGGAACATCCCGGCGATGTCGCGCTCCGCGAGAAGGAGTTCGGCATCTGGCAGGAGACGACATGGGCGGGTTACCTCGACCGGGTCCGTTCCTTCTCGCTGGGCCTCGTGGAACTGGGCGTGGAGCGGGGGGACCGGATCGCGATCGTCGGCGACAACCGCCCCGAGTGGGTGATCGCGGAGCTGGGGGCGCAGGCGATCGGGGCGCTCCCGCTGGGGCTCTACCAGGACTCGATTCCGGCGGAGCTGGCCCGCATGCTGGAGACCGCCGAGGCGCGCCTGGTCGTCGCCGAGGACCAGGAACAGGTGGACAAGGTGCTCGAGGTGCGCGACCGGGTGCCCGGGCTGGAGCACGTCGTCTACTACGACTCGCGGGGGATGTACGGGTACGAAGCACCCGGTCTGATGGCCTTTGAGGGTGTCCAGGCCCTCGGTGACAGATTCCTTGACAGATTCCCCCATGAATTTGACCGCAGACTCGGCGCGGTCGGGCCCGAAGACATCGCGCTGCTCTGCACGACCTCGGGGACCACCAGCGTTCCGAAGCTGGCCATGCTCAGCCACGCGAACCTGCTGGCGATGGCGGAGCAGCTGGTCGGCGCCGACCCCATGGGGCCCGGCGACGAGTTCGTCTCGTTTCTGCCGCTCGCGTGGATCGGCGAGCAGATGGTCGGGGTGGCGAGCGCGCTCCTGGCGGGTTTCACCGTCAACTTCCCGGAGGAGACGGCCACGGTCCGCGCGGACATCCGCGAGATCGGCCCAGCCTTCATGATGTCGCCGCCGCGGATCTGGGAGAACATGGTGTCGGACGTGCAGGTCATGGCCGAGGACACGACCCCGCTCAAACGGCGGATGTACCGGTGGGCGATGAGGGAGGGGACGCGGGCCGCCGGGGCGCGTTTCGGGGGCGGGCGTGACACGGCGCTGCCGGATCGCGGCGCGCCGGGTGCCCCAAACCGTGTTTCGCACTCGCGCGGAGGGCGCACCGGCCTGCCCGCCCGGCTCCGCCACCGCCTCGCCGACTGGACGGTCCTGCGGCCGATCCGCGACCAGCTCGGGCTGAGCCGGATCCGCCGCGCCTACACGGGTGGCGCGGCGCTGGGGCCCGACGTCTTCCGGTTCTTCCACGCCATCGGGGTCAACCTGAAGCAGCTCTACGGCCAGACCGAGGTCTCGGGCATCTCGGTGGTGCACCGGGACGGCGACATCCGCTTTCACACGGTGGGCCTGCCCTTCCCGAAGACCGAGATCCGCATCTCCGGCGAAGGGGAGATCCTCTGCCGCAGCCCGGCCGTCTTTCGGGGCTACTTCCGCAACCCGGAGGCCACCGCCGAGGCGCTGGCGGGCGGCTGGCTGCACTCGGGCGACGCCGGCTACTTCGAGGACGACGGCCACCTGGTCGTCATCGACCGCCTGGCCGACGTGATGAAGCTCCCCGACGGGACGAACTTCTCGCCCCAGTTCGTCGAGAACAAGCTCAAGTTCAGCCCGTATATCCGCGAGGCGGTGGTCTTCGGGGGCGGGGGAGCGCCCTTCGTCACCGCCATGATCGCCATCGACCTGGAGAACGCCGGGCAGTGGGCCGAGCGCCGCCGGATCCCCTACACGACCTTCACCGACCTGGCCCGCCGCGCGGAGGTCCACCGCCTCGTCCGCGACCATGTCGCCGCGATCAACCGCGACCTCCCCGCCGCCGCCCGCATCCGCCGCTTCCTGCTCCTGCACAAGGAACTGCACGCCGACGACGCGGAGCTCACTCGTACGCGCAAGGTGCGCCGCCGCCACATCTCCGACCGTTTCGGCGGCATCATCGGAGCGTTGCAGGGCGACGGGGACTCGGTCACGGTCGAGACCGAGATCACCTACCAGGACGGCCGCACCGCCGACGTGGCCCACGAACTGCGCATCGAGACGATGGACGGGCCCGATGAGTAGATGCCGCCCTGCGGCGGGTCGCGGGGCGTGCCCGCGTACGGACCCCTGACCCGTGGACATCTTCCTCCAGCTCACCGTCTCGGGCCTCAGCACCGGCATGGTCTACGCCCTGGCCGCGGCCGGGTTCGTCGTCATCTACAAGGCCAGCGACGTGATCAACTTCGCCCAGGGCGACCTCCTGCTGCTGGGCACCTACCTGGTCTTCTTCGCGATCGCGCAGACGGGGATGCCGTGGAGTGTCGGGGTCCTGACCACCATCCTGCTGGCGGTCGCGGTCGCGCTGGCGATCGAGCGGCTCGTCCTCCGTCCGCTCGTCGGCGAACCGATAATCTCGATGATCATGGTCACGATCGGTCTGTCGTCGATCCTGCGCGGCGCGGTCAACGCCATCTGGGGTCCGGCGCCGCGCTCCTTCGACTCATTCCTTCCCGAGGGGGACATCGTGATCGGGCCGGCGGTGCTTTCGGCGGACCGGGTGCTGTCGATCCCGATCGCGCTGGCCGTGCTCGCCGCTCTGTGGCTCTTCTTCCGCCACACCCGCGACGGGATCGCCATGCGCGCCATCGCCGACGACCAGCAGGCCGCCCTGAGCATGGGGATCAGCATCCCGCGCGTCTTCGGGGTGGCGTGGGCGCTGGCGGCGGCCTCGGCCGCGGTCGGCGGGATCATGCTGGGGAATATCGTCGGGGTGAGTCCCAACGTGGCCGCGATCGGGCTCAGGGTCTTCCCGGTGGTCATCCTTGGTGGCCTGGACTCGATCAGGGGGGCGGTGGCCGGGGGGGCCGTCATCGGGCTGCTCGAGGTCTACACGGGCGGCTACGTCGGGCACGGACTGAGCCTGATCGTGCCCTACGTGGTGCTGATCCTCGTCCTGATGGTCCGCCCGTACGGTCTCTTCGGGAAGGAGATCATCGAGCGCGTATGAGGTATCCCCGGGGCCTTGGCCTGCGCCCGGCCGGCTGGCGTCACGCGGGCGAAGGAATGGCGCGATGAGCCTCGAGTGCGGCGTCTTCCACACGCGCTACGCGTCGGACATGGGGCTCCGGCCCCGGCCCGCGCAGCGGATCCGGCTCGCCGTGTTCGCCGTCTTCGTGCTCTGCTTCCCCTTCTTCGCCGGCAACTACTGGCTCGACCTGGCCAACCAGATCGCGATCGCCACGGTGGGAGCCATCGGTCTGAACATCCTGGTCGGCTACACGGGGCAGATCTCGCTGGGACAGGGTGCGTTCATGGCCGTCGGGGCCTACGCGGCCGGGCTCCTCACGCTCAACCTCGGCCTTCCCTGGGCGGTGAGCATCGCGCTGGCGTGCGTGATCACCGCGGTCGCCGGCACCTTCTTCGGGCTGCCCTCGCTGCGCCTCAAGGGCCTCTACCTGGCGATCGCCACCCTGGCGGCCCAGGAGATCGTGGAGTGGGCCATGACCCACTGGACGGCGGTCACCGGCGGCACCGAGGCGATCGTGCTGCCGTCGCCGTCGCTCTTCGGCGTCCGGCTGAACACCACCTTCAACTTCTACTGGCTGGCCGTCCTCGCAGCGGCCGGAACCGCCCTCTTCGCGGCCAACCTCTTCCGCACCCGCACCGGCCGGGCCTTCGTCGCCGTCCGCGACCAGGACATCGCGGCGAGCGTGATCGGCGTGAACGTCTTCCGCACCAAGCTGCTGGCGTTCGCCACCTCGTCCTTCTTCGTGGGGCTGGCGGGTGCGCTGATCGCGTACTACCGCACGATCATCACCTGGGAGCGCTTCACCCTGGACACGAGCATCATCTACCTGGCCATGATCATCGTCGGGGGACTGGGCTCCATCCGGGGTTCGTTCTTCGGAGCGGCGCTGATTACGCTGCTCCCGGCCATGCTCGCGAACCTGGGCCGCGCGCTTCAGGACACCGCGCCCCAGGCGGCGGGCCTGCTGCCGTACGCGCAGCAGGCCGTCTTCGGGATCGTGATCATCCTCTTCCTGATCTTCGAGCCGAAGGGGCTGTCGAAGCTGTGGGGGAACGTGAAGGACTACTTCCACGTGTGGCCGTTCGCGTACCGGCGGGGGTGAGGGGGGTGGCCGAACGGCGTGGTGAGGTAGCCGAGTTGGTAGTCAATCAACAGTCTGTTCGGGACAGTAGACCGAGCGGCGAACTGGAAGGAGCAAGCAAATGTATGGCGCAACTCGACGGCGGACCGACAGAACCGCATTCGAGGACGGCGGCAGGATGCTCCGTTTTGCCTCGATCGGCCTCGTCGGAGGAGGCCTGCTCACGGCAGACCTGTGGAGCCCATCGGAGGCGGCGGGCCTGCAGGAGATCCCCCCTCCCCGGGAAGTCCAAGAGAGCGTGGCTGCAAGGCTGTCGGAAACGGTCGCGACGGCGTTGCGAGGAACGCTCGAAGAACGGGGATGGAGCCTGACGCCTGCGGAGGACGGTTCCGGATTCTCATTCCGGATCAGCGGTTCAGGGGGAGACCCGGTGGACCTGGCATTCACCGGCCTGACCGGGATCCTCGACAAGGTGGCGCGGGGCGAGATGCGTTTCGCGGAGGTGAGCCGGGACGGGGCGGTGGAACATCAGGCTCCCCCGGAATGGGTGCCCGTCTATCCGGGCGTGCGCACCAACATGAGTTTTTCCGTCGAGACGGCCGAGTTTGTCATTGGGGGCAGCGTCTTCGTGGCGGATGCGAGCGCCGCGCGGATCCTGGATTGGTATCACGACTGGGCCGACCGCAGGGAGCCGGAGGAACCGGGGTTCGTGGCCAGGACCCTGCCGTATCCACGAGAGGGCCTGCCGGTTCCCGGCCCGGGCGATCTGGGGCGCTTCGCCCTCGTGTTCGACCTCTGGTCGGTTACGGTTTTCGTGACCGAGGACGACCACGGCGGCAGCCTGTTCGTCGTTCTCCACGAGAAGTTCGCGGAGGCCGGCAAGGCCTCGGACGGCTGGTGACCGCAAGCCATGAGAAACACCATGGAGATCGACGGCTACAGGGCCGTCATCCGGTTTGACCCTGACATTGAGATGTTTCGGGGCGAATTCACCGGCCTGAACGGCGGAGCGGATTTCTACGCACCCGATGTCGCAGGCCTCCGGCAGGAGGGGGCTGCGTCGCTCAAGGTCTTCCTCGAGATGTGCGAAGAGGACGGCGTCGAGCCGCGAAGGGGGTGAGGGGGGTCGGAAGATCGGGGAGCTGACAGCGGACGAAGCCAGCCGCGGGCTATTCCGGCGGCGCGTGGATCGTCAAGAGCAGTTCGGCGTTGTCGATCAGCCGATACCGGGGCTCGCGGCCCGAAAGACGTTCGCTGTTCTCGAGTATGATGCGGACCCCTTCGCCACGGCGGTCCATCAGCGTGCGGCGGTCGGTTTCGAGCCACGGGATGTCCGGTGGGACCGGACATTTGGCCAGCAGGCTCGTCACGACCTCGTTGCGGGCGAACTGAAGATGAACCAGACGGTCGGGCGTGACGGTGTTCGGAATGGACCCGGGCGAGTAAAGCTCGACGCGGTCCTCGAACATCCTCAGCCGAATCTTCGAGCCGTGGACGGAGTAGTCGCGGTGGGCGACGGCGTTGACCAGGGCTTCAAAGACGGCCGTCATGTCGTATTGCGGCCGGTCGGTGCGCCCCATGTCCTTGAAGGCGGCCACCTTCATGTTTCTCGCTACGAACCGGCAGGCAAGGTCCACCTGCATGTCCAACGGCCCGGTGATGTCGGCGGCGTCCAACTGATACGTTCGGCCTAGTCCCGCCGGCCTGATGTCCGCGCCACGGTAGGCAACCGCCTGAATGAACGCATTCGGCAGCCACTCGCGAGGATCCCGGGACGCCATGAGCACACCGGCGACGGTGGGACGCAGCACCCCTTCCTGATCCCGTCTGGCCATTCTCAACTTGGTCAGCAGGCCATCCCGCGCGTCTCCGGTCCGTGCAGTCCGGAACCGCTGCCAGAGGTCCTCCGACAGGGAGTCGATGCCGGCTTCGTTCACCGCCTGTTCGTCGAACCTGATCAGGCGTGACTGGCTCCGTTGCTGGAAGAGTCTCGCCAGGTAGTCCGTCGACATGCGGCGCTTCTCGTCCCCAACCCGATGCAGGTATCCGCTCGGACTGCGGTGCACGAACAGGCTGCGCCGCACCTGGACCTGCACGACGGGCCTGTCCCCGCCTTCCGAAGAGGGAAGCCGGAGCGGTTCGATTGCGGCGTGAAGCGGCGGTTCGATGGAGTCCGTGCAAACCTGTCGAACGAGGGAGACGACCTCGGTCACCCGGTCCTCCGGAATCCCGACGATGCCGCGCGACTTTTCGTCCACGCCCAGAACCAGAACGCCGCCATAGGCGTTGGCGAACGCGGCCAGTTCGTCGGCCAGGGTTTTTCGGTCGGGACCCTTCACCTTCGTGCCCGCGAAGTGAACAGCCTTCAATTCCAGGTGGCTGCTCTCGCCCAACCGGATACGGTCGAGGAGGAGGCGTTCGCGGGGGGTCAGCAGACTGTCGTCCATGTTCTGATTGTCATGGGCGGGGGAGAGCGGGTCAAGAGAGCTTGGAAGCGGGGTCAAGAGAGCGCGAGAGCCTCGGGTGCGTCCGCTACCCGATCACCGTCCGAAGCGGCAGCGCATACATCCGCACCGCCCCCCGGTGGAACCGCAGCACCTCGTCCCCCGTGTAGAAGAGCACGCCATGCTCGAAGGCGGCCCCGGACAGCTCGGCCAGGGTGGACAGTCCCTTGAAGTCTTCGCGCCGGATCGTGGCGGAGGGCTTGACCTCGACGCCGACGATGCCCCCGCCGGTACGTTCCAATACGATGTCGACCTCACGCTTCCGCTTGTCCCGGAAGTGGTAGAGGCGGACCTCCTCATCGGCCCACTCGGCGTGCTTGGCACATTCCATGAAGACAAGCGTCTCCAGGAGCGCCCCATAGTGCGGGCTTGTGAGTAGCCGGTCCTCGGTGCGCAGGCCCAGAAGGTGGGACGCCAGACCGGTGTCGACGAAGTGCAGCTTCGGCATGCGCGCGGCCATGCGGCGGGACAGGTTCCTGCTATAGGAGGGAACCCGGCGAATCAGGAAACATGAGCTGGAGGATCTCGACGTAGCCCTTCGCGAGCTTGTCGTTGGATTCGAGGTCGTTGGCGAGGCTGGCGTACCGGAGCAGGTTGCCGCTGCGGCCCGCGAGGTAGGGGGCGAGGGCGCGAAGTCTGGAGTGGTAGTCGCCGCGGGCGGTGTAGAGCGTCTCGAAGTCCTTGAAGAAGCGCCCTTCGGTGTAGGATCTGAACCAGACGGTGCGGGCGCGGGCGCTCATGCGCTGGACTTCGGGTAGCCGCCGAGGAGGATCCGGCCGGGGATCTGTTCGCGCGTTGGGGACCGGCACGGGTCCGCGGAGTGGAAGTCTCCGGCGAGCAGGTGGTCGATCAGGTTCCGGCGGTTGTCATGAAGCTCCTCGACGGACAGGGGCAGGAATTCGAGACGGGCCATGTGGCCGGGCAGGGCCTCCTGGGTGCGAGCGGACCGGAAGATGTCGGCGGAGCCGGTGAGGAGGCACGAATAATCAAGCAGGTTCAGGAATGGGCGGACGCTGCCCGGAGGCGGGACGCCGCGGCCCGAATGGATGCCTTTCGGGAACGGCTCCGCCGAGTTGCTGTAGCTACAATCAGTATGTATAATAGGTCGATGGAATTCGAGTGGGACGAGACCAAGAACCAGACGAACATCCGCAAGCACGGCATCGGGTTCGACACCGCCAAGCGCATATTCGAGGGGACCGTCGCAACGTCGCCCGACCGTCGCCGGGAGTACGGCGAGGAGCGCCACATCAGCATCGGCCGGGTGGAGCCTGGAGCGGTGGTCGTGGTTGCTCACACCGAGCGCCGCGGCCGCATCCGTCTGATCTCCGCCCGCCCGGCATCGCGCAAGGAAAGGAGAGTCTACCATGAGCGGACGCTACGATAGGCCCCTCACGCCCGAGCAGATCGCGACGATGAAGGACGAGAGCATCGACTTCAGCGACATTCCCGAACTCGACGACGGATTCTGGGAGCGGGCGGAGCTGGTGGAGCCCGATCGCACCGACCAGATCACCATGCGCGTCAAGCGTTCCGTGCTGGCCTACTTCAAGGCTCCCGGAAAGGGCTACCAGACGCGGATGAACCGCGTGCTCGAGAGCTACGTGCGGCACAGGAAGGGGGAACCCTGACGACCCCGGCGGGGGCGAGCCGCTGCGTGGTCGATCGGGTTCCGGCGACCGCCCCGCAGCCCGGCGGAGGGATTTCGTCCCTGCGGCTATGGCGGGTGCCCCGAAGCGTTACTTGGAAGGGAAGAGGGAACCTGCGCGACGGTGGGATGGGGCGTAGCTTTCGAGGTGACCACCGCCCGACCGCCGGGCGGCACGCCGGAGGGACCCCGCACGCGCGAGAGGAGGGTTGGTTGCCGCGGCTCCACTTCAAGGGGAAGGTCTTCGTCGAGAACCATCACCTGGCCGTGCCCTTCCACGAACTGCTGCCGGTCCGCGAGAAGGGACTGAGCGGGAAGGCGAGCCTGCGCGACAACCTGATCGTCCACGGCGACAACCTGGCCGCGCTCAAGTCGCTCCTGCCCACCTACCACGGCAAGGTGAAGTGCGTCTACATCGACCCGCCCTACAACACGGGGAAGGAGGGGTGGGCGTACAACGACAGGGTGAACTCGTCCCTCATGCGGGCTTGGCTGGGCCGGGTCGTGGACCGGGACGACCTGACCCGCCACGACAAGTGGTGCTGCATGATGCTGCCGCGCCTGAAGCTGCTGCGCGAACTGCTTCGAGACGATGGCGTGATCTTCGCGTCGGTCGACGACAACGAGCTGCACCATCTGCGCTGTCTGATGGACGAGGTGTTCGGAGAGCGCAACCGTGTCGGGCAGATCATCTGGCACGGCTCCACCGACAACAACCCTACGAATATCGCCACCGAGCACGAGTATATCGTCTGCTACGCCGCCAACAAGGAGGAGCTTGAAGAAGAGTGGAAGTCGGCTGCCTTCGGGCCGAAGGAGGCTCTCCAGCGCATTGGCGCCGAGCTTCGCGATTCTCACCCGGACCCGGCCAAGCGCCAGCAAGAGTACTCCCGCTGGCTCAAGGAGCATCGAACGCAGCTCAAGCCCTTGGATCGCTACAAATTCATCGACGATGCGGGGGTCTTTACCGGAAGCCAGAGCGTCCACAACCCGGGTCGCGAAGGCTACCGCTATGACGTGCTCCATCCGGTGACAGGCAAGCCGTGCAGGGAGCCCCTGATGGGCTACCGCTTCCCGGAATCCACGATGGAGCGACTGCTGTCGGAGGATCGAGTCCTGTTCGGAAAGGACGAGTCGAAGATCATCGAGCTGAAGGCATACGTCGACGACTATAGGGCGAAGCTGGGCAGTGTCATCCAAGGAATCGATTCGCGTCGTGGGGCCAACGAGATTCGTGCAATCTTCCCCGATCAGCCCCGCGTCTTCAAGAACCCCAAGCCGTCCACACTGATCGGCGATCTGGTTTCCTTCGCCACCGGCCCCGACTCCATCGTCCTCGATTCCTTCGCCGGTTCCGGCACCACCGCCCACGCCGTCCTCGCCCAGAACCGCGCAGACGGCGGCGACCGCCGCTTCATCCTCGTCGAGTGCGAGGACTACGCGGACACCGTCACAGCCGAGCGCGTCCGGCGCGTCATCAAGGGGGTTCCGACCGCCAAGGACGACGCGCTCAAGACCGGACTCGGCGGCACCTTCAGCTACTTCGAGCTCGGGCGTCCCATGCAGCAGGAGTCGCTCCTCGACGGCTCCCACCTGCCTTCGTGGGAGAAGCTCGCGGGGTACATCTTTTTCACCGCGACCGGTCAGGAGTTCGACCCGGCCGAGACCGACGGCGAAACCCGGTTCGTCGGGCGGACCGAGTCCCACGATGTCTTCCTCTTCTACGAACCCGACGTCGAGAAGCTCAAGGACCTCGCGCTTTCGCTGCCCATGGCCCGCGAACTGCCGGCGGGATCGCGCAGGAAGCTCGTCTTCGCGCCCACCAAATACCTCGATCGTGAATTTCTTCACAAGTACCGGATCGACTTCCAGCAGCTTCCGTTCCAGATCTACGAAGCGATTGAGAGGCTGGAACAGTGATCCTGAAGGAGTATCAGAAGCGGACGCTGGAGATTGTTCGCGGATTCGTCCAGCACTTGGCCGAGTGGCGGGAAAAGGACATCGAGGCCCGCGGTCACGATCCGGAATGGGAGTTCGACTGGGTCAAACGAGCGTGGGACAAAACGGTGCCCGGACGTCCCTACCTCCCGCGCCGCAACGGACTCCGCGAGCGGCTCCCCGCCTTCTGCCTCAAGATCCCGACCGGCGGCGGCAAGACGCTGCTCGCGACGCGGGTGATCGATCTCGTCAACACGCACTTCCGGCGCAGTCGACGCGGCCTGGTGCTGTGGATCGTGCCCACGACGCAGATCTACAACCAGACGCTCAAGGCCCTCAAGGACCGCGACCACCCCTACCGTCAGCAGCTCGACCTGTCCTCGGGTCAGCGCACCCGCGTATTCGAGAAGACCACGGTGTTCGGCCCGCGCGATGTCGCCGAGAACCTCTGCGTCCTCCTGCTCATGCTTCCGTCGGCCAACCGTAAGACGAAGGAGACGCTCCGGATATTCCGAGACAGCGGGGGCTTCGACCGCTTCTTCCCCCCGGACGACGATCCGTCGGCGCACGCCAGGTTGCTGGAGGAACACTCCAATCTGGACACCTTCGAGCAGACGGCGGGCTTCTGGGGACGCTACATCAAGACCTCGCTCGGGAACACGGTCCGGCTGCTCAGGCCGCTGATCATCCTCGACGAGGGACACAAGGCGTACAGCCCCAACGCGAAGAAGACGCTCGAAGGGTTCAACCCGTGCATGATCGTCGAGCTTTCGGCCACTCCGGCGAAGGGCGCGAACGTGCTCGTCGAGATTCTGGGCCGGGAGCTCAACGACGAGGAGATGATCAAGCTCGATCTGCACATCCGCAACAAGGCGAGCGCCGACTGGCGGGGCACCCTGCTGGAGTCCGTTGGACACCGTGAACGCCTTGAAACCGAGGCGCGAAAGCACGATGCGGAAACCGGGACCTACATCCGGCCGATCTGCGTGATCCAGGTGGAGAGGACCGGAAGGCAGCAGAGGAAACCCGGGTATGTCCACACCGACGACGTGCACGAATACCTGCTCCAGCACCCGGGCGTCGGCCCGGAGCACATCGCGGTCAAAACCAGCACGAAGGACGAGCTCAAGGAGGTGGACGATGTCGGCGGCCTGATGTCCCGCGACTGCCAGATCCGCTTCATCATCACCAAGCAGGCGCTGCAGGAGGGCTGGGACTGCCCGTTCGCCTACATCCTCACGATCCTAACCAACCCGATGTCGAGGACGGGGATCACCCAGCTTGTCGGACGCATTCTGCGCCAGCCCTACGCGCACAAGACGGGAGTGCCGTGGCTTGACGAGAGCTACGTGTTCTGCTTCAGCCGGCGCGGCTACGAGCTCCTGGAGGAGGTCAGGAAGGGGTTCGGGCTGGAGGGGTTGCAGGGTCTCGAAGGCAGGGTGGTGGACGCTGGCGGCCCGGCCCGGCCAGCGGAGAAGCTGGCCACCCGGCAGCGGACGCGATATCGGGGGGCAGCGCGCGATCTCGTCCTTCCCGCATTCATGATCCGTGACGACATGGACGGCTGGCGTCTGGTCCACTACGAGGCGGACATCCTTTCGCGCGTACCGTGGGATGACATCGATCTCTCGACGCTGGACGATCTGACGCTGGACAGGCGGCGTCGGCGGGACGATCTGCTGCGGGCGAACCTGACCGAGGAGGCGCTTGTCGCGGAGCCGTCGATGGCGAGCGGGAGAGATCGCGACGGCGGCGACGGTACTGACGCCGCCGCCCCGGACAACGGCGGCGATCCGGTGGACTACTTCTTCGCGGCCAGCCACCTCCTGGATCTGGTTCCCAACCCGTGGCGCGGTCGCGATCTGGCCCGGCGCGCCTTCGAGAGCGTGCTTGATCGCTACCCCGGCGAGCTTGTCGCGGCCAACCACATGTTCGTCCTCGAAGAGCTGCGCCGGCGGGTCGAAACGGAACGCGACCGACTGTCCCGCGAGGTCTTCCGCGGCCTTCTCGAATCGGGAACGATGCGTTTCCTGGTCGTCACCGAGAATCTCGACTTCAATCGCCTGCCCGCGAAGATCGAGGTACCTGAGGCCAAGCGGGCCAACCGGGAGGACGGCGGCTCCTACCAGCGCAACCTCTTCGACGTCACCACCGAGGACGAATTCAACGAGTTCGAGAACAAGGTCGCGACCTACCTGGACCAGCAGGCGCGCCTCTTCTTCTGGTACCGCAACCGCTCCCGCAAGGACTACTACGTGCAGGGGTGGAAGCCGCGCCGGATCTACGCCGACTTCATCGTCACTCTGCGGGACGACGAAGCCGAGGCTAACGACGGCTTCCACCAGGTGTTCGTGGTCGAAACCAAGGGCGTCCACCTGAAGGAGGCGGCGGATACGGAGTACAAGCGGTCCGTCTTCGACATCTGTGGAGAGCACGCTCGGAGGGCCGACTGGGCCGAATTCGTCCCCGCGATGAGGAGCAAGGTGGTGCGGTTCGAGGTGGTGGACGAGGATGAGTGGCAGGCGCGGCTGAACGGGATGCTGTTCGGGGGGGGAGTGTGAGGGTCATTCGGTGGTGGCCATCGAGATTGGGACCAGTACCGACGATCCGGGAGGCGGCGAGGGTTACGGTGCAGTTGCGGCTGCGGTCGTCTTGTGGTTGAGGAGAATTGGGGAACCCGGCTGGCATGAGTGCGGCGGCGAGACGTTTCCGGTCGATTCGTGAATGGGACGGGTCGCAGCATCGGGCCTTTGAGGAGCTCTGCTATCAACTTCGTGACCCGGTCCCCAACGGATCCACTCTCGTCAAGACCGGCGACCCCGACGGCGGATACGAATGGTACTTGACGTTCCCGGATGGAACGGAGTGGGGTTGGCAGGCAAAATACATCTTCGATATTGACACCCTACTTCGGTCGATGGCTCGCACCCTTCGCACGGTTGTGGATAAGCGTCCGCAGTGTCGCAGGCTCACCTTTTGCATTCCGTTCGACCTGCCGGATGGCCCCGGATCTGGGCTTAGGAAATCGGCGCGTCGCAAGTTCGAAGAGCGAAAGCTACGATGGAAAGACAAAATCGCCGGTGCGGATCAAGTCGTGCTTCAGTTGTGGTCCGCTGGCGAATTGCTGGAGCGGCTCTCCGGCCACCCGAATCAACGAGGCATAGAGTGGTTCTTTTGGAGAGAGGAGGTGTTTTCGGTGGATTGGCTCCGAGAACGCCACGATGTGACTAGGCGCGCTGTTGGGAAACGATACAGCCGTAGGTTGCACGTCAAGTTGCCTGTCTCGTTCGCGTTGGAGGGGCTGGCCCGATCCCCGCGCTATCGGCGACGTTTTCGCAAACTGCGTCAAGCGGTGTTAAGAGCGGCGCGCCCACTCGATCTCGTAGATTCCTCCGAGCCGGCCACCGCGTCTGCACTCCAAGTGCTTCGCGCACAACTAGCTGCGTGGTCAGGTGGGACACCAGATGGGTCCGACCCCACAGTGCGCTTGGATCGCGATCGGCTCACCGAACTAACCAGCACCTGTTCAGAGGCCGCGTCCGCGAGCTACCCACGTATCCCGGTCTTACGTGACAAGAATCATGAAACGCCACCGAATTCCGTATTGGCTAATGAACGCAATGCTCTGCGCGTCCGACTCAGTCGACTACTCGGTGCCCTCGAAGACTTCGACCGTTTGCTAAAGGAGTCGGCAAGCGAAGCGTCCGCGACGGGTGCGTTGGTCCTCCTCGGGGAAGCGGGCCAAGGCAAGACACACTTGTTCTACGATGTTGTCAGGAACGCCATCGCGTCCTCTCGTCCGGCGATCTTGATCCTTGGTGGCCGGTTGAGCGCTAGGGATCCGTGGCAGGGAATCGCAAAGTCGCTTGGGCTACGTCCTCTAGGCTCCGAAACGCTCATCGGAGCGATGCAGGCGGCTGCAGAGGCCGCAGGATGTCCGTTCCTATTGTTGATTGACGCACTAAACGAATCCGGCGATGCCGGGGCGTGGAGGCAGGAGCTGCCTTCCCTACTCGCCGAGGTGTCAGGAAACCCGTGGATTTCCATCGGGGTGTCCGTGCGTTCAACCTATCACTCGGTCGTTCTTCCCGTTGAGATTGACCGTGCCGCCATGCAATGCCACCCTGGTTTTGCGGACCGGGCTTCTGAGGCGATGGAGCTTTTCTTCGATGCCCATGGTCTCCAACAGCCGCGAGTTCCGCTACTAACGCCAGAGTTTTCCAATCCGCTGTTTCTGAAGTTGTATTGTGAGAGCCTGCGAGACATGGGTAGGCAGGCTCCCGAAGTCGGTGAGGCTCACGTAACGGAAGTGTTCGGGTGGTACCTGGAGCAGAAGGCGGGCCGAGTTGCACAGGCATTGAGCTTGGATCCGCCCAAGAAGGAGGTTCATAAGGCAGTGCAAGTATTCTGCCAGAAGCTCGGGGACGCCAATGCCGACAGCCTCTCCTACGCGGTTGGCAGTTCACTGCTCGACGACGTGGTTCCATGGCGGCATGAATGGCCGGATACGATGACTGGTCAGTTGCTTAGCGAAGGAGTATTGACAAGGGACATGGCATGGCTACAGGGCGAGTATCAGGAAGTTATTCGCTTTACGTATCAGAGATTCGCTGACTATGCCATCGCGAGAGCGCTGCTCCATCATGTGGGCATTGATCCAGATTGCCTGCGCGCTGCCCTGGAGAGCGGTGAGCCGCTCGGTGACCGACTGACGAACGCCCCAGCAGGATGGATCGACGCCCTTACAATCATCATACCAGAGCGTTTCGGAGTTGAGGTGCGCGGCGACAATCAAGATGAGAGCGTTGCGACAATCAAGGTGAGAATAAGAGGCCGCGACGCTTCGAGTGTGGAGATGATGAGGGGTTTGGGGGGCTGGGGCAAGGGAGGGGGGGGTGGTGGTGGGGTGGTGGGGACGTGGGGAGGGGTGCGCTGCGGGGGGTTGGTGGGTGGCTCGGCCGACGCTCCGGCGCGGGGAGCGTAGCGAGCCGGGCCGGAGCGTCGGCTGGCCTTCTTCCGAGGGGTAACGGTAGGCCGAGTGCGTCAAAGCGCCCTCGACGGGCGCATTTCCCGCCCCCTGTTCGCCCCGATGCTCCGGATTCGGGCCGTCCGGCCCCGGGATTCGGGTTGTCAGAGGCTCCGAGGGGTTCGTCGGTGACCCTTCCGGCGGCTCCACGGGCCTCTCAGGGCCATCTCTGCCGCCTCTTCGGTCCCGTTCGGGGGAGGGACCCGCGTTGTGGAGCGCTTCAGCCCGCCTCCGCCGGGTCCGGGCCTTCAGCGGCCGGCTCCTTCGCAAGAGCCGCCTGGGCCGCGTAGGCGGCGCGCTTGCGGTAGCTCTCGGCGTTGACTTCGAAGATGTGGGAGCGGTGGACGAGGCGGTCGACTGCGGCCAGCGTCATGGCGTCACTGCCGAAGATCCTGCCCCAGGTGCTGAAGGGCTCGTTGGCGATCACCAGAACCGACCGGTTCTCGTAGCGGGCCCCGATCAGCTCGAAGAGCACGCTGGTCTCCGCCTGCTCGTGCGTGACGTAGGAGAAGTCGTCGAGGATCAGGAGGTGATACTTGTAGAGCTTGCGGATGGCCGCTTCGAGGGCGAGGTCCCGGCGGGCGGTCTGAAGCCTCTGGACCAGGTTCGTAGTGCGCTGGTAGAGGACCCGGAACCCGTTCTCGACGAGCTTCAGCCCGAGACCCGCCGCCAAGTGACTTTTTCCCGTGCCGGGCGGTCCGAAAAACAACACGTTGGCGCCCTCCGCGAGCCAGGTGTCACCGGTCGCCAGCACGCCGACGCGTGCCTTCGAGACCGCCGGGACGAGGGTGAAGTCGAAGTTGTCGAGCGTCTTGCCGGGCGGCAGCTTCGCCTCGGCCCGGTGCCGCTCGAAGCGCCGCCGCTCGCGGTCGGTGACCTCGTGGCTGCACAGCGTGGCGAGCAGGCGCGCCGAGGGCCAGCCCTCCCGGTCGGCGCGCTCGGTGAAGCTGCGCCACTGTGCCCGCATGGTCGGCAGGCGCAGCTGCTTGAGCAGCAGGTCCATCTCGGGGGGATCAACGATGAAGGGGGCGTTCATGCGAGTCCTCCGGGGGGCGAAGCCGGCGAGGCGTGGGCGTCCGGTGCGAGGCCGTCGTAGACCGACATCGGCGGCAGGGGAGTGTCAACGTCCGGCACGGGGTCCGGCTTTGGCAGGAAGCGCTCGCGCAGCGCGGCGGGATCGGGCAGTTGTCCCGCGTCGAGCAGTGCGTCCAGTTCGGCCGCCAGCCCGGCCTCGCAGCAGTGGTCGTGGGCCAGGCCCAGCAGATCCACCATCCGGTGGCAGGCCTCGCGGCCGTCCAGGTCTTCGACCAGTGCCTCGAAGGCGCGCCGGTAGGCGTCGCGGGGGAACAGGCCATCGCGCCAGATCCAGTTCAGGAGCGCCATCGGCTTGCGGCGCAACGACGGCAGCACGTGGCGGAAGTCGACGACCCGCCCGCGCCGCCCTCCCGGGCCCGCGTGGCCCCGCGGCAGCGTCATGAGTTCGTCGGTGCCCGCGAACAGCACCAGGCGGTCGTCGTAGAGCCGCACCCGCAGCCGGTGTCCCACCAGCCGCGAAGGCACCGTGTAGAACACCCGGCGCAGCGAGAATCCGCCCGTCCTCGTCACCCGCACCAGCGTCTCCTCGAAGCCGTCGCTGCGCCGCTTCGGCAGCGACTGGAGCACCTGCCGCTCCGCGTCGATCCGCTCCCGGTTGCGGGCGTTGCGCCGGCTCACCACCGTCGCCAGGAATGCCCGGTAGTCCTCGATCGTCTCGAAGTCCCGCGAACCTCTCAACAGCAGCGCGTCCCCGAGCGCCCGCTTCAGGTGCCCGTGCGGCCCCTCGACCGACCCGTTCTCGTGCGCCAGGCCCCGGTTGTTGCGGCTCGCCTCCATCCCGTAGTCCGCCATCAGCATCTCATAGCGCCGCGTCACGTCGTCGCGCACGTCGAACTTCAGGTTCCGGAACGCCGCCGACAGGCTGTCCGTCCGATGCTCCCTCGGACATCCGCCCAGCGCCCAGAGCGCATCCTGCAGCCCCTCGGCAAGTGCCACGAAGCTCTCCCCGCCCAACACCACCGCGGCGTGGCAGAAGCCCGAGTACTCGAGCCGGAAGTGATACAGCTTGTGCGCCAACGGCTTCCCGGCAACCGTCACGCCCAGGCCCGTCGCGTCCGTGAAGTCCGACAGGCCGCGGCGTCCCGGCTTGTGCTTCTGCAGGAAGATGATCTCCTGGTCCGGCCCATGCTTCGCCTTCCACGCCCGCACCCGCCGCTCGAGCGTGCGGCGAACCCCCGCATGCAACTCCGGGTGCCGCCGCATCATCTCCTCGTACAGCGCCACCGCCCGCAGCCCGGGGTTGGCCCGCAGCAGCGGCACGATCTCCTCCTCGAAGATCCCCGCCAGCGGATCCGGCCTCCTGCGTCCCCTCCGCTTCCGCTTCTGCGACGGCGGCCGCGGATCAGACTCGATCCGGTACCCCGTCGACGTGCTGAATCCCGCCTTCGCCGAAGCCAGCGCCGGGCGGTCCTCCTTCCGGTACGTCATGTAGAGCTCCATCTGGTGGTCCGTGATGTGTCGGCCCGGCACCTGGCATCTCTCCGCTCTCGGGAAAAACACCAAATCTCGGGCAGCTCGCGACCACCCCCCGCTCTCTCATCCTGATTGTCGCTGGCTTCTCATCCTGATTGTCGCGCTACAGTTGAGGTGTTCGACGTCATTCCAGACACATCGTCAACCGTAGGGTCGGAATCCTGGGACGGTGCATTTGTCCAGAGTATCGCGGCAAGGCGACCGCAGGCGGTTACCGACCGGACCCTCGAGCACTTGAACCGGATCTATCGCGAATCTCCGAGATTGCGAGGCAAGATACTGGACGCTGTCCTATCGGTTGCGGCTTTTCCTGGTCATCGGTTGAACGCTCACGCGCTACACCGTTTGTTGGTGCGTCTGCCGTTGCCGGACCGTGATCGCTCTTGGAGTCAGCACACCTACCACGTACTGCACGATGGAAGCCCTCTCGGACCCCTTCTCCGGTGGGCTGCGGGAAGGCGTAATGGCGAAAGCCCCAACGAGGTCGTGGAGCTGACGTCGATCGCGCTGATTTGGACGTTTACCTCTCCGAACCGCCACCTTCGCGACTACGCCACCAAGGCAGTCACGCAGTTGCTCTCGCAGAATCTACAAGTGCTCGTATCCGTGATTCTTAAGTTTCGCGGGGTCGACGATCCCTATGTGATTGAGCGGCTTGCCGTCGTGGCGCATGGTGCCGTTCTTTGCGGTCGTGACGACAGGCCTGACATCTTGTTGGATGTCGCCTCGGCCATCAAGGATGTCGCACTCGATTCCCTGCAAATCCCGAACCTGCTCACCCGTGATGCCGTTCGAGGCGTCCATGAACAGTGTCTGCGGCGCAGGGCTATCAACCGTCGTACATACGAGGACGTTCTTCCTCCATATCAGTCTTCGCCACCGGGCACACCACGACGAGAAAGTGATCTGAGGCGGCTGTACGATCGCCGGTGCGGAGATGCCGGTATAGGCGACTACTATTCACTCTTCGGATCCCTCTTTGATCTCGGAGACTTCGGCAGATACATAGTCGCTCGGAAACTGAACTATTTTGACGGGGCAATGTTCAGCATCCCCACCGGGGCGCAGGCCAACACGAACATAATGCGCGATGAGTTGGCACGGTGCTGGATCTTCGAGCGCGTTCTCTCGCTTGGTTGGACGCCCGGACGATTCGGCCATTTCGACCGGTCCACAGAAGTGGCGCCGTACACTCGGGGCCCCCACAAGGCAGAACGCTTCGGGAAGAAATACCAGTGGATCGCGATTCGTGAGCTCTTGGCGAGGTTGACGGATAACCTCACTTTCGTCGGATGGCGTGGCAAAGCCGTGCCGTACGAGGGTCCGTGGCAGGTGCTGGGACGGGATATCGACCCCACGCTACCACCACCACCTTGGATCTATCGGGGTGACGGGGACGTACGGGTGGGGCGTACTTTTGCCGACGATTCAGAAGCTTGGTGGGTTCCGATGCTCCGGTCGGGCACCGAGAGCCTTCCGCTCGACTCCGAGTGGACATCCCAGCGGAACGTTCTTCCGTCAATGGCGCAAGTGGTTCGAAGGACGGACAATGGTGGAGACGTTTGGGTTGCGCTTCGGGCCTATCATCCTTGGTACGACGACCTTGTCGGAACTTCCGATCGAGACGAACCGATCCGCGACCTTTGCGCCAACCTCTACAGTTGGTTGGTCGCGCCAGAGGACCAAGAAAGTCTTGCCACCCATGTCTCGCGGCAGACAGACGGTTTGCAGTGGATGGCGAGAGGGAACCAAAACTCGAACGACTCATACCTCGGTGAAGTTCCATGGGCGGATTCGGTCGACGGTGAAGTGGATCACCGATACATCACAGTCGCTGAGGATCCGGCGAAGGGAGTCGAGGCGCTCCCCTCTTGGGCCCGCTATCTTTGGGAGTCCAATGTGCTGGACTGCTCGCTGAGATACGGTGTCTTAGTGTGGAGTCCCGCTCTGAGGTTGTTTGAAGGCGGAGGGCTTGAGTGGATCCCCGGTACTCGCAACTGGCAGTCGCGTCACGGGAGGGTGGCAGCTCGTTACAGTGCGCATGGGGGACACTATTCCCTGCTTGTTCGCGAATCCTGGCTGATGCGTACGTTGAGTGAGATCGGGTATTCGTTGGTGTTCGGACTTGCTGGCGACAGGCGGTTGCTCAAGAGAACGGAGCACAGGGGATTCGAGGACATCGGGGTCGCGCAGTACTTGAGCGGAGTCGCGTCACTTCATGGAGATCAGTGGACGATAACAGCCGACATAGCGGCCGCGAGCCACTCCATGGTCGCACGGCAGGGGCGCCCGACAGCGCCACACCCTAGCGCCCCATAACCGCGATCTGACGGGTTTAGAAGAGCTGCCATCGGCAATGCGGGCAAGGCGATACTGACGGCAATCGCCGGTCGTCGCCTGGGGGGCGTGGGATTTCAACGGACCGGATGATCGTCGAGATGCCCTTTGGAGTGGGTTATGACCAATATGATCAGAAATGGCTTTGCCGACCGGATCACCCGCACTTCCGATCGCGTCACGCGCCTTCGGCATCGGAGCGGCGTCCCCACACGCACCGCCGATCCCGCTCCTGCCTCCCGGGGCGCAGCCAGACAACTTTGGCCCATCCAACCATCCATCCGCCCGCCCACCGCCGACAACTTGGTGTCTCCCCCCGGAGACGCCATGCACGACCCCTTCCTGAAATCGTTCTACGCGGACAGCCACACGGTCGAGATCCTGATCCGGGACCATGTGCCCGAATGGGCCGACGAGATCGAATATTCGACACTTCGCGAGGAACCCACCGCGCTCGTCAGCAGGAAGACGCTGCAGCAACGCCATCCCGACATGATCTGGTCCGCGGGCACCGCGGACGGCGGGAGGGTCCTGTTCCTTGTCGAGTTCCAGCGGAAGGCGGAGCCGCTCATGGCCTTGCGAACGACCACGTACGCGGCGCTGACGCTGGAGAGAGTGGCTGCGGCAGCCGATGTCCGCCGGGGCCGTCCGCTGCCGGAGTTCGTCTACCTGGTCCTCTACCACGGCGACGGTCCCTGGAGCGGCCCGGAGCGTGTGACCGACCTGTTCGAGCGTTCCGATCCGGGGCGGTTCCGCCTGGTGTCGTGGAGAGGTGGGGATGAGGCGGGCCGGCCGCCGGAAGACATCACGGCGCTGGTGCTGGGCCTGGCCCGCCCCCTCCCGCCGGAGGACATGGCCGAGCGGGTCGCGGCTCTCGGACGGAGGGTCGCGGCGCACGGGGACGCCAGCCTGAAGGCGCTGGTGTTCGACAGGGTGGGAACGATGCTAGAATTGAGAGACTACGCGGGGAAACTGAATCTGCGAGGAGCGAGGTCGATGGACGAGATGGTGGAGAGGTTCCAGCGGGGTCTGGACGAGCTGGTCGAAAGGGGTGCCCGGGAGGGTCGCCGCGAGGGTGCCCGTGAGGGTCGCCGGGAAGGTCGGGTCATGGTTCTGCGGCGGCTGATCGCCCGGAGGTTCGGCGATGAGACGGCGGGGCGGGTCTCGGGGGTGCTCGACGGGCTGCCCGGTGCCGACGAGATCGACACGGTGACGGACGCGCTGTTCGAGTGCGGAACCGGCGAGGAGTTCGTCGAGCGGGTGGGGGCAGGCTGAAACGTCGGTCCCATTCGACCGGCAGGCGCTTCAGCGGGATCCTGGCCCCGGCGGCACCTTCCAACACCGGCGAGGCGTGCCGCGTCATGATGTTCCACCCGACGCGGAGATTCCCGTTGATCTGGTTGTGCGCTTTACGGATTTACGGGTCGAGCTGGGCATTCTTGCCGGAACGGAGCTGATCGGCTGGGAGCAACGAGCCGCGCGTCGCCGCGCCTCCGCACACACACCCACCGATGCCGGTCCCGCTGCGCGGGGCGCAACCAGACAACTTTGGCCCATCCAACCATCCATCCGCCCGCCCACCGCCGACAACTTGGTGTCCCCCCGCCCGGAGACGCCATGCACGACCCCTTCCTGAGATCTTTCTACGCGGACCGCGACACGGTCGAGATCCTGATTCGGGACCATGTGCCCGAATGGGCCGACGAGATCGACTATTCGACCCTTCGCGAGGAACCCACGGCGCTCGTCAGCAGGAAGACGCTGCAGCAACGCCATCCCGACATGATCTGGTCCGCGAGCGCCGTTGGCGGTGGGAGGGTCCTGTTCCTTGTCGAGTTCCAGCGGAAGGCCGAGCCGCTCATGGCGCTGCGAACAACCACGTACGCGGCGCTGACGCTGGAGAGAGTGGCTGCGGGAGCCGATGTCCGCCGGGGCCGTCCGTTGCCGGAGTTCGTCTATCTGGTCCTCTACCACGGCGACGGACCCTGGAGCGGCCCGGAGCGTGTGACCGACCTGTTCGAGCGTTCCGATCCGGGGCGGTTCCGCCTGGTGTCGTGGAGAGGTGGGGATGAGGCGGGCCGGCCGCCGGAAGACATCACGGCGCTGGTGCTGGGCCTGGCCCGCCCCCTCCCGCCGGAGGACATGGCCGAGCGGGTCGCGGCTCTCGGACGGAGGGTCGCGGCGCACGGGGACGCCAGCCTGAAGGCGCTGGTGTTCGACAGGGTGGGAACGATGCTAGAATTGAGAGACTACGCGGGGAAACTGAATCTGCGAGGAGCGAGGTCGATGGACGAGATGGTGGAGAGGTTCCAGCGGGGTCTGGACGAGCTGGTCGAAAGGGGTGCCCGGGAGGGTCGCCGGGAAGGTCGGGTCATGGTTCTGCGGCGGCTGATCGCCCGGAGGTTCGGCGAGGAGACGGCGGGGCGGGTCTCGGGGGTGCTCGACGGGCTGCCCGGTGCCGACGCCATCGACACGGTGACCGACGCGCTATTCGAGTGCGGAACCGGCGAGGAGTTCGTTGAGCGGGTGGGGGCGGGCTGAACGTCGGTCCCATTATACCGGCAGGAGCTTCAGCGGGCCCTGGCCCCGGCGGCACCTACCGACACCGGCGAGGCGTGCCGCGTCATCATGCGCTGGCAATGAGAGGGATGTGCGAATGACGCAGCTGTTCCAATGGGTACCGTGGTTCGGGGAGCTGGCGGAGGCGGTGGGGGTGGGTCGCCGGGACGGCCTCGTGGCGCGGGCCAGGGACGTGGATTGGGCGGGGGGCAAGTGTGCCGTGCTCGAGCATGGGGAGGACATGGCCGACCCGCTGACGTTCTTCTACCATCTCGCGTCGATCGCGGGTGGCACGAAAAGGAGGGAGAGGGTCTACGGGAGTGTCGCGGAGGTGTTCGGGGTCGAGAGCGAACTCGACTACAGCGTCGATGAGCGGTTCATCTTTCCCATTCCGCCCGGGCTCGCCGTGAAGTTCAACCACTCCGGAGCCGATCCGCAGCTTCTCTGGAAGATGTTCGATCAGGCGTGCGCCTTCGACGGTGCATCGAGTTCCTCCATGAACGACACTGGGGCCAAGGTGTTGCAGATCAAGGGAGTCCGCGTCCCGAAGCTCACACAAGTTCTCTTTCTGATCAATCCGAGGGCGTTTCTCCCCTTCGACACGAAGGCCGTACTGCCGCTGGGGGTCGGCAGGTTCGAGAAGCCCCCAGCCAAAATGTCCTGGGACGAGTACGTCGACGAGATGGGCAGGGTCAAGGCCGCATTCCCCGGCTGCCAGCCCTACGAGATCAACGTCATCGGTTTTCTGTGGACGAGCGGACAACTGCCGAGCAAGGGGAATCGCTGGTACCAGATCGGCACCGGTGAAGACGGGTGGCGCGATTTCCGCGACAACCACTGGGTCCACCATTATGGTGAGGCAGACATCGGCCGGCCTGGGGACGGAGTGACCCCCGCAGCGAAGCCCGGAGCGGACGGGCGCCCGAGCGCCGGAATGGGTGCCCGTGCCTGGGAGCTGCTCGACACCGGGCGCTATGAGCGCAAGAAGGAGTGGCTGGCGGTGGCTGCGGAGGAGGACATCACCGCGCCCACCGCCGCACGCCATTGGGTTCGCTGGAACCGCTGGCGGGCGAAGCAGCAACAACAAGAACCAGAACCCGGCGATGTCGTCCTCGTCCGCTCGGGGACCCGGGCAGGACGCGGGATCGGGATCGTGTACCGCAACGATTATCGTTATCGGAAGCGCCCACACCGGCACGGACGGATCCACGTGCTCTGGGTGAACAAGAAGCCAGCACCCCTGGCCGCCGACATGCCGACCAGCCGTTTTTCGAGAGTCGGCCGCGCCGCATACGAGGCCTTCGCAAAGTGCGACGCCTATTCGGAGACCTTGAAATTGAAACCGCTGCGGTGGCCAAAGGTCGAGCCGGGGTTCGAGTTCTCCAGGCTCGAAACGGTGACGTTGGGTGAGGGAGACGCGGTGACAACGCGCAGGTGCGTCGCGACCTACTACGGTCAGCGGGTTGGGGTCGTGACCCGCGGCCAAGACGGACGCTACGTCGCGAGGGCTACACCAAGTGACGGGGTGATGGCCGCGGCGGACGGCGAGGTCCTGACGACCCGGAAGGGGACTTCCTATGACGCGGTCGTCGCGATCATCCGGGAGGCGGACGGCTTCCCCGGGCGGGGGCCCCACCCGACTATCGCCTCCCTCACCCAGTCCCTCCACGACATCGGTCTCCTGTTCTCCCGCGAACTCATCGCCAACTACATCCTCGCCCTGCAGACCAAGCGCTTCGCCATCCTCACGGGGATCTCCGGCACCGGCAAGACTAGGATCGCCATGGCGGTGGCGCAGCACTTCGGGCCCGCCGACGCTCCGGACGGTGCCGTCGTCGAAGAACCCCGCAACAACCATGTCGTCATCCCCGTCCGCCCCGACTGGGTCGACAACCGCGGCCTCCTCGGCTACCTCAATCCTCTGACGAACGAGTACTCGACCACTCCTTTCCTGGATCTCCTCCTGCGAGCCCGTGCGGAAGAAGAGAGAGCCAAGGCCACCGACGAGAAGCCCCATCCCTTCTTCGTCATTCTCGACGAAATGAACCTGGCCCGGGTCGAACACTACTTCTCGGACTTCCTGTCAGCGCTGGAATCGGGCGAGGACATTCCGCTACACGAGAACGAAGCAATCGAGAGCGGCGAGTCCGAATCGGGCCCGCAGGTTCCACGAAAGCTCAAGGTACCCGGCAACGTCCTGTTCACGGGCACCGTCAACGTGGACGAGACGACCTACATGTTCAGTCCGAAGGTGCTCGACCGCGCGTTCACCATCGAGTTCGACCGGGTCGACCTGAAGGGGTTCACGGAAGGTGCGAGCAGCGAGGGCGCGTCAGGGCTGGGTCTCGATGCCCAGCAGGAGTCACTTGACCTCCTTCGATCCGGGTCGTCAGCGGACGACGACTGGAAGCCAAGCCGAGACGACTGGGTGGAGTTCAGCGAGGAGTCCGGCAAACACCACAGAGCTCTCCGGCGCCTGCACGAGATCCTCGAAGAGCAGCACCGGCATTTCGGTTACCGCGTCGCCAACGAGATCGCCCGATTCGTGAATCTGGCCCGCCAACAGGCGAAGGACGCGGCCGCGGCCGTCGACGCAGCCTTCGACCTCGCGCTCCTGCAGAAGGTCCTCCCGAAGTTCCACGGAACCCAGCAGGAGCTGGAGTCCCTTCTCAAGGAGATCTTCCAGTTCGCCGTGCATGGCGGCGGCCACGTCCCGAAGAAGAATCACACTGTGGACCTGAACGACTGGAAGGTGGTCAACGGCCGCCTGGTAGCCGAGCCCAAGACCCAGGCGCCTTCCCAAGCATCCTCCGACGACGCCGACACCGGCACCGAATCTCCGGCCTACCCGCGAACCGGCGCGAAGGTCTGGAGAATGCTCAACCGGCTACGGGACCGCGGCTTCACGTCGTTTATCGAGTGACCGACCTGTGAAAGGCTACGGCGGCGCAGCAACAGCTTCTCGGGTCTCGATTCATCGCTACGGATCGCGTAAACTGGTGCCGCGCACGAACGGCGGGTACCGCCTGCAGAGCGAACACAAATGGGTGGTCGAAGGGGACGATGAGGCCCTCACCGAGATAGCCGACCAGCTCCCGGGTGCGAACTGGACCCGCGCGGGAGCGAACGCCCTCATTCTCAATCTCGTCAACTCGGTCGGCGTCCTGAATCTCCCGCACCTGGGAGAGGTGGAACTGGTCACGGGCAAGTTCGGGGGGGACCAGTTCGACGCCATGCTCCGGGAACTGACGGAGTCGGCAACCACCCTCCCTTTCTCCGCGAACGAACCAGCCGCCGGACGCTACTCCGTCAGCACTGCACCCCACGACGCAGTCCTCTACCACGCCTTCGTCTACCTGCGCTACATCCTGTCAGACAGAGCCCCGGAGAAAGTACGCCTGCTTCCCGCCCTCGAGATGATCGTCAGGGAGCCGCACCGGTTGTGGCGCAGCGACCGCCGGGACGTGCGGATCCAAGCCACGACGAGAGTGGACGCGCAGACCCCGCTCGATCTCGTGACCCGGCCCGGGACGGCCGTGGTGGCGTCGTCACTCTCACCTGCGGGGGCGAGCCTCGCTGCACTGCTGCGCGGGCGTCTCCCGGAAGTCGTCTCGGAGCGGAGGATCAGGCCGACGACCGATACCCCGGAGAACCGGTTCGTGAAGGCCTTCATCGGGCAGGCGCGGTCCATCATCGGTCGCATGCGGTCCGCGGTGGGCTCCCGGGAGCCCACCGCGTTCCGGCGGAACCTGCTGCGGGACTGCGAACGGATGGAGGCGTCGTTGCTGCCGGTCGCCCGGCACGGCATGTGGGAGGAGGTCGGAAGGATGGTGCGGATCCCCTTCTCGTCCACGGTGCTTCAGCGACGGCGGGGGTATCGCCGCGTGCTCCGGCACTTCTCCCGGATTCGCCTTGCCCCGACGATCCCGCTCGACAGGGACGGCATGCGCGACCTCCTCGAACTCAAGAACATCGCGCTTCTGTACGAGCTCTGGACCTTCTTCCGCCTGGTTCACGAGATCTCGGCGGTGCTGGGGAGCCCGCCCGTTCGTTCGGCACGGCCAGCCAGCGATCTGTTCGGGACGGTGTTCGCGGCCGGCGGGACCTTCGAATGGGGTCCGGGCGTGCGCCTGGCGTACAACCGGCGCTTCTCCAGGTCACGGAGGGGACGAAGGCACTCCTACTCCGTGCCGCTGATTCCGGACATCGCTCTCCGGGTCCCCGACGGGCCGAACGCCGGCCTCCACCTGTTCGACGCGAAGTTCCGGGTCCGGGCGCTTGCCGACATGGGACTCGCCGCGGACGACAAGGACGCCGACGACGAGAAGGCCGCGGAGCGGGCGGGTTCGTTCAAGCGCGCGGACATCTACAAGATGCACGCCTACCGCGACGCGATTCCGCACGCCCGGTCGGTGTGGATCCTGTACCCGGGCGGGCGGTTCCGGTTCTTCGGAATCCCGGACGGTTACGGTCCGTCCGTCCACCGGACGGTTTCCTCCGCGGCAGCACTGCCGGAAGGGGTGGAAGGGGTCGGTGCGATTCCGCTTGCTCCGGTCGTCGGGGGGGAAGGGGTCCATGGTGGCGGGACGGCGGCTGCGAGCGGCAGCTCGTTGCGGGTGACATTGGGGCGGATGCTCCGGGGTGAAGCCGGAATGTCAACTGCACCATACATTAGGTGAACCGGAGTTTACTGTCCGTGACTTCTCCGTCGGCGGTGCGCTGACTGCAGCACCGTCATTCGACCGCACCACCCGGCAGCCACCCCGCGAGAAACCGCGCGGCAACGCGTTCCGCCCAGAACGACCGGCGCCGGGGGAACGCCCCCTCCACGAACCCGAGATGGCCGCCCCGGCCGGTGAACGCCGCCGTGATGTGCGGGTTGGCGGCGACGGCGGCCTCCGGGATCGCCCCCGGCGGCGGAAATGGATCGTCGCGGGACTGGACCAGAAGCGTCGGCACCCGAATGTCGGGGAGGTGGCGGCGCGCGTCGGCGCGGTCGTAGTAGTCGTCGGCGCCGGCGAAGCCGTGCAGCGGGGCCGTCAGCGCATCGTCGTAGTCCCTGAGAGTCCGGGCCGCCAGGACGCGCTCGACGTCGACGACGCCCTCGAGCAGCCCGCGCTTTTCGCGCACCTTGCGCCGGAGGGCGCGCAGGAAGTGGGAGCCGTACACGCGTCCCGGCGGACCGCCGGACAGCCGCGCCGCGCAGCCCGCCAGATCGTAGGGCACGGATACCGCCGCGGCGGCCGCGATTCCCGCTTCGCGGCCGCGCTCGCCGAGATGCTTGAGAAGCACGTTGCCTCCGAGACTGAACCCCACGGCTCCGATGGGCTGCCCGGGATGCCGGCCGCGCAGCTCCGCGACCACGTGCGCCAGATCGCCCGTCTCGCCGGAATGATAGAAGCGCGCGACCCGGTTGGGTTCGCCGCCGCAGCCGCGGAAGTTCATCCCCACGCCCCGAAGGGCCCGGGCGAAGAGCCGGCGCAGCATCTCGGACATGTAGCCCCGCCGCGTCGACCCCTCGAGTCCGTGCAGCACCACGACGACGGGCGCGCCCGGCCCGGGTTCCGGCGCGTAGTCGAGATCGAGGAAGTCGCCGTCCGGTGTACCGATTCGGCGCCTCTCCAGCGGAACCGCGGCGCGGGGACGCATGTACCTCCCCGCGAAGGTCTGCGCGTGCGGGTTGCGGAGCCACCATGCGGGCCGGAAGGAGGGGGACGGGCCGCGCTTCCCGGAGGCGGCCTGAGCGTCGCGTGGCATGAACTGCGGCGGGCGATCACGGGAATCCCTCGGCGCAGGCCAGCTCCAGTCCGACCGCGTCGACCCGCTCGTGCAGCCGGAACCGGGTGCCGCCGGGGAAGACCAGAAAGATCCGGTCGAGCCTCAGATCGGAGAGCGCCGAATGCATCGACCGCGTCATGCGAGGGGCGCTGGTCCTCTTGAATTCAAAGCCGATCCGGCTGTCCCCGGCAAAGTTCAACAGGTCGATCCCGGCTCCCCGGTGGGTTGCCCAGTAATGGCAGTCGTCCCAGTCGACCGAGAGTATCCGCACCACTTCGTGCATTGCGAATCCTTCCCAGGACGCCCCGCACTTGGGGTGCCCGAGGAGGGTTGAACCGGTACCGATGCGCAGGAGGGAATGGAGCAGTCCGGTATCCGCCAGGTAGACCTTCGGAGCCTTGACCTGACGCTTCCTGAGGTTCTCGAACCAGGGCGTCAGTCTGCGGACTACAAGCGCGTCAACCAGGGAATCCAGATAGGAGTTGACCGTCGGGGCGCTCACCCCCAGGGAACGCGCGAGCTCGGCCGAGTTCCACCGGTTCCCGTGGCAGTGGGCGACCATGGTCCAGAAGCGCCGCATGGTCGTCGCCGGAGTGGTGATCCCGAGCTGTGGCAGGTCACGCGTGAGAAAGGTGCGAAGAAAAGCGGAGCGCCAGGTCCGGCTCTCCTCATCATCGGCCGCGAGGAAGGATTGCGGAAACCCCCCTCGAATCCACAGCTCTTCCATGGACCCGCAACCCGTTTCGTCCGCCGCAAGGGGAGTCAGTTCGTGGTAGGCGATGCGGCCGGCCAACGACTCCGAGGATTGCCGGAGCAGCTTCGGATCCGCGCTGCCGAGAACCAGGAAGCGGGTTCGGTTGCCGGGTCGGTCCACGAGGACGCGCAGCAGCGCGAACAGTCCTTCGCTGTGCTGCACTTCGTCGATGATCACCAGGCCGGTGAGGGACTCGAGCGCGAGCCGGGGATCGGCCAGGCGGGCGATATCAGCTGGATCTTCAAGGTCGAAGAAGGTCACCGGTCCACATGCACCTTCGGCCAGGCGCCGGGCCAGTGTTGTCTTCCCGACCTGGCGGGCACCGATGAGCCCCACGACGGGGAACTGGTCCAGGAGGCGCCGGAGACGCGTTTCGTGGCGGACACGCGGAATCATGGAGATGATTTGGGATTCTGAGGGGAAAATCCTCCCTGGAGGGGAAAATCACCATGAAATCTAAGATAAACGGGAAAATCAGAAATGCAATTTTCGCATTTCCCCAACACCATTCTTTCCAGCACCCTGCTTCATTGGCGGCGTGGTGAGGGACGGGCCGTCGCGCGCGCGGACCGACCAAAGGAGCTACTCGGCCTCCGTCACGATGGTGGTGTGGGCCATCGCGCGCCCGGAAGCACCTCAGCGCGCCGCCCGGTATTCCACTCCCTCCATTCCCTCGAAGTCCGCGTCCTGCGTCCAGAGGACCGCACCCTCGGCCCGCGCGGTGGCCAGGATGACGCTGTCCGCCATGGGCAGACCCGACTCCGCGCTCAGTTCGGCCGCCTCAACGGCCAAGTGGGCGCCGAGATCGACCACCCGCCCGCGCTGCATGTGGGCCACGGCGTAGAGGGCCGCGTCGAGGTCGCGCTGGAGACGGATCCGCTTGAAGACTTCGAAAAGGGTCATGGCCGGGACGATCAGCCGTTCGCTCTCGGAGATGGCATCGGCGAATTCACCCGCGTTGGGTCCGTCCGCGAAGTACTCCAGCCAGGCCGACGAGTCGATGACGTTCACAGCCGGTCTCCGTCGCGCGGCACATCGGTGTCGATCCCGCGCACGAATCCCCGCGCGGCCTCCAGCGGCTCCAGGGGAATCAGCTCGACGCGTCCCTTGAACGGGAGGGCCTGCACCTTCTGGCCCGTCCGCAGCTCCAACCGCTCACGCACGTCCCGGGGAATCACGATCTGGTAGCGGGAAGAGATGGTTACAACGGTCATTACGGCCCTCTCGTCTCGTTCTCGGTGGAAAATCGTTCAGCGATGGTGTAAGACAACATGGTGATCCAGCAGGATAACGCAAGACATTCATTTGATCGATGCGAATATCGTAAGACAGATCCTCGATCCAGCGACGGGCTCTGGACGGCACGAAGGTGCCGGCTCCACTTTGGTCCGACCATGCCGACCCCCACCGGCGGCATGTTACTGTTACGAGTCCATCCGTCCCGAGCCGGCTGGCGCAGCGGCGGCCCACCGCCGACCCATCAACAGCAGAGAAGCCACATTGGCCGACGCCCGCAAGACCCTTCTGGCCCGACTCGCGCCGATGTTCGGCCCACAGACGGAGAACCTCGCCGTTGAGGCGCTCGGACACATCCTGTCGGGATCCGAGGCGGCACGGAGCGCTCTCTCCGAACTGTTGGAGGCCGGCGGCGCGGGGGTCGGACAAATCGTCCGGGTACGCACCCAGGTCGCCGGCGAGGAGGGCACCCGGCCCGATCTCGTCGGATCGGATCAGGATGGCGAGGACCGTGTGCTGATCGAGGCCAAGTTCTGGGCCGGACTCACCGCGAACCAGCCGCGTGGCTATCTCGAACGGCTGAAGTCGGCTCCTCAACCGTCCGCCCTTCTGTTCGTCGCCCCGGCCCGGCGACTGTACTCGCTTTGGCCGGAGTTGTGTCGTCGGTCCAAGCTGACGCCGGATGTCGCCTCCAGCTCTGACCCGCAGGACCTCCAGTCCGTCAGGACCGGTGATGGGCGGTATCTGATGCTCACCAGTTGGAGGCACCTGCTCGGTCGCATGGCCGCAAGGGTGTCGGCCGTAGCGGACTCTCACACGGAGATCGACATCCGACAGTTGCAGGGACTCGCCGAGCAGCAGGACAGGGAGGCGTTCCTGCCGCTGCACAAAGAGGAGCTCGGTCCGCAGCTTCCGCGGCGAGTGATCGACTTGACGCGCCTTGTTGACGATGTGGTCGGTCGCATCAGGAAGACCGAATGGGTGAGCACCGAGGGTGCCAGGATGGCCGCGACGGCCACGAGCTACGGTATCTGGCTGACGTTCCCCCGCGCGGTAGAGGTGTTCGGAAAGTTCGGTTCGTACTTCGGTGTCTCGTATGGCCGTTGGGCTCGAGATCGAGACACGCCGCTTTGGCTTGTGTTCTCGAACCCCCCGGTGGACTTGCGTCACACGCTGGAACCCCTCCGGGACAGGAACCCGCCGGAGCTCATAGGGACCGGCAACAAACTCAGTGTCCCTATCGAGCTGCCGGTCGGAAAGGAGCGTGGAGAAGTGCTGGAAGCGGTGGTGGAGCGGCTTCTGGCGATCGCGCGCCTGATCGCTCCAGAATCATGAGAGCGACGGCCCCTCCAGCCGCCATGGAGGCTTCGGCGGCGGCCATCGGTTCCCCCCACAAAGCGACCTGCTCCCCCGGTTCGCCCGAACCGGGCATTGCTCCAGCCACGCCATCCCACTCAGGAACCCCCCCATGACCATCCCCCGCCCAACCCTCCCACCCCTCCTCACCCTCCTCGCCCTCGCCACCGCCTGTGGCGGCGACCGTGGCGGAGGCGGAGCCGCCCCCGACGCCATCAAGGTCGGCGCCATCTTCGACCTCACCGGCCCGACCGCCGACGTGGGCACCGACTACGCAGACGGCATGCGCGGCTTCGTCGACTGGATCAACATGCAGGGTGGCATCGAGGGGCGGCCGGTCGAGCTCATCTACCAGGACTACGCCTACCAGGTGTCGCGCGCCGAGCAGCTGTACACGCAGTTCGTGGCCGAGGGCGTGGTTGCCTTCATGGGCTGGGGCACGGGCGACACCGAGGCGCTCCGGCTCAGGATCACCGAGGACGAGATCCCCTTCAGCTCGGCGTCGCTCTCCCATTTCCTGGGCGACCCGGCCGAGGCGCCCTACAACTTCCTGGTCGCCACCAGCTACAGCGACCAGTTCCGCATCGCGCTGGACTGGATCGCGGACAACCACGGGGACGGGACGCCGGTCGTCGCGCTCATGCACATGGCGAGTCCGTTCGGCCTTTCGCCCGCGCGGCAGGGCGGGATCGAGTTCGCCGAGGCGCGCGGCATCGACCTCACGCTGTACGAGATGCCCCGCGGCGCGGTCGACTACACCGCCGAGTTCTCGCGCATCCGCCAGAGCGGCGCGGGCTACGTCGTCTTCCAGAACACCTCGGGCCCGGCCGCCGTGGCGGTCCAGAATGCGCGCAGCCTGGGTCTGGAGGCCACCTTCATCTGCCTCAACTGGTGCTCCAACGCGCAGTTGGTGCGCATCGCCGGCGATGCGGCGGAGGGGGTGATGGGGACGATGCCGTACGCGCCGCTCAGCGTCGACGTGCCGGGCACCCGCGTCATCCACGAATACCTCGATGCCAAGGGCGAGTCGGCCGAGGGGAAGACGAACGCCTACACGCAGGCGTGGTGGACCTTCGCGGTCTTCGCCGAGGCGATGCGGCAGGTGCTGGCCGCGGGCGATGAGCTGACCGGCGCCAACATCAAGGCCGCGCTCGAGACCTTCACCGAGTTCGACATGCAGGGTGTCACGGTGCCGCTGACCTTCACGCCGGCCGACCACCTAGGCTCCAAGGGGCTGAGAATCTTCCGGGTCGAGGGCGGCGAGTGGGTGCCGATGACGGAGTTCATCCGGGCGCCCGCGATGCCGTGAGGGCCCCAGGGTGACCCCCGCCCCCCTGCTCCGCCTCAACAACATCGAGGTCCTCTACGACGACGTGATCCTCGTCCTGCGCGGCCTCTCCCTCGAGGTCGGCGAAGGCGGGATCGCCGCGCTGCTGGGTTCCAACGGCGCCGGGAAGACCACCACGCTCAAGGCCATCTCCGGCCTCCTGTACGTCGAGGACGGGGAGGTCACCGACGGCACCATCGTCTTCGACGGCGAGGAGATCCAGGGGATGGACGCGCACCGGATCGTCGAGAAGGGGATCTTCCAGGTGCTCGAGGGGCGGCGCGTCTTCGAACACCTGACCGTGCGCGAGAACCTGGCGGCCGGGGCGTACACGCGCCGCGACCGGCGGGCCGCCGAGGCCGACCTGGAGAAGGTCTTCGACTACTTCCCGGCGCTGGCGGACCGGCGCCGGCAGATCGCGGGCCACCTTTCCGGCGGCGAGCAGCAGATGGTGGCGCTGGGCCGCGCGCTCATGGCGTCGCCGCGCATGATGCTCCTCGACGAGCCGTCGCTGGGCCTGGCCCCGATCCTGGTCGAGAACATCTTCGGGATCATCCGACGGATCAACCGCGAGGAGGGGACGACGATCCTTCTTGTCGAACAGAACGCGCGCCTCGCGCTCGAAGTGGCCGACCACGGCTACATCATGGAGGGGGGAAGGGTTGTGCTGGAGGGGAGCGCCGAAGAACTTCGAACCAACGAGGACGTGAAGGAGTTCTACCTGGGCCTGGGGGACGCGGGACGCAGGTCGTACCGCGACGTGAAGCACTACAGGCGGAGGAAGAGGTGGCTGTCATGAAGGAACTGATGTTCGAATCGCCGTTCGAAGCTCATCCGGACTGGCCCACGTTCCAGGACCGGTTGGCGGCGGAGGCCGTGTCGGTCGGCTACACGAACACCTACGAAATCCGCAAGCGGCTCGCGGGGGCCAGGGTGTGGCCGCACCATGTCAAGAGCGTGGCCGACCTGGGTGCGATCCCGGTGCTGGAAAAGGACGACCTGCCCGATCTCCAGGCCGCGCACCCTCCCTTCGGCGGGTTGCTGTCCTACCGTGCCGGCACGCTGAGGCGCATCTTCCGCTCCCCGGGGCCGATCAACGACCCGCAGGGGGACCGTGAGGACTTCTGGCGGGTCGCGCCCGCCGCCTCGGCCGCGGGGTTCAGCGCCGGCGACGTCGTGCTCAACTCCTTCTCGTATCACCTGACCCCCGGCGGCCTTATGCTCGACGCCGGGTTGCGGAAGCTCGGCTGTACGGTGATCCCGGGTGGCGTGGGCAACTCGGCCGCTCAGGTCGAGATTGCCTGCGCGGCCGGCGCGACTGGCTACACCGGGACGCCGCAGTTCCTGCGCACGCTGCTGGAGCGCGCGGTGGAGATGGAGCGCCGGCTGCCCTTCCGCCGCGCCCTGGTCACCGGGGCGCCGCTGCCGCCGGAGCTGCGCGCCCGTCTCGAGTACGAGTTCCGGGTCGACGTCTTCCAGTCGTACGGCACGGCCGACGCGGGCACGCTCGGCTACGAGTGCTCGGAGAAGGACGGGTGGCACGTGGCCCCCGAAATCGTGATCGAGCTGCTCGTTCCGGGCGACGACCGCCCCGCCGCCGACGGGGAGGTGGGGCAGGTGGTGGTGACGAGCCCCAACGAGGTCTACCCGCTGGTGCGGTTCGGGACCGGGGACCTGTCGGCGTGGAACCGCGAGCCGTGCCGCTGCGGGCGAACGAGCCACCGACTGGCGGGATTCCTGGGCCGGGTCGGCGAGGGGGTCAAGGTGAAGGGGATGTTCGTGCATCCGCGGGAGCTGGCGGGGGTGCCGGGGGACGATCCGGCGGTGGCGCGGTACCAGGCCGTGGTGACGGAGGGGCCCGGTGGCGTGGACGTCTTCACCGTGCGGGTGGAGGCCGCGCCGGGATGCACGTTGGGGGACGAAGAGGTGGCCGCGCTGGGGGCGCGGATCCGCGAGGCCGTGAAGGTGCGGCCGGTGGTGGAGGTGGTGGGGGCGGGGGAGATCGCACCGGATGCGGCGGTGGTGGTGGATGGGCGGGGGGCAACCCCGACGTGAGGTTCGCCGAGCGCGTGGACGCGAGCCGTTGCGGGAAGCCCGCCGTTCTCGGGGTCATCGTGCATGACGGCTACGCGTACACACGTCCCGACGGCGTGGCCGTCATACCGGTGGGAGCGCTCGGACCGTAGCCGCGTCCTACCGCCTTCCCGGGAACAGGTACCGGATCACGCGACCGTCGCGGTCCACCACCTCCAGCGGGATCCACAGAATGTCGGCTGACATGCGCGCCGGATGGGGAGCTTGCGGGGCGGGTTTGGCAAATGACTTCGGCAGCTCGAAGTCGTCGGCGAGATCCAGATCCACCTCTTCGTAGCCGACGTCCCGGAAGGAGGCGAGGGTGACGATGCTGAGCGGATTGGCGACGCCCCCGTCGAGATAGGGGGTCATCAGCTCGGTGTCGAATACGGACTCGCGCCAGTGCCCGTTGACCACCCCCCGTCCGCCGAGGTTCTGGACCGGCACCGGCTCGCCGTCGTCGTAGTCGTCCCCACCGATGCTGTCGAAGGCGGCCAGCGCCTCCTCTCCGACGAAGTGGGGGTCTTCGTCGCCGGTCGGGTTGTCGGGGTCGACGGGGTCCTCCAGCAGGTCCAGGTATTCCCAAATGGTGCCGAATCCCATCACGTGCGCCATCTCATGGAGTATCGTGCCGTCGAGATGCTCGCCTTCCTGCACCTCTTCCATCTCGTCCAGGTCTTCGATGTCGAAGAACATGACCCCCACGATCGGGAGACCGGTATCGCGGCGGATCTGACAGGGCCCCGCTCCCGCGAAGATGCCTCCCAATCCGTCGATCTCGCGGACATCGGCGTAGATGAGCAGGTCGTCGACAACGCGGTCGCCGGGGATTTCAAGTTCGATCTCGGCGAGAGAAAGACAACGTTCCAGCGAAGCCTTGCGCACCACACCCCAGGGGAGGTTGCCCCGGATGGCCTCTTCCCAGTACTCCTCCGCCTCGTCGAAGGCCGCGAGCTGTCCCTCCGACAACGCCGCCGAATCGGCGTGCACGATCTCGATGTCGTAGACGGCGGGCGTTGCGGTGGCGGTGAAGGTGACCGATCCGACCGTTTCCCCCCCTTCGCCGGCCTCCGCGTCCAGACGGTACGAGACGTTGGCGGCGGGCCCGAGAACCCACCTGTCCACCGCTGCGAATCCCTGCGCGTCGGTGTCCCTCTCCGGGGGGACGGCCGCACTGCCTCCGCCCGCCGTGAACGAGACCTCTACCCCGGGGACTCCGTTGCCGTGCGAATCCTGCACCTGAACCCTGGGATTGACCGGGACCGGCAGCTTCGCTTCGGAGCGCTGCCCGTCCCCTTCGATGATCACGATCTCCGCAGCGGGACCCGGCAGGGCGCGGGCGACCACGCGGGCGGGGTTGCCCTTGATCCCCTCCCCCGCGACACGCGCCTCGATCCAATAGTGGCCGGCGGTGTCTCCGAGCGTCCAGCTGCCCACCGCGGCCCGGCCCAGGGTATTGGTGTTCACCCGGCCGCCGGTGAGCGAGGCGTCCCGTTCCGTGGCGAACGACACGGTGATCTCCGCCAGCGGCGTACCCGCGGAGTCGGTAACGAGCACTTCCGGGCTCACCGGGACCACCGACCCGACCTCGGCCTCCTGGCCAGCCCCTCTCACCATCGCGATCTCGGCGGGGATACCCCTCGCGAACGCCTGGAAGAAGACCGGCTCCAGCCCGGTGACGGTGGCACGCAGTCGCTGCTGTCCCGGGTCGCCCATGGTCCACGCTCCCGGCGAAGCGATGCCGTTGCTGTCCGTCGCCGCCGTGGTGAATTCCACCGACCCGCCGCCCTCGACGACCTCGAAGCCCACGGTGATGCCCCCCAGCGGATCACCCTCCGTGCCGGTCACGCGGACCTGGAGGGGGTCGGGGAGCGTCATCCCCGTTGTCGCCCGCTGCCCGTCGCCGGCGTGGATCTCCAGAGCGGCGGGAACGTCGAGCGAAGTCGCGTGGAAGAAGACCGGTTCCAGTCCGGTCACCGTGGCGCGCAGTTGTTGCGGCCCCAGGTCTCCCATCGTCCAGGCGCCCGGGGAAGCGATGCCGTCGGCCCCGGTCGTGGCCGTGACCGCCTCGACCGAGCCACCCCCCCGGGTGACCTCGAAGCCGACGGTGACGCCTCCGAGACCGTCGCCCGTGGTACCGGTCACGCGCACCTGGACGGGGCCGGGGACCGGCGTTCCCGTGGCCGCCTCCTGTCCGTCCCCGGCATGGATCGCGAGGGCGTCCGGCACATCGAGGGAGGTCGCGCGAAAGACGACCGGATCGAGTCCGGTCACCGATGCCCGCAACTGCTGCGACCCCGGGGTTCCCATCGTCCAGCGGCCCGGCGAGGCGATGCCGTCGCCGCCGGTCACCGCGGTCACGGATTCGACCGAGCCGCCGCCCTCCGTCACGGCGAAGCGGACCGTTACACCCTCCAGACCACCGCCCGATTGCCCGGTGACGCGCACCCGGAGGGGATCGGGGATGGCCGTGCCGGTGTTCGCGCTCTGACCGTCGCCCGCGTGAATGGCCAGGGCGGCCGGGGTGTCGGGTTTGTTCCCACCGTCGCAGGACCAAAGGGCCGGCAGGACGAGGAGCGAGGCGGGTCGGATACATCGTCTCGTTCGGGTGCGCATGGCACGAATTGTAGGGCAGCGCGAGCGGTTGCGGTACCCGGAGTGCGGTGGCGGATTCAGTCTTCCTTGACGAAGGGATCTCGGCGTTGCGGTCACGTGGATATCGGGTGACCAGTCGGTGGCGACGGTGAACACGGACGGGCAGGTGACCGCAAGTGGAGACGGGGCGACGACGGTAGAGGCTTCGGTGGAGGGATTCGCCACCGTCAGGGCCGAACTGCACCGGGGCGTGCTGCTCAAGCTCTACGAGGCGATGGGCGGGGCCGACTGGACGCACAAGGAGAACTGGGGCACTGACGCACCGCTCGGTTCCTGGGAAGGCGTGTTTGTCGACGGCCCGGGAGCTGTCCGTATGCTGCTACTGCGGGAGAATGGGCTGACCGGTGCTATTCCTCCGGAGCTGGCCGGTCTGGAGACTCTGAATGTCCTGTACCTTCCCGGCAACTCCATTACCGGTCCCATCCCCGAGGAACTCGGCCACCTGCCGCGTATCAATGTCCTCGTGGTTTCCGACCGCGTCTTCGTGCCCGATCTCCGAAGCGGCCACGTTGGTGCGGATCACGCAGATGCCGTCCAGCGCCGCCTTTTCGGCGATCTTCTCCTCGTCGCGGTCCCTTGAGAAGCCGTCGTCGGTCGCGGTGGTGACGAAGTGCTTGCCGACCTTGTGCGCGCGCAGCGCCCGGGGTGAGCCAGCCTACCCCGTGTGGGGGGCAACCGGACGGAGCAAAGCCGTCAGAGGCCGTAGGATCGCCTTTGGCGGCGTTTCGGCCCGGTCGGGGTGGATCCTTGCGCTCCCGATGACGAAGAGTTCCAGGAATGGCTGAAGTCGATTCCCACCGCCAGCTGCCCGGATTGTTGATGCCCGCGGTGGCCTGAAGACCCCACGCGGGTTCCGGGGACCGCCCTTCCCTCACCGGGTCGGCCCCGGCTTGCCGGGTCGGAACGGTACCTGATGCAGGCTTGCGAGCAGGCATGGACGGGACTGGCCCCGCCCCCCCTTACCGGCGTACCTTCCCGTCCCCTGTCACCCCCACGCTGCGGAAGGACACTCATGCGCACCAGCACCACCCCGATTCTCCTTATCCTGCTCACCTTCGCCCTCGGCCTGGGAGCCCCCGACCCCGCCTCCGCCGCCCCCTTCCCCCTGCTTCAGGAAGAGGAACAGGAAGAGGAGGAAGCGGACACCACCGAAACAGAGGAAGACGAGGAAGAAGCCGACACCGTCACCAAGTACACCGACGTGATCACCGAGGACGCGATCACGAGCGAGGGCCTCTTCGACACCCACATGATCGAGGACAAGCTCTACTACGAGATCCCGCTCGACATGCTGGACCGCGAGATGCTGTTCCTGAGCCGGATCGCGCGCACTCCGAACGGCGTCGGCTACGGCGGCTCCAAGACCAACACGTCGACCATACGCTGGGAACGCAACAAGGAACGCGTCTTCCTGCGCCTGGTGGGATATCAGAACTTCGCCGACGACACCACGGCGGTCTCGCAGGCGGTGAGGAATTCGAACTTCGAACCGATCCTCAAGGCCTTCGACGTCGAGGTGATGTCGGAGGATTCGCTGGCTGCGGTGATCGAGGTCACCGACCTGTTCACCAGCGACGTGCCGCTCATCGGCCTGCCGAACTTCCGGCGGCAGCAGTACAGCGTGCGGCGCCTTGACGGCGACCGGACGTACATCGTGCGCGCGACCGCGTACCCGACCAACGTCGAGGTCCGCCGGGTGGTGACCTACGACGCGAGCGAGTCACCCGCGTTCGGGAGCAACACGATCTCGATGGAGATGCACCACTCCATGCTGCTGCTCCCCGAGAACCCCATGGAGCCGCGCCTCTGCGACGAGCGCGTCGGCTTCTTCAGCAACAGGCGAATCGACTACGGGCTGGATGAACAGCGCGCCGAGACCCGCTGCTTCATCACCCGCTGGCGGCTCGAGCCGTCGGACCCGGTGGCGTACTCGCGCGGGGTGCCGGTCGATCCCGTCAAGCCGATCGTCTACTACATCGACCCGGCCACGCCGCCCAAGTGGGTGCCGTACCTGAAGCAGGGAGTGCTGGACTGGCAGCCCGCCTTCGAGGAGGCCGGCTTCACCAACGCCATCGTCGCCGCCGACGCGCCCACCGACGACCCGAACTGGAGCCCCGAGGACGCGCGCTACTCGGTGATCCGCTACCTGGCCTCCCCCGTCCAGAACGCTTCGGGCCCGCACGTGCACGACCCGCGCACGGGAGAGATCCTCGAGAGCGACATCCAGTGGTACCACAACGTGATGAACCTGTTGCGCAACTGGTTCTTCGTGCAGACCGCCTCGGCAAACCAGGATGCTCGCGGGGTCAAGTTCGACGATGCGGTGATGGGCGAACTCATCCGCTTCGTCTCGGCCCACGAAGTGGGGCACACCATCGGCCTGCAGCACAACATGCAGGCTTCGGCCGCCTACCCCGTCGAGCAGCTGCGCACGCGCTTCGTCTGCGAGATGGGCGTAGCCCCGTCGATCATGGACTACGCGCGCTTCAACTACGTGGCCCAGCCCGGTGACGACACCTGCTACTATCCGCTGGTGGGTCCCTACGACAAGTTCGCCGTCAAGTGGGGGTACACGCAGTACTTCGGCAAGGATCGCGACGGCGAACTGGATGAGCTGCGTGACCTGGTCGAGGAGATGCAGGAGGACCCCGTATACCGCTTCTCGAGCCCCACCGGTGCCGACCCCTCGGCTCTTACCGAGGCGATCGGCGACGATGCGATGGTCGCGTCGGATTACGGTGTGGAAAACCTGAAGCGCACCGTGGACCGGCTGACCGAGTGGACCTACGAGGAGGGCGAGGACTACTCCCAGCTCCGGGAACTCTACAACAACGTGGTGAGCCAGTGGCGGCGCTACACCGGCCACGTGGTCGCGAACATCGGCGGCGTGGTGCGGACCCGGAAGCGACAGGGACAGGACGGCGTACCCTACGAGATGGTGGACAGGGAACGCCAGATGCGGGCGATGGACTACCTGAACCGGCAGGTCTTCGCCACGCCGGACTGGATGGTGAACACCGACATCCTGGACCGGTTCCAGGGGAGCGGGGCGGTCGACCAGATCGCCAGCGGACAGTCCAGCGGGCTGAACCAGGTGCTGAGCGTGACGCGCATGAAACGCCTGGTGGAGCAGGAGGCGTTCCACGGGGAGGACGCGTATTCGCTGGGCGAAATGCTCGACGATCTGCGTGCGGCCGTGTGGTCCGAGGTGACTTCGGGCGGGGCCACCGACACGTACCGGCGCAACCTGCAGCGCGCCTACCTGGACCGCATGAGGACGATGATGTGGGACGACAACGCGATGCGGTCGGATGTCGCGACGTTCGCGCGCGGCCAGCTGATGACGCTGAAGAGTGAGCTGGAGGCCGCGGTGGACGGCGTGTCGCACCAGCCGACGCGGTGGCATTTCATGGACGCGATCGTGCGCATCGAGATGATGCTGGACCCTGCGAACAAACCGCCGCCGGGCGATGGGGGGACGCCGCAGTTCATATTCCCGTTCGTGAAGGGGGAGGGGGAAGGGGGGCGGTAGGCCGTAGTCGCCACGGGAGCAAGCCGGGAGGCGATGGAGAGAGCCCCCGTTCGACCCTGGTCAGGCGAACGGGGCTTGTGAGCGCCCATCGGCGACCCGGCCTTGCCTGGCGCGTGCCCAACAACCCACTATGACCGTTGCGACGCCGTCCCCCGCGACTTTGGGTGGAGCCCATGTGCGCGAGTCATGGAGATGGGGGCAGTCCTGCTGATCGGAGCAATGTTGTCGAATGAACGGGCGTTCGATTTTCACTGAATCCCACCCGCGTCCGGCAGCACTCCAAATCCTCCGTTGGGTGGTACTTGTCGCGGCGTTGGCGTGGCTTGCGGTCGCGGCGTGCGGCGACGAGGTGGAACCCCCCGTTCCGTCGTCGATATCCCTGTCGCCGATGTCGGCGGATTTGTCGTTCCTGGGTGACACGGCCGTCTTCGAGGCCACGGTCCTGGATCAGCATGGTACTCCCATGCCCGGCGCTTCGGTGATGTGGTCGGGCGACAGCCCGGACATTTTCTCGGTTGCCCCGGATGGACCGGACCGGGGCCGGGTCACGGCGTTGGCGAACGGGTCGGGAAGGGTGCGGGCCACATCAGCGGCTCTGACGGCCGTTGCCCCAGTGTCCGTCGAGCAGGTGCCGGTTGCACTTGAAGTACATTCGGGTGACGGGCAGGAGGTGCTGCGCGGGAGGTCTCTGCGCGAGCCGGTCGTGGTGCGGGTGCTGGACAGCGGAGGCTCACCGGTTTTTGGCGTGGAGGTCTTGTTCGCTCCGGCTGCGGGTCAGGGGACGGTGGATCCGCCGTCGGCGGTCAGCGATACCTCGGGGCTGGCTGCGACGGTGTGGACGCTGGGCGGGGAGGCGGGGGAGCAGATTCTGGCGGCATCGGTGGCGGACGGTCCGCGAGTGGAGGTGACGGCGAGGGCGCTGACGCCTGACGAAGCCGTGGACACGGTGAAGGTGCATGCGGGTGACGGGCAGGAGAGGCTCAGGGGGTGGCCGTTGCGCGAGCCGGTGGTCGTGGCGGTGGTGGACGCCTGGGGGGAGCCGGTACCCGGGGCAACGGTCGACTTCGCGCCGGGGGATGGTGGAGGCTCGGCCGGCCCTGCGGCTGTTGAGAGCGACACTTCGGGGTTGGCTGCGACGGTGTGGACGCTGGGGGGGGAGGCGGGGGAGCAGGTATTGACCGCGTCGGTGGCGGACGGGCCGAGCGCGGGGGTGACGGCGAGGGCGCTTACGCCTGATGAGGCCGTGGACACGGTGAAGGTGCATGCGGGTGACGGACAGGAGAGGCTCAGGGGGTGGCCGCTGCGCGAGCCGGTGGTGGTGCGGGTGGTGGACGCCTGGGGGGAGCCGGTACCGGGGGCGACGATCGACTTTGCGCCGGCGGAGGGTGGAGGCTCGGCTGACCCGGCGGCTGTCGAAAGCGACACTTCGGGGCTGGCTGCGACGGTGTGGACGCTGGGTGGGGAGGCGGGGGAGCAGGTATTGACCGCGTCGGTGGCGGATAGGCCGAGCGCGGAGCTGACAGCGCTGGCACTGACGCCCGATGAGGCGGTGGACACGGTGAAGGTGCATGCGGGTGACGGACAGGAGAGGCTCGGGGGGTGGCCGCTGCGCGACCCGGTGGTGGTGGCGGTGGTGGACGCGTGGGGGGAGCCGGTACCTGGGGCAACGATCGGCTTTGCGCCGGGGGAGGGTGGAGGCTCGGCTGACCCGGCGGCTGTTGAAAGCGACACTTCGGGGCTGGCTGCGGCCGTGTGGACGCTGGGGGGGGAGGCGGGGGAGCAGGTACTGACCGCGTCGGTGGCCGATGGGCCGAGCGCGGAGGTGACGGCGAGGGCGCTTACGCCCGACGAGGCCGTGGACACGGTGAACGTCCAGTCGGGTGACGGGCAGGAGAGACTCGGGGGGCGACCGCTGCGCGAGCCGGTGGTGGTGCGGGTGGTGGACGCTTGGGGGGAGCAGGTACCGGGGGCAACGATCGACTTTGCACCGGGGGAGGGTGGAGGCTCGGCTGACCCGGCGGCTGTTGAAAGCGACACTTCGGGGCTGGCTGCGACGGTGTGGACGCTGGGGGGGGAGGTGGGGGAGCAGGTATTGACTGCATCGGTGGCGGACGGGCCGAGCGCGGAGGTGACGGCGAGGGCGCTGACGCCCGACGAAGCGGTGGATTCCCTGGAGGCGTATGCGGGTGATGGACAGAGAGTTCTTCGTGGAAAGCCGCTGCCGCAACCGGTCGTGGTTCGGGTGTTGGATGCCTGGGCGGAGCCGGTACCGGGGGTCCTGACCATCTTTCAGCCTGGGGAAGATGCCGGTTCGGCTGACCCGTGGGTCGCGGAGAGCGACACTTCGGGGTTGGCCTGGACGGTGTGGACGGTGGGTGACGAGGCGGGACTACAGACTCTCACCGTGTCGGCGGCCGGTGTGCGAGCCGAGTTCTCAGCGGAGGCGTTGGCCCCCGATGAGGCCGCGGATTCTCTGGAGGTGTATTCGGGTGACAGGCAAGTGGGGATTCGCACGAAGCCCTTGCCGGAGCCGGTGGTGGTGCGGGTGCTGGACGCCCATGATCTTCCAGTACCGGGTGTCAAAGTGGTTTTCGAAACTGAAAGGGGCACGGTCGACCCCGCGTCGGCGTTGAGCGACAGCCTGGGTCTGGCCGTGGCGAGGTGGACGCTGCCTGAATGCGCCTGTTGGTGGATCGGGCTGGGCGCATCCGTAGCGGGGGGCCCGCCGAGGGCGCGGTTCGTGGCGATGAGTCGAGATCCCGAAGATGTTGTGGCAACGGTTGAGTTGGTCTCCGGTGGCGATCAGCGAGGTCTTCGCGGCCAGCCGCTGCCGGAGCCGATAGTGGTGCGGTTTCTGGACACCCGAGGCGTGCCGGTCGAGGATGCGGACGGGAAGTACCGGCTGAAGAGGGAGCATGGGAGGGTTGGCCCAAGCACGCGCAGTGACAGTGCCGGGATTGCTTCGACGGTATGGACGCTTGGCGAAGTGGCGGGGGAGCAGGAACTCATTGTGCGGCCGAACTGGAATGCAATACTGAGCGTGGTGGCCACGGCGGTGCTGCCCGACGATTTTGTCGACACCGTCGAGGTGCATTCCGGCGGCGGGCAGCGCGCGCTGGTGGGACGGTCGCTTCCCGAACCGGTGGTAGTGCGCCTCCTGGACGAGGGTGGCCGTCCCGTTCACGGGGCCACCGTGGTGTTCTCGCCGGGAGAGGGGCATGGGACCGTGGATTCCGCCTCCGTTTCGAGCGACAGCGCGGGCATGGCTTCGACGGTGTGGACGCTGGGCGACGTGGCGGGCGAGCACAGCCTTGCGGCGTCCGTGGGAGACGAACACACAGCCACGGTCCTGGCCACGGCGCTGGCCCCGGAGGAGGCCGTGGAGACTGTGGAAGTACATTCCGGCGATGGGCAATGGGCAATTCACGGAGAAGCACTGCCCGAGCCGGTGGTGATAAGGGTGTTGGACGCGGCTGGGTCGCCGGTACCCGGGGCCGGTGTGGTGTTCTTGCCGGATGAAGGGCACGGCGCCACGGACCCGGATTCCGCAGTGAGCGACAGCACGGGGCTGGCTTCGGTGGTGTGGACGCTGGGCGAAAAGGTGGGGGAGCAGATCGTGACGGCGTCGGTGCCGGAGCGTGCGGAGGTGGAGGTCGCGGCTACAGCGGTGCGGGACGAGGGAGTGTGTGCCCGTACACCTCAAGTCAGCGAGGCGCTCGCCAGGACGGCCGGGGTTCGGAGTTGCGCGGAGGTGACGGCCAGGGACCTGGCCGGGATTGACATCCTCCACCTACAACGAGCGAACATCGCCGAACTGAGAAGCGGTGACTTCAAGGGCCTTACCAACTTGCGTTGGCTCTATCTCTCCAACAACCGGCTCAGCAGCTTGCCACCGGATTTGTTCAGCGAAAGCAGCAAGATCAACATACTCGACCTGAACAACAACGAGTTCTCGGAGGTTCCAACCGAGGCTCTGTCGGCGTTGTGGCAGCTATCATGGCTCCGGCTGGACTACAACAATCTTGGTAACCTGTCGCCTGACGCGTTTGCGGGTCTCGAAAGCGTCGAAGTCCTCCGCCTGCGCAACAATGGGATCGTGGAGCTGCCGCCTGGGGTCTTCAGGGATCTCAGGCAGCTGGAGAGCCTGCACCTCTTCCACAACGAGCTGACCGGGTTGCCACCCGACATCTTCGCGGGTTTGACAAGACTAAAGACAATAGGGCTTTCGGACAATCGACAGTTAAGAGAGTTGCCGGCCCACGTCTTTCGGGGCTTGTCCAACCTGGAAATCCTCTGGCTGCCGAGAACCGGGTTGAAGGAGCTGCCGCCGGACATCTTCTCTGGGTTGCAAGACCTGCGCTTGCTGGACCTGGACAACACAAAGCTGGCTGAGATCCCGGCGGGTCTGTTCAAGGGACTGTCCGGGTTGACCGTACTGGGCTTGGAGCGGATGTGGCTCCGCGAGTTGCCGTCGGGAATCTTCGCCGGCCTCGGGAGCCTGAGGACCTTGCGGCTGGACCAGAACCACTTCACGGAGCTTCCTGCCGGTGTCTTCGCCAACCTGGCGAATCTGGAGAACCTGCGCTTTAGCCAACACAGGCTCGACAGTCTGCCGGCACGCGCCTTCGCGGGCACATCCGGCCTGAGGCTCGTCGACATGCGGCGCCGTAACAGCGTGATCCCGCTGACACTGCACCTGAGGCGAGTGGACAGCGACGATCCGCAGGACGAGGGTCCGGCCGACGTGGTGGCGTGGGTGGTGGCGGGTGCTCCCGCCGAATTGCGGGTGCCGGTGTCGGTGCAGGGGGGGACCGTATCGGCTACCACGCTGGTGGTGAAAGCTGGTGATACGATCAGCAGGCCGATCGAGGTGAAACAGGACAACGGGAGTACGGATCCGACGTACGTGACGCTGGGACTGCCGGATTTCCTGCCGCCCAAGTTCCAAGGAATGGAGCCGGTTGCGGGGGAGCAGCTGGTACTGTTCGCGGAGGCGGACAACCACTCGCCGGTAGCTCGGAAGGCGATTCAGGAACACTGGTTGCAGGTGGATGGACCGAATGCGGAGCTCGCGTTGGATCCCTACTTCCGGGACCCGGACGGGGACCCGCTTTCGTACGAAGCCGTGTCGGCGGATCCGGGTGTGGTGGCGGCGACGACCAACGGAGGGAGGCTGTGGCTGGATCCGCGGTCGGAGGGACTGGTGCAGGTCGAGGTCACCGCGGTGGATCCGGACGGACTGCGGGCCTCGCAGCCGATGGCGGTGAAGGTGAGGCCGCCCCCGGACCAGGACGCGTTCAACGTCGAGGTCGTATTTCGCAGAGGGTTCACGGAGAAGCAGAAAGCCGAGATCCTCGAAGCCGCGGAACGTTGGACCGAGGTCATCGAGGGTGACCTGCCCGATGTGCCCGTCGATGGCGACTTGCCGTGCATCGGCGATGACCCCCGTGTGGTCGGAAGCGTTGACGACCTTGTGGTGTTGGCGGTGCCGGACTTTGAGGCTGACGACGCCGGGCTCGCGTACGCTTTCCAGTGCGGCGTGCGCGAGGGCTCCGGCCTGGCCTACGTTGGCGACACGCAATATGTCATGTGGTGGTTCGAGAGGTACCCGGAGTTCTTCAAGATGCGCGAAGTCGGAATCCACGAGATCGGGCATATCGTCGGGATTGGTATAGGGGAGCCATGGGAAGAATGGAAGCGGGAACCCGAGGATTCGACGCCCGATCCGCACTTCGCCGGACCGTTGGCCATCGAGGCGTTCGATTCGGCGGGGGGCGAAGATTATCCCGGCAACAAGGTGCCGCTTGAGATCAACCGTTCGGGAAGGGCGGGCTCGCACTGGCGCGAAGACGTGATGGAAGCCGAGATCATGTCGCCGGTCTACGGCGGGAAGATCCTGAGCGCGATCACCCTACAAGCGCTGGCGGATATGGGATACGATGTCGACCTGACCGAAGCCGACGACTACTCGCTGAATGAGATCCTGGAGATGAGGGGTGACGAAGCCCTTCCGGACACCGTTCCGATCCCGGTCGATGTCGTTCGGAGGGGGCCCGTGGTCGTGGTTGACAGGAACGGGAAGGTCGTGCGGGTGATCCGCAACTGAGGATCGATCCGCCGCCCGACCGGCCCCTCAACCCCCCGCTCTTCGATGGCCGCGGTCGTGGAGGTCACCCAGCTGGCTCGACGGCGACGTGCCGCTCATCGGCTAACCGAGCCTCCGGCGGCAACGATCAGGCGTGACGCGCATGAAGCGCCTGGTGCGGGCGGAAGGTGTTCCCAGGCCAACCAGAGTTGTGTATGCTGTATATACACACACATGGCCGGGCTGACGGCGACGCTTCGAGGCGTGCGGGGGGGCGGCCCCCCGGCGACCGGCCCGACCGATTCAGGAGGAGGCCGATGGCGTCGAAACGTATGCAGCTGCTCATCCCCGAGGGCATGGACGCCCGTCTCAGGAGGGTGGCCGAGCGGGAGCGGGTCTCCAGGGGCGCCTGGGTGCGCCGGGCGATCGAGGAGCGGCTTGAACGGGAGGCCGGGCCGGTCCCCGAGGACCCCCTGGCGGAATTGCGGACGCTCAACGGTCCCACCTCCGACATCTGCGCGATGATCGGCGAGATCGAGGCGGGCCGCTCGTGAAGGTCTTCGTCGACTCGAACATTCCGATGTACGTGGCCGGGGCGGACCACCCGAACCGGGGTCCGTCCACGCGCTTTCTGGAGGGTGCCGGGGACGTGGGGTACGAGCTGTCCACCAGCGCGGAGGTCCTGCAGGAGATCCTGTACCGGTACACGGTCCTGGGCAGGGCCGATCTGGCCGACCGGGTGTACGACCTGTTCGTCGCGCTCGTCCCCAGGGTCTTCGGCGTGACGTTGGCGGATACGGACCTGGCGAAGCGCATCCTGCTGTCGACACCGGGTCTTTCCGCCCGCGATGCCGTACATGCCGGAGTGATGCTGAACCGGGACGTGACCCGGATCGCGACCTTCGACCGGGGGTTCGACCGGGTGGATGGGGTTGCGCGGGTGGAGTTGGTGTAGGGTGGCTTCACCGACTGACGACGAGCTTCGATTGAACCGCACCCTCCTGACGCTTGTTGAAGCCGAATACGGACGCTACCGGATTCTCGGCGAGCGCGCGATGCGCCAGCTTCGGCCCGGGGAGTTGCTGGAGCGTTCCGGCAAGGGCAACTCGATCGCGACGATCGTGTGGCATGTCGCGGGAAATCTGGAATCGCGCTTTACGGACCTGCTGACCGCCGATGGAGAAAAACCCTGGCGCGACCGTGACTCGGAGTTCGAGCCGAGGGACGTATCGCCCGGGGAGGTGGCGCAGAAGTGGGAACGCGGGTGGAGGGTGCTGTTCGGCGCGCTCGGGGAGCTGGCGGACGAGGATCTCGCCGGCCGGATCACGATTCGGGGCGTGCCGTTCCGGGTCGACGAGGCGCTGCTCCGCTCACTGGCCCACGTTGCGTATCATGTGGGGCAGATCGTGTTGCTGGCCAGGTCGTTCCGGGGTGACGAGTGGGAGTACCTCAGCATCCCGCCGGGGGGATCCGAGGCCTACAACGCGAATCCGGTGCGGGAAAAGTCGTCGATGTTTGCGGTGAACGCGGGGAAGGAGAAGGGGCCGTAGAGGCGATCCTGCGGCCCTTGGTGCGAGGCCGGCCCGCCTTATCCCGTCGACAGCCGGTCACATTCGGCGGTATCGATCCCGTGGAGGCGGATCTCCGTCTCCAGATCGTCCTCGGTCTCGATGATCGTCCGGTCCAGCAGGAACAGCGTGTCGCGCGACACCCCGTGAGTCCGGCCCGGGTCTCGTTCGCATGGCAGTCCGTGGCAAAGCCGCCCGAGCACCGAGAGCGAGGCGCCGGGCCGGCAAGGCGCGACGAAAGGGGAATAGCAGCGCTATTCGCCGGTTCTATCGGGTGCGGAAGCCCACGGTCATCGCGACCCAGGCTTCGGTTGGGCCTCCGTCAGTCTTCGCGGGCGAAAAGCTGGCAAGGGGGCCCAGCGCCAACAGGGCTTCGTCCAGAGTCTCGGACCCCGAACTCTCGGCGATCCGCTGCCTCAGTACGGCGCCGGTCTCGTCCACCAGGAAGTGGGCCATGGCCACGCCCTCGGTGCCCACTTCGTCGCTTTCGCCCGGGATGCTGTTGGTCAGGGCGGCGAAGACCTCGTCGTCGTTGAGCAGACCGGGAGGATCATCGGCGAGCTCCGAGTCGACGAGGACCGGGTCGATCATGACGACGCATCGCTCTGTCTCGAAGTTGACTCCCGAACTCTTGAAGGCGACTCGCCAGGAAGTGGTCGCATCCCTTGCCACTTCGCGGCAGGCATCGTAGAAACTTCGAGATCCGGCCAAACCGAGGCATCCCGGCATGGCCACGATGGCGACCGTCATGGCTACCGGCACGGCAATGAGTCGCCTGAACCGTCTTTCGTTTCCCGAACTGCTCATTTCGTCCTCCCGTCCGGCGAGTGTTTCCCACGCAAGCCCCATCGCGCCCTCACGCTCCCGCGGCTTGCGCCCCGCTCCGGGGCCGGATCAATTGCGCTGTCCGCCGCGCGCCTGAACCCGAACCCACAATCGCCATGACGATCAACGCCGTCAAGCTGTGTCGCCTGTTCCCCACGGCCGTCCTTGCCGTCTCGGCCACCACCGCCCCGCCCCCGCCCCTCGCCGCCCAGGAGGGCCACCACGCCCACACCGGCGTCTACGACGGCCCCACGGTGCTCCGAGCCGCGCGCCTCCTCGATGTCGAGACCGGCGAGATGCACACGGACGCGGTCATCGTGGTCGAGGACGGGATCATCACGGCCGTGAACCCCGATCCGGTCCCGGATGTCATGCACGACATGGATCTGGGCGACGTCACGCTGCTCCCGGGCTTCATCGACGCGCACACCCACCTGGCGGGCGAGATCAGCGCGGCCTCGTTCACCGACGCGGTCACGCGCACGGAGGCGTACGGCGCCATCAACGCGGTGCGGTTCGGGGCCATCACCGTGCGGGCGGGCTTCACCACGGTGCGCGACTTCGGCGGCGACGTGACGGTCGAACTCGGCAAGGCGGTGGAGCGGGGCGACATCGTCGCGCCCCGCGTGATCCCGTCGCGCTACCCGCTGGGCATCACCGGCGGCCACTGCGACGCGACGGGGTTCGCGCCGGGCATCCGGGAGCGCGGCTGGGAGGAGGGCGTGGCGGACGGGCCCTGGGAGGTGGTCCGGGCGGTCCGCTACCAGATCAAGCACGGGGCCAAGGTGATCAAGACCTGCGCGACGGCGGGGGTCCTGTCGATGGAGGGGCCGGTGGGTGCGCAGCAGTACTCGCTGGAGGAGCTCACCGCGATGGTCGACGAGGCCGCCCGGCACGGGATCAAGGTCGCCGCCCACGCGCACGGCTCCGAGGGGATACTGGCGGCGGTCAGGGGCGGAGTGGCCTCGATCGAGCACGGTTCGGTCCTCACCGACGAGATCATGGACCTCATGATCGAGAAGGGGACGTACCTGGTCCCGACCACCTACCTCGCCGACCATATCCCCCTCGACCAGCTGCCGGCGCCTGTGCGGGCCAAGGCGGAGGAGATCCTGCCGAAGATGCGGGTCAGCCTGCAGCGCGCCATCGACCGGGGCGTCCCGATCGCCTTCGGCACCGACGCGGGGGTCTTCCCGCACGGCGAGAACGCGGGCGAATTTGAGATCTACGTGGGGATGGGCATGAGCGAGCTGGACGCGCTCCGCACCGCGACGATCCACGCCGCCGACCTGCTCGATACACCCGACCGGGGCCGCCTGGCGGAGGGGACGCTCGCCGACATCATCGCCGTGCCCGGCAACCCCCTCGAGGACATCGCCGTGACGAAGGACGTGCAGTTCGTGATGCTGGGAGGCCGGGTGATCAAGCACGTGATGGGCGGGCGCGACATGCACGCGGGGGGACACTGAGTTGATGGTGCGCAAGAAGACCGCCCCCCGAATCCTGTCAACACTGATCCGGTCTTGCGCATGTTGGAGCGCGAGTTGGGCCGGTTGTCGCCCGAGGCATCCTGGCGGACGACCCGGGTCTGGCTGAACGTCGACGCGGAGGGAATCGTCCGGAGCGTCGAAATCGCCGAGAGTTCCGGGAACTCACAACTGGACGCCATCGTGCTTCGGGTGGTACGCCATTTGCGCTGCGAGCCTGCCCTGCGTGACGTCAAGCCGGTAGAGGCGCGGGTACCGTACTCTGTCACCCTCACGGGGCCGCTGAGCCCGCACTTGCGCCTGGCAGCCCGTGGACAAAATCCCCCCGGCATTCGACCGTCGATGCATCCGGTCTGGACGGCTTCGCTTCACCTTATCACAACGTAAAGACAGCTTTCCAGTGTGTCATGTGCAGTGTACATTCAACGCTTCCAAGGCTGCGCTCTGCGTTGCTCCTCAGCCCAATAGCGCCGCTATTGGCCCCTCGTCGCGCCTTGCCAGCCCGGCGCCTCGCCGCTCTCGGTGCTCGGGCGGCTTTATCCACGGACTGCTGGGGCTCGTCTCCAACCGGCGACCCTCCGAAGGAGCCGCCCGTCAGGCCTCGCCGGCGCCCAGGACGACCTGAACGATCTTCGGCCGGTCCACTCCGGCCACGCCATCAGGAGTCACAATTCCGATTCCCCTTGTGGTGCGTGATCGAAGCCAGCCACTGCTGGAAGGCGTCGTCTGTGGGAGCACAGGGATTGGTATTGTCCCAGAAAAAGTGTCCGAGGCGCAAACGGACCAACTCTCGCGGCAGCGGACCGCCCAGTTGATTGTCTGAGAGGTCAAGATGCGTAAGAGTCTGCAGAGCCCCGAACTCGCGCGGGACCGGCCCCGTCAGTTTGTTATCGGAGAGATCGAGGATGCCAAGATTCTTGAGACCACCAAGTTCCGAAGGAATCGGGCCGGCAAGTACGTTGCCGGAGAGCGTGAGGCCCCACAGATTCTGCAGATTCCCCAGTTCGGGCGGAATCGAGCCCGTCAGTTCGTTGTCATAGAGCTGGATGCTCGATGGCCGCCAGTTGCACGGTACGCCCGGCATCCTCAAGTAGAAAATCGATCGTCGGCGTGATTGTGATCGTCGCGGGCACAGGCGGGTTGACGGACCGGGTCGCCACACCCGCCGCCGAACGCCAGCCCCGCCAGCGCCAGCACACCCGGAAGGCTGTGCCGGGCTGTTCGTCTGATGGGTTGCATGGTGCCACCTCCCTGTTTGCTCGGACACGCCCGAGTCCTCATGACTCCGCAAGACAACAGGCTGGTCGCTGAGGGCGCAAGCAAAGTCAAGGAATGCCGGGATGCTCGGTTGCTGTTGGTGGGACGAAGGTTGCCGCCGTCAGGACGCCACGGACAGGCCGACCTGAACGATCCTCGGCCGGTCCACCCCGGCGACGCCGACGTACTGGAAGACCTTGCCGTCGATATCCCGGGGTTGCGGATCCTGAACCACCACGGTCTCGGTTCCCTGCAGGAGTGCGGCGAAGGGTGCCGCCTGCGTTCCCGCCTCCGGATCTCGCGGGAACACGAAGTCCATGTCAGCGGAGCCCAGGACGATCCGGCCGTGTTCGTCCGTGATCCAGATCTCCGACAGCCCGGAGGTGCGGACGATGTCTGCGAGCACGGCACGGATCTCACCCCCGTCCGCTCCCGCTTTCGCCGCGGAGGCGACGTAGTGCGCGGCCAGCCTCGCGGCGGCGATCATCACCTTTTCCCGGCCGGTGCGGTCTCTCTTCATGTAGTTGCCTCCAAATCGCTGCTCCCTCGTGCCCGGGTGCAAGTGAACGAGAATCCCATGAGACGCCCGAAGCCACGTCACATTCTCGGTCGCAGGCGCTCCCACCGCAACAGGATGCCGGCCGGTCGCCCTTGCGCGGTGCAGGGAGTTTGCGACGCGGGGGTGGGGACGCTAGCATGACGTCATGCACTGGAACGGTACGACGTTCGCGGCCCTGTACCTGCTGGCGGCCGGATGCGCCACGGCCGGACCACCGAAACCGGCAACGGGTGAACCCCAGCCTCCGGAACAAGCCAATATCGAGGCCTGCGACAGTGTGTTGGAGCGCGAATACACGCCGGCGTTTCGAAGCGCGGGGGTGGAGGGCGAGGTGCGGGTCTGGATTCATGTAGACGAGAAGGGAATCGTGAGGGACGTCAGGATAGGAGTGAGTTCCGGTCACTCGGAGCTGGACCGCATCGCCCTTCGCGTGGCGCGTTGCAGCCGCTTCGTACCGGCCCTGAACCGCGGCGTACCTGTTCCGGTGTGGATTCAGGTGCCGATCTACTTCCGGGCTCGTTGACGAGCATCGCCCCCGCCCGGCGAACCGGACGGGGGCGAGATCCGTGAACCTCCCTTGACTTCGAGAGGGGGCTGCGGGATCAGCTCTCGGGACCCCTGCCGAGCTCGAGGTGGTGGACCTTCTCCACCCCGTCTTCCGAGTAGACGTGCAGCGTGTAGCGGGAGCCCTCCTCCGCCACGCTCAGCGTGTAGCGCTCGTTCGCGCAGATGTCGTCCTCGGCGTCGGGGTCGGCCTCGATTTCCTCGGCATTGGCGTCCTCCTCTTCCTCATCGGGGTCGGTCTTGACGATGAGGGACTGCGCGCACGCTGCATTGTCGCCAGGGATTCCGAAGTGCTTCAGGTCGACGTGCAGCTTCAGCGAACCGGCCTCGGCGCTGTCGGTTTCCAGCGTGTATGGCTCGTCGGCGGTACCGTAGCCGGCGGCGGCGGTGTACGAGGTGTCGTCGGCGTTGTGGCGCCGGACCCGGTCGGACTCCATGTCGTTGCCCACCGGATTGGCACGCGCGACCACGACGGTGTAGGTGTGGTCATCGTAGCCGTTCTCCGCCGTGACCATGACCGTGAGGGTGGTCTCGCGCTCGGAACGGCGCGGAGTGCCGGTCCTGTTGTAGTCCAGCTCGCAGGTATGGTCCGCGCAGACCGTGGTGTCCTTCATTACCACGACGCCGGCGCCCGCGGGTATCGAGCCGTCCTCCGGGAAGGAGAAGGTGACGCTCTTCGACGCCCAGCTGATGGTGCCGAGGCTCGTGGTGTTGTGCGTCTCCTCGCTGCCGGGCTTGCGCACCCAGTCAGGAGTCCAGGTCACGGTGTCGTTGTAGGTGCGGGCGTACCTTCCCTGCATCCTCGCCTTGACGCCGGGCGGATCGCCCAGCGAATCGTCGGCGAAGAGCTTGATGTCGTAGACGTGCAGGACGGGCAGGTCGACGAGCGCCTCTCCGCCCCTCAGATCGGCGTTGAGCTCCAGGGGGGCCGGGTGATCGCACACCCCGTCGGCATCGGTGTCTGGCCCGTCGTCGTCGGGCGTTCCGTCGGCAGCGGTGAGACACGGTGCCGCAAAGCGGGCATCATCGAGCTCGACCCTGTATGAACCCTCCTCGAGCCGGCCCGCCTCGAACCGCCCACGGCTGTCGGTCGTCACTTCGGTCACCTGGCCGTCGCGTTCGCGGTAGATCCGGAGATCGATGTCCGCGGCGCTGCCGCTCACGTTCCCGAGCCCGCCCGACAGTTCGCCATCGGTGTACAGGAGCACGAAGTTGACCAGTGTGGCCTTTGCCGTGCTGGCCGGCTTGCGAACCTTGACGGCCGTGTTGTTGGCGCTGCTGTTCTCGTAGTTCCAGGAGGGCAGGCGGTATTTGCCCTCGCGCGGCACCGGGTACTCGTCGGCGGCGGCTGTTGCGGTGGCGATGGCCGCATCGGTGTCGGGGTCGAACCCGCGCAGCACCAGGTAGTCGCTGCCCGAGCTCGCGGTGACGCCGTAGCGTCCCTCTTCCAGGTTCTCGAAGACGTACAGCCCGCGCGCATCCGTCTCGACGGTTGCGACCGTCTCGGGACCCCGGGTCAGGCTGACCGCGACGCCCGCCAGGGCTTCGTCACCGCGCATCAGCTTGTCGCCGTCGGCGTCGTTTCCGATGTAGCCCATGATCTTCAGCGCGATCCTCGTGGTCGTCCACCGGGCTATGTCAGTCCCGGCTGTGCCGGCCTTTTCGTCGTGGTAGACCCGGACGGTCTGCGTGGGCTCGCCGTCCACCTTGTGGGTGGCGGTCCCGGAGGCCGTGATCGAGTACTCGCCGTCCTGGAGGCCGGCGAAGCCGAAGGCGCCGTTCCTGCCGCTGGTCGAGCTGTCAGCGAGTGCGCCGTGGCCGTCGGTCGCGGGCTCCAGAACGACCTTGTGGCCACTTTCGCTGCCCACCCGGCCGCTCACCGAACCGGTGTTCCACCGGTACCCGAAGGTGGCGCAATCATCGTCGCCCGTTTCCTCGGAGGCCGTGCAGATGCGGACCTCGGGTCCACCGCCGCTCAGCGTGCCGAACGAGCCGATGGTCGCCCCGATGTCCAGATCGCCGCCATGGGTCTCGACGTTCTCGAGTTCGGTTACCAGGACACGGTCGTCACCTTCGTGGAAACGGATGGTGATCTCGTCGCCCGCCGGGATGCCGGCGAACCGGACCAGGCCGTCGGGACCGACGGCCGAGTAGCCTTCCTTCTTCTCGGTATGCGGGTTGCCGTCGTGGTCCCACGCGTAGCGCTGAAGACCGTTGTCGCCCGTCTGCGCCAGCAACTCGACTTTCATTTCTTCGCCGACGCTTGCGGCGGGGCGGTGGTCGCCGCCGGGCAACCTGCTCTGGTAGTCCGTGTAGCCGGGCGCGTCGTCGGCCTCGCGATACACGCCGACCACGAGCGCCTGCGTGGTCCAGGTGACGTGGATCGGACCCAGGTCGTTTCCGGCCGCCGTGTTGAGGGCCGGAGGCGACAAACCGTCGTGAATGTATGTGAGGTCGCCCGACTGGACCCAGCGCTCGCCCATGTCCGGTTGGTGCGCGCGCGTGTCGAGCGCCACGGTGAAGGTCGCCGGCAGGTCGGACGCATCGACGTTGCCCGAATAGGAGGCCTTGCCGTCGCCGTCCGTCACGATGCCGTTGGTCGCGGCCCAGCCCGGCAGGACCCGGTTCCCGTCCTTCGCGTCGGCATCGCTCCTCACCCACCACTGGAAGTTCACGCGGGTATTGAGAAGCCGTACCGCCGCCGGGACCCGGGTGGTGCGGTCGGTAGCCTCGTAGCCGATCTCGATGAGGTTGTCGTCGAGGGACGCGAGGTCGGTGTGCCCCGTTTCCAACACCTTGGCGAAGACCCGGCGGTCGCCGTCGTCTTCACGCGCGAAGTCGAAGGCCGCGAATCCGGCTTCGACTCCTCCTGGTGCGGTCGTTGCCGTGCCGAGGAGGTTGGTGCCCTTCCTGGCGTCCCCGGCGGTCGGGTAGAGTGCCAGACGGACATGGCCGACCGGGTCGCCGATCCGGGTCGCGTTCCCCATCGCGGCACCGACGAGAATCGTCTGCGCCGTGATGCGGAAGGGGAAGTTGACCGTCTCCGAGGCCCCGGCGGCCACCTCTACCATCGCGCCCATCGCCTTGCCGGTGAACCTGTATCCGGCTTCGCCGAGCTCCTGTTTCAGGGAGTCGCCCGCGGCGATGACCACGCGGTACGAGCCCGCCTTCAGGCCGTCGAACGAGTAGGCTCCGTCGGCGGTCGACACGCCGGTGTTGACATCGTGGACGCCCGGTCCGTGAAGGAGCAGCGGGATCTCCATGAGCAGGTTCGGCTCACCCTGGGCGAGTTCGCCGTCGTCGTCGATCTCGTCCAGGAACAACACGCCGCCGATCGATGCGGTCGCCGTGTGCTCTCCCCGGAAGTCCGCGGTCCTCGCCTCGTCGGCCTCGAGACGCACATCCAGTTCGCTCGTCTCGAATTCGTAGGCGACATGGTCCCACCCCGAGATCTCCACCGAGTAGTCGCCGCCGGCCAGGGCGGGGAACTCGTATTCGCCGTTGCCGTCCGTGGTTGCCTCGGCGTCCGCGTCGCCCGTGAGCGCGACCGTCACGCCCTCGAGACCAACGCCGTCCACGTGCACGCGGCCGCTGATGTCGGCTCTGCGCAGCAACTCTCCCGCGAACGACACGTCGTCCCGCTCCTGTCCGACCGACAGGTTCACCGCCAGCGACGGGGTGGCGAAGTCGTACAGCTCCTCGTCCGGGTTCGCGAGCGTCACGGTGTACGTGCCCCTGCGCAACCCGTCGAAGGCGTAGCGGCCGTCGGCGTCCGTCTCCAGCGTGTTCTCGACTGGAGCGTGATCGCCCGCAAGCGTAATCTCCACGCCCATCAAGGCCTCTCCGTCCACCGACACCGAGCCGCTCACACCGGCGGTGCGGATGATCGTCGCGTCGAAGTTGGCCGTGGCGGTCTCGTCGGTTGCGACCGCGGCCGTCCAGCTCGTGGCCCCGAAGTCGTACTCGTCGCCGAAGTCGGCGATCTCGACCCGGTACGTACCGGCGAGCAGCTCGTCGAAGGCGTAGCCGCCGCCGGAGCCGGTCCGCGTCTCGCCCACGACCTCGCCCGGGTTGCCGTCCTGCATCTCGATGAGCGTCACCGACACGTCCGCGATGCCCTCGCCTTCGGCCGTCACCACGCCTACAACGCCGGCCGTCCTGAGCGACCGGCCCACGAAGTTCTCCACTCTCGACTCGCCGAGCGCCAGGGTGATCTCGTCGCTCGCGTCGAACTCGTACTCGGCCTCGTCGTAGCCCGAGAGGGAGAGTGCATAGCGGCCCGCCGCCAGGCCCGCGAAGCTGAACCGGCCGTCGGCGCCGGTCGTGCCGGTCCGGTCCTCCTTGCCGGCGAGCGTGACCGTTACGCCTCCGAGCCCGCTCTCGGCGACCGACACCCGGCCCATGATTTCGGCCGTTCGCAGCTTGATGCCGTCGAACTTGACCGTCGCCGCTTCGTTCAGCGCGACCGTGACGCTCTTCGAGGTGGCTTCGAAACCGTAGTCGTCGGTGTCGTAGCCGGAGATGGCGACCGAGTAGCCGCCGGCGTGCAGCCTGTCGAAGGCGTAGTGGCCTGCCGCGCCGGTGACGACGGAGATGTCCTCGCCCTTGCCGCGAAGACTCACCGTGACACCTTCAAGCGCGACGCCTTCGATGGTGATCGTACCCGTGATCGACGCCGTCCGCAGCGCCGTCCCCTCGAAGGGAACGCTGGCGGTCTCGCCCGACGCCACGGCGATCGTCTTCGAGGTGGGCTGGAAGCCATACTCGTCGGTGTCGTAGCCGGAGATGCCGATGGAGTAGTCGCCGGAGCGAAGATCCTCGAACATGTACTGTCCGGCGCCGTTGGTCTCGTAGTTTCGGTTCTCGCCCTTGCCGTGCAGGCTGATGGTGACGCCCTCGAGCGGGTTGCCTTCGACGCTGACCTGGCCCATGATCGCGGAGTTGCGCACATGGGTCCCCTCGAAATCGATGACCTTCGACTCGTCCACCGCCACGGTGGCCGAAGACGAAGTGCTCCCGAAGGTCACTTCGCCGGCGTCGAAGCCGGAAATCTCGATGGAGTAGTCGCCGGCCCGGAGTCCGGAGAAGGCGTAGCGGCCATCGGCGCCGGTTTGGATCTCGGATGCGGAAACGCCCGAGATCTTCACGGTTACACCGTTCAGGCCGTCCCCCTCCGCCGTCACCGCCCCCGCGATCACGGATGTTCTGATCCACGAGCCCGCGAAGTTCACGGTAACGACTTCGCCGTCGTCGTCCAGTACGGCAGATGTGGAGGTGGCGTCGAAGGTGCCTCCCATCGGGTAGCCGGTGATGGTGATCGTGTAGTCTCCCGCTTCGACCTTGTTGAAACGGTAGTTGCCTCCGCCCGCCGTAGTGGCGGTGGTGCCGCCGCTCAGGGTGACGGTGATCCCGTCGATTCCCTGACCCTCGATGGTTACCCGGCCTGCAATGGAACCGGTAGGCTTCGGCGGAACCGGGTCGTCGTCGCACGCCATGACCGTGGGGATGGCCACAAGTGTTGCCATCGCGAGAAGCTTGAGTCTGTTCATTGTGTCTTTCCTTGTGGAAGGAGGTCGTTTGTCGGCCCCGGCATTGAAATCCGGGGCGCTGCTTCGTGTGCACGAAGGACAAATTGGCGGCAGCGGACCCCGGTTGATCAGAGGAAAACCCCGGAAAAGCCGAGGGGAAATCCCGGCGCGTTACCTGACGGGAAATTCCCCTCTACGACAGTTGCAGGAGGATGGCCGACGCGCCGGAGCGCATGACCTCGCGGGCTACCCGGTGCCTCTCCCCCTGCTTGGGACCGCCACCGCTTCACCCAGGTCGGGCCGCAGGTCTTCGGGCAGCACCCTGGCGAACAACAGGGGCAACCTCTCGGCCAGGAGCACGTTGACCCGCTCGATCACGCCGGGCAACTGCTCCCAGGAACGGTCGATCGTCCAGAGTTGGTCCGCGGTCGGCGCGTTGGTCGCGCGCTGTATCGCTCGCCACACCGATGCGCCCCGCCCCGCGTCGTTCAGGTCTTCCTCCACCTCCTCCAGCTCGTTGCGGAGGGTATCCACCTCTTCCCGCAGATCCGCGGGGGGCTCGGCGGCCTCGTCGATCCGGTCTTCGATTCCGTTCAGATGCCCGTGCACGGTCTCGATCAGCTCCCGGGCACCGGATACCGCGCCGGACATGCGGTACGAGTCCAGCATCGCCTCCTGGCGGGCCAGCAGGTCGGCCTGCGAGATCTCGGCGCGCGGGTCCAGCCGCACCTCCAACGTCCTGCTCATCGTCTCTTCCCCCATCGCCAACGTCACGGTGTAGGTACCGGGCAGCACCCGCGGGCCGGGATTCAGGGGCTCTCCATCGGCACCCTCTTCCACGAGTCGCAGGTCCCAGATGATCTCGTTGAGCCCTTCGCCGGCGCTTCCGTCCAGCTTGCGCACAACGACCCCCGCGGCGTCGGTGACCCTGATCGTCACGCTGCCGCCCACGGAGCCCAGATGGTAGCGGATCCGGGCCCCGGCGGGCGGATTGGGCGCCGCGAAGATCCCGGGGGTCCAGCCCTGGGGGCGATACGGATTGTAGGAGGTGGCGCGCCGCGGCGGGTACAGGTGCGCGGCCGAGGCCGGCACCTCGCCGGACAGATCCTCCAACGGCGCAATGTCGTCCATGATCCAGATGCCGAGGCCGTGGGTGCCGATCACCAGGTCGTTTTCGCGCGGGTGAACGACGATGTCGTCTACGGGGACGGTGGGCAGGCCGTTGCCGAGGCGACGCCAGTTCGCGCCGCCGTCGATCGAGACATGCACGCCGACCTCGCTGCCCGCGAAGAGCAGGTTGTGGGTGGTGGGGTGCTCGGCGAAGGCGTTGAGCGACGTGCGGGGTAGCCCGTTGACGATGGGCTCCCAGCTCCCGCCGAAGTCGTCGCTGTGGAAGATGTACGGGCTGAAATCGTCGTTCCTGTGCCCGTCGAAGACCGCGTACACGCCCCCGGCCTCACCGCGGGAGGCCACGATGCGGGTGACGTAGGTGTAGGAGGGCAGCCCCTTCAGGTTCCGGGTCACGTCGGTCCAGCCGCCGCCCCCGTCGCGCGTGACGTGGACCCGTCCGTCGTCACTTCCCGCGTACAGCACGCCCGGGTCGAGCGGAGACTCGGCGAGTGCGGTCAGGTTGCCGTAGCTGGCCTGCCCGTCGTTGCGGGACATCTGGGGCTCGGATCCCTTCACGCGCATCAGCTCCAGCGTGTCGCGGTCGATGGCCCAGGTCAGGTCGGGGCTGATCTCCGCCCAGCTCTGACCCAGGTCCGGTGAGCGGAAGAGGATGTTGGAACCCGCGTACACGACCTGGTCGTCGTGCGAGGAGAGCAGGATGGGCGTGTTCCAGTTCCAGCGCGGCCGGCGCTCGTCGTCGTCCTCGGCGGGCCGGGCCAGCGGCCGGATCGAGGCTCGTTCGCGCGTCGCCCGGTTGACCCGCGCCAGGAACCCGCCCTGCGACTCGGCGAACATGATGTCCGGGTTGGCGGGGTGCATGACGGTGAAGAAGCCGTCGCCGCCGCCGACGTTGTACCAGTCGCGCGCACGGATGCCCTGGCTGGAGAGGGTGTTCGAGGGCGCACACCACGAACCGTTGTCCTGAAGCCCGCCGCAGACGTGGTAGGGGTCCCGCATGTCCACGCCGATCTCGTAGAACTGCGCGATCGGCAGGTTGCGCAGCTGGTACCAGTTGTCGGAACGGTCCCGGCTGACCGAGACGCCGCCGTCGCCCGCCAGGATGAGGTGGTTGGAGTTGGCGGGATCGATCCAGAGGGCGTGGTGGTCGGGGTGGACGCCGCTCGCGCCGTCGGAGGTGAAGTTGCGCCCTCCGTCCGACGAGCGGTAGAGAGAGGCGCCGCCCAGGTAGATCCGCTCCGGGTCGCCGGGATCGACCCATATGTGACTGTAGTACATGGGTCGGTTGTTGGTGGTGCTGATGTGCTCCCAGGTCTCGCCGCGGTCGGTGGAGCGGTAGACGCCGTTCCTGATGCTCCTCCCGCCCCCCCCACCGGGGCTGCCCTGCCGGGGTCCGCGCGCGTCGGCCTCGACCAGCGCGAAAACCAGGTTGCCGTCGCCCCGGTAGATGCCGAGGCCGATCCGTCCCTTGTCTCCTTCCGGCAGTCCCTCGGTCAGTTCTCTCCAGGTGTTGCCCCCGTCGGTGGTGCGGTGGATCCCGCTCCCGGGACCGCCCCCGTTGAAGCCCCATGCGCGCCGCCGCCGCTGGTACATGGCCGCGAAGAGCGTCTTCGGGTCGGCCGGATCCATGGCCAGGTCGACAGCGCCGGTGTCCTCATCGACGAATAGCACCAGATCCCAGTTCTGGCCGCCGTCGGTGGTGCGATAGACGCCCCGCTCCGGGTTCGGGCCCCACAGGTGACCCACCGCCGCCACGTAGGCCACATCGGGGTCGCGCGGATGGACCTGGATGCGCCCGATGTGGTGGGTTCTCTCCAGCCCGAGATGCGTCCAGGTGCGCCCCGCGTCGGTCGAGCGGTAGACGCCGCCCCCCCACGGGGAGCTCTGCCGGTTCTGCGGCTCCCCGGTGCCGACCCACACCACGTTCGGGTTGGACGGCGCCACCGTGACGTCCCCGATGGAAGCGGTCGCCTCGTCCTTGAAGACGTGGGTGAAGGTGATCCCGGCGTTTTCGGTCTTCCATACGCCGCCGCTCGCTGTTCCGACGTAGAAGGTGGCGGGGTCCGACTCGACGACAGCGAGGTCCGCGACGCGCCCGCCCATGATGGTGGGGCCGATCGTTCGGAAACGGAGGGCGGCGGTGGCTTGCGCGAAGGGGTCGTCGGGCGGCTCCTGGGCGATGAGGGGGTGGGGGGTGGGGGCGGGGAGGGCGGTGACCGCAAGGAGGAAGGTGCCGAGAAGGGGTGCGGTGGGGTGGGACGGGTGGGTGGGGCGGAGCTCGGTGCGGTGCACGGTGTGACTCTGGAATGAAGGGGACGGTCGGGTTGCCGGGATCGTGGCCGGGCGGCATCATGCCATGATTCCGGGCGATACAATAGGGGTCCGGGCCTTTTCGCACACCCCGAATGGGAGGGTGACGACAGATGACGACCGGGCGCGGGTTCATCGACAGGGTCGGCGCTGTCGCGCGCGTCGGGGCAATCGCGGTTCTGCCGGCCGGCGTCCTGCCGGCCACCTGCACTCCGGACGGCGACTCTGCCTCCGGCGGCGCCACCTCCTTCGATGTCACCACGACGGTCGACACCATCGACGGCGTCGTCCGGGTCTCCAACGCCGGAACCCCGCCCCGGTGGCAGCTCACGCAAGTCGCCTCCATCGGGCCGAAGTCCCTGAGCGAGACGGGGTCTCCCGACGAGTTCGGCCGCGTGTACGACGTTGCGCTGGGGCCGGATGGCAACGTGTTCGTCGCGGACGGTGCGAACAGGGAAATCCGGGTCTTCGGGCTGGACGGGGTGCACCGCCGCACCCTTGGCCGCAAGGGCGAGGGCCCCGGCGAATTCGACGGCCTGTACTCGGTGGCGTGGCTGGGAGACCGGTTGCTGGCGCTGGATCCCCATCTGGGTCGCATCAGCGAGTTTTCGGCGGAGGGTGCGTACCGGGGCCAACGGCGCATTCGGGGTGCCTTGAGTGGCGGACCGGGGTGGGTCCGTTTCTACCCGGTCGGCGCGGACGAGGCCTATCGCGTCACTCTGGCGGCCGACCCGGCCCCGGGAAGGTGGTGGGAGTACATCGGCCTCGACAGCCGGGGTGGAACGGCAGACACCCTGCTGCAACTGCCGGGACCGGGTGCCGCCACGATCCACTGCGAAGTCGGCGACCGCATCAGCTTCTTCCAGGTCCCCTTCGGCCCCAAGCTTGTGCAGCGTCCCGGCCCCGGCGGCGTCATGCATTCGGCGATCACGGACGCCTATCGCATCGCGCTCACGGACACGGACGACGATACCGTCCGGGTCATCGAACGCTCGCTCCGCGCCGAGACCATCTCCGACGACGAGTGGGCGGAGGGCAACAGCGGCTACCGGGCGCTCCGCGACTCCTTCCCGCTCATGTCCTGTGACCCACGGCTCCCCCCGCGCCCCGACGCCAAGCCCCTCATCGAGCAGATCGACATCGCCTCCGACGGCAAGCTGTGGGTCGAGGTCATCCGGGAGTCGGGAAACCGGTGGGAGGTCTTCGATGCGAAGGGGAGGCTTGTCGCCAGCGTGCCGGTGCCTACCGAGCGACACTACCTCCTGCCCCCCGCGATCAATGCCGACCATATTCTCACCGTGCGCCGCGGGGACCTCGACCTGGAGTACTTGGACGTGTGGCGGATCAATAAGGTTGTGAGCGCGTCTCCAGTCTCCAAGGCGCCTGCCGCCTCGCCGCCGAACGAGAGTTCCGGGCGACTACCCTCCGGGACCAGGTAAACGCTCCGCCCCTTCGCGACGTCCCACTTCCCGAAACCCCACGAGGAGAACGAGAACCGAGAGCGCCATGCTCTCCGACCAAGACATCCTGGATTTGGCCGAAAGGGCCAGGAAGGGAGAACGAGAGGCGCTCGGCGGGCTGGCGGGTGCTCTCCGTCCTCTCATATGCCGGTGGGCCCTGGTCATCACCGGCGACCCTCACGATGCGGAGGATGTCGCCCAACGGGTGCTGATGAAAATGCTGGAATCGATCGAGGGATTCGATGGCCGTTCCAAGGTCACGAGCTGGGTCTACCGGATCACCCGCAACGCGAGCCTGGATCACCGGCGGAGCAGGCGGCGGGACAGGCGGCTGGCCGAGAAGGCGGAGCGGTTGGCCCGAGCGGAGACGCCCCGGCTGGACGATCCACTGGACGACATCGAGATGAGGAGAACCATGCGGCTGATTCGGACACTCCTGCGGGAGCTGCCCATGAGGCAGCGGGAGGTCTTCGACCTTGTGGATCTGCAGGGTCTGACACCGAGGGAGGCGGCCGAGCTGCTGGAGATGAATCCGACCACGCTACGCGTGCACCTTCTTCGCGCAAGGCGGAGGATGCGGGGCGAGATGCTGGCGCGGGGCAGGGGATATGGAGACTAAGGGGGAATGATGGATCATCGTGACGACTGGCCGGAACGAATCCTGGAAGGAGATCTCGACGAGATCTCGGGGGCGGATCCGGAAGAGCGGCGGAGCACCGAGCGGATCGCCCGGGACGCCCGCAACATGAACGCCGTCCTCTCGGCGATGGCGGAACAGGTGAGCGGGAGGCTGCCTACCCCGATACACGGGCAGGCTGCGCCGGACTCTCGGCGGCCCGGCTGGAGATGGCGGACCGTGGCACCCTTCGCCGCCGCCGCCGCCGTCGCGGCGCTGATCCTGGTGCGCGGCGAGGAGACGGTGGAAGAGGTCGCGACCCTCATCCCCCCGCCCGAATCCCGTCTGCCGAGCATGGTGAGCGAGATGGACGTGGAGGCCGACCGGCCCTTCGCGGTATTTCCCACGGGCGATCCCGACATCGCCGTGGTTTGGCTACTCAACCCGAAGGAGAGCTACTGATGTATGAGACGGTGAAGAGGAGTATTCGAAGCGCGCTGATCGGGGCCGTGGTCCTGGGGGCGCTTTCGGGCGCCGCAAGTGCGCAGGAGGCCGAGCAGGCTCCGGACATCCACAACGTGCTGCTCACGTTTCATCTCGTCCAGGCGGATGGCTTCACGGACGAGGACCCGGAGATCAGCGAAGTCGTAAGCGAACTCAGAAAGATCTTCAACTTCAAGGGATACCGACTCCTGTCGACTTCGGTATTCAACATAGGCCTGGTGCGCAGCTCCCGAGGAGCCTACGTGATCGGTGACGGATTGCAGAGAGTCTTCCTGTCCGGTTCCGATGCGGCTTTGACGATCAAGGCGGAGGTCAGTTCCAGACTTGCGCCTCGGGGTACCGTCCGTGCCAAGGTGACCCTCACGGACGCAACCACGCGGCCGACGGAAAGAAGTACGAGTCGCAGCGAACGGCTCCCGCTTCTCGAAGCTTCCGCCACCATTCGCGACAGCAAGACGATGGTTGTGGGATCGCCCCGCCGCACCGCCGGCGGGCCCGTGCTCTTCCTCATCGTGACACCCAGGATCGACCCGTAGACGATGAGGCAATATGACCCATAAAACCCCAGCCTTCGTGATCGCGAAGCTCGCCCTCACGGCCTGCGGCTCCGACCCCCCGCCCATCGGCCCAAGCGTCGAGATCGACACGATCGGCGACACAACGATCGTCCGCACCCTTTCGGGTAGCGTGTGGGCCACAGAAGCGACGCTCGTCCCCGAAGTCTCGATCGGTGAACTGGACGGGCCCGACGAGTACCTGTTCGGCCGGATCGGGTCGCTGGCGGTGGACAGCGAGGGCAACATCTACGTCTTCGACACCCAGGCGAACCATGTCCGTGTCTTCGACGCCACCGGCACCCACCTGGCAACGATGGGCAGGGAAGGTGAGGGACCCGGCGAGTTCTCGCGCGCCGAGACCATCGCCGTACTCCCCGACGGCCGATTGCTCGTTCGCGATCCGGGCAACATGCGGGTCCAGGTGTTCGACCCCGTGTCGGGCGAGACGGACGAATGGGAGTACAATTCCGGTAACACATACCGGCCCGGGGCCCCGCTCTACACCGATCTGCGCGGACGAACGTTCCTCCTGACCAGCGACCGGGACCGGGACGACATCATACTGGTCCTGGGGCCCGACGGGACACACCTGGATACGCTCGCCGAACCGACGACCGACTATGAACCCGTCGTCGTGAGGGCGGAAACGGAGAGCGCTTCGGTGACCTCGGCCGTGCCCTTCACGCCAAGGTTCTTCTGGGCCGTGCACCCGAGCGGCCATTTCCTCACCGGGCTCTCCTCCGACTATCGCGTCGACCTCGCCCGGGACGACGGCGTGCTGCGCGTCGAACGCGCCTACGACCCGGTTCCGGTGTCGGAGGGGGAGCGTGCCTACCGGCGCGAGTCCAAGGTGCGAATGATACGGTGGTCCGTTCCGGACTGGACCTGGGACGGCCCGCCGGTCCCGGACCACAAGCCGGTCTTCAACGAGTTGCTTGCAGGCCGGGACGGCCGGATCTGGGTGAGGCTCCTGACCGAGGGACAGCGTGTCGAGAACGAGAAACACAACCCGGACAGTCCCTTCTCGCAGCCCGTGACCTGGCGGGAGTCGACCCGTTACGACGTCTTCGAGTCCGACGGAACCTATCTGGGTGTCGTCGTGCCGCCGGATGACTTCTCGGCATCGCCCGACCCCGTCTTCAACGGTGACCATGTTTGGGCGGTAAGCCGGGACGAGTTGGGGGTCGAGCAGGTGGTCCGCTACAGGATCGAGGTGGACGATCGCGGCGGCGCCCGGTTGTCCTCGGAAACATCCTTCGCCGGTCGGCTGCCGTCGGAGAGGCGGGTGGCGATGCTTCCGGTTGCCTGGACGGTGCGCCAAAGGGGACCTTAGTGTCGTTGGCAAGGTCCCGGCAGCCGCCCAAAGCGGCAGCGCGACCGGTCGGTACGCCGGTAGCCATGCTCCATCGCACGCTGTCCCTCACGGCCGCGTCGCTCGTCCTCATTGGCTGTGCGGGGGCCGACGACTCGTCTCGCTCCGCCGTCGTACGCGACAGCGCAGGGATTTGGATCACAGAGAATCCCCGCGATGCGGCCGGCGAGGAATGGCGGCTTCAGCTTCCCACCGTCCTCGAGATCGGCCGAAGCGAGGGAGAAGGAGACGGCCCGGATCTCTTCGGCTCCATTCGTCAGGTCGTGCGACTGTCAGGCGGGAACATCGCCGTCGCGGACGGGCTCGCTCGGGAAATCCGAATCTTCGACGAAGGGGGAAGTCACCTTGTCACCTTCGGAGGCCGCGGCGAGGGCCCCGGTGAGTTCACCAACCTCGTCTCGATTGTGGAGCTGGGCGGTGATTCGATCGCGGCGATCGACAACCTGAACGCCCGGGTTTCCCTCTTCACATCCGCCGGAGATTTCGTTCGGTCGTTTCCCATCCCCAGGCTTCCGGGAGCATCCGCACCCAACGTGGTCGGCTGGTTCGAGGACGGCACCCTGCTCATCACGACTCTCTCGCGGTCACCGTCGCGGGACACTCGCGACCAATCCACCGCGCTCCTATATTCGGTCGACCGTCGCGGTGAGATCCTGAACACGCTCGGCGAATTCGCAGACAGCCGGCTGGGGCGGAACGGCCTGGCACTGGGGTTCGGCTCCCGCGCCGAATTCGCAGTGGGCGGCGCGCTGGCCTGGTACGGACACTCGGGCGAGATTGAACTCATGGGATATGACCGATTGGGAACCGTGCGCAGGATCGTCCGTGTGGATCGGATCGCCAGGGAGGTGACGCAGGGGGAGATCACCGAGGCCCGTACCAGCGTCGAGGAGAGTCTTCGGGGATTGTCGGGTCCCGCTGTGCAGCGGATCCGCGACACGGAGTTCGCGGGCACCCACCCGGTCCACGGCATGGTCCGCTCGTCGAGGGGCGGCGGTCTGTGGGTGGAGCGGTACCGAAGTCCGTTTGCTCCGGATACCCTGCCGCGGGAGTGGGACATCTTCGACGCCGAAGGCAGACTCACAGGTCATCTGACGAGCCCCGGCAACTTCGAGATCACCGACATTGGCCCGCAGTTCGTCCTCGGGGCCCACAGCGATGCGCTCGGCGTGCAGACGGCCAGGGTTTATCGAGTGCTCCGCGGCCCGGGCGGGAAGGAGGGGGAGTGAGGTTGTCGGACCGAGGCCGCTTCGATGTGACCGAAGGCCATGAAACGCCTGCCGGATCGCGCCCCCGGATTGTTCCGTCATCCGCAATAGCCGTCCTGGCGATCGCGCTGTCGACCGCCTGCGAACAGCGAGACCCCACCTCCAGGACCGGCAATCTCTCCACCACCTTCGACACGGTGAACGGTGTCGTTCACGTCACCACGACCGGCACCCCACCCGCGTGGCGCCTCACCCCTGTCGTCTCGATCGGCCCCAAGTCGGTGCAGGAGCAGGAAACTCCCGACGAGTTCGGCTGGGTCAGCGCCGTTGCCCTGGGCCCCGGCGGGAACGTTTTCGTCGCGGACGCCGGAAACCACGAGATCCGCGTCTTCGGTCTGGACGGGGCGCACCTGCGCACCTTCGGGCGAGGGGGCGAAGGGCCCGGCGAGTTCGCGAGCGTCTATTCCATCGCCTGGGTCGGGGACCGGCTCCTAACCTACGACCCTCACCTGGGCCGTATCGGCGAATTCTCCGGCGCGGGCGAATGGCTTGGCCAGAGAAGAACCGCGGGAGGCATGACCGGATCAGCCGCCTTCATGCGCTTCTTCCCCGTTGGTCCGGACGAGGTCTTTCGCCTTTCCCTCGGCGGCGACCGAACCCTCTGGGCGGGCCTTGACAGCCGTGGGGACACGGGAGACACCGTGCCCTACCTCCGGAGCTCGGCGGACCTTCCCGGCGTGGTCGAGGTCATCGTCTGCGAGTGGGAAAGAGGAATCGGCTGGTACCCGCACACGTCCGGGGCGAAGTTCGTGCAGCACCCGGGCTCCGGCGGGGTCATGTACTCCGCCTGGGGGTACTTCTACCGGATCGCCGTAACCCGGGGCGATGGTGACACACTGCGCGTGATCGAACGCACGCTGCCGACGGAGCCGGTCACCGACGAGGAGTGGGCCGCCGGCAGCGCCGAATACGACGAGGCCCGGGAGCGGTGGCCGGAGGCCTCCTGCAAACCCCGGAGCTACAACCGGCCTGAACGGGCTTCGTTCATCAGCGAGATCTTCGTTTCCCCCGACGGCAGGCTGTGGGTCGACGTGATCCGCACCGCCGGCAACCGCTGGGAGTTCTTCGATCCAGAGGGGAGGCTGCTCGGCAGCGTTCCCGCCGTCCCCTACAAGGAGCGCACCGTTCCCGTATTCCAGGGAGACTATCTCGCCACGATACGCCAGGACGACCTCGAGCTGGACCATGTCGATATCTGGCGGTTGGAACGGGTGGGAACCCCGAAGTGAGATGGCCATCCGCCGCCGCCTCGAACCGACTCACTCCGCCGAGGCGGCCCTCCCCTTTGGCCGGGTCAGTCAGTCGGTCTGGACGGGAGCGGCTCTCCTCCGGTATCTTCAGGCCTCGCATCGGCAGGGAAGCAGGGCGCTGCCGAAATCCATACCCATATCCCGAGACCCCTCCATGGCCCGGTGCTCCGTTGAAGCCTGCAACCGCCAGGCGAAATCCCTCGGCTACTGTGGTGCCCACTACCAGCGCTTCAAGAAAGGCAAACCGCTCGACGATCCGCCGCTACGCCAGGAGTGCTCGATCGGTGGGTGCAGACGAGTACACCACCGCGAGACCTTCTGTGACCCCCACTACGCACAGTACAGCGAGGTGCTGAAGGCGCTCAACGAGGCGAGTCACGAGGCTGGCGCGGTTTAGCCGATCTCTTCCATACTGGAACGACTTACGTGCGCCCCTGAAAGCTCGCCCCCCCTCAGCCCTCTCCCTCCCCGAAGCCCCCCGTCCGCAGAAACCGGATCACGGCGGTCGCCGTGTGCCGGCTGTTCGCGATGAACGCGTGCGACCGGGGCAGCACGAGCATCGGGACGTCCCCGATCCGGGCCTGCTCGATGCTCACGATCCCGTCGTCGGGGCCGGGGATCGCGGGCGGGCCGATGGGTTGGGTGCTGCGGTTGCCCGCGATGATCCCGACTTCGTAGTCGGGGTGGGGGAGGTTGGCCGGGAGGTCGGTGGTGTCGGTCCCGAGCGCGCTTCCGACCGGGCCCAGCATGTCCGACGCGAGTTGCATCTCGTCCAGCCAATCCACGAAGAGGCTCCCCCGGTTGGGGGGCGCGAGCAGGACCACCCTGCCCAGTGAATCGGGCCGGTGTTCCTCCAGGTAGCCGCGAATGACCAGGGCGCCCAGGGAGTGACCCACGAAGTGGACCCTGGACGCGTCCGAGCAGCACTCCTCGACGATATCCCGCACGGTTGCCAGTTGCTCGGAGAAGCCTACGGTGCGTGAAGGGTATTCCGCGATGGTCACCCGGTAGCCGGCCCACTTGAGCCGCTGGCCCAGGAACAGCATCGAAGACGGCGACCGCCCCAGACCGTGGATCAGCACCACGGCATCCTCTTCTGGCGCGGAGCCGCCCCCACACCCCGCGAGAGGGAGTCCAAGAGCCAGGATCAACAGCCAGTTCTTCTTCTTCATGACATCCGCCTATACGCCGGCCGCGGCTGCCGGGTTGCGGCCGCTCGGCCGTTCGTCACTCGGTTTCCGAACGCCTCATTGCAGACTGCCCGAACCTGCGGGCCCGGACAAGACCACCGCCAAGCGGCCCGCGCGGCAAGCTCCGGCCGGCAGTAGCTTCCAGCCATGACATCCAAGCTCGTCAAGGCCGTCATCATCCTTCCCGGAACGGTGCTCGTGCTGGTTCCCGCGCTGCTGCTGCGGCGTGCGGCGGGCACTCCGCTGGCCGCGTCTCCCGCGGGGCTCGCCGAAGCGAGATTCTGGACGGGCCTCGCGCTGGCCGCGGCCGGCTTGCTCCTGGCCGCGTGGACGACCCGGCTGTTCGTGACCAGGGGCGAGGGCATTCCGGCCCCGTGGGCGCCGCCGCGGAATCTGGTCGTCGTCGGTCCCTACCGGCGGGTCCGCAACCCGATGATCACGGGGGTGCTGCTGCTGCTCGCGGCCGAGTCGTTCCTGCTCGGCTCATGGCCGGTCGCGGGCTGGGCGCTCGTCTTCTTCCTGATCAACACGATCTACCTGACGCGGGTCGAGGAGCCGCAGCTCGAGCGGCGGTTCGGCGAGAACTACCGGCGCTACAGGGCGAACGTCCCGCGCTGGATCCCCCGCGTGGCGCCGTGGGAGCCGGGCTGAGGATTCGGGATTGAACCGCCCACATCTGGCGGCTCGGCCGGCTGACCGGCTAGCCTTCCCCTGACGTCCAGCCCCTTCACGCGCCGAGGAAACGCCCCGATGAAGTTGTTCCGCCGCTCCATGACCCCCCTCCGCCCCACACCTCCCTTCCCCACCCTCGCGGCCACCATCCTCGCGCTTACGGCCACGGCCCTCCCCGCCACCGCCCAGCAGCCCCTCGACGAGGAGTACACCGCGCTCATCCGCGAATTCACCACCGAGCCCTTCTTCTCCACCCCCCTCGTCGACCACCTCCCCCTCAGCGAGACGGTGCCCACGCCCCTCGACCACCTCGGGCACATCTCCGGCGCGCCCGACATCCTGAGCTACCCCGACGAGGTGCACTCGTACATGCGCTCGCTCGCCGCCGCATCGCCCAGGGTCGAGGTCTTCACGATCGGCACCTCCGAAGAGGGCCGCGAGATGATCCTGGTCGTGATCAGCTCCGAAGAGACGATCGCCGCGCTGGAGGAGAACAAGGCCGGGCTCCGCGCGCTGGCCGACCCCCGCGTCACCACCCCCGAGCAGGCGGCCGAACTCATCGCCGCGACCAAGCCCGCATACTGGTCCGCGGGCGCGATCCACTCCCCCGAGACGGGGTCGCCCGAGATGTTCATGGAACTGGCCTACCGGTTGGCCGCGGGCGAGAGCGACTTCATCCGCGAGATCCGCGACAACCTGGTCTACATGATCACGCCGGTCGTCGAGCCGGACGGGCGGGCCAAGATGGTCGACCTGCACATGGGCAAGCGCAGGGACCCCGACGCCAACCTGCCCACCCGCCCGCTCTACTGGGGCAAGTACGTCGCGCATGACAACAACCGCGACAACATCGGCCAGTCGCTCGCCCTCTCGCGTGCCGTCACCCGTACCTACCTCGAGTACCGCCCCACGGTCTTCCACGACCACCACGAGTCGGCCTCCCACCTCTACGCCTCGACCGGGCGCGGCCCCTACAACGCGTGGCTCGACCCGATCGTGATCAACGAGTGGAACCGTCTCGCCTACAAGGAGGTCAAGGACATGACGGCGTACGGGGTCCCCGGCGTCTACACGCACGACTTCTACGACGGGTGGGGCGCGAACTACATGATGTGGGTGGCGCACATGCGCAACTCGATCGGGCGCTTCTACGAGACGCAGGGCGCCGGGGACGCCTCCACACGCATCATCCGCTCCAACGTGCAGCGCCGGTGGCACCGTCCGAACACGCCGCTGAGCGAGGTGGTGTGGGGGATCAGGAACAACGTCAACCTGCAGCAGAGCGCGGTGCTGATCGCCATGCACGAGGTGGCGACCAACCGCGAGGAGTTCCTGCACAACTTCTACACGAAGTCCGCGCGCTCGGTCGCGAAGGCGCGAAGCGAGGGTCCGGCCGCCTACGTCCTGCCCGCCGGCGACCCGCGCCCAGGCCAGCAGGCGCGCCTGCTCAAGCTCATGGAGGACCACGCCTTCGAGGTGCACCGCGCGGACGAGGAGATCGAGGTCGGCGAGACCGTCTTCCCCGAGGGCAGCTACGTCGTGCGCATGGACCAGCCCTTCTCGCGCGGCGCCGACATGCTCCTCGACAAGCAGTACTACAACCCCGACGACCCGCGCCCCTACGACGACACGGGCTGGACGGTCGGGCCCCTCTTCAACGCGAAGACGGTGCGGGTGGAGGACACCGCGATCCTCGACGCCGAAATGACGCTCCTGGAATCGGTACCGGTGACAGGTGGGGTCGAAGGGGGCCGGGGAGGCACCTACCTGGTCAACTACAACGCCGACAACACGCTGGGCGCCTTCCGCTTCGCGCATGCGGACCTGGTGATTCACGCGGCCGAGGCCCCGTTCAGTGACGATGACCGCGAGTTCAACGCGGGGAGCTTCGTGATCCGCGAGGAGGATCATCCGGAGGTCGACCTGGCCGCGGTCCTCGACCGGGCGGGCTCCGAGTACGGGTTCACCGCCTACCGCACGCGCAACGACCCCGAAGTCCGGCTCCACCCGGTCCGGACCCCGCGCATCGCGGTCGTGCACACCTGGACGCGCACGCAGGACGAAGGGTGGCTGCGGATCGGACTGGACGAATACGGGATCCCCTACGACTACATCTCGGTGCACGAGGTGCGCGACAACCCGAACCTGCGCGACCGGTACGACGTGCTCGTGATGGGCCAGCGGCGCGGCGACGCGATGAGCATCGTGCGCGGCCTGCGGGGCGACGACCCGATCCCCTGGAAGGCGACCGAACTCACGCCCAACATCGGGCGGCAGGCGTCGACGGACGACATGCGCGGGGGGATCGGGCTGGAAGGGGTGCTCAACCTCAAGCACTTCGTCGAGGCGGGCGGCGTCTTCGTCACCATGGCGAACGCGTCCCGCCTGCCGATCCACTTCGGCCTGGCCGACGGAGTGTCGATCCGCACCACGCCGGACCTGTGGGCGCGGGGCGGCGTCTTCGCGACGCGCGTGACCGACGACGAGAGCCCGATCGGATACGGCTACGACGAGCTGGGGGTGGCGTTCAACACGGCGCCGGTGTTCGGCGTGGGTGGCGGGGGGTTCGGGGGGCTCTTCCGGGGAGCCGGCGGGGGTGGGCGGAACCGGGGGCCGGGCGACACGACGGACCGGCGCACGGGAAGGGGCGGGGCGGACGAACGGGACATCATCCAGGGCAGGGCGCGCGACTTGGGGGCCGCGGGAGTCGAGGCCTTCCGCGAGGCCCGGGCCGAGGAGGGGGACGGCTCGCCGCGCCGCGGTGGCGCCTCGACCGGTCCGGACACCGACCGTGTCCGGGTGGTGATGCGCTTCGCCCAGCGGACCGGGGACCTGCTGATCAGCGGGGGTCTGCGGGGCGGGCGCGCGCTGGCCAATGCCCCGGCGGTGGTCGACGTGTCCCTGGGCGACGGCCACATCGTGATGTTCTCCTTCAATCCCTTCTGGCGCTCGCACACGCACGGGTCCTATGCGCTGCTCTTCAACACGCTCATGCACCACGATGCGCTGTCGGGTGATGTGGAGGAGATGGTGGCCGAGGAGGAGGCGGGGGTGGAGGGGGGATCATCCGGCCCCATCGGCGGATCGACGCGAGAATAGACTTGGCGAAGGGCGCGCTTTGGCCATATCTTGGAGTCAGGTGATCCGGTCTTGAGTCCGGGTGAACCGGATCGTCCGGAAACAGGCCCCGCGGTGGGACCTGGTGTATCGCCCGGGGTTGGGAGTCATTGCCATCATGTGCCGGTTTTCCTTTCTCCTGCACGGAACAGGCCGGTGCCGGCCTGAGAAGCCGGTTCGCGTTCGACCGTTCGGTTCCCTTCGGGCGAGTCCGGACCGCCCCGCAGAGCCCGGGGCCGTTCGCCGGGTTGGGCGGCGGGCCGGGCGGAATGGTATGGGGCCACGAGGCGTGCTCTGTGCCGCAGTCATGGTGTTGTGGGCTTCAGGCTGCGAGTCGCCCACCGAGGTTGGCTCCCATGCGCTGCTGACGGAGGGGACCCACTTCCAACTCGGGATGATTCGGTTGAACCAGGGCGATACGTATGTGGGGCGTATCCCCTACACCTTTACGAATCGAACCGGCTCGAGGATCTTCCTCTCGAACTGCCTCGGTGGCTTCGGCCACGGTTTGGAAATGCAGCATGCCGGTGAATGGAAAGCGGTCTGGGATTCGGTCACGTGCCTTATGACAAGCCCTGACATTGTGATCCAGCCCGATGAGGTTTACGCGGATACGGTGTTGGCGTTGATCTCCCCCGACGACCTGGTCCCGCCACCCAATGCGTCCACCCAATTCCGGATCGTGTGGCATGTCGGGCATTTCGCCGGGGGTGGCGGACCGCTTCCGCTTGAGGAACGCGTCTCCAATCCGTTCACGTTGGCGTTGCCCCGCTGAAGGACGGTCGTCGCGGGCCGCGGGGGTCGAGGGCTGGGAGTCATTGCCATCATGTGCCGGTTTTCCTTTCTCTTGCGCGGAACAGGCCTCGTGCCGCGCGGCTTGCTCTGTGTCGCGGCCACGGTGTTGTGGGCATCAGGCTGCGAGTCGCCCACCGAGGTCGGCTCCCATGCCCTGCTGACGGACGGGACCCGCTTCCAACTCGGGATGATTCGGTTGAACCAGGGCGATACGTATGTGGGGCGTATCCCCTACACGTTTACGAATCGAACCGGCTCGAGGGTCCTCCTGTCACACTGCGGCGGAAGTTTCCGCATCGGCCTGGAAATGCAGCATGCCGGTGAATGGAAAGCGGTCGGGCGTTCGATCCCGCCACTTTGCATTGTGGCAAGCCCTGAAATCGTGATCAAGCCGGATGAGGTCTACCCCGATACGGTGTCGGCGTACGTCTCCCCCGACGCCCTGGTCCCGCCACCCAATGCGTCCACCCGATTCCGGATCGTGTGGCATACCGGGTATTTCGCCGGGGGTGACGAGTTGATCCCGCTCGAGGAACGCGTCTCCAACCCCTTCACGCTGGCGTTGCCCCGCGAATAGAAGGACGCCGCGGGCCCGTTGGTCGTGGCCTCGCACCCCACCAGGAGAAGATTCCGCACTCCTTCGAAACGTGGTTGGTCGCGGGCAAACGGCTTCCCCCTCAGCCGAGCGTTTCGACCAGCCCCGACTCCGTGATGTGGCGGTCCTGCGTCAGCAGCGTTGCCCCCAGAATCCGTGCCGTCGCGACCAGAATCCGGTCTGCGGGGTCACGGTGAAAGGAATCGGGCAGGGCCGCCACCTCCGCGGCGATCGCAGGCGAGATCCCGTGCCGCCGAACCAGGGGCGGGGCCACCGCCTTCTCCAGCCATTCGCGGAGCGGCATCGTGAGCTGGATGCGGCCCAGGCCGTGAAGCGTCGCGATCTCCCAGAGCGAGATGTCGGAGACCCGCAGCGGCGAATTCCCGTCAGCTGCGTTCAGGACGCGGTACTGCGCCTCCGACAGCGGGCCCTCGCCCTGAAGCCACCAGATCAGGACATGGGTGTCGAGCAGTGCGGTCACTCGCCGCCCGTCCGGCGGGATTGCTTGCGGGGAGCGTCGGCTTCTCCGCCCGGCTCCTCGATTCCGCCGGTGCCCTTCAGGCTGTCCCAGTGGTGCTCCGGCACCACCGGACCGACGATGTCACCGACGACGGCAACCGTGCCCTTCAGCTCCGACTGCGGGTACTCCGATTCGGCTCGGCTGGGGGGCCACAGTTCGGCCACCGGCCGGCCACGCTTGAGAATCACGATGCGTTCGCCCGTCTCCCGCACGCGGTCGAGGATCGCCAGGCAGCGGGCCTTGAAGTAGGATGCGTTGATGGTCTCCATGTGACTAGTCTCGGTGACCGGTCACATTGTGTCAAGTATGGTGGTGTACGGTACCGCGCTCCCCGTCGTATCTTGGCTGGGATGCGGCTTTCGGGACGGTGCTCGCGCAACTCACGAACGCCTGTGACCGGGAACGGTACGAATACCTGGAACTGGCCGGACTGATCAAGACGTTCGAGTTCAGCTTCGAGCTGTCCTGGAAGGTGCTCAAGGACCTCCTTTTCTACGAGGGTCATGACGTGAAGGCGCCGCGCGCGGTGATCCGTAGGAGCTTCGAGGTGGACTACATCAACGAGGGCGACTGCGAGATCCTGCTCGACGCGCTGAACAAGCGCAACCTGTTGAGCCATGCCTGTTTGCTCGACGTGGCCGAGGAAGCGGAGACGCTGATCAAGGGCAGCTACCACCCTGTCCTGCTGCGAATCCACGAGACTCTGAACGCTAGGCGAACGCCATGACGGGTGGCCTGAAGGACGCGCACCGCGAGGCGATCATCGCGGTGATCGAGGCCAACGAACGGGTGGAACGGGCCGTGTTGTTCGGATCCAGGGCGACCCGAACGAACACGGTGACGTCCGATGTGGACATCGCGCTGTTCGGGGACCGGCTGACGTTGACGGACCAGGCGCGTCTCGCCGCGGCGATCGGCGCGATTCCGATGGCGCAGTCGGTCGATCTCCTGCTGTACAATTCGATACGAGACTCAACTCTGAGGGAGCATATCCTGCGTGAGGGCATCGAGTGGCACTCACGACCGATTCGTGCAAGATCCACTTCGGAACGCTGACCGCCATTCGCGGGCTCTCATTCTCATCCTGATTGTCGCAACGCTCTCATCTTGATTGTCGCCGCGCAGTCAGGCCAACCGATTCAGCGTCGAGATCCACAAGAAGCTGGTCATCGCAAGTGCCTGTATGGTGTTCGTTCTCATCGGGATGCCCATCGGGGTGCGTTTTCCGCGCGGGGGAATCAGCATGGTCATCGTGGTTTCGGCCATCGTGATCAGCACATATCAGTACGGCCTGTCCAGCGGTGAGGACTGGGCGGACCGGAACCTGGCCACTCCATTCTGGTCGATGTGGTCGCCGAGCCTGGCCTTCCTCGTGACCGGATCGTTCCTCGCAACGCGCATCGGGCGCTGGACGGCAGCCGCCCGCGACAGCGGCTGGCGGGAACTGTGGCTGGAGTTGAGGGCCATTGTGAGCCGTCTCGGCACCCGAAAGCCGGTCCCGTGATTCCGCACTCATCGTTCACGGTATCCGCAACCTCGTCCCGCTGCCCACTCGTCGCGGCCTTCCTTTCCCGTCACGTTTCTCCACCTCCGACAGCCCATCCATCGTAATCGTCCCTCTGCCGCCGGTCGCTTCGAAGAAATTGTAGCCCTCGGACTCGTCGTCACCCCGGTGGCTGAACCAGGATACGCCGGCGCAAACCGTGTCCAGACTCTCTCTTGTGGCAGGGTGCCGGTCATTCGTGAGCAGAATCGCGATCGCGCGAAAGTCGCGTTGCGCCTGCGACGCGTCCGGTACACGTACCCCGTGCTCGGCGATGATATCTTCGATCGTGTACATTCTGATTTTACTTGCCGTGAATATCCCCTCTCCATTCTCGGTCCCAACCACGTTCCCGCTTTCGTTGAACAGCCACGCCCCATCTTCCGCAACCCACAGGTCAGGTACGTCACCAGGTGATATCATCCCTGCCAGATACAGTTCGATGGGACTGTAGGGATACTCGTTCACCGCCCATCCTCCGGCACCGAAGTCCCCTGCGGTATATCTTCCGTCACCGAGATCCACGAGATCGGGGAGGTCGAAGCCTCCCAGCTGGCCGTTCGCGCTGCTGAACCCCCAGTGAGTCGGGTTGCCGGCCGACACGATGTGGTTGCCCCATCGGTGCATGATTTCGTGCAGGACAGGCCCTCTGTCCACCTCGTGAACGCTCCCGAGATGAACAACGGACTGGAGTTTGCCGGCAGATCCGAAATCGGTGCTATGGGAAAAGTCGGACAGGCCGATTCCCCGGACGCTATTGCTCACGCGGTAATGAGCATTGACAATAAATCCTGTTTGGCGCTTCAGATTGGAAACAAAAATCAAGAAATCAAAGGCATCCTCGAAGTACTCATAGACGCGCTTCGAATACTCCTCAAGGGACCTTGGCGGCAGAGGTTTGGGACCTGTTGGCTTGAGATCATCCTCGACGGAAAGTACGAACACTCTGTCGTTGTATATCAGCGGTTCGTCGGCTGCGACAGCGTGGTCATATGCAACATCGATGCCTCTGGCCTCGAGCACGGGTATGTGGATGTCCATGGCAATCGTGTCCAGAAAGTTTCCCGTGACGTCTATCGCGTCGCGCTCCCCCAGTCCATCGTTCGCTGCCAAGGGCGCAACATCGAATACCTTGTTGCTGGAGAGATCCAGGTCTCGCAGCCGCGTCAGCGACGACAGGGAAGCCAGGTCGGATATGCGGTTGTCGTGCAACGACAGTATGTGCAGGTTCGTCAGTTCGGCCAACGGCGCAATGTCGGACATGGTGTTGTCGTGCAGCGCCAGTGCTTGCAGGCCCGCCAGTCCCGACAAGGAGGTCAGGTCAGGTGGTGCGCCGCAGCGAGACCTCGTCGGTAGCCATCGTGTGCAGGAGTCGGCGCTCAGGTAGACCAGCTTGCCGAGCCCGGCGAGCGGCGCAAGGTCGGAGAGGTCCGCACCGCTCACACTCAGAATCTCGAGATCGGCCAATGCCGCCAGTGTAGTGAGATCGGCGATCCTGTTGTGAGAGAGATTCAGGCGGACCAGGCCGGTAAGGTCCGCAAGCGGCGTGATGTCGGCTATGTCGTTGTCAGAGAGGCGGAGGTCCTTCAGATTGGTCAGGCCCGAGAGCGGTGACAGGTCCGACAATCGGTCGTTGCTGGTCAGGTCGAGAAACTCCAGCTCGGTCAGGCTGGCGAGAGGCTGAAGGTCCGTTACCCGGGCGTTCCACAGATCCAGTCGGCGCAGACCGGTCAAACCCGAGAGCGGAGAGATGTCCGTGATACTGCTGTTGCTGCCGGAAAGATCGAGGGTCTTCAGCTTGGTCAGGCCCGCCAGCGGTGAGAGGTCCGACAGGTCGTTGAGGTTGTTCCATCGGCTCGCGGCCGTGTCCCAATACTCGGCCGCGACATCCAGCTCTTCCAGATTCCTGGCGTACTGGAGACCTTCGAGGTCGCCTATTCCACCACGCTCATAACTGTCGCGAGTGGCGGCGAGGGCTCGCAGGGTGAGCATTTCCTGCTCATGAATCGGCGAACCCGCAACCTTGCCGAGGCGGGCCTCGATCAGGGTTCGGAGGTTTCGGTCGGGGATGGACACGTGGCCCCGCTCCGTGCCGCACACACAAGCGATGGCAAGGGTGGCCATGGTCCATGCAACCGCCGGAAGCGGCCGCAGCCCCGGATCTACCCACCGCGATGAGCGACCATGCCCCCACTTGGTTGCGGCGGGTGCACGGATCATCCCCCCCGACACTCGGGGAACACCTCGCTTCCAGACCACTCGTGAATAAGGCGGGTTCACTTCACATTCACAGCGTTCGCCTACGCTCCAGCCACACGGCGCAACGTCATCGAGTCTGGCACGCTGTCCGGGTCGTACAAGGCACCGCTCATCACGTCATCGCTTGTCCGGGTTCCCACCCATCTAAAGGCCACGGAGTAATCGTGGCGGATGAAGATCACCAACGTCATCCTGACATCGGGGTGATCATAGACGCCGGTAACGCCGCCTCTGAGCACGAGTTCCAATGTGATTGACGCGGTACCGGTGATCACGTCTCCGCCTTCCAGCTCCAACGTCAGCGTGTCGTCTCCGGTGAGGCGTCCGGTCCAGGTCCCGGTGAGGGGATCGTCTTCCGGCTCCGTCGCACAGGCGGAAACAAACAACAGCGCAGCCAACGAGTATGTCGCGTTTCGGCGCATCCTCGGCAACCCGCACTGGGGAAGAACTCTCGCCCTCATTAGTGAAGTGAACAGCCACGCGTACCCTGGACGATGAACGGACGGACGGAGAGCGACGGTAGCCCGGATTGCGCACGGGGTTGCCCGCTCAGCCCTCTCGAAGGAAGGCTGAGGCCGTGAACCTGATCCCGCTTGAGAGCCCTCAGTACCTCGATCATCTTCTCCTCCGCGCAGACATCATGATGTCGAACGTGGCGACCGTCCTACACCCGAGGCTAGGTTCCTTCAGGGCGTATTGCCCTGTCAGAGCAATGCTCGACGTTGCGCTGGTGTATCCTCCCTCGAATTCGGAGGCCCCGCCACATTGAGGGTTCGTCACGATGAGGACGGCATGGGGATCAGTTCCCTGCGCCACCGATCCGGTAAACGTCGTTTTGACTGTCATGGTGGAGTCACGGATCCCCGTGATCTTCAAGTCCAGGATGATGTCCCCCCCGATGCTGTCCTCAGCCTGGACGACGGTGACGTTGGAATTTCCGGTGACTTTCAAGATTCCACCAGATCCCTCGACAGTCCCATCGTAGATTCCGGCGACATCTTCATAGGTAGCCGGCTTGGTTGAATCGCAGGCAACCCAGATCACCAAGATACCGATGGTGAGCATGCTTCTCATGAGCGTTCTCCTGTTGGGATTCCAGAGTATCTGCTAAGCCTCTGGAAGATACGGGTAAGCGGACAGCTTGGGTAGGGCTGGCTGGGCTGGACGGGCCGGGGTTGGACGGGCTGGGCGTGCTTCGTCCCGCCACGCGGAGCACCGGTTGGCGCCGGTGTGCAGCTGACCGTGGCCGGAACCTGCCAACGATTATTGAACACGTGATGCACGGGTTTAGGGAAGGGTTTACTCGAGACCGGACCCACCCTCCGAACCCGCTTCCGTCACGGTAACGGGCACAGGCGGATTGATCCAGACCACCGGAGGCAGCTGGGGATTGCTGGAGGGACCGTTGACGAAGCGGTCGGGATGGGCGGCGTTAGGCGGCCGCCAGGACCCGGTTCCTGCGGGCGATGACGGCGGCCGCCTGGCCGGAGTGGACCTGCGCGGGTGTGAGCATGGCGATGCCGATGTGGCGATGCTCGTTGTTGTACCAGTCGAAGAATGTGCGGCAGTGGGTCCTGGCCTCGTCGATCGAGCCGAACGAGGCGGGGAAGCCTGGGTGATACTTGATGGTCTTGAAGTGCGATTCGGAAAAGGGGTTGTCGTTCGAGACCCGGGGCCGGGAGAACGAGGGCGCGACGCCGAGGACGGCGAGGAGCTGCGCCACCCCTGCCGAGGTCATGGGGGAGCCCCGGACGCTCTCATGTTTGTCAAGCGGAGGCGGCGCGGGGGCCAGACGTTCCGAACCTCCCTGGTGGCGGACGACCATCCCGGCATCCGGGCGGCGGCGTGACGCGTGCTGCCGCCCCGCTTCCCCGGCTACCGTCCTCCGGCATCGACCGGGCCGCGAGTCCCTCGTTCGCCGGACCGCTCTGGCGCCCTCGTCGCACCGCAGCATTCCTTCGCCGCCGGAGAAGCGCGGTGCAATCCACCTGGGCTGTCGGAGCGACCCGCGTCCGCTCGGCAGGCTCCGCACCGGTTTGTCCGCACCCCGGCGATCCCGGCGGGAAGCGGGCTCCGGTTGGCTCACCCAGTACACTGCGCGGCGGAGGTGTCCCACGATCCTGTCACCCCTCAAACCCCGCCCTCACGGACCTCCAGCCTACCAATGTGAGAAATGGCGGCTACGCCTTGTCAGGAACTGGTAGTTCCAGTACCCTGACTGGGTTCAGGCGTCCCAACTCGACAAGTATCAATGACGTGAGCGAAGGAGACCAGGATGTTCCCACCGCACGGCGAGACGCTCAATCAGGTGCTCTTGGCGGGTGTCGTGTTTCTTTCGGGCTGCGCCGACTTGGCCCTGGAGCCGGATCGGACACCGAAGACGGCGGACATCTCTCCCGCTGGTGGCTTGCTTCGCGAGGGGGAGCCGGTTGAGCTGGAGGTCGTCGTGTTGGACGAAGACGGTGCAGTGATGCCGGTTCCAAGCTGGGTGCTGGCATGGACGCTATCGGATTCCTCGGTCGCAGAAATCGGCCGGGATGGAACGCTCACTGGGATCAAGGGCGGTGAAGTGGTCGTGTCGGTCGAGTTGGCAGGACTGGAGGCTGCCGCCACGTTTCGCATCAATCCCGACCAGTTGCGCCTAAGTGCGCCGGTGATCTATCTGACCCAGGCCGCGCAGAACCGAGAGGGCACCGTACGGTTGATTGCAGGTCGGCCAGCGCTGCTCCGGGTCTTCGTAGTCGGCGACGAAACCAGCTTCTTTGAACCCGTGATTCGGGTCACCCTGCTGCAGGAGGAGAGTGTGGCCTTCCGGAAGACCCTCCTGGCTCCGCAGGACGAGACCCCCGACGAGGTCGTGGAATCGGAACTGGCGGGATCTTACAACGTCGTCGTTCCGGGCACCGTCATTCGGCCAGGAGCCCGTTTGGTGGTGGAGCTCGATGCGGACGGAGTGGTTCCGTTGGCCCCGGGAAGCCAGACTCGGTATCCACCGGAGGGCTCCATGCCCCTGCGTGTTGTGGAGCCGCCATTGCTGCGGCAGATCTTCGTTCCGACCCTCCTGGCGGAGTCCCCGGACAGTTCGGTCTTCGACTGGACCGATGGACTGAACCCGGATAGCCGCCAGTTGCGCCTGGCCAGAGCCATACTGCCGGTGGGTGAGATGGAGGTCGAGGTTCGCGAGGCCTTCCACACAGGAGCCGATCTGTCAACCAGGGTCGGATGGGGACAGTGGATCAGGGAGATATGGACGTTGAGTCGGCAGGAAGGCCGTCGCGGCTATTACTACGGTGTCGTAGCTCGGTCGTCAACATTCGCCGTAAACGGGTTGGCCTATACCGAGGACCCGGTGAGTGTGGGGGTGAACCTCGACTTCGTCTACACTCACGAATTGGGACACAACATGAGTCTCAAGCACGCCCCGTGCGGTGACGCCGGCGGGGTTGACCGGGAATACCCGCACAACGAAGGGTCGATCGGAATCTGGGGATACTACATTTCCGTGCAGCAACTGTTGGACCCACAGGTCTTCAAGGACATAATGGGCTATTGTACGCCCGTCTGGATCAGCGACTACCACTTTGACCGGGCGACCACCCACCGGCTCGGCGGGGGCGATATCGAGGGCGGATCCGTGCCCGCCGGTAGCTTAGGGCGAGGAAAAATGCTGGTCGTATGGGGTTCGGTCCAGGATGGACAGTTGACGCTGGATCCGGCGTTTGTGGTGGACGGGCCAGCGGCGCTGCCGGAGATGGACGGTCCCTACCGAATCGAGGGACTTGGCACGGGTCTGGAGACTCGGTTCTCCCTCTCGTTCTCGCCGACTCCACTGGCGCACGGGGGAGGTGGCTTCGTCTTCTTCGTTCCCCACCAGCCCGAGTGGGCTGAGAACCTGGACCGGTTAGTGCTCACCGGGCCCGAGGGAGAGTATACCTTGACCCGCGACGGAGAGCGGCCGTTGGCCGTGGTGACGGATCCGTTCACCGGCAGAATCCAAGCCCTCGTCAGGAACTGGGACGGGCGCCCGCTTCCGGGAGAGGGCACTGCGGATGTGACGATCACGAGAGGGATTTCGACGGGCGAGTTACAGTGACCAAGGAAGCAGGCCTTGGGATGAACCCCCTGCGCGATTGTGGATCACACCCCATTCCTACGAGTTTCGGGTCGATGGCCACGTCCGCGAGTGGATGAGAGCACTCCCCCGTTCGCGGCGGCGCTAGTGTTTCGTCCCACAAATAACGTGACATAACAATGGACATCAGGCATCTTTCCTCCCATCCACCCGAACGAGGAAGATGCCATGCCAAGGGGACGTCCGTTGAAGGCGCTCGAAGTCAGCCGGGGCGCCCGTGAGGAACTCGAATCGCTCGCGAGGTCGCGCAGCCTGCCCGCCGGGCTGGTGCGCCGTGCCGAGATCGTGCTGCTGTGCGCCGACGGCCTGGACAACCGGACGGTTGCCGAGAGGGTCCGCACCAGCCGCCAGACGGTCGGAAAGTGGCGGGAGCGCTTCCGGACCCAGGGCCTCATGGGGCTGTACGACGAGCGCCGGCCGGGCAAGCCGCGCTCCATCGAAGACGACGAGATCATGGGTCTGCTGAGCAGGACGCTCGAGACCAGGCCGCCCGATGGCAGCACGCACTGGAGCTGCCGTTCCATGGCGGACGCCACGGGAATCTCGAAGTCCACCGTCCACCGCATCTGGAGCGCGTTCGGCATCCAGCCCCACCGGCAGAAGCACTTCAAGCTCTCCACCGACCCGTTCTTCGCCGAGAAGGTCCACGACATCGTCGGCCTCTACCCTGAACCCGCCCGACCACGCGGTGGTCCTCTGCGTGGACGAGAAGAGCCAGACGCAGGCGCTGGAGCGGACCCAGCCTCTCCTGCCCCTCGGGCTCGGATACGTCGAAGGCGTCACGCACGGCTACATCCGCCACGGCACGACCACCATCTTCGCCGCCCTGGACGTGGCCACCGGCCAGGTCATCGCCCAGTGCAAGCCGCGGCATCGCCACCAGGAGTTCCTGGGCTTCCTCCGCCACATCGACGCCAACGTGCCGGCCGGCCTCGACGTCCACCTCGTCGTCGACAACTACAGCACCCACAAGCACATCAAGGTCAAGCGCTGGCTCGCCGCCCGGCCACGCTACCATCTCCACTTCACCCCAACCTACTCCTCCTGGCTCAACCAGGTCGAGATCTGGTTCAACATCATCACCCGCAAGGCCATCCGCCGCGGCTCCTTCACCTCCGTCACCCAGCTCAAGAAGAAGATCCTCGGCTTCACCGAGCACTACAACAACTCCGGCACCAAACCCTTCACGTGGACCGCCACCGCGGGCTCCATCCTTCAGAAGATTCACAGATTATGTATAGCTATTTCCGGGACAGAACACTAGCAGTCCGTGGAGAAACTCCGCGTCGAATGCCGTTCGCGAACGATAGTCCGACCGCCGGGGCCACGATGCGGCCCGTGCCAAGGGGACTTTCCGGCTTGCCCTGCGATGCCGACAGCGTGACGGGTGGGGACAATCCGGCAAGCGGCTGGTCCGCCGCCTTCGAGGCGGTGCTGAACCCCTTCCCGGAGGGAATGCTGATAAAGAGCCGCCCAGCCGTCCAGTAGAGTCCCGCAAGGGCCATAACCGTCTACTCTACATCGTGTTACAGCGGTGACTGGAAACACTGCATGTCTCAAGCGGATCAGGGATATCCCCTTGCATCCGCCAACGGGTGGTGTATATAATGGTGGGTATGACGCTCCCCAGACGACCTCCGAAACGCAAGCCGCGCGGCCAGCATCCACACAACGCGCTCACGCCCGCCTTCGTCCGCACCGTGAGCCGTGCCGGACGCTACTGCGACGGGAACGGGCTCTATCTCGATGTCCGGCCCACGGGCAGCCGGGGATGGATTCAGCGCCTCACGATCCGGGGCCGCCGAACCGAACTCGGGCTCGGCGGCTTCCCCCTGGTCTCCCTGAAGGAGGCCCGCGAGAAGGCGTTCGCCAACCGGAAGCTGGCCCGCGACGGGGGCGACCCTCTGGCCGACAGGCGGCGCGCCGAGTCCACACCCACCTTCGAGGAGGCGGGCCGACAGGTCTGGAATCAGCTGCGGCCGGGATGGCGCTCGCCCGACCATGCGCAACTCTGGCTGGGCAGCCTGAAGCGCCACGTTTTTCCCCGCATCGGGGAGATGCCGATCTCGGAGGTGACCAGCGCCGACGTGGTGGGGATTCTCGCTCCGATGTGGCACGACAAGCCGCCGACGGCGCGGAAGCTGCGCCAGCGCATCCGGGCAGTCATGGAGTGGGCCGTGGCGATGGACTACAGGCCCGACAACCCGTGCGACCGGATCGGCCCGGTCCTCGGGGCGCAAGGGAAGGTCGTGCGGCACATGCGCGCGCTGCCGCACGGCGAGGTGGCGGCCGCCCTCCAGAAGGTGCGGGCCTCAAACGCGCGCCCGGTCGTGAAGCTGGCCTTCGAGTTCCTTGTGCTGACGGCGACCCGCTCCAGTGAGGTTCGCGGGGCGGTGTGGAGTGAGATCGACCGGGACGAGGGCGTGTGGATCATCCCGGCCCCGCGCACGAAGGGGAATCGCGAGCACCGCGTCCCGCTTTGCCGTCGTGCGTTGGAGATCCTCGAAGAGGCGAGGACGCTCCGTCGCGGCAGCCCGCTCGTGTTTCCGAGTGTGGGCGGGAAGCGACTCGGGAGCACGGCGATGTCGCAACTGCTCAGGGCGCTGGAGATCGCGGCGGTGCCGCACGGGTTCCGGTCTTCGTTCCGGGACTGGGCCGCCGAGGAAACGGATCACCCCCGCGAGGTGGCGGAAGCGGCGCTGGCGCACAAGGTCCGCAACCCCATCGAGGCCGCATATCGGCGCACGGACCTGTTGGAGCGGCGGCGAGGGCTCATGAACGACTGGGCAGAGTATCTCGCAGGCCGGAGAGCGGGCACCAAGGTCTGACCTGACCCCCGGGACCGGGCTCAGAGGACGTTTTCGGGCGTTCCGGGGGCATTTCGGGTAACCTACGGGCTGTGGGATCGCCTGAGAGCGACGATCGCCGGTCCCCGAGGGGTACGGGTAGGGCGGAAACCGGGCCGAGCGGGAGAGCGCCGCCGACGCCAAGGCGTGACGGGTCGGCCAGTTCGCCCTCGCCGTCGGTGAAGGCTGGCGGCAAAGAGGCCGAGGAGCTCGCCCGAGACGTCCCGGCCAACGCCGTCTCGGGCGGCGCGCGGGGAAGGTCTCGCGGGGTGTCCGCAGGGCTGGCTTGACCCACTGTAAGGTGGATCAGCCAGCCTACCCCGTGTGGGTACACGGGGCTGGCGAGGGGTGGCTTCCGCCCCCCCTTCGATCCCCCCGAAAAACCGCGCGGCTGGAGGTTACCGGGACGAGCATTCGCTCACGCAGCCCCGGACCATCCGGCCTCCTCAGGACGGCCCTCGTTCGGCTGGTGCGATTCGGGCACGGACAACGCATGGCACGTCCAACTGGTCCGTCACGACGAGCCATGCCAGGTCGCCCCGCACAATCGGGTCGACTTGATCCGAGAAGCTCAGGCCCAGTCCCCACAATGGCCGTTCCAAGATAGGTGCCGTCGCTCGCGTAGACATCGAACAGGACGCCGCCGCCCGGTGACGGCGTTCGGACCCACACGTCGTCGTCGACCGGCGGGCTTGACCGTCGGCACCCTGATCAGTCCCATTCGCGATTCGCGTCGTCACCTGCTCTTGCCACACACTCCCGGACGGCTGTGGGCTTTCCCGAACGGGCTTCCGGCATACATTCAATTGAAATCGAATGCAGCCACCTGAGAACTGTCGAGCGTTCGTGTGTCATGCCGGTTGGCTGCCAAGGGGGTCTGAAGCTCGGCTCGATGACCGGCCGCGAGATGTCTGGTGGCTGCCAGACCCCGAAAACCCTGTTCTCGGGATTCTTCATGAAAGCGTTGGCGTTCCTTGTGATTGGGCCACTCTTGGCCGCGCTCGGATCGTCGAGCAGCCACGCGCAGGACCGACAAGTCCGTGTAGACACCCTCGCCAGCGGGCGCGTTGTCGTCTCCAACCCCGACCTTGCCGCTGCGGGCCAGGGCGATGCCCTCGAACTCGTCGAGGAACTGCGCATCGGGTCCGCTTTCGGGGCCAACCCCGACGCTCCGGAGCTATTCGGCGAGGTCATTTCCGTTGCGGTGGACGAAGACAGCAACACATACGTCGCCGACTTTCAATCACGAGAGATCCACATGTTCGATTACGCCGGCGACTTTGTGCGGACGATTGGCCACCGCGGGGAGGGACCGGGCGAGTTCAGAATGCTGGCCGGGATTCTGTGGGACGGCGGGAGTCGTGTCCTTTGGGCTGTAGATGTCGGCGGCCGCCGGTTCAACGCGTTCGATCGGTTGGGGACTGCCCTGGGCACACAGCCCTATGGCCGAGACAGCTATAACGCACAGATCCCTTGGACGGGGTACGCCGACCTCCACGGCTTCATCTACTACAGCGAGCCGAGGAACTTCGACATGCTCCTGAAGGGCAGGACGTCGCCAGACGGGGATCTGCGCATTGTGGACAGCCTTGCCGTCCCGTCAAGAGAAATGGAAACGTACAGCGCTGGGCTGGAGATTCGGATCGTCCCCATGCAACCGGAGAACTACCACGCTGTCGGACCGGATGGCGGTCTGTGGGTATCGACGAGTTCGGAGTTCCGGCTTCACAGGGTGGACTTCAACGGGGACACGGTGCGAACCATCGAAATGAGGCGCCCGAACCGCAGCCTGTCCCGCAGCGAACGGGATAGCATTGCCGAGGCCAACGAACTTTCCCCGAGGAGGATTCCGCAGTGGCGACCGGTCATCGGCCAGCATCTGGTGGGGCCTGATGGTTGGCTATGGGTTCCCGTGGAGGGCGACTCAACCTGGGAGATCTTCGACGAACTCGGATTCCACATGGGCAGGGTCAAGTCCCCGGTTTCCCTTGAGTCCTCGTCCCACATCGTACTCGGTGTGCACACAGTCACCGGCGTCACCACGGACGAAATGGGCGTGCAGTATGTGGTGAGATTGCGGGTGCCGGAACGACATCCAGATCGAGGCTTGTGAGAGTCCAGGGGCGACCTTTGCCCACGAAGTAGCCGTGCTGTACAGCGTCAAGGTGGACCGGGAGGACCAGACTTGGGTCGGTGCGACCCCTGGAGGGCGGAGCGCGTGCTGCGCATCGAGGCCATGGCGCACAATGCCAGAGATCTGGGTTGTCGACTCGGGGCGTCGTACTTCCCGGATGCGGTCGAGGCGCTCCGGCGGATGGTCGACCGCTTCGTCGAGGTGCTCGACTGCCTGGACACGACCTTCATCGATGCCGGGCTGCTCGACCGGCTCCCCCGGCCGGGCCGCCTCGGCGCCGTCCGCGTCGGTGGCATCGACATCAACCGTCCTCGTGCCCGCGCCGTGATGCAGGCCCTCCTCGCGCTCTCGCCGAACCCGGCCGGGTTCACATCCTCGGAGCTCGCCACCAAGGTCGCCCGGCTCCTTGATGACGAACGGTACTCGCCAAGCCGGGCCGCCTACGACCTCAGGAAGTTCCGCTGCAAGGGGTTGGCCGCCAGGATCCCGCGTTCACGCCGATACCTCGTGGACCCCTCGGCTCTTCGCGCGATGGCCGCCCTGCTCCTGCTCCGCGACAAGGTGGTCCGCCCACTCCTCGCCGCGGCATCCCCGTCCTGCCGAGCCCCCGGACCCCGAATCACCAGCGCCCTGGACCAACGCTACGCCGCTGTTCATCACGAAATGCGAAGCCTCTTCGACACCGTCGGCATCGCCGCTTGAGCCGCATCCTCAACATTTTCGCGAGAGGCGTTGGCGGCGATCACGCGCAAGGGCTCGCATCGTTCGCAGAAGGTGGTCAACGCGCTGGTTCTGCTGAACTGCGACCAGGGCGAGTTCAACGAGCGGCGGACGACCGGCAGGGAGATCGCCGGGGTGCTGCGGATCAGCGCGTGCAGGGTGGACCGCGTGAAGAAGCGGTTCGTGGAGGACGGTCTGGAGGCGGCGCTCGGGAACCGGCAGGGTCGTCGTGCGAAATACCTTCGCAAGGCGGACGGCGAGTTCGAGGCGCGCCTTGTCGCGCTCAGCTGCGGCGATCCGCCCGAGGGGCGCTCGCAGTGGTCGCTGCGGCTTCTGGCGGACAAGGCGGTGGAGCTGGGGTACATCGACGGCGTGTCGCACGAGACGGTGCGGCGGGTGCTAAGAAAAACTCCATCAAACCCTGGCGGCGCGTCGGGTGGGTGATCCCGCCGCAGCGCAACGCCGACTTCGCGGCGGGGATGGAGCGGGTGCTCGACATCTACCGGCGTCCCTACGACGCGGACTTCCCCGTCGTGTGCATGGACGAGACGCCGCGCCAGCTGATCGGCGAGACGCGCACGCCCGTCCCCGCGGCACCGGGGCGGCCGGCCCGCGAAGACTACGAGTACGGCGGCTCGGGACCTGCAACGTGTTCATGGCCACCGAACCACTGGCCGGCCGGCGCTACACCGAGGTGACCGAGCGCGGAACCAGGACCGACTGGGCCCACTTCGTGCGCGACATCGCCGCGCGGTACCCCGGCGCCACCCGGATCACCCTGGTGATGGACAACCTCAACACGCACCGTCCCGGCGCGCTCTACGAGACCTTCGAACCCGCCGAGGCCAAGGCCCTCTGGGATCGCTTCGAGTTCGTCTACACTCCCAGGCACGGCAGCTGGCTGAACGTCGCCGAGGTCGAACTCAACGTCATGATCCGCCAGTGCCTCAACCGCCGTATCGACTCCATCGACACCCTGCGGGCCGAAGTCGGTGCCCTGGAAGGCGGCCAGAGACCGGATCCGAGCCAAGGTCGACTGGCAGTTCACCACGGACGACGCCCGCGTCAGGCTCAAGCGTCTCTATCCGACGTTTGATGTGTGACGTGACACTAGTACACATGGACATAAATCATAGCACGTATTATCGGATCACTGGCGCTTACCTCGGGAATTGGCCATCTTGGTGCAACCAGGAGGCCAAGAATGCCCAGATCCAGTCCGTACGTGATCACGTTGACCCCCGGCGAACGCCGCGTGCTCGAAGCGAGAGCGCGCCGGTATACGTTACCGTATCGCGATGTCGTGCGCGCCAAGGTCGTCCTGCTCGCCGCCGAGGGGTTCGAGAACAAGGAGATCGGCGAGCGGCTCGACATGCCGCGCCCGGTGGTGAGCAAGTGGCGAAAGCGCTTCTTCCGAGAACGCCTCGACGGACTCGAGGACCGGTCGCGGCGAGGCCGGCCGCCGGTTTTTCCCCCCTCGGGTCGTCGCCGAAGTGAAGGCCCTGGCCTGTGAACTGCCCTCCACGCTCGGGCTTCCGCTGTCGCGCTTCAGCCGCTCGGAGCTGCGGCGGCAGGTCCTGGCGGCCGGCATCGTCGCCGACATCAGCGGCACCACGATCTGGCGGTGGCTCCATGCCGATGCCCTGCGCCCCTGGACCCGGCGGAGCTGGATCTTCCCGCGCGATCCCGAGTTCGGGCCCAAGGCGGGACGCGTCCTCGATCTCTATCACCGGCAATGGAACGGGCGCGCCCTCTGCGGGGACGAGTTCGTCATCAGCGCCGACGAGAAGACGCAGATCCCGATCCGCACCCGCCGCCATCCGATCACGCCGCCGGGGCCGGGCCGCTCCATGCGGGTCGAGCACGAGTACCGCCGCCATGGCGTCTGTGCCTACATCGCCGCCTGGGACGTCCACCGTGCCCGGCTCTTCGGCAACGTCGTCGCCAAGATCTCCATCGTTGCCTTCGATGCCCTCGTCGCCCAGGTGATGGCCCGTGAACCCTACCGGTCCGCCAGGCGCGTCTTCTGGATCGTCGATGGCGGCACGATCCATCGCGGCCGGCGCGCCGCCGACCGTCTCTAGGCCGAAGTTCTACCCCTGTGAATCGGGCAAGTGATTGCGGTGCAGTGACATAGTGCCAATCCGGGAGTGTACGCTACTGGGTACGGGTCATGGGCGGACGCGCAGGAGGCGGAAGGCCTTGGCCTGGAGCGGCGTGGGGCGGGCGAGCAGGTCGGCGGTCGTGGCGCCGGGGACGGCGGGCCTGACGCGGTTGCGGGTGAGGGTGGCGAGATCGGCCAGCAGGGTCCGGAAGCTGTGGACGGGCAGGCCGTCGGGCGTGCGTTTGCCGGCCGCCTTGTCGCGTGCGGCCTGCGAGCGCCGGGCGGGCGCGACGGGCGAGGCGCGGGCGGCTTCGGCCGCGGCCGGGTCGTCGTCTTGGAAGAGCATGGGCGCCAGCGCGCGCCGCATGTGCCACTCGACGTAGTAGGCGAGCATGCAGAGGAAGACGTGGGCGCGGACGCGGCCTTCGAGACGGTGGTGGACGGGCCGCACCTTGAGGTCCACCCCCTTGAAGCTGCGGAACGCGCGCTCGACGCGGCTGAGGCCCTTGTAGGCCCTCACCGCGTCCTCGGCCGCGATCTCGCCGTCGCTCACGTTGGTGCGGATCACGTAGACGCCGTCGAGCGCGGCCTCGGCGGCGATCTTCTCCTCGTCGCGCTCGTGCGAGAAGCCGTCCTCGGTCACGGTGGTCGCGAAGTGCTTGCCCACCTTGTGGGAGCGCAGCGCCCGGTCGGCGCGCACGCCGATGTTCCTCTCGCCCCGCAGCGGCCGGTTCTCGCGCTTCGTGGCCCGCACGACCAGGTCGAGCTTGGCCTCGGTGGCCTGCAGCAGCGCCTCGCGCTTGCGGGCGCGCTCGGCGGCCAGCAGCGGGTTGCGGCAGACGACGAGCCGCTCGCCGGGGTAGAGCTCGGGCGCGGAGATCTCGGCGAGGTCCCGTTCGTCGAAGAGCGACAACTGCAAGTCGCCGCCTTCCACCAGCTTGCGGATCTTAGGGGCCCTGAGCGCGGTGATCCACCGCAGCCCCGCCGGAGAGAGGTCCTCGCGGATGCGCGCGTCGGTCAGCAGGCCGCGGTCCCCCACCAGCACGATGCGCGACAGCGAGAAGCGCCGGCGCAGCTTCTCGACCTGGGCGGCCACGGAGCCGGGATCGGCGGTGTTGCCACGGAAGACCTCGGCGGCCACCGGACGGCCGTCGCGGTCGCAGAGCAGCGCGAAGACGATCTGCAGCTTGCCGCGCCTGCCGTCGCGGGAGTAGCCGCGCCTGGCCGGCGGGCACTTCGAGCCTTCGAAGTACACCGAGGTCAGGTCGCAGAGCACGAGCGAGCCGTCGGTGACGTGCTTCGCCGCCAGGGTCCGCTCGATGCGCTTTCGGCGCCGCAGCAGCCAGTCCATCGCCTCGTAGAGCTCTTCGGCCGTCGCGTCCGCCGCGCCCGTCTCCTCGCCCAGCGTGTCGGCCCGGGTCTCGGAGCCGAGGCCGCGGGCGGTGGCGAGCTTCGAGCGGGGGTCGAGCACGCGTCCGGCGATCATCGCCAGCGCCAGCGACCGCATCCGCGACGGACGGCGGTCGAGCAGTCTCTCGAGCCCGAGCTTGCGCGCCGTGCCCAGCACGGCGGCGACGTGGCCGTGGGGCCGCGAGCGCAGGATCTCGAAGACGTCATCGTAGGACTGGAGCGCGACGCCGCCCTTGAGCAGGATGCGCAGCCCCTCGACGACTTCGAAGGGCAGCTTCGACAGGTTGGCCAGGGTTCGCTTCCTGACCTTGCCGCCTTCGCGGTAGGACTCGCGGAGCAGCACGGCGGGCGGGGACTTCCGGTTGGGCACGCGTTCGATGTACATGTCTTCAATCATAACAGCTAACCAACTGGATATCAACTGGATAGCATATCACTTACATGGCTACACATAGACCAAACCCGAACCCGTGTCAAGTCCCTTCCGCACAAAGGGTTACGGGCCGAAATCAGCCCTGTTCGGAGCAGAACTTCAGTCTAGGCCCGGTTCGACAACCTCACCCTGGTGCACCTGCCCACGCACGCGAGCTGGATGAACCAGATCGAGATCTACTTCTCGATCCTCCAGCGCAAGGCACTCACGCCTGCCCACTTCTCTTCCCAGGACGAAGTCGCCGAGCGCATCCTCGGCTTCCAGGAGCACTATCAGCAAATCGCCTCGCCCTTCCAATGGAAGTTCACCCGCTCCGACCTCAGCCGGCTTCTGGCTCGCCCGCTCACACCTGCCCCCTCCTCACTCCCCGAAGCCGCATGAGAATACGTCATCGAACTTCCGAACCGGTGTACTAGTCTAGCGCCGGATGGCGGCGTGGTCGGCCAAGGAGGGCGTCGAGGCGCTGCGCGAGGGGTTGCAGCGGCTGGCCGCGGGTAGCGGCTGAAGGTGATGGGCCGGCGGCGCCCGAAGACGCTGGTCATCGACATCGACAGCCTGCCGGTCGAGGTCCACGGGGAACAGCCGGGCAGCGCGTGGAACGGCTACTACCGGCGGCGCGTGTATCATCCGATCGTGGCGTCGGCGGGGGAGACGGGCGACAACCTGGACCTGCGGCTGCGCGAGGGGCAGATGCACACGGCGGACGGCGGGCTGGAGTTCGTGCTGGGAGTTCGTGCTGGAGGTGCCCGAGCGGGCTGAGCGGCATCTGTGCGGCAACGCCGCCGTGCGATTCGACGCGGGGTATCCCGGCGAACCGTCATGGCGGCGCTGGACGAGCGGGGCACGCACCGTGTGGCCAGGGTGCGCAACAACCCCGAATTGCCCTCGCGCCTGCGCTGTAGGTTGCGCCAGGTGCCTAAGCCCTCTATCCTACGCTCCACCCGGAGGTTCATGAGTAAGCCGTATGAATGAGGAGAGGAGACGGAATTGAAATGACTGCGAAGCATTGGATTCTCGGCAACGCCAGCCTTGCCGTGGCCGCGGTACTTGCCGCTGGCTGCGGTGATGACGAGGAGCTGGACAAGCTGACGCGGGAGGAAACCGAGGCGCTGGCTCTCAAGGTCGGTGCCGTGTCCTCGATGGCTTGGTTTGGAAAACGGGGAGATGTGTCCGGCGAGTACCAGTTCGTGATTCCGTGCCCGAGGTCCGGCAACGTGACCTTCTCCGGCACCTCGAAGCTCGAAAGGGACGGTGGATGGGTGACCTCCTTCGACGTTGACGGGACTCAGAAGTACAACGGCTGCGCCGAGGTCGTGGAGAGCGGTGAGACGATGACCCTCCATGGTACCGTCAACGAAGGCATCTCGTTCACCGGACCACCCCTATACGATGCGGAGATCATCGAAATCAAGGGCACGTGGAGGGGCACGGTCGCGTGGTCGAGCAGCAAAGGCGACAGCGGCGAGTGCGAGGTCGATTTGGCGCTCGACGCCACGTACGTGTGGAGTGCATGGTCGCAAGATGTGGCCCTCTTGGGTGGACTCGACGGCACGTTCTGCACGATCGCGGTGGACGCACCTTTCGAAGAGTGGTACGAGGAGACGCAGTAGTAGAGATGGTCCGGACACACTGAGGCGGGCTCTGGGGAGCAGAGTCCGCCGGCCCCAGTGGAGCCATCCCGGCCACCCGAAGCCCGCAGTCGAGGCACGGGGACCCAACCGGGCGTGGTCGTGGAACATCACCCGACTCCCCGGAACCGGCAAGGGGACCTTCCACCATCTGTGCGTCGTCCTCGACCTCTACAGGCGGGGCGGCTTCTCCTCGGAACGGGCATTGACTCGCACGCCCGTGGCGCTCACGTCGATCACGATCACGCTGATCTTGTGGCGGTGGGGACCGGTGAGCCGCTCCTCGAGACGGGCGCACAACTCCTCCGGGGTCTTCGGACGACGACCGCTGGGTGGCACCGGCGTCTTGCCCCGCCCGAACCAAAGCACGAGGAAGATCCCGAAGCCGGAGGACTCCGGAGCGGTTGCGTACTTCGGCACGAGTTGATTCTCGACGGCCCTCCAAAAGCTGCGTGTTGTAGTCCTTCTTGATCTCTACGGGGATGGCGTGACCGCCGAAGAAGACTCGGATATCCGACTTGTTGCCTCGCGTGTAGACCGCCTCGCGCTGGGCGTCCACGCCGCCCGGCGAGGCTCTCGCCGCGGCCCGTGAGCAGGGCCCATGGTGCGGACCCGAGAATGATCACTCTCAGCGGACATCCGGTGTCGCGGTCGCTGTCCCAAAGCCCCTTCACCGCACTCGACCACTTCGGAATGTCCTGGATCTCATCGAGGGCCAGGACGAAACCGCCGTGCCGTTCCCAGGCATTCTCACGGCCCCATTTCCAGGCACGAATGAGCCAATCGACGTTGCGGATGCGCGGATCCGGCGCGACCGCCCTTTCGGTTGGGCGGACCGACGGGTCGCTCATGGCATCGGGGTCGTCAATCGCGATGCGGTGACCGTGGAGTTCCTTCTCGCGCACGCGCCGCAACGCCTGCCGGACGATCGTCGTCTTGCCGGACTGGCGCGGACCGGTGATGGCGACGATCCGGGGTGGAAGCCGGTCGTCAGTGAGGATGCGGATGAGGTCGTCGACCCGGGGACGCTCGAAAGCAATCATGAGATCACGGTAACTTATATTGATAATCCATACAATAAGTAATACAAAAGCGGATTGGAGCGACCCGCCGGTCTCCCGGAGTCGGCCCCGGTCCACCGGGCGGATCGCCGTCGGCCGGTCCGCCGTGACACGCCTCCTTGCGCCCCCCTCCCCCCCTGCCCACTCTGAACCGCCACACCCCCCGCGCCCCGCCACCGCGCGGTGCGCACCAGGATCCGCCCGGCCCGGCGAAGTGCAAGGACCACCACACCATGAAGCCCACCACCCGAAGAGCCGCCCCCCTCTGCTTTCTTCTCCTCACCACCCTCACGCCACCCCCCGCCCACGCCCAGTTCGACGACGTCGGCGTCATCACCTTCCCCACCTCGGCGACCGGCGAGGCCCAGGAGCACTTCCTGCGCGGCGTCGCGATCCTGCACAGCTTCGGCTGGAAGCAGGCCCGCGAGCAGTTCCACGCGGCCCAGGCCATCGACCCCGACTTCGCCATGGCCTACTGGGGCGAGTCCCTGGCCTACAACCACCCCCTGGTCACCAGGATGGACCCGGAAAAGCCCCGCAAGGCCCTGGAGCGCCTCGGCGCGACCCCGGAGAAGCGCATCGCCAAGGCCCCCACCGAGCGCGAAAAGGGGTTCCTGCGCGCCGTCGAGATCCTCTGGGGCGACGGCGACCACGAGGAGCGCGCGGTCGGCTACATGGAGGCCATGGCCCACCTGCACGAGGCATACCCGGACGACCCCGAGGTCGCGGCCTTCCATTCGCTCAGCCTCCTCACCGCCACCCGCGCCACCGGCGACCTGAGCGAGCGCTGGAACGTCCGCGCGGGCACCATCGCGCTCAAGCTGCTGAACGCCAATCCCGTGCACCCGGGCGCGGCCCACTACACCATCCACGCCTTCGACAACCCCCTGATGGCGCCGCTCGCGCTCGACGCGGCCCACGCTTTCGCCGAGATCGCCCCGGCGGTGTCACACGCCCGCCACATGCCCACCCACATCTTCATCCAGCACGGCATGTGGGACCTTGTTTCGGGGCACAACCAGGCCGCCTACGACGTGGCCGTCGAGCTGTGGGAGCCGGGCGACGCGCTGGGCGATGCCGTGCACTCGCTGGACTGGGGCCAGTACGGCGACCTGCAGCGGGGCGACTACGCGAAGGCGCGGCTCTGGATGGAACGCCTGGCCGGGATGGTCGAGCACGAGGGCTTCGAGGCGGGAGGCGCGCGGGGGGCGGCGGGGACCGCGCGTGCGAAAGGTGCGGTGCCGCTCCTCAAGGCGCGCTACGTCGTCGAGACCGAGGAGTGGGAGGTTCAGCCGATCACGGACGACTCACGCACCAGCGAACTGCTCGCGACCGGCCTGAGCGCCGCGCGCACGGGTGACATGGAGACCCTGGCGGCGGCCGAGAAGGCCCTTGCGGACAAGTCCGACGGCGAAGGCTACGACCACGTCATGCACATGCAGGCGGGCGCGCTGCACCACGCCGCGATGGGCGACGCCGACAAAGCCGTCGAGATGATGGACGCCGCGGTCGCGGCCGTCGAGGCCATGGCGCCGCCCCGCGGTTCGGCCAACCCGGTCAAGCCCGTGCACGAGCTGTACGGGGAGATCCTGCTCGAGCTGGGCAAGCCGGAAGATGCGGTCGCGATGTTCGAGACCTCGCTGCTCAGGATGCCGAACCGGCCGCGGTCGCTGCTGGGGCTGGCGCGCGCGCATGCGGCCGGCGGCAACGACGTGCTGGCGACGGAGGCGTACGGCAGGGTGGCCGCGCTGTGGGAAGGACGCGAGGGGATCACCGGGCTGGACGAGGCGCGCGCGTATCTGAGGAGTGGGGTTGCCGGGGACGGGGAGGGAAACGGGGAGCACTGAGCGGCCCGTCCGCGAGCAAGCCGGGCTGGGCGGAACCCGGGGACGGAACCGCGTGTATGAAAGACAGCGAACAGTGGGTCGTGGCCCGGCACCCGGCGGTCGCGCGACTCATGAAATCGGCGTCTTGGCAACAAACCGGAGGAATGCACCCATGAAGGCACTTCTCTATGGCACGGCCGCAATCTGCGGGCTCACGCTGCTCGCCGGCATGCATCCCGCCACAGCTCAGTCGGGTCTGGGCGCGGTCGCGTGCGTGGGCAGCGAACTCGACACGGCGCCGGGCACGGACCCGGTGGCGGGGATCCACGGAACCGACCGGGAAATCCTGTACCGCGTCGGTGTCGAACTCGCCGAACGGCAGGAGGTGGACCGGAGCCTGCGCTCGCAATTGGCCGGCTACCCCCGGACGTTCTGCTCATGGTCCGCCATCGGGGACAGCCATCTGGTCATCATCAGGTACAACCGCGGGGCGGCTCGCCAGCACCGGACCCGCGACAATGGCGGTGACGGGCTCCAGGCCTTTGCCGTCGGCTACGGAACGAACTGGGGGTTCGCGGAGATCGACGCGACGACGCACGACGAGCGTTTCGGCGAGTACAACGACCGTGCGGGCTACGAAGTGCTGGCGCGCGAGACCTGGGTTGCCCGGGGCGGGGATGAAGGGCCCGGGGTCCGGCAGCTCGTGCCGGGACAGATGTTCCAGGAGTGTGCGGTTTGCCCCGAAATGGTGGTGCTCCCGGCCGAATCGTACAGGATTGGGTCGCGGATGGGAGAGTGGGACCGCCAGAACAATGAGATGTTGGCGCGCAGGGTGAAGCTCTCGGCGCCGTTCGCGGTGGGGATCTACGAGGTGACCTTCGCCGAGTGGGACGCCTGTGTGCGGGCGGGGGGGTGCGCGGGGTACCGGCCGGACGACGAGGGGTGGGGCCGGGGGAAGCGGCCGGTGATCAACGTCAGCCAGAGGGACGCGCGCAGGTATGCACAGTGGCTATCGGAGCATACGGGGGCGGAATACCGGTTGTTGACGGAAGAGGAGTGGGAGTACGCGGCGCGGGGAGGAACGTCGACCGCGCGACATTGGGGGGAGGGCGAAAGGGCCCAGTGCCGGTACGCCAACGGATGGGGGAGCGTCGCCCAGTGCTCCGACGGCTTCGACCACGCCGCGCCGGTCGGGTCCCTGGCCCCCAACGACTTCGGGCTGTACGACGTGCTGGGCAACGTGTGGGAGTGGACGGAGAACTGCTGGAAGCGCAACAAGTACGGGGGAATGAGCGAAAGCGAACGGCACAGGCTCCATTCTCCCAACCACCTCGGGTACATCCCCTCCGGCTCGCTGCGCGACTGTTCGCGGGGTGTGTTGCGCGGCGGCTCCTGGCACAGCTACTACTGGCGCCTCCGGTCTGCGAGCCGCAAACGGCTCTGGGGCGGTATCCGGCTCCACTACAACGGGTTCCGTATTGCCCGGACCATCAGCTGAGGCTTCCCACCGTCACGAAATCCCCACCCGCCGCCGCACGTCCCCCGGCATCGCGGCCGAGTCGTAGCCCACCCCGTCCTTGAAGACGGCCGTCACGTTGCGGATCACCGCCGGATCCGCCGTCAGGTCCCCGCTCATGACGACCAGGTCCGCGATCTTTCCCGCCTCGACGGTCCCCAGGTCGTCGAACACGTCCAGCACGCGCACCGTTCGCGCTCAGGACCTGCACGACCTCGTGCGGCACGAACCCACTTCATCGTGAAGGAGACCGCGAAGATCCGCTACCAGGACCAGGCTCGCAGGGAAGGGAAGTCGCTCGGGGAGTGGATCCGCGAGGCGGCCGACGAGAAGCTGGCCTCGGCGCGGCCCCGGAAGTTCACGGTCGAGGAACTGCGTGAATTCGCGGCAAAGTGCGATGCGATGCATCCGCCGGGCACCCGGGAACCTGAATTGGCCGGAGATCAAGCAGATGATCGCGGAGTCCCGGTACCGGCCAGGCGACGATGTGGTCGTAGTCGCCGCTCAGTTGTCAGCAATCTCCCTCCACTTGCAACGGGCGGGCGTCGCTTCGAGTCTGAGTCTTCGAAGTCCCTGCAACCGGGGGTCGCGCTCCGCCACCGTGCGCCTCGCCGGTTTCGAAGCGAAGGGTGGCCCAACTCCGGAACCACGTAAGGTGGGATAACCGATGCAAAGCTACTCGATGAAATGAAGTCTCCCTCGCCAGTCGCGGCTGCGGCCCCTTGGTTCCTGCTGACCTTCACCCTCGTCGCCGCGGGATCGTTCGGCCGCGGCACCGATTCAGCCTTCGCGCAAACCGGCGCCTTCGACCAGCCGGATGTCATCCTGTCACCGGTCCTGGACACCATCTTCAGGGTTGGCGCGGGAGCGGCGGAGGAGGACCAGCTCGTACGTGTCGCTTCCGTGGCCTTCGATGCGTCTGCCAACCTGCACGTCCTCGACATCGGGAGCTATCGCCTGTCCGTGTGGAGCGTGCGGGGAGAGCTCGTGAGGACCATGGGAGGCGAGGGCGAGGGACCCGCGGAATTCCGGAGGCCCAAGACGGCCTTCGTGAATCGCGACGGATCGGTTGCCGTCTTCGACCTGGCGCCCGGTGCTTACAAGGTCTTCGATTCGGAAGGGGAGTACCTGCGGAGTGTCAAGGCGTCGGGACCCATGCTGGGCGGTCAGGCCGTGCACACCGATGACGGTCGCTGGGTCGGACCCCACGAACCGTGGATGACTTCCGGGTCGGGGGACGAAAGGGCGCGACCACTCTTCGCCTATTCCATCGCGATCGACGCCGTGGAGGCGGATACATTCTTCCAACCGTGGCGTCCCGATCCTCCCGAGGACGGAGAGGTTCGCTACCTGGGAGCCAAGTGGGAGCTGGCCGGGTTCCCGGATGGACGCGTCGCCCTGGTCGACTCGGTCGGGTACAAGGTCGGGATCCTGTCGCCGCAGGGGTCGGTCGTGGGCGTGCTGGAACGACCGATCGCTCCGTTCCCGGTGACTGCCGAGGCGAAGGAGGCGGAGCGTGAGCGCCAGAGAAACAGGCTGACCGAGAGAGGCGTGGAGGCGGTGATGGATGATATGGCGGCCAGCATGGGTATACGGATCAGGGGGTTCAACCCCGCCCAGTTCGTCGAAGAGTCTCAGGGCCAGTTCGACGACCTGGCGTTTCACGAGGAAATCCCGGTCATCGACAGACTCGGCGTGGACTCGCAAGACCGCGTCTGGGTCGCCCGGACGGACGCGACCGGGGGCAGCCAGGGCCCGACCGACATCCTTACGTCATCCGGGGAATACTTGGGAACGCTTCGCTACGAAGACCTCCGCATGCCCAGGGCCTTCGGACCCGGCGGTCTCATGGCCTTCCTGGAGACCGATGAGCTGGGGGTGCAGACCGTGCTGGTGGTGAGGCTGGTGTCACTGGGCGGTGGAGGAGACGACGTTGGTGTCGAGTACAATCATCGGTCGCCGTAGTCGAACGATGGGGGCGGACGCATCGGGTCACGCGGAACGTTGCCGGACCTGTACCCGTACCGGCCGCGTGCAGGCAACTCCACTCCGTGCCCGGGGCCGAAGTATCGCCTGAAGGCCTCTGAAGGACTGGTGCGGCGGAGCGCCTTTTCCCGGCTCTCGCGAATCAGCCGGCGCATGAACTCCTCCATCGAGACGCCGGCCAGACGCGCCTCACTCCTGATCCAGGCCTTGTCCTCCGGATCGATGCGGCGAACCTCGCGATTGCCCCGAGCCGGTCCGTCGTCACCCTTCCATCTTCCAGAGCGCGATGCCCCCGGCCTGCTTCCCCACCTCAGCCGACGCCACCCGCGTCCCCGACTCGATCTCGATCACCTCGACGATCCCCGGATCCCCGCCCACCCCCTCGACCGTCACGATCGCATAGCGGCCGTCCGGCGTAACCACGACACCGTGCGTCACGCGCAGCAGCGAGTCGACGAGGTGCAGCAGCCTGCCCGTTGCGACGTCCCAGATACCGACCTGGGCGCTCCCCTTCAGGGTGGCGAGGAGACGGGTCCCGTCCGGGGTGAGGTCGAGGTTGTAGGGTGCGCCCGGGGCTTCGATCCGGCGGGTGACGCGCCACTTTTCCAGGTCGACCTCGAGGATCACGTCGCCCCGGTTGCAGGGGACGAAGACGCGCCTGCCGTCCGGGTGCGGGGTCGTCCAGGTGGGGGAGCAATGACCGTCGGGCGGCGCCATGGCCATGTGCCCCTCGATCGGGGCGTGCGCGGGTTCGTTGGCCACGAGGTCGAGGCGCCGGGCGACCTCGAGGGTGGCGCCGTCGATCTCGACGAGCTGGTTGTCCATCATGCACGCCGAGTAGTGCCGGGTGCCGTCGGCGTTGAAGCGGGAGCCGTGCGGCATGGTGCAGGTGACCACCTCCGCGACGGGGAACATGGTCTCCAGGTCGACGATCGTGACGGTCGAGGGGACGTGGTCGCCGTGGAAGTTGGCGTTGACGGTGAGGGCGACCGTGCCGTGGGGGGGGACGGCGATCGTGGCAGGGAAGAGGCCGAGGTCGGCGACGCCCACCACCGTGTCCGAGACGGTCTCGTACTTGACGAGGCGGCCGTTGGGGAAGCCGTGTCCCAGCGTGAGGTACCAGTACTCGCCGACCGGATCCATCGCGAGCCCGTGGGGCGCCTCGATCTCGGCCACGAGCCAGCCGGTGGTGATCGTCTTCTCGACGGTCAGGTCGCCGCCGGCGTCGTAGCGGAGCAGGGCGACTTCGTCTTCGGATTCGGCGGCCACGTAGGCCCAGTAGGACTGGGCGGCGGCGTGGGCGGGCAATCCGGCGAGCAAGGCGACCGTGATCGCCGGCTGCATGTGCCCCCTCACGGAATCAGCGCGCGCCGCTGCTCCAGCTTCACCGCCCACATCCCCGAAAAGTATTCGGAGAAGAACAGGTTCCCCTTGTGCATCTGAGGCCCCCAGGTGAACGGCGCGTTCGCCACCACCCCGTCCGGGTCGTATGCCTTGTACACCGCGATCTCGCGTCCCTGGTGGTACAGGTTTCCCTTCAGTTCGCCGGAGATGTCCACTACCCGCAGCCCCCCCTGGTAGAAGGCCGCGTAGAGCCGGTCGTCCTCGATCCACATGTTGTGCGATCCCGCCTCGGGGACCTCGTAGCGGGCCACCTCTTCGGGGTTCGCGGGGTCGGTGAAGTCCACGATGTGGATGTAGCCGGCCATGAACTCCGGGGTGCGGCCCATTTCCTGTCCGTCGAACGGCGGCGCCCCGATCTCGTCGCCCATGAAGATGTAGAATCTGCCCGTCGGACTCTTGTACGGGAACGCCGCGTGGGTAGCGCCCCCGATGTCGCGGAAACGCGTGATCAGGACAGGATTCTCCGGACTGCCGCCCCTGCCGCCCCCGCCCACGTCGATCACCGCCACCCCGTCTCCCCAGTTCGAGGTGTACGCGATCCCGTCCACGATCCAGATGTCGTGGATTGCGTGGCCCGGCGTGTCGAGTTCGAACCTGCCAACCCGGTGCGGATTGGCCGGGTCCTCGATGTTGATCACGTCGAAGCGGACGCCGTTGTTCACGGCGTAGACGTGGCCGTCGTGGATGAAGAGGTTGTGCACGCCCCCGGTGAGCTCGTCGTCGTAGGTCGAGATGATCTCGATGTTGCGGGGATCGGTGCAGTCCACGATGACGATCCCGTTGCGCCGGTTGGACGCGCCCTCGCGGGAGATCACGCAGACGTGGCCGTCCTCTGAGACCTTGACGTCGTTCGTGGTGCGCGCGTCCACCACGAGCGAATCGGTCAGGACCGGGTTCGCCGGGTCGGTCACGTCCCACCAGTACGTGCTGCCGTGGGCCCTGTGCGTGCCGGTGATCGCGTAGTCGCGGCCGTCGGCGCCCTCCCACACCCACAGGTCAGAGGTGGAAACGTTGCGCACCGGCGCATGGCCTACCAGCGACACCTCTTCGACGATGTGGCGGGGCAGGATTTCCACGGTTGTGTGCGCGGTGTGGCCCGGGACGCTTGCGGTGACGGTGTACACGCCCGGCTTGTAGGCCACGAAGCGCCCCCGGGAATCGACTTCGGCCGGAGGGAAATCGGCGGTGGCGATCGCGTCGGGGTCGGCGATGAGCCCGAAGGTGACCGGGATGTCGTCGACCGGGGAGCCGTCCGCGGCCGAGGGCGTGGCGGTGAAATGTACCACGTCGCCTGTCCGGCCGCGGGCCTGGCTGGCCGCCACGGCCATCGCGGTCACCGGATTTTCGATCACCTGGTAGGCGATCCGGCCGACAACGCCCTCGACCGTCGCGGAGAGTGTCACTTCGCCGGGCGCGTGGGCGTGGAAGACGCCGAACCGGTCGACGGTCGCTACGGATTCGTCCGAGGTGCTCCAGGTTACCGCGAGATCACGGACGTCCTCGGCCCGGTCCACCACGTAGGCCGTGTGCCGGACCATCACTCCCGAGTAGAAGCGACCGCCCGCCGCGGAGATCTCCACCCGGTCGAGCGGCGGGTACGGCACGGTTACCGTCGCGGTTCCGCCCACGCGGCTCGGTACCAGCGCCCGCGCCCTTACCGTGTACTCGCCGCCCTTGAACGCCTCCATCTCACCGGTGTTGCGGTCGACGGCCAACCTGCCGCGCCCGTCCCGCGAGAAGAACAGGAACGGCACATCGACGACACTCCCGTCTGCGTCGTAGGCGGTGGCCGTGATCCTGCCCTTCTCGCCGACCTGCAACGTGAGTTGGGAGGGATTGACCTCTACACGAACAACCTGGGCCTCATCGGCCTCCTGGGCCGCGGTTTCCGTGGTTGCGGCTGCTGCCATGGCCACGACCAGCGCGGCCGACACGATGATTCTCGTGGTTCTCATTCCTTCCGTTCCTCTTCTGCGTGGTATTCCCGTTGCCGTGGCCACCCTACCGCGGTCTCCGGGATTCGTCCATCCCGGCCTTCAGCAGCCCCAGGTCCCTGGCCGCCTCCACCAGCCGGATGAACTCCCCGCGGTAGCCGCGCGGATCGTCCCCCTTGCCCTGCTCGGCAAGCTTCACGACATCGTCGAGCGCCAGATTCCCTGCGTGCTCGGAGTCCCGCAGCAGCATGCCGAAGCCCGCCACAGCAGTGGCAAAGCGGAAGTCGGTGGACGGGGCGCCGGGACGGTCGGCCACCGCGTGCTCCAGGAGCTTGCTCTTCGTCCCGTCGGGCTCCTTGTAGCGGACCTTGACATAGAGCATCTCGTCGTCGAAGTCGCTGAGCGGAGGGTCGTCGTCCTGTGGTTGGTAGCGTAGCGCATCCACATCCCGGTCGCCGGGAACCGCGATCCCGGCGGGCACCACCTCGTACAGTGCGGTCACGGTGTGCCCGGCCCCGAGTTCGCCCGCGTCCTTCGTGTCGTCGTTGAAGTCCTCGTCGGCCAGCAGGCGGTTCTCGTACCCGATCAACCTGTAGGCGGCGACCCGCACGGGGTTGAACTCGATCTGGAGTTTCACATCCTTGGCCAGCGTCAGCAGCGTGCCGCCCATCTCCTCCACCAGCACCTTTCGCGCCTCCAGCAGACCGTCGACGTAGTGGAAGTTGCCGTTCCCGTGGTCGGCGATCTGCTCCATCTTGGAGTCCTTCAGGTTGCCGGTGCCGAATCCGAGCACGGTCAGGAAGACGCCGCTCTCGCGCTCCTTCTCAATCAGGCGCACCATCTCGGCGTCGCTCGACGCGCCGACGTTGAAGTCGCCGTCGGTGGCGAGTATCACCCGGTTGTTCCCGCCATCGATGAAGTGCTCGCGCGCCGTCTCGTAGGCGAGCCTGATCCCCTCGCCACCGGCCGTGCTGCCGCCTGCTTCGAGCCGTTCCAAAGCGGCCAGGATCTCGTCCTGCCGGTCGCCCGGGGTAGACGGGACCACCAGCCCCGCCGCACCCGCGTAGACCACGATCGCCACCCGGTCCTCGGGCCTCAGCTGGTCCACCAGGAGGGCGAACGCCTTCTTGAGGAGGGGCAGCTTGTCGGGGTAGTTCATCGACCCCGACACATCGAGCAAGAAGACGAGGTTGCTGGGCGGGAGGTTGTCGGTGTCGATCGAGCGGGCATGCAGACCGATACGGACCAGACGGTGTTCCCGCTTCCAGGGCGCTTCCCACACCTCTGTGGCCACGGCGAAGGGGTGCTCTCCGGTCACAGCGCCCCAATCGTAGGGGAAGTAGTTGATCATCTCCTCGATTCGGACCGCGTCGGCGGGTGGGCGCTCGCCGTCCTGGATGAAGCGGCGGACGTTGGCGTAGGAGGCGCGGTCGACGTCTATCGAAAAGGTGGAGAGGGGGGATGCGCTGACGAGCCGGAAGTCGTTCTCGTCGATGTGGGCGTAGGATTCGGTGTTGAATCTGCCACCACGGAAGAGGTGCCCCGGCAAAGAGATCGCTGCCCTGGCTGCCAGCTCCAGCGATTCGAGCGCTTGTCCCGTCATGGCGAAGTCGGCGACCGTCACCTGTCCCGCCGCGACAATCACCTGTCGTTCCTGGGTCGCGTAGCCGAGGATCCGCACCTCTAGGGTGTGTTCACCGGCCGGAACGCCCATCATCAAGTAGCGGCCCGCCTCGTTGGTCAGGACGCCGCCCGAACGGGCGGGTCCAACCGAGACCCTGGCGCTTTCGAGCGGTTGTCCGGTGGCCGCGTCAGTGACCGTTCCCTCGATCGTGCCGGTGAGCGTCTGGGCGGTGGCGGCGCCGGGGCCTGCAATGGCAAGCAGGGCCACCATTCCGAAAGTTCGAACAACGATGTGTCGCATGGTCCCTCCCATGTAGCGTGTGGACGGCGGCGCCCTCATGGCGGCCGCCTCTGGAGGGGACGCCTCGCCCCCTCACCTCAACCCGTCGGTCTCCCGCCGGAGCAGCCCCAGGTCGCGAGTGGCCTCGACAAGCCGAATGAACTCGCCGCGGTAGCCGCGCGAGTCCTCGCCCTTGCCCTTCTCGGCCAGCCTGACGACATCGTCAAGGGTGAAGGCACCCGCGTGGTCCGAGTCGCGCAGCAGCATGCCGAAGCCCGCCACCGCGGCGGCGAAGCGGAAGTCCGTAGACCCCGTCCCGCTACGGTCGGCGACGGCGTGCTCCAGAAGCCTGCTCTTCGTCCCGTCGCGGTCCTTGTAGCGTACCTTGACGTACAACATCTCGTCGTCGAACTCGCTGAGCTGCGGGTCGTCCGGCTCCCGCTGGTAGCGGAGTGCGTCCACGGCGCGTGGCACCTCGGTTCCCGCGGGAACCACCTCATACAGCGCCGTGACGGTGTGCCCGGCCCCGAGTTCGCCGGCGTCCTTCGTGTCGTCGTTGAAGTCCTCGTCGGCGAGCAGCCGGTTCTCGTAGCCGAGCAGGCGGTAGCCGGCGACCCTGGCCGGGTTGAACTCGACCTGGAGCTTCACATCCTTTGCCACCGTCAACAGCGTACCGCCCGCCTCCTCGATGAGCACCTTGCGTGCTTCCAGGAGCCCGTCCACATAGTGGAAGTTGCCGTTCCCGTTGTCGGCGATCTGCTCCATCTTCGAGTCCTTCAGGTTCCCGGTGCCGAAACCCAGCACGGTCAGGTGGGTGCCCGCCGCGCGTTCCCTTTCGACGAGTTCGACCATCGCTTCGTCGCTGGACGGACCGACGTTGAAGTCGCCGTCGGTGGCCAGGACGATGCGGTTGTTGCCGCCCTCGACGTGGTGCTCGCGGGCAATCTCGTACGCGTGCTGCAGCGCCGGGCCGCCCGCCGTGCCGCCACCGGCGGAGAGGCGCTCGATCGTGGCGAGTATCTCGTGCTTCCGGTCACCCGAAGTGGAGGGAAGCGCCAGGCAGACCACGTTGGAGTACGTCATGACCGTCACGTAGTCCTCGGGCCTCAGTTGATCGGCCAGCAGTGAGAAGGCGCTCTGCAGGAGCGGCAGTTTGTTGGGCTCATCCATCGACCCCGACACGTCGAGCAGGAAGACCAGGTTGCGGGGCGGCAGATCCCGCATGTCGACGGAAGGGGCGTGCAGGCCGATCCTCACCAGGCGGTGCTCGCGCTTCCAGGGGGCGTCGGTCACCTCGGTGGTCACGGCGAAGGGGTGCTCCCCACCCGCTTCGTCCCATTCGTAGGGGAAGTAGTTGATCATCTCCTCGATGCGCACCGCGTCGATCGGCGGCCGCCGGCCGTCCTGGATGAACCGGCGGACGTTGGCGTAGGAAGCCCGGTCGACGTCGATGGCGAACGTGGAGAGCGGGGACGCGCTCACGAGCCTGAAGTCGTTCTCGACGATGCGGGCGTAGGATTCGGTGTTGGGGTCGGGTACCCTGCCCTGAAGTCCCTGAGTGATTCCAGCGACGGGAATGGCCTGCTTCAGCGCCGCCGCGTCCACACTCGGCAGGGTGACGCCGAGCTTCTTGCGCTCGACTCCCACTGCTCCCGCACCGACAACCGCGTCGAGCACAACCGCGTCGACCTCCAGCGCGAAGTCGGCCACCGTCGCCCGGCCCGCCGTCACCGTCACCTGCCGTTCCTGTGTCGCGTAGCCGATGACGCGAACCCTCACGATATGTTCACCGGCCGGGACGGTGCGTAGGGCATAGTAGCCCGCCCGGTTGGTCAGCATGCCGATTGGTTCGCCGACCAGGTCCACCACGGCCTCGTGGAGCGCCTGGCCCGACGTGGCGTCGACGACCCGCCCCTCGATGCCGCTCGTCCCCTGGGGAACCGAAGGTGGCTGTGGTGGCGGGCGGTGACGCCTCGGGGGTCGGGGCCTGGGCGTACGTGGGGCAGGGCGTTGGTGCCGGGCGGGGCGCCAGATCACCTCGCCGGGGCACGTCAGGGTGGGCGTGGGGTTGGTGGCGGTCGGTGAACTGGACGTTCCGAGGGCCGCCAGGTAGGTCGCTTCTCCGGGTCCCGTGGGCGCCGTGAGCGTGTCGACACCCACCGGTGCCATCGCTGCGCTGGCGCCTGCGAGGGCAAGCAGAGCTGCGATTGCAGCAGTTCGAACAAAAGTGGATCGCATAATCCCTCCTCGGGTTGTGCGTGGTCGGCGGCAACGCCCGAATGGCGGCCGCGCTTCAAGGTATACCGTATGATACCTGCCGAGGCGAGCGTAGGTTGCGGGTTTGGGAGAATCAGCGGTCGCCAGGCGGCTGCGGGCCCCCGATTGCGCCCCCGTTCCCGGCTGCGATGAGCTGGGCGCCACCGGCAGTCCGTGGACAAAGCCGCCCGAGCAGCGAAAGTGGCGAGGCGCCGGGCTGGCAAGGCGCGACGAGAGGTGAATAGCAGCGCTATTCGCCCGAGGAGCAACGCCGAGCGAAGCCCTGGAGCCGCCGATTGTATACTGTGATTGACATATTGTAACGTTGTCTTTACATCGTGAAATGTTGAAGCGGAGCGGCCGGCGCGGATGCATCGCCGTTCGAATGCCGGGGGGATTTTGTCCACGCGCTGCTACACATTGAACCGCACGCGCACGATCTCCCCATCCTCGACCACATACTCCTTCCCCTCCACCCTGAGCATCCCCGCCTCCTTCACGGCCTGCTCCGAGCCGTACTCGGCGAACACCTCGAACGGGATGATCTCGGCGCGGATGAAGCCGCGTTCCATGTCGCTGTGGACCTGTCCAGCCGCGGCCCGCGCCACCGTTCCCCGCCGGATGGTCCAGGCGTGCACGTCCTCGGTGCCGACGGTGAAGAACGACACCAGGTCCATGAGGCCGTAGGCGGTGCGGATGAAACGGGTGAGGGCCGGCTCGGACAGCCCCATGTCCTCCAGGAACTCCGCCTGATCCTCCGGGTCGAGCAGGGCGATCTCGGCCTCGACGCTGGCCGAAAGAACCATTGCGGCGCCCCCCATCCGGGCAACTTCAGCGGCGAGCCGCGGGTCCAGGTCCTCGCCGGCCCGCTCCTCTTCGACGTTCACGGCCGCCAGCAGCGGCAGGTCGCTCAGCAGCCCGAATCCCTTCAGGAATCCCCTGTGCAGTTCGGCCTCGGAGAGCAGCCGGAGCGCCCTGCCCTCGCCCAGGGCCGCGGCCATCGTCTCGAAGGCGTCGATTTCGCGCACGTCGGCCCGTTCCTTGCGCGCCCGGTCGAGGCGCCGCTCCACGACGGCCAGATCCGCCAGCACGCACTCCTCGTGGAAGGCCCGCAGGTCGCCGAGCGGGTCGGGATCGCCCTCCAGCGCGGGGTTGACGAAGTCGCGGAGCACCAGACAGAGGGCGTCCCGGTCCCGGATTTCCTGAAGGCTGCGCGGGGACAGGACCTGCGGCACTCCCCCGTGTTCGCCCGGAACGTCGCGCAGGTTGATGGTCGCGTGGGTGGTCTTCCTAGGGGAGTAGACGCGCGACAGGAAGTCGACGCGCGGGTCCGGCACGCGTACGGTCCCGACCCGCACCTCGCCCCCGTAGCCGACCGGCACGTCCAGACCGGTCATCGCGTTGAAGAGGGTCGTCTTGCCCGAGCCGGGAAAGCCGCAGAGGCCGAATCTCATGGGGAGGGGGGATCGGGGTGGGGTGGCTGCCGGGTGGCGGCCGGGGAAGCGATCAGAATAGTCTCCTTGCTGCGCCCGGGAGCCTGTGGACAAACGCCCACGGCGCGGATTTCTCCATGGACTCCCGGACATGCGGCGACCTTCCTTCGTCGAGTCATTCAACAACGTGCGGCGAATGGTCCGCCGGGGGAAGGACGGAACGCTTGACCACAACCAAATACCGGAAGGAGTCGTCCGATGCTTCGTTCACCCGAAAGACTGCGGACACACCCGTGCGAGAACCGGGAGCCGGGCGAGTTTCTCCCGCGGATTCGGATCGCCTGCAGCCCCCGGGGGAACCCTGGCTTGCACCGCAAGCAGGGTGGCTCCGGGCTGGCGAGGACGGTCCTGATTCTCTCTCTGCTTCTCGCGGCCTGTGAGATACAGCCCATCCCGGATGATGCCCAGCCCATGTCAGATTATACTCAGCCCATGTCGAAGCATGATCCGCCCATCCCAACTCCGGATTTCACCCTCGGGACCGAGAACACGCACAACCGCTGGAGCGCCGCGATCCCGCCGGTGCTGACCGTCCCCTCGGGAGCGGTCGTGGAGGTGCACACCAAGGAGGCGTCCGACGGCCAGATCACCGGGTCCACGGCGGCCGGGGAGCTCGGCGACATCGACTTCGGCCTCATCCACCCGCTCACCGGGCCGATCCGGGTGGAGGGCGCCGGTCCGGGGGATGTGCTCGCGGTGACGATCCACGAAGTCGAAGTGAGTGGTTGGGGCTGGGCGACAATCCTCCCCGGGTTCGGCTTCCTGGCCGACGAGTTCGCCGAGCCGTGGATTCGCGGCTTCCCCATGGAGCCCGGCGCGACAGAGGTGCGCTTCAACGACCGCGTCACGCTTCCGCTGGCCCCGTTCGCGGGGGTGATGGGGGTCGCGCCCGCCACCGATTCCATGCTCGTGACCATTCCGCCTCGCACCAACGGCGGCAACATGGACAACCGCCACATGACCGCGGGGACGACCGTGTATCTGCCCGTTCAGGTTGAGGGCGCGCTTTTCTCGATCGGCGACGCCCACGCGGTCCAAGGGGACGGCGAGGTCTCGGGCACGGCAATCGAGGCTCCGATGCGGATCCTGCTCACGCTCGAGGTCGTGGAGAACACGCGGGGGATGGTCGAACCTCAATACGAGACGGACGAGTACTATGCCGTGACGGGGTTCGCGACCACGATCGACGATGCGGCCCGGAAGGCGACGCGGTACATGATCGACTACCTGGTGGCGGAACATGGGCTTACGCGTGAGGAGGCGTACGTGCTTTGCTCCCTGGCGGGGGATCTGAAGATCTCGGAGACGGTGGACGTGCCGCATATGCTGGTGAGCATGCATGTGCCGAAAGGGATTTTCGGGGGTCAGTAGGCGATGGCCGCGATTCGATTTCGACCTGAAGGGATGACCGAAATCGGCAACTACCGAGGGTTCCCTGGCAGTTCGATCCGGGCGGGACCGACGGGTGCGGGGGCGAATCGATCGTGGTGTACGGAGGCAGGCCGGATGTCCTATCTTGGGCCGTGATCCGGCCCCACACGTTCCACAGGGGCGATGCGAAACCGACCGGCGACTGAGATTGAGAGCACGCAGACCAATAGCGCTGCCACGACCGGCTACGGGGACCGCCGATGACCTACACCGCACAAGAGCTTCTCGACCAGATCGCGGCGGGCGAGGACAGCCGGTGGGAGTTCAAGCGGGTTGAGTTCGCGGGAACGCGGCTCCGAAGCCCGGAGCGCCGCGTTGCTGGCCGACGAGATCGCCGCGTACGCCAACGCTCGGGGCCGAGTTATGCTCTGCGGCACCACCGGAGCCCCGGCATTGGCGTGGCAGAGATCCCGGGGTCCGCGCACCGGCGCTATTTCATGGAGCGACGCGGGGATGGCGTGCCGACCATCATCCGTGAGACTCGCGGCTTTCCGGGAGGCCCCCTGGATCGCACGTATCTGTATGCTTCGAACATCGCCATAGCAGTCCGTGGACAAAATCCCCCCGGCATTCGAACGGCGATGCATCCGCGCTGGCCGCTTCGCCTCACCTATCCACACTGTAAAGCACACATTACATTTTGTCATGTCCATCATACATGTTGCCGGTCCAAGGCTCCGCTCTGCGTTGCTCCTCTGGCGAATAGCGCTGCTATTCCCCCTTCGTCGCGCCTTGCCAGCCCGTCAACCTGTGGAAAATTGCCCACAGTCCCAGGACGTTTCACGACGTTTCGCACCGCTTCCAGCCCACGACACGCCGCCGCCAGCGGCTCGGAAAATTCCACCGTGCGTGGGAAATCCGAACCTCCAGGGGCGGAGATCCGAGGCTCGGCTGCGGGGCTGCCCTTCGAGGGACGGGACATGGCCGAAAGGACGGGAATCCGGAGGATCGGGGAAGAGGAGGGTCCTCGTTGGGCGCTGGTAGCGCGTGCCCGGCGACGTACTTGGCTGCGTGGCACTGCCGCGAGATCCTCCTCCGTGGCCGTTCCCATCCGCGGCGGGAGCTTATATTTGGGTGAGGGAATCGATGCCCGATGGAGAACCGGACGCGATGAATAGCCTGCCCGAACGGATCATGGAGTATGCCGCGGCCAAGCCGGAGGCCACGCCGATCCAGGCAGGACGATCTCCTGCACCTTGCCGACCGGGCGGCCGTGGCCCGGCCGCTCTCGCGTCTCGTCCGTTCGGAAGCGGCTCCTGCGGATCTGCCGAGGTGTCTACATGCGCCCGATCCAGACCCGCTTCGGACTACGCGTGCCGAGCCTTTGGAAGGCGCTTGCCACCCTTTCGGAACTCTGGGGCGAGACTATCGTCCCGAACGGATGCGACGCGGCTAACTGGCTCGGCCTGACGACCCAGAACGCCGTTCGCTCGGTCTATCTGACCTCCGGTCCAAATCGCCGGTTGCCATTGGGGTGGCGTCCGCTCGAAATCCTTGGGCCGTGAACTCCGGCGGTCGATCCCGGCGTCAGCCTTCGCCGTGGGCATTCCGCTCCCGACGCCGCCGACCTGTCGCACTCGACGCGTGCGCGTCCGTTTTGGCGAGGGCTCTCGGGCCGCGACGCGCGGGGAATTTGGGTGGCGCACGCCCGCGAGAACGGCGATCACTGCCGGGAGGGGGGCGCAATTCCTGCAATCGGGTGTGGCCCTCGGCGAACTCGTCCGCTGCGTCTCGCTCGCCGAATCGTCCCTGGGAATTGTCGCAAGTCACTTTACGGCCACAACTTGGAGCCATGTGCTCCGAAGACCGGACATTCCATTTGCTCCCGACAGCCAATTGACGATCAAGCGGTTCCGGCCTATTATAGACAAAAGTTCATTCCTCAGAGCCAAGGGAGCAGCATCATTCGAAGCCGTCGCCTCGTCCTCAAAGCCGTCGCCACTTTCATTCTCGGATTCGGTATCATGGCAGTCGCCGGGGCGCAGTCCGGGAGAGCCAGTAGTACGAACGCCTGCCGATACGTTTGTCACTGGAACTGCCCCACCAAGACGCAACAGGATGCCGACTGTGAGAACCTGTGCCCAGGCAGCCATTCAACCGGCTGCGGTAGTACCCCCTGCCCGTATGGGCCGAGGGATCATACCCACTTCTGCGTATTACCCGACCCCCGCGTATTACCCGACCCCCGCTAAGTGAGTAGGGGCCATGCGGGTGGCTGTCAGGATTGAGCTACCGGAACGGGACCCGTCAGCGTCTAGAGCGATTGTCGCGGGGTGCGGCGGTGCGGCTCAGGGAGCGGACTCGGGTCGTGCTGATGGAGGCGGGCGGGATGACGAAACAAGGCGATCGCTGAGGCAGCTGGGGACCGACCATAACAAAGGTCGGGGCCGCTGGAGGCGGCGGTTTGCGGACGAAGGGCTGGACGGCATCGGGGAGGAGCGTCGCCGCGGGGGCAACCACGGGGACAGGTCCCAAGGCGCAGGCGGAGCTGAGAAGCGAGGTGATCCGGCTGACGACGCAGATCGAGGCGCCGGACGCGACGCACTTGGTCGTGCAGGATGGCCGCGGGCGGGAACGACGCACCAAGCTTCGCGCACCGGGTATGGCGTTCGTGCGGGCTGAAGGACCCGGGAGATCCACTATCGTCTTGAACAACCTACGCGACCCCCACAGGCACGCCAGGGTGATGGAGTGGATCGAGTGGCGGAAGCGGGTCTTCCACCACCTTCACGCCCACCAGCGCGTCGTGGCTGACCTTGGTCGAACGTTTTTTCTCCACCCTGACCGAGAAGCAGATTCGCCGTGGCGTCCTCCACTCCGTGAACCATCTCGGACGGTGCCTCAAGGACTACTACGGGCCAGAAAGGCCCTGGCCACCGGCTTTCACATAATCATCACAATGATTAGGACACCACACTAGTTGGCTTTGGAGGGGAATGATGCGAGAACGATTGGAGGTCATAACGAACGTCGCACTAATCGTGGCCGCTGTGGTCGTCTCGGTCGTAGCGGTTCGCATGGTCTTTTTCCCCGCAGGCCCACAGGGCTTTGCTGCTGACCGTGGACCCCCCGAGTTACTCGACGAGTCGATGTGGAACACACTGGTTGCCGCCGGAATTCCGTTGGATGGCACTTCAGGTTCGGCCCCCATAACGGTCGTGGAATTCATGGATCTCGAGTGCAGTGCTTGCCGCCAATCCCACTCGGCGTTCATGGATGTGAAGAAGGAGTTTGGCGATTCCGTTGCCCATTTGCTTGTCCACTTTCCATTGGAAGACCACCGTTTCGCCATTCCTGCGGCCCGTGCAGCGGAGTGCGCACTGGCGGAGGATAGATTTACCGACTACGTGGATTTGATCTTTGAGAAGCAAGATTCTCTTGGGCTCAAAACGTGGGTCTCCTACGCGGTCGATTCCGGAGTGCAGGACACCGTGAGCTTCAAGCAGTGCAATGCAAGCACGCAGCCACTACCTCGTGTGGAGCGGGGGCTTGAGTTAGGCGGGCAGATCGACGTGCGTGGGACGCCGACCGTGTTAATCAACGGATGGCGTCTCCCGGTCCCTGCGTATGACGGGGGAACATACGTAGAGGCAATCAGGGCGATCCTCGGAGGCGAGGAACCATATGAACGGTAGAATTCGAGTTCCCAGGTGGCCCGTCCTCCTTCCGGGCTGCGGCTTCTCGCTATTGTTGATCGTCCATCCCGGCCGCTTGGCGGCCCAGGAGCCCACGGCCATCGACCTTCCTCCTGCGGACTGGACCCTGCGGGGACAGCAGTTTTCGCGGATTGCATCCGTTAGGGAACTTGCGGGTCAGGTGCTGGTGTCCGATGCCACCGAAGACCTTCTTTACGTCATAGACTACGGGTCAGGAAGCGTGAGTAGCGTGGGAAGCCATGGTGACGGACCCGGCGAGTATCGGGCTGCTGGCTTTCTCTATGCGCTTGGGGGTGACTCCACGCTCTTCACCGATCCGACCACGCGTCGGTGGCTCCTCCTGGTGGGGGATCGGATCGTGGCGACACTAGGCGCGAGCCAGCCGTTGCCAAATCGATTCGGTTCGTCGCTGTGGGGGGCCGATCGTTCAGGCCGGGTGCTTGCCTTTGAAGGGTTCGGGTCCGCTTTGGGGAATTCGCGTCCAGTGACGGTGCGCTACCCAGATGCAGACTCCGTTCGGGTTCTCTTGACGCAGCCCGGCGTCATGGAGGCAGCGATTAGCCGCCTCGACACGATCGCCAAACTCGGTGGACAGGGCCGCTTGGGCGCTAAACCGACGACAATGCGCTCGGGCGCCGCCGCTTACTTCGCCATCGTCACGAGTCCGCTGGCGAGTGGAGGGCAGGCGTGGCTCTTTCACGATGGCTGGATCGCGGTGGCACAACCGGACCCCTACAAGGTGGACTGGCGCACGCCGGACGGCCAGTGGATCCGCGGTGTTTCGCTTCCCGTTGCTCCTGTCCCGGTGAATCAGCGGGAGAAGTGTTTCGCCCTTGCCCGGCACAATTACCCGGAGCCGTGTGACCCAAGGATTTCCCCCGGATGGCCGCAGCATATTCCACCCTTCGTCATGGAAGTGCCTTGGATCACGCCTGGAGGCACGGCGCTTCGGGCGGCGCCCAACGGAATGCTGCTCGTGAAACGAACCCCGACGGCCGATTCGCTCGGAAAGCGCTACGATGTGGTGGACCGGCGAGGGACGCTACGGGGGGTTATCCGTCTGGGAGATCACCAGACCGTCGTTGGCCACGGCCGCTCGTCGCTATTTGTAGTCGCCAAGGATGAGATGGACCTCTTGACCCTAAGTCGACATCCATGGCCAACTCAACTCGCCGGTCACTAAGGCTCGTGTTCGGTGGCCCCTTTGCTGGGTTTCTACAAAACAGGCCATACGCCGAGGCAGAGTTCGGGCGGCAACCTTAACCTGGTAATGGGGGAACGGAATCGCTGGGACCGCCACGCGGAGTTCTCGAAGGCCATCAACCCGTTGGGACTCCGAACAAAATAGCGAATCCACGGCAGGGGAGACCAGATCGTGAAGCCTCTTCGGCACCCGGCAAGCCGCCCCGCTCCGATCGCTACGCTCTCTCCGCAGGGCGGCTCCCAACTCTGACCTGACATTTTCGGTGGCCATTGACAACCCGCTCTCTCACCCTTTGTCGCGCTACAGCAAGAATGGCGGATCGTGCAGTCCAGGTTGGACTTAGAAGATCTCTTGCCGTGATGCGCGGCGCGGGTATTCCGCACGGTAAGCATCCGACCAGCTTGAGCGCGGAGAGGTGGCTGATCTCACCTACCGAGTTCCCGCAGAATGAAGCGGTATTCCGGTCGATTCCGTTCGGCGCTATCAGATCATCGTTCAATGGCAGGGAGCGCAGATCGTGCAGTCCCGTAAGACTTTAGACGATTCCCTGCCGCGATTCGTTTCTCCTGCGGCTTGCGCGGACAACCTCTTCAAGGCCGCCGTCAACTGCCTCTCCAACCCGGTCATACAGATCCCTCACTTTCTCGACAGCTTCACGGCAGGCCGCTCGCGCACCCTGTACGGTGGATGGGCCAGCGAGCCGAACGGCAGCACCACGAACGGCTCGCCCTTGATCTCCGTGAGCTCGACCCCCCAGGTGTCCACTTCCATCTGAGCCAACGTCTGCTGCGCTCCGTCGATCCTCACGTCGAGATCGACGGCCATCTCGATGCGCGCCCACAACCAGCGCATCGTCGCCCAGCTTCCGCCGAAGATACCGAGCCAAAGGCTCAGGCCTACGATCAGGGTCCGGAGCCACGCCTTGACGAGCAACTCGCGCATCCGCCCGGTCGTCTCCTCCGTATCGCGCTCGATGGTACGCAGCGCGTTCCTCGCGACGCGCTGCGAGTGCTCGGCGAGCCGCCTGAGCTCGCTCGCGGTCAACTCCTCGATCTCCCTGCGCTCGTCCTCCAGCCGCGTCCGCAACCGTTCGGTCAAGCCGCTCACGCCTGAAGTCTTGGGCATACAACCCTCCTTTCAGCCGCCACCGTACTCCGCTCTCGGGGTCCAGCGCGGTGATATAGTCCTCGCCTTGGCGCGGCACTGCGAGCCCCGCCTCCCTCAGGGCGGCGGCGACGTCTCCCCGGTTCCGCACCGTGCCGTGCTCGACACGCTGGAGCAGGTAGTCCCGGATCAGGTCGCGGGGTGAGGATTCGAGGCGGAGCCCGGCCCGCAGCTGGGCCGCCTCGACGTAGGCGCGGTGTCCGGGCTGCTGCACCCTCGCACGCGCCGGATCGTCCGGACGGCTCCAGCCGTGTTCGGCGTTGAAGGCGTCGCGGAGTGGGCCGAACGTCTGCTCCCAGCCAGGAACTTCAGGATGTAGTGGCGTGACTTCAGAGCCTCCCGCTGAAACGTCTCCCGGCAACGCACCAGGTCGCGCACCCGCTCCTCCCGCTCCGAGGGTATCCGGATCGTCACGAGCTCACCCGCCCGGTAAAGCCGGGACAGTTCCTCGGCGTCCTTGCGGTCGTGCTTGCGCCGCTCTCCCGGACGCTGGGGAATCAGCGACGGAGCCACGATCTCGCACTCGTGGCCCCAACTCCGGATCTCCCGCTCCAGCACGTAGCCCGCGCCGCTCGCCTCGTAGCAGGCGCGAACCTCGTGCTCACGGGCCAGGCGGTCCGGCAACCGCCTGAGCTTGCGCCGTTCGTGCGACAGCCGCCTCACCAGCGTCGGCTCCCGCGCTCCCTCCGGAAGCACCGCGATCATCACGCTGTCCTTGTGGACATCCATCCCGACGTACACCTTGGTCTTCTTCTTCATAGGGCCGGTCTCCTGTTCCGGTTGCGACCTCAAGTCGCATGTGGCTCTGGCACCTCCGCTCACCGTCGGCGCCAACCCACGGTAAGCCGGCAGGGGCCGGCCCTTCCATATGTTCTACCCCACCACCCCCCTCAGCGCGGCCACGTGCTCGTCGCTCAGCCCGTGCATCTCGAACGTCGCCACCCCCGCCGCCCCCCCCTCCCGCGCCCTCACCACCGCCTCGGCGAGCTCGGCCGGTTCGAGCCACCGCAGCTGAAGCCCCGCGGTGAGCGGCGTCCCCGGGCGCGGCCCCCCCTCCCCACCGCCGCCCGCCAGCGCGGCCACCCCCTCGCGCACGCACTCCCCGATCCACTCGATGTCCTCCCCGTAGGCGTACTGGTAGAGCATGGGAAAGAACCGGTCGAGCGGCCATTCGTCCCAGGACTGCCGCACCAGCCGCCGCGCCTCCGTCGGCGTCGCGAAGACCGCCGCGGTGATGGGCTTGCCATGCTCGTGCACGGCCGCGGCCAGGTCCCGCACCGCCCCCGTCACGCTGTCCCAGCGGAAGCGACGCCATGCCTCGTCGGCCGGGGGGTCGGGGATCTCGAGCGGGTCGCGGCCGTCGAGCGCGGCGAACTGCTCGCGGCAGACATCGCAGTAGCAGAAGTCGAACTCGGGGTGCTCGACGTCCTGCACGAGGTTGTACCGCTCCCACAGCCCCCGGGGCAGGATCACGTCGCAGTGGCGCACGTAGTCGAGGTGGACGCCGTCCACGCCCGGGTTCGCCGCCAGCTCTCCGACACGACGGCTCAGGTACTCGCGCACCGGCGCGCGCGACGGGCAGACCCACCTGTAGTAGTTCACGTAGGGCGGCTTTTCGAGCGACGAATCAAGGTTGCGGCTCACCGTGAACCACTCGGGGTGGGTCTCTTTCGCCCACCCGTCGCCGTTGCGGTTCATCGTCCAGAACCAGCGGTGGTACTCGAGCCCCTCCGCGTGGGCGGCCCCGGAGACGAGCTCCACATCCCCGCCCCCGACCAGCACCGCTTGAAAGCCCGCCTGGCGCAGCCGGGCGAAACGACGGCGCCATTCGCCGGCGTCGTACTCGCGCTTGAAGCTGACCCAGGTCCACAGGCCGAAGTCGCTGCCCCGGCCGGACGCTGACGCGCGGCCGGCAAAGGCGGAGGTCACCGTGGACCCTCCAGCCAACGCCGCCGCCGCACCCGCCGTCTTCAGGAAATCCCTGCGTTTCATCGCTCCGCTCCTTCGGTGAAGCGCACGATTCCCCACATCTCGGGGATGTGCATGTTGATCTCGCCCTGCGGCGACCACACCCAGTTGTGCTCCGGGTGCCGGTCCCCGGGGCTCGGCTCCCGCGCCCTCCGGTATCCGCCCGGCACGACCTCGACCGGCCATTGCACCCGGGAAAAATTGATTCGCCACTCGTCTCCGGCCCGCGGCCCGGCACCCGGCTCGTGCCGGCCCTCATCCGCGGTCGCATACCGGTCCGTCTCCCTGGGATCGTCCGCGGCCGCGCCCCCCTCGGGCGGTCTCAGCGCCGACCACGGAATCGCGATCTCCACCGACCACCCCCGGTCCTCGTCGGAGGGGTCGTTCAGGGTGCCGTCGAGGGCCACCGCCGTGCGCAGCCCCGCCATGTCCCACCCCACGTTGGCCTTGCCCTTGCGGTTGTAGGGCCGCGGCAGGAACAGGTCGAACTCGGTGCCCAGCGCGTTGATCTCGAGCTCGTAGTAGTCGAGCGCGTCCCCGTCCGGGTCGATGAAGACCTCGAAGTCGTGCTCGCGGTAGAGAATCGCGTCGCGCTCGGCGAGGGTGGCCCAGAGGTCGGGCTCTTCGATTTCGGCCGCGATGTAGAGGTGGCCTTCGTCCCAGACGATCTTGGCCCGCGTCTCCCATGTCGGCGCGGGCCGGCCTTCTCCCCGGATGTCGATGAAGGGCTCGGTCCAGGGGGCCGCGCGCCATGCCGGGTCGCCCAGGGAGCCGTCGATCGCGGGTGGGGATGCCGTGCTCGGGGCGTCGTAGGTCCGCGGTTCGGCGGGCAATTGAGCGAGGGTGCCAACCGCCGGCGCGCAGTTGAGGCCCAGTGTGACCGCCAACCCCAACAGCCCATGGAACCGGCCCCTGCCGCATTCGGCCGGCGATGCTTCCGTGCGTAACCAGCGCGCTGCCCCGATCACACTGTAAACCCAACCTTACAGAATGTCATGTCTACTATACCGTTCCGCGTCAGAACCGGCCTGAGCGAGCGAGCCCCCAATGTCCGTTGGCCGGCGCCGCCGCGCAACCTGGCCACCCACCCGGGTCGGGCGGAACCAGGCTGCCGCTTGACCATCCACCCCTCACGCCCCAAGTTGCCCTCGACCTCCGCTCCCGCCGGAGACAACCCCCCCAAGGAGAACCCCCATGGATTACAGCCCGGGCCAGGATTGGTACAAGCGTCTTCACTGGCAGGTGTTCATCGCGATGGTCGTCGGCGTCCTCATCGGATACTCTCCGGCCGGCGGGTGGTTCGCGGAGAACTTCGGCTGGCTCGGCACCCTGTTCATGCGCCTCCTGCGGATGATCATCGTGCCCCTGGTCATAACCTCCATCATCGCGGGGGTGGCCTCCGCCGGAGGCGGGCGCGTGGTGGGCCGGATGTTCGGCAAGACGCTGACCTACTACATGGTGTCGAGCTTCCTGGCCGCGCTGACCGGGCTGATCCTGTTCAACCTCTTCAATCCGGGGCGGGACTACCCGATTACCGACACCGGGACGGAGCCCCCCGACCTCGCGGTCCCCGATTCGTTCAAGGACCTGCTCCTCGACATCGTTCCCACCAACTTCCTCGGCGCGGCCACAGCGAGCGACATGCTGGGCATCATCTTCTTCTGCATCGTCTTCGGCGTGGCCATCACGACCCTGCCGGAGGGCCCCCGCACCAAGGTGACCGGCCTGGTCGACGCGCTCTTCAAGGCGATGATGGCGCTGACGCGGGGCATCATCAAGCTGCTCCCGATCGGCGTATTCGCGCTGATGGTCACCCTGGTCGCCGGGACGGGCCTCAAGGCCTTCGGCAACTTGGCGCAGTACGCCGCGGCGCTGGGCACCGGTCTCGGCATCCACTTCTTCATCACGCTGCCCCTGCTGCTCTACTTCTGGGCGCGCGTCTCCCCCTGGAAGCACGCGATGAACATGCGGGAGCCCCTGCTGGTGGCGTTTTCGACGAGTTCCTCCGCCGCCACCCTGCCCGTCACCCTCACGACCGTGCGGAAGAAGGTCGGGGTATCGAACCGGGTGTCCTCGTTCACGCTGCCCATGGGCGCCACGGTCAACATGGACGGAACCGCGGTGATGGAATGCGTCGGCGCGCTCTTCATCGCGCAGGCGCTTGGAGCCGACATCGGGTTCATGACCCAGGTCGTCGTCGTCTTCACGGCCCTGCTGGCGTCGATCGGCGCCGCCGCGGTGCCATCCGCCGGCCTGGTGGTGATCTTCATCATCCTCGGCGCGATCGGCATCGGGGACAATCCCGAGGCGATGCTGATCGTGGGCGCGATGCTCTCGATCGACCGGCCCCTCGACATGGCCCGCACCGCCGTCAACGTCTACAGCGACTCGTGCGCGGCGGCGGTGGTCGGGAAGTGGGAAGGCGAGGAGGGCATCGACGAGGAGATACGAACGTAGCGCGCGCAGTCCGTGGACAAACCCGCGCGAGCACCGAGACCGGTGAGGCGCCGGGCTGGCAAGGCGCGACGAGAGGGGAATAGCAGCGCTATTCGCCCGAGGAGCAACGCAGAGCGGAGCGGTCCAGCCCGGATGCATCGCCGTTCGAATGCCGGTCGGGTTTTGTCCGCGGGCTGCCCCAAGTCCGTGGACAAACCCGCGCGAGCACCGAGACCGGTGAGGCGCCGGGCTGGCATGTGCGTTTTGGTTGGAATCTCGTTGTGGTGCCTGTAGTTGCGTCATCGGTAGCCCGGATTCCCGCTGTTTGACTCCCGCCATTCTCGATTTCAGCCGCGAGCCCTGCGGCGGTCTTCCAGAGCCTTCCGAAGCTGTCCCTCGTCGGCTCGCTGATAGCACCGAAGCACCGTCTTGGCCGTCTTCCAGCCGCCGAGTTGGCAGAGCACCTTCAGCGGCTGGTCCATTAGGTCGGATGCAAACTTCCGCCTCAGCGAGTGCCAGCCCCTGCCGGGCTTCGGCTCCAAACCCGCAAGAATCTGGGCCTTCTGCCACCAAGCGTGCAACCGCGCGGCACCCGCAACCGCCAGCGGATTCCTGGGCGCGGGCAGCACCGGAGCGTCCCCGGTTGCGGGGTTCATCGCCCGCACCTCCGTCAACGTGTCGAGCGCTTCATCGGTGACGGGCGTGGTGTGCTCGAAACCCGATTTGTCGTGCTTGGCACGCCAAAGGATGGTTCCGCCCTCGAAGTCGATGTCCGCCCACCGAAGCTGGCGGATCGCGCCGATCCGGTGGCCGGTTTCGTGCGCGAGCACGAGCGCGACGTGGAACCTCCAGTCCACCCGGCGAGACACCTTGAGCAGCGCCCGGTATTCCTTCTCGGCGAGCACCACCCGGGTCGGGTTCTTCTCGGTGGGTGTCCTCAGACCCCTCAGCGGGTTCCTGTCGAGGAGCAGGCGGCCCCGCTCGTCTCGCGACCTTGCCGCCCAGTTCAGGACGGCGATCAGGAACTTGAGGTCGTATTCGACCGTCCGGTCGGATACAGGTCGTCCGCTCGGTCCGGTCCTGCCCGCGCGCCGCGCCCGGATGAACCGGTCCCAATCCCTTTGGGACAGGGTGGCCGGGTTGCGGTTCCGTCCGAAGAACCGGAGAAACATCTGCATGGCGGCCCGGTCGTGCCCCCGCGAATGCGCGCCCTTGGTGGGCGTCACCTCCTCGCCGTAGGTGTCAAACAGCTTCTCCAGCGTGAGCGGCTCGGGCTTGGCTTCGGCCCCGCCGCCGATCTCGGGTCCGGCGAACCCGGCAGCGAACTCGTCCGCCTGCCGTTTCGCGCGCCTCCAATCGCGGTGTTTGAGCGACCGGGTGAGCCTGCGCCCGTTCTCTCGCCACTCAATCTGGTACAGGCCGGTCTTGGCGTCGGGGAACACCCTCACCCGGTTCCGGCCCCATTCGCCGGCGCCGTAGCTCCGGCGGCTTCTTCTCGTGCTTCCCATCGTTCGATTCCTCTCTCGATTGATGGACTGCACGATCTGCGCAACGGAAAGGTCGCGGAGAGACGGCTTCTCCGCCAGTCGGCGGGGGGTCAGATCCTACTGGGAATCCCGTCGGCTAACGAGCCGTCTGTCGGTCGAGTTGGACCTTGCCCGGATGCCGATCCGGAGGCGCACATGTGAAATCGAGGGGCATGTGCGCGAAATCGCGGTTCGGATGTGCACCTCCGCGACTGCGCATGTCGTTGTCCGGCTTTCGGTTGCATCACGGCCTCCGGGGCGGCTGCGCCGCACCGGAACCGGAGGCCGTGACCGGAGCGACCCACCTTTTCCGATGCCTGCCGTGGCATCTGCGGAGGTTGGGACGTGCACTCCATCCCAACCGCCGCGGCGGGTCGCTCCGGGCCAGCAATCCCATGCGGGAAGGCCATAGGTCAGCCGCGACGAACGCCGTCCTGAAGCCGGGAGGATGTCTGCTTCGGCCAACGCCATCGGGGCACGGCATCGCCTTGGCGCGGTCAGTGGGACCAGCCGTCCGTGGGTCGCGCCCCAGCTTATCATACTGAAGCGGCAGAACTCGGCCACACTTCGCGCGAGGAGAACAGGATGACCAAAGCCGAACTCGTTGAGCAGGTCGCCGACGCGGTCGGTCCGAGCGTCACCAAGAGGGAATGCGGGCTGATGGCCGACGCCTTCCTCGATGCCTTGAAGGAGGCGCTCGCCCGAGGCGACGGCATCGAGCTCCGGGGCTTCGGCACCTTCAAGGTGAGGCATCGCAAGGCCCGCACGGGTCGCAATCCCTGTACCGGAGAGGTGGTCGAGGTTCCGGCCCGGGATGTGCCGGCGTTCAAACCGTCAAGGCACCTCCGCAGCCGGGTGGAGCGAGGCTACGGCGTGGCGGTCGCGGGAGAACCCTTGGGGGCCATTGACAGGCCATAGACTGGCCACTTCCCGTCGCTCGCGACGCGACGTCTTGCAGTTAGGGGGTCACAGGGGGCACAGCCCCCTTGCCAGCCCCGCCGGGACACGCGGAGCGTGGCCACGGCGGGTAGGCTGGCTTGTCTCCCATAATCGTGCAGATCCCTGCTTGATTTGCATGACCGGGTCGCGGGGGAAGGCCCGGGCTGTTGAGCGCCCGCTCCGGCTCGCTCCGCTCGCCTCTGCGGGCGCTCAACAGGGACGGTGGTCGGATCGATATGCTGGCAGGCCGTAAAGGGGCCGTGGGTAGTGTGATCGCCACCGTCCTTCCCAATGTCCTGAATGGATACACGAGCATCGAGGCTCGCATGACAAGCACAGGAGAAGGGAAGAACACATGAGCAGCATCCTCCGCACCGTCGGGATCGACATCTCCAAGGACTGGCTCGACGCCTTCGCCGCCCCCGAGGGGAGAGCGTCCCGATTCACCAACGACAGCGCCGGCTTCCGGAGGCTGATCGCCTGGATCGGCTCCGGGATCGACCGGGTCGCGTACGAGCCCACCGGAGTCTTCCACCGCGACTTCGAGGACTCCCTCCTGAAGGCCGGGCTCCCCCTCTACGCGATCAACCCCTTCCAAGTCCGATCCTTCGCCCGCTCCATCGGGCGGCGCGCCAAGACCGACGCGGTGGACGCCCGGATGCTGGCCACAATGGCGGCCGCTGTCGAAGACCTGCGTCCGACCGAGGCGAAATCGGAGGGGCAGCGCAACCTTGCCGAGCTCCAGCAGATCCGCGACGCGTTGGTCAGGGATCGGATCGCAACCACCAACCGGGGCAGGAACTTGCGCACTCCCGTGGGCAAGCGGGTCACCAGGCAGAGGCTGCGGCAGATCGACCGCCAGCTGAAGCTCATCGATGCCGAGATCCGGCAGCGGATCGGAGAGGAGAAGGAAATGGAGCGCCGGGCCGAGATCCTGACCTCGATCCCGGGTATCTCCGACATCACCGCCGCGGGACTGATCGTCCACTTGCCGGAACTGGGAATACTCACTCGGTCGCGAGCCGCCAGCCTCGCCGGACTCGCCCCGGTCACCCGGGAGTCCGGAAACTGGAAGGGACGCGGGCGTCGAGGCTGTCGTCCTTGGCGCCGGCGGCGCTGCGAGACAGGTCGCTCCGCGAAAAACGGGCGTCCGCTTGTGAGATGGACACTCTCCAGCTCTCCAGCCTAAGCGGGCCTGAGCTAGCGCTAGCCTGCGGACGGCTTCCGTCACGCATCTCTGCGCGACGCCCGGAACGGTGCCCGCTGGCAGCCGCGGGCAAGCTCCCCGGCCTCTTGACCGCCAGCCGCACGGACGGCGAGAGCGACCCGTCACGCCTCGGCGACGACGGCGCTGTCAGACTGCTTACCCCGAATTGCCTCTGGAATACCCGCCAGACCCTGACATCGCAGGCTCTGAACGCCGTTGCCTGTCTGCCACGACGAGTAGGTGGCCGGGGTGGTCCCACCGTGGACGCGAATCTATCCGGACTCTCCCTCTCCGCATAGCGGGCCGCTGCTGTATTTGATCCCTTCGAGCCAAGCGACGAAGGCTGTCGTGTTCGGCGCGCAGAGACTCGGGTTGTCGCGGAAGATGAAGTAATCCAACTCGTCGAGCGCCAGGAAATCTGCGGGGAGCGGCCCCTCCAATTTGTTGAAGAGCACCTTCAGATCCCGGAGGTTGGACAGTTTGCCTAGTTCAGCCGGGATCTTTCCCCGGAGTTGATTCTCCCCAATATCCAGCCCTTCCAGGTCGGCAAGGTCGCCGAGTTGGACGGGGATCTCGCCTTCCAGCAGGTTCGACATGAGTTCCAATGTTCTCAGGCTTGTGAGGTTACCGAGTTCCCTCGGGATCTCGCCGCTGAGCTGGTTCCTCCAAAGAGCCAACCACTTCAAGTTCGCGAGATCGCCAAGTTGAGGCGGGATCTTGCCCTGGAGCTGGTTGTCCGCAAGATGCAGCACTGTCAAGCTGCCGAGTTTGCCCAGTTCCTTCGGGATCGCGCCGGTGAGTTGGTTCCTATAAAGACCCAACCGTTCCAAGTCGGCGAGTTTGCCGAGTTGGCCGGGGATCTTGCCAGTAAGCTGGTTATCGGCAAGATACAGCTCTGTCAAGCCAGCGAGTCGGCCCAGTGTCTTCGGGATCGCGCCGGTGAGCTGGTTATCCGCGAGTTCCAACCGTTCCAAGTCGGCGAGTTTGCCGAGTTGGCCGGGGATTCTGCCAGTAAGCTGGTTCCGGAAGAGCAGCAGGTCTTTCAGGCTGCGGAGCTTGCCCAGTTGCCGTGGGATCGACCCGGTGAGTTGGTTGTCGCCGAGATCCAACACTTGCAAGCGAGCAAGTCGGCCTAGTGCCGACGGGATCTTGCCTCGGAGCCGGTTGTCCCCAAGTTGCAACCGTTCCAAGTCGGAGAGGTTGCCGAGTTGGCGTGGGATCGTGCCGGTGAGGTTGTTCGCGTACAGCACCAACGCTGTAACACGGTCTTGGTCGTTGACCCACACGCCGTACCAGTCCTTCAGCGGAGCGTCGGTCAGCCAGTTGTCCTGCCGGGACCAGTTCCTGCCGCTGGCCGCGTTGTAGAGTGCCGTCAGCGCCTCTCGATCCGCCTTGTCGCCACCCATGAGGGAGGCGAGAGTAGCCGTTGCGTCCACCACGTCGCCAGATACGTGCTGTCCGGGACCCGCCCGGTCGTCGCTGCTGGCGGCGAATGCCGCCGCCTCGCCATCTGCGGAAGGAGGAACCATCGGTTGCTCGCAACCAGCCACTCCCAAGACCCCGGCAGCCACCGCGATCCGAAATCGTCCGCGAAAGCGGAACTCCGTTATTCGAATCCTCATCTCGTCGCGCTCTTTCCTTTCACTCACTCGAGGAACCGCATGGGCCGAACTCCACTTCACAACTTACGATTCCTTGTCTGGAGCCGCAAGGAGCCATCGGGGCCAGGGTGCCACCCGGGGGTTGGCCCGATCCGGCCACAACCTGTCTCGCCGGGTCGAGAGTCGCAAGTGTACGCGAGCGGGGGTACGAAAACCGTCCGCAGTCGGTTGCGAGTCGAGATTCCCCCTCCGGCTCCGCGACAACTCCTCCCGGATCCGCCCGGCCTCCTCGTTCCTGTCCGCCTTTTCCGCCCGGTTGTCCTCTTCGAGGCGCGTGCATGTCGTCGCGAAAGGGCCGCCAGCTCGCGCAGGACAGGACCGGCCTCGACCCCGGACGCCTCGGAGGCGGATTCCGGCTTCGCGCCGGTGCCGTCTTGCGCCCCGGACGCCACATGCGGCTCTCCGGCAGCGTCGGCCCCGAGTCCGGAGACACTCTCGGCCAGCGGGTCGGGCCGGGCGAGGCAGTGCTCGAAATCAGCACCACGCAGGTGTGGGACACAGAAGGTCGATTCACAGTGAACCGCCCTCTCCCTCTCCAGCTGCTTTCCGAGAACGGCTGACAGGCTGAAATTGACTTGGCCGTTCCCGCCAATCGGATTCCGCTTTTCCCGCTATCGGGGCACGGTCCAGCAGGGTCCAGCCCAACGGCAGGAAACGCAGATCGTGCAGTCCCAGTTGACTTTAGACGACTTCCTGCCGTGATTCAGACCTTAGGTGCTTTGCCGGGCTGGCAAGGCGCGACGAAAGGCGAATAGCAGAGCTGTTCGCCCGAGGAGCAACGCAGAGCGGAGCTTTGGAAAGCTAAAATGTATGTGGTGGCACCCATATGCCCGAGCAGACCGCCAGGAGGACGTGGAGAAGGGGAAGACCAATCCTCCTCCTCGGAAGCAGACCGAAGGACTCGTAGAGCGTGCAGAATCTCTCCATGCCGAATGGATACACGAGCATCGAGGCTCGCATGACAAGCACAGGAGAAGGGAAGAACTCATGAGGAGCATCCTCCGCACCGTCGGGATCGACATCTCCAAGGACTGGCTCGACGCCTTCGCCGCGCCCGAGGGGAGAGTATCCCGGTTCCCCAACGACAGCGCCGGCTTCCGGAAGCTGATCGCTTGGATCGGCTCTGGCATCGACCGGATCGCGTACGAACCCACCGGAGCTTTCCACCGCGACTTCGAGGACACCCTCCTGAAGGCCGGGCTCCCCCTGTACGCGATCAACCCCTTCCAGGTCCGGTCCCTCGCCCGCTCCATCGCGCGGCGCGCCAAAACAGACGCGGTGGACGCCCGGATGCTGGCCATCATGGCTTCGGCCATCGAGGAACTGCGCCCGACCGAGGCGCGGTCGGAGGGGCAGCGCGAGCTTGCCGAGCTCCAGCAGATCCGCGACGCGCTGGTCAGGGATCGGACCGCGATCACCAACCGGAGCAGGAACTTGCGCACTCCCGTGGGCAAGCGGGTCACCAGGCAGAGGCTGAGGCAGATCGACCGCCAGCTGAAGCTCATCGATGCCGAGATCCGGCAGCGGATCGGGGAGGAGAAGGAAATGGAGCGCCGGGCCGAGATCCTGACCTCGATCCCGGGCATCTCGGACATCACCGCCGCGGGACTGATCGTCCACTTGCCGGAACTGGGTATGCTCACTCGGTCGGGAGCCGCCAGCCTCGCGGGACTCGCCCCGGTCACCCGGGAGTCCGGAAACTGGAAGGGACGGAGCTTCATCCAGGGCGGCAGGCACCGGCTGCGCAGGCTGCTCTTCATGCCCGCGCTGGTTGCGGCCCAGCACAATCCCGACCTCAAGCGGAAGTACGAGGCACTCCTCGCCAAGGGCAAGCCGCGCAAGGTCGCCCTGACGGCCGTCATGCGGAAGCTCCTCGTCCTCGCCAACGCCCTGGTGCAGCAGGACCGCACTTGGACGGCGCAGCCGCCGCGCGAGTACTCCTGCCCGGCCTTCCCGACGCCCAGCCCGGCGGGGAGCGTTCACGGATGATCGGCCCGGGCAAGAACGGGCGTCGAAGCGGAAGCGTCGCAAAGGGGCGCTGCGAGGCAGGTTGCTTCGCGAAAAACGGGCGCCCGCTTGTGAGATGGATGCTTGACCACGTTACAGTGGCTAAAGCCAGCCGGGCGGACGCCCGCGAAACGCTCTGGAGCGGCGCCCGAGACGCCGCGGACAGGCTCCTCGGCCTCTTGGTCCAGACCGCTCCGGACCGCGGCCGCCGGTCTCGCCGAAGTCCGGGGTCCGCCCGCCCCTCCCATCGGGGACGACTTCCCGCTAGGCTGCGCACCCGGCCCGACCAATCGGATCTTTCGGCCGCGTCCACCACCCCACTCGCTTCGCCACCGACCCCCAAACCTTCGACTTCCACTGCCGGCTCATTCATGCTCATGTCCGGGTTGGAATGGACTGTCGTGGCCCGACCGACGATTTGGCTTTCCGGGGAATGTGCCCACGCGCGCGCCCGGTCGCGTGCTGGAGGTGCGAGCGTGGTTTGCAGGGCAACCGCGAGGGCTGCCCGGGGAGCGGCTGATTGTCGCTCGGTGGCTGAATGGCGGCGATATCGCCTTCGCGCCGACGGGCTATCGCTCAGGTCGCCCTGGGCGGTTGCAGCGATATCCTAAACCGGTTCAGGTCCTCCTCGTCGGCATCCTTGTGCCGCACTGTGCGCAGGTACTCGACAAGGTCCTCCTGGCGGGGCTGCCCGAAGGCCAGGCGGTAGACGGCGAGGCTGCCGAGCAGACGGCGAAGCTGGTCCACTTCACTGCTGAAGGGAAGCATCGGAACACGGCGCTCCACGCGGGCGTCACCATGCTCGAAGATCCAGTAGGGGACCAGGTCGCTGGAATCCGGTGGACGCTCGTCCCTTGCTCGCCGGAACAGGACCTTCCACGGATCGCGGGCGGCGTATGCACCTCCGTTGCGAGTGCCGCGCCAGGTGTCGCCGCCGTACCGTTCTGCCACGTTCTTGCGCACCGCGTGGCCCTTGTAGCGATGAACGCGTCCTTCGCGCTGCTCCAGGTCCACGGGGTTGCGCGGCAGGTTCCAGTGGTAGACCGCGTGGCAGTAGGTGTGGAAGTCGAGGCCCTCCTGACCGATCGAGGTGGTGGCGAGGATGAAGGGCCGAAACGGCGAGTTGAACGCCTTTCGCACGGTGTCGGCGCGCTGAACACTCTCGCCGCGCTCGCTCCGCAGGTCACCGAAACGGAGCGCGAAACGGGTGCGCATGTTGAAGGGACTCATTTCGATCGGGGTGCCCGGCCCCGCGCAGCGGATGTCGTCGATCCGCACCTGTGACGTGCGTATGGACAGCGCTGCGACCATCTCCCTGGAGATGCCGACCACGCGATCCGCGGCCGCATGGCCCATCAGCCCCAGCGATTCCTCCAGCACATGGGCGTACTCGTCGAGCACCGCCTGCAGATTTCCGGCTAGGGCGTAGCGCAGCACCAGCTCCCAATACCGAGCGTGGTGATCGCGTGGCGGGCGCGGCGTCTCCGCCGTCCGTTCCTTCAACTCGTCCTCGAGGGCCCGGACCAGGGAGATGCACTCGGGCATGTTGAAGGTGCCGCGCAGACCATGGGCAATGCGAGACGCCCCGGCGAGCAGCTCCGGTGAAGTCGGCGGCATGTCGGCGATGCGCCGGAGCGCCCGGTGCGCACACACGCCCGGCCCGGCGAGCGCCACCAGGGCCAACATTTGCAAAAGGTCTTCGGGCGGCCTGCCCATGGGCTCGCCGAGATCCGACTGCCCGGCCATTGCGCGACCGAACTCGGCGACGTGCCGACGAAATCCCCGGTTTTCGGAGCCACCCGAGGTGGCGGAGGGCCAGCCCTCCTCGGTGCTCACCCAGTCCCGGACGCCCGGATGGAGCGCGTGGTCGAGCATGGCGGGCGCGACCCAGTACCAGCGCTGGTCCGTCTGGCCGGCCCGGGCCTCGCCGGGCGCATCCGCGTGGACGACGACTCCGGCATCGTGGAAGCGCCGTCTCAGCCGCTCTGTCACCGCCTCCAGAGCCTCACGGGACGTAACCGGGGCTCCGCGTTCCCCGGCAAGGCTCAACGGATCTCCGGCTTCGGACAGGGACGGGCTCGGGTAGAACAGCGGCAGAATGTTCATGGCGCCCGGCCGATCCCGCCGCGCGGAGTCGTCTCCGTGCCGGGGCTCGCCCGAATCCCTGGCCATGGGAAAGTCCAGCAGGCGGGCGCGTGAGCGGTGGAGCTCCGAGTAGGCCGGGTGGTCCGCGCGGCCCGACTCCCGCTCCAGCATTAGGCGGTTGACCTCGTAGGAACAGAGCGCGGCAATGGCGTCGGGCACCACGTTCCAGGACGAGAAGACGAGCGCCTTGGTGGTCTGGCCGGTGTCGGCGTACGGACGGCCGGGCTCCAGGTACGGCAGCGCGGGCGGCATCCACAGCCACTTCCACTGCCCCTGGCGCACAGTTTCATCCAGCAGTTGGCGCAGACGGGGGTTGGCAGGCTCGATCGGGGCATACCGCTCCACGGCGTCCCGCTTGAGCAGCGAGGCGTCCCCGTCGCGCACGGCGTCGGCCAGCCCGGGCAGCGGATCCGCGGCCCGGTCCCGCAGCCGCTCCTTGAGCTTGTAGCCCCGCATCACGTTGAGCAGGAAGGGGGCCGACTTCCAGTACTCGATGGGGTCGCGGGCGTTCAAGCTGGCGGCCACGCGGTGGACGGTGCGCGCCTGGAGAAGGTCCTCGGGCCGGAGTTCGGGCTCGGACGGGCGTCCGCGAAGCATGGCATCGCTGTCGGCGGTGGCCCGCACCCGCTCGGTCCGCACCATGTGACGCAGCAGACGGCCTTCGAGATCGCAACGCGCCTCCTGCATTTCAACGTTCCCGGCAGCACCGTCCAGCAGCCCCAGACGGTAGCGCCGGATGGCCGCGCGCAGCCCCCGCATGGTCTCCTCGTCCTCTTCGCAGAGGAACCGGCAGGTGCGCAGGAAGTCGGCGTAGTGGTCCTCGCCGTCCTCGCCGTAGAGGGTCAGCATCTTGTAGGGCGTGGCCGACAGGAGCAGGACCCTGGTGCGGAGGCCCGCTTCGGGAGCGTCCCGGTCGTAGTGGAAGTCGAGGAGCTGGCGGGTGAGGCGCGCGGCGGGGCTCTCCGAAACCAGGAGGCTGCGGAAGCGCTGGAACTCGTCCAGGATGATCAGGTCGGGCTCAAGCGCGCGAACGCATACGCCCGCGAGCATGCCGCGCAACCGGCCGACCATCCAATACCGGTCGGGCCACTCGCCCCGCGCGAACGCCTCGCAGAAGTCCACAAGCGTGCTGTAGAGCTTGCCGTCCTCCAGGAGCCGGGCGAGGAAGGCGTCGGTGAGGCCGTCGTCGACGGTCGGCAGGTTCCACCGCATGTGCCAGCGGTAGCTCCTGTCGCCGACTCCGCACTGGAGGAGCCGGTGGAGGCCGTGCCGGTTGAGCGCTGGAGCGATTCGAGGCAGCGTGCGGACCGGCTTATGGTCGGTCGGCCCGGGCGGCCTGGCCGGCCGGGTCCACGCCATGGCAGACCGCCCGCGCGGGTGGCTGAGCCTTTTCAGCATCTGCCACAGAACGAGCCGCTCCTCGATGACGCCACCCCGGTTGGCCCGCGTGGTGTTGAGCGATGTGCCCGGGGTCAGACTGATGAAGTTGACCTTGTGCGCATTCAGGTTGCGCACATGCGCCGGAAGCAGCGTGAGACGAGACGGCAGCACCGCGTGCGGAAGCCCCTCGACGCTCAGCCGCCGGACGTTCTGGCGCGCAATCGACTGGTTGGAGCAGATATACACGATGTCGATCCGGCCCACCCGGTCCCATAGGTGCTCCAGAGTCCGGGCGACGATGCCGCGGGCGACGAGGGTCTTGCCCAGCCCCACCTCGTCGGCAACCAGGAATCGGTGGGCAGGGTCGTCGTCAAGCCAGAGGCGATGGAAGACGTAGTCCACGGTGCGGCGCTGGAAGTCCTTGAGGATGCCGAGCGCCTGGTCCGCGCTACGCCGGGGGTCGGTCACGGGTCTGCCTCCAGCGCGGCTTCGAAGGTGGCCCACAGCCGCATGAACTCGTCGGGGATGATGTCGTCGGCGTCCCCCGCAAGCTCCGACTCGCGCAGGTGCCGGATCAGGCGACGCACCGTGGCCAGTCGCGCGGGGTCGCGGCAGTAGGCTCGCGTCATCTCTTCGAGCAGAGGAAGGGAGCCGAAGCCGGAGCCTCCGGCGCCCGCTGCGGAACCCCCGTTGATGGTCTCGCTGCCGTCCCGCGAATCTCCCGGGGTCGTATGGGGGTCGAACGCGCCCAGAAGGAAGAGGATGTAGCGCAGGAAGCCGCGCTGGTCGCGGACCATTCGGCGCTCGATCTCACGGATGCGCTCGCGAACGGGAAGTCCGTCGGCAGGAACGCACAGCAAAAAAACCTCCGGCGCGACCTCTGGATCCTTCTCCCTCAAGCCGATTCTGAAGGCTACGAAGCGGGTGACCTGCGCGACGTCCATCGGCGCGAAGTCGATATCGCCGCCGTTCAGAAGAGGACGACCGTCCGCTGCGCGCTTGCGGGGCAGCGTGATGGGCCAGACTCCGACCTCGAGGTCGGACGACAGATCGACCGAGCTCGCGCTGCGCAGGCGGAGATGCCAGCGGTCTCCGCCGTCGCCGTCTCCCCGGTGGCAGATCAGGCGCAGGTCGGCGGCGGCGACCGCCCCGCAGGCATCTTCGAGGGTTTTCTTGTTCTGGTCGAGGACCGGATCGGGGCCGGGGCCGTCCGGCGGAACGAAATCCTCCAGCAGCGCCCCGAGTCCGTCATCGCCCAGCAGCGTCTCCGCCGTTCCCAGCGTCTCCGGCCGCCCGACCAGCTCCGCCATCACCTCCACGCCGCCGCTCCCGTGATGCGTGGCGTTGATCGACCCCACGAACAGCCGCGTCCGGCCGTCCACCTCGCAGAGGTACACCTTTGCGTGGAGGCTGTCTTCCAGCAGCTCGCTCAGGACCAGGCACCGCTCGCAGCGCTCCAGCGCGGCAGGCGCCTGGCCGTGAATGCGGGCCAGCTCCTCGGGGCGCGAGACGAGCGTCGGCGGCGAGTCGCTCCGGCGCGCCATCTCGAACAGCGCGTTCGGCGTGCAGAACGGCGACATCACCACCAGCCGCCGCGACCGCGGGGGCCGCCACTCCTTGAGACCCGGGCCGATGGCGTGCAGGCGGAATTCGTCAACGTGACCGGGGAGATCCCAGACGGTGCGCTCCACGTCGGCCGCCAGCGAGTCGATCTGGTCGGCGCGGTCCTTGGGCAGGGTCGGGGACATGTCGGGCAACGCCCGGAACAGGGCCGCCAACTCCGCGTTCTCCGGCACGGCGTCGGCTCCAGGATGGCCCTGCGCCATCACGGACACGTCCCACGAACGGTCGCCGGTCAGATTGCGGGACAATACGGCCAGGCGGATGAGCGGGCCCGCCCCTCCGTCCGCATTGCCACCATCCGCCGGCACGAACCGGAGCACCCACACCTTGGGGTGAAAGATGCCGCCGCCGCTGGGCGCGGCCGCATGCAGCGAGTCCTCCAGCATGGAGTAGAGGATGTTCGTCCGCCGGGGCGGGTGTATGCCGCCACGCTGATGGAGGATCGTGATCCGGTCGGTCGTTTGCCGCAGTCCGTACAGGAGCGCCACGGGGTCGGCGAGGAGCTCGGAATCGGGGCGGTCCCCCGCGTGGAGGAGCAGGTGCAGCGGCACGGCGAGCAGCATGTCCAGGTTGAGCGAGTACGTGAGCGCCACCGCGCAGTCGAAGCGACAGCCCGGCGGCGGGGTGAGCGCCCGCGTGTAGAGCGTGCGGTCCCGATGCGGATCGAGCAGCGTCATGCGGTAGCCCCCAGCCCCTCGCCCAGCTCCCGCAGGAACCGGCGCACCACCGGCCAGCGGTAATCCATCCGACCGATCCCCGACCCTCCTCCCCACTCAGCCAGCATCTTCTCGTTGCGGAAGCGCGAACGCACGCCCTTGAGCGCCTTCTCGCGGCGGCGAACCAGCGTGGCCGCTTCAGAGTCGTCCGCCGGAGCGCCACGCTCTTGCACATCAAGAACACCCGCCATGACCAAATCCATCCATGCGCTCACGAACGTCCTCGTGCCGTGGTGGATCCGTGCGCTTCGGGCGACGGTCGCCCAGAAGTCCTCCAACGACCAGCCTGCCAGCGCCGAACGATCCAGTCTCCGCGACCACTTCGCCAGCCGGCTCTCGTAGTCGGCGACCTTCTCTTCGCCGCCCGCCCGTTCCAGCCCTCGCGTCCCGGCATGGGCCCTCCGCGCCAGCAGAAGGTTGTAGAGCACCGGCGCGCCGTAGATCACCTCGGAGAAAAGCCGGGCATGCTCGACCAGCGCCTTGTGCTCGGGCGCAAAACCCCCGTAGCCCGGATGCTGCCATACGAATCGACACCCGTCCGCCTCCCCGGCGTTCTCCGCCCTAACCTGCCTGAAGAGGTGCGCCAGCAGGCTTTGCGGCAGCGACTGCGCCACCCGGTCCTGAAGATACTCGGCCTCGGTTGCGGTGAGCGACAGCGTGTCCAGCTTCGGAAACCCGCCAGGTGGCGCCGGCAGCCCCGCGTGCCACGTCCGCGCCCCGTTGCCGCTGCCACCGGCGCGCACCCGCAACCCCCAGGCATCGCCCAGTCCGAAGTACCAGCTCGGGAGCCCCTTGAGCCTGCGTCCGGAAACCTTGCCGTACACACCTTCTTCGTTCGTCCTCCACAAAGACTCGAGCACGTCCAGCTCACGCTCCCTACCCTGTCGCCAGAAGTCGCTGCGGGGTGTTCCCTCCCGTTCCAGCGCGCGATAGACCCACGGCACTATGAGCGAGAAGCGCAGCCGCGTCTGGGCGGTGTTGGTTCCGGGGAACAGCAGGTTGGAGAAGGCGTCGCGGATCGTGCCCAACCCCATCTCGTCGCGGGATCCCGGCTGGTTGAAGAGGCCAAGCAGTTCGTTGGCCCGCTTGCGGGCTTCTTGATCCTGGTCAATCCAAGCGAGGGTGAAGGTCATGGAGGCATCGTGGCCCGCTGGGGTCTGTTTCCTCATGTACAAACGGCACGCGCGGATGCCGACGGCTCTGAGAAAATGTAATGGATCGTTGCTTCAGGAGCGCGCCGCGGTTCCCGCGATCTGACGGCGATTTCCCCGCCATCTTACTACGGCGGGAGCATATGCGGTTCAGCGGCAGGAAACGCAGATCGCGCAGTCCTAGTTGAACTTACGTGATTTCCTGCCGTGATTTGCGCTGCCGTGATTCCGCTCTGCCGGCGGCACCACCGCCTGGTCCACGAGGGGCGGACGCGGATGGCCATGGACCGTGACGGCAAGGCCGCGTTCTTCACGCGGGCGGGTCAGGTGCTCGGGAGCGCGCCGCCATTGCCGGAGGCGGCGGGGAACCTGCCGGAGCCCCCGCCCCCGCCCCTCGACCGCCTGTCCAACGGTGCCCACCCGCTTCGTCGACTCGGCGGTTCCGCTGTCGCTGGAGCTCGCGGCGCTGGAGGCGGTGGCGTGATCAGGCGCCCGCCCGTCGCCGCGGCGAAACCGGGACGCGAGCACGTCGGAATGGGACAGGCCACCGGCGGAATTCGTGCCGCCCCCCAAGCAGGTACGGCGTCTCGCACGAGACGGTGCGGCGGGTGCCGTCAACCGGAGCGCAATGCCGACTTCCGCCCGGCAGCCGACCGGCAGTTCACCACGGACGACGCACGCGTCAAGCTCAAGCGCCTCTATCCGACGTGTGATGTGTGACGTGACACTAGGAAGGCGCTGCGGCAGCACCCCTTCGCCTCTCCCACCTCCGTCACGCCCTCGGCCTGATCGCCGCGTCGGGTTCTCGGGGCTTCACGGGGACGGCCGGGCGTGGCACCTTTGGAGATTGAAGCGCGCAAAACCCGAGCGAGAGACCCGATGAGCAGGATACTCCCGGTCAACCTGAGCGATCTTCTCCACGCCCGCACGGTCGAATCGGAGCGGATCGAGTTCAAGGCCTCCTGGGATCCGGATTCCACCGGACATCAGGTGTTGAGGACGATCTGCGCGTTCGCGAACGACTACCACCGCCTGAACGGCGGCTACGTCGTCATCGGCGTGGCCGAGCACGAAGGGCGGGCCGCGCTTCCGCCTCAAGGTCTCGACAGCACGGACGTCGAGGCGGCCCAGAGGTGGATCAGTGGTCGTTGCAAGCAGATCCGGCCGCCCTACCAGCCGATCCTGTCCCCGGAGGTCGTGGAGGGGCGACACGTGCTGGTCGTGTGGGCGCCCGGGAGCGATGTCGGCGGGCATCGCGCTCCGGAGGGTCCGAAGGGAAGCTCATGGCACTACTGGGTCCGCTTGGGATCCGATACCGTCGACGCCGAGCGTGCCGGCGTTCTGACCGCACTGCTGGAGCAGGCGAGGCGCACGCCCTTTGACGACAGCCTTGCCAGGGAGGCGAAGATCGAGGATCTCCGGGAGTCCAAGGTGCGCGAGCACCTGAGGCAGGCCGGGAGCGACCTCCTCGAAGAGCCCGAGGTTCGAAGCATCTTTCGGCGGATGCGGATTGTGGGTGCCGCCAATGGGTACGTCGTTCCCCGCAACGTCGGACTCCTCCTGTTCTCGTCCGACCCGTGCGAGTGGTTCCGCGGCGCCCGCATCGAAGTCGCCAGGTTCGCCGACGACCGGGCCGGCGACGTCCAGGAGGCGCGGACCTTCAGGGGCGGTCTCGCCGAGCAGGTCCGGGACGCCCTGGCGTACCTCGACAACCTGTCCGGCACACTGGTCAGGAAGAACGCGGACCGGCCCGAGGCCTCCGCGTGGCAGCGCTTTCCCGGCGATGCCGTGCGCGAGGCCCTGGTCAACGCCGTCTGTCACAGGAGCTATAGAGAGGACGCGCCGGATCCGATCAAGGTCAACGTCTTCCCGGACCGCATGGTGATCGCCAGCTACCCCGGGCCGGTTCCCGGAATCCGGCGGAGGCATTTCGCCGCGGGTGCCGAACCCCCCGAGGCGACTCCGCGCAATCGGCGCATCGCGGAGTTCCTGAAGGAGCTGCGTCTCGCCGAGCTTCGTCTCAGCGGGATTCCCAAGATGTTCCGCGCCATGGAGGCGAACGGATCACCGCCGCCCGAGTTCGATTTCGACGAGGACCGGACCTACTTCCAGGTGACTTTGCGGGCACATCCGATTCACGCCGCCGTGTCGGCCCTGCGCGATATCGCCGAACTGCGCGCCATCGGCCAGACCGAAGAGGCGGAGCGGCGTCTGGAGGCCACCTGGGCGACGAACCGCGGGTCGGCGGCTCTGGCCATTGAGATGGTGATGCTGCACGCGAACCGCGGCTCGCTGCCGGATGCAGAGGCCGTGTTCGAGGCGTTCGCGGCAGCGGCGGATCCGTCGCAGACACCGCGCGTGGCCAACGTGCTGGCGGCGGAACTCCTGCGCGCCGGCCGGACCACCGAGGCCAGCGCCCTGCTGGATCAGCTCGCTGAACGAGCATCGGGGCGCGATGCGATCGAGGCGGGGATACTCTCGCGGCGGGCCGACCTGACGGACCTCGCACGCCGCTACTTCGAGCAGGCGGGCGCCATGCTGCTCGACGACCCGCGCGGTCTGCTCGAGTACTGTCAGAACAAGTTGGACCTCGCCCGGGCGGCGCATCGGTCGGGCCGGCGGAGCGACAACCGACGGCTCCTCGAAGAGACGGAAACCCTTCTTCGCCGCGTGCTCCGGCTCGACACCCACCCCGTTCGCCACGCCTGGGCATGGCGTGAGATGGCGCGCGCGCTGGAGTGGCTCGGCCGTCCGGCCGAAGAGGTGGCGGCGGCGCACCGCCGTGCGATCGACCTCGCGCCACGGGAAGACCGCTTCCGGGCCGCGCTGAGGGAGTACGAGCAGCGCGCCGGTGGATAGTCAGTCAGCCGGCAGCCGACACCGGCTGGTAGTCCTCGCTCGTCATCGGCTCGTGTCGCTTCGACTTGCCTCGCATCTCGATCAGGACGCGCTGGGTCGAAGAACGGGATACGGCGATGACGCTTCCAGCCGGTTCATCCTGACGACACGGCGGAGGCCAAGGCCGCTCGCAGGCCACTGCCGCCGGAGGAGCTCTACGACGCGAAGAGCGAGCGCGTACATCGCGATCTCGGTCGCTGCCCCGGCGGTCCGTTGAGCCGGTCGGCTCACCCGGCCGCATTCTTGTTGCACCTCGATTCCCGCCTTGGAATCCGCCATGCACCTTCTGTACCTCGACGATGCCGGCTCGGCGGCCAACCCCAATGAGCGGTGTCTCGTGCTCGGCGGGGTGTCGGTGTTCGAAGCGCAGTCGCACTGGATCACGCAGGAACTCGACCGGCTGGCGGAAGACATCAATCCCGCGAATCCCCACAGTGTCGAGTTTCACGCTTCCGAGATCTTCTCCCGGCGCACTGAGCCGTTGGACACGCCTGAGTCGCGACGAGGCCCAGGCCACCATCAAGTCGGTCCTGGACGTATTGGCGGAAGCCTACGACACGGCGCGAGTGCGAGCGTTTGCCTGTGTTGTTCACAAGGCCTCGTTTCCGAATCAGGACCCGATGGAGGTCGCGTTCGAGGACCTTTGTAGCAGATTCGACCGCTATCTTCAGCGCCTGCGGGCTGGCGGTGACAAGCAGCGGGGCCTCGTGATACTCGACAAGAGTGCTCGCGAAACGACGCTTCAGCAGATGTCGGTCGGGATTCGGACGCTCGGGACCAGATGGGGCGTCTTCAGGCATATGGCGGATACGCCGTTGTTTGTGGATTCTCGGGCTTCGCGTGTCATGCAGCTGGCCGACCATGTCGCGTATGCAGTCTTCCGGCTATACCAGTCCGCGGATACACAATATCTCGACCGAATCGGCCACAAGTTCGATTCCGAGGACAGGATCGTCCATGGGCTCGCCCACAAGGAGATCGGCAATCCGCGTTGCACGTGCATTGCCTGCCTGAGCCGCCGACCTGGAGACGCGCGGTAGCCACGGTTGGATCTCCAGGACGAAAGTCCGGTCCGGCGGCGGCAGGGTCAACGCTGGACTCGACCCCCGAGGTGATCGAGGCCCGCCTTCGCGGCGATCCCGCGCTCTCAGCCGACGCGGCGGACGCAATCGCCGGGCTGGTCCTGGTCCGGCAGCTCTACGATCGACATCGCTCACGAAGTGGCCCACATCGTCCTCGGGCACGGCTTCTCCCGCTCCACCGCCAGGGGGACATCGCGTTTCTCTCCGGCGAGAAGCAGCAGGAAGATGAGGCCGCGAAGGCTTGATGGGGCGAGCCCCCTGCCCGCGACAGGAGGTCTCGATCCGCCCTCGCGCGACTCGCGCGGGCCATGGCGCTTCGTGGACCTCCGCGTTGGCCGCCAAGTAGAACTCGCGGCGCGCCGATACGCGCTCGGGGCCGACCGCGACCCGCGCACTCTAACCGTCAGCGCGGGCGTTGTTGGGGATTGAAGGGGCAAGCCCCTCGCCAGCCCCTTTGTACCCACAAGGGGTAGCCTGGCTTGACGCCCTTAGCCCAACCTTCGGGCGCCTCCGAAACACCTCTCCGGGCACCGCCTGGAACAGCCTCGACCGTGCCATCGGAGGCAAGCTCCTCGGCCTTTTGGCCGCCAGCCTCACGGACGGCAAGGGCGAACAGGCCGAGCCGTCACTCCTTGGCGACGGCCGCACGCCAACTGCCGCGCGGCCAGGATTCGACCCTACCCATACCCCTCGGAGACCCGAGATCGTCGATCCTAGGCGATTTCATGGCCCGTAGGTTACCCGCATGGCCTCCCGCATTCAGAGAAACGGCCTCTCAGTCCCGTCGAGGGGTCAAATTAGGTCTCTCCCCGCGCTTTTCTCCTCTGGAGACGGCCCTCGCAGCCCCCCGGGAGCCTCTACGCACCTCATGGATGACCAGTCGTGACTAAGAACGGCTTGGACGTGCAGATGGACTTCCAGACCGCTTGCCATTGGCCCGGCGATCCGAGTCGATCAAGACTACTCCCGCAACCGTGGTACCAAAGCAACTCTCGGGTCTGATTCTCGATCGAGATCGCTAGCTGCCCGCGGACGTAGTCCTCGCCGACCCGAAACTCGTGGTCCGTCACGGTCACGGTGACCGGCTCAGGCGACGTATCGAGCGGACCCCAGTCGCATCCTGATCCAGCCACCAACGATCCGCAGATGACCAGACCCGCCGAAGGCCAGCGGGCCAAGTCAACTCGCCTCCCGAAGCGGTGGCGAAGATCGCACATGGCAGCTTGCCCTCCGTGTGGGAACCCCTCGTCCAAAGAGTCGTCTTGGGCACAGCCATCTGACCCCCGATCGATCACGCCATCGCCCTCGCCTCCGGAAACTGATCCCAAGTCGCCCCATCCAGTTCCCGCCCCCCCGCCTTCGGCGTCCGACCGCCCCACTGCTTGAAGAAGAACGGCACCCTGGCGCTCCGGCACTGATCCCGCACCATCCGCGCCCACCCCACATCCATCGGCCTGGCCCCGATCCCGCTTTCCCCCCCCACGATCACCCAGTGAAGTCCATCGCCGCCGATCACACCGTTGAAGAACCCGCTCAAGTCCAGCGGCCCGATCAGCGGCTCGCAGCTCAGGAAGCGCACTGCCGCAGGCACCGCCAACAGATGCCGCACCCGGTAGTCCACCGACTGGTCCTCCACCGAAGTCCCAATCCACAGATGCCCGGGAAATCCCCGCGGAAACAGGTCCGCGTTCCGCCCCACAAACCTGGCCGCCCTCGCGGGCCGCTTGGTCAGCACCTGATAGACGTGACGATCGACCTCGAGCATCACCCGGAAGCACTTGCGGGCGAAGTCCTCGGGGACCTCATGATGGAACAGGTCCGACATCGAGTTCACGAAGACCCGTCGCGGCTCCCTCCACGACGCTGGAACGCCCAGCCGTTCGGGCCACACCCGCACCGCGAAGGGATCCCGTCGGTTCGCCTCCGTGTCCACCACCGGAAGCCGCGCACGGTAGGTCCTCGAAAGCAACCGCCTCGACAGCTGCTCGGCATAGCAATTGTCGCACCCCGCCGACACCCGGGTGCAGCCCGTGGTGGGGTTCCACGTGGCGTCGGTCCACTCGATCGCGCTACGGTCGGGCATGGATCCTCCGGGGCGGGTGAATTGAATGCGCCAAATGTAGTCTATTCGGGTTTTGTTCGCTATGGGCCGTCCGCCCCCCACTCCCCCTCAAAACGCCGAAATCCCCGTAACCGCCTGCCCCAGGATCAGCGAGTGGACATCATGCGTCCCCTCGTAGGTATACACAGACTCCAGGTTCGCCATGTGCCGCATGGACGCGTACTCCGCCAGGATCCCGTTCGCCCCCAGCAGCCGCCGCGCCTCGCGCGCGATGTCGCACGCCATGTCCACGTTCGCCCGCTTCGCCAGGCTCACCTGCTGCGGCGTCATCCTGCCCTCGTCCTTCAGCCGCCCCAGCCGCAGACACAGCAGCTGCCCCTGCGTGATCCAGGTCAGCATGTCCGCGATCCTCACCTGCTGGATCTGCTTGCCGGCGATCACCCCGTCGAACATGACCCGCTGGCCCGCGTAGCTCACCGCCTCGTGGTAGCACGCCATCGCGGCCCCCACGGCCCCCCACGAAATCCCGTACCGCGCCTGCGTCAGGCACATCAGCGGGTTCCTGATCCCCGTCGTCCCCGGCATCAGCGCATCGGCGGGCAGTTCCACGTCCTCCAGCACAAGTTCGCTGGTGTCCGACGCCAGCAGCGACAGCTTCCCCTTCTGGTCCCGGGCGGAGAACCCCGGTGTATCCGTCGGCACCACGAACCCGCGAATCCCCCGCGAGTCCCCCACCTCCCCCGTCTGCGCCCACACGACCGCCACATCGGCCATCGACCCGTTCGTGATCCACATCTTGGTCCCGTTCAGCACCCACCCGTCCACCGTCTCGCGCGCCCGCGTGGTCATCCCCGCCGGGTTCGACCCGTAGTCCGGCTCGGTCAACCCGAAGCAGCCGATCTTCTCCCCCGATGCCAGCCCGGGCAGCCACTCCCGTCTCTGCTCCTCGCTCCCGAAGGCGTGGATCGGGTACATGACCAGCGCCCCCTGCACCGACACGAAGGACCTCACCCCCGAATCGCCCCGCTCCAGCTCCTGCATGATCAGGCCGTAGCAGACGTTGTTGAGCTCCGCGCAGCCGTACTCGGCCGGGAGATTCGCGCCCAACATCCCCAGCTCCCCGATCTCCGGGATCAGCTCGGTGGGAAACCGCCGCTCCACGTACGCGTCGCCGATGACCGGGACGACCCGGTCCTCGACCCATTCGCGGATCGTGTCGCGAACCATCCGCTCCTCCTCCGACAGGAGCGAGTCGATGTCGTAGAAGTCCAGTCCTTCGAACCTTGCCGCCATTGGCATTCTCTCCAAAAAAGGTGAAACGGCCATCGCAGAGAGCGATCCGGTCGAGCCGTCGCGGCGGCGGCCCATCCGACCTCGCTCCAAGGCCGTCAGTCGATTGTCACCGGTCGCCGGGCCGGTGCCGGATGCGCAGCACCCCGTAGCACACTTCGGTCCCCGCCCGCGCGCACAGCCAGAAGGCCGCCAGCACCACCCCCATCCAGCCCCCCAGCAGCGCGGCGGACGGTTTCTGCACGAAATGGATCCAGGCCGCGAGCGCGGCCGCGATCACCGTACCACACAGCCACCCCACCCGCTTCGCAGTCGCCTTCGCCTCAGCGATGCACGCTTCGCACCACAGCAGCCGGTCGAGTTCGCTCCCCCTGCACGCACTCCCGCACCGCGAACAGTACAGATCCAGTCCCGACCCTCCAGCCACTCCGCTCACGCCCTCACCTTGGGGGCCCGCGGAAGGAATCCCCCCGCCATTCGAGCGACGATGCATCCGCGCTGGATCGCTTCGCTCTGCGTTGCTCCTCGGGCGAATAGCCCTGCTATTCCCCTCTCGTCGCGCCTTGCCAGCCCGCCACCTCGCCGCTCCCGGTGCTCGCGGGGCCTCATCCGCGGGCCCCCAACCCCCCCACCACCGCCGCCGCGAACGCCGCCGTCCCGTCCGTCCCCCCCATGTCGCGCGTCCGCGCCACCCCGTCCCGGATCACCGCTCTCACCGCCTTGCGGATCCGCCCCGCCACCTCCCCCTCCCCCACATGGTCCAGCATCATGCACGCCGACAGCAGCAGCCCGGTCGGGTTCGCCACCCCCTGCCCCGCGATGTCCGGCGCCGACCCGTGCACCGCCTCGAAGACGGCGTGCGTCTCGCCGATGTTCCCCGCCGGCGCGAAGCCCAGCCCGCCCACCAGCCCCGCCATGAGGTCGCTCAGGATGTCCCCGAACATGTTCTCCATGACCAGCACGTCGAAGCGGTACGGATCGAGCACCAGGTACATGGCGGTGGCGTCGATGATCCGGTCCTCGAAGGCGACCCGGTCCGCATAGCGCTCCGCCATGCGCCGCCCCACCTCGAGAAAGAGCCCCTGGGTGTGCTTCAGGATGTTCGCCTTGTGCGCCAGCGTGACCCTCCCGCGCCCGTTCGCCACAGCGTAGTCGAAGGCGAACCGCACGATCCGCTCCGACCCGAAGCGGGTGGTGATCATGACCGATTCCGCGGCCGCTCTTGGGTCGTTCTCCATGCCGATGAAGTGCTCGACCCCGACGTACAGCCCCTCGGTGTTCTCGCGGATCAGCACCAGGTCGATGTCCTCGTAGCGCCCGCCCGGCAGGATCGTGCGGACCGGCCGCACGTTGGCGAAGAGGTCGAACTCCTTGCGGATGGCCACGTTCACCGAGCGGAAACCCGAGCCGGAGGGCGTGGTCAGGGGGCCCTTGAGCGCCACCCGGTTGGCTTCGATGGAGTCGAGCGTCTCCTGCGGGAGGGGGCTGCCCTGGTACCTGAGCGCGGTCTCGCCCGCCACCCGTTCGTCGTAGTCGAGCCGCGCGCCGGCCGCGTCGAGGACCCGCAGCACGGCGGCGGTCACCTCCGGTCCGATCCCGTCGCCGGGGATCACCGTCACAGTGCTACACATGTGTGTATTGTGTATGTGTGTAGGCCGGGCGGGCGCCGGGCCAGCGGGAGCGGGGGCGGCTCACCCGTCTTTCTCCGGCTCGAAATCCAGCGCCGCCGAGTTGATGCAGTACCGCAGTCCCCCCGGCCCCGGGCCGTCCGGGAAGAGGTGCCCCAGGTGCGCGTCACAGCGGCTGCAAACCACCTCGGTACGCCGCATGAAGAAGCTGCGGTCGTCCTTCTCGCCCACGCTGCCGCCGGCCGACGGGCGGGTGAAGCTGGGCCAGCCGGTCCCCGAGTCGAACTTGTCGGCGGACTCGAAGAGGGCCTGCCCGCAGCACACGCACATGTAGGTGCCGTCTTCCTTGTGGGCCCAGTATTCACCGGTGAAGGCGCGTTCGGTGCCGCCCTTGCGGGCGACCCGAAACTGTTCCGGCGTGAGCATGCGGCGCCACTCGCGGTCACTCCTGCGGACCCCGGCAGCTCCGCCGGCGTCCGCATCCGCGGCTTTACTCATATCAGATATCCCCCGTCCACGGGAATGACGGTCCCCGTAATATGGCGCGAAGCCTCCGAACACAGGAACAGGATCACCGACGCAACGTCCTGGGGATCGCCCAGACGGCCCAGCACGCTCCGTTCCCTTGCGCGGTCGAGCATCTCCGCCGGGACCCGGTCGGTCAGCTCCGTCGTGCGGATGTACCCCGGGGCCACCGCGTTCACGTTCACGTTCGAGGGACCCAGTTCCAGAGCCGCGCTGCGCGTGAACCCGATCAGCCCGGCCTTGCTGGAACAGTAGTTCGCCAGTCCGAACTCGCTGGACAACCCGTGCACCGAGGAGACGTTGACGATCTTCCCGAACTCCTGGGCGCGGAGGTAGGGAGCGGCCGCACGCGTGCAGTGGAAGGCACCGGAGAGGTTGGTATCGATGACGGAACGCCACTCGTCGTCGGTCATCCGCCAGAGCGCCCGGTCACGCCCGACACCCGCGTTGTTGACGAGGATGTGCAGACCGCCCAGCCGTTCGTGCGCCTCTTCGACAAAGGCCGACGCTTCGTCCGGACTGCGGACATCGGCCGCCTGCGCAAATACCCCGACCCCGAAGTCCCGCAACATCCCGCGCGTCTCTTCCGCCGCCTGACGGCTCTCCTCGCCGGAGTCGTGGTGGTTGAAGGCGATGTGGACCCCGCTCTGCGCGAACGCCACCGCGGTCGCCCGCCCGATTCCGCTGGAACCCCCGGTCACTATCGCGACGTGCCCTTCGGGCGGCGCCGAGCCCAACGCCAACGCCGGGCCCGGTTCGGTCTCCATCCGGCTCAGGAGTTCCTCGACCACCCCGCCGACTCCCCCCTTCTCCCCCGCAACCTCCCCGCTCCCCCTCACCAGAGTGTCCCCATGTGCTTGATCGACCTTCCCTCGACCAGGAACACCACATCCTCGGCTATGTTCGTGGTCAGGTCGCCGATCCGCTCCAGGTTCTGCAGGACGACGATCATCTCGAGTCCGGGACTGATGTAACGCGGCTGCTCCAGCATGTAGGATACGACGATACGGGTGGCCGAGCGCCGCAGGTCGTCCACCCGCTGGTCCTCGGCTATCACACCCCTGGCCTTCTCCACGTCCCGGTTCACGAGGGCGTCCAGGGCCGTGCCGAGCATCTTCCGGACCTGCCCGCCCATCTCCCACACCTCCATGATGTCCGGCAGCGGGGGGTGCCTGGTCATGCGCCGGCTCGCCTTCGCTATGTTGACCGCGTGGTCGCCGATCCGCTCGATGTCGTTGGAAGCCTTGAGCGCGACGAAGACCAGCCGCAGATCGCCGGCCATGGGGTGTTGGAGTGCCAGCAGTTCGAGTACGCACTCGTCCATCTCGACCTCGAGCTCGTCGATGCGGTCGTCGGCCTTCCGCACCAGCTTGGTCATCCGGCGGTCACGCTCGCCCAGCCCCAGCATGGCCATGCGAACCAGCTCCTCCGCCCGCCCGGCCATCTCCAGCAGCATCTGCCGGAGCCGGTCGAGTTCCGCTTCGACCGGGGCTCGGGGAAAACGGGTTTCCGTCATGGGATGCGCCCGGTGAGGTAGGACTCGGTGCGGGAGTCGCGCGGATTGGTGAAGAGGCTCTCGGTAGGACCGTACTCCACCAGCTCTCCGCCGGCCAGATACGCGGTCATGTCGGACAGCCGCGCCGCCTGCCTGCGTCCGTGCGTGGCCAACACGATCGTGTAGTCCCGCTTCAAAGCATGGATCAACGCCTCGATGCGTGCCGTCGCCGCGGGATCCAGGGCCGACGCCGGTTCGTCCAGGAGCAGCACTTCGGGTTTGAGCGCCAGTGTCCGCGCAATGCACAGGCGCTGCTGTTGTCCGGCCGACAGCGTCAGCGCCGGGGCATCCAGGTCCTCCGCGGCACCGGACCAGAGATCCACGGCGGTGAGCATCTCCTCGGCCAGCTCCTGCAGGTCGCCCGCGTAGCCGCTCGCGCGAGGCCCGAAGGCCACGTTGTCGAAGACCGATCCGGGGAAGAGGGTGGCCTGTTGAAACACCATGCCGACCCGTCGCCGAACCTCGACCGGGTCGACTCCCTCGTCGTGGATATCCACGCCGTTGAAGCGTACCGTGCCGGTCGTCACTACCCCCGGCGTCAGCTCGTTCAACCTGTTGAAGGCGCGCAGGAGGGTGGTCTTCCCGCTCGCGGAAGGACCGATGATCGAGACGACCCGTCCCCGGGCGACCGAGAGGGTGACCCCGGTGAGGGCCGTTTTCGGGCCGAACCTGACGGAGAGATCCTCGGCGGCCAGTACGGGGGGTGCTTCGGTTCGCGTCGGCGGGGCGTTCACCGGGCACCGCCTCGCATCCGCCGGCGCACGGCCAGCGCGGCCAGGTTCACAAGCAGGAGCACGAGCATAAGCGCGATGCCGGCACCCGCCGCGAGTGCGGCGAAGTCCTGCTCCGAGCGCGTGGTCCACGCGAAGATCCGGGTTGGCAGCGACGTGAGCGGATCACCGGGTCCGTGCGGAGCGAAGGTCATGAACGCGGCCGCTCCGAGCACCAGGAGCGGTGCCGCCTCCCCGATGGTCCGGGTCAAGGCGTGGCAGCTGCCCGCAACGATCCCGGGTGCGGCCGCCGGCAGTACTTCGCCACGGACGACCTGCCAGCGGGTCGCGCCCAGACTGTAGGCCGCCAGCCGCATCTCCTCCGGTACCGCGCGGATGGCCACCCGTGAGGTCACGATCACCGTGGGAAGGGCCAGAACGGCCAGCGTGCAGCCGCCGGCCAGGATGCTCGGTCCCATACCCAGACCCCGGACGAACAGCGCCAGTCCCGCTACCCCGTAGACCACCGAGGGCACCCCGGCCAGGCTGGCCAGGGCCGAACCGACGAGAGCGGCCAGCCGGTTCCGGGAGGCGTATTCTTCGAGGTAGATCGCCGTGCCGATACCGACGGGAAGGGCGAGGGCCGCGGTCAGCAGAGCCAGCCACAGGGTCCCGGCCAGCGCGGGGCCGACACCCGCGCGACCCGCCGCGCGCGAGGGCGCATCCAGCAGAAAGTCCGGGTTGGCCACCGACCGCGCCTCGCCCAGGAGGAACACGGCCAGCAGGACGAACGCGGCCATGACCGCGGCGGCCGCCGCCCCGCACGCGATGCCGAGCGTGTCCCGGCGGCGGGTCGGGGCGTTCACCGCGCGGTTGCCCCGCGCCCACGCGACGCCAGGAACCTCCCGCTCGCCTGCAGTCCCCAACACACCACGAGCAGGACCGCGCTCACGGCGAAGAAGGCCCCATACTGAAGCGTACCGGTCGGTGCGTCACCCAGGCTGGATTGGGCGATGAAGGCCGTGAGGGTCCTGAGTCCCTCGAGGGGGCTCCACGTCAGCTGCGCCTGGTTTCCGGCCGCCAGGGTCACGATCATCGTCTCGCCGACGGCGCGCGCCATTGCCAGAAAAACAGCCGCCACGATTCCGCCGGAGGCCGCGGGCACCAGCACCCGCGCCACTACGCGGCCTCTGCCGGCACCCAGGGCGAGACCCGCCTCCATCAACGCCGGCGGTACCGACTTCAGCGCGCTCCGCGAGAGTACCACCACGGTGGGCAGGATCATCAGCCCCACCGTGAGGCAGGCGGACAGTGCGTTGAACGCCTCCGTCCCGGGCCAGAGGCCCCTGATCGCGGGAGTCACGAAGTTAAGGGCAAAATAGCCGTAGACCACGGTCGGTACTCCCGCCAGCAGTGCCGTCGCCGCGGTCAGCACCCGCTCGGCCCGCGCGCCCGCGTAGTGTTCCATGTAGATGGCCGTCATGAGGCCGAACGGCACCCCGAACACCGCCGCTCCCACCGCGATCTGGGCGGTGGCCGCAAGGAGCGGGAGTACTCCGAAGCGAGGCTCCTCGGCAACCGGAAGCCAGTCCACCTCGGTGACGAAGCGCACCGGGGAGACCTGTGTGAGGAAACGTCCGGTCTCCACACCCACGACACCCACCACGGCAACCAGCGTCCCCGCCGCCACGACCGTACAGGCCAGCAGCGCGGGACCCGCGAGACGGTCGCCGAGCGCTCGCGAACCCGCACCGGACAGTCCGGCCACTGTCACGACGAGCCCTCCCGGGCGGCCGCCAGCAGCCTCAGACTCCGTGCATGCCGGGCGGCGGGAAGCGGCGCGTAGCCCACCTCCTCGGCCGATGCTCCGCTGACGGAAACATAGTGCACGGCGAATCTGTACACGTCTTCGGACAATGTGAACCTGCCTCCGCGGACATACCCGACATATATGTACAGGTCCCGCGCCAGCGGGCTGTAGCTCCCGTCACGGATGGCGCCGGGCGTGGGGTGCGCGCAACCGAACCCCGTGTCCACAGCCAACACGCGCAACAGGTCCTCATCGGCGGCGTAGCTGGCCGACCCGAGGTAGCCCAGCGCCCACGGATTCCCCGCAACTCCGCGGGCGATCAGGTGGTCGGCCTCGGTCTGGTAGTGGTCGGCCCGGCTTGCGCCCGGCCGGCCGACGACCACCGTGGTGAAGAAGCGGAAGGTCCCCGAATCGGTGCCGGGTCCGAAGAGACGGATCTTCTCGGCGGGGAACGCCGGCCTGAGGTCACGCCAGGTCGCAACGCCGCTTCCCGGCTCCCACAACCGCCTCAACTCGGCCAGCGTAAGGCAAGCGGCCGCGCTGTTGGCGGTGTTTGCGACCATGGCCACGCCATCCCGGGCCACGGGAATGGCCAGGTAGCGGATGCCGGCGGCCCGGCACCGGTCGGCTTCGGCCGAAGTCATCGCCCGGGACGCGCCGGCGATATCGGCCTCTCCCTCGCAGAACCGCCGGAGTCCGCCTCCGGTACCCGAAACGCGCACCACCACACGGGATCCGGGATACCGCTCCGCGAACTCTTCCGCCACCGCTTCGGAAAGAGGGTACAGGCTGCTGGAACCGTCGACCACCAGGACCCTTCCCGCCCTGCCGGCATCGGCGGCGCAGCCGGTTGCGGCAACCACGAGTGCGGCCGCAACGGCTCGAACCAGGCATCCCCGGATCACGCCGGTACCACCTCCCCCACCCCGGCCCGGTGATGCGGCATGCTGAATGTGATGGTCGTGCCCTGGCCCCAGGTGCTCTCGGCCGAGACCTCGCCCCCCATGCTCGAGACCAGATGCCGCACGATGGCCAGCCCCAACCCCGTCCCTCCCTCCTCCCGCGAACGCGCGGTGTCCACCCGGTAGAAGCGCTCGAAGATCCTGGGCAGCGAAGTGGCCGGTATGCCGGAACCGTTGTCCTTCACCGCCACCAGCAGAAGGCCGCCGTTCGCGGTGATCTCCACCGAGATGCGCCCCCGCGCCTCCGGCACGTACCTCAGGGAGTTCTCGAAGAGGTTGCGGAAGATCTGGTAGACGGCCGCTTCGTCGCCCACGGCTTCGCCCACCCCCATGACTTCGAAGGCCGCGCCCCGGCGCGCCGCCTTCGCTTCCAGCTCCTCCCACGCGAACCGCGCCACGGCCTCTACGGAGAACGGTTCCCGTGCGGGACGCCACGCCCCGGACTCGTAGCGGGAGAGGTCGAGCAGGTCGTCCACCAGACGCTGGAGACGCATGGTGTTGCCTTCGATCGAGCGCAGGAACTTCTCATGGAGACCGGGGGGAAGACCCCCGTCCAGCACCGTTTCGGCGGCGGCCCGGATCACGGTCAGGGGGGTCTTGAGTTCATGCGACGCATTGGCGGCGAAGTCCGAACGGACAGCCTCCAGACGCCTGAGTTCGGTGATGTCGACCAGGAGCACCACCGAGCCCCCCTCGGTACCCATCTTGGTGCGGACCTCCAGTTCGCGACCCCCCACCGTGACGTCCAGGCGACCCTCGGGGCGGATCACCGACGCTTCGAGAAGGTCGCGCAGGACCGGATCGCGCACAACCGACCCGACCGGCGCGAACGGAAGCACCTCGGTGAGGCCGAGGAGCCCGCGCGCCGCGGGGTTGATGCGCAGAATCCTCGCGTCGCTCGTGAGGGCCATCAGCCCTACGCCCACCTCGTCCATGAGGTGGGTGAGCTCGTCCCGCTCCCGGGACACGCGGGCCACCTGCTCCTCCAGCTCAGCGCGAACCCGGTTCGCCGCCGAAGCCAGGCGTGCCAGTTCCGTGATCCCGGGCAGCTTGACCCTCGGACCCGGGGGCCGACCCACGGCCAGACGCGCCAGGAGGCGTCTCACCTCCCCGAGGGAACCGGTCACCGCACGCATCGCGCGGTGCCCCAGGACGAGGACGACCAGCCCGGAGGCGAGCACCCCGGCTCCGACAACGTGTGCGACCCGGGCCGCGGCGTCCCGGATGGGATCGGCCGGATCGCCGAAGCGAATCACCACGGACTCCCCTTCCCAATACACGCGGGCCGCACTGAACAGGTACTTCCGGCCGTTCAGGAAGCTGCGGCGGCGCGACGAAGCGGCGGCGCGCAACAGCGCCCCGGCCACCTCGCTGCGCCGGCTCCGGTCCGAAAGGGTATCCGAAGGCTCGGAGCCGAGGTCGGAGTCGGCCACCGGCTCGAGAGCCGCGTCGAACACGCTGACGCGGTATCCGGTGGCAAGCGCGAGAGCACCTGCGAGGCTGTCCAGGGGCAACCCGCGGGAAGCACCCAGCCGCTCGGCCCCGAGTACCGTCGCGACGTCAAGGTGCCTCCGGCCGTCGTCGTACATTGCCTCCGCCACCAGCAGACGCGTCACGGTCCAGGACGCAGCCGCGATCCAGACCACGGATACGGCCCCGAATCCAAGGGCTGCGGACCTGAACGGTATCCTCATTCCCGAGTCCGGAAGCGGTAGCCGAACCCGCGCACGGTCTCGATCCGGGCCCCCGCCGGACCCAGCTTCGTGCGCAGGCGGCGGATATGCATATCCACGGTTCGCGTGTTGATTCGGCCTGCCGCCTCGGGGTCCGTTCTCCACGCCTCCCGCAGGAGCAGCTGCCGGCTCAGGGTCCGCCCCCGCTTCTCGATGAGCGTCGTGAGCAGCCGGAACTCGGTGGGTGTGACCTGAACCTCCCCCTCCCCGAGCGTGACGCGCATGGAACCCAGATTGACCCGCAAGTCACCCGCGCGCAGGACTCGCCCTTCCCGGACGGGCGCCAATCCGTCCGTCCGCGCCCGCCTCAGGATGGCGTCCACCCGCAGCACCAGCTCCCGGGGGCTGAACGGTTTCGTGAGGTAGTCGTCGGCACCCATTTCGAGACCCTCGATCCGATCCGCCCGCTCCCGCTTCGCCGTCAGCACCAGGACCGGGACCGTACCCGTCGCGGCGTCGCGGCGCACCACCTTCAGGAGTTCGTCTCCCGAAAGTCCGGGCAGCATCCGATCCAGCACCACCAGGTCGGGGATCTCCCGATGCAGCGATTCGAGTCCTTCCGCACCATCCGCCACGGTTTCGACGCGGTATCCCGCCCGGGTGAGCTGGTACGCCACCACCGCCGCGATCCCCGGGTCGTCCTCGATGACCAGCACCCGCGGTTGAACCCTGGAAGCGCCCGTGGTCATGTCCGTCTCCTTCAAGCGGCCGGTTCTTCCCCCACTCCCCGCACGATGGCCAGCACCTCTTCTTCGGTGAGCGTCCGGTCCGCGCGCTTCGCTCGCGCGAAGATCCGCTTGCACAGCGCTGTGTCCCCACCGTCGTACCCCCGTTTGGCAAGCCAGTACCTGACGTTCGATATCCCCGACATGGGGCCGATCTCTATCTCCTGCTCGCGTCCCACCAGGGAAGCCGGGATGCCGGAATAGACCCGGTCGGCCAGCCAGTCGGCCCCCTTGGCGTGCGCCTTGACGATCGCGGCCGCGTGCACGCCGGTTGCCGTGCGGAAGGCATCGGCGCCCATCACCGGGTAGTTGGCCGGGAGGGGGACTCCGCACTCGCTGGAGACGAGCCGGCAGTAGTCGCCAAGGCGGGAGAGATCGGCCTCGTGCACACCCGCCAGGGCCAGGTTTACGAGCAGCAGATCCATCTCGACGTTGCCCACGCGTTCGCCGATCCCCAGCGCGGTGGCGTGGACGCGGTTCGCGCCGGCCTCGATGGCGGCGAGCGCGTTGGCCAGTCCCAGTCCCCGGTCCCGGTGGCCGTGCCAGTCGATCTTCACCTCCACCCCGGACGGATCGACGATCTCGCGCTTCACGAACCGGATCAGGGATCTCGCGCCGGATGGTGTGGCGTGACCCACCGTGTCCGAGAGGCAGATCCTGCGGGCTCCCCAGCGGATCGCGTTGCCGTAGAGGGTCTTCAGCGTCTCCGGATCGGCCCGTGTGGTGTCTTCGGTAACAAAGGTCACCGGCAATCCTTCGTTGACGCAGAAGGAGACCGATTCCTCCGCCGTCCGCAGCATTCCGTCGAGGGTCCACCCTTCCGCGAAGAGCCGGATCGGCGAACTGCCGATGAAGGTGCACACTTCGAGCACGACGCCTGTCTTCTGGGCAATCCGAGCCGCCGGTTCCACGTCGGCCAGCATGGTGCGGGCCGCGCAGTTGGGCGCGACCGCGAGCTTCGCATCCCGCATCTCCTCGCAGAGCCGCACCATGTCGGCCACCGCCCGCGGACCGGCGCCCGGGAGGCCGATGTCCGCGGAGTGGATCCCGAGTTCATCCATGATGTGGATCAGCCGGATCTTGGCCTCGACGGGCGGATCGACCACCGAGGCGGACTGCAGGCCGTCACGCAGGGTCTCGTCGTCCAGCTCGACCTGCCGGCCCCATGGAAGCGTTTCGAACTCCGCGACATTCCAGTCGTGAATCAGGCCGCTGTCATCCATCGTGGCTCCGTTTCGCCTGCTGTTCCCGCTCGTTTCGCACCGCCGGCGGCGGTCCCCTCCGGGAATCGTCGCCGGAATCGCCTCCGCGCGACCCGTCCTCGCCCCGATTCAAGATTGCTGCAACCCGGTACCCGGGGAAAGAACCTCCGAGTGATCCGCGCCGCTCGGAGCAATGAGCGGGCCTGACGCCAGCGCATCGGAGTGTGGCAATGAAGGACAGCCGCCGCGATGGCGCTCCGGGAGATTCGGCCCGGGGATCCGGACCCGGCCGCCCGCGTGTTCGGCCTCAAGTCCGGCCGGGTCGTCTCGGATCGCATCCAGGCCCCCGCGAAGGGTAGACGAACTCGAAGCGATCCCGGAGCGAGCACCGCCATAGGCCGTAGGATCGCCTCTGGCGGCGTTCGGCCCGGTCGGGCGGTATTGTTCCCCTTGCCGGAGGCAGGATCGCCCGCCCAGGCCCGTCCGGCGACGCTGGGGGCGAATAGCCCGAGGCTCTACTTTAGCCCTTCGGCGCGACGTAGGGAACGGTGATCGTGGCCATGGCGTCCCGCTTCGCAGTCTCCCCGCGCCTGTCGTACAGCCTAGTCATATCGGCGAGGCCGTCGCGGGACAAGTCGCCCCAACCCCGGCCCTCGGTGGCGGAGCTGGAAGTACGCGCGGAGCACTTACGCGATCCACGCAGTCGTAGCTCCTTCTGGAAACCCTTCGAAGAGGACGCCGCCGGCATCGCCCTTCCCGCCCATGGCACTCCCCGGATCGTTGGCCCTGTCCACGTACCCGCTGGCCACCATCCCCTGAAGGCACTTCTCCACCTCGCCGAACGATCTCCCCGTCGCCTTGACCGCCTGAGCCACAGTAGGGCGGCCGTTCAGCCGTTCCGCTTCCCGAAGGAGGAGGGTCTGTGGGTCTTTCGCCTCGGGTGGCTCAGCTACAGCGGGCGGCGCTTGACCCCGGGCGCCGGTCTTGAACAGCTTCCAATCGTCGGATGGTTGCGTGTCCGCGGACCGGCCGGGCTCTCCGCGGCGCGCAGAACCTCTCAGGATCGGGAACAGAGAAAATGTGGAACGGATTCACCGAACGGACGGCGCGCACGAGCCCGGATTCCAGTGACCCCACTCTGTCCGGGCGCACATACACCATCCCCTTCGACCCCGTCTGGAACGCGGCTCTGAGGCTCTCCGGCGGTGGACTGAGGGGGTGGAAGCTGATCAGCTGCGACGACGAACTGGGTGTGATCCGAGCCGACGTCCGAAGTCGAATCCTGCCTCTGGAAGCCAACGTGCTCATCTCGGTCACGTTGGACCCGGACGCCCAGACGCGCGTGGACATGTCGGCGCTGGGAAATCACCGGGGCGGCGATCTGGGAGCGAATCGACGCCGGATCAAACGCTTTTTCACCGCCCTGGACCGTTCCCTCGGCGTTCGCCCCGGCCAGATTCTGGAACCCTGGTCTCCGGCGCGGTACGCGGCCTAGTAGCCCGTGGATAAAGCCGACAGAGCGGCGAGAGCGGCGAGGCGCCGGGCGGGCAAGGCGCGCCGAAGGGCGAACAGTGTCGGATTGATGGTCGCGGCCGTGGCCGCCGCCTGCTCCGGAGACGGAGGCGACGGCAGCCCGGAGGAGGCCGACGGCACACCGGGATCCGCCGAGGCCGAGGGCGCGGGATCCGATACCGTGTCCACGGCCACCTATCACCGCACGGTGGCGTTCGTGGACACGTCGCAGGATCCTACGATGTTCGTGTCCTGGGACTTCGAGAACCGCGCCGAACCCGGCGGCGTACGCAGAATCCTCAGGGGCTGGCTGGGGCGAGAGGGCCAGTGGTCTCTGTTCGTGAACGAGGAATGGGTCACGCCGCCGTCCCGGGCTCCCTGGCGCATCCTCCCCCGCGGAGCGGCACGCCTGGTGATGGGACTCGATGATGTGCTCCGCGAGGTATACATCCAGGAGGGCATCCGCGACCTGTCCGTACAGCCCGGCGAGGTGCTCGCCGAATGGAGTGGACACCGCGGCGACATCTACCGGCTGCATGAGGGCACCGCGCTACTGTCGGGAGTCGAGCACCGGGGGTTGGTGGTGGACGCCTACACTCCGCGGGTGGGGACCTCCGACCAGCCCTCCGAGTGGACTCTGCTGGTCGGGGACGGGCCACTCTACCTGCTTGTCGCGGACCTGGAGGGGCTGGATCCGCACAGGGCCTGGGCCCTGCAGGGATCGGAAGACAGGGTCTGGTCCACGGTCACGGTCACCTGGGGCGAAACCCGCAGCTTCGAGCGTGCGCGCCGGGATATTCCCGTGTTGTGGAGTTTCCGGTCCGAGGACGGCGGGTTGGCCGGCGAGATCCAACCCGTCAGTCCAGGACACATTCACACCCTCGACGGCGAGGGCCCCGTTCTTCCCGTACTGGGAGTGTACGCGGTAGGGGGGCAGGTCACGATCGGCGAGACACGGCTGGCGGTGAAGGGCCTCCTGCGCCACTTCCAGCGATGACCGGCAACCGAGAGGCCGACAATCGAGGGATGAATCCGCCCGGGCACCGGGACCCGCGAGATGCCCGCTTGCAGGGGCCCGTACGGTGAGCGAAACGATCCTGAGGGCGGTGGTCACCGTGTTCGCGGGTGCCGTGGCGGGGGGGCTCACGAACACCGTCGCTATCTGGATGCTCTTTCACCCCTACCGCCCTCCGTCGCTCCTGGGGCGACGCATGGGCTTCCTGCACGGTGCCGTTCCCAAGAACCGGCGCAGACTCGCCGCCGCGGTCGGACGTGCAGTCGGAAGCCGGCTCCTCACCGAGGAGGACCTGACCCGGGTTCTCGCAAGGCCGGAGTTCCGCGGGGCCTTCGACGAGGGTCTCGCACGCTTCCTCCACGAAATCCTGGAGGTGGAGCGCGGCGCGCTGATCGACATCCTAGGACCCGAGATGCGCGAGGAGGTCGACGCCATCGTCGAAGACGTGCTCGATCACACCACGGCCAGGATCGGGACCTACCTGAACTCGGAGTCCTTCGAGACCGCGGTGGAGCGCCGGGCCGGCTCGCTGACGGCCCTCGTAGCCGACGAACCGGTGGGAGACCTGCTCACCCCGGAGCGAGAGGCCGCCATCGCGGCAGCCGCCGGGGACTGGATGGACGCCGCGGTCTCCGGCGAAGCCTTCCGCGAGACGGTTGCGGACTACGTGCGGCGCGCGTCGGAGAAGCTGCTGACGGCGGATCTGACGATCCAGGACATCCTCCCCGACGGCGTGGCGGGAACGCTGGAACGGGCGGTCGAGGGATACGTGCCCCTTGCGATCCGGAGGCTCGGATCCGTCCTGGACAGGCCGGCGGCGCGCGAGCGCTTCGAGCGGGCCGTCAAGGACGTGCTCAACCGCTTCCTTCACGATCTCAAGTTCCATCAGCGGGTCGTCGCGCGTCTGGTCATGACCGAGGAAACCGTAAGGAAGGTGCTCCGAACGCTCGAGGTGGACGGCGCGGAGAGGATCCGGGCCATGCTCCGGGAGCGCCCGCTCAGGGACGCCATGGCCGGGGGGATCAACGAGGCCATCACCGATCTTCTCGACCGGCCCGTGAACCAGGTCTTCGGGGACCCGGACGACGAAGCGGTGATCGAGGCCCGCAACACGATCGTGTCCTGGATCGTGGACCTCGCGCGCGACCCGTCCACGCGTCACTTCGTCATTCGCAAGCTTGAAGCGGGACTGGCCCGGGCGTCCGGCGGCACCTGGGGTGACCTCCTCGGCACCATCCCCCCCGGGCGCGTCTCCGAATGGGCGGTGCGGGCGGCACGCAGCGAGATCGCCGGCAGGGTCTACCGCGAGGGCGCGCGCGCGCTGGCCACGGCGGCGCTGGAACGCCCGATCGGGCGTCCGGCCCGGCTGCTGCCGGCGGGCGCCACCCGGAAGATCGAGCGCTCCCTGAGCGAGCCGCTCTGGCAATGGCTCCAGTCCCAGATCCCGTCGGTGGTGCGCCGGCTCGACGTGGCGGGCCGAGTGGAGACAAAGGTGCTGGAACTCCCGGTCGAGAGGATGGAGGAGATGGTCCGGGGAGTGACCGAGCGCGAGTTGAGGATGATCATCCACCTCGGCTACGCCCTCGGCGCGACCATCGGGGTCATCATGGTGGCGGTCAACGCCCTGTTCGCGTAGGTCCGCGGAGAGTTCCCGCTTCCCCGCAGGATCAGCCCGGCTTGCCACCCTTGTCCCTCCCCGTGGGGGCGGCCGTGTGGAAGTAGCGTCTCGTGCGTCGTCTGTGCGAGCCGCGCTTTTGCTTCCTGACCAGGTCCAGAGGGGTGAAGTACCGTTTCGCCCGCCGCGTAAGCGCAGCCCGGCGCCCCAGGTCGCGCTCCAGCTGCCGCAACTCCTCCTCATCGTGCACTCCGGACGAACCGTGCCCGGGCCTGCGCACCTTCCATCGTCGTTCACTGGCGGCGCTCCGCCCCCCCCTGCCGGGCAGACCCAGGAGGATCCCTAGCCCCAGGGCCAGGAGTCCGATGAGAATCTTGACAATCGTCGCGGTCATCCCTGCACGCTCCTCTCCGCACCGCCCGCCGACTCCCGGCGCCTGCGGGCAGCCGCCAGGTACCCCTTCTCCAGCCCCACGAGACCCGAGATCTTTCTCATGATGTAGTCTTCCCGGGATGCGAGTTCCCCGTCCGCCAGCACGACGCCCCACATCGCTTCCGCGAGCACCAGCTTCTGCCCGGTGGAGTAGTGGGTCCTGATCAGGTTGGTGAAACCCCACAGGTCCACACTACCACGTCTCTCCTCCTCCGCCAGCGCAATCAGTTCGTCGGCGGCGGCGCGCTTGAGGCCGAAGTGCCGCCGCACCAGGGAGCGCAGGTGCTTCCTCTCGTCCTCGCTGAAGTAGTCGTCGGCATTGGCCACTTCGAGAAGAAGCGCGCAGGCCGCAATGCGCAGCTCCTCCGCACCCGGCCCCTCCGCGGCGGCCTCCGCGGGTGGAGCCATCTCCCGCAGGAAGAAGGACCTGATCCGGTCGATCATCGCTTGACCGCGGGCCGGCCGCTTCCCGGCGCCTCGCCGCCCCCGGCACTCACGCGGGTCGGTCCCCGGACTGTCCTCCACACTCCGTCCCCACCCACTCGAGATAGGCCGGAGCCCCGTCCGCCACCTCCTGCACGAGGAGTTCGGGCACCTCGTAGGGATGAAGCGTCCCGGCGCGCTCCAACACCCTGGGGACGAGCCGCCGCAGCGTCTTCAGGACGACCACCGCCTCCTCGTCCCGATGGACCTCCCCCTCCCAGCGATAGAGGCTGACCGCCCCGGGAAGCACGTTGCCGCAGGCGACCAGCCGCTCGTCCAGAAGCCCCCTGACGACAGCCTCCGCCACCTCCATCCCCGGGGCCGTCATCAGCACCGTCACCACCGCGCCGTCGTCTGACATCAGATTAGTATCGAATTGATATCAAGCTGTGAAGATCGTTCGCTCCACGGACTCGGGGCGGTAGAACGACTCGATCAGTTCCGCATACTTCGCGCTCACCGCCGGACGCCTCACCTTCTGGGTGGGAGTCAGAGTGCCGTCCTCGACGGTGAAGGGCTCGGCGATCAGCCCGATCTTCTTCGGAGTCTCGAAGCGGGCGAGATCGCGGAACTCGGCGAAGAACTCCTCCTTGAGCAAAGCCTGGCACCGCGGGTCGGCGAGCAGCTCGCCTTCGTCCGCGGCCTGAACGCCCGCCCCCCCGGCCCAGACCTCCAGCCGCTCGAAGGCGGGCACCACGAGGACCGAGCAGAACTTGCGGCCCTCTCCCACCACCACCACCTGGTCGACGTAGCCGTTCCGTTTGAGCAGGTTCTCTATCAGCTGGGGAGCCACGTACTTGCCACCCGACGTCTTGATCAGGTCCTTCTTGCGGTCGGTGATCCTGAGGTAGCCGTCGCTGCTCAGCTCACCGATGTCGCCGGTGCTGAACCAGCCGTCGTCCGAGACCACCTCGCGTGTCAGCTCTTCGCGCCCGTAGTAGCCCTTCATGACCTGCGGGCCGCGAATCAGGATCTCGCCGTCGTCGGCAATCCGGATCTCCGTGCCGGGAACGGGACGGCCCACCGTCCCGATCCGAAAGTGCTCGAGGGTGTTCACATTGGTGACGGGCGACGTCTCGGTGAGCCCGTACCCTTCCAGGATCGTGATCCCGGCACCCAGGAAGAAGCGGTTGATCTCGGGAGCCAGCGCCGCGCCGCCGCTCACGAAGAAGCGAAGCCGTCCGCCCACGGCCTGCCGTATCTTGCCGAAGACCAGCCGGTCGGCGATCCCGTACCGCATTCTCAGCAGGGCCGGAGCCTTCGTGCCGCGCTCCCTGTGCAGCGCCACGCGGCGGCCCACCCCCGCCGCCCACGCCACCAGCCTGCCCTTCACTCCTCCCGCGTCGAGCACCTTCTGGTAGACCTTCTCGTAGAGCCGCGGCACCGAGACCAGCACCGTCGGACGCAGGCGCTTCATGTCGTCGGCGACCGTTTCGATCGCCCCGTGGGTGACGGTGCAGCCGGCGCAGAAGAACATGTAGTCCACCATGCGCTGCAGCACGTGCGAGAGGGGCAGGAACGAGATGCTGATGTCGTCGGGACCGACTTCCATGAGCCGGTCGGTGGCGCGGACGTTGGACGACAGGTTGTTGTGGGTGAGCATGACTCCCTTGGGCGTCCCCGTGGTGCCCGAGGTGTAGATCATCGTGGCCACGTCGCCGGGCTCCGCCCGCTTCGCCGCGGCCAGGAAGTCGTCCTTGCCCGCGTCGTCGCCCCGAGCCAGGAAGTCGTCCCACGCGACCGCCCCGTCGCCGGCCGCCGCGGGGTCGAAGACGACGATCTCGATCTCGCGGGTGAGCCCTTCCGCCGCGATCCGCGCCTTCTCCAGCTGCTCGGCGTCGGACACGAAGACAAGCGCCGCCCCGGAGTCCTCCAGGATGTACGCGACCTGGTGGGCCGGCAAAGTACTGTAGATGGGCACATCGGCCACGCCGGCGCACAGGCACGACCAGTCCGCCAGCGCCCACTCGAGGCGGTTCTCCGAGAGGATGGCGGCGCGGTCGCCGCGCTTCAGTCCCGAGCGCGCCAGCGCCGCCGCGCCGCGACGCGCCGCGTCGCGCACCTGCGCGTAGGTGACGGTGCGGGCCCGGTCGCCGGTGACGCCGTAGGCAGCCCGGTCCCCCAACCGGTCGACCGCATCCAGGAAGAGGCCGATGAGGGTCCCGTTCGGGATATCGGCGGGGTTGGCGTAGTGATTCACTTTGTCTGACATGGTGGCTCATCCCCCTTCGATTACGGTTTCCAGCTCGAGGTCCTGCCTGAGGGAGAAGAGGACCGAGCAGTACTTCTCACGAGAGAGTTCGATGGCCCGGGCGACCTTGGTGCGGCTGCCGGGGGGCACTCCCTTCACGTTGAAGACCAGTTGCAGGGCGCTGTAGTGGCGCGGCGGCCGATCCCTGCGCTCTCCCCGGGCGGTGACGTCCAGGGCGTCGAAGGGTACGCGCCCCTTCTCGAGAATCACCTTCACGTCGATCGCCATGCAGGCGGCGACGCCGACGAGCACGAGGTCCATCGGAGACGGTCCGGTCGCGGAGTCTCCGTCCACCACGAGTTGCGGGCCGCCGGCCGGACCCCCGTCGAAAACCAGACCCGAGCCGGTCCATGATAGCCGAACTTCCTTGTCCGCCTTCATCCAGCAGCAGAATCTCCGTCGGACCCCGGGGGGTCCTCCGCCTTACCCCGCAGCTCCTCCACGGTCCGGCGCGCATGGTCGACGTAGTCCTTCGCCTCGGTTTCGGTCGGGGGATTGGCCAGGAACGCATCCAGGTGCTCCACCGCGTCGCCCGGAGAGCCGTGGCGCAGCAGCAGAAACGCCAGACCATAGTGCGCTCCCGGAGATTCGGGGTTCCTGTGGAGGACGTGGCGGTAGGTCTTGATGGCTTCCTCCTCCATGCCGATCCGCGTGTAGGCGATGGCGATCTGCTGCAGCACGATCGGGTCCCCCGGAGATTCCTTCAGCGCCAGGCGCAACGAAGTGAGGGCCTCATGGTGCTTGCCCTCCTGAGCGAGCAGAAGCCCTTCTTCGTAGTAGTCGATCCGTTCGGCCCTCACGGGCCCGCCGAAGATCCTGTTCCATAACGACATGGACGAAGGTCACCGTCCTGATCCGGGAATGCGCGAACCCGCTACGCCGAGATGTGGGTGTTCGTACCAAGGTATCGGATTCTGTGGTGCGGACAAGATCGGTGTCGGTCAGGACGCCCGGGGGCGGCGTGACGCACGGGCGCCGGCGGCACCTCCTATTTCACGTCTCCCGCCAGGCGTTTCATGAAGGGACTCACAATGACCGCAACCAGTCCGCCCCCACCGATGATCAGGGCCACCTGCATGAAGAGCGGTGACGGTTCGAGACCCTCGAGCCGCCCGGCCACCCTTCCGGCGATGAGATTGCCCAGCGCCGCCGCGACGAACCAGACGCCCATCATCTGGCCGACCCGGGTACGGGGAGCCAGCTTCGTCATCGCCGACAGCCCGACCGGAGAAAGCGCCAGCTCGCCCACGGTGTGCAGGAAGTACATGACCACGAGCCAGGACGCCGACACCGGCGAGTCCGGCGTCGCGTTGGCGGCGCCCCAGGCGATCACGAAGAACCCGGCCGCGAGACCCAGGAGTCCCAGGGCGAACTTCATCGGCACTGACGGGTTGGCCTGGCGGTTGGCCAGCCACACCCAGAACCACGCGAAGACGGGCGCCAGGATGATGATGAAGAGGGCGTTCACCCATGCGAACCAGCTGGCCGGGAACTCCCAGGATCCGATCGTGCGGTCTGTGAAGTCGCGGGCGAAGAGGCTGAGCGAAGTCCCGGCCTGTTCAAAGCCGGACCAGAAGAGCGCCGCCAGCAGAAAGAGCCAGAAGATCACCACGACCTTCCTGCGCTCGTCGGAGTCGTGGCCGCCCCAGAACAGGACGTACAGGAAATAGACCCCCATGATGCCCAGAATCCCGTAGGTCATGTAGTCGGCGATATCCGCCAGGCCCAGCGGGATCGTGCCGTTGGACACGAGCATCCCGAATGCGACCAGGCCCACGGCCATGGCGGTGCAGGTGCCGAAGAAAGTCCGGCCGGTGCGGGCCACCGCCTCGGGCGGCCTGTCGGTACGCAGGATCCCCGCATTTCCCAGATTGCGGTAGCCGTACCGGAACTGGATCAGGCCGGCGACCATGCCGATCCCCGCCAGCGAGAACCCCAGGTGCCAGTTGTACCCCTCGCCCAGCAGGCCGCAGAGGAACGGTCCGAGCATGGCCCCGACGTTGATCCCCATGTAGAAGATCGAGAACCCGGCGTCGCGCCGTGCTCCTCCTTCCGGGTAGAGGTCGGCGACCACGGCGCTCACGTTCGGCTTGAGAAGCCCCGTGCCCACGGAGATCAGGATCAAGCCGAGGAAGAAGGAGAACTGCGTCGGGACCGCCATGCTGAAGTGGCCCGCCGCGATGATGCAGCCTCCGACGAAGACCGCCTTGCGCTGCCCCCACAACTGGTCGGCGACCCAGCCGCCCGGAAGCGCCAGAAGGTAGACCATGCTCGTGTAGAGGCCGTAGATCGCGCCCGCGGTCACGACATCGAATCCGAGTCCCGGGTTCGTTCCGATCGTCGCGCCGGTCAGGTACAGCGTCAGCAGCGCGCGCATCCCGTAGTAGGAGAAGCGCTCCCACATCTCGGTGAAGAAGAGCGTGGGGAGTCCCCTCGGATGGCCCGGGAACAGGCCGGGTTCGAACTCGATCCCCTTTGAAGTCGACATCTGTGCCTCTGGGTTGCGGGAATGCTGAATCACCGGTTTGCGTCCAACGGGCAAGCTACGGTGCGAACCGCCCCGCGGCGAGTCGAGGTGGTTTCCAATGGGGAATGAGCACGAGGCGGGAAGCCGCCGCTCCCGGTGCCCGGGCGCCTTGATTCACGGTTTGCGGATCCGGGTACGCGGCCGCGCCGCCGCTCGACGAAGGTCTTCGCGGAGAGGGCGTCGACTCGGGGATCACCGCCGCAAGGAGGGCCTGAAGACGACCGCGTGGGTGTCGCCGACTCGGGCTCGGGACCCCGGCGCTCGTCGGGGACGAGGGTATGGGTCCACAGTCCGGACCTTCGTGGTCCGGTATCCTCCGGACCTGGAGGTGCTGATACCGCGGTAGTCGAGGTCGGGCATCCGCCGCTCCACCATCTCCACCGAGGGACTCCCCTGCGCGCCGGTTTCGGCGCCGTCGTCGCCGACGACACGAATCAGTGGCCCCTCAACGGCCATGAGCCGGAGTGTGGAAGACGAAGCCACCGTCCCGCAGCCTGGCGAACGACCAGTAGGTCCACGGTATGCGGAAGGAGGGGGATTCGAGGTGCCTCCCGCTTGGGTCGAACGTCACCAACCTGGTCCAGCCCAGCACGAACGGGCTCACGTCTGTCGGGAGGTTGCGCGCGCCCCTCCCGCGCTCGCGCCAGCCCACCGGAGCCGAGCGTAGGAATAAAGACGGTTGGGGGGATTCGGAGCCCCTTTCGGGAGCCTACGGTCCGGCACCTCCAGTCGTAGACGGGAGAAGCTCCGGCAAGGTCCGCCTCCACGGCTTCGGCTCGGGCTCATGCCTCCGTTGGTCCGGTATTCCGCCATGGCCCGCGCTCCGCGTCAACTCTCCACCCACACCCACCTGCACTTCCACACGCATTCCGGGTCGTCCTCGATCTCGGGATCGTCTCCCGGATCCTGCACCGGGCCAACACCCGCACACGCCCGGTACCATTCGCAGTCCCAGCGGCCGCCGCCCTCTCCCGGATCGTCTCCTCCTCCTCTTCCTTCTCCACCACCGCCATTGCCATTGCTTCCTCCGTCGTCCCCAATGTCGTCTTCGTCTTCGTCTTCTTCGTTTTCTTCCCGCTTCCCGCAGTTCTCGAGATTCACTGCCTCTTGGTCGTCTTGCCATCCCACACCGCCGTAGTGGGCGACTTCATGCTGGAGCTTTAGCCACAGGAGCTTGGCATCGTTCTTCAGGTCCGTATTCATCACGATGATGGTGTGATTGACTGGTGGCCCCCCGTCCTCCTCAATGTGCCCGCGGCAGACATAGGTTCTCCCCCATACGTGGTCATCCAAATCCTCCTTGTCATCCCCCCACATGAAGTGGAACCATCCCCCCATCGGCTCCTCGTCGCCCTCCTCCCTCTCCTGCGTTGCCCCGAGCTGCTCTGTACGCCATGTTGCCGTAATCCCGAACCACAGCCTTACAGTGCGCTCGCTTTTCGTCGCTGTGGCGCCGATCCCAGTCCGCTTACCAGAACGCCTTCTGCCACCGCTTCAGCTCGTTCTCGGTCCAAGGCAGAGGATAATCCCAGTCATCCGATACACACGCTTCGGGGTTCATCGAGCTGCATCCCTCGGGCTTGCCCTGGGCCGCAAGTCCGAGGGCGGCACACGCCAGCACTCTTCTTGTCGCGACGGCAAACCGCGCTACTCTCACCATGATACGGCCTCCCCATAGTACCGCCCCCGCCGATTCTCCAGATACTCAAGCCAACCGTGAGCTTTCCGGAGGTTGTTCTCTTGATCCCATTCCGGATCGCTGGGAATGTGGTCCTGGATGTCCACCACGCCCCGTAGCGACTCCGGAAGTTCACGCTCCATGGCCCGAGCCCATACCCGATCTTTCCCGTTTACCGGCCTCATCGGGCCATGGCCAACGTATGTGACCGGGTGGTCCCCCGGTCTCTTCGGGAATGCGAACCCGGCCCCGAAGGGCAACGCGCCCGGCAGGCCGCGTTCGCTGACCACCCACACGACGGCCATTCCCCAATGGTTACCGTACCGAAGATCCAGCTTCACCCAATCGCGCCGCGTCACTTCGTCGCCGGGGTTGAGCGGCCAGTCCGGGGGCGCGTAGTTCGTCGCCTCCGGCGATGCCAGCATGATCCTTGGGTCGGTCGCTGCGCCAGGCTCCGTAAAGGCCGAAGAGCCAGCGGGCGCGGGGCTCGGCGAATCCTGGCAGGCCACGAGGCCGGCGAAGACCGCCAACAGCACGGTAAGTTGGGTGACTCTCACTCGGTTGTTCTCCTCTCGGGAACGCGGATTGCGGGCGGGGCCACTCGGTTGGCCCTCGCGACTGGTTCGGTTCTTCCCTCACGACGCTTCGGTGCGTAGATGACGAAAAGTTTGTGGGGCCGGGGCAACAGGACAGGGTGGCGGTGGGAGCGTCGGAACCGGGCGAGTATACCGAGATGACCATCACGATACCGTCCACGGGAGCCGACCTCCCGGCCACCGCCGGCAGCGCCTGAAGGAGCGGGCCTCCCGCCCGGACGACGCGGGCTCAGACTCCCACCAACGGAACGAAGCGAACGGCCCCGAGTTCCTCCCGGCTGAAGTCGCCCGACTTCCCGAGACGCTCGCGGGTCAGCCGCTGCCCCCCCCGGTGCGATCCCACCGGCATGACCAGGCGGCCCCCCGCGCCAAGCTGGTCCCGGAGCGATTCGGGCACGCACGGCGCCGCCGCCGCCACCGAGATGGCGTCGTAGGGAGCGTGCTCGCGCCAACCTCCCGTCCCGTCCCCGTGACGCACATGCACGTTTCCGTACCCCAGCCGGCGCAGCCGTTCCCGGGCCGCCTCCGCCAGCACGGCGTGCCTTTCGATGGTGTACACCTCCGCCGCGAGCCGGGCGAGCACGGCCGCCGCGTATCCCGAGCCCGTCCCGACCTCCAGAACGCGGTCTTCGGTGCCGAGCTCCGCGGCTTCGGCCATCCACGCGACCACGTACGGTTGCGAGATCGTCTGGCCTTCGCCGATGGGGAGGGGTCCGTCCGCGTAGGCCCGGTTTGACAGATCGGCCCGAACGAAGTGCTCGCGCGGGACGCTGGCCATCGCGTCCAGAACGCGCGCATCCGAGATTCCACGTCCGGCGACATGGCGCCGCACCATCCGGCGCCTTGCTCTCCCGAGCCTGGCGGCGCGGCCCCTCAACGAACCCCGCCGGGAGCGGGCGGACCCGGCCAGAAGTCGATGCCCCCCGACTGGTGTGCCAACTCCACGGTCGCCACCACCGCAAGCGACCGCAGGTCGATGACGTCGAGGGTCCCCCGCACCGATCCCACCGACTCGTTCGACACGAAGGCGTAGCGCCCGTCCGGGCTGGCCACGACGCCGTGCGTTACCGGCCGCGAGGTCGCCACCCGCCCCACCTCCGCGCCGCTGGCGAGGTCGAAGACGGCGACCGCCTGCTCGCCCTTCAGCGTGGCGATCAGATGCTCCCCGTCCGCGCTCGCCTCGAGGTTGTACGGCCCCTTTCCGGTCGGAAACCGGCGCGACACCTCCCATCGCTCCGTATCGACCTCGAGCACCTCCCCGTTCCTGTTGCACGCCACGTAGACGACGCGGTTGGCTCGCGATCCCAATCCCGGCTCGACCCACGTCGGGCTGCAAACCCTCTCCTCCGCGTCACCCGGGCCGACTCCATGCGAGCCCGTGTGACGCCTGTCGCGACCCCCGCTCCCCTCGCCCGCCAGCACTCCCTCGCGACCCGGTGTGACGTCGAAACGCGTGCTGACCGCCAGGGTCGCAACGTCGATCTCGACCAGCTGGTCGGAGTGCATGCACGCCGAGTAGTGCCGGGCTCCGTCGGGCCGCACGCGGCTCCCGTGCGGCATCAGACAGGTCTCGACCTTCGTCACTTCGACCATCTCCGGCGTGTAGACAACCGATACGTCCGAAGGGACCATGTCGCCGTGCAGGTTGAAGTTCACCGCCAGCATGAACTGCCCGTCCGGCGTGATCCCCATGGTGGCCGGGAACAGGCCCAGCCGAGTGCGCGCGAGCAGCGTGTCCGGGCCGGCGTGAAACTTCCACACATGGCCGTAGGGGGTCCCGTGGGCGATGGTCACGTACCAGTAGCGGCCGTCGGGAGAGACGCTGAGCCCATGGGCACCGTCGTTGTCGCCGGGCATGATCCCGACGGCGATCTCCTTCTCGACGGCCGCGCCGCCACCCGGCGTGAAGGCCACGCGGCTGATCAGGTCCGACGACTCGTTGGCGACGTAGACGCGGTAGACGGGAGACTGGGCCGAAGCGCCCCCCGCGAGGAGCGCGAGCGCCAGCCCCAAAGCCCCCGCCATCGTCTGCGGCCGCAGCGGACGCCGGCTCACGACACCGGCGGCTTCTTCTTCGGCACCACCCGCAGCACCCACAGCCCGGAGTTCAGGTCCGCGACGAAGACATGACCCTTGAACGGCTGCGGTCCCCAGGCCATCGGCGAGTTGGCCACGTGTCCATCCGGTGCCCCGGTGGGGAACCACGCGATCTCGCGCCCCTGCCTGTAGAGGTCGCCCCTGAGTTCGCCCGACACGTCCACCACCCTCAGCCCGGCCTGGTAGTAGGCCACGTACATCCGGTCGTCCTCGACCCACAGATTGTGCGCGCCGGCCTCCGGAACCTCGTAGCGGGCCACCTCGCGCGGGTTCTCCGGATCCTCCATGTCGAGCACATGAACGAAACCGCGCGACCCGTCCCCGGGGTGTCCGTTGCGCGAGATGCAGTCGTCGCAGCCGAAGATCTCGTCGCCCACGAAGAGGTAGCTGCGACCGTCGGCGTTGGTGTAGGGGAAGGCTACGTGCGTGTTGCCTTCTTCGTACGCGAAGCTGCTCACCTCCACCGGCTCGGTGGGCGTTCCCCCCCAGCGGCCGTCCCCCACGTCGAGGACGTAGACGCCGTCGTGCCAGTAGGAGACGTACGCGAGCCCGTCCACGACCCAGATGTCGTGCAGGTACTTGCCCGGCCTGTCGATGCCCCATCTGCCCACCTCCTCCACGTCGTCCGGGTCGGAGATGTCCAGAATGTGGACGTCCAGGGTGCCGTTGTGGATCGCGTAGAGGATGTCGCCCGCGAAGAAGACGTTGTGCACGCCCCCGGTCAGGTCCTTCGTGTGGCTGTCGGCGATGACCGGATGGGCCGGGTCGGCGAGGTCGAGGACGACGATCCCGTTCTTGCGGTCCGATGCCCCCTCGCGCGTGATGACGGCCACGGTCGCGTCGTCGTTCACCTTGACGTCGTTGACCACCCGCGCGTCGACCTCCACGAAGTCGGTGAGGACGGGGTTGGCCGGGTTGGTCACGTCCCAGGCGAGCATGCGCTGTCCCCCGGCGTGCGTACCGGTATACACGTAGTCGCGCCCGTCGACGCCGGTGAAGGCCCACAGGTCGGAGGTGGGCCGGTCGGCCACGAGACCGCGTCCGGCGACGACGATCTCGTGCTCCACACCCCGTTCGACGACCTCCACCAGCGCCTGGCCGGTCCGGCCGGCGACGTCCGCCGTGACCCTGTACAGGCCCGCCCGTTCGGCGACGAAGGCACCGTCCGGATAGACCGACGCGCCCATGTCGGCACGGGTCTCGAAGGAAGCCGCCGAAAAGTCCGGCGGCGTCCCCTCCACCACATTGCCCTCCGCGTCACGCGCGACCACCGTGTAGCGCAGCACATCTCCCGTACGCCCCCGTGACGGCCCCGATACCTCGACTGCAACCACCGGGTTCTCCTCGACCTCGAAGGACCAGGCGCCCTCGACTTCGCCGACGGCGGCGGTGACGGTCACCGCCCCCGGCAGCAGCGACCGCACGAATCCCCGTGCATCGACGGTGGCCAGGCGGCGCCGGTTGCTCGTCCAGGTCACTTCGACCGCCTTTCTGGCCTCCCCCTCCGCGGTAAGTGCCCGGGCCTCGAGCCGGATCACCGACCCGGCCAGGAAGCGTACACCCGGATCGACAACCTCGACGGCCACCACTGGCCGCCCGATCACGCTCACCGGCGCGCCGAAGGTGCGGATCTCGGGCGGCCCCGTGCCGGCGGCGGGCGGAACCCGAAGCGCCATGCGAAGCTCGGCCTTCCCTTCGGCGACGCCCCTGATGTACCCCCCCTCCAGCGCCGCGAAGCGCGATTCGAGGTTCGGGAGAATCGTAATGCCGCGCACGACATCGCCGTTCGCGTCGTAGGCGACCATCTCCACGTCTTCGCCCAGTGCCAGGGAATCCCCCACCTCCACGACGACCTCCGCCGGCTCCGTGCGCACCACCGCGACCCGGGCGCCGATCTGGATTGCCGCCGGATATCCGGGCGCGACGGGAGCGGCGGCCATAACTGTGTCCGCCGCGGCACTGTCCGCCGCCGCCGGCTCCGGTTCGGTCTCCGGGGCGGGAGGAGGCGCCTCGGATGGCGGGGGCGTTCGTGAGGGATCGACCGATACCCGTGACGCCCGGCCCGGCCCGCAACCGGTCAGGAACAGGGTTGTCGCGAGCAGCCAAACAGGCGTTCCAACCCCCCCTTCAAGACGTGCATGCATACTCCGCTTTACCACCTGTATACTCCGCTTTACCAGCGGTCTACTCCGTTTTGTCACCTGTATGCTCCGCCTGGCTGACAGACACTCCGGCCCTCCTGTTACCCGCCGGCAGTGCCTGGCGGTCCCCGAATCGTAGCGCGACCGGGCGGCCGGGAATAGTTTTGCGCCCTATGAGCGCATTTTCCGAGAGAGTATACGACTGTGTGCGGCGGATCCCCAAGGGGCGGATCACCAACTATGGGAGCGTCGCGGTCCTGGCTGGAGAGCCCCGGGGCGCACGCGGAGTGGGCTACGCGCTCAGCCACCTGCCCCGCCGCACCGATGTGCCGTGGTGGCGGGTCGTGAACCGCCGGGGCGCCATTTCGACTTCGCGCGCTTCCGGGCTGGCCCAGCGACAGCGGGCGCTGCTGGAAGACGAGGGCGTTGAATTCGACGACCGGGGAGAAGCGTCGTGGGAACGGTTCGGTTGGGACCCGTACGGGTGAGGGGGCCCGATATCGTGAACGCGAGAGCGGGCAGGTCCGGCACCGGGGCTTCTCCGGCCGCAACCGGCGGGATATTCCGCGAGGCGCGCGGAAGTCTCCTCCGGGTCGGCGGGGTGGCGGCAACCTGCCGGTTTCTGACGACCGTCTCCGCCTGGTCCGTCGCCGGCTGCGGCGACGCGGACCCCGAGCCCTCAGAGGTGGACAGCGCCTACGCCGGGATCATCGCGGAGGAGGATGCGCGTGGGGAAGCCGGTCTGGACCGCGTGCTGGCGCACCTGGGCGGTGTGGATCCGGAGATCCGCGGAGCAGCGGTGCGGGCGCTCGGACGCCTGGAGGACCCGGATCGGGCCGGGCGGTTGCACGGCATGCTCGAAGATCCGGACCCCGGGGTGAGGACCGCAGCCGCGGCGGCTCTGGCGCAGACCGCCTTCGGACGAGACCCCGGCGAGGTGCTCCCGGCTCTGGCCGCACGGGTGGACGGCGAATCGGATCCGGGTGTGCTGGGAAGCCTGGGGACGAACCTGGGCCGTCTGGCGTTCGCGGACTCCGGGCAGAGGGAGATGGCCGGGGCGGCGTTCGCCGCGCTGGTGCGCAGGGTTGAGAACCTGGGAGAAGACCCTCGACTGGCTGCGCGGCTGGGCCTGGCTCGCGGCCTCGAGGCCTTCGCGCGGGGCGGCGGGACGGAGGACTTGCTGTCGCCTGAGCTTGTGGCCGCGTTGACGGCGCTGTCCAGGACCGGGCCCGGCACCGCCGGCCGGCTGGTCGCCGCCCGCATCCGCCGACTCGCGGTCGCAGCGCTGACCCACACGGACCAGCTGGCGCTCGACCACGCCATCAACCTGCTTGCGGACGAGGATTGGGCGGTGCGGCGCCAGGTGATGATCGGGGCCGCGGCATACGGCACGCGGGCCGGCGCCCTGGTCCGGGTAGGTCTCCGGAATTCCGATCCCCGGGTCCGGGTGGAGGCGCTGCGGGCCTACGACCGGTTGCTCCGTCCGGACGAAGGGTGCACCGCGATCCTGGACGCGGTCGCGGACCCCGGTCCGCATGTCGCGACCACCGCCCTCGGGCTGCTGGCGGACCCGTGTCCGGAGGCGGAAAGGCAGAGACTGACGCTCGCGAGCCGGGTGGCGGCCATGGACGAAGCGGGAGGCGACTGGCGCGGGCCGGCGCAGGCGCTCTACGCCCTGGCGGGGATCGCGCCGCGTGAGGCAGGCGACCGGATCCGGCGTTTCGCGCGGCACGGCAACCCGTTCGTGAGGGCGTGGGCGGCGCGGGCGGCCGCCCGGGCCGAAGCGGTGGAGGTGCTGAACGACCTCGGCGGCGACGAGGACCCGAACGTGGGCGAGGCCGCGCTGCGGGGGCTGGGGGCGGTGGTGGGGGCGGGAAGCCGCGACCGCTGCCTAGCCGCTCTCGAGAGCGACGACCCTCAGCTCGTGATGACCGCCGCAGGCCTCCTGGTCGACCACGCCGTCGCCCGGACGCCGGTTTCCGCACTGCTGGAAGCGCTCGCCCGCTTCACCGCCGCCCGGCGCGAGACCGAACGGGACGCCCGCGTCGCGCTCCTCGAGGCGATCGGCGCCGTGGGCGGGTTTTCCGGCGACGACCTCTCGCCGTACCTGAACGATTTCGACCCCGTCGTGGCCGACCTGGCGGCCGCGCTGCTCACCGAGTCGACCGGGACGGTCCACGAGGCCGCGCCTGCGCGGCTTCCCCGCACCCCCACCCCGGACGCCTCCCGACTCGGCGCGCTGGCCGCCACCGAAGTCCGCCTCCGCCTGGCCGGCCTCGGCGACATCGTGATCGCGCTTCGCCCGGACCTCGCCGCCACCAACGCCGACCGCTTCGCGCGCCTCGCCGGCGAGGGTTACTTCGACGGCCTGACCTTCCACCGTGTCGTCCCCAACTTCGTCATTCAGGGCGGCAGCCCGCACGCAAACGAATACGCGGGCGACGGCCCCTACACCCGGGACGAGATCAGCGACCACCCCCACTGGCGTGGCACCGTGGGCCTCTCGACGCGCGGCCGCGACACCGGCGACGCCCAGCTCTTCATCAATCTCGTGGACAACGTGCGGCTGGATTTCAACTACACCGTCTTCGGCGAGGTGGTCGAGGGGATGGAGATCGTGGACGCGGTCCAGGAAGGCACAGTGATCGAACGCGCCGAAGTCGTCACGCGATGATCCCGGCGCGGGCATCGGGTCTCGCGTCCCCGGTTCCGGGATCGCACCGGGTGAGGCCACTCGGACCAAGGACCCGGGGGGCGAAGGAGGCTGTTGGATGAAACGCATGCAGAGCGGGGCGCTGATTCTCCTGGTGTCGGCGATCGTGGGCCAGAGTCTCTATCTGGCGTTCCGAACGACGCCCCGCGACGATCCCGGACCTCCGGCGGCACAGGTACGCGTCGGAGACACTCTCGGTTTCCTGAGCGGCCATGTCGAGGAAGGCACTGCGACCACGGTTCCCCTGCGGAAGAAACGGGGCGCGGTCACGGTTCTATACGCATTTCATTCGCAATGCGGATTCTGCGACGACGTCGCTCCCGCGTGGGGCCGCCACTTCGCCACCCCTGATTCCGGGACATCCGGAGTGCGTAGAATCGCATTGACGCGAGATCCTCCTGGAGCGGCAGCCGATTACGCCCGGCGTTTCGGCTGGCGGGTCGAGCTGCTTAGCATCTCCCAGCTTCCGGACACCAGCCGGGAACACGTTCTGGTCGCCAGGACGCCCTGGGCATTCGTATTCGATTCGGACGGTGTGCTGCGCTTCCACGACCATGGTGCGGAGCTGGAGAGAATCGACAAGGCGATCTCCGCCATCGCAGTCGACACCGTCCACCACGGGCCCGTACAAGACCAGCGATGACCCGCAAGCGCACCGGCGCTCGTGGCGCCACGGGCCCCACCTCCGCTGTGAGGGGCAAGTCACCCACTTCCCACGCCGCACCCTAGCAGCCCGTGGATAAAGCCCCGCGAGCACCGAGAGCGGCGAGGGGCCGGGCCGGCAAGGCGCGACGAAGGGCCAATAGCAGCGCTATTGGGCTGAGGAGCAACGCAGAGCGCAGCCTTGGGGACACCAAGTGTATACCATACATAACACAATGTAAAGTTGTCTTTACGTTGTGGAAAGGTCGGGCGAAGCGTCCGGACCGGATGCATCGCCGCTTGAATGCCGGGGGGATTTTGTCCACGGGCTGCCAGTCGACGGCCGGTTCGCTCTGAGCGCCGCGACCGGGTAGTTTCCCTTCCCGACACAATCACCATCAGGGAGTGGAGCGATGGTGACCACAGGGCAGACTACGGCAATTCGGCATTCAGGGGCTGCGTGACGTCCAGGATGAGCGGGAACTGAACGCCACGCGCAACTCAGAGGCGAACGGGTGGTGAGGCCCCGCCGACCATCAACGGGGAAAGCGCGGACCGATTACCGATCACGTCGATCTCAAGCGCCTTCACGCCCGCGATCCCGAGTTGCTGACCGAACTGGTACAGGAGCTCAGTCCGCGGATCTGGGTGACCATCCGCCGGTACGCCCGCGACGACGACCAGTCGGACGACCTGCTCCAGGACTGCTGGGTCCGGATCCTGGAGCACCTGGACACCTACCGGCGTGACGAATCATTCGCGGCATGGGCGCTCGAGGTCAGCCAGAACCTCTGCAGGACGAAAGCGCGGGCCCGCAAGAGCGCACGCGCGGTCGAGGTGCCGGTGCGGAACGTCGACGAACAGGCGGGTGGTGATCCCGGATCTGCCGCAGGATCCCCGCAAACCGAGGATCGGCGGCGGGAGTCGAGAAAACGCGTCCTCTACGAAGCGCTCGGCCGCCTGCCGGACCGCGAACGAGACGTGATCGTGTTGCGGCTCCTCGAGGGCAGGACCACCAAGGAGGCTGCGGAAATCGTCGGTGTAAGTGAGAGGGCGGTTCGGATGATCCTGGTCCGTGGAATGACCCGCCTACGCCAAATGGAGGAGTTACGGGAGCTGTTGGCCGGTTGGAACGCCCCAGGATAGCCCCTCTTGGGGCCCTCTTGGCCAAAAACCGACTGGATGTCGGAAAGTGACCCACCATTTCGGACCCCTTCTGCATTAAAGAGGGCAGAAGGCGACGACTGCGGAGTGCGATCCACGCTCGCGGCCTGCGGAGACACCCGAGCGAAGTTCCAGAAACAGGAAAATGGTCTCACATACCAAGCGGATGGTGAATCGTGACCGGCGCGTCACCGAGCCGGGCCGGGAATCCGCGCAGGACACCCGCGGGGCGAGGAACGGGCGAACCCGTTGGCGCTGGGGCGTCCGGCATCAGGCCGATGTCGGGACGTGCCATGCAGTACCGGTAGAGGGGGTGGCCTCACCGCCGGGCGTCTCAGCCAACGCCGGCCACCGCGGCGCGTCACGTTTGCCGTCCGCGGCGGTATTGGGGGTTCTTGCGGTACTCACATGCGCGGACCCGGACGCCGCGCGTTTGCCGGTCGTACCCATCGCCGACCATTCCCTCAGCGTGGTGTCCCCCACCGAGAGCCCGCTGTGGGAGGTCCGGGATGTGTTGGACATCGACGGCACCATCTGGGCGCTGACGGCGTCCGCCCCATTCGTTCACGCTTTCTCTCCCTCCGGAAAGTTGACTGCCAGGTTCGGACGCTCGGGAGAAGGGCCGGGCGATTTCCGCTTTCCCTACGCCGTGTGGCCGGGTCAGCCGAACGGGGAGTTGACCGTCTGGGACCAGGGATTCTCGGCGGCCCTGACCTTCTCGAATCGCGGGAACCTCCTGTCCTCGCTGCGGGCACCCTTTCTCGGGGCGATCCGCGACGATATCGCCACCGTGACCTTCGGGCATCCGTTCCGGGCCGTCAGGGTGCCGGGAGGCTTCGTCGCGGCCCGCTACGACTCCGGTGTCACCCACCCCGACGACCTGTGGAACGGCAGCCTGCTCCTGGTGCCGGACGACGGCGGTGACCCTCATATGCTGATCGCCTTCGCGCTCGAACTCCCGGGCGCCTCGATGCGTTCGATCGCCGCACTGCTCGTGCCCGTTCCCCTGTGGGACGGATGTCCCGACGGACGCATCGCGGTTCTCGATCCCATCGCCCGCACCCTCTTCCTCCTCGACCCGGCCGATTCCCGCCCCGAAGCTCGGGAGTCGATCACGCTGCCGTGGAGTTCGCCCCCCTTGAACCGCGACGTTCGCCTTGAGTACATGACGTCCCGGATTCGTGCCGAGGCCGGAGACAATGGCCTCTCCGATGCCGAGATCCTGAGTGCCGCAACGGAAGCTGTGAAAAGGGCCGAACCGGTCTTCCCCGACGAAGCCCCCATCGGCGTCGATCTCAAATGCGCCCCGGGCCGGGTCTGGATCCAGGAGTTCGACGGATCCGCTCACCCTCTCGGATACGGCCGCTCATGGCGCACGGCCACCCTGGACCGCAGTCCCGCCACCTTCTCCCGGGTCGTCTTCCCTGCGGACTTCCAACCTCACCGCATTTCCGCGTCGCGCGCCCTCGGAGTCGTCACCGGCCCCGCCGGGTACCACCACGTCGCTACAGTCCTTCTCGAATCAACCGCCCGCCAAGGCCAACCACCCAATACCGTTTCCACGTCCACCCACCCGACCGTGGCCCAATCCCAAGGAGAACACCCATGAAGAACAAGCCCACCTGGATACTCGTCGCCTTCCTGGCCAACCTGGCCCTGCTGCCGCTCGTGGTCGGACCACCGGAGGGGAGGGCGCAGCAGCGGGCTGAGTCCGTCTTCTTCCCCTGCTGCAAGAAGACGAGTTTCGGGAAGCGCTACTGCTGCGATAGATGTTGCATCTTTACCTGGAACTGTCAACGCCACTTGGATTGCGAAAGACGAAAGGAGTAGAACACTTCGAAGCCTATTGTTCTACTGCAACTACATAGGTCACACAATGCTATGGATACACACTGGATATTATTGCCGCTCGCGCGTTGCCGCGATACTATCCTGGTCATGACAGCTGGATACGCATCTCTTGCCGGGGCTGAATGTCAAGATCCGGAAGTGCTCCAGATCCGGGAGGTCCAACGCGATGCTGCGACTGAACTCGATGCTGTCAATCTCACGTTTGCACAGACGCTCTGCACTCACGTCGCCATAGACTTCGAATACGGAAGAACGGACGAGAATGATCACGACACGGGTTGAGTCTGTGGCCGGGGGCGCGCGACCGATGGTTGCCGAGCGGCCTGGTAGCATGCGGCGAGGATGCCGCGTGTGGGGGGCGACCATGATGGCCGGCGTCCCTGGGATGTGCGTGCTGCTCGGGGCGGTCTCCTGCACACCCGAGAACAAGGGGCCGAGTTTCTCCTTTGCACGGGCCAGCTCTCTGTCTGCCGCCCTGAACAAAGGTATTCCAGGCGAGCCCGGTGCGGTCCCGGCGGACAGCGGCTGCCCACGGGTTCCGGTCGATTTCCAAAGGTCGGAAGAGCCGGCCGGAAGCGCGGCATCGGTTCGGGAGATCGCGCGGCGCGAGCTGACTCGGATGGGATTCTCGTCCTGCATTCGGATGACTTCACGAACTGTTGAGCGGGACACCGTGCTCCGTCACGACCAGGTCACCGAACTGATTGCGTGGAGGGAAGGCGAGGATCCGGGTCTGCTCCATATGCCTGTATGGTATCGTGTTCCCGTCGGCGGCCATTCACGGCCCGGGCAAAGGGGAATCCGGCCGTTGGCCACCGTCTTGGCCGTCGTTTGCGCTTTCGTGTCCGACACTGAGTGCGCCCAAGGCGGTCCGGCCGGGGATGCTGGTCCCCGTAAGGGCCTCATGCTTTCCTTCACAAACGTGGCGGAATGGGATGGTTTCCTCAAGTCTGCGGAGCTGCAGGGGGACGATGCGGAGTCCTACGACGGAAACACTGTGCTGACGACGTCCGGCGTCGGTCCGCAGCCTCCTCGGTGGGGGGTATCCGAGATCGGTTGGATGGTCGGCCAGCTGCCGCCGCCCGCTAGGAATGCGCACGACATTGCATCGAGTCTCCACGATGTGACCCCGAGGCTTCCGAAATGCGGAAGAGGGCGGTCGTGTGAAGTGATCCTGCCCGGAATTCCGCCGATGCATGTGCACTCGACGTTCCCCTCCGGCAGCGACGCAGCCAGTGTAGACGACACGCGTCTCGCGGGCGAACGGACTTTGGCAGTGCTGCGCACGGCGGATACCGTGCCGTATGGGACTGCTCTGCCGTCCGACCCGCAACTTCTGGTGTGGTGGCTGGTGCCCGCCATCCTCCTCTTGGCGATAGTCTATTGCGCGTGCAGCAGCATATTGGGGCCGGTGGCTGCGGCGACCCGGATCGCATGGTGGGGAGAATGGCGTGCCCGGAGGCGGCGGCTATGCGCCAGGGTCTGGGATCTCGCGTGGATGATCGCCCGCAAGGTCGTGCGCCGCTTGGCGGCAAATGCGGGAGATCGGAACCAGGGGCCGCAGGAGATTGGCGCGATGCTGAAGGGGTTGGAGGACGAGTTCGCCAATGAGGTTCGGGATTGGCTGAAAGATGTAGAGGAGTGGAGGGAGTCGAGCAAGGATGTTCTTGCCGAGGTGCACGCGCTATGTGGCCGCTTCGAAGGGATGCATAAGTGGTCCTCGGATAAGGATGCTCAATGCGAGAGCTCTCCACCCGGAACGGCGTTATGTGACGACTGTACCAAGGCGGTAGATCACTTGCCAACCATGGGTGGCGTCCACTGTAACGCATCGGTGAAACGGCAGCATGACGAATTGCGCGAGTGGGTGGATGTAAGGAGGGGACGGCACCAGAACGAGAAGAAGGAGATCGCGGTTCAGGAGGAGGAACTCGCAGAAGCGGCGGACGGGCTGGTTGAACAAGGGGTGCGACTCATGAACGATGCTCGAAGGTTGGGGAGGCGGGCCGACAGATTCGGCATGGTGGCAGGGAAACGGGCTGTCGGATCCGAGGCGACAGCCGGGATGCGAGGGTCTGTCGGGTCCGTAGCGGCGGTCGCGGCTTTGAGCGGTGACCCCGACGCTATGCGGCGCCTCGGCAAGGCGATGAAGGTAGCTGGCAGGTCAGTCGGTGGGGACGCCAAGGCACTCCAAGCGTCAGTCAGGGAGCTCTCCTTCGAGACGAGAGGCTTGCTGCACCGAATTGATGGGGCGTGGTGGTCGGTCGTTCGTGGCGCGCTCCGTTGCCTGATTCGCGGCCTGCGAGAGCGACGGGTACAAAGGGAGAAGTACATCGCCGCGACGTTCAACAGCTTCACGAGAGTGCTGGTAGGATTCGGCACCCTGTCATGGCTTCGGCGAGACATGACTCCGCGGGCACTTGGCGTCATGGTTGCGGTCGGGTTGGTTGCCTTGGCAGTGTGGTGGCTTTGGGCACCGGGCTGGGCGGTATTCGCGCTCGTCCTGGCCTTGGGTGTGACTACGTATTTCGCTTCGCGTCGACGCCTTGAACGCGGAGAATACGTGGAACCGTTTGGCCCGGCAGCGCTGGTTGTGTGTGGTCTGGCTGTTGTTGTTGCGGTGGTTCATGCCTTTGTGGTGCGGGTCGACGACGACACTCTGAACGTCGTTCTCTTCAATGTGCACGAGGATGTGTGGGCATTGGTCTATGGTGGCCTGGGTGCGATCATCTTCTTGGTGTCCGCTCTTGGAGACAGGGGATTCTCGATATGCGATGCGACATCGAAGTCGTTGGACCATTTGACCCAGAAGACGCGGAAATCCACCGACGCCGACACTCATGCTATGCGGGCCAAGATACTGCGTAGGCTTAGATCCTTCTCGATAGGTGCTGTAGGGCTGTACGCTGCGCTACTCCTAGCAGTTGCCGTAGTCGCGATAGACATCGGGTCCTGGCTCGACACTCTGCACTCCAACATGGTTCGGCTTAGGGACGAATCTCACGGGATTCTTATGGCGCCGAATCAGCGATGGCTCGTTCTGCTCCTCTCCCTGTTCTTCCTACCTGCTCTTCAGGTGGTGGCGCACCTGCCGCCCAAACCCCGAAAGGAGGACCGTGCATGACGCTGGACACACTCCGCGCCGCACGTGGAAACCTGGCGACGTTGGTCGTGACCGTAACGGTTCTGGCGGCATCGTGTTCGCAGTCTGAAACGGGTAGCCAAGCCATCAATACGATCGGGGACGTTGACAATGGCTATGTTGCGACCGTGTTGGACAGCACGGTCGCGCGCACGGATTCCACGATTTTGGACGACCGGGATCGTAGCCTACGGCGTGCTTTTGTCACTATGTCGATTCCACCCGGCAGGGACAGCGTGGTGATCAAGCCAGAGCGCGGGGATTCGTCGTCGGGCGATGGCGAATTGGAGTTCTTCAACTTGAATGTGAACTCGGTAGCTTTGCCCACGCCGCCGAACCTCCGTCGCATCCTTGTCCGCCGATGGGATCGCGGGGCTCTTGAGGTGGCCATGTCGGTTCAACTAGGGCGGTGCTCACGGCTGAGCCTCACGGTCGTGGAGTACGCCGGCGGCAGAAGGACGAGGGTCGGGTTGCCACAGCGCGACAGCGACCTTCCGAACTGCTGCTCCACCTCGCTGCCCGGCGCGCCAGAGCTTGGCCAGATGAACGGGCAGGACATCTATCTGGCCCCCCCGCTCCCGCCCTTACTCGGACAGGCGGTTCCGGCACGCACAGCGCAGGAGGTAGGTGAACGGTTCCGCCACTGCCCTACCTGCCCCGAGATGGTCGATGTCCCCACCGGGAACTTCATTTCAAGCGCCGTGTGCATGAACCCGGCGACATGCCCGTAAGGGAGGCTTCACGTGACGGGATCGAGAGCCGGACCCCGTCCTTTCGCGCTGCTCGCCCTCGCTTCCGTCGCGCTTCTGTCGGGCCACACGTCCGAACACGCACCCGTCAGCAGCCTCCTGCTGCTGATCGACACCTCGGGCAGTATGTGGGGGACGAGGCGGGCGGCGGCACGCAGATGGCCAAGGCGGTGCTCTTCGCCAACCGCTTCATGAGGAACCAGGGAGCGGCTTCGGCCCGGGACCGTCCTAGCAGGCGATCGACTACGGGACACTTGAAGAAGCCGAAAGGACGGGTGTTTCGGGATTGCACGCTGTGTCCGGTGACGGTGGGAGTACCGGCGGGGAGCTTCATGATGGGGTCTGAGGGTTCGCAATCCTACTGTGATGAGAGACCCGCGCATAGAGTCACGATCGCTTCACCGTTCGCAGTCGGTGTGTACGAGGTGACGTTTCTGGAATGGGATGCATGTGTGGAAGCCGGGGGGTGTGGAGGCCACCATGCGTCCGACGGTGGCTGGGGCCGTGGCAACCGTCCGGTCATGGACGTGAGCTGGGAGAACGCGGAGTCGTACGTGCGCTGGCTGTCCAAGGAGACTGGGCGGCAATACCGGGTGTTGAGCGAGGCGGAATGGGAATACGTGGCGCGGGCCGGGACGCCGACGGAGCGGTACCGGGGGGAGAGCGAGGCGGGAAGCGCCGGTACGCGAACGGCGGCGATGACGGCGCACCGTGCTACGATGGCTACGAATACACTGCACCGATGGGGTCCTTCGGGCCGAACGGGTTCGGTCTGTACGACGTTCTCGGCAACGTCTGGGAGTGGACGGAGGATTGCTGGAATGGAGACTATTCGGGTGCAGCGGCCAACGGAGGTGCCCGGAGGGCGGGGGATTGTTCCCGTCGTGTGTTGCGCGACGGCTCTTGGGGCTTTATTCCTGCCACATATTGGTCGGCTGATCCAGCTTCCCTGTTCCTCATCAAGATTGAGGTCTCATTGACTACTCTCCAGACTCCTCGGTATCTCCACGGTCGGATCCGGGATTTTCGCCCCGCCGGATTGCTGGGATTGGGGTGCATGTGGTTTGTGGGGCTGGCTGGACTATACGCCGTCTACATCTTGAGCACCTTCGTCAGAATGGGAGGCAGCTTCTCCTTGTTCCACAAGCTCGTTATGGTGCTGGGGCCCACCTCGGTCGCCTTGGCCTTGCTGGTCGCTCCCTCGGTGTTTGCCGCGTCACTTGATCGCTTCGACCCGCTCGGCGACGGATCGTCCGGCTCCCGAACTCGGCCATGGGCCGTTCTGGTAGCGTTCGCATTGGCTGCCTATCTGCTCTCCACGGTGGGCCCGGCGGTCGCCCTCCCCCTCGGGCCAGTCGTTCAGGACACACCTCCGCCAGGCGCTCCAACGGAACTGAAATCTGAGCTTCAGGCTGCTCGCTTCTTGATTCCCTTGGCCATCGCAGCCCTCGCCCTCCTTTCCGGAATCGCCGGCGCCCTCATCGGCCACGCAACCCGACATTGGAGACCGGGGCGCCGCAACGCCACGAGGTGGTTCGCGTGCCTCGCCATGATGGCATCCTTCCTGATTCCGCTCCTGGGAGCCGTGAGCGCAATCGTGCACCACGGCGCGTCCCCTATCTGGATCCTGGCGGGCCCATTGGCACTTCCTCTCACCCTGACCGCCGCCTTGGCCTGGAGAGAGCGCTCCGCTCTTGGCGTGCCCATTCCGTGGAGCATCGGCAACCCCCGCCGGGTCGACGCCGATTCCCTGGACCGGATCGTATCCGGTGTGGTCGCGGAACCGGAACCGGGAGTCGAAGGCGTGGCCCAGACCGAAGCCGAGATTGAAATGACCCGCCTGGTCGCCGGCATTCGCCGGATCGCCGGACCACGTGCGATGATGTCCGAGTCGCGGGCGGCCGAGATCGTGACCAACATATTGGAGGCATCTCCCCCCGCATCCGGCCGTTCCCCTTCCCGTTGGCGACGGATCACACCCGGCAGCGTCGGGGGCTTTTGCACTTCCTGGACCTGCATTGCGGCCGGGCTCGCAATCGTCAGCCCGCTGGGGGGCGTTCCGGTAAGCGTCGTTTCGGCGGTGTCCGTAGGATTGCTGGGCGCTACCGGAATCGTCATGATCTGCCGCCGCTGGCCGGAACTGTCCCCGACGGTGACCGTCTGAGCAGACCTTCCGCCCCACCGCTCCTGGCGCTGCAGGTCAGTCGCCGGCTCAAGGATCGGATTCTCCTCGTCCAGAGCCTGGGGAGGTCCTCCCGGGTCCTTGCGCCCGTGGTCTTTGCGTCGAGTTGGGTGGAGCTCGCCGAATTCTGCCTGCGACACCCGGGATCTCCCGCCCTGATCGATCCCGCATTCGCAGCCACGGAGGACCCCGCATCCACGGACCTGACCCTGGCAAGCGCGCACGACTGGTCTTTGACACCGCTCATCCACTTTGCCGGAGGCGCCGGCGACCAACAGAGACTGGAGATCGTGAATCTCCCCTTCGCAGCCCACCTGAGGCCGGGCGTCGACGATGATCCCGCCGCCATCGATGGGACAATCCTCAGGTGCATCGACGTGGGACGGGTCAACAACCTGATCGACCGCGTCAAGCGACGGAGTGATCCTTTCGCCCGGAAGCTGCTCCGGCACGTCCTGGACAACGCTTTTGGAGCCTCCTCCGTTTCCGGGATCGCCACCGAGCTCAAGCTCACCGAGCGGGCCCTCCAGCGTCGCTGTGCCGCCATCGGCATCCCTCGCCCCAAACGTCTCATGTCCCTCGCGCGCATCTATACCGTTGAACGTCTTGCGGAATGGAGCCACCAGAGAGCCGGTAACGTCGCCCTGGTCCTGGGGTTCTCCGACTACTCGAACTACCGCAGGATGAAGCGCCAACTTCTGGGAAGGACCGTGGGGCGCGGCGATGCGGGACATCTGGAAGAGGTCATCATCCGGACTCTCCTATCCCCGTCCCCCTCGCCAGCGCGCTGAAATCACCCTGGCCATCGCCCACCGGACTCTCTCCACCAGCCCCCTGTCCTCGTCCCTGACGCCCCGTACCGACACCACGATGTCGGGCGTAACGTCGATCCGCACCCAGGTGTCCAGCGATTCCGGCGCATCCGCTCTTCGCAGGCGCGCCCTTTCCTCAAGGTCTGCCAGGGACTCTGCCAGTTCCATCTCCGGCGAGTCGTCCACTTCCCGGTAGGCACGTACCCCTTCCCGGGCACGCGTCCCTTCGTCGGCGTCCATCCCTTCGTGGTATTCGGCAAGCTCCTCGGGCACGAGATCAAAGACCGCCTCCCCGGCACTTTCCGCAACCTCCAAATGCCTGGGACCCACGGGCGGTTCCAACGGCTCCGAGAACCTCACCTGCGGCTCCGCCGCCCGCCGCCCCCGGGAAGACACCCGTTTCTCCAGAGCCATCCGCCGCATCCCGGGGAGCCGAAATGCCGTCGACGCCCTCTCCACCAGCTCCGGAGTGATCGCGATTCGCCCCTCGGCCACACCGGCGATCAGCGACGGTGAGACCCGCTCGAACACCATCCTCATGTCGCTGAGCGAGACTGCGGCGACCTCGCCCGCCTCCTCCGCCTCCCGCACCCGCCGAATGAAGAGAAGGCGGTCCCGGGCCAGCTTCGGGTAGCGCGTCCGCGGCCCGCGCCTCCCCACGCGCGGCAGGAGCCCCTCCTGGATGTAGTACGCGATCGTACGGCGGTCGAAACCCGTCTCCTCCTCCAGCTCCCGGGCCGTGTAGCTCGGCCTCCCCTTGGGTGTCTCGCTCATCTTAGCTGTCGTTCACTGGTAACGACTGTTGACATTCTGCCAACTCTTCCGTTTACTGTTAAGTAACTGGTCACTACTGCCAATACAAAAAGGAGGCACCGAATGGACCACGTCAAGACCGCCCTGTCCAGCCTGAGGCTCGGCGACCCCGTGACCCACGGGAGGCTCACCGTTCTCCCGCTCACTTCCGAACTCCGCAGACAGTTCGACTACCTCCTGCTGGAGGACGGGCTGCGGAAGGACCTCGTCGCCATTCGCGAGGTCTCCGAGGGAGGCAGCGTCCCCGAGCTCAAGGTGGAGAACCGGGCCGACCTGCCCGTGCTGATCGTCGACGGTGAGGAACTCGTGGGCGCCAAGCAGAACCGGGTCGCGAACCTGACCATGCTGATCCCGGCCAGAGGCACCACGATCATCCCCGTGTCGTGCGTCGAGGCGGGGCGGTGGGCATACCGGAGCGCCCATTTCGACGTGAGCGACCGGGTCCAGAACGCCCGCGGGCGGGCGGAAAAGCTCGAGAGCGTAAGGCACTCGATCCGCAAACGGGGCAGCAGGCGCTCCGACCAGGGCCGAGTGTGGGCCTCGATCGCGGAGGAGTCCGCCTCCCTGGATGCGTCTTCACCGACCGAGGCGATGGGCGCCATCTTCGAACGCCACAAGGAGACGCTGGACGACTACGTGAATGTGGTGGAGGCGGCCCCGGATCAGGTGGGCGCCGTCTTCATCGTAGGTGGCCATCGCTACGGCCTGGACCTCTTCGACCGGCCGGCGACCTTCGCCGCCTTCCTCCCCAAGCTGGTGCGCAGCTACGCCATCGACGTGCTGGGTGGAGGAGGCGGCAGGCGGGAGGGCTCGATGAACGGTGAAGCGCGCGCCTTCCTCGACCGGATCGCCGGGGGGACCTTCAACGACCATCCCGCGGTCGGCCTCGGCCGGGACGTGGGGGTCGTGGGTGAAGGACTGGTCGCGGGCGCACTGGTCGCCGGCGACACGGTGGTCCACCTGACCGCATTTGGGGAACCGGATCGCCGTCGCGACGACTCGGGTTCGGCCGAGGCGCCGGGCAGGCGGTACGCGACCTACCGGCAGCGGCGGGATTCGCTGCGGAACCGCTACGGACGGTAGGAGTCCGTGGATGAACCCGCGCGACATCGAGAATGCGGTTGGAAGCGGCCCGGGCTGTTCACCCCCCCCGCTCCGTCCACGCAGCCGCGTCGCGATCCGGATGCCGAGCGCCCGAAGATTGCGGATCGCGCGCACCACCGTCGCCCGGTGCACCCCCACCCTCCGGGCTATGGTCCTCTGGTACGCAAGCTGGAGGCCCCGGCGCGTCGTCGTCGCCAACGCCCCCAGCCACACACGCACGTCACACACCGGGATGACCGCCAGGCGCCCGACCGGAACCCGCACGAACCGCCCCCTGGCCACCCGCTTCGGCCTGTACCGCTCCACCACCCGCCCGTCCTCGCCGACGATCCCCGCATCCCGGAGGATCGCCCGCCACCGCTGGACCGTCCGCACCGAGCACCCCAGGGACTCCGCCGTGTCCGCGTTCGACAGCCGGAGCGCCCCGCCGGGCCGCTCCAGGCTCACCGCCAGCAGCCGCGGTGTCCCCGGTCGCTCCGGCCGCGGTGTCCCCTTCCCGGTCCTGGCCGGTTCCGGCCGGGACCGGCCGGGCGGACCGGATGCCGGGCGCGTCCCGCCGATCACCCCCGGGACTGGACGCGAACCAGTATGAATAGCCAGGGGGCTAGGCGCGGGCCCGGCCGCCGATGACGGCGGAGGCGCGCCAAACGCGCGTGTTCCGCCCTACCCCTCCGGGATCGGTTTCGCGGCCCCAGAATCGATCTGACAGCACGGAATCCGGCACAAAACACCCCGATTGTCAAAAACCTAGGGTTCATGCGGGTTTTCCGCGTCCTGCAGGAGGCCTCCGGATCCGCGATCGCAGCTCCTCGAGGCGCACGTCGGGCCACGGATAGCCAGAACGCACACCACCGGGCTAGTTTCTCCCCCAACACCGATCCCACCACCGGGCCGCGTTCCCCTCCAGCCCGACGGCCTCGTACGCGCGTTGCGGCCCGTCCGTCCAGTCCAGTACTTCCGGGTTCTTCACGCGGGCGCGGACATGGGCGGCGTACAGGACATCGCCCGCCCGGCAGAACGTCGTGTCCCGATGTCTAGAAGTGCACTCGGGGCGGTCGTCGCCGGGTTCGCGGAGCCAGTCCCCATCGCGGAAGCAGTCCGGCGGAGCCTGGGCGGCCTCGAACACCCCCAACACGTAGGCGCGTCCCCGTTCGGGGTCGGCCGACTCGATCCAGCCCAGGACATTTAGGCGGTCTTCGTGGCCGAGCGTCACCGCCCGCTCGTAGGTCCGGACCAGCACGTCGAACGAGTAGCCGTGCCCGTGATACTTGGCCGCACCCGACAACAAGAGCGCCGCCCGCCCCGCGACCAGCCCATACTGGGTCGTGTCGGCCAGGATCAGCGCGCCCAGGCGGTCGGCCAGGTCGTTCCGCTCAACTTCCGTAATACTGAGGAGCGTTCCGTCTATGATGTCGCCCACGGGTCCGGTCGCAACGTTGATGTCGCCCGCCGTGGCCAGCACTTGGAGCGCCTGTTCGACGGTCGAAATCGCGATCCATTCCCGGCCGTCCCACACCCGCCTGTTATGCCGGTCGTATTCCGTCCAGCGTTCGCCCTGGGCGGCCGCGGGTCCGGCCGCGAGCGCCGCGGCCGCGGCCGCGATGATGAAGGTTCGTGCAGTCATTTTCGTTCGTCCTTTCCGGCGGATCGCCCGCCAGTTTGATTGGTGCATCTAGCAACCGTTCGTGCCGTTGTGGCCCTTGGCACCTGTACGACCGTAGGCCCACTGGCCTTTGACCCACGGGGCGAGCCACAGAGAATCCGAATTAATGGTCTCTTGCTTGCTCTCGCGGGCAGTTAGAAGTTTGTTGAAGACATGCTTTTTGTACCAGTCCTCAACTTGTCCCGTGACATTGTTCGCATCCTCGGCTACAAAACTCTCCATCTCGCCGACCTTTCCGGACTGGAACAGCGCATTCCCGCAGTCTGCCAGGCTGGTGTGGTGCTTCCATTCGTGCCTGAATATCTGCCAGTACCAGTCCTTGAACGCGGTGTCCGTCTTGCAGGCTTTGTTCACGTCGAGCATGGACGCTTTTTTCGGCAGCCCGTTGTTGTCGCAGGTTCCGGTCTTCGCCCCCGCGTAGGTCGGGATGCCGTTCTTCAGGCGTATGTCGGGCCGCCAGTATAGATACCTCGCCCGCACCTCTGGTGGCCTGGCGGCTATGTAGCCGTCACCGGCCCACGGCCCGGTGCCTTCGATGGTACCGGGGCTGTAGGCCTCCGGCTTCTCGATGTCGCTTCCGTAGACGCCCCACCTTCTGTACGGCTCCGGCCAGCTCTGAGGGTGTTTCTTCGGGCTGCCCTGTGCCGGCGATCCGGGGTTTAGGTTCCATTCCCTTCGCGGGTGAACCTGCACCTTCGTGTGCGTCCGGTTGAGCAGCAGGGTGTCGTCAAGCTCCACCTGCACGAACACCGTTACACCCTTCGATTTCAGTGCGCGGCCCTCCCAGAACTTTCCGATGCTGTTCCAACCTGTTTTGCCGTTACTCCCGGACGTCCAGTCGTAAAGCTGGCTTACACTCCTGCCGTCCCACGTTGTCCGAGCAACGCATGTCACCCGTTCCCCCCGCTCGTTGTAGCCTCCGCAGTCGATCCGGACATCCACGATGCAGCCTTCGTTGCCGTCGCGGAGCGTGTCGGTCGGAAGCTTGCCGCCGTCGCTGCAACCGTCGCCGGTTTTTCCGTCCTCCCCGGTGTCGCCCCCTTCGCCCAGGCCGTGCTTGATCTCACATAACCACTGTGCGTCACCCGGAACGCATTCGCAGGTGGTGCTACTGAACGGGTTGTCGCTGTCACCGTCCTTTTCGAGACGCTTCTCGCACTTCTGATAACAGTCGCGGGCCGACGTGCAGGTGAACGTGTCGTCGTCGTCCCCTCCGTCGGCCGCGACGGCCCCGACGTGCCATCCCTCGATGGCGTCACCGTTGAGCCTGGCGACGGTGTCCCCTGGGATCTCCGGAGTGGTCGGGTTCCCGCCTGGGTCCGCGCACACGGTCACCACTGCGGTCAGGATTGCGGCCAGCAGGGCGACCGCCAGGGGGTGGATTCTCTGTTTCATTCGCTTCGCGTCTCTCATGGCTTGCCGTCCTCCAATCCGGCAGCCGTGATGGGTTGGGGGGAGCGCGTTTCGCCCCCGCCAGGTGGGTTTCATCATAGGCCGGGGTCCGGAGCGTCGCCAGAATCCTTCGGGTCCGTCACCCGCACCAGGTCGGCCACGGCCGCAAACACGGGGTGAAGGTCCGTGCAGTCCCTCGACCGCGTGAACACGATCAGCTCCCAGTACGGGACCAGGTGGAGACGGCACCCGCAGCCGAGGTTCCACGGCAGGCGCGGCAGCTTCACCGGCACCGATACCCTACGGCGCAAATGCGCGCGAACGCGCGCAAACGTGCTCGGTTCCGCCCGAATCCGACCGATTGCCCACGGCGGGGCGCGATTCTGCGCACCCGGGGGTGTGGGCTGGCGATTCGGCCCCGTCCCGGCCATCGACAGCGGATTGACCGCTTTCACGGTGGCCGGGAAGCGTCTGGTCACTCGCCGGGGGCCAGTTTCCGGGCCAGCCAGGCCCGCTGGCGGCTTCTGGAGGCCTCCCAGTCGGCCTGTTTCACCCTCCGGAGCGGCTTCGCCCCCTTCCTTAAGCCTCTTTCCTTGAGGGGGTGGCGCATCCGCGTCACCCTCCGAGGCGCATTCCTGTGGACTCGCCCGGGCCACCTGCCGTGTACTACGATTCCCACACACGCAGTGCCCGTCCCCACCCTTCAACCCCCCCCACCCACATGGCCCAGGACACCATCTTCTCGAGAATCGTTCGCGGCGAGATCCCCGCCGAAATCGTTCACCAGGACGACCTCGTCACCGCCTTCCGCGACATCCGGCCCCTCGCGCCGACCCACGTCCTCGTCGTGCCCAACGAGGTGATCCCCACCCTGGCCGATGTCTCGACCGACGACGAACCCGTGCTGGGCAGGATGCTGCGGGTGGCCGCCGACCTGGCGGCGCAGGAGGGGATCGCGCAAGACGGATACCGTGTCGCGATCAACTGCCGGGACCACGGCGGGCAGGAGGTCTACCACCTGCACCTCCACCTGCTGGGCGGGCGGCCGCTGGGGGGGATGCTGGGGCGGTAGGTGGCCTTATCGTTCAATCACCGCTCCAGCCCCCAAACCTGCACCGACTCCACCCCCATCTCATCCGTCGCCCGCCCCAGCAGGTAGTCGGCCCCGATCTCGTACACCGTCAGCCCGTCGGGCGTTTCGATGAACCCCAGCGCGTGCCCCTCGGGGTCGAAGACCGTCCACAGCGGCGCGGGGCGGTCCATGCCGGGGAGCGTGGCCTCGCGCACCCAAAGGTGGTCGAGGGGATCGGTCAGCAGTTTGCCGAAGGCCGGGAAACGCTCGACGACGGGCAGGCTTCCGCAATTCCGGCTGGCCCGTTCCAGGAACTTTCCGATCAATCCGGCCCGCTTCAGAGCGTCCTCCAGCGCTTCTTCGATCTCCTCGCGGGTGGGTGCGCGGTCTTCGTACTCGCGGCGTACGATGCGGGCCAGGGCGCCGGTCGAGGGGTCATAGGCCCGGATTTCGTAGTTGTCGTCCGTGGTGAGGATGACCCGCCCGCCCCACTGCGCCTCCCAGGGCGAGCGCCCGAAGGGCAGAAGCCCCCGGACGGCTATGCCTTCCACCAGTCCAACGCTGAATTCCTGGCCGGGGTGGGTTCCGAACCCGACCGGCGAGGCCCCTTCGCCACGGCGCAGTTCGTACGTCTCCCGCGACCGCCGGCATTCGCCGCCCGCCACTTCCCCGGTCCGCCCCAGGATGCTTCCGTCCTTCAGCACGGCCCGGGGTTCGAGCGCCCCGGCTTCGGAATCAAGGGTGAAGGACCGTCCCAACACGCCTTCCGCATCGAAGACCGAGATCACCCACGTCGAGTTGTTCCACGCCACGACCGAGTCACCCGGCCAGGGCTCGACACCCGAGAGGCCTGTAAACTCGCCCGGCCCTTCCCCCTCCCGTCCCCAGGTGGTCAGATGCACACCTGCCGCATCGAACACACGGATCTCGTAGGAGCCGGTGTTCGCGATCACGATCCGTCCATCGGTCAGAATGGTCGCGTCATTGGCCTGATGCAGCAGGTACGCCTCCGCGCCGAAAACCTCGCCGATCGATACCGCCGGCTCGTTTCCGATCCGCCACGGCAGCCGTGAGTCGTCCGCGGGTCGGGCATTCTCGATGATCCGGATGCCGGCGCTGTCTCGGGTCGCCTGCGCCGACGCTTTCGCAAGGCAACCCGCCTGCCAGACGGCGGCCATGAACATCGCGAACGCCGGCGTGACGACAGTCCCTGGATTGATCATTCTCTTCTGGCGGGTCATCCTCCGCTCCTCTCGAGCGCCGACCGGTCGACGGCGGAAAATGCCCCCCGGGCATCCGCGCAGCCTGTCCCCGGCCTGTCGGGGTTGGTGATCCTAATTTCTTAGGAATACGATAGGCGGACCGGATTCCGGTGTCAACGAAAGAAGTAGGAGATTCCGTCTCGCCACCCGTCCCGATCAGAGCCACCCCCTGATCCTAGTCAGTCTAGTCTATAGTCTAGTCCAGAATCACCGCTCCAGCCCCCAGACCTGCACCGACTCCACCCCCATCTCATCCGTCGCCCGCCCCAGCAGGTAGTCGGCCCCGATCTCGTACACCGTCAGCCCGTCGGGCGTTTCGATGAACCCCAGCGCCTGCCCCTCGGGGTCGAAGACCGTCCACAGCGGCGCGGGGCGGTCCATGGCCTCGCGCACCCAGAGGTGGTCCAGGGGATCGGTCAGCAGTTTGCCGAAGGCCGGGTATTGCTCCACGATGGGCATGCTCCCGTACCCCCGGCGGGCCATTTCCAGCCGCTGTCCCGTCAATCCGGCCCGCTCCAGCGCCGCCTCGAGCGCCTCGTCGACTTCCTCGCGGGTGGGCGCGCGGTTCTCGTACTCGCGGCGTACGATGCGGGCCAGGGCGCCGGTCGAGGGGTCGTAGGCCCGGATTTCGTAGTTGTCGTCCGTGGTGAGGATGACGAGCCCGCCCCACCGCGCCTCCCAGAGCGAGCGCCCAAAGGGCAGAAAGCCCAGGAGGGCTACGCCGTTCACGAATCCGATGTGGGATTCCTGGCCGGGGTGGGTGCCGAACTCGACCGGCGAGGCCCCTTCGCCGCGGCGCAGTTCGTACGTCTCCCGCGAGCGCCGGTATCCATCGCCGGTCACTTCCCCGGTCCGCCCCAGGATGCTTCCGTCCTGCAGCACGGCCCGGGGTTCGAGCGCCCCGGCTTCCGAATCGAGGGTGAAGGACCGTCCCAACACGCCTTCCGCATCGAAGACCGAGATCATCCACGTCGAGTTGTTCCACGCGACGACCGAATCACCCGGCCAGGGCTCGACACCCGAGAGGCCTGTAAACTCGCCCGGCCCTTCCCCCTCCCGTCCCCACGCGGCCAGATGCACGCCTGCCGCGTCGAACACACGGAGCTCGTTGGAGCCGGTGTTGGCTATCACGATCCGTCCGTCGGGCAGAATGGTCGCGTCGTTGGCCTTATGCAGCAGGTACGCCTCCTCGCCGACAACCTTGCCGATCGATACCGTCGGCTCCGGGCCGACCCGCCACGGGAGCCGTGAATCATCCGCGGGACGGGCATTGTCGACGATGCGGATGCCAGCGCTGTCGCGGGTCGCCTGCGCCGACGCTTCGGCATGGCAAGCCACCTGGCAGGCGGCGGCCACGAACATCGCGACCGCCAGCGTGACTTCGGCCCCCGGAACGATCATTCCCTTCTGCCGGGTCATGTCTTCCACTCCTCTCAGGCGCCGGCCGCGCTACAGCCCACGGAAGGCCTTCAGGGGCCACGGCCAGTTCAGGATTCGATAATCCTAATATCTTAGGACGACGATAGGCGGACCGGACTCCGGTGTCAACGAAAGGGATAGCAGACTCTTGCCATCGTTCCTCCCGGTAGATTCCGAGGTACCGTCAGTGACCAGGCAGGCGAACCCTCAACCTGGATTCCCGCGAAGCCCCCCCGGATCGCCCTTCCGGCGTCTCGACGAACCCGCGCGGCGGTCTGCCCGCTGTCCTCGGTGATCCGGTGAGACTCATCAGGGGTCCTCGCCCGTAACGTCCCCGACCAATTCGGCGGGTTCCGGCCCGATTCGCCACGGAATCTCCTCGCTCAGACGGATTCGTCCCCTTCCTCCTCGTGGCGCCGCGCGATCTTTTCCAGCCTCGGCTGGATGGACGACATCACCGCGGCGAACAATACGAGCGCCCACCCCACCGTGAGGATGATGTGCGTGCCGACAAGCACCCGGGCGCTCATCGAAACCGGAACGATGGTCGAGTAGTCCTGCGCCAGGGCGCTGAAAAACGAGAAGGACAGCCAGTCGGTGATTCCCGTTCCGGCCTCCGTAAACGCGCCGGGGCGAAAGCGCTCCAACATTCCGTAGAACCCGGCGAACACCACGATGATCGTCAGGTACCCTACCGCGAACCCGCCGATCGGGACCCACATGACACGCAGGTAATCGGTGAGGCGGTCGTACACCTGAAGCCGCGGCTGGAGCCAGGTGATGGCGGCGCGGCCCACCAGGAACGAGACCGCCGGGGCCACCACCAACAGGAGTGCCGTGAGACCGGCGTATCGCAGGACCGGGATGAAGCCGTGGACCACACGCCCATAGTGGACCTCCTCGTCCACCATCAGGTAGAGCAGCAGGGCAAACGTTGCAACCGCCCCGAGGACGAGCAGCCGGGGAGGACGCCGATCGCTCCATCCTTCGCGGCGGTGGCTGAGAAGGCCGGCGATCAGCGCAACCCAGGGCATGCACATGAAGGGAACCACGGTGAAGCGCACGATTCCCGACACGACCAGGGCGGGAAGGAGCCCCAGGGCCAACAGCACGGATACGATGAGCGTTTCCCGGCAAACAGCCCGGTACCCGGGGAGGGATGACCTGCGCAGTCCGTCGATGAGGCCGACCGCCAGACCGAGAACGGGCGGGCCCAGAACGCCGAACCCGTACGACAACAGCCCCCCGATCAGCAACGCGACGATCCCCACGATCGAACCGATCGGGATGCCCGCCCAGGGACCGCCCTGTGCGCCTCCGCGGAGGCCGACGCCCACACCGATGACAAGCCCGCAGCCGACCCCGATCCAGACGTCGTCGTGCTCCCCCGTGATCGCATAGCCAAAGGGTACGACCACCAGTGCGACGGCAGCCGCAATCCGGACCGCCAGCCAAATGGTGGATCCGATGTTCACGCCCCCCCGCAAAGCCCCACGGCCTGGGCCACCGACCGCAGCGGGTCCCCGCTCCGCGGGATGAACTCGTGAGCCATGTAGCCGGTGAACCCCGTGTCGCGGATCGCCCGCACGATCGCCGGATAGTGCAGCTCCTGCGTCCCGTCGATCTCCGCACGCCCGGGGACGCCGCCGGTGTGGTAGTGGCCGATCCAGTCCCGCGCACCGCTCAGCGTGCGGATGATGTCTCCCTCCATGATCTGCATGTGGTAGATGTCGTACAGGATGCGCACCCGCGGCGAGTTCACCGCGCTCATCACCTCGAGCGCGTACGACATGTTGTCGCCGATGTAGTCCAGGTGGCCCCCCGGCTTCGAGTTCAGCACCTCGACGAGAATGGTGACGCCTTCGCTTTCGGCGATCGGGGCGCACTCGCCGAGACACCGGACCGAGTTCTCGATCGCGGGACCGTCGGCCATGCCGCGCCGGTTGCCGAAGAAGCAGATCACGTTGGGGACGCCTTCGCGGGCGGCCCGGGGGATGTGGCGCTCGAAGGCACCGACGATGGTGGCGTGGTTGCCCGGCTCGTTCAGGCCGTCCTCGATTGTCCCGGCCCCGACATCGCCGCACGAGACGGTGAGCCCGTGGTCGCGGGCGACGGACTGGGTGATGCCGGAACCATCGACTCGGCCGGCGGCTCTCGTCGCAATCAGTCCCAGCGACGCGGCACCGGTTGCCCTGAGGGCCTGGCGACGTGTAAGGTTCGGCAAGCTGAAACCCACCCCATGCGACGAGGATTCACGGCTGCGGTTCGGCAGTCCCGATCGCCGGGTACGGTAGCGCATGAAGCGACGGCAGGCCATCGGCGTTCTCGGCGGTGTTGCGGCAGGCCCCGTCCTCATGCCTTCCCGGACCTTCGCCGAACTGCTGGCGTGGAGCGAACGGGTCCGCGAATCGTCCCGCTCCCCGGGCCGACTTCCCCGACGGCCTCGCCAACTCCAGCGGCGCGCTCGGCAGGTACCTCATGGACCACACCATGGGTGTCGGCGCCCGGGCGACCTTCGACGGCTGGGAGGACCGCACCACCCGCGGAAGGCGTCCCAACGGCATCTACATCGCTCGCTTCCGCAACGTCACCGAGCCCTCGCCGGACTTCCTGCGCGGCTACGGCTACCAGGGCTCGGCGTCGCGGGCCGGCTGGGGCCGGGGCATGTCGATGGCGGGATTCGGCGCGGACTTCAAGCACGAACTCATGCGCCCGGGTCCCTGGTCCTTCGGGATCACCGGCTTCGGCGAGTGCCTGCCCCGCGAGGAGAACCACGTCGCCCTCGACCCCGAACAGGTCGACAAGTGGGGGATCCCGGCGCTGCGGATCAGCTGTGCCTGGAGCGAGAACGAGCGCGCCATGATGCGGGACGCCGCGTTGCAGGCGGCCGAGATGCTCGAAGCGGGCGGCGGCCGCGACATCACCATCGACGACGAGATGACCCCGCCGGGCCTGACGATCCACGAGATGGGCACGGCGCGCATGGGGCGCGACCCGGCCACATTGGTGCTGAACGCGCACAACCAGGCGTGGGACGTTGCGAACCTGTTCGTGATCGACGGCGCTGCCATGACCTCGCCGGCGTGCCAGAACCCGTCGCTCACGTACATGGCGCTGGCGGCACGCGCTACTTCGGTTCGGTGCGCGACCGCCTCGTCGTGCTCGACGAGATCCACCGCGTGCCCGACCTGTTCCGGACCATGCTGGCCCACTCGCAGGGCGGCCTCTGGAATGCGTCGATGCTGGCCCGAAGCCTGGGCGTCGACGGCAAGACCGCCATGCGCTACCTCGACCTCATGGTCGACCTCGTGCTGGTGCGCCGCCTGCCGCCGTTCCACGCGAACGTGCGCAAGCGGCTGGTGAAGTCACCCAAGGTGTACATCCGCGACAGCGGCATCGTCCACACGCTTCTGGGCCTCGACACGTGGGACGACGTGCTCGGTCACCCGGTCGCCGGGAAGAGCTGGGAGGGCTTCGTCGTCGAGGCGCTCATTCGCGCGGCGCCGGATGGGACCCGGGCCAGCTTCTACCGTACGGCGACGGGCGTCGAGATCGAACTCGTGCTGGAATTGCCGGGTGGGCCGGTGTGGGCGGTGGAGGTCAAGCGGGGGGTGGCCACCGCGCCTGACAGGCAGTTCCGGGTCGCGCTCGATGACGTCGGGCCCGACCGGGCGTTCGTGGTGTACGGTGGCGAGGAGCGGTATCCGCTGCCGGGTGGGCTGGAGGCGGTGGGGCCGGGTGGGATGGTGCGGAAGCTGGTGGAGCGGGCCGGCCAGGCCACCTGACCACCCCGTTCGAGCGGCCACACGCTTCAGCCCGCTGGAGACCGGCCTGCTCGTTGCAGCCGCCTGCGCACGCCGTCACGACCGCTCCAGCGGCCACACCTGCACGTACTCCACATCCAATTCATCCCGGATGCGGCCCAGGATGTAGTCCCCGCCGATCTCGAAGATCACCAACCCCTCCGGCGTCTCGACGATCCCGAGTACCTGCCCCTGCCGGTCGAAGACCGTCCAGAGAGTGCCCGGCCTCTCTTCGTACGGGGGCTCGTATTGCTCGACCCAGCGGACGATCCGGGCCAGCGTCCCGTCGACCGAAAAGGCCCGGATCTCGTAGCGGTCGGCCGGGCTGATGACGAATCTTCATGTTCCGGCCCCTGTGAATCCGTTCACATTGCCGGGTCACCTCCGCCCGGGCGTTCAACCCGCCGGAGCCACCTTCACGGTATACACGAGCGCCAGAGTCACATCGTCCGGCGGGCCGATACCCGGCGCACGGTGCTGCAATACGATTCTTGCGGTACCCGGATCCTGGAAGACCACTGCGAGGAGGAGATCGGATGCGTGAGACCGGCCTGCTCGTTGCAGCTTCTTTCGGGACGCCGTCCACACCGGCTCCCACTCCCATGGTTTTCCAAGCATCACGGGTCCGAAGCCCGTTGACATTCTGCTGTCCTGCACGCCCTATGGTCCGAGGAACACCACCACCGGTGGCCGGCGATGGCATGCCAGCCTGCCTGGCTACAGAAGGGAGGAAACCCGGATTGCTCACCGACAGGGACTACCGGACCGTTTTCGAAGCATCGCCGGACGCGATGCTCGTGGTGGATTCCGAAGGCGTGATCCGGGATCTCAACCCGCAGGCCCTTTCGATGTTCGGATGGAGCCGCGAAGAGATGGAGGGCTCGGGCGTGGAACGTCTGGTGCCATCCGCCAGCCGCAGCCGGCACGAGCGGCACCGCCTGAGCTACGCCGAGGCGCCCCGTCCGCGACCGATGGGTCAGGGACTCGAGTTGCAGGCCGTGCGCAAGGACGGCACAGCCTTCCCGGTGGAGATCAGCCTGAGTCCCGGCAAGCTGGCATCGGGACCGGAACACGTGATCTGCACTATCCGCGACATCACGAGCTGGAAGCGGATGCGGTGGCTGTCCAGAATGAAGCTGGCAGCGGCCGAGAACGAGCGGAAGCACCTTTCCCGCGAGCTGCACGACGAGTTCCTGCAGTTTCTCGTGGCGTTCAAGATCAGGGGGAAGCTGCTGGTGGACGAGGCGGACCGGGCGGAGAGGGAACGGGCGTGGGCGGTGATCGCCGACGAGATCCTGGGCGCGATCCGGGGGGTGAAGCAGATGATTCGGGGGCTGCGGTCCCCGAAACTCGAACAGCAGGGGCTCGTTTCCGCGCTCGCTACCCTGTTTCGCGATGCCCGGAAGGTTCACGGAGTCACGATCCGCGCCAGCGTCAACCTGGACTGGGTGGCCGACGAACTGGATCCGGCCACGGTTCTGGCCCTTTACCGGATCGTGCAGGAGGCCGTGACCAACGCGGCGACGCACGCGGGGGTGAGCGAGGCTGCCGTGGCGCTCAAGTCGGCGAACGGGATGATCATCGCGGAGATCCGGGACAAAGGATGCGGGTTCGAGCTGTCCGATTTCGGAGCGGCACGGGATTACGGCCACCTCGGCCTCGCGGGAATGCAAGAGAGAGCGGAGTTGGTCGGGGGCCGCCTCAGCGTGCAGACCTCACCGGGTAAGGGAACCACGGTTCGGGCCGCCGTGCCGATGGTGGGTCCGAACGGCGAGCAATGGTGAGGTGCTGCTCGACCGGGCGGACCGACGGCGCGGGCGAGGCAACTCGGGGAAGAGGCTGTGGACCCTTGTGAATCCGTTCACAAAGGGGGGCTTCCGGGCGGGAGAGGCATCGGTCGCGCCCGTCACGACCGCTCCAGCGGCCACACCTGCACCGTCTCCACGTCGAGTTCGCCCCGGACCCGGAGCAGGATGTAGTCCTCGCCGATCTCGAAGATGCGCCATTCCTTCGGTGTCTCGAAGAAGCCCAGGGCCGCGCCTTCCGGATCGAAGACCGTCCAGAGACGCGCGGGGAAGTCGTCCGTCACCGACTCGTATTCCTCGACCCAGAGATGGGCAACCCCGTCGGCCATGATCGATGCGAAGGCGGGTAGGTGTTCGGCCACCGGCACCCCCTCGTAACGGGGCCGCGACTCCGCCCGAACAGAGTCGGCTGCGGCCTCGGACAGTCCATGGATCGGCAACCTCTTGTCGATGTCCGCCTCGATGTCGGCCTGCGTCGGCGCCCGCCGCACAAGGTCGCGTCTGACGATCCGCTCCAGCGAGCCGTCCGCGCGGAAGGCCTTGATCTCGTAGCGCGCCGTGTGACCGATCGCGACACGGTCTCCCCACGGTGTCCACACCGGATCCCGCCCCAGGATCGTCCAGAAGAGCCGCCTTCGCCCGTCCACATTCTTGCGGAACGGCTCGCTGCCTGGGTGTGTGCCGAAGGAACTGGCGAGCCGGCCTTCGCCATCCCGAAGCTGGACGACAGTGGAATCTCCACCCTCCGGAGCATGTACGGCCATGATCGTGCCGTTCGCCGCGGCAGCGTCGGGCCAGAACCGGGCACCAGCATCCTCCAGCCGGAAGGTTCGGCCGTAGTTTCCGTCCGCGTCGAAGACCGACATCCCCATGCGGGGCGCGGTCCAGGCGACGATCGAGTCACCCGGCCACCGCTCGACATCGGTCAGGTAGTTGAATTCGCCGGGTCCCTCACCCTGCCCTCCCCAGGTCGCCACGTGGGTTCCGTGCGCGTCGAACACCCGCAGCTCGTGCGTCCCCGTGTTCACCACGACGATCCGCCCGTCCGGCAGCTTCGTGGCATCGGCGACGTAGTGGAGCAGGTAGGGTTCTTCGCCTTCGAGGGCTCCTATCGAGGCGGCGGGCTCCGGGCCGATGCGCCAGGGAAGCCGCGAACCGTCGGGCGGGCGGGCGTTCTCGACGATGAGGATGCCGGCGCTGTCGTGGGTCTCGGTGGCAGGGCGGGGTTCATCGTCGCGATCGGGTGCGCACGCCGCTGGCGCGAGCATGGACAGGATCGTGAGGATCCGGATCTTCAAGTGTCGTCGGGCTCCTCTGCACTGATGGGCAGTGTATCGTTGGACGATGGGGCAGGGATGAGGTTGGCCGGTCAGCGCTCCAGGGGCCAGACCTGCACATACTCCACCTCGAATTCGTCCCTGACCCGCCCCAGGATGAAATCCTCGCCGATCTGCAGGATGTCCAGACCCGCCGTGTCTCGACGAATCCCAGCACGCGCCCCTCCGGATTGAAGACGGTCCAGAGCGGCGCCGGCCTCTCCGCCTGTGGAAAGTCGTATTCGCGAACCCAAAGGTGGCCCGCACCGTCGGCCATGACCGTCGAAAACGCCGGGAAATGCTCGGCGAGGGTCAAGGACTCCGCCAGTGGCGTCCGGTCCGACACGCCACCCGAGGCGCGATCCTTCCACAGGGCGGGCGTTCTCGGTGATGAGGATGCCGGCGCTGTCGCGTGGTTTCGGAAGCCGGCAGGGCGGCGCCCTGGTCCGGCTCGTCCCTACCCGCGTCCCCTTGGCAGGCCAACGTGGCCAGAAGTGCGACCGCCACGATGACGCGAGGCTTCATGTACTCAGGGGGACTCGGCGCCCAGAGCGGCCTCCCATTCCAGCCGATGGCCAGGGTCCGCTGGACGATCCGAAAGTGCCTGGCTGGCGTCCTCCGGCGGCTTCACACCATGGGCTCTCTCATCCAGGAGGCGTATGAGGCCCGTGCCCTGCACCGCACCGGTCGACGGGGCTGCAGCGTACGAATCTACGTGACGCCCTTCACACCTTGCGGTCGCGATGTACGCGTTCAGGCATTGCCTTGAGACAATGCCGTACCTTCTGCACATCCTCCGTTCACGCCTACATTCCCGGGCGCAGTCAGCCGGCGCAGCTACGACGTCGGCACTTGCGACATCAGAAGCCACACAGAGTGACGCAGTGGCGGGCGCCAGCGGGGTTGATGCGGACAGCGGAGAAAGAGCGGGCCCGGTTGCAGGTGCGGCCGCGAGTGCGCACGCGCCGCAGATCAGTTTCCTTTCGGGAGGTCGATGGGGGCATCGCGCGGAGCGTCCTGGTTTCAGGCGCCGTGTCGACATGATACCAACGGTGTGATAGCGAATCGTCAATCACCGCCAAAGATCTGACAACCGCCGAAGACCCGGCACTTGGCGACCCGTGTCGCTGAGGCTCTCACGGGGGAACTCCTTTACTTGAATGCCCGTCACCGACCCGCATCACCACCTCAGCGCTCCAGTGGCCACACCTGCACGAACTCCACGTTCATTTCGTCCCACGACTGCCCCAGGATGTAGTCCTCGCCGATCTCGAAGATGTCCAGCCCGTCCGGCGTCTCGACGAATCCCTGCACATGCCCCTCCGGGTCGAAGACGGTCCACAGCGAGCCCGGCCGTTCCTGGCCCGGGGGCTCGTATTCCTGGACCCAGAGGTGGTTCAGCCTGTCGACCTTGATCCTGGTGAACGCCGGCATGCTCTCCGCGACCGGTATGGACCGCAGTTCCTTCCGACGCTCCGCCTTGTACGCCTCGATCTCATCCGGACTCAGGTCCACGGGGTGCCAGGAGGCCCGTTCCTCGATGTACGCGTCGATTTCCTCGCCTGTTGGCGCTCGGGACGCATGATCGCGGCGGACGATCCGGGCCAGCAAGCCGTCGTGCGCGAATGCCCTGATCTCGTAGCGGTTGTTCAGGTTGTGCACGACCAGGTCGCCCCACGGCACCTGCATCGCCATGGCGCCGAAGATCGGCTGATCCCCCCTCGCCTGGTCGGTTCCCTCGTTGATGATGTATCGCTCGTCGCCGGAGTGTCTTCCTAATGAACTGAGAAGCCCGCCCTCCGCGTCCCGGATCTCGACCACGACCGGGTCGCGGACATGCGGGTGCTGTCCCGCCAGGATCAGGCCGCCGGCCATCACGGCCGCCGGCTGGATGAAGACCGCCATGGGATCCTGACTGTCGACCTCCAGGAAGATGTTCCGCCCGAAGCTCCCGTCCGGGCCGAAGAGGGTGATGCCGCGGCGGGGTCCGAACCAGGCGGCGATCGAGTCGCCACGCCAGGGTTCGACGTGGATCAGTTCGGGAAGCTCGCCCGGCCCCTCGCCCCGGCCACCCCAGGTCTCCAGGTGGATCCCGTTTGCATCGAAGACTCTCAATTGGCCGTCTCCCGAGTTCGCGACCACGATGCGCCCGTCCGGCAGCTTCGTCGCATCCCGGACCTGGTAGAGCAGGTAGGGGTCCTCACCTTCCTGTTCCCCGATCGAGACGGCGGGCTCGGATGCGACCTGCCACACCCGTGACCCCTCCGGCGGCTTCGCGTTCTCGACGATCCGGATGCCCGAGCTGTCGCGGGTTTCGGTGGCGGGGCCGGATCCGTTCTGCTGGTCCGGCTGGCACGCCGACGCTCCGAACAACGCGAGAAAGATGAGTGGTCGAATCTTCATGGGTCCTCCTCCCTTCCTGTGTGGAGTCGGCCGCTTCGTCGTTTTCGATCTCATGGCCGGGACACCAACTTGCTTCGTCCGGCGGGGACGCGCCAATGCCAGCGAAATGGGCATGGGTACACGACCACCCGTTCGGGTGCCAGACGGGGGTGAATACCTGCCGCCCTCGCTTCAAATGCGGCCCGGGCCGATTCGCCCGGGAGATCTGGTTGTAGGCTGTGCGTCCTGCACTGGACTGCCGGCTTCAATGAGGCCCGGGCCGATTCGCCCGGGAGATGAAGATTCGTCCGGCTCCTGATGCCGAAACGTACATTCGCTTCAATGAGGCCCGGGCCGATTCGCCCGGGAGATAAGGCCATGTATGCGCGCAATGTGAACACAACGGGGTAGCTTCAATGAGGCCCGGGCCGATTCGCCCGGGAGATATGGAGAAGGAAGCGAAGAAGAACACTCTGCTGATTGCTTCAATGAGGCCCGGGCCGATTCGCCCGGGAGATGATCAAGCTGATCTGTCTTGGGGCGACGACGATCAGGCTTCAATGAGGCCCGGGCCGATTCGCCCGGGAGATAACGTAGCTTCCGTCATGGTCAGAATCCTTGATGTAGCGCTTCAATGAGGCCCGGGCCGATTCGCCCGGGAGATGCCCTCGACGAGAAGGTGGACACGGCGATCCTGGAGCTTCAATGAGGCCCGGGCCGATTCGCCCGGGAGATGCTTGTGCTCGTGCCTCCACCCGCGCCGCCGACCGGGAGCTTCAATGAGGCCCGGGCCGATTCGCCCGGGAGATGGCTGACGGCATTCACGGCCCATCGACATTACCTTCGCGCTTCAATGAGGCCCGGGCCGATTCGCCCGGGAGATGGCCCGACGAGCACGCGAACCCGGCCGAGGAGACGGAGCTTCAATGAGGCCCGGGCCGATTCGCCCGGGAGATTTCCGGTACGGGCGGAGCTTCGCACGGGCGAAGTCGCTTCAATGAGGCCCGGGCCGATTCGCCCGGGAGATGGCTGACGGCATTCACGGCCCATCGACATTACCTTCGCGCTTCAATGAGGCCCGGGCCGATTCGCCCGGGAGATGGCCCGACGAGCACGCGAACCCGGCCGAGGAGACGGAGCTTCAATGAGGCCCGGGCCGATTCGCCCGGGAGATTTCCGGTACGGGCGGAGCTTCGCACGGGCGAAGTCGCTTCAATGAGGCCCGGGCCGATTCGCCCGGGAGATTACTGACAATGTGGTCAAGGATGTCGCGGCTGTGGTGCTTCAATGAGGCCCGGGCCGATTCGCCCGGGAGATTCCCGGCACGGTAGGCTGGAGATGTGCGGGATGTGGACGGCTTCAATGAGGCCCGGGCCGATTCGCCCGGGAGATTGGCGGGTCAGCGGGGGTGCCACCGCTACCGGACGTCGCTTCAATGAGGCCCGGGCCGATTCGCCCGGGAGATTCACCCGCACCCCCGGGCGAGACACCCGGATACCCCCGGCTTCAATGAGGCCCGGGCCGATTCGCCCGGGAGATTCGCCCGGGGATACCAGGGTTATTAGCCTGGCCAGGTACGCTTCAATGAGGCCCGGGCCGATTCGCCCGGGAGATTCTCGAGACGTGGAACCGGCTACTGATCTTACAGCCCTGCTTCAATGAGGCCCGGGCCGATTCGCCCGGGAGATATCGGAGGTGGCCTAGGACGGTGTCTACATCCTTCACGCTTCAATGAGGCCCGGGCCGATTCGCCCGGGAGATTGCCGGGGCCGGGGGGTTTTGAAGCCTCACGTGGGGCTGCTTCAATGAGGCCCGGGCCGATTCGCCCGGGAGATTGTGGAAGAAGGTTTCGACTACACACCAGTTGACCCCGCTTCAATGAGGCCCGGGCCGATTCGCCCGGGAGATTGACGTGGCGGGACAGCAATGCGAACGTACACACGATGGCTTCAATGAGGCCCGGGCCGATTCGCCCGGGAGATTGACGCATGGCTGGTACTCGTTGCCAACGACACACCCGCTTCAATGAGGCCCGGGCCGATTCGCCCGGGAGATTCGATGAAGACACTGGACTCGCTACTGATTTTGTCGCTTCAATGAGGCCCGGGCCGATTCGCCCGGGAGATTCCCACACCTAATCTGGGAGGCGATCATGCCAAGGATGCTTCAATGAGGCCCGGGCCGATTCGCCCGGGAGATTACAAGTTTTTTGGCGTCAGTGACAGTAACGCCTAGATGCTTCAATGAGGCCCGGGCCGATTCGCCCGGGAGATTATGGGAGATCCGTCCCGTCCCGTCAAGTCCCGCAGGCTTCAATGAGGCCCGGGCCGATTCGCCCGGGAGATTCCACCCTGTCCGAAGTTCCTGCCCGGCCACGACTTGAACCGCAACCCGCGAGCGGTGCCAACATGCGGAGCCACCACGCCCGATTCTGGGTCCCCAAACCCGAATTGTCAAGCAGCCAAACCGTTGCGCGAGCAAGAGTAACGCGGTCCGCGAGCGCTGGCCGGATCTCTCGGCCCACCGGAGTGCTCGCGCACGCTCCGGCGCGCACCCGTCACACGATTGTAGCCTGTCGCTTCGGCGCTTCATAGCTCTTTCCCAGACTCTCGACCCTGACCGCCACCTTGTCCGCGGGCCCCAGATCCACGATGAGAATATGGTCTTCGGAGGGTTCGATCAACTTGTCCAGGCGCGCGGTCATCTCGGCTCTCCGGCGGGCCGCCAACCGACACTGGAAGACGGACAGCTGGAGCCAGTGACCGAAGCCGTGCATCAGCCGGAACACCTTCCGCCACCGCTTGGGATTCGAGATATCGTAAGTCACGAGGTAAAGCCGCTCCCTGGCCATTCTCAGCCTACCTCGGCAGGTAGTGAGTGTACTCGGCGATCTCACCCTGAAAATGCCGGGCGAGCAGCCTCGCCTGGACTTCGATCAGCCTCCGCATCGAAACCCGGTAGCCGAATAGTGGATGGGTCGTCTCCTGCTCCAGGCGCCGCTCGAACGCCGCGATCAGCGCCTTTCGTCCCGGGGGCTTGAGCGAACACGCCGGTCCGTTGAAGACGAAGTGATTGGGGCGGACCTCGCCGTTGTTCACGACCTGGATCACGCACGAATCGGCGACGATCGAGCGAAACGGTTCCATCAGATCGAGCGCCAGCGCGGGCCGGTTGTGTCTGGGGCGGTGGTAGAGACCGAGGTAGGGGTCGAGTCCGGTCGACGAGATCGTGTTGCTGAACGCCCGGACCAGCAGGGCGTACGCCAGCGACAGCATCGCGTTGACCGGGTCAGTGGGGGGACGACGGTTTCGCGTGGTGAAGGCAAACTCCCCGAGTCCGTCCGCCGCTACGGTGGCGAGCATGTTGTCGAAGCTGCCGAAATAGACCGCCGCCGCCTCCCCCTCGAAGCCGAGCAGTTGCTGGAGATCCTTCGCATGCAGCACCCGCCCGGCGAGCCGCTTGAGCCCAGCCAAGGCGTCCTTCTTGCCCTTGAGTCCTCGCTCCGCGCGCCAGTTGCGGCGGAGCATGGTTCGCGAATTCCTGATTTTGGCCGCCACCAGACTCCTGGCGAAACCCAGGCTGCGGCGTTCGCTGAAGGCGGCCCGGTACTGTGCTTCGCGAACAGCCACATTACCGTTTCCGGTTCCGACCGTGTGTCCGAGGAACCAGCCGCCGGTGGAGAACCAGGACACCGGAATCCCGGCCCTCATCAGCGCATGCAGCGCGGGCGTCGTGACCGACACCGGGCCGAAGAGTGCGACCTGCGAGACCGAGATCATCGGCACCGTCACCGGGTCCTTCTTCGTCTCGACGACCAGTCTCTCTCCGTCCTTGCGGAGCCGCGCGCCCGGAGTCTGGACGTAGAGCGGCAAGGCGGGATCGTCCGACGGGTTCAGCGGCCGGGGAGCGTGGCCCTTTCTGAAGAGGTTGGTCTCGTCGGGAAGACAGATGCCCGCCAGCGAACAGCGCGGACACTTGGGGCTGTTCTCGAGTGGCGGCGGGCGCTGGCGAGTGTCGGCGGCAGCCCGCAACCCGCGGATCGCGTCGAGGGACAGGGCCCGGAGGTCGTCGTCCAGAACCACCCGCACCTTTTCCCGCGACGCCACATACCACAAGGCGCCCTGCTCGACCCTGTAGCCGTTGTCCTCCAGGATCATCCCCTGAACGCAAACCTGGACCCTCTCCGGCTCGTAGGCTCCGGCTGCCACATGGGGGCGCTTCCCCTTCTTGAAGTCCACTGGCATCACGATTCCGTCGGCGACCTCCACCACATCGATCTTCGCGATCACACCGAGCCGCTCCGACGACAGGGTGACCGACCTGGCCCGCGCCATTTCCTCGTCCAGCTCGTCCGGATCGGGCAGGCGGCCGCCCCCCTTGTCGACTCGGGCGTGGACGCGCCTGCCCTCGGCGGTGTCGGCGCTCTCCGCCCATTCGCCCTCTACCCATTCCAGGTAGGCCAGCCGCGGACAGTAGACCCACTCGTTGACCATCCGGGCCGGAACCAGCGGGGTCGCGGACTCGGCGGGCGGCGGCGGGATCGGCAGGATGAGTTGGCTTCGGTCGCTCATGCGCTCTGATTCGGTTGGGCCGCGGTCGGGTCAGGGCAAGGGAGCTTGCCAGGGATTGAAGGCCGGCACGCCCGCAAGCAGACAGGCGCGAGCGTCTCGGGTGCAGACGGTGAGGCCGTGCACACGAGCGGTGGCGGCGATGAGGAGGTCGAGTTGGTCCAGGCCGGCTCCGTGCAAACCTGGCCGGTCTCGAATGCGGAGCCATTCCAGGATGATGTCGTCGGTCACCGGCAGGATCCGCCCCGCGAACCAGGGCTTGAGCGTGTTGTCGAGCCAGATCTCGACTTCGGTCCGGAGCGGCTCCTCGCACCTCGGTTCCATATGGTGCCGGATTGCGGCGATCGTGGCCGCGCTGACGAAAAAGGACTCGCGGGGCTGGGCGTTCGACCACGCCGCGACCGCGGGACCGGGGGACGGCTTCCGAAGCTCGAGAAGGAACGACGCGTCGCAGAGCCAGCCGTTCACCCTACTCGTCAACCCGGCGGAAGCGCGCGCGACGGGGCAATGCGCCTGCCACCCGGCTCAGTGGAGACCCCGACAGGAGCCCGTGCAGCGTGGGGGACGTCTCGCGTTCGGTCAGCCGCTCGAACTCGGTGCTGGCGACGATCACGACGGCGTCCTCGCCGTGGACCGTCACGCGCTGAGGCCGGCCTGCGCGAGCCAGCCGCACGACCTCGCTGAAGCGGGCCTTGGCCTGGCCGAGGGGCCAGGTGGGATGGGGTGGGGTGGGCAAGGGTATTTCCACGTGGGTGTCCTGTGGTTGGAGGAATATGACCAATATAGTCAAATTCGATCTCCAGAGGTCCGGGCGTCGGGCAGCGACGAGGCCGAACGCCGCATGGGACCGGGCCGCGAGGAGGTTACCAAGCCGTGTACGACCTACTATCGTTGGTCGAGGCCGCTTCTCAAGCCAAGGATTCCGCACCGTGAGACGATTCACCGTCGTGGTCGAACAGGATTCCGAGACCGGTTTGTTCGTAGGCTACGTCCCGGGCCTCCCCGGCGCCCACTCGCAGGCGCGCAGCATGGACGAGCTGTCCGAGAACCTCCGCGAGGTCATCGCGATGCTCTTGGAAGATGGCCGATCCCGCTGAGCCCGAAGGGGACGCGATGACCTCTCGATCCAGACGAAAGCTCCCCATCGGCATCCAGACCTTTCGGGAGATCCGCGACGGCGGCCACTACTACGTCGACAAGACCGCCTACGTCCGCCGGCTCCTCGACGAGGGCAAGCACTACAGCCTTTCCCGCCCGCGGCGCTTCGGGAAGAGCCTCTTCCTGGACACGCTCGGGGAACTGTTCCAGGGCAGCCGGGAGCTGTTCCGGGGGCTGGACATTCACGGCAAGTGGGACTGGTCCACCCGCCACCCCGTCCTCCGGCTGAGCTTCGGTGGAGGCAGTTTCACCGAGCGGGATTCGCTGCACGCGAGCGTCATGGCCCAGCTGGATTCCGTGGAGCGGCGGTCCGGGGTGGCCGCAGGCTACGATACCGGTCCCGAGCGCCTCGCGGCGCTGGTCGAAGCGCTCCGCCGAAAGGACGGCCAGCCCGTGGCAGTCCTGGTCGACGAATACGACAAGCCCATCCTCGACGCTCTGGAGGCGCCCGAGACCGCCCGCGCCAACCGCGACTACCTGAGCGGCCTCTATTCCGTCGTGAAGGACGCCGACGCGGACATCCGGTTCAGCTTCTTCACGGGCGTCAGCAAGTTCTCCAAGGTCAGCCTGTTCTCGGGCCTCAACAACCTGATCGACATCACCCTGGAGCCCGCGTTCTCGGCCGTCTGCGGCTACACGGAACGGGATCTGGACACCGTGTTCGCACCCGAGCTGGCGGGCCTCGACCGGGACGCGATCCGCGACTGGTACAACGGCTACCGCTGGCTCGGCGAGGAGGTCTACAACCCCTTCGACATCCTGCTGCTGTTCCGCCGGCGGAAGTTCGGCGCCTACTGGTTCGAGACCGGCACGCCCACGTTCCTGCTCGACACGTTGTTCAAGCGCCGGGTCAGCTCCGTGAGGCTGGACGACATGATGGGCAGCAGCGACCTCCTGTCCACCTTCGACGTGGATGAGATCGCCACCGAGGCGCTGCTCTTTCAGACCGGCTACCTGACCGTTACCGGAGAAGCCGACCTCGGCGGGAACCGATTCTATAGGCTGGGCTATCCGAACCGCGAGGTGCGGCAGAGCCTCAACGAGAGCCTTCTCCGCTACCTGGTGAAGGACCCGACCTCACAGGCGGCTAACAGCGTCCGGTTGTACCGGCTCCTCGACGCGAGGGACTTCGACGGCCTCAAGGCCATGTTCCAGGCCTTCTTCTCGAGCATTCCCCACGAATGGTACACGAACAACGACATCGCCAACTACGAGGGCTACTACGCGAGCGTGTTCTACTCGTATTTCGCGGCGCTGGGACTGGACGTGACGGTCGAGGACAGCACCAGCCACGGCCGCCTCGACATGGCGGTCCGGTTCGGCGGGAACGTCTATCTGTTCGAGTTCAAGGTGGTGGAGATGGCGGGCGAGGGCGCGGCGCTGGCGCAGCTGCGCGAGAGGGACTACGCGGCGAAGTACCGGGGCGGGGAGGGGGAGGTGTTTCTGGTGGGGGTGGAGTTCAGCAGGGAGACGAGGAACGTGGTGGGGTTCGAGGTGGGGAGGTGTGAAATGTGAGCGAAAGCCAACCCGTCCCGTGGTCGGCGAGGTTCGCTCGACAGGGTAGCGCCTCTCAATCCCTGGTCGGCATCCCCAGGCGCTCAGAGTTCCAATCGCCCTTGCGAGAGTAGTATCATTGCAATTTCGGCATTATACGCCGATATTACAACCCATGCATCCATCAATCCTCCCCCGGATCCTGCGGCCCACCCTGGAGGAACACCTCGCCCTGTTTCCAGCGGTTGCCCTGCTCGGCCCGCGACAGGTCGGCAAGACGACGCTGGCGCGCGCGATCGCCGACGCCCCGGCCGGAACCGCCGTCAGGTCACCCGAACCCGGCCTCTACCTCGACCTGGAAGACCCAGCCCACCTCGAGCGCCTGTCGGACGCGCGCGGCTACCTCGGCCCACGCCGGGACCGTCTGGTCGTACTGGACGAAATCCACCGCGCGCCGGAGATCTTCCAGGTACTCCGGGGCATCATCGACGACCGCATCCGCGACGGCGATCCCGCCGGCCATTTCCTCCTCCTCGGCTCGGCGTCCATGGACCTCATGCGGCAGTCCGGCGAGAGCCTGGCGGGACGGATCGGCTATCTCGCCCTCGACCCCCTCGACATCCGCGAGACACGGCAGGATGACCCGGCCCGCCTCTGGATCCGCGGCGGATTCCCCCGGAGCTTCCTCGCCCCGGACGACGCGGCGAGCGCTCTCTGGCGCCGGAACTTCATCAGCACCTATCTGGAACGCGACATCCCGATGCTGGGACCGCGCATTCCCGCCGAGACCCTGCGCCGGTTCTGGACCATGCTCGCGCACTCGCAGGGCGGACTCTGGAATGCGTCGGTGCTCGCCCGCAGCCTGGGCGTGGACGGCAAGACGGTGGTGCGCTACCTGGACCTGCTGGTCGACCTGCTGTTGGTGCGCCGCCTGCCGCCGTTTCACGCGAACGTGCGCAAGAGGCTGGTGAAGTCGCCCAAGGTGTACGTCCGCGACAGCGGCATCGTCCACGCACTCCTCGGCCTCGACGCGTGGGACGACGTGCTCGGTCACCCGGTCGCCGGGAAGAGCTGGGAGGGCTTCGTGTCGGAAACACTCATCCGGGCGGCTCCGGACCGGGCGCAGGCCAGCTTCTACCGGACGGCTACGGGAGTCGAGATCGATCTCGTGCTGGAACTGCCGGGCGGGGCGGTGTGGGCGATCGAAATCAAGCGCGGGGTCGCGACCGCACCGAAACGGCAGCTTCGCGTTGCGCTCGATGATGTCGGGCCGGACCGGGCGTTCGTGGTGTACGGTGGGGACGAACGCTATCCGTTGCCGGGCGGTGTGGAGGCCGTGGGGCTCGGTGAGTTGGTGGGCGAACTGGTTGGGGAGGCCGCCGGGTCGCCCTGATCGCTCGATGAGTCGCGCGACCGGCCAGTCGTCGTACTTCATGCCCTCGAGGTTGACGCCCAACCAAGCCGCGCCGTTACGGGGGGAAGGTGGTCGAGTACCACCAGGGCTCGCCGCCAGATTGACATGTTCATCAAAATCCGTATTTTCAGCATACGATGAAAATACGTTCTCCAGTAAAAGACTTGGAAGCCGCTGCCCTACAGGCTGCCGGTGACCTGCTCGGGCATGTCCCCCACCTGAAGGCCGGTCCGGTTCGCCGCGACCGCCTACTCGGGAGCGGCCATCCCATAGTCGGGCGTATCGAGTTCGAACACGGTGACGACACCTACGTACTCGTGATCGAAGTCAAGCGGAACGGTGCTCCCCGGTTCGTCCGGTCGGCGGTCTACCAGCTCAAGGGATACCTGGCTCATGTTGGCCGGTCCGGCCACGACGATCCCCACCGACGGTGGATCCCCATGCTCGTAAGTCCCTACCTGTCTCCCGAGTCTCGGTCGATCTGCCTGGATCACGACGTCGCCTACCTGGATCTGGTCGGTAACGCCCACCTCGCTTTCGACCATGTCTACATCGATCGCGCCGTCGCAGACCGGCCCAACGCCGAAACGCGCGCTCTGAGATCGGTCTTCGCTCCGAAGGCGGCCGCGATCCTCCGGGTGCTCCTCCGCGAGCCCGACCGTGCCTGGCGCGTCGCCGAGCTCGCCGAAGCGGCCAATGCCAGCCTCGGCCATGTGAGCAACGTGCGCAAAGCCCTGCTCGCGCGGGAGTGGATCGAAAAGGGGGAGGACGGAGTCGTACTCGTCCGGCCGGACGCGCTATTGCGGACTTGGCGCGAGGAATACCGAAAGCCGGCCGGCCGCAGCATTAGCGGATACACGCTCGTCCACGGCGAACAACTCTCCAGGCGGTTGTCGGGAAAACTGAATGCGAAACCGGATCGTCCGCGCGCGATTCTGTCGTCACACTCGGCTGCGCAGTGGTTTGCGCCCTTCGCCCGGGGCGGCACACACAGCCTCTACGCCGACGAACCCGGCGCCCGGATGTTGAAGGAGGCGTTGAAGCTGAATCATGTCGAAAGAGGAGCCAACGTCGCCGTGAGCATCCCGCACGACGAGAGTCTGTTCGACGACGCGGCTCAGCCGGTGCCTGGCATCTTTTGCGCGAGTCCGATCGTCACGTACCTCGACCTCTGGCTTGGCAATGATCGAGATCGTGAAGCCGCCGAACACCTGGCCTCGAAGTGCTTTCCGTGGCTGTGACAGAGCCCGGGTCCGCCCTCGATTACGGTGACCGGACGACGGCGGCGGTCAAATCCGTCCTGATCGAGATCGGCCAGATCCTCGGCAGCTTCCAGGGCAAGTTTGCGGTGATCGGCGGCGCGGTTCCCTGGCTGTTGCTGAGCGAAGCCGACATGCCCCACAGCGGCACCCTGGACGTGGACCTCGGTCTCGACCCGTCCGCTCTGGGCGACGGCCAGTATGTTCGTGTAGGGTTCCCACCTGCTTGGCGGTCGCACCGCGAATCAATGGCAGCAGGACGCCTTCGGGCAGGTTGACGCCTGGCTCAGAGCGCTTGACTTGGGACACAATGTGAGGCGATGAGCAGAGTGCCCCTGCCACGCCCGATGGCGGTGGCAGAACCGGGGTCCTCCATTGGACAATTCTGACTAATTTAGTCAAATCGGGCTGCGTCGGGGTGGCGGTGCCCGTCGCCGTTCCCCGCCGCCGTTTCCGGGTTGCTCTCGGGTGACCGACCGGTATAGCGTCGCCGCGCTCCTACAACTCGCTCGCTCCAGAATGGCCTTTGCGAGCTGGGAGTGGGACGGTTGGATTCGTACGACTAGAACCTGTCCAAAGCATCGGTGATGTCCGGCCAGCGCGGAATCTCCGAATCCTGCATAGGTAAATCTCGGAGAACGGCTTCGCGGAATCCTGTAAACATGCGTTCCGTTACGGGGACCGATCCGTGAGCGAACAGGGAGCTATTGCGTATGGACAGGTGCGTGCTAAGACGGTCGTAGACCTCCATATGTGCATTCGGCGTCTCGTCGTCAGCATATTTGAGGCTGTTGAAGAGCTGCATCACGCCCAAGCTGTAGATTTCGTCTTCTGACTCGCCGTATTCCCGTTGGAAGGCCACTTGCCTGTCGCTGGGTATCGATTGGAGCGGCAGCTTACCCAGTTCGGCACCGAAGCGTTCCTTGACCAGACCTTGAGCGTGGAGCTCGACGGCGCGATAGAGTCGTCCGACGGCGTCATCGAATCGAGATTGGGCCGCTCTGCGATCCGCATTGGCGATCAGCTCCAAGATGGTTTCGCGGCTAGGCGTTAGCTGTTGGTTCTTGGTCTGTTCTCTGACGGTACACCAGTGCTTGAACAGCTTTTTCGTAACCTGAAGGCAAGGCCACTTCAATACGTGTTCGAGATCCCGGCGGTGCCGACCGTAAAGATTCCGTGCCTTCTCGAAGTCGAAACGATCGGCTGCGGCGAACGCGCCGACAAGGGAGCTGAGCGCAGCGATCCTGGCACGTACCGAATGGTCGCAACGGTTTGCTGCTTGTTCGAGAATCTTGGCCGCAGCGTCCGCGTAGTACTCGTCCAGCAACTCCTTGGCCCGCTCCATCTCCCGGACGGCGTATTTGTTCCACGGATTCCGGTAACCCCTTACGCGTTCAGAGCCGGTGAGCACCGCGCCGAGGTTGTCCGCGTCGCGCTCGGTGCCGCCGACATAGCGAAAGTGGGAAAAACGCTCCACTGCGGCGAGTACCAGAGCCGCTGCCATGGGCTTTGTACCGCCGGTGATGTCAACGGCGACCTCTTTGTCGCCGATACCTCGCCGTTCAAGCCAATCGGCCACCCCCTGACGGATCTCCTGGTAGGTGGATCCCATATCCTCGTGGTCGGAGAGCAGCAAGCTCTCCCACTGAAACGGGTTCGGGCGAAACGCCGGAAGGATGCGATCCTCCACTTGCGAGTTCGAACCTTCCGAAACAACGAAAAGCACGCAGTCAGGCTTCCCTTCCGTCAGAGCGGCCTTGATCGGCTCGGGGCTGCCGCCCACGCTCAGGACCATCCCTCGCGGCTTCACTTGGAGACCCTCTCGCTTGGCCACCTCATTGGGACCGCCAGCACGAACGCCGCTTGCACGGGCCGCACACCCCGGGCGGAGAGCGCGGCGCGGTCACGATGACCGAGCAGATCCTCCGGCCCGATCGGTCTTCCATAGAATGGTCTTGGCTGACCCGAGGTTCGAAAGCACGCCCCAGGTGCCAGCATGACCTGCGGGCGCTTGAAGACTACCGAGTCGTGGAATTCGGGAGCCATCTTCCCGTACTTCACGATTGTGCGCCAATAGCCATCAACGGGATCGGAGGGATGTGGCTGGTAGGTCGAGAGTGCCACAAAGCCGTTGGCATTCGAAACATCGTCCAGATCGTCCCGTGCGACAGGACCTTCGCGAATCTCGAAGCCGCCGTGACCTACGGACACGTCTGCCCCGAACCCGGTTCTGCCGAGCATCTCCAAGGACTCCATTAGTATCCGAAGGCCATCACGCGTTGCTCGGGCGTATAGAGCGAGTCCGGCATCGATGTCGCTCAGTGTCGAATACGGCACCTCGAACAACTGAACCACATCACCCTCCGTCGCGAAACCCCGGGAGACGGAATTGCGTAGCCGGACATGGTTCCTGATAGACACTGGGTAAACGGATTCTTGGCGTGTGGCGACTCGGGGGCGCCTGCCTATCTGAGCTGTTCCAAAGTCCTGGGCCGTCAACCATCGCGTGCGCTTGATCACCTTCCGGTCCTCCGAAGGCCATTCCCAGAGCAGCGGCAAAGCCGCTGGCGCAGGCATACTGTCCCCCGGAAACGCATCGGATACGACGAATGTTGGTTCGTTGGCGAGCCATGGGTCCAGAAAATCCCTTCGTAGCGCGTCGGCGCCGTGAGATCGGACCCATGCGCACGCCAATGCCCCGAGCAGCGAGTCGGCCTGCCAAGGCGTGGTCCACACGCCAAGCGGATCGAGCGTTATTCGTACCAGTGCTTCCACTGCTGGCCGTCCCACATGAAGTCATTCATTCGCACGGCGCCGGACCCACGGCTCGTGCCGCCCCCCAGGCCCGTCAGTTGAACCAGTCGCAGGCCGTCCGCGACGACCGCTTGGAGGGCCTCGCCACCTTTGTGAGTATTCCGCAGCCGGTCACGGTACTCAAACGCCTGGTCCTGATCGTACACCTGCAGCACGATTTGCATCGCGAACTCCGCCCCCTCGGCAACGCGTTCGTTCGAACGGGGATGCCTGGCTGCCCCACTCTTGCGATCAATCACGTTTTCGGTTTTGTCTTCAAGGCTGAAGGCGCCGCGTAGTCGTCCGTCTCGCACGATGATCCGGGAGGGTCCAAGGTGCCCTCCCGGGTTCTTGTGGGCACCGAACACGCGGCAGACGTGACACTTGCCGCAGCCGCAGGGCTCATTCCCCCGACGGCCTCCGAACTTGCCCTGTTCCTTTTCCAGTTCCGCGCGCATCTTGCCTTTCAGCGAGGATCCCGGAATGTAGGGCTTTCCGGTGGCGGGGTTCTTGATGACCGGGTTGTCGGAGCCCCCGATCACCAGTTCGTCCTGCGACCCCCCGATATGGAGACCGCTCTCGCAACGGATCAGGAAATCGAGGGTATGAATGGACATCCTTCTCATGGATTCAGGATCCCTTCTTGAGGTTTTTCGCGCTGAAACCCACCAGCGCTTCAAAGTGGCGGAGAAAACCGCTCAGGAAAGCGGCTTGTGGGTCGTCCGACGACGTGACTCGCTTGACATTCTCGTCGATGAAGTCCCGGAATTGGCTGGGAATCTTGGCGGCCGCAGCGGCGTTGTGTGCGTGGTAGCTGAGTGCCTCGAACTTCGCCGACATCCGCTCCCAGCTTTCTCCCTCGACCTTCAGTTGCCGCTCCAGCTCACGGCAATGGTTGAAGAAGCGGCGCATCTGGCCCGTCGTGAGTCGCCCTTTCTCGAATCCCTGCACGTACGGGCGAAGTGCCCTCTTTGAAACGAACACGGGTAGTAGGTACGGCTGTCCGTGTTCGTCGATCTGGAAGTAGGAATCGGGTAGTTTCGGCGGTCTCGGTCCCGAGGGTCGTTGCCGACCGGGTCCGTGCCCGCCGCCGCGCCCGGGTGGCTTGTTCTTCACCCGGACACCTGCCTTTTCAAGAGCGTCTCGCATGCTACCTGGCATGGTGCCTCTCCTTCCTCGGTCTGCGCGTGGCCAGCAGGGCGTAGCGGATGCTGGCGGCGGGTTGGGCCAGGAATCCCGGGTTGCCGGGATCGTCCATGAGGTTGTCAACGCGGTCCGTCCAGTCACGGAGTTCGCGCTGGAAGCCCGGCGGGCCTCGCTGAACATGGTAGTTCCAGCGCGCGGCCCTCATCCCCGGGTCGAAGCCGGGTTCCAGGATCTTCAGCAGGCGCTGTACCAGAGACCGAGATACCGCGCCCCTGCCGATAGCCCGGGCCAGCCGTTTACCATCGGATACTACTGTCCGATGACGCGCCCACGGCCATGTCGCATCCAGGGCGCAGCAGGTGTTCTTTCCGGGTACCAGCTTGGCCGACTCAAGCAGTTCCTCCGCGCGTTCGACGGCGTGACGCACCGGGACCCGGTAAGGGGTGAGGGCGATGCCCGCACTAAACGTCAATCCGGGGTACTTCCCTCCAGGCCCTTTGGAGTCGGAGAATTGGTCGTAAAGGGCATGAGCGAAGTCGAAGACGACATTCCACGGCCCGATCAGGAGCAGATCGTCGCCGCCCGCGAAAAGCGTGTAGATGGTTGCCCATGAACTTGCCAGAAGATCCTGAATCGTGTCGGAAAAGAAAGAGTGAAGCTCCCCGCTGAAGATGCGCAGGGTCCGAAGTGTGCGGTCCTCCCGCAAGATCTCCGTGACCCGCATGCCCATATCATCGACATCGGCTTTGAGAACGGCCAGGCGGCTCGTACCGGTTGCGGCTAGAGCCAGCTCCTCGAATGTCAGAGGGATATCGGTTCCCGGATGGCGTGGTATCGTGCGTCGGACCCGGAATGCTCCTGGGCGGGGCGAGCGACCCGGCTCAAAGTGTGCTCCCAAGGCTGTGATCGATTCACCGTTCGGTTTCCGTACAGGCCGTAACCAATTCCACTCCGTCAACCGCTCGCCAAGACGACTGGACTCCACACAACTCGGGCACGATCCGTGTTCTTGTCCGTGCTTTGCCGGTGCTCTACGATGGCGGCACACGGGGCAGGGAGGGGATATCTCTGGACGGTGCAATGCGGGTCGATGCCACCGCTCACCCTTGAGCAGTACCGAAGCCCAAGGCCGACGCTTGCAGTGTTCCAGCTGACGACGGGCTTCGTCAACCGTCGCTCCCCACCCCAGTGACACCCGGACTTCACCCCAGGACTCCTCGTAAAGCTGACGCTGCAAATCGCTCTGCAGCTCGTCAAGTTCGGCGGGAGCGACGGCGCCGTCGGTCCGTACCAGAAACCCACCGCCGCCTCGAACCAGAACTTCCTCTTCGGGCAACGCGAAGGTAACGCAAACCCTGGTCAGGGCCGCGTGCTCAAACAGTTCCACCCGAAAGGACCTTGCCCGGAGGCGCTTGGCCTGCCCCCTGCCTTCCGCTCGCACACCCAAGACATAGTCCTGGATGCCGGAAAGGTCTCCCATCACGTAACGGGTGTCCGCGCCCATCCTACCTCGCTCCGAACATCCCGAGCCCGAAATGGCTCGCGTAACCCAACGCCAATGGCCCCCGAATCACTCGCGGAAACTCGATTTCCAGCAGGGCGCCCACGGTATCGCGCTGGGACTCCCGCCCGCGTGACCGGAACCGGTGGAAGTTCAGCGCGCGTCGCGGAGTACCGCCCACCGTGATTCTCCTTATGTCCTCGACGGTCACTCCCTCGCTGTCGATCCCCCGGCGTTCCAGCAGTCTGAGCACTTCTCCCCGATACCCGGCCTTCTTCACATGGCCTGCAGCAAGAAACGGCGTAACGCTACGCCACTGCCGCGAAGCTGCCAGCAAACGGGAAGCGCCTACGAAGTCCTCGGGGCGTCCGAATCCCTCCAGTGCAAGGCGCCACTCATCAATCTTGGGGTCATCTCCCGGGTTTCGTCTGGTACGCCCCGGCGTTAGCCAGATCCGAGTAATCCGGTCGAGCCGGGACCGGATTTCCTCGGTCATGCCATCGGCGATGAACACGGTGATGTGATCGATCCAGCCGTCGTCGTCCGCATCTTCGGGCAGCCAGAAGGCGTGGGGATGCGTGGGATCTCGGACCGGCCGATTCCCATCGCGGCCCGAAATCTGCCAAGGCGCCCGCGGCCGCCGCTTGCTGGTCTCTTCATCGACTTCCCAGCCAAACTGTGACATGGCTGCGGCGCGCATGACTTCGCCGATCCTGACGGCGTCCTCGATGCGGGGCAGGGGGCGGCCCGCAACGAGATAGCGGGCCACGGTTGGTCTTGACATGTTCGGTCCCTTCCTGCTGCGTAGCCGACTACGGGGAATCACGCCCGGCGCTGCTTCGGGGGAGCGCGCATAGATCGCCTCGTATGCTGCGGGCGGCTGGCCCCAGCCGCAGGCCTGAAGATCAACCGTGTCCAGCGACACCGCGTCGAGCAGCTGTTCGGGCAGCGTGTGGGCCCCTCCCTTTGCCCGAAAGGATGCCGCGACCCTCATCTGGAGCTGTCGTTCCGTGAGCGTCTTGGTGGAATCCTCCCGAATCCTCTGCTCCTCCTGTCGAAGGAGGCGTCGGCGTTCCGCGCTGTAGGAAGTCGGTGACCGGGGCACGAGGACCCGAACCAAGTCCCCGGTTCCCCCCGACTCCGCCGGGACGCAGTTCGGTTCGCGCGAAGCCTCGGAGACAACCCGGCACTCGGTCCAGCTCTCGGCGCGGCCAAGGTATCCGATCCCGTCGGCTAGGTCGCGAGCCAGCGCCAAGATGTGGTCGGGCAGCGAGATGCCGGGCCATGTCGCCACCACCTCCGTTGCCTCGCGCAGGTGCAGGAACGCGTCGAAGACCAAGGTCTTGTCTTTGGCCTTACGCTTGGGCATGTAGTGCCGCGTGTGCGCATGAACCGCGCCCTCGGGCAGCCGGAACGTCGGCAGCTCCCCGGCCAGCGCCTCGACGAGCCGCGCCAGATCGTCGCTGCCCCACCGTTCCCGGTCGCCCTTCCGCCAATAGGAGGCGACGAGCGCCCGCAGGATACGCCACGGCTCGGGTGGCCAGGCAACGTCGGCCTCGTTGACGTTGCGCCCCCACGGAGTGGCGTGGTACCTCCCTGCGGGGAACCGGAAGGCGAGTCCGAACACGCGGCTACTTCTTGAAGGTGACGGTCAGGACTCTGGATTCGCCGAAGAGCCCCATACCCCCGACGCGCTCAATCAGATCCGGCAGCTCGCTTTCGATCTCGGTCAGCTGCGGCATACGGAAGTCGGGCGGACGCGTCCTCACGTCTCCCACCACCTCCAGGTCGCAAGCCGTGCGCAGACGAAGGCCCTCACGGAGGAACCTGCGGATCTTGAAGAGGGCCAGCAGGATCAGGAGACGCTCCACATCGGTGCCCAGCCCGTAGGCGCGGATCTGCCGCAGGTCGAGGTTGAAGAAGGCGGTGATCCTCTTCGCGGTCCACTCTTCGCGCGCGAACGGGACATTTCCGTCGCCACCACGGAGCGTTGGGTCAACACGGCTGAGCTTGACACCTCCGCTGGGGGCTATGCTTGCCTCGGTGGCCTCGATGAATGCCGACAGTGCGCGTGGCAACCGAATCACGCCCGCAATCTCTTCCAGGAACACGCCATGGAGCAGAGAGTTGACGTCGAACTCGAGGAGTGCCGGAACCAGCTGCCTCCTCACATCGAACGGACGACCCTTCCTGAAGCCGATGCGCGCACTGATCGCCTCGAACCCTTCTGCTCTCGCGATGAACTCGGAGTTCACCCTGTGAGCTTCGAGAACCGAATTCGTATTGATCTCTCCGCTCTTGTCGACGGCCCTTACGAAAGGCAGCCCACGGAGCGGCCCTACCCAGTCGTCCGCCACTTTGTCCCAGCAGACGGTCTCCAGGTGGTTGGCCATCGACTGGGCGCTCTCGACCAGCACCGTCTGTCCGGTGCCGTCGGCCGACTCGTACGCGGCGTGTCCGAGGTTGGGGAAGCCCGTGGGCTGGAAGCGCGAGCCCTGCAGCGGGCGGAGAGTGGCCTCAAGCAGCAGGCGGGGCTCGTTGGCGAGCGGTGACAGGTCAGACTGCATGTGGTGGGTCCTCCGGTGGTTCGGTGGGTTCGGTAGCGATTCCGGCGTAGGCTCGGCGGAGCAGGCTCGCAAGCCCAAAGCTGGACACTGGGATCAGAAGAGCGGCCGCGAGGCGGTCCGCGCGGATGCCCACACCCATACGCCCGACGGGTTCGGTCGTGGGACGGCCGCCTGATTGGAGTGGATCGTACGGTGAGGGCAGACCCGAAGATCGTGCCCGCGCGAAGGCGGCGCCGACCGCATGAGCCGTGGACGCTCCGTCCCGCGCGCCTCCGGCGGCCCGGAGACGGGAGACGAGACCGGGTGGAATCGGAAGTGTGGTGCCGCTTGGGATCGCGCCTGCGCTCACAAGCGCTGCGTCGGTCGAAAAGAGCGGCTTGAGGGCCGCATACGCGAATGGGACGCTCAGCGGCGTGGCATCCTCGTCCCGCTGCGCTGGGTCTTTCCGAATCCACGTCGGCTCCGCCCAGACCATGCCAGCTAATAGCGCCGAGCAGCGACCGTCGTCAAAAACTCCCGTTAGGAACGCGACAACATCTGAGAGCCGCGCGAAACTGGCTCCCGCCAGCGGCTTGTCCGTCAAGCCCCGAATCGGCACCTCGACCAAACGGCGTTCGAGCACGGCGATCATGTTCGGGACCAGGCCCCCGTGACCCCAGACGACTGTGGGCGGGTCTCCCTCAGCCCATTGGCGACGCTCGCCGAAGAAGGTGCGAACCTCGAAGCCCTCGCGGGCGGCTTTGGTGAGCGGTGCGACGTGAGCGGCCATCGGGGGCGCGGGAGTACCGGCCGGTTGAGCGTTGCCTTGATCGCTTCCCGGTGCTGGGGACGTCGACTGGATTCCGAGACCTGCCAGCGCGGCCGCGACCCTGAATTCGGGGGTGCCGTCGTCGGCCCGCCACAGCCATGCGCCGGAGAGGAGGGGCGGGGGCGGGATCGCCTCTCGGGCGCCGGGGCTGCTTGAGAGCCAGGTCGCAAGCCTGCCGATCGCCACCAGTGTGACTGCCACCGATTCGCGGGACGGCTTCGGTCCGAGAAGGTCGAAGAGCGAGTCCTCGAGGGCCTTGAGCCCTCTCCGGATTGCTGCGGGCTGGTTGTTGCCCCGTGCGACGCGGCGAACCCGCGCGAGCCACCCGCCGCCGTCCAGATCGGCCAGCAGCTCCGTTGACGGGGAGGGTGCCGCGCCGCGTCGCCCCAACGCGGCTGCATAGTGGTTGTTGCCCGCGCGCTTGAAGAAACCGTAGCGCTGGAACTCCGAGAAGCCCCGGCTGACGCCGAGGGCGGCCAGGGAACGGGCGAACTCAAGTCCGTCTCTCGCGGTGCGACCGTTGGTCACGGCACGCCCCTCCCCGAACAGCGCCGCGATCTCGGGGAAGCGGGTCGGCCTTGTCCAGAGCGGGGCCCAGAACTCGGCCCGCGCGTCCGATTCATCGGCGGCCTCGATTCCACCCCATCCAGCCCCGGACACGCCGACGGTGAACGGAAAACTTGCCTTGGCAATGGCGTTGCTCTGATGGCGGCGCGCGGCCGCGCACGCGAAAGTCGCCGCGCCCTCCAGCATGAGGATGTAGTCCCAGGAGTTGGCGGCAGGGCTTCCCTCGTATCCCGTGGTGGCGTTCGGTCCGCCGGCGTCGCCCGGCGCGAACTGTCCCACGGCGCCCTTCGTGAGGTCGTGGACCGGCGTTCCCCATAGGGCGTGCTGGAGCTTGGCGGGCGCATCCCCCCTTGGCTTCCCGGAAGATGCGTCGAAAATCCCCGGCGCCTTGCGGTTCGAAACCAGCCGGCGCATCAGATTGTTCGTGAAGTCGAGTCTGCCGTCGTTGCCGCCGGTGCCGAGGAGCTGCGGGAAGCTGAGCCCGCCGCCTGACAGCACGAGCGCCGCATCCACCCAAGGGAGTGCCGACTCGTCAAGCCGGGAGCGCAGCAGCGCCACAAGATCTGCCTTCTCAGTGCCCGCCGGACGCGTGGTCATCTCCAGGTCGGCCAGTGTGTCCACCGCGACGCGAATCGCTGCGGAGAAAGGCTTGAACCGGGTTGCGACTGTCTCCGCGCTCAAGGGTGCGAACCCGTCCTTGTTGTCCTTGGCGTAGAACCCGCTCCCTCCATTCCACGGCGCGATCACCGGACTGGGCGCGTACCGGTGCAGAAAGAACTCCGTCACTTCTTCGCACCCCAGCTTCGTTCGCAGGTGAAAACGCTCGCCCTCCCACCACCCCCGCGCGCCGGCGTCCGCAGGCTCGCCAGTCACGTTGCTGGCGCGCGACGAGAGCAGCCGGAGCACGCCCAAGGCCTTCAGGTAGGAGGCCAGCGGCGTGGGAGCACAGCCGTCGAGCGTGAGGCGTTCAGCCGTCGTCATCGTAGGCTCCCGCTTATTCGTTTTCCGAGGCCCGCCAATCTGCAAGCCTGAGCAGGGTCTCCAACCAGGCGAGACGAAACGGCCCGTGGCGCGCAAGCAGATCCCGGGTTCGCTCCGTCCAGCTCTCCCGGGTCGCGTCGTCCCACCCGAGTTCCATGACCGCGAGGGTCAGCGCCCCGCCGTGCCACCGCTCCCCGCCGCCCAGCTCCAGCGCGGGCAGCTCGTCGCCCTCCCAAACGCCCCTCGCGAACCGCGCATGCGCCCGCTCGGGCTCGCTCGGCGGACGCTCAAGGGGCAGGGCGCGGAGGTTCATCCGCACCTTGCCGTGATGCGCGGCAATCAGGAAAGCGCCGAGATCGGCGTCCCGTCCCCAGTCCTCCGCCGCAAGGAACGCCAACGCGGAGGCGAGTTCGTGTCTGAAGTAGGTGCGACCATGCCGGTTGCTGCCGACAGTCTTGGCGAGCAGCGCGCCGTCCGCGACAGCGTGGCCGTCCAGCCCCCGCCGCATCGTATCCTGAAAGACCTCGTGGGCCTTGCCGACATCGTGCCACCGGGCCGCACGGACGATGGTCTCACGGGTCGGACCGTCCACTCCCAGCGCGTCGCACAGATCGCCTGCCTCCCGCACCACATGCCGCAGATGATCCACCAGCAGGACGGGGACGGCGGCCTCGCTGCGCGGATCCTCGTCGTGTCCGTCCGGCTCCTCACCCCGTGGCCCCAACGCCGGACCCGCCTCCGTGTCTCCTCGCTCCACCCCGGCGTCCTCCACCGCTTCGGGACCGCCCGTGAACCCCTTCTCCGCGTGATATCCCCCCGCCGTCACGTCCGCCAGAATCGTCAGCCCCGGCCACGGATCCTCGCGCAGCACCCTCCATCCCGGCGGAATCGTCCCCGTTCCGCCGGTCCCGCGCCGCCACTGGGTGTCGCGCACGAAGAAGACCTGCGGCGACGCCTTCCTCACCTTCGCGATCCAGTCCTTGGCCATTCCGATCGGCACCGCGCACAGCTCCTCACCCCTCGGCGTCGGCGGCGCGTCCCCCGAGACCGGCAGTTCCCGCCAGAAAACCCGCACGTCGGTGTCGTCGGCGTCGCGCACATACGGAGCGATGTCCACGTCGAAGCCGGTCAGGTCGGCGTCGGTGTCGAAGAGATCGTCGAGGTCCTTCCGCCGTACCACGCGCAGGGGCGGGTCGATGTCGCCCGGCGGGGGGAGGCGGACGGGTGCCGCGTCGGAAAGACCCAGGAGCGTCTCGCGAGCCTTCCGTAGCTCGTCCGGGTCGTACGGTGGCGACAGCTTCGCGGCGTGCCTCTCCACGGCCTTCTCATCCCCTTCGATGGACCCGAGCAGGTCCACCCAGGACACGCTGGCGCCCTCGCGCAGCTCCCCGCGCCGGTTGGCCCGCCCGAACCGCTGCACCATCGACGCCCAGGGAGCGAGCTCCGTGAACATCACCGCCGCCGAGATGTCCACACCGGCCTCCACCGCCTGAGTCGCGACCACGATGATGTCGGACTCGGCCTCCGGGCCCGCGACCTTTGCCATCTCGCGCTTCCGGTCCGCCGGACGGAACCGGGAATGCAGCAGCGCGAGACCCGGAGCGGTGCCGCCACGAGACTTCAGCAGCTTCGCGACGTGGCCGTGAAGGTCCTGTGCCCGCTTCACCTGGTTGACGATGACGAGCGTCATGTGGCCGGTGCGGTGGGCGTCCACGACGGCCTCGGCCAGTTGGCGGACGTAGGCGTTTTGGGCGCCCACGGTCGATGTCTCCGGCCCGACCTCCGCGCACGCGAGATGCTTCGCCGCCCTCGTCAGCCGCCGCAGCCTGGCATCGTCCTCGGCCTCCGCTTCCACCCGCATCACGTTCGCGGGTGCGGGCGCGGGGTGATCGACCGTCTCCAGCCACTCGGGCTTGAGCGTGGCCGAGATCCAGAGGCTGCGGCACGGGCGCCCGGCGGGACGGTCCTCGCACCGAGCCCTCTCGAACTCGGCTCGCCGAAAGGCCTCCAGCTGCGCCGATGTCGCCCGCCCGGCGTTCATGAGCTGCACTTCGTCGAAGACCCACTGGCAGTCCCGGTGGAGCACCGCGAACTCCATGGGCCAGGACGCTCGCGACGACGCGTACCCGCGCATCAGGGCGCGGCTCAGCAGCATGTCCTGGGTCCCGACGATCACCGCCGGCCGCTCGGGGTTCTCGAACCAGCGTCCCGAGTCCGCCCCGCCCATGAGGATGTGTACGTCGTTGGCCTGCGGCAGCAGCCCGCCGCCGTCGACCCCCTCGCCGTGCAGCCGCTCCAGCCACCGCCGGACCTCGCCCGCCGTCTGGTCCACCAGGGTGCGCATGGGGAGGCACCATGCCAGTCTCCCCGGCGTGTTCTCGGGACGGCGCAGCCGGTGGTGGATCCACGCCAGGGTCACTCCCGCGGTCTTCCCCGACCCGGTCGGGGCGTTCAAGACCTCCGGCCAGGTTCCGGCCGCGAGTGTGCGCTGCCACCGAAACGGCTGCGTCCGGCCACCCAGGGCAATCCGAAACAGGTGGCCGATACCGACATCCGGCGATGGCCGAGGCAGAGAGGGGGTCGGGTTCATGTGCCGCATCCTAAATCCAACGTGTCCGGATCGCAAGAACAGATTGGGATCCGTGAACGGATTGGGGTTTCCGTTGCCAGCCAATGGGTTATGAAGGCATATCGTATGACTATTACATGTCCATTCGCACAGTTATCGTGTTCTCAACGTGACGATTCGACCAAGGAGGGCGGACCGCCGAACGATTCCCATCAGCCGGCGCCGGAGGCGGTAGGACCGCCGGACTCGGCGGACTGCGCCCGCTCGCTACTCGCCGATCCCGGTGCGCCTACTTGTACAGATCATTTCGCGATCCAACTGAGCCGGATCAAAAATGACCATTTTAGTCATAAGCTGGTCAAGACTCGACGGCGGGTACGAATGCCCCCCGAAACCGCCGTCAGGATTGCTCGGCTCGAAGCACCGCCGCAACGCGGGCGAGCAACTCCCCGCCGCCGCCGCAGTCGATGACCGCCTCCGCCACCCTGTCCATACGGTGCGTGTCGCCGACACCGGCGAGCAGACGCTCGAGACGCCGCGCCGTCTCGCGGCCGAACCGCTGCGTCGCAATGCGCACGATCACCCGTGACTGGCCTTCCAGGCGTCCCTCGTTCCGGGCACTGGCCCGGTCCGCGTCGCGGACCTCGGTGAAGACTTCGAGCATGGTGGCCATTGGGCTTGTCTCCTTCAGCAGGGAGTGGTCATAGACGGAAGCTAACACGGGGCGCAGCTGTGCCGCGATCCGTTCACGGAACTTCGAATCGGTGCCTGGCTCCAGCGCGCGCATGAGGGTGTCCAGCGTGTGCCTCAGCGCGGCGGGCGTCTGCCCTGGTACCAGAAGGCCCAGGACCAGTCCGGGAATGTCCTCCGTACGCGCTCCGTCGGGATCGACGGCTTCCGGCCGAACGAGCGTGTACTCGGTGAGGCCCGGCACCAGATCCTCCACCGCCACCGGCGCGTTCCACGGACCCGTTCCGTGGAAGAGCACCATCGAGGCGACGACGAGGGCTCTGGACTCGCCGAGGCTTCGGAAGTGCTTGCGGAGCTTCTGGGCGGCGAGACCGGCGTAGACCAGATTGCGCAGGGCCATCTCCGCGTCGGATGTGGCCTGGAATTCGATGTGGAACAGGACCCTCCGACTCTCGCCGCGGCAGTCGGCGATGAAAAGCATGTCCGGGACGCGCTTGTCGAGCTGTTCGGAGAGGAGCTCGTTGGGCAGCTCCCTGATCGTGGAGAAATCGATCGTCGGGGCCAGGTCGGAGCGGTATCTTCGGGCGAGAAGCTCGACCATCGTGGGGATCGCGAAGATCTTCTTGAGGACTGGATCCTGCATGCGCCGCGTCTTCCGCGCTGGCGTGGAGTCGGGGGACTGCACGCCAAGTTCGGGGAATCCGAGGGGCCGCTCCATGGTTCAATGGGCCCAATGCTGACTCGGGCTGGTCCATGTGGTCGGCCCTCGCTGGAGTTGCCCCGCTGTGACGCCGACATCCTCCTGCCCACACCCGTCCCCCTCCCCTACATTACCTCCATGATCCCCCGCGAAATCACCCCGGTCCTGGTCGCCCTGTTCCGCCAGTACCCCTTCGTCACGGTCACCGGGCCGCGGCAGTCGGGGAAGACCACGCTCTGCCGCGCCGCCTTCCCCGGCCTTGCCCATGTCGACCTAGACGCGCCCGACGAGCGCGCATTCGCCGAGTCCGACCCGAGGGGCTTTCTCGCGCGGTTTCCCGAGGGCGCGATCCTGGACGAGATCCAGCGCGTCCCGGATCTCCCGTCCTACCTGAAGGTCCTGGCCGACGAGGACGGCGGAGCGGGCCTCTTCATCCTCGCGGGGAGCGAGCAGTTTCGTCTCTCCGAGACCATCGGCCAGTCGCTCGCCGGCCGCACGGCGCTGCTGCGGCTCCTGCCGTTCTCGCTTGCCGAACGGGGGCGAGCCGGAGCGAGCGACGCGCTGGACGACATCCTCTATTCGGGATTCTATCCGCGGATTCACGATCGCGGACTGGATCCCACGCAGGCGCTCGGCGACTACCTGGAAACCTACGTCGAACGCGATGTTCGGCGGATCGGCGAGGTCCGCGATCTGTCCGCGTTCCGGCGGTTCGTGCGTCTTTGCGCGGGGAGGGTGGGGCAACTCGCCGACCTCGGCTCCCTGGGCTCGGACGCCGGCATACCGCAGGCTACGGCGCGACACTGGCTCACCGTCCTCGAGGCCGGCTACGTCGTTTTCCAGCTGCCGCCCTTCTTCAGCAACATTCGCAAGCGCCTCGTCAAGTCGCCCAAGCTCTACTTCCACGACGTGGGACTGGCCGGCCACCTCCTCGGCATCGAGAATGCCGGCCAGGTGGCGATGCACCCGCTACGGGGTCCGCTGTTCGAGAACGCGGTCGTGGTCGAGGCGCTCAAGCACCGCTTCAACACCGGTCGCCGGTCGAATCTCTCGTTCTTCCGCGACGCGGACGGGCTGGAATGCGATCTTCTGTACGAGAACGGCAATGGGATCGGTGTAATCGAGACCAAGTCCGGGACGACGATCCGCCCGGGTCATCTGTCGGCGCTCGACCGCGTCGCGAAGCTGCTCCCGCGCGTGTGTGCCAAGGCCGTGATCCACGGAGGAACGGACCGCCGGCCGCGGGGGGACTGCGAGGTGGTTCCGCTGCGGGACCTGGCCGCACTGCTCGCGCGGCTGGACGCGTCCCCGCCGTTTCCCGGAAGCTCCGGCTGAGGAGCTGGTTGCTCTCACCATGTCAACTCGGCTTCACATTATGTCAATCCCAGTTGACATTCTCGCCGCCAGCCCGATCCCCGTCGCCCCCCCAACCTCACGCCCGCCCCAGCACATCGACGAACCCGTCCAGCAATCGTTGCAATTCGCGCGACAGCGATCCCACCAACCTCACGGGATACCGCGAGTACTCGTCAGCGTGCGCGGCGGCCGTCACCAACTGACAAGCGGCCCTCACCGTTACGATCATGTCGAACGCCCACCGAATCTCGGCGTCTCGAATCGGATTGGACGGACGCCCCAGCACGGCCATGATCGACTCTTCGCGGGCTCCGGGGCTCCCGGCGCTGACCTGCAGCGCCTGGGTCAGGCTACGCGCCACCTTGCCGAGCCCGTCTGGGTTGGTTCGGGCGGTCACGCTCCAGATACCGCCCACGACGGTGCCACTCCTTGCGCTTGGCCTGTAGTCCCGTGGATTCCTCACGCCGTCCAAAGCCGCCTCCGCATTCGAGACGAAGTCATGGAACGAGACGGGTTTCCCGCCACCCTGTTGGATTCTGTCGAGCACGCCCCGCACCAGCCGGTGATCCCTCGCCCCCACTTCCCGGATCCTCCCCAGGAGTTTTCGATCCAATTCACACAGCAACCGCTTGATCTCGCCGACATGAGCCTCCGGGGCCGAAAGCGGGACTCCCACCGACCACGTCAAGTCCTCGATCCTCGCGGTAACGTTCTCCCCGGCCGAAAGGGGAAACCAATCCGGCAGTAGCAGCGGTGAGGATGTGGCCGCGAGCGGGAAATCCCTCCGCGCGATCAACACGAAGTCCACGAATCCGCTGCCGACGATGCGCTGACGCCTCTCCGCACCCCGCAACTCGTCCCCGCAAACCTCCAGAACCGCCGCGAGATCGTTTGCCACCGCATTCGGGTCCTCGAAGCCCCGCATACGCAGAACCACGGGAACCAAGGGGTGGTCACCGGCCAATTCGAGCAGCGATCGCCCGAACCGATCCCGGTCTCCCCCGTCATCCTCCGGGGTGACCGCCACTCAATTGAATCTGACGGGGTCTTGGCGGTCGTCCGATCCGGCTCGCCGTCGCCGGATCTCCTCGACTACGTGGTGCGGCCTCACCATGGCCTACGCCAACCCCGGCCGCACCGCCGCCGCCAGCCTCCCCAGGGTGCGAACCCTGACCATTACTTGGTCGTCGTCGTACCTCAGGAAGTTGGCCTGGGAAGCCGTTCGCAGGATCTCGTTCGGGTCCGGCAGCTCTCCGGGGGCCGGAATCCGTTCCATCAGATCGGGGAGGTCGCCTCGCTTGATCGAATGGTCGTCGCTTCCATTCCCGCTGATCTCCCGCAACACCCAGTAGACGGTGAAGAGCCACGGATTGCCGTCGTAGCCGCGACTCCCCATCGCCTCCCTCACCGCTTGCCGGAAGAAGTCGTAGTTGGAGCTGGTCGTCAGATGTTCGGGCTGAAGTTTGGCTTTCCGGAATTCGGCAAAATCGTCCCGCCGCAGCGATAGTCCCCGGTAGGGACGCTTCTGCTCTATCAGCCAATCGACCAGCGAACACAGCACGTTGACGGTCAGGAAGGGGTGCCCCCCCGTCTCGGCGTGAAGCGAGCCGAGAAACCCGGGATCGCAATCGATCCTGTCCGTGAAGACCTTTCCTACCAGCTCGCCGAACTCGCCGGCCCGGCTTCCGGCGACGTGCTCGAACAGCGGGAACGGATCCTGCCGCACATAGGGCGCCAGCTGGTTCTGGTCCATGAGGATGAAGTGGGCGTCCGGTTGCTGTCCCAGTAGCACCAGCAGGTTCTCGCGAGCGAACTCGACGAATTGGTTGAGAAGGGGCTGCACCACCGTGTAGCGCACATAGTCATCCCTCTGGGCGGCAGCCCTGAGGAAGCCGAAGAGCGTCTCGCATTCGTCGATGATCAGAACCTTGCGGCGCCCGTCCGGGGGCACCGGCGAACAATCCGTGACGGACGATTCGACGAAGTCCGCCTTGAGGCGGGACGCGGACTCGATCGCGGCCGTAACTCGCTCGAAGAAGAGCCCGTCGCCGGGGGAGGGTCCGGTACCGCAGGTCTGGGAGACGATCACCGAGTCCGCGGCCGTGAAGTCGAGCCCGAAGCAGGCCGTCGTCTTGCCGCTTCAGCGAACGCTGCACCAGAGACGGGCCCCGTTCGTCCGGTCGAAGGCGCTGAGCAGGTTCCGGACGCTCGTCCGCTCCACGCGGTAGAACGGCAGCAGCCTCGGCGTGGTCAGGGGGAACTCCCGGGCGATGTTGTGGGAGATGGCCGGCCCCGTCCGCTTGCTTCGCAGTAAGTAGATCGTGCGGCTCAGCGCATCGACCGCTCGCGCGACTATGGTCCGGGCATCCCGGTCGTGCGTATCCACCACGATGGCCGCCAGCGTGTCCCGCCCGCGCACGAACTCCCTGACGTGCGGTCTGAGCGGCGCCACGATGAGCGCTGCGTTGCGGGCCCGGGCCTCGGTGAGCGCACTGGAAAACGCGCGATCGCCTTCCAGGTACGCCCGAGTCTCGATGACTCGGCGCGCGGAGGCCGACCGGGGCGCGCGCACACTGATCTCCAGCAGGCGGTCGTGCCACGAGAAACGGCCGAGCAGGGGGATGGGGAATGTAGTCCTCGCGCTCCTTCCTGATCAGGCGGTCGATGGACCTGAGGAGCGGGATGACCGAGCGCTCGATCCCGTCCGCCAGCGGGCCGGATTCCACCAGCCCCACCACTTCCGACGCGGCTTCGGGGGTGAGGAAAGCCAGGTTGTGTCCCCAGCGCCGCGAGAATCTCGGCAACAGCGAATGCCCACTCTCGTCCGCGAAACGAACGGTGACATACCCCTCGAGTATGCCCATCGCCGCCGCCGAGAAAAGGTTTCGCAGCGCAAGGATGTCGTTCTGGCCGTACGCGTTCGTGGCGCGCACCGAGTAGAAGTCGAGCGGCAGGTCGAGGAATCGTACGAGACCCGCGATCGACTTTTGAACGGCGTCGGAGTGGGTAGCATCCTTAACGTCGCGCTCGTGCCCGTAGCCCTTGGAGAAGATCTCGTGAGCGTGTTCCGACAGGCATCTCCGCACCGCCACCAACCCCTGATCGTCCTGGGTCGCCTCGTTCCGCTCCAGGCAATGGTCAAGGTGCCGGAACAGGAAGTCCCGGTAGCTGGTCGCCCACTGGAAGATGTGTCTCTCGCTGAGCTCGCGAAGGTCGCTGCGGAACTCGTCCTCCCAGGCGCGGATCTGGTCGGCGGACAGGGCCGCGTCGGGATAGACGGGAGCCAGCGCCCGTTCGCGTACCTCCATGGGCCGACCGGCGATGCACGCGTCGAGGAGCTCCCGCAAGCCCCGCCTCCGCTTGGGGAGGAAACGCTCAATCACGGGCTCCAGCGTCGGACGCCACTCGACCACGGATTGCCGCCCCATCTGCCGGATGAGCCGCCGAAGCATGGCCTCCGGTTCCTCGCGCTGCCCAATGGCCAGGCGATCTTCGATCTTCTTCAGGCGAGCTTCGATGTCCACTGCGATCCGTCTCCTTTACCCCTCAATGATAGGGCCGGTACCTCAATATGCCATCATCGTTGAGCAAAGGCGGTCGCCGTCGCCCCCAGCCCTCCCTCACCCCACCCCCACCCAGTCACACCCCGTCGTATCGATCCGGTACATCCGCACCCAGGTCTCCAAACCGTCCTTCGCGTCGTTCACGCGGCGGTCCAGCTCGGAGAGCCGGTGAAGGCCACTCAGCATCGACAGGACTTGGTGCGGGCTGCCTCGAATACCGAAATCGTCGAGGCGTTCCTGTGAGGCGGGTCACCGGCGTCTCGCTGCGGCGCAGCACCCAGATGTTGCCGTCCCAGCTGACTGCAAGGCCCCGGATTGCGGAGAGTTCGTGGTAGTACTCATCGGTTTGGATCGTTCGGCGCGCGCGCTCAAGCCGGGTCGGCCGGCGTTCCCGATTCCTCCAGTCTCCTCAGGCGATGGTCCCTGTCGGCGCCGATCATGCGGTCGGTCAGCGGTACCGGCCCGAATGGCCGCTTCAGTTTGGCTCGGCACCGCGATGATCGCGTCCCCCGCGGGTTGCGCCCTGATGATCCCCATCCTCCACGCGGGAGGTAATCCGGACACGCGTACCGTTCGATCGAATTCGCGGTCGGCGCCGAACAGGTGGTAGTCTCGCCGAGCGAGATCAGCGACCACCACCCCGCCATCGGCACTGACTGCCATGGCCCAGGCGTCGCCGAACTCGCCGGGCCCCTCGCCCGGGCCGCCGATTTCGCCGATCAGCCGACCGGCCGGACCCACGACGAACACCTTCTGGGCCTGGCGGTCGAACACCAGCAGGTTGCCCGCGCCGTCGAACGCCACGCTCTGGATGTTGCCGAACTGTTCCCAGTCCTCGCCCGCCGGGGTGCCAAGCCGGTGACCCTCCTCTTGGTCGAAACTTCGCTTCACCACTCGAACACCGCCGCCTCCCTGTTCAGCTGCAGCACCAGCACATCCGGGTCGATCACCACGCGCTCGGGCTCGAAGTCGGCGCGGATCACGAACCCGGCCGCCTCCCCCCCACCCAGCTCCACCACCGCCCGCACGTCCCGGTACCCCTCCGCCACCACCGTCCGCCCCGCATCGTCGCCCTCGTCCGACCACCGCTCCCCCGCGACCGCCCCCACCTCGACCCTCATCCGCCCCGTCCCCACGTTCGCGACCGTCCCCCGCACCACCCACTCCTCCCCCTCCAGCGTCTTCGTCACGTCCGAGAATTCGTACTCCGGCACCACCACGTCGTGGAACCACTGCGCTGCGAAGTCATCGAACGCCGCCGTGTCGGGCGCGAAGTCCCTGAGCACGGCCAGCATGTCCTGAACGACCGGAAAGTCCGGGTCCGGGTTGTACTTCGCGATGAGCGCCCGCAGTCCCGCCAGGATATTGTCGCGCCCCATCTCCTGCTGCAGCATCCACATCACCCAGCCGCCCTTGTCGTACGTGACGGTGCCGTCCCCGCTCCTGCTCCCATCCGTCTTCACCATTGCGCGCTCCGAGTCGACGTAGCGCCGGTCTCCGTACGACTCCTCGATCCGCTTGCCGAACTCGATGCGGTAGCGGTCGCCGTGGACCTGCTCGTGCAGGAGCTTCGTGGCGTAGTGCGCCATCCCCTCCGAGAGGATGTTGCCCCCCGGACCTTCGCCCGGGGTGAGCAGGTTTCCCCACCACTGGTGCGCCGCCTCGTGCGCCACCACCATGAAGGCGACGTGCGACAGCGGGTCGCTCTTGGCCAGGAACCCGATCCCCTCGCTGAAGGTGATGTTCGTGGGAAAGCCCTGCGCGTAGCCCGCGTAGGCCGGGAACTCCGAGATCTTCAGCAGCTCCCACGGGAACGGGTGGAACCACTCCGAGTAGTACCTGCGCGCCGCATCGAGGGCCGCGGACATCTCCTCGACGTTGTAGTCGTGCCGCGGATGATAGTAGATGGCGGTGCCGTCCCCCTCGATGACCGCGTACCTGCCCGCCACCACGTTGAAGAGGCTGACCGGGTGGTCCGTCTCCCAGACCACGGTGCGGCGCCCGTCCACCACCTCGTCGCTCACCAGCCGGCCGACTCCGTTGGCGGTGTATTCCTCGGGCGTCGTGATTTCCGTGCGCACGGTGAACGGCGCGCCGCCCCAGCCGAAGAGCGGCTCCGTCTCGCCCTCGAAGAAGTCGTCCTCGTAGTCGCGCGGCTCGGCCTCGTTGTCGTCGTCCACCCCGATCTCCGGCAGGTAGCCCGGCACCGGCGCGAAGGTGGGAGCGAAGGCGGTGAGCACGATCCCGGATTCGAGGATGAACTGGCCGGCCCCTTCGGGACGCTTGCTCATTCCCTCCATGTACACCAAGTCGTAGCTGAAGCCGATCGTGAGCGTGCCGCCCGGCCCCAGGGGTTCTTCGGGGGTGAAGACGAAGAGGTTCGCGCGGTCGTCGGGCTCGTATTCGAGGCCGTCCAGGTTCCACACGATCGGGTCCCACGGGCCGGCCGTGACCGGGATCTTCTCGTACGGGTGGTCGCGGTGGTTGAAGAAGGTGTACTCGCCCCGGACGGCGACGGACCGCTCGCGCGGCTCGAAGTCGAGGTCGAGGTCCACGTGCGACACCGACGGCATCCGGAAATCGGTCCAGGTCGCGGAGTTCTTCTTCCAGTAGTCCTCGCCCCAGTCGTCCGCGGCGTCGCCCTGGTAGCCCGATTCGCCCTTCACGCCCAGGATCGAGGCCAGGATGATCGCGGGGGCCGCGAGGGGAAGCAGCCGGAGCGCGCCGAGGAATAGCGGTTTGGGACGGATGCGGTGGAGGATGCCCATGGCGTCGAAGTCCCGCCGGCCGAACCACTTCACGCTCAGCACCACGAGGAGCGGGACCAGGCTCAGGTAGAGCAGGCGGTTGAGGAGCAGGGGCGTGCCGTGCAGGGTGAAGGCCCCCATGTCGCTCCAGTCGACGGCGTCCCACCCCAGCCAGTTGGACGCCCACGTAATCGAATCGCCCGTCTGGACGCTGAAGACGGTGTAGATGATGAGCCCGAACCCCAGCCCGTACACCACGTAGCGGCTGCGGAAGAGCGAGAAGAGCGCGGTGACCAGCGCGGTCCAGAAGATGAAGGTCGGGACGAGGACCGCACCCCAGGTCGCGATGAAAGGGACGATGTCGAACCCCACCGGGCTGCCCGCGACGAGCTGCTGGTAGCTGATGATCACCCCGTTGCCCAGGAGCGCGGCGAGCAGGATGAAGGCCGCCATGACGCTGTTCCCCAGCGACTTGCCGAGCAGCACCGCTCCCGTCCCCACGGGCGCCGCGCTGAAGATCTCGTGCATGCGGCGGCTGCGTTCCTTGTGCAGCGACTCGACGGTGTAGAAGAGCAGGAGGAAGCAGATGAGCAGGTTGAGCGTGTTGAGCTGGCGGTCCGCCACCGCTCCCGGGGTCAGCAGGATCCTCGAGTTGAAGGGTCCGATGGCCAGCAGCGTCGATGTGAACGCCATGTACAGGATGAGCGGCACGAAGAGATACATGCCGGGCCGCACCACCAGGTCCCGGATCTCGCTCTTCGCGATCACGCTGGCCGCCTTCCGGAAGGCGAGCGGCCGGGTGGTCATCGCGATGTCGGCCAGCGTCGCCTTCGACCCGGTCGCGGGGGCGTCCGGGGAGACGGGCCGTGCGCGCCGGCGCCGCAGCCATCCGAGCAGCCGCGACTCCGTGCCGCCCGCCAGCGTTCTCCGCGCGTAGACACGGGCCGCGCCCGCCACGGCAACCAGTCCCGCAACCGCCAGGGCCACACGGCTGGCCGCGAACCCGATGTCGGGACGGAGCGCCGCCGAGTTGTAGAACTCCACCCCGCGGTCGACCTTGAGGAAAGTCTCGTTCAGCCACCGGAAGCCCGACGGGTCGAGGAGCATGAGCGCGCGGTTCACATCGGGCGAGAGCCAGCTCGGGGACCAGCCTACGAAGAAGCTCAGCGTGACCAGGAGCGCCACCAGCGGAAAGGCGAAGACCAGGATCGGGCGGCGGGTCCAGGTGCCGACGAAGAAGGGAACGCCGGCGAAGAAGAGGATCTGCGGCAGGCCGAAGAGGAGCGTGGGGAACAGGTAGTTGCCGAGCGCGAAGTCCCCGATCACCTCGGAACTCCCGGATCCCTCGACCACATGGATGAGGAACATCGACAGGCCGGGGAAGAGAAGCCAGATGACCATGAAGAGGGCCACCGCCCCCCCGAACTTCCCCCACACGTATTCGCGCACGGTGAGACGGGTCGAGTGGAAGACCTCGACGACCTGCAGCTCGAGGTCGCGGATCACGACCATCCCGCACGAGATGGCCAGAAACCAGGCGGCCAGCACCAGCATGACGATCGTCTGGATCATGCTCTGGTTGTACACGGACGTGATGTGCGGCCGTTCGCCGCCGACACCGGACTCGCCGCTCGACACGGTCACCGACCCGTCCGAGAGGCCCAGCGCCATCAAGCCGAGGATGACCAGCAGAACCCAGTTGGAGGGACGGCGCAGGCCCGCCAGGAACTCCCTGCGCGTAACCTCCCACCACCTTGTGAAAGGATTCACGAGCGGGGATCCGCGGCGTCCTCGGGGTCGGCGGAGGCTTGTGTCCGCGCGTCGGTTCCGGCCGCACCATTCGCCCGCGCCAACAGCAGGTACGCGTCCTCCAGCGTGGGTTCCGCCGCCTCGAAGCCCTCGGGCGGCTCGCCTTCCGGCAGGTGAATCCGCACCTGGTTGCGCCCCTCGATCAGGATCGCCTGCGTGACCCGGTACTCGCGGTCGATCCGGGCCAGGTCGTCCTTCGCCACGGCGCCCTGGTAGATCGTCCCCGCGATCCCGCTACGGGCCTCGGCGGGCGTCGTGTCGGCCACGAAGCGGCCTTCGTACATGATCGCCACCCGCGGACACAGCACCGAGATGTCGTCCACGATGTGCGTGGAAAGGAGAACGGTGCGGTCTTCGGCCAGCTCGGCCAGAAGGCGGTAGAAGCGGAGCCGCTCCTCCGGGTCGAGGCCCGCGGTGGGCTCGTCGACCACCAGCAGCTTCGGATCGCCCGCCAGCGCCTGCGCGATCCCCAGCCGCTGCCGCATGCCGCCCGAGTAGCCCTTCACCTTGCGCCTGGCGGCGTGGGACAGGTTGACCCGGTCGAGAAGCTCGGCCGCGAGGCGCTTCTGACCTTGCGGGGCTTCCACGCCCTTGAGGACGAGGAGGAATCGCAACATGGATTCGCCCGTCAGATGGGGGTAGAAGCCGAAGTCCTGGGGCAGGTAGCCGAGCTGGCGGCGAATGCGGCGGGGGTCGGCGACGATGTCCTCGCCGTTGAAGTGGACGGTGCCGGAGGTGGGTTCCAGCAGTCCGGCCACGATGCGCATCAGGGTGGTCTTGCCCGCGCCGTTGGGGCCGAGGAGGCCGAACATTCCCTGCGGGACCTCGAGCGAGACGCCCTGCAGCGCGGCGACGGGGCCGGGGTAGACCTTGACGAGGTTTCGGATGTGAAGCATGGGGGGGTGGGGGTGGGGGATGGAGGTGGGCCGGTCGGCCGTGGCGCATGGCCGGGCGGCCGCGCCCATCTTCGAGGCGTGGGGTCGTGGTGTCAAGCGAAGGTGGCCCTGCCGGGTAGGGCGGAGTTTATGCCATACTGTATGACACTGAACCTGCGAGACTGTAGAACCTATCTCAAAAACCCCTTGGGGCTTGTGCACGGTATCGTCGGGGGTTAGTTTTGGTGCATGCTGAAGCTCACGGACGACCAGTGGAACCGGATCCGGCATCATTTCCCCGAGGAGAATCGGCCGAAGGGGCAGCGGGGACGCCCGCCGGTGCCGGCGCGGCAGGTCCTGGAAGCCGTGCTTTGGATTCTGAAGACGGGGGCCCAGTGGCACATGCTGCCGCAGTGCTATCCGAACTGCAAGACGGTGCACCGGCGATTCCAGACGTGGTGCCGCGACGAGGTGCTGGCGGACGTGCTCGAGGATCTGGCGTCCGAACTCCGGGAAGTCCGGGTGATCGACGGGTCGGAGGCGTTCATTGACGCGTCGTTCGCCCGCGCCAAGGGCGGAGGGGACGGCGTGGGGCTCACGAAGGCCGGAAAAGGCGTGAAGATCATGGCGATCGTGGACCGTTGCGGCCTTCCACTGTCCGTCGGGACGCACTCGGCCCAGCGGCACGAGGCCAGGCTCGTCCAGCTGAGCCTCGATCTGGTCTTCGTGGACGACCTCCCGGAGAATCTGGTCGGCGACAAGGCGTATGACAGCGATCCGCTGGACGGGGATCTCAGGAAGCAGGGAGTCGAGATGATCGCGCCCCACCGGAAGAACCGGACGCGGGCGAAGACGCAGGACGGACGCCGCCTGCGCAGGTACAAGCGGCGGTGGATCGTGGAGCGGTTCTTCGCCTGGATCCAGTGGAACCGCCGCGTCCTCATCCGGTGGGAGTATCACGCCGAGAACTTCCTCGGGTTCGTCCAGCTGGCCGCGCTATGCCTCTTGCTCAAGCCGCTTTATTATTGAGATAGGTTCTACCCATGCGAAACATCACCGTGGCCGTTGATGAGGAGACCCATCGTCGCGCCCGTATCCGCGCGGCGGAACTGGACACGTCGGTGTCAGCGCTGGTGCGGGAGTTCCTGCGGCGTATCGCGCCCCGGCACCAGCGGCACGAGAGAGCGGAAGGTCAACCCCTGCAGTCGGCGCTTGAGCGCAGGCGCAGGCTGTTCGACGAGGTCTTCGCCGACTTCGACGCGCGTGGCGTTGGGCTTCGCATGGACGACAACCTGCCGCGCGCGGGAATTCCTGGCGGAACCGAATCTCGCCGTCTCGGTGCAGGTTCTCCAGGAGTTCTACCACCAGGCGACCCGCGCCACCCGACCCGGTCGACTCTCCGACGATGACGCCGTGAGGTTCCTCGAGCCGGTATTGGAGATGCGGGTCCAGGCCGTCACGCTCGGCGTGTTCAGGGATGCCGTTGCGATGCGCCGCCGCTTCGGTCTTTCGTACTGGGATGCGGCCATACTCGCCGCGGCCCGGGCGCTTGGCTGCGACGCCGTCTACTCCGAGGACATGAGCGGGGGCTGGGCATCCGAGCTTTTCGGCACCTGCGGCCCTCGCCTATCTTTCGACATGGCCACAACGGTAAACGCAGCGTTCCTCAGGCGCTGTCTTCGCACCGTTTCTCGTCGACGCCCGCGACTGGGGGCACTTGCCGGAAGACTTCCGGCGGGAGACCGAGCGGGAGCACATGGCGCTGTCGCCCACCTCGAGCAACTGGAAGCCAACATGACCGGACCACGTCCCCACCCCGTCGCATTTCCGTCCGCCCGCCGCTGCCTGTTGGCCGTGGTGTCCCTGTCCCTCGCCTGCGAGCAGAGGCCCGACTCGGGCGATGCGGCCGATCCCGTGGTCGAGACCGACACCATCGGCGACACGACCGTGGTCAGAACCGTGAGCGGGAGCGTCTGGGGGGGAGACGCCACGCTCGTGCCGGAAACCGCAATCGGCGAGGTGGACGGACCGGACGAGTACCTCTTCGGTTCCGTACGCTCGATCGCCGTCGACGATGACCACAACGTGTACGTGCTGGATGGACAGGCCCGGCACGTGCGCGCCTACGATTCGGAAGGCACCCACCTCAGGACGCTGGGGAGGGACGGCGAGGGGCCCGGTGAGTTCAAGGTGCCCATCGGGCTTGCCATCTCCGACGGCCGCCTGCTCGTGAGGGATCCGGCGAACGGGCGTGTGCAGCTGTTCGCGCTGGAGACGGGGGAGAACGAGGAGTGGAGGTACCTGCCGAGCGACTATTTCATGAGTACCCCGCTGTACCGCGATGACCGGGGCCGAATCTATGTGGACATCTCGGATCCCGAGGTGCACTTCATCGTCATGGACTCCGACGGCACGCAGATCGACACGATCTCGCCCCCCGAAGCCCCCGCCGACTTCGACCACGACAAGTACTCCATGAGCGCCGAGAGCGAGAGCGGGGACCAGTGGATGTCCGTCGGCGCGACCATTCCGTTCAGCCCGAACTGGTACTGGACGGTCCACCCCACCGGCCACTTCCTGTCGGCCCTTTCCACGGCCTACCGAATCAACCTCGAGCAGGAGGGTGGCGTGCTGCGCATCGAGAGGAGCCACACACCGGTGGCGGTGTCGGACGATGAACGCGACCGCCATGAACAGAGGATTGTGGACAGGATGCGCCGGGTCGATGCGGGGTGGAGCTGGGACGGTCCTTCCATCCCGGACCACAAGCCGCCGTTCAGGGGCCTTGCCGCCGGAAGCGATGGCCGGATCTGGGTGAGGCTCTGGACGGAGGCGCAGCAGGTCCCGAATGAGGAGCACGACCCGGCCGATCCCGAGTCCCCCCCGTTCACCTGGGTCGAGCCGCTCCGTTACGATGTGTTCGAGGCCGACGGAACCTACCTCGGGGCCGTGGTGCCGCCCGAAGGATTCAGAGCTTCGCCTCCTCCCGTGTTCGGTCGTTCCTTCGTCTGGGCGGTGGAGCGCGGGGAGCTGGATGTCCAGCGTGTCGTCCGCTACAGGATCGCGTTGCCCGGTTCCTGACGGCGCGACTCACGGTTGGACGGTGGGGGAGGAGGCGTGGCGACCGGGTTCCGGCTCACCCGCCCGAACCAAACCCCTCCCGCCTCAACCGCCGCTGCAGCCGCTTCGCCAGGTACGCCGTAAGCGGTTCCATGAGCTCCACCGCGAGCGCGCCCGCCGACGCTTCCCGCCGGTCGGGGTCCAGGTCGTCGAGGTACACCGCGATACTCACGCCGACTCCACGGTCTCCTTCCAGTAGATGGGCAGGTGGCACGCCGAGTATGCCTGCCCGTAGTGCCGGCGCCACCGGACATGCCGAAATCCAGTCCGCGTTACGCCGCGAAGCCGCGCGCCCCACTTCCCCGGGCACGACCATGAGACCCAGCACCAGGACCGAACCTTCCCGTTCGGCCATTCCGTCGCCCAACACCACCGAAACCGCCGGCGTCCCCGTCTTGGCAAAACCGTAGACCTCGTAGCCGGCGGCCCCCGGGAGCTCACCGACGCTGTCTTCCAGACGACGGAGCGCGGGCGCCAGCCGGGCACCCGTTCCGCCGGGCCGGGCCACCATCTCCATTGCGTTCAGGATTCGGCGCCGGGCACCGGGATGCAGAACCTCCGCGGACAGAAGCTCTGCGGCGTCTTCGGGTCCGACAGTCCCTGCACCAGATGCCTCCGCCCGCCCGGATCCGGACACCCGGCCCGGCACATCACGTCCCCCGTCACCCACACCCGCCACCAGCCGCCCCCGCACGTCGCGTCCCGTCATGAGCCGCGACATCGCCTCGGCCAACTGGAAGTTGCTCCAGCGCGAGTTCTCGCCGCCGAGCAGCAGATTCACCCAATCCGTGCGCAGCTCCTCGACGGTGTTGAGGGCGAGGTTGGTCACCTGCGGCGACACGGCCGAGAAGCGGAGCGCCGTGATCGTGGAGTGCGCGGTGTCTCCGGCCGTCTGCAATGCCTCGATGGGGTCGCGCCAGATGTCGAGCCGGTAGCGGCCAGCCCGGTACGCATCGTCCAGGTCGGCGGGACCGGTGCCGGCAGGGGCGCGATCCCGGTAAGCCGCCGCGCCGGTGAGCCCCTCGAGGGGGAGACCCGGGGCGAAGTCGGCGTCGACCAGGCGGAGGTCACCGCACGCTTCGCCGGTGAAGGGGAGACCTTCGCCCAGCACCAGGTTCACGACCTGGTCGCAGAACCGGACCGGGCGTCCTCCTTCTTCGGCTCCCGCTTCGCGTCCGGCACCGCCCAGCAGGCATTCAGCCATTGCCACGCCCTCCCTGCCGCAATTGCCCACAGCATCGCCCGCGAGCAGCGCGACCGTAGTCATCTCGACCATGTAGCGATTGCACGAGGTCCGGATGAACGTCTCCACCCCCTCCCATTCCTCATGGCCGATCGACCCGTACGGCATCGGCAGCGGACAATCGAACACATCCCCCACTTCACCCGCCGCGTGCTCCGGCAGCTCCAGATCCAGCATCCCCGGAAAGGCAGTCGCGACCGCCGCCGCCCAGAACGGCTTCAGCGCCGACCCAACCGGATGCCCCACGAAGTTCTGGTTCCTCACGTAACGGAAGCGAAGCCGGCGGGGCAGCTGGCGGTACTCGTCCACCTCGGGCTCGCCCGGACAGCTTGGCATGGCGAGCACCTCGCCCGAATACGCGTCCATGATCAGCGCCGAGGCGGCGCGCGGCCGGTCGCTCAGCCTCAGCCGCTCGCACCAGCGGTTCACGACCTCCTGCCCCGCCGACTCCAGCTCGCGGTCCAGGGTCAGGCGGATGTCCATGCGGGACACCGGACCGTCGTCGCGCGCCGACGGGGTCGACTGCAGGCCCCCCTCGACCGCCAGCGCCAGCGCGCCGACGAAGGGAGCAAGCCGGGGAACGAGGTGCCTTCGTTCGTCACCCTCGCCACGCCCACGGGTGGAGATCAGTTCGGCCCGGTCCGACCCCTCCACCAGATAGGTGAAGATGCCGCCGCCGTGCTGCATCTGGACCCAGTCGCCGGTCTCAAGGCGGACGATGCGGCCGGGCGGCAGGGCGAAACCGTTCAACCGGAGCCTCGACGAGGAGGCAACGTCGCGCCGGTCGGCGAGCACCGGTCCGTCGCCGACGAAGAAGGCCTCGGCCGCGACCTCGCGGGTGCGCGGGACCTCGAACCGAAGGAATTCGGTGCGCACACCGGCCCGCCGCAGGCCCGGATCGACGCGCGCGTTCGCGGTGACGCCCACTCCGTCGAGCGGATGCATCAGTTGCAGCCGCTGGTCCCGTCCCCCCAGAAACGAGGCCCCGCGGTCGGCCCGCGCGAAACGCACCGAGCCCGTCCACCTCGGGACGCGGTTGTAGGGCAGGTCGACGCGGTGGTAGAACGGGTCGACGCCGAGCAGTCTGCATCCATCGGCGAGGAAGGGCGAACGCGCAGCGGTGGGGTGGTCGTTGAAGCGGCGGACGTCGGCCCTCAGGTAGCTGGAACGGAAGAAGCGCTCGTCGGGCGAACCGGGGGTGAGGGCGACGACGATCGAGTCCTGCACGCCGCAGCGCAGCGAGAGTCCGCCCCGCGCGATGATCGCGTTGGCGCGCTCCACGAAGCCCTCCGGGGCCCAGTAGCCCGCCGGTTCCTCGCCGATGGTCGCGGCGAAGAGGAGGGCGAGAAGGGTGAGGGTGGACCAGAGGGTGCCGCGGTTGTTCGCGGCCTTCCCGGCCTCCCAAGAGGTCGTGTCGCCCGGTCCGTTCATCGTGCGCGCCCGGTCTCTCCGCTTGTGGTTACTTCGCTCGTGGTCCCTGCGTCCATGGTCACTTCCCTCATGGTCCCTTCACCCACGGCCCCTTCACCTACGGTCCCCTCCCGGGCGATTCGTCCACGCCCCCACGCCCATGGCGATCAACGCCAGCGCCTCAAGAGTGTCCCCGAGGGAATCAAGGCCGAGCAGGTAGACGTTCTTGCCGGTGAACAGCACAAGACCGTAGTTGGCGAGGATCATGTAGACGCCTGCCGCCGCGAAGGACACGAGCGCAGCGACGGAGAGGACCCGGAGCGGGTTCGCCCACGAGTCCGAAGGGGGCGGGAACTCCTCGCGCGCCTCGGAAGCGGCCGTCGAGACCCCCGGCGACCACAGCCACGCCGCGAGCCCCTCCGGAACGACGCCTGAAGCGGGGCCGGCGACCATTGGAATCAGGGTGACCGCCAGTCCGAGGACAACGACGGTTCCCACAACGACGGCGTTGGCGGGAGACGGAAGGCCCACCGCGGCGGCCAGCACGAGCACGGCCGCGGCGGCCATCGCGGCAGCCGGCCGGGGAGTCGTTGCGCTCGCGGGTGCACGGCTTCCTTGTCGACGCCGGGGCGGAACAATGGGCACGAGTACCGCCATCAGCATTGCCGCGAGCCCCAGCGTCCCCAGCAGCCCCCACTGGCTCGCCAGCAGGCCGGTCACCATGTGCTCCCGGGGCGCGGTTCCGCGGATCTGGGGAGACACCGACCCAGCCAGGTAGCCGCGGCCCGTCCAGTTGCCGCGCGTGTAGGAGCGCATCGTCTCGCGCATGACGCCGAGGGCTTCGCTGCGGCTCTCGCCGATCAGCCTGAGGGCGTCGGGGTCGCCGCGTTCCAGGAGCAGGAGTTCGTTGCGGCTCCAGTCCTCCAGCCGGGAGGCGGCCCCGACCCGGTCCGACATGCCGGGCCGGGCCAGGTCCGGGGCGAACTGCAGCGCCACGAAGAGGAACGCGGGAAGGGTCCCGAGGAGAGCCGCCCCGGGCCCCATGCTCCGCGACCAGCGCCACCCCGTCCACGCGAGGACGATCAGCGGTCCCGGCAGTGTCGTGAGCAGAATCCCGAAATCGGAGATCCAGACGCTGGTTGCGACGTATGCCAGTGTGAGGAAGCCGGCCAGGTCCAGCCAGGCGGTAGAGGCGGCGGCCGGGGCAAGGGCGGGAAGGGCCGACGCGACGCGCCGGTGATGGCCGGCGACCAGCAGCGCAAAGCAGGCGAGCGCCGCCGGCGTGTAGAGGACCGAGAGGCCGAGGCGGGTTCCTCCCAGGGTCACCTGTTCGCGGAACCCGGCGATGTCCAGGACGACTCGGCCCAGGAAGAGGAGGGCGCCGAGGAGGACCCCGGTCCAGGGAGCGGGAAGCTGGCCGCGCAGGGTCTGTTCGAACCAGCGGGTGGGAGGGAGGCCCCGCAGACGGCGGCCGGGGCGGCTGTCGCGGAGGACACGTGAGAGCGTGGCCGCCGTCTCGCGGACCGGGCCGAACGTGGCCGACGTGGCGAGGACCGCGGCTGCGCACAGGACGCCGGCCTTGGCGCGGCCCTCCGGGAAGAGCGTGAGGGCCAGGACGGCGAGGCCCGCGCCGAGCGCAACCGTGACGGCGGGGGCAAGGTGGGCGCTGCCCCGGAGCCGTTGCAGGGAGGTGGCGAGGGGGGAGGGGCGGTCGGGCACCGCGCCCATGAATCCGCCGGAGAAGCCCCTGGGGGTGAGGGCGACGCCGGTTGTGGGGATGGGGGTGGCGCGCCCGATCCGGCCCGCGAGGCACACGAGCCAGGGGATCGCGGGGATCAGCCAGAGCGAAATCTGGTGGCCCTCGTCCACGAAGGGGAAGCGCGCCTTTGCCGACAGCGACGCGAGTAGGCGGAGCGACGCCAGTCCCAGTGCCGCAAGGGCGACCGCGCGGGCCGCTCCTGAGGCTTCCAGGATCGTGAAGGGAAGCGCGGCGAGAAGGAAGAGGACGGCAAGGAGCAGGAGTAGGCCGGCCGACACCCCAAGTCCGTCGACCCGCAGCAGCAGGCCCCGGTCCCCGTCGCCGAGGGTGAAGGGACGGCCCGTCTCCCAGCGGGCGAGGCCGGAGGGCGTGAGCAATTCGAACCAGCCCGCGGAAGAAGCGTCGGGGAGCCGCACGACCGCCTGGGCCGCGGCGGCGAACCCGTTGGCCGGAGACGACAGGGAGATGCCGGCGCCCGTTCCCGCCACGTCGGCCACCGAAACGCGGAAGGGGTGGAGGTCATAGCCATCCGCGCCGCGCTCGATCCTGCGCCCTGCAGCCAGTGCGGACGACAACTCCACCGCGTGGATTTCGGGACGCGGTCCCTGCAGCGTCAGCCACCCTCCCTCCACCCGGGCCCGATAGCCGCGCAACGGACGGATCCCATAGCGCTCCACCGCGGCCAGGCGCGGCTCGGGGAAGTCCCGGTGCGGCAACCCGGCCACGCTGAACCGCCTCCCCGCCCCAACCCCCACGCCCGTCACGGCCTCCCTGGCAACACCCCCGGCCGACACCACCTCGACCCCGTCGTCCAGCACCGCCACCCTCGCGGCACCACGGTCATAGAACAGGAACGACCTAAACCCGGCGGCATTGCGGGCCGGCACCCCTGCCGCAACCCCCGCTTCGTCCGCAACACCGCCATCCGCCCCCCCATCCACCGCCCCCGCCAGCAGGTCGCCAAGCGGGTACGTCCTCTGAAACACGCTGGGACGACGCGGAAACAGCCCCATCACCCCCGCCCCCTCCGGATACGGCACCTCCACCCTCACCTCGCCCCCCTCCCGCCGACCCACCCGCACCGCCACCTCGTCCACCGTGCCCATCACGGCCAGCCACCCGAGCACCGGCACCCGCCTCCTCACGAACGCCAGCTCCGCCTCGACCCCCTCGCGCCGCACCGCTATCCGGTCCCCGGGTTCCAGCGCCACCGAGCGCAGCACCTCCCAGCGCGCACCTCCCCATCCACGCGGGGCCCGCACCGCCACCACACCCAGCGTCCCCTCGGCGGCCGTCACGAACACCGAGGGCGCGCCGTCGCCAACGGCATCCACCTCCAACACCGCGACCGGTTCGTCCCCGATGCCGGGGACATGGAGGTCGGCGGCGTCCCGGTCCCCCGAGATCGTCCGGGGACGTGCCGGGTCTTCGTTCGCGGCCCCCACCTGGAAGCGCTGGCCCAGCAGCCGCACCTGGTACGAAGCGAGGCGGTCGCGCGCGACCCAGATCTGCCCCGTGACCAGAACGCCCATGGCCAGGACCCAGAACGACCCGTCCGGACCGCGGCCGGGCCGCTTCATCATCCAGCGCGCGCCGAGGAGCGTCACCGCGCCGAGGAGCAGGATCGTCATCGCGGGGTGTGCGAGTCGTCCGCGGGCAGCGGGCGGGTCGATTCACCTACCCGCCGCGCGACCTCGGCGCCGTACAGACGGGTGCGGGTCAGCAGGGTGAACCGCCACCAGTTGACGAAGGCCAGCATGGCCGCGCCGAGGAGGGCGAGGGTCAGCAGGGCGACGCCGGCCGTTGCCACTCGCGGTGCGTTCCTGGCGCGGTAGCGGAGGCGCTCGAAGGCGGCGCCGAAATCGCCCCGGGACCGGGTGAGGAGGGCGAGCGTTTCGGGGCGGTAGACCTGTGCGGGCCGCAGCCCCGCGTGACTCACCGCGGCGTTGAGGGTGCCGAGGTAGGAGCCGGCGTCCCGGGCCCGGAGCCGGGACAGGACCGCGCCGCGCTCCACCCGGTCGACGAGTGCGCGGGCCACGTCCCGGAATACGGCCCGGCGCCAGGCGGCGGTGAAGGCCGCGCCGGTGGCGGGATCGATCGCGGCGCTCATCTCCGGCGGGACGCGGCCGCTCGCGAAGAGCCGCGCATCTCCCTCGGCGAGGTCCAGAATCCGGGCGGCCGTGTCGCTCGCCACCGACGACGGGGCGTCTTCCAGCGCCAGCCGCCACCCCTCGTAACGGGCCACCAGACCCGAGTGCAGCAGACCCCCCGCCAACCCCAGCATTTGGCCGCGCACGGCTCCGTCCAGTCCACTCGTTTCCACCTCCGGGCACCCGGCTTCGAGCCGGGCGAAGGTGTGCACGGCCACCGCGGCCCAGGCGCTGTCGGCGCGCGCGAGGGGGCCCCGCGACCCACCCATGGTGGCACCGTCCTGCCGCAGACCGCCGGCCACCTCGGCCAACATGTCGCACCGCTCACCACCACCCAGCCCCAGCGTTCCCGCCCAGACCGGGTCGTCCAGCACCCGCAGTGTGAGCACGGCGCGGGTCACCGCCAGGCGCGGGTCGGGGCGCAGGCGGTTGTAGTGGTAGACGCGCTGGAGGTTCGACGAAGCCCAGAAGACGTGTTCCGGGATTGCGCTTTCGGCTCGCCGGCCGGCCACCTCCTGGGCGTGAAGGAGCAGGGGGCGAAGCGGATCGTCCCCATCGATCTCGTAGCGGCGGCGGCGCACTTCCCCCGCCAGCCCGCCGGGATCCCGGAAGCCGGGCGCCGCCATGTACGACGCGACCAGGCCGGCATACGCGTCCAGCGAGGTCAGACCCTTGCCCATTCCTCCGCCGCAGGAAAGGACGCCCGGGCTCATGGCCACCCGCTCGTAGTGACCACTGCGTCTCCCTCCGGCGCCCGTCCCGGCCAGCCGGTAGTTCACGGCGTTCAGGGCCCGCCGAAAGTGCGCCACGGCCTCGACCGGCTGTCCCCGCCGGTAGGCGGCGAACCCGGCCAGGTAACGGAAGTGAAAAGCCATGAGGACATCGGCGCGGCTGATCCCGCGGGCTCTGGCCACCCTCCGGGCAGTCGCGGCGGACACGTTGGGAACCGCACCCCCGTCGGCGGCCGCATGGGGCACACCGGCGAGGAGCCGGGCCGCAGCGCCGAGATCGTTTCCGGCTGCCAGGGCGCGTGCAATGGCGTATTGGGCCAGCAGCCGTTCATCGCCGGCGAGGCGTCCCTCGGCGGACCGGAGCGCCTTGATGGCGTCCGCGAGTGCGGTCCGGTCCCCGTTTGCCATTGCGCTGTTCGCACGACGGATGAGCCGGTCCAGCTCCCCGGTGGATATCGCGCCGGCGGGGTCGCCGGTTGCCGTTCGTTCGGGGTGTTCCTCCGTCCCCGCCGAGATGCCGGCGGCGCAGAGCGCGGGGGGCGCCGGCGGGGCCAGCAGTGCGTCGGTCTGCGCGACCAGACCCCCACCGTCCTCCACCGCGAGACGCCACGCAGCGTCGCGTGCCAGCTCCAGGCCGATCGGCCCGCCCGCGAACGCTTGCGCCGCCGCCATGGTGACTCCCGGCGACGGGTTGTCCAGCAGTTCGCGGCCCAGAAACACGCCCAACACCGAGATCGACGCGCAGGCCAGGCCGAACACCCGCAGCGCCGGCCGGCCCGGCGCGATCCAGCGGGCCCTGCCACCCGGAAGCGCCCTCATCCGGACGCCCTTCCGGCCATCGCCGCATCCCAGGCACCGCGGCGCAGGCGCCGGTCGAGCCGGATCGCCGTCCCCGCCGAAATCCCGGCAACGGACCAGGGATGGCGCGTCAGGAAGTCGAGCATACCCTCCCCCCCGATCAGCGACGAGACATCGGCCCCTTCGGACCGGGCCTCCAGGGGATCCGGGTAGGGACTGCGGTCCTCCAGGGCCTGGCAGAACGACCACTTGAAGTACCGCACATGCCGCACGAGGAACTCCAGGAAGGCGGGAAAGTGTCCGGCGGCCACCAGCAGCGGGTCGCTCGCCCCCGGCCGGATCCCCGGCGGTTCCCGGTGCCCGATTCCGGGAAGGTTGGGCGTGTGGAGGCACCTCCGGTTCCGTCCCACGTACAGATCGGCCTTCGACAGCAGGAGGCTGACCGGCCGGTCGTATCCCCGCGCGCGCTTGAAGGCATCGTCGACGACGTCGCGGGTGGGAGGCGCGCCACGATCGAGTCCCAGTTCGGGCAGCCGTCGCTTCAGACGTCCCAGATTGCGCGCGACGATCGCGTACTTGAGAAGCATGCGATGCGCGTCCAGCATGCGCTCGGCCGCACGGCTCATCTTCTCGCGTTCATCGGGGGACGGGATCCGGCGGTCCTCGCGGTCGTCGTCGTTCCACCCGGACCAGACGATCGGGAGCGCCATGAGAAGCGCGAGCCCGTCCACCCGCTGCAGCACGGGCCAGAGAAACGACTCCATCAGCTGCGGAAGCTCCCTGTCGTAGCTGCCGAGCACCTGGTAGTCCTCGCCGGCCATGTCGATCAGGACGTGGTGGTCGCGGCGTCCCGGGATGTAGTAGATGTTAACGTCGCCGCGTTCGGTCTTGTTGTAGCGGAGGTCTGCACCGGGGCGTTCCGCGGCCCGCTCCCGCAGGCGGTCGGCAAGCGTGGTCTTGCCGTGGCGGGGCAGGCCGGCGATACCGAGGATCTTGCCGCGGCCGCGGCGACGGTGCCGCAGGAGGTCGGTGACGGCGGTGGCCGCGGCGGGCTTGTCGGTCGCCTGGACGTGCCTGCTTCGGAGGCCGCCGGCGGGGGGGCGGCGGGAGGGGGGTGCGGGAGTGACGATCGCGGCCGCAGGGGGGAGTGCCGTGTGGGGCGACGGGTGCTTGCCAACAGCTGCCGGCGGCGGAGATTGCTTCGCGGGGGGGTGTGCCGGGAGATGGGTGGACGGGTGGTCGTTGCTGCGCGGCGGCCGGAACGACCGCCCCTTGCCAGGGGTGCGCGGCGGGATTCCTGCGGATGGGTGACCGTGACCACCGTTCGATGCCGAAGTGGATTCCCCGGTCCCCGGCGGACCTGCGGCATCCGCCTTGGACGGGCCGGTCCCAGGCCTTCTTCGGGATGCGGGGGCCCGCCTCTCCCCGATGGCACGCCGTGTTGAGTTGCCGCGCTCGGGTGCCGGTGGGTCACCGCCGGTGGTGACCGGGTCCCCGCCGCTTCGCGTTCCGGCGATCTCCTTCCGCAGCCGCTCCAGCGTCTCCGCGACTTCCTTTTCCGAACGTTTCCGGCTCATGGTGCCGCCTCCTCCTCCGCCAGAGCCCGTCGCAGGGCCAGGTAGATGGTGAGGGGTGGGTCGGGGTTTCGCCCCAGGAGCCCGTGCAAGAGCCGGACCGCTCCCGGGGTCCCCGTCCCCGCCAGATCGAGCGGCGCGATCCCGCCCCGCACCCGGTATTCCAGCCACGCGAGACGGTGCATCGCGTCCACACCCAGGCTCCCGGGGACCCCCGCCGCCCCACCCCAGATGCGCCTGAGCAGCGGCCGCCAACCATGCTGCGCCGTGCCCTCATCGGCCAGCCAGGTCTCCGCGATGCTCGCCGCGTCGGCCAACACGGCGGGATCGCCCGCCACCTCGTCGCGGAGCGACCCCACGAGCGCCGCCACCTCCGGGGCACGTCCGGATATCTGCAGGACCCCCATAGCGATGCGCGTCATCTCCACCGCCGCCCCCCGCCCGTCCCGCTCGTCCACAAGGCCGATCACGGCCCCGATCTCCTCCCCCCCCGCCCCGCCCTCGACCAGCACGCGCACGGCTTCGACCACCACCCCCAGCCCCACGGCCCGGCGTCCACAGCGAACGCCCGCCACCACCGCAAACCGTGCCATTTCGGATGCGCGCACGCGTCCCCGCACCCCCCGCACCACCCCGTCGAAGAACGCCGCGTGGTGCGCGAGGCGGCGATCCCCCAGCACGGCCTCCATCCAGCGCCGGACGTCCGCGTCGCCCAGACGGCACGCCTCTTCCGCCGCCATCCTCCCCAACCCCCGCCACCGCCCCGCCCCGGCGGCCTCCACCCGGGCGCGTTCCACCACCTCCGCCCGGCCCCGCGCAACCCCCTTCCCGTACACCACATACGGCCCGCTCCGCCTCTCGCCCAGCGACATCCCGCGCATATCCATCCGCTTGGCCACGCGAGCCAGGTCCCGTCCTCCCTCCAGCACCAGTTCGGCCCATGCGCGCACGCGCTCGCCCGTCAGGGTCTCCGCACCGTCACCGGCCCGAGCACCGTTTTCCGGTGCGCGCGCATGCGCCACCTCCCGCCCCGTCTCCGGCGCCCACCCCTCGTCCGGCGCGACCGTCAGGCACGGATCCGGGCGCCGTCCGCCCAGCCAGGTCGTGGAGTAGTAGAGCCGCACCCGGTCCTTGAGCGGCAGCGACAGCCACACCAGCCGGACCAGATCGGAAGCCGCGGCGCCCCGCATGCAATCTTCTCCCGGCTTCCCGACCACAACACAACCCGGCCCATGCCCTCCGAGACTCCCCAGCACTGCCAGGTAGGCCCCGGTCAGCCAGTCCACCAGGTCCCGCCCGTCCATTGACCCGCCCGCCAGTGCGGCGAGCCGCGCAACCTCCCGGAGTCGCGCCGCGCGGAAAAGCCTCGCATCCGGCTCGCACTCGAGCTCGGGCAGCAGTCCCGGAACGGCAGGAACCGCCCCTCCCGAATCCACCCCCAGTCCCTGTGGATACCCGTCGATCGCCGCGAACACCCCCGTGTCGAAGAGGACCGTGTGCGTGGCGATCCGGACACGGCCGCCCGGCAACGCACCATCGCCCGCGCGAACCACCCCGGAGACCGAAAAGCCCAGCCTCCCGTCCAGGGGCAGGAACGCCTCCGGAAGCGAACCGACGCCGCCGACGGCACCCCCATCCCCATCGATCAGCACCGGCGGATCCGCCAGTTCCGCGAGTTTCGCCGCCCAGGGCACCCTCTCCTCCAGCCGCCCCGCGCGCGCCCGGTCCAGCCCCGCCGTCCACCCGTACGACTCCCAGGCCGCGTTGTAGGCGGTGGCGTTGGACGCGAAGAGGTGGCGGTCCAGGCGGAAGCGGGGACTGCTACTCAACGATGCCCGCCTGCCGGAGGATCAGGATGCGTTCCACCTGTGCGAGACCTGCCGCGTCGGCGGCGGGATCGGGGCCGAGCGGGGGGTAGCGGGGATCGCCACGGTGCGCGCGCCAGTGCTCGATGAGCGCGCCGCAGGTATCGCCGCGGCAGGGCGGCCCACGCAGGATCGCGCCGTCGACGTCCAGCGTGGCGCCGACGAGTCCACGCAGCGCGAGTTGCACGAGGAAGTCGTGCACGACCTCGCCGTTTCCGCCTTCGGCCCAGCCGTCGAGCGCTGCCGCACGGCCCGGGGCGGGGATCGCCAGCAACACCGCGCCAAGACGCGGGTCCCGGGCCGCGAAGAGGGAGTCGTAGCGGGCGGCGAGCCGGACCGGATTCGCGGGCTCGGGGAGTGGGTCGGCCTCCGTCTGCCGGGCCTCCGCGGAAGAGTCCGACACCGCACCGGCCACCCCGCCGCCGCCGCCCTTCTCACCGGCGGCGTCCGGCGAACTCCCGCCCCATCCGGCCACCGCCGCGATCCCCCAGGCCGCGCCGACCACTGCGATCACCATGGCGGCAGCCAGCCCCGCCGCGAACCATGGCGGCCCCCCTCGGGAACCGCTCCCACCCCGGCGCCCCACCTCTTCGGCGACCACCCCTCGCACAAGGTCCTCCAACTCATCCGGCCGGGGCCGGGCCGCAGCCACCTCTTCACGCACGATCCGCCGCGCGTCCTCGCGGAAGGCATCGATGGCGTCCCGGTACATTCCGGTGAGCCGCCGTTCGTGCTCGAATTCGCGGTCGTCCATCTCTCGTCCTCGGTCAGGGGGCAGGGCGGGCGGGGGTCAGCACGAGCGAGAGGGTCGCGCCGGCGGGCAGGGTGCCATCCAGTTCCGCGATGCCGAGCTGGTCCAGCAGCGCCGCGCGCGCCGAGCTGTTGTTCTCGAGGTGGTAGATGCGCAGCAGGTCCCGGGCCCGCATGGCCCAGGGCACGACGACCTCCACCGAGTCGCGCTCGGCAAGGAAGGCGGCGGCCCGCCCGGAGGCGTCGTCGAACGCGACTGCCGAGCCCGCCGGGCCCGTCTCCGTGACGACCATTCCCGCCCTGCGCACGGCGGGCCCCACCGCGCGGGCCAGGGTGAAGACCGTGAGAAGCGCGGCACCGATGGCGAGCGTGAGAAACGCGCCCCGTGCGAGGAGGGCGGCACTCTTGTTGTCCCGGTCGGGTTGGTTCACTGAGTCCATCCGTCAAGGCGGCATCCGTCTTCGAGGTGGTCCCTACGGGGCTGGCTCCGCGTCCGTTTCCGGCGGTACCATGGAGGGCTCCGCTCCACCCCCACTGCAAATCGGATGCCCGAGATGTCCCGACCAGCCATTGCCGCGCCCATCCTGGCCTTCACCACCAACCTCCTCGTCCCGTCCCCCCACCTCTCCGCGCAACCCGCCGTCACCGAACAGTCGAGCGGCACCGAGGAGGTCCTGCAGGCGATCAGCCCGGTCTCGGAGGAAACGGTGTGGGTCAGCGGTCACGCCGGGGTGATCCTGCGCACCGTCGACGGAGGGTCGGCGTGGGAACCGATTCCGGCTCCGGCGGGCGATTCGCTGCAGTTCCGCGACATTCACGGCTTCTCCGCCGCGTCCGCCGTCGGGCTGACCGCGGGCGAAGGGCCGCTCTCACGGATCTACCGCACGGACGACGCCGGCGGGTCCTGGTCGCTCGCCTTCCTGATGGAAGAGCCCGCCGGCTTCCTGGACTGCCTGGACTTCTGGGACGAAGACCGCGGATTCGCCTACGGAGACTCCTTCGACGGGGTGCCGTACATCCTCCTGACGGGTGACGGCGGCAGCAGTTGGACTCGCGTTGCGGCCGAATCGGCGCCGGCTGCCAACGAAGGCGAGGGCGGGTTCGCGGCGAGCGGCACCTGCGCCAGGGCGGGGCAGGAGGGTCGCGGCTGGATCGGTACCGGCGCGGGGGGCTCGGCGCGGGTGCTCGCGACCGTTGACTACGGGAGGACCTGGACGGCCGCCGAAACACCGCTGGTCAAGGGGAACGTGGCGGGAATCTTCACGCTGGCGATCGTGCCCGGGACCGCCGACGACGAGCGAGGAAACCGACCGGCCCTGGAGGACACACCGGTACCCTCTGGCCGGACACCCATCATGGCGCTCGGCGGCGACCTGGACAGACGCGAAGAGGTCGTGGCCGGGAACGCGGCCGTGTCGCTGGACGGCGGCGGCACCTGGAGCCTGGCGAGCTCCGCGCCGATCAACGGAGCCGTGTACGGCAGCGCGGGGGGCGGCACCGGCGCGAACCGGTGGGTGGTGGCCGTCGGTCCGCCGGGGGCCGCGTACACGGGTGACATGGGGGAGAGTTGGGAGGCGCTGCCGGGCGTCAGCGCGTGGGCGGTGGAGTTCGCGCCGGGGGGGCGGGTGGGATGGGCGGCGGGGGGCGGGGGGCGGATCTGGCGGATCGAGTGGTAGGGGAACGCATGCCTCAGCCCGCCGCGAGTTTCGGCCCACGGGGTGGCCACTCGCCGCGATGAGAGATTCGAGCGGGTCCATCCGCGCACTGCCAGGAGTCCGTGGACAGAATCCCCACGGACACAGAATCCCCACGGCATTCGTGCGGATTCATCCACGGACTCCTAACTTTTCGGCGTGCCTGTCCGACCAGCGGACGGCACCATTTGCCACAGAACCAGGGGCGATGCAATGTCTGTAGGACACACCCTGGCCGCGTTCGACCAGATCGTGGCCGGGTCGAGGAGCGTGCTGGAAGCGGTCCCCGACGATCGACTGAACTGGCGGCCGCACGACCGCTCGTGGACTCTCGGCGAGCTTGCAACCCATCTCGCCAACCTCCCCAACTGGACCATGGCGACGCTGTCGGTGTCGGAGTTCGACATCAATCCGGAGGGAGGCGGGCCTCCGCTCATGCAGCCGATCCGATCCTCCGCCGAACTCGTCGCGGCGCTGGACCAGAGCGCCGCCGCGGCCCGCGGCGCCATCGAAAGCTGTTCGGAGGACGATCTCGCGGCCCCCTGGACCATGCTTGTGGCCGGCGAACCCCGGTTCACGCTGCCCAAGGGCGTCGTGGTGCGGACCTTCATCCTGGACCACATGATCCACCACCGGGCCCAGCTCGGCGTCTATCTGCGCATGCTGGACGCGCCGGTGCCGCAACTCTTCGGTCCGACCGCCGACTTTCCCGACATGTAGCGTCACGCCCACGGGTACCCCGGCCCGGTCTCGGCGCCATTTGTGAAAGGATTCACAAGCAGGTTACACCCACCCACAACCCCGGCCCGGCAACATGCGACGCCTCGATCCCGACCGTTTCGATCTCCTGACCTTCGACTGCTACGGCACGCTCGTCGACTGGGAGGCGGGGATCATCGCAGCCGTGCGACAGGCCCGCGCAGCCCACCGCACCCAACCCGGCCCCCCGCACGGCGCCTCGCGGGACGGCGCGCACATCCTGTCGGCCTTCGCCGAGACGGAGCACTTCGTCCAGGCGGGACGGTACAGGAACTACAGGGAGGTGCTCGCGCGCACCCTGGCGAGGATGGGCCCCCGTCTCGGCTTCCACCCCACGCCTGCCCAGTGCGACGACTTCGCGGCCTCCGTAGCCGACTGGCCCCCCTTCCCCGACACGATCGACGCCCTGCACCGCCTCGGCGCCCGTTACCGGCTCGGCATCGTCTCCAACGTCGACGACGACCTCTTTGCCGCTACCGGCAAGCGCCTCGGCACCGACTTCGACTGTGTGGTCACCGCGCAACAGGTCGGCAGCTACAAGCCCGCCACCACGCACTTCGAGGAGATGGCCAGACGTTCAGGGATTCCCCGCGCGCGCACGCTGCACATCGCGCAGAGCCTCTTTCACGACATCGCGCCCGCTTCCGCGCTCGGATACTCCACCGTGCACGTGGACCGGCCCAGCCGCGGTGCCGGGAGCGGCGCCACCCCCGCCGCCGAGGCTCGCCCGGACGTCACCGTTCCCGACATGGCAAGCGTGGCCGCGCTCCTCGCGGGGGCTTGACGAGGACCGGCGGCCGGTCCAGCTGGCGATCGCGGATTCAGCCCACGTCGACCCCGGGGACCGGCCCCGCAATCACCTCCAAACCGCCACCACCACCGCCTGCCCGACCAGCGCCACCCCATTGTACGCGATGTTCAGCCACGCCAGCCCCGCCATGCGCTTCTCGAAGGCGACCGACTGGTGCGCGGCCGGCAGCACGAAGGCGACCAGCGCCATCAATCCGAGGTGCACCCCGACCATCCCGGACCCGGCGCCCCCCTCCATGGAGGACACGTCACCGGGCGCGATTTCCGTGACCAGCTGGGCCAGCACGAAGGCGGTGACCAGCGCCAACACGAAACTCACGCCGTAGGTCCTGAGAGGATTGAAGCCCTCGCGGAGCTCCTCTTCCGTCTTTTCCATGAGCGCCATCCAGCGCCGACCGAAGATCGGGCCGTACCAGAGCGCGCCGATCGCCATCGGGACGATTCCGGCTACGAGTACCGCGAACGGGTTGACTTCGTGCATGAGCTTCCTCCGAAACCGCGCTGGGCACTCTGAGCACGGCGGACTCCCCGGAAGCAAGCCACCGGTCCCCGGTCTCCTGGGTGACGGGGTGGCACCCTGAGATGAACCAGCCTCGCCACGCGCACGAGCCGGTCCGATTCCTCGGTCTTGAGCGCGCCCGACTCCCGCCTCCGGGCCAATGTGGTGGGGGGAAGGCCGATGACCCTGGCCATGGCCAGTCGTCCGATTCCCGGGGCGGCGGCCACTTCATCCAGCGTCGCGAAGGGAAGGCCGCGACGGACCAGAGTTACGGCCCCCTCCCGGACAAGAAGGGGCGAGAGAGGCCCGGGTACACCTTGCTGGTAGCGTTGCATGAGATCACCCCAAACGGAATACACAGAATGACCAATTTGTGAATTGCAGCGGTACCAGCCTTCCGATGCAACAGGCTGTCCCAACCCTCGGGGCCGTAGCCGACAACGCCGCCGTCGCACCGGGAGCGGCGAGGCGCCGGGCCGGCAGCGCTAACCCGACCCCGACATCCGGTCCAGGAAAGCCCGTTCGTCCGTCGTGAGCGCCCTGGCCCCCGACTCGTTCGCCTTCCTCAACAGCTTGTCCACCTCTTCGCGGTTGATCTCGTGGAGGTGTTCCCGGGGAATCGTCCTCCACCGCTCCAGCGCTTCGAGGTCCACGACGATGGACACCCTCCGGGGCCGCGCGGGCCGGTTCGCCACGCGCCGCTGGCGCCGCCTCTCCCAGACCCGCAGGTAGATCCACCCGGCCACCAGGCCACCCAGGTGCGCGAAGTGGGCGATCCCGTCCTGCGCCCCGGCGAAGCCCGCCCACAGGCTGGACACGACCATGAAGATGGCCAGGATCCGTGCCTGCACCGGGAGCACGCCCCAGATGTAGATCTCCTCTCGGGGCCAGTAGCGCGCGAAACCGACCACCACGCCGAAGATAGCTCCCGAAGCCCCCACGATCATCGAAAACGGCGTTGCGAAGGAAAGAACCGCCCCGCCTACTCCGCAGGTCAGGTAGAACCAGATGAAGGTACTGCTCCCCAGCCGCTCTTCCAGCCTCGGGCCGAAGAAGAAGAGCATGAGCATGTTGAAGAGGATGTGCATGAACCCGCCGTGCAGGAACATGTAGGTGACCAGCGTCCACGGGCGCCACAGAATGGCCAGAGGGACCAGGGCGAAGTCCTGGATCAGCGCGGGAAACGCCCTCGAGAACAGGAAGACGGCCACATTCGTCAGCAGCAGCCGCTGAACCCATGGCGTCATGATCACGGTCTCTCTCCCGGAAGCAGATCGTCCCGCACGTCTTCGTCGGGTAGGATGTCGGCAGCCCGTGGACGAAATCCCACCGGAATTCGTCGGTCTATCCGCAGACTGCGAGACCCTCACTTCGTCCCGGGAAATCTACCGGTTTCGGGGCGGTGACGCGCGGACGGCCGCCCGCGGACAACGACCCTCCTGCCGGGTTCATGGCCGGCAGTCCCCCACCACCTCCCCCAGCACCCCCACCGCCTCATCCAGCTGCCCGTCGGTCACGTACGGCGCCGGCCCGAGGCGCAGCACCCGGCCCCGGAAGTCGGCAAAGACGCCGCGTCCCCGCAACTTGCAGCAGATCTCCCCTGCACGGGGCGTGTCCATGGTCAGAAAGCCGCCCCGCCGCGACAGCCGCACGGCCCGGTCCCGCGACAGAACGGCAGGATCCGGGTCAAGCGCGTCCACCCCCGCCGCCAGCCGCCGCACCTGGCGCAGACTCACCTCCCGCAACCTCTCCGCATCCAGCCCCTGCTCCCGAAAGAACCCGAACACCGCCGCCGCCCGGTAATGACTCACCGGATCGTACGTCGACCCCGCAAAGCGCAGGTGCCCCTCCCCGTACCGGACACGGCCGGTATCCCCACCCCCCGCCCCCGCCAGCTCCCCGAACTCCGCAAACCACCCCGTCAACACCGGCCTTAGCCCGCAGTGCGGCGGAATCCTCATAAAGCAGTTTCCCTCCCCGAGCTGGCAATACTTGTACCCGCCCCCCACCACAAACGCCCCCCCCAGCCCCATCCCCACCACCGAAAACGGCACCACGTTGAGCGAGTGGTACGCGTCCACCAGCAACTCGGCCCCCACCCGGGCGCAGGCACGAGCCACCTCGTCCAGCCCCTCCACGATCCGCGCGTCGCGGAAGAGCACCGAAGACACCAGCACCGCCGCCGTCCGGTCGTCCACCGACTCGATAATCCGCTCCGCGATCGCCCCGCCCGCTCCCGCGGCACTACCCGACCCACCCTCCCCCCCCACCCCCACCCGCACCACCTCGATCCCCTCATCCTCCAGCCGGTCCAGCTGCCGCCGGATCGAATGGAACTCACCATCCGTCGTCACCAGCCGGGGCCGTCGCCCGAGCGGCAGCGCCGACAGAAAACGGGTCACCAGTTCGTGCGTGTTCTGCCCCAGGGCGATATCCCCGTCCGGATCCTCCAGGAGCCGCCGGTACCCCGCCCGCACCTCGTCGGCCACCTCGAAGGCGCGGCCCCACTTGTCGTCCACCATCCCGGCCGCATCGAGCCAAGCCTGCTGCTGCGCCCCGAAGGCCACATCCGGCCACGCCTGGTGCGAGTGCCCGGTGAGCAGCACCCGCTCCGCGACCCGAAAACGTCTGTAGTGCCGCGCGAACGCCGCCGGATCGAAGCCGGCCTTCACCGGCGGGCCGGTCTCCCCGCCCGGCGGCGGCGCCGCAACATCCGGCGAAGTCCCACCGATGTCCCTCACAGCTGCGCCCGGATCTCCCACAGGTCGGGAAAGGCGTGCGAGCCCACGGTCGACGCCAGGTACGCGGCGCCCATCGTTCCCCCCGTCCCACGCCTACTCCCGATGGTGCGCTCCACCATCTTCACATGCCGGTACCGCCATTCCTGGACCCCCTCGTCCAGGTCCACCATCCGCTCGCAGAAGCCGGCCAGCTCCGGATCGGTCCGGTAGACCCGGACCAGCTCCTCCTGCACGTCCGCGTCGGGTGTCAGCGGCTCGGTCACGTCGCGAGCCAGCACCCCGGCCGGGATCGCGCATCCCCGCGCCGCCAGGAACCGCATGAACCCGTCCCACAACGTCGGCTCCTCGAGCCTCCGCTCCAGGCGCCGCCGCTCTGCCGACCCTTCGGGAAACCGCTCGATCACGCTGCCGCGCTTGCTTCCCAGCACGAACTCCAGCTCCCGGAACTGCGCCGACTGGAAGCCGCTCGCGGACTCCAGGCGGTCCCGGAACGACTCGAACTCGACCGGCGTCATGGTCTCCAGGATGTCGAGCTGGGCCACCAGCACCTTGAGCACCGTGAGCACCCGCTTCAGCGTCGCGGCCGCCCGCGCCCCGTCCCCGGCCACAAACATCACACGGACCCGGTCCAGCTCGTGCAGCACCACCTTGAACCACAGCTCGTAGACCTGGTGGATGACGATGAACAGCGTCTCGTCGTGCTCCTCCGGGTCCGACAGGGGCGACTGCAGGGAGAGGAGTTCGGGGACCTTCAGGTAGTTCTGGTAGGTCACGAATTGGCGGTCTTCGGTCATCGTGTCGTTTCAGCCATTCAGTTTTTGCGCTATTGCCCGGTCCCTGCACACCGACGCGCGGGCACCAGCCTCACCGCTCACCCGCTTCCGGGCCGAACGCCTCGGCCGCCTCCCCGAACCGGGGCGTGTATCCGTCCAGCGTCTCGTACTGCGAAGGCCAGGGCAAGGGGTATCCCAGCGCGTACGCGGCGTGCCGGGTCCAGTATGGATCCCAGAGGTGGGCGCGCGCCATGAGGCAGATGTCCGCGCGCCCCGCGGCGATGATCCCGTTCACGTCCTCGAACGAAGAGATGTTCCCCACCGCCATCGTCGCGATCCCCACCTCGTGGCGGATCCGGTCGGCGAAGGGCGTCTGGAACTGCCGCCCGTAGCGCGGCCGCTGGTAGGGAACCGTCTGCCCGGAAGAGACATCCACCACGTCGCATCCGTGCGCCTTGAGCGCCCGCGCGATCGCCACGGCATCCTCGGGCTCGTTGCCGCCCGGCCACCAGTCCACCGCCGACAGCCGCACCGAGAGCGGCCGCTCCTCAGGCCACAGGGCGCGCACCGCCCGTACCACCCGGAGCGGAAAGCGCAGCCGGTTCCCCAGGCCGCCCCCGTACCGGTCGGTGCGAAGATTGGTAAGGGGGGACAGGAAGCTGGCCAGCAGGTAGCCGTGCGCCATATGGATCTCGACCATGTCGAAGCCGGCGGCGACCGCCATCTCCGTCCCCCGCTCGAATTCGGCGACGAGCGCGTCCATGCCGGCTTCGTCCAGTTCATCCGGCACCGGGCTGTGCTCGAAGAACCCGACCGGCGAGGCCGACACGATGGGCCAGCCGCCCTCGTCGAGGGGCTCGTTGGGACCCTCCCAGTCCAGGCGCGTGGACCCCTTCCGCCCCGCGTGGCCCAGCTGGATGCCGATCTTCGAGTTTGTGAAGCGTTTCACAAACCCGGCCAGGCGCCTCCACGCGCCGACGTGTTCATCCAGGTAGATGCCCGCGCAACCCGGCGAGATGCGCCCGTCGCGCCCGATCGCCGTCATCTCGGCCATGACCAGCCCCGCCCCGCCGACCGCCCGCGACCCCAGGTTGACCAGGTGCCAGTCGTCGACCGTGCCGTCCTCGGCGGAGTACTGGCACATCGCCGAGACGCCCACCCGGTTGGGCAGCACCAGGTCGCGCAGCCGGAAGGGGGTGAAGAGGGGGGGAGGTGCGCTTCCCGCATCGTCCGGCTTCCGCACGACCCCCAGCGATGTCTCCAGCTCCGCGATCGTCACCCCGGCCTGCTCCTCCGCCTTCTCCGCCACCCACCGGTCCACCGCATCCACGAAGGCCGGATCGCGCTCGCGCAGGTTTTCGTGCGAGATGCGCAGGCTTCGCGTCAGAAGCGAGAACCCGAACTGCACAGGTTCCAGCTCGAAGTACCGCTCCGTGTCCTCGAACCACTGGAGGCTGGCCTGGGCCGCCCGCTGCAGCGACTCCACCGGAGGGCGGCGCTCCTCCTCGTAGGCGGCGAGGGCGTCGGCCAGGGGGCCGCCCCCCACCCCCCGCATCACCTCCGCCAGCCCAATCGCGTCCTCCATCGCCAGCCGCGTCCCCGACCCCACCGAGAAGTGCGCCGTGTGGGCCGCGTCCCCGACCAGCACCACGTTCCCGGCCGACCAGCGCGCGTTCACGATCGTCGGGAACCGCCGCCAGAGCGACCGGTTGCACATCAGCGGGTGTCCCTCGAGCTCCTCTTCGAAGAGCCGCGCCAGGAAGCACGCCGTCTCCTCCTCGCCGGCCTCGTCCATCCCCGTCCGCCTCCAGGTCCCCTCGGTTGCCTCCACGATGAAGGTCGACCTGCCCGACGCGTCGTACTGGTACGCATGCACCCGCCAGAGCCCGTGCTCGTCCTCGCGGAAGTAGAAGGTGAAGGCCGGAAAGGGCCGGGTCGTCCCGAGCCAAACGAACCGGTTCGGCCGCAGGTCGACCGCGGGCTCGAATGCGTCGGCGAACCGCTCGCGCACGGTGCTGTTGCTCCCGTCCCCCCCGATCACCAGGTCGGCATCGAGGTACGGCGCCAGGTCGTCGATGTCGGCCTCGAAGTGGAGCCCAACCCCCACGTCGCGGCAGCGCCGGTGAAGGAGCAACAGAAGTTCCCGGCGCGACAGCCCCGCGAAACCGTGCCCCGTCGACGTGAGCAGCCCGCCCTGGTAGTGGATGTGGATGTCGTCCCAGTGGTAGAAGCGCTCCCTGATCGCGGCGAAGGTCTCCGGGTCGGCCTCGGCCACCTCCTCCAGCGTCGCGTCCGAGAAGACCACCCCGAAGCCGAAGGTGTCGTCGGGGCGGTTGCGCTCGAAGACCTCGATCGTGCGCCCCGGGTCGTCCTTCTTGAGCAGCAGCGCGGCGAAGAGGCCGCCGGGCCCGCCGCCGATGACGTTGATCTTCATGGACCCCGCACCAGCCCGCCCCCGATGATCAGGTGCTGGATCTCGGTCGTCCCCTCGTAGATGCGGAGCGCCCGCACGGCACGGTACAGGTGGTCCACCGGATGCCCCGCGAGCACTCCCCGCCCCCCCAGCACCTGCACGGCCCGGTCCACGATCCGCTGCGCCGCCTCGGTCGAAAACGCCTTGGCCATCGCCGCCTCCATCGTGATCCGCTCCGCCCCGCGGTCCTTCTCCCACCCCGCCCGGTATGCCAGCAGCCGCCCCGCGGTCAGCTCCATGGCCGACTTCGACAACTTCTCCTGGACCAGCTGAAACGACGCCAGCGGCTTGCCGAACTGCTCCCGCCCCCGCGCGTGCTCGAGCGCCTCCCACAGCGCCCGGCCCGCCATTCCGTTCGCCGCCGCCGCCACCGTGGGACGCAGCCGGTCCAGCGTGGCCATCCCGGTCTTGAAGCCGGTCCCCACCTCGCCCAGCATCGCCTCCGCGGGCACCGCGCAGTCGACGAAACGCACCTCGCCCAGCGGGTGCGGTGCGCTCATGACCAGCGACCCGGTGAACTCGAAGCCGTCCGCGCCGGCGGGAACCACGAAGCACGAGATCCCCCACGTCCCCGCATCCGGGTCGGTCGACGCGAACACCACGTAGAAGTCCGCGATCCCCGCGTTGGAGATGAACGCCTTGCCCCCGTTCAGCCGGTACGCGGTCCCGTCCGGCACCGCAACGGTGGTCATCGAGGCCACGTCGGAGCCGGCCTCCCACTCGGTCATGGCGAACGCGCCCATTGCCTCGCCCGTGAGCGCGCGCTCCACCCAGCCGCCCGGATCCACCCCGCACACCAGCCCCGGCGTCGCGCTCAAACCCTGCAGCGCGAATACCGCGTCGGCCAGCGGCGACCACCACGCCAGCACCTCGCGCGCGACCAGGCAGCCGCGCACGTCGCCGTCCCGGATCGGTTCGAAGAGTCCCGCCGCCCCCATCCGCCCGACCAGCTCACGCGCCCGCACCCTGGCCGCCGCGTCGGTCTCCGGGTCCTGCCCGTCCCCGATCTCGTCCCGGCAGAACGCCGACACCCGTTCCCGGTACTCCCGGTGCCGCCCCCCGACGAAGGCCGCCACCGGGTCCAGCGAGAGACCGCCCCCGTCAAACAAAGCGCGGCCCGCGCTTCTCCACGAAGGCCTCGTACGCCTCGCGGAAGTTCGGGTTCAGCATGCACATCGCCTGGGCCCGCGCCTCCGCCTCGAGCGCCGCCTCCAGCTCCATGTGCGCCTCGCGGTTCAGCGCCTCCTTGGTGACCTGCAGCGCGAACGACGGTCCCCGCGCCAGCTTCTCCGCGAACTCCGTGGCCGCGGCCGACGCCTCCCCGTCGGGCACCACGCTATTGTAGAGCCCGATCCGGTGCGCCTCCGCCGCGTCGATGAACGCCCCCGACATGAGCAGCTCGCTTGCCCGTCCCAGCCCCACGATCCGCGGCAGCATCCACGCCGCGCCCATGTCCGCGCCCGACAGTCCCACCCGCGTGAACAGGTACGCGATCCGCGCCGACTCGGCCGCGATCCGGATGTCGCACGCCGTCGCGATGACCGCCCCGGCGCCCGCCACCGTCCCGTTCAGCGCCGCCACCACCGGCTGCCGGCACTGCCGGATCGCCCCGATCAGGTCGCAGGTCATGCGCGTGAAGTCGAGCAGCCCCTCGAAGTCCCGTTCGAAGAGCGCCCCGATGATGTCCTCCACGTCGCCGCCGGTACAGAACCCGCGCCCGGCCCCCGTGATCACGATCGCGCGCACCCCGGCCTCGCCGTCCAGCCCGCGGAAGGTGTTCCCGAGTTCGTCGTAGACCTCGAAGGTCAGCGCGTTCAGCCGCTCGGGCCGGTTGAGGGTGATCCGCGCCACCGCGGTGTCCGCGTCGAAGTCCAGCAGGAACGAACGGGGGGGTTCCAGGGTGAGGGAATCGAGTGTGCTCATGGCTGTTCCTTCCCTGTGGGCGTGTCCATGGCTGTGTGCCCACACGGTTGAGCCTGCGGGATCACCGCGGTGGCCTCGACCTCCACCACCGCACGCGGATCGACCAGTTCGGTCACCGCCACCAGCGCCATGGCGGGGAAGTGCTTCCCGAAGACCGCCCTGTACGCGGCCCCCACTTCGGCCGGCGATCCCCGATAGGCTTCCATGTCCGTTACGTAAATGGTAAGGCGGCCCACGTCGGCGATCCGCCCTCCCGCCGCGTCAAGGACCGCCGCGACGTTGGCGAGCGCGGCCCGCAACTGCGCGGCGAGGGCGGTCCCGGCCCCCACCCCGATCTGCCCCGCCACGAAGAGCACGCGGCCTCCCTCCGGCGCCAGCATCCCGTTGTTCCATCCCCGTGGAGGTCCGAGAGCCTCCGGATTCACGATGTCGTAGCTCAATCTGCTCCACCTTTCGATGCCCGCCCGGCGTCAGGCGCGTCCTCCTGTTCCCCCTCGGTCTCCGGCGCATCCCCGGGCTTCTCCTCCGGTCTCCGCACACCGCCTCCCCACACCACCAGCTCGCTGCCCTGCAGCGACGCGGCCGCATCCGGCATGAACGTCATCACCGCGTGCGCCACCTCATCGGTCGTGATCAGGCGGTCGCCGGGCTGCAGCGTCTTGATGGTCGCGCGTATCTCCCCCACGTCCCGGTTCGTCTTCAGCGCGATCCACTCGATGTTCTTCCCGGTCATGACCGTGTCCACGTACCCGGGGCAGACGGAGTTGACCGTGACGCCCGTTCCCGCCAATTCCCTGGCGAGGCAGCGCGCCATCCCCAGCAGCGCGTGCTTGGAGGCAGTGTAGGCGGTGACGTAGCGGGCGCCTTCGAGCCCCGCGATAGACGCCACGTTCACGATCCGCCCCCATTGCCGCGCCAGCATCTCCGGCAGGAAGGCCTGCGTCACCAGCAGCGCGCCGGTGGCGTTCACCCGGATCACCGATTCCCACTGCTCCAGCGACACCTTGAGGAAGGGCGCGGACTCCGCGATCCCCGCGTTGTTGACCAGGATGTCCACGCCGCCCAGGAGTTCCTGCGCCCGGAGCGCCATCGCGGAGACCGACTCCGGATCCGTCACGTCACAGACGACCGCGTGCGCCGGCCAGCCCTCCAGTTCCAGCCCTTCGGCCACCCATTCGATTTCCTTCCTGGTGCGCGCCGTCAACACCACCGCCGCCCCCTCGGCCGCCAGCGCTTCCGCCACCGCCGCCCCGATCCCACGCCCTCCGCCGGTCACGACGGCGCCCTTTCCGGCGAGGGTCCGGCGGCGAACCGCGAACCTGCTGGTCTTCGTGTTGAGTCTCTCCCCGAGGTGCTCCACTTCGTCGTACTTCACGAGTCTAGGCGCCCTCCCCACGCCCAAGCCGTTCCGCGACCGCCTCCACCACGATCCGTCCAAGCGCTTCCACCGTCCGCTCACCCTCCTCCCGGGTCGCGGCGGCGGGGTCGCCGCAGTACGCCTCACCGACTCCCGCCTCCTCGAAGGTGGCCTTTCCGGCCCCGATCGCGCGCGACAGCGACGCGGGATTCGCGGGGAGACCCCGCCGCACCTCCTCGCGCACCAGTCCGGGGGCCGCCGCCATCACCACCGAGGTCTCGTAGCGGCCCGCGTGGCACGCGCCGCTCCGGAACTCGTCGCCGAGGCGCAGTGCCCACCGCCGCTCGGTCAGATCGGGGTGGATGACGGGCATGGCGCCGCGGTGAGCGCGCACGGCTTCCCGGATCGAAGCCAGGTGGGCGGGATCGAGGTGGGCGTTGACCACCACCAGCGCGGCAACTCGCTGCCGCTCGAGGGACGCGGCCACGTCGGTGAGCAGCGCCGTGACGGTGGCCGGGCGCAACGAGATCGTCCCCGGGAAGCCGGCGGCAAAGGGGGCGGCGGTGTAGGGGAGGGGCGGAAGCAGGGCGGGGTGGAGGCCGAGACGGCGAAGATCCTCCAGCGCCGCCCGGGCGGCCGCGGTGGCGATCACCACGTCCGTGACGAGGGGGAGGTGGGGGCCGTGCGCCTCCACGGCACCGACCGGCAGGAGCGCGGCCACCGGCACGCTGCCGCCGGGGTGCCCCACCCCGGTTTCCGCCAGCTCCGTCCAGGTGGCGCGACCCCAGTACGCCCCGCGGTGAAACCGCTCACCGCCGCGGCGCGGAGTGGGTGCTGTGCTCATTGCTGCTCCTCGTCGGCCCGTCGTTCGGACTCCGGTCAAGCGGCCATCGCCCCGTTGGTCCATTGACCACACCTCGATCGGCCTTAAACATAATCCGTCTCCGAACCGTGCCCCGGCCACCGGGACCCCCGCTTCACCCGTTCGCGTGCCATCCAACGAACTCCGATGCCATTCCAGCCAACGAACCCGTTCAACATCGCCGGTCACTTCCTCGACAACCGGATCCGGGAGGGGCTCGGCGACCGGATCGCGCTGCGTACCGCGAACGGAACGGTCACCTACGCCGCCCTGCAGGCGCGGGCGAATCGCTTCGCCAACGCGCTGGCGGAGATGGGAGTGCGCCCCGAGGAGCGGGTGCTCATCGGCCTCCCCGACGTGACCGACTTCCCCGCCGCCCTCTTCGGTGCGCTCAAGCGCGGAGCGGTCGGCGTGATGGTCAACTGCTTCCTGGGCGAAGGCCGCATACGCGACCTGTACGACTACACGCGCGCCAGCGCCGCGGTAGTGGATGCGGAGCACGCCGGGGTGTTTGCGCGCGCGACCCGGGGCGCGCACCACGTCCCCCGCCTCCTCGTCCTCGGCACCCGCGAGGGCGATGCACGGGTTGACAACTCCAGTTTACACTATGTCAACTACACATCACATTTCGACGACCCCGCCATCTGGCTCTTCTCCGGCGGCACGACCGGCCGCCCCAAGGGCGTGATCCAGAGCCACGCCTCCTTCGCCAACACTACCGAGTGCTATGCGAAGGGAGTCCTCGGCTACACGGCCAACGACATCACGCTCTCGGTTCCCAAGCTCTACTTCGGCTATGCCACCGGTTCCAATCTCCTCTTCCCGCTCGCCGCGGGGGCGTCGGCCGTCCTGTTTCCGGAGCGCTGCACCGCCGACGAGCTCTTCGCGCAGATCGCCCGGCACCGCCCCACGATCCTCGTCAACGTGCCCACCATGGTGAACCACATGGTCTCTCACCCCGAGGCGCACACCCGCGACCTGAGCTGCCTCCGGCTGGCCACCTCTGCCGGCGAGCCCCTCCCCGTCCCCCTCCACCGACGCTGGGACGAGACCTTCGGCGTCGAACTCCTCGACGGCCTCGGCACCGCCGAGATGTGGCACATCTTCATCTCGAACCGGCCCGGACGTGTGCGTCCCGGCACCCTTGGCACTGCGGTCCCGGGCTTCGAAGTGCGGCTCTGCGACGACGACGGCCGCGAGGTGGGGCGCGGCGAGGTCGGGCGGATGCGGGTGCGGGGCGGCTCCCGCGCGCACGGGTACTGGCAGCACCCCGGGGCCACGCGGAGTTCCTTCGCCGGGGCGTGGTACATTTCGGGCGACATGATGACTCGCGACGCGGACGGCTACTTCACCTACCAGGGCCGCGACGACGACCTGCTCAAGGTCTCGGGGAAGTGGTTCTCGCCCCGCGAGGCCGAGGAGTGCCTGCTGGAACACCCGGACGTCAGGGAGGCAGCGGTGGTGGGAATCGAGAACGAGGACGGCCTGGCCGTCCCGGTGGCCTTCGTGGTGCCGGCGGCGGGCGCCGGCCTCCGGGGCGTGCCGGCCGCCATCCGGGCGCACCTGGGAGAGAGCCTGGAATCCTACAAGCACCCGCGCGAGGTCCACCTGCTCGCCGAACTGCCGCGCACGCACCTGGGCAAGGTGGACCGGGGGACGCTCAAGAGGAGCCGCGAGGCCACGGGAGACCGTGCTTCGCCGCGCCCTCGGGGCGGGGGCCGGGGGGCGCGGAATCGCGCCGGCGAACGGACTCCATGAACGCCCCCCTGCGCATCCCGGTACTGCTGGGCTCGGTGCGGCGCGGCCGCCAGTCGATCAGGGTGGCCCGCTTCGCCGCCGACCGCCTGGAGCGGGCCGGGGCAGAGGCGCCGCTCCTCGACCTGGCGGAAATCGACCTCCCGATCATGGAGGAACGGCTCCACAAGCGCGACGATCCGCCGCCCGGGCTGGTGGACTTCTCCAACGCCATCCGGAGCGCCGACGCCGTGGTCGTTGTCAGCCCCGAATACAACGGCTCCTGGCCGGGCGTGCTCAAGAACGCGCTCGACTACATCTACGGCGAGTGGTTCCGCAAGCCGGTCGGCATCGTGACCGTGTCTTCGGGCGGCTTCGGCGGCGTGCAGCTCCACAACCACCTGCAGCTCTTCTTCCTGCGGGTGAAGGCGCTCCCGGTCGCCGGCATGAACGTCCCCAACGTGGGGGGCGCATTCGGCGAAGACGGCGAGCCCCTGGAGCCCCGCTTCGAAAAGTCGTTCGCCGGCTTCGTCGAGACCCTGGAGTGGTACGCCCGCGCGGTGGGCGCGGCCGCGGCGAGGGAGCGGAGGTGAGCCGGTGTCCTCGTTCTATCTCACCACGCCGATCTACTACGCTTCGGGGGAGCCGCACATCGGCCACGCCTACACCACGATCCTCGCCGACGTGATCGCCCGCTACCGCCGCCGCGCGGGCCGGGACGTGCTCTTCCTCACGGGAACCGACGAGCACGGCCAGAAGATCCAGGAGGCGGCGGCCGCGCAGGGCATGTCGCCGCTGGAGCTCTGCGACCTCATGGCGGGCCGTTTCGAGGCGGCGTGGGCGGAGCTGGGCATCTCTCACGACCGCTTCATCCGCACCACCGAGGCCGAGCACCGCGCGGTGGTGACTGCGCTGCTGGAACGCCTTCGCGACAACGGGCACATCTACGAGGCCGAATACGCGGGGTGGTACTCGGTCGGACAGGAACGCTACTTCACGGAGAAGGAGATCGGCCCCGACCGAGTCGACCCGATCGCCGGGGAGCCGGTCGAGCGCATCCGCGAGAAGAACTGGTTCTTCCGCATGAGCCGGTTCCAGGAGCGGCTGGTTCGGCACATCGAGGACTACCCGCACTGGATCGTTCCCGCCACTCGCCGCAACGAGGTCCTGGGATTCCTCAACCAGCCCCTGGCCGACCTGTCGATCTCGCGGCCGCGTTCGCGCATCAATTGGGGGATCCCGCTGCCGTGGGACGACGCGCAGGTTTGTTACGTGTGGGTCGACGCGCTGACCAACTACGTGACCGCGTCCGGCGCCATCGACCCCGCCGCCCCGAAGGAAGAGCGCGGCTTCGGCCACCTGCGCCCCTCCCGCTGGCCCGCCGACGTGCACCTCATGGGCAAGGACATCCTCACCACGCACGCCGTCTACTGGCCCACCCTGCTCATGGGGGCGAACCTGCCGCTGCCCCGGAAGATCCTGGCGCACGGGTGGTGGGTGGTGGGCGACACCAAGATGTCCAAGTCACTCGGCAACGTGGTGGACCCGCTCGACCTGAGAGAGAGGTTCGGCACCGACGCCGTGCGCTGGTACCTCATGCGGGAGATGCCGACCGGACAGGACGCCTCCTACACTCCTGACCGCTTTCTCACCCGCTACGACGAACTCGCCAACATTCTCGGCAACCTGGTGCACCGCACCCTGTCGATGGTGAAGCGCTACCGCGGCCGTATCGTTCCAGGAGGGTCCGCCGACGGGCTTGCCCGGGAGACGGAGGAGGCACTGGAGGCCTACCACGAGGGACTCGGGGGTTACCGCCTGCATGAGGGGTTCGCGGCCGCCATGAGCCTCGCAAGGAGGGCCAACGGCTTCGTGGAATCGCAGGAGCCGTGGGCGTTGGCGCGGGACCCGAACCGGAGTGGTGAACTCGACCGCACCCTGGCCACGCTGGTTCGTACCCTGGCTGTGTTGGCGGCCATGTTTGAGCCCGTGGTCCCGGCCAAGGCCCGTGAACTGGCTACGAGATTGGGCCTGGACGGTGTCCCGCGGTTCGCGGAGCTGAGGACCCTGGAGGTGGGCGAACTAGCCGTGACGCCGGGAATACCGCTCTTCCCCCGCGTGGAGGCCCGACCCGGCAGTTTTGGTTAGCTTTGGAAACAGATGTTTTCTTGCCCCGACGCCAAGGAGCCTTTAAGCTACCCCCGCGATGATACGTGAACGGTGGACAGTCCTCTTCCTGCGGGGAGAAGCGAGCGCGGTGCGGCAGTACTCTCTGTCGCGGCGGGTGGTACGCCCGGCGCTAATCGGTCTGGCTGTCTTTGTCGTCCTCTTCCTCGGTGCCGCGGCCTTCTTCTTCCACGACTCCGGCGTCCGTGTCCGGGCTGCCAACCTGGAGCGCGAGAACCAGCTCCTGGAACAGGAACTTGAGGTTTTCCAGGCCAGGGTCGTCGACTTCGAAGGCCGGCTCGCCGCCCTGGCCGAACAGGACCGCAGCGTGCGGATGCTCGCGGGTCGCATGGGAATCCCGGATGAGGTGCTGGAGGTGGGGGTTGGCGGCCCCGGGCTGGCGTCCCCCGGCGGGGATGAACTCTGGATCCTCGATCCCCAGGCCTCCGAGATGGCGTACGCCAATCGCTACGACATCGATTTCCTCGAGCGCAAGACCGACCTGCTCGAGAAGAGTTTCGAGGAAACCGCAGCCCTCATGGAGGATCAGTGGGAACGGCTGGAGGCGATGCCCTCCATCTACCCCGTTGGCGACTTTCGTCTTTCGAGCCATTTCAGCCACAATCGGTTTCACCCGGTCTACAAGAGCTATCTGCCGCACATGGGGATCGATCTGAGCACCGCGTCCGGCACGCCGATCGTGGCGAGCGGACCCGGTGTGGTAACGTTCGCCGGCCGGAAGCACGGTTACGGCAACACGGTGGAGATCGACCACGGTTACGGGGTGATGAGCCGGTACGCACATGCGTCCAAGCTGCTGGTATACGTCGGCGAACGGGTCAAGCGCAAGGAGGTGATCGCCCACGTAGGGTGTTCAGGAACCTGCAAGGCGCCCCACGTTCACCTGGAAACCCATGTGAATGGGGATCCGGTCAACCCGCTGATATTCATGCCGTGGAGTCCCGACTCCTAGCAGTCGGTGGATAACGGTCATGGCCACGCCGGTTGGGGTGGCCACCCCGCAGTGCTGAAACAGGGCGGAGTTTCACGGAAAAGCCGCCGGGCGGCCCCGGTCGCTCAGTCCAGTCAGTCTTGAATCCATCCGGTTCGGTCCATACCTTGGGCCACCGTTACGTCTCGGCCGGTCGTCCGTGAAACGCCGGCCGCCATCCGGGTACACTCAGGGAGTTGAAGCAACCATGCGACGCAGAACTGGTTTGGGCTTTTGGGGAATCTCAGCGATTCTGGTCCTCACGGCGTGTGGGCCGGCGCGGGTTACGGTCATCGTAGAGCTGGAAGGAGAAGACGGGGGAGCAACGACCTTTGTCGACGATGTCGAGGTTCGCCTGCTGCCCTACGACCGGGACTTCATCTTCGACTCGTTGACCGCCGCCGCGGCCACACCGGAACCGGAGATGCCCGCCGAGCTATTGGCCGCGCAGGCGGAGATCGCACAGGCCGAGCAGGAGTGGCGCGATGCGGAAGACCTCTGGAACACCGCGCGCGACACGATGAAGAAGCTCAACGAGGAACTCGAAGGGCTCAACCGGGCCATGAACCTCTACAAGCAGATCTACGCCGAGTTCGAACGGTGGGAGCGGGAGGAGAGGCGGTCCAAGGGCAGGTCCGACGTTCTGTTCGAACAGTTTACCGACCTGGGCAAAGCGGCGCGCGCCCAGTTGGACAGCGTGAAGATGGTACGGCGGATCTGGGCCGACCAGGCCTTCGAGGACGTGGGTCTCGCGATAGAAGCCAAGATCGAGGAGACCGGTCTCGAGGAAGCGGCCGACACGACCGGCGCCGAGGCCGAAGGTGTCGCGCTGCTCGAGGTCCCCCCGGGCGACTACTGGGTGTACGCGCGCCATGAACTGCCCAACGAAGAGCTCTACTGGAACCTCAAGGTCACCGTCATGCGCGGCGACCCGGTCGTGGTGCGGCTCAACCGTGAAAACGCCGAGGTGAGGGAGATTCTCTAGGAGTCGGTGGAGAAGGCCCGCGTCACAGGGGACTTGCCGACGCGAAGGGCTGGCCGGGGCGCTTGTGAACCCTTGTCTCGAGGTCGACGCAGACGGTGTCGGACGGCTCACTTTCGACGACCGCGACCGGACGCACAACGTCCTTACCGAGGAGGTCCTGCGGTCGCTGGACGTGGCGGTCGCCGAGGCCGCCGCAGCCACCGACGGGGGTACACTGCGGGCCCTGCTGATCCGGTCCGGCAAGGCGGGCTCCTTCATCGCCGGCGCCGACGTGCAGGCCATCTCCGCCGTCGCCGAGTCCGGAGACCGGCACCGGGCTGCCGAGGCGGCCCGGTCGGGGCAGGCGCTCTTTACGCGTATCGCGGCCCTGCCCGTGCCCACCGTTGCCGCCATCCGGGGCGTCTGCCTGGGCGGCGGCACCGAGCTGGCTCTGGCCTGCGACTACCGTGTGTGTGACGACGACGACCGTACCCGCATCGGCCTGCCCGAAGTCCAGCTGGGGATCCTCCCCGCGTGGGGAGGAACGACCCGCCTCCGACGCCTGGTCGGACTCCGGGCGGCATTGGGACTCGTGCTGACCGGCAAGCCGGTGCGCGTATCGAAGGCCAGGCGCATCGGGCTGGTACACCGGGTCCTGCCCCGCCAGCAGTTCGAGGAACGGAGTCTGGAGCTCGCGCGTGAACTGGCGGCCGGAGGCCGGCCGAACCGAACGGCACGGACACCGCGCGGTATCTCCGGCCGCATCCTGGACGGGACGGCACCCGGGCGGGCTCTCGTCCTGCGGGCCGCCCGCAAGCGGGTTCTGGGGCGTACCGGAGGCCGCTATCCGGCTCCGCTCAAGATCCTGGAGGTGATTCGCAGGGGACTGGGAAGGTCCGTCGCCGCAAACCTGGAACTCGAAGCCGGAGCCGCCGGGGAACTGATCGTCTCTCCGGAGTGCGGGAACCTTCTTTTCCTGTTCCATTTGCGTGAGGGTGCGCGCAAGGGACCCTGGGCGGCGGGGGGCCGCGCCGTGCCGGTGCGACGCATGGCGGTGATCGGCGCGGGCCACATGGGGGGCGGGATCGCGCAGGTGGCGGCGTACAACGGCATCCCCGTACGGATCAAGGACGTTCGCCACGAGGCGGTGGCCGGCGGCCTCGCCCATGCGCGGTCCATCTTCGACGGCGCGGTGAAACGGCGAAGGCTCAAGCCACGCGACGCGAGAGACAGGATGGGGCTGATCTCGGGCGGGTTGGACTACGCGGGCGTGGGACAGGCCGATCTGGTCGTGGAGGCCGTGGTCGAGAGGATGGATGTCAAGAAGGCGGTGCTCGCCGAGGTCGAGGCTGTCGTGGGTTCGGCGGCGGTGATCGCGACGAACACCTCCTCACTCTCGGTCGACGAGATGGCGTCGGCCCTTGCCCGGCCCGGTCGCTTCGCCGGCATGCACTTCTTCGGCCCGGTCCACCGAATGCCGCTCGTGGAGATCGTTCGCGGAGAGAAGACCGATTCCGACACGGTCGAGACGATCGCCGCGCTGGTGGTGCGGATGGGAAAGGTCCCCGTGGTCACCCGCGACGGTCCCGGCTTCCTGGTGAACCGCGTCCTGGGACTCGCCCTGAACGAGGCCGGACACCTCCTGGACGAGGGGAACGACGGGAAGGCCCTGGACGGAATCTGGACGGATTTCGGCATGCCCATGGGGCCCTGCCGCCTAATCGACGAAGTAGGGATGGACATCGCGCGCCATGCGGGAGACACGCTGGCCGAGGCGTTCGGCGAGCGCATGGAGCCCGCCGCGTCGCTGGTCGCCCTGGGAGAATCGGGGCGGCTGGGGCGGAAGGGGGGCCGTGGTTTCTACCTGTACGCGGCGGGGGAGATGAAGGGGTTCGATCCGACGGTGTACGCGGACATGGGCCAGCCTTCACGGCGCTCCACTCCGGACCCGGCGCGCGTGCGCGACCGGATGGTGCTGGCCATGGTCAACGAGGCCGCGAGGATCCTGGAGGACGGGATCGTGAACTCGGCCGCCGACGTGGACCTGGGCATGGTGATGGGGACGGGTTTCCCACCCTTCCGCGGGGGCCTCCTCCGGTACGCGGACGATCGCGGTCCGAAGGAGGTGCTGAAGGCGATCGAAGCGTTTCGAAATTCTCTTGGCCCCCGCTTCCGGCCCGCTCCGTTGCTGACGGAGCTGGCGAAGGCCGGTGAGACGTTCCACGGCGCCTTTCCGGCTGCACGCGGCGACCCGGGACGCACGGCAACGTGAGGCGCGAAGGCCCCGTGGCGGGTGTGGTTCTGGCGGCGGGTGGGTCCCGCCGCATGGGCGTGCCCAAGCCCCTGCTGGACGCCGGCGGGGTGACGTTCGTCGCGCGTCTGATGGCGAGCCTTGCACGGGCGGGGTGCCGGCCAGTCGTCGTCGTGGGGCCGTCCGAAACGGGAAAGCTGGCCGATGAGGTTGAACGCGGCCGGGGAGAGCTGGTCGTGAACCCCGGAGGGAAGGGAGGACAGATCGGCTCGCTGTGTGCCGCGCTGGATCACCTGGGCGCGCTCGCGGATCCACCCGTCGCGGTCGCCTTCACCCCGGTCGACAACCCCTTCGTGGCGCCGGAAACCATCAGCGCCCTGCTCGAAGCGTGGCGACTTTCCCATGCCGCCATTGCCCTGCCCCGCTACGGTGACAGGCGCGGCCACCCTGTAGTGGCCGACATGGGTCTGAAGGCCGAGTTCCAGGGCGGCGGTCTGCCCCAGGGCGCACGCACGGTGGTGCGGCGCGACCCCGGCCGAGTGCTCGAGTTGCGGGTGGACGACCCGGGCGTGGCCGACGACCTGGATACGCCCGGGCGCTACCGTGCACGGCTCCCCGGCACGTCCCCGCCGACCGCGGTGCCCGGGGGCCTCGCGAATCGGGCAACCCAACCCGTCCGGCCCCGGGAGACACCCGCGTGAACCCCTCACCCGTCCAGATAGCCGGCCGGGTGCTCACGGCTCTCGAGAGGGGCGAGCGGATCTACACCGCCGTTGTCACCGCCTCCCCCGACGCCTCGCTGGTCGGCCGGCGATGGTGGCGCTCCGGCAGGCGACACGGGGGCACGCTCGGGAGCCCGTCCCTTGACGGAGAGGTGGCCGCGGCGCTGCCGGCGCTCTTTCCCCCACGGGAATCACGCGGCGCCCTGAGCCGCCAATTCGACTACCGCAAGGAAGACCGTCCGGGAACGGCCACGGTGTACATCGAGCTGCACGGCCCGCCCGCCAGGATGGTGATCGTGGGAGCCGGGCACATCGCCATCCCGCTGAGCCGGCTGGGCGACATGCTGGGACTCCGCGTCGAGGTGCTGGACGATCGTCCCGACTTCGCGAACCGCGACCGCTTCCCCGGAGCGGCGGCCGTGCGGGTCATCGATTTCCGCGACCCGTTCGCGGACACCCCGCTGGCGCCCCACGACCACGTGGTCCTGGTCACGCGCGGCCACAGCTTCGACTACGAGTGTCTTGTGCGTCTCTTGCGCATGACTTCTATGCCACATTATATTGGAATGATCGGGAGTCGGCGGCGAGTGCGGGCCACGCACGAACAACTCCTTCGCGACGGCTTCACCACCGAGGAAATGGCCCGGGTGAGGGCACCCGTCGGGCTGGACCTGGGAGGGCAGACCCCGGTGGAGATCGCGGTGGCGGTGGCCGCCGAGATCGTCATGATTCACTCCGGCGGCACGGGGGTGCCGCTGGTGGAGAAGGAACGCGTCGTGGAGCGCTTCTTCAAATGCCGCGAGCCAACCGGCGGACCTTCCTCGCGATCCGCGGGCTGACGGGACGGCCGAGAAAGACAAGGCGTGGACGAAAAGGGACTGCTGGCACGGTTGGCGGGACTCGAAGAGCCCGCCGTCCTCGCCACGATCGTGGCCTCCAGGGGCTCTACCCCGCGGAAGACCGGCGCGCGGATGCTCGTGGGTGAGCGTGGCGTGATCGCCGGGACCGTGGGCGGGGGATGCGGGGAGGGGGAGGTGATCGAAGCCGCATTGGCGCTCTTCCGGGGCGGAGGGCCGAGGACCGTACGGGTCGACCTTACCGACGAACTCACCTCGTGGAGTCCCGCCGTTTGCGGGGGTATCATGGATGTCTTCATCGAACGCGCCAATCCGGAGCGGTTTCCCTGAGGGACGCCACCGCAGCCGGTGCCGGAACCCCGCTTCCCCGGGCAGGCACCATCGTCGACCTCCACTACCACCGAGTCGGCGCGCGCCTCTCCGTCCACCGGCTCCTCGTGCTTGAGAGCCGCCCGGAAGCGGTCGTGACCTTTCAGCCGCGAACACCCGCGGCCAAACCCCTTGTTGTTGACGGTTCGACCATCCTCGAACCCGGCTCCCCGGTAATCTGGTTCACATTTCCGGAAAGGTGGCACGACATCGGTCTCTTCCACCGCACGAGCGGCGCCTTCACCGGGCTCTACGCCAACATCCTCACCCCGGTCGAGTTCGTTGACGAGTGCGTCTGGTCCACCACGGATCTCTGCCTCGACGTGTGGCTGCCCCGGCGGGGCCCGCCAGGGCTCATCGACCAGGACGAACTCGCCGAGGCGCAGGAAAAGGGGTTGGTACAGCGGGACCTGGCCGACCGCGCCCGGGCCGAAGCGACGGCCCTGGTGCTCGCTCACCGGGCGGGCCAATGGCCGCCTCCGGAGACCGGACGGTGGTCGCTGGCGACGGCGCTGGAGGTGTGCCGGCGCCTGTAGCTACCGGTCATTGGCCGATCCGGCCCGGTCAAGTCAGCCGGGGGTTTCCTCCTCCTCCTCCACGACCTGCGCGGAGCACAGCCGCGCGGCATCGATATAGCATTGGGCGGCAACCGCCGGGTCCTCGCGAATGAAGTCTATGAGACGCTCGTGCTCCTCCATGCCGCTGCCGGGAACCGAGATCACCTCGGAGTGATACCCGCCCCTTCCTGCGTAGAGGACGCGGACCCGTATCCGATCGCCGCTCACGGGCCGCTCCCGCCGCGGATGCGCTTCAGCTCGGGAAGTGTCGCCGCGAACACGATGGTGATGATTATCGCCGAAGCCACGCAGTAGCGGCACCAGGCCTTGATTACCGCCGCTTCCAGGTAGGTGAGGTAGGCGCTGAAGAGGAACCCGGACAGGGATCCCGCGAAGAGCAGGAGGGGGATTAGCCGGGACGATGCCAGGCGCCCCTGCAACCCGGCAAGCGACAGCATGAGGAGCGCGAGATACCCGGCCAGACCGATCCCCGAAACCGGTACCGGACCCACCTTGGCGTATTTTGACGACTGGACCGTCCCACAGTCGCCGGCGCCGCACGGAACTGGGGGCGTCCAACCCAGGTTGGAGGCCAGCAGGTAGAAGGCCAGGAAGGCGCCGATCAGCGAAAGAACGGCAACCGCCATTCTGTTTCTCGGCGGTCCGGCACCGGCAGGCGAACCGTATCCGGAACCCCGGACGCCGGGTGTCTCGAAAGCGGGCAACTCAAGCCCGGACAGCCGCGCCGGCGCGGTCAATTCTCCCCTTCCCCCTCGATGGCCTGCTGGATGTCGAGGAAGCCGGAGCCTCCGAGACGAATGACGGGCGGCCCGCCCCTGTGCACGAACAGCGACGGGGTGCCGGTCACCCCCAGCGCCTCGCCGAGCCTCAGGTTCGCGGTCACGACATCGGCGTGGCTGTCACTCGCCAGGCAATCGCCGAACGCTCGAGTGTCCAGCTGCAGCTCTTTCGCCAGGTCGTTGAAGTGCCCCGTCACGCTCTTCATGGGGGACCAATCCTCCTGGCTGTGCAGAATCAGGTCGTGATACTCCCAGTAGCGGTCCTGGTCGCCGGCGCACCTCACGGCCCGGGCCGCAAGGAACGCATGAGGAAAGCGCGGGAAATCGTGCACGACGAGTTTGGCCTGCCCGGTCCGGATGTACGCGGCATCAAGCTGCGGCTTGATGAACAGCCCGAACTGCTTGCAGGCCCCGCACTGGTAGTCGGCAAACTCCATGATCGTGATCGGCGCGTCCGGATCGCCGTACACACCGGCGGGCTGCGCCATGTCGATCAGCTCCTGCTGCTCCAGTTCGCCCAGGTCGACGGGCTCGACCGCCGTGCTCCCGCCCCTCATGGCGTAGAAGAGAACCCCCCCGCCGATCACAGCCACGGCCAGGATGATGATGTAGAAGTTTCTCATGCTCGATGCTCCGCTCCCTTGTGGTTCCGCCGCCTTCTCCGCCTTTCCCGGAATTCGGCCTCACCGGAGACCCGGCGGGGGCTTGGAAGATGGGAGAGGGGTGGACTGAAGATCAAGGCAGGAGCGCGGCGAGAGACGCCCCTGTATCCGCGAAGCCGGGAAGCACGTGGTCGGCGCCGGTCCGCTCGAGCCGCGCAGCCGGGAAGCGCCCGGTCGCAACCGCCACGGTGGCCGCGCCGACGGCCTTGCCGCACTCCACGTCACGGGGCGTGTCCCCGATGACCACCGTGTCCTCGCCGCCGAAATCTCGCCCCCAATGGGCGCGGGCGCGGTCAAGGGCGAAGTGCGGAAGCTCGTTGCGGGATTCGTGATCGCAGCCGAAAGCGCCAACGGGAAAGTGCTCCCACAGACCCGAGGTCGCGAGCTTCAGGCGGGCGCCGCCGCGCACGTTGCCGGTCACCAGGCCCAGGAAGACGTCACCGCGCTGCGCCAGGACACGGGTGAGCTCACGGACACCGGGCAGCACCGCCACGGGCTCGGCGGCGATGCGGACCTCCAGCTCCGCGAGGTAGCGCTCCCAGAAGCGTCCCCGTCCGGACTCGATTTCCCGCGCCGTATGGCCGGCGGCGCTCAGGAGTTCCCGCAGGAGGAGCGGGTCGGTCTTGCCCGAGAAGTCGTGGTTTGCGATTGGCCCCGCGGTACCGTAGGTGCGCTCCAGCGCGACGCGGAAGGCCTTCTTGCCGGGGCCCCCGATTGTGAGGGTGCCGTCGATGTCGAAGAGGAGGAGCACGGGTGGCTACCGCGCCGGTTCCGCCGACGCGTCGAGAATCTCCCCCAGCAGGGAAGTGTCGAGATTGCCCCCGGAGAGGACCGCGCAGACCCTGCGGCCCGGCGCCGGCACGCGCTCGCGAAGGAGCGCGGCGACGGCCGCCGCACCGGAGTACTCGACCACGAGACCCCGGCGCGTGATCAGGTGGGCGGCGGCGCGGCGGATATCGTCGTCCTCGACGAGCACCACGTCGTCCAGGAACGCAGCCGCGTGGGCGAAGGTGAGGTCACCGGCGCGGGTCGGTGCGAGGCCGTCGGCGATCGTGTCGATGCGTTCCAGCGTGGCGGGGGCCCCCGAGTCGAGCGCCCGCCGCATCGTGGGCGCGCCCGCGGGCTCGACCCCGACGATCGTGCTCCGCGGCTTCAGCCGCCGCAGGGCGGCCGCGCAGCCCGCGATCTGTCCTCCCCCACCGACCGGAACCAACAGCGTATCCACCTCCGGCCACTCCTCGAAGACTTCCAGGGCCACCGTTCCCGCGCCCGCGACAATCCAGGGGTGGTCGAAGGGGGGAACCATCACCTGCCCCTCCCTTTCCGCGATCTCCTCGGCGCGGACGCGGCGGTGCTCCGAGGTCGTCCCCGCGAACTCGACCCGCGCACCCAGCCGGCAGGCTCCTTCGCTCTTGACCTCCGGCGCGGTGGTCGGCATCACGACGACGGCGCGGGTGCCCGTGAGCCCGGCGGCAAAGGCGACCGCCTGCGCGTGGTTACCCGACGAGTAGGTGATGACCCCGCGTTTCAGTTCGTCCGGCGACAGCTGCGTGAGGAAGTTGGCGGCACCGCGGGCCTTGAACGAACCGGTCTTCTGAAGGGATTCGCACTTCAGCCGCACCTGGCCGCCCACCGTCTCGGAGAGGTCGAAGTCAGGTACCATCGGCGTGCGGACCACAGTGCCGCGGATGCGCTCGGCGGCCGCCTCTATGTCGCGGAGCGGAACGAGGCCGTCGCTACTCTTCACCGCCGTCATCGTCGCCGCCCACCACCAGGGCCACGTCCACGACGGAGTCCCCCTCGTCCAGGTTCACCAGGCGCACACCCTGGGTCGCCCGCCCGATGACCCTCACCTCGTCCACCCGCTGCCGGTTCACCACCCCGTTGCGGGTGATCACCATGAGCTGGTCGCCATGGGCCACGGCCTTGACCGCCACCACCGGCCCCGTCCTGTGCGTGAGCTTCAGGTTGATCACACCCATCCCGCCCCTCTGCTGCAGGCGGTAGCCGCTGATCTCGCTGCGCTTGCCCATTCCGCGCTCGGTGGCCACCAGAAGCGTCTCCTCCGGCCGGCGCATGACCACCATCCCCACCACCTCGTCGCCCTCGCCCAGGCGGATCCCGATCACCCCCTCGGTGTTCCGCCCCATGGGCCGCACGCCGGACTCCCGGAAGCGGATCGCCTTGCCCATCCGGGACGCCAGCACCACCTCGTTGGAGCCGTCGGTGACCCGCACATCGATCAGCTCGTCGCCTTCGCGGAACTTGATGGCGTAGATCCCCACCGCGCGCACGTTGCCGTAGGCCGACAGCGGGGTCTTCTTGACGATGCCGTTCCGGGTGCAGAAGAGGAGGAAACGGTCCCGGGCGAATTCGCGCACCGGGAGCACCGAGGCGACCTTCTCGCCGGGCGCCAGTTCCAGGAAGTTGACGATCGGCTTCCCCTTGGCGTAGCGGTTCCCCTGGGGAATGCCCCACACCTTCACCCAGTGGCAGCGGCCCTGGTCGGTGAAGGCCATGAGGTAGTCGTGGGTGGACGCGATGAAGAGGTGCTCGACCCAGTCCTCGGCCCGGGTCTCCATCCCCCTCAGCCCCCGCCCTCCCCGCCGCTGCGCGCGGTACGTGTCGACCGGTATGCGCTTCACGTATCCCTGCCGGGACATCGTGATCACGACCTCCTCGTCGGCGATCAGGTCCTCGACCTCGAAGGAGGTCACGCCGCCCCGGATCTCGGAGCGGCGGTCGTCGCCGTAGCGGCGTGCCATCTCGCGCAGCTCGTCCCTGATGATCCCCATGCGGACGTCCCGGTCGCCCAGGATGCGCTCCAGCTCGGCGATCCGCGCCCGCACCTGCGCCAGCTCCTCGTCGAGCTTCTCCATCTCGAGGCCCGTCAGGCGGGCGAGCCGCATGTCGAGGATGGCCCGGGCCTGCCGCTCGGAGAGCTCGAAGGCGGCTCGCAGACTCACCGCGGCCTCGTGCGCGTCGCGCGAGCCGCGGATTATCCGCACGACCTCGTCGATGTTGTCGACGGCGACGCGGAGGCCTTCCAGGACGTGCTCGCGCTCCTCCGCGGCGGCCAGGTCGAAGCGGCTCCGCCGCACAACCACGTTGTGGCGGTGGTCGAGGAAGTGGAGGAGCATCTCCCTGAGCGGCATGGTCCGCGGCACGCCGTCCACCAGCGCCAGGAAGATGGCGCCGAAGGTGGACTGCATCTGGGTGTGCTTGTAGAGCCGGTTGAGGACGACCTGCGGGACCGCGTCGCGCTTGAGTTCGATCACCACGCGGAGGCCGTCCCGGTCGGACTCGTCGCGGAGGTCCCGGATCGACGTGAGCTTCTTCTCCCGCACCAGCGCCGCGATCTGCTCGATGAGGCGGGCCTTGTTGACCATGAAGGGGATCTCGGTGACGATGATCCGGGCCGGGCCTTCGCCGCCTTCCTCGATTTCGGCGGCCGCGCGGATCACGATCCGTCCGCGTCCCGTGCGGTAGGCCTCGAGGATCCCATCGGTGCCGCAGATGTAGCCCCCGGTCGGGAAGTCCGGCCCCGGGATCAACCCCTCCAGCGTCTCCTGCGGCAACTCGGGGTCGTCGATCAGGGCCAGAAGCCCGGCGACCACCTCGCGCAGGTTGTGCGGCGGGATGTTGGTCGCCATCCCCACCGCGATCCCGGACGATCCGTTCACGAGGAGGTTGGGCGCCTTCGACGGGAGGACCGAAGGCTCCTTGAGCCGCCCGTCGAAGTTCTCGTCGAAGCGGACGGTGTCCTTGTCGATGTCGGCCAGCAGCTCGATCGAGAGGCGTTGCAGCCGGGCCTCGGTGTAGCGGTAGGCGGCCGCCGCGTCGCCGTCGACGGATCCGAAGTTGCCCTGCCCGTCCACGAGCGGATACCGCAGCGAGAATTCCTGGACCATGCGGACGAGGGCGTCGTAGACCGCACCGTCCCCGTGCGGGTGGTACTTCCCCAGCACCTCGCCCACGACCGTGGCGCATTTCTTGTAGGCTCGCCCGGGCGAGAGCCCCAGTTCCGACATGGCGTAGAGGATGCGCCGGTGCACCGGCTTGAGTCCGTCCCTCACATCGGGCAGGGCCCGCTGCACGTTGACGCTCATCGAGTAGTCGATGAACGACTCGCGCATCTCCTGTTCGAGGATCCTCTCGAGGATCCGTTCGCCAGCGGCACCCTGGTTGGTTTCGGGCATGAAATCGGGTTGAGAAGGGCGGTTGGGCCGTGGGCCGCGAAGGGGTGCCGAGGGGGTCTGGAACGGGTCTCGGACAGCCTTTAATGATCGCGGTTTCCGCGGGATTTCTCAACCTCCGGCAGGGCACCGATTCGGTCGGGGCACCGATTCGCCGAGAGAGGCCGGCAAACGCGCTTCCGGCAGTACGGCTGCCAAGACTTCAGCTGCGTCCGGTGGGTGGCGCGGGTCGGCCGTCCCGGCGTCGGCGGACTCTCCGAACCGGTCAGGCCATCGCAACGAAGTCCCCACCCACCCCCGCCCCCACCGCCGCCGCCCGCACCGCTTCCCGGCCCGCGGCCCGCGCCACGGCCCCCACGTGAAGCACGCCCTTGAACTCCCGCGCGGCCTCCGCCTCACGCACCGGCGCCCCATGGATCACCTGCCCGATCTTGCGCGGGTCTACCTCCATGAACGCCTGCACGCGCACCCCCCGGCGCCGGAACTCCACCGCGAGGCTCTTTCCCGTCGGGCCCGCACCCCACACCACCACGCCCTCCCGCCCGGCAAGCAGGCTGCGCCGCAGGTGATGCACCTTGCAGGCGCGGAACGCGGCGTGCGTGTACGCGGGGTGTGTCCGGCTCAGGCGTCCCGGGCCGTTGTTCCAGTCCAGGAGCACCCGCGGCACCGATACGAAGCGGTGCCCGGACCGCCACAATCTCAGGAGGAGGTCGTAGTCCTCGGGCCAGCCGCGGTCGCGGTAGCCGCCCACCGAAACCAGCGCCTCCGCCCTGAACATGAAGGTGGGGTGGGCCAGCGGGCACTCGACGAAGAGGCCGGCCTCGACGGTGTCCCATGACGTCATGGCGTTGAGCCAGGCCGCGTACTCGGCGGCGCGGGGGGTCACGCTCGTCGGAGGCACGTAGCGCACGCCCGCGCCGCAGCCGGCGAGGCCGGGATCGTGCTCGAGCAGTTCGAGCTGGACGGCCAGCCGTTCCGGATGGCAGCGGTCATCGGCATCCATGCGCGCGATGTACGGGCCGCACGCCTCGGCGAGCCCGCGCCGGAGCGCCGCGACGATTCCGGTGGGGGCGCGGGCGCCGTCCGTTCGGCCCACGCCACCGCTCGCGCCCGTCCCCACCAGGCGGAAGCGCCTGTCGCGCCGCTCCCATGCGCGCGCGATCCGGGAGGTGGCGTCGCGGGAACCGTCGTCCACGACCACGACCTCGAAGCGTGCGAAGGTCTGCGCGCGGAGCGACCGGAGCGCCGCGTCCAGGGTGGCCTCGCCGTCACGGACCGGCAGAACGACAGAGACGAGGGGGCGGGGGGGAGAAGGTGAAGCGAGGCCGCCGCCCTGTCGTCGCGCCTTTCCGGCCGGGGGCATCACCGGTCGCGGTGCTCGTGCGGCCCGGTTCACGGACTGCCGCCCGTCCCCCGCCGACCCTTCGACCTCCCGGGCCCGCCTCGCGCCCCTCCCCCACCCGCCACCAGGTCACGCAGGAAGCGCCCCGTCACGCTCTCCGGCACCGTCGCGATGTCCTCCGGCCGCCCCATCGCCACGACCTGCCCCCCCCGCCCCCCCGCCCCCGGCCCCATGTCGACCACCCAGTCCGCCGCCCGGATCACGTCCAGGTCGTGCTCGACGACGACCAGCGTGTTCCCGGCCCGCACCAGTTTGCGCAACACGCGGTTCAGGACCGCCACGTCGTCTCCGGACAGCCCCGTGGTGGGTTCATCCAGAATGTAGACACTGCGGGAACCCCTGCGCGCCGCCGCACCGATCAGTTCGCGCGCGATCTTGAGACGCTGCGCCTCGCCACCCGAAAGGTGCGTGGCCGGCTGCCCCAGCCGGAGGTATCCCAGCCCGACCTGCTGCAGGTGCCACAGCGCCTGGCCGAGCTTCGGCTCGCGCAAGAAGAAGCGCATCGCGCGGTCGACGGTGAAGTCGAGCACCTGGGACACGTCGTGGCCCCGTACCTTCACCTCGAGCACGTCGGGACGGTAGCGCTTGCCCCCGCATACCTCGCACGGCACGTGGATGTCCGCCATGAAGACCATCTCGACGCGCACGAACCCCGCCCCCGTGCACTCCTCGCAGCGCCCGCCGCCCTTCACGTTGAAGGAGAAGCTGCCCGCGTCCAGTCCGGCGGCCTGTGCGGCGCGCTCGCGGGCGAAGATGCGGCGGATCTCGCCCCACGCCCTGACGTACGTCACCGGGTTGGAGCGGGGGGTGCGTCCGATCGGGCTCTGGTCGACCAGCACGACGTCTTCGAGATGCTCCAGTCCGCTCAGGGTCGTGTAGGCGCCGACCACCTCGCCCAGGTGTTCTCTCGCCGAGGTTCGGCCGCCCTTGAGTTCGCGCTCCAGAGCGCGGAAGAGGACATCGTGGACCAGCGTCGACTTGCCCGAGCCAGAGACGCCCGTGACCACGGTCAGCGCCCCGACCGGGAATTCGGCCTCCACCCCGCGCAGGTTGTGCAGTGTCGCGCCTTCGACTCGCAGCCGCGCCCCGTCCACAGGACGGCGCCATTTCGGAGGCCACTCGCCGTTTTCTGCCCCTTGCGACAGATTCCTGGACAGATACTGCCCCGTATTTGTCACGGAATCCGTCAAGGTGGTGGGTGAGCCCTCGAAAACGACCTCGCCGCCCCGTTCCCCCGAACCGGGGCCCAGCTCCACGACATGGTCGGCGGACAGGATAGCGGGTGCGGCGTGCTCCACCACCACGACCGTGTTGCCCCCGTCGCGCAGCCGCCGGAGCAGGGCCAGGAGGGCGTCGATGTCCTGCGGGTGCAGCCCGATCGAGGGCTCGTCTAGAACGTAGAGCGTGTCCACCAGGCGCGAGCCCAGGGAGTTGGCGAGGGAGATGCGCTGGGCTTCGCCCCCCGACAGCGTCCGCATCTGCCGGCCGAGGGTCAGGTAGCCGAGTCCGACATCGACCAGAAAGCCCACCCGCGCCGCGAGTTCCCGGAGGATCGCGGCCGCGATGGCGGTCTCCATGGGGCAGAGTTCGAGCCGCGACAGCCAGCGGGAGAGTTCGTCGATGGGCAGATCGCTGACACCTCCGATGTCGAGCCCCCCCACCGAGACCTGGCCCGCCTCCGGCCGCAGCCTCGAACCGCCGCAGGCGCGGCAGCGCAACGGACGCTGGTACCGGCGCAGGAAGATGCGGATGTACGGCTTGTAGCGCTTGCGCTCCCTGGAGACGAGAAAGTCCACTACGCCTCGGAACGACCCCTTGCCGTAGAGCACGGCGTCGCGGAATGAGGCGGGAAGTGCGTCCCAGGGCACGACCGGGGAGACGCCCTCGCGATTGGCGAAGCGGTGCAGGGCCGCTCGTTCCCGGGAGTAGCGCGGCTTGGCCCAGGGGTCGACCGCTCCCTGCTCAAGTGAAAGACCGCCGTTCGGAACGATCAGCCCGGGGTCATACTCCAGGGTGGCGCCGAAGCCGGTGCATACCGGACAGCTGCCGTACGGATTGTTGAAGGAAAAGAGCTTGGGCTCGGGCTCCAGGAAGGTCACCCCGGGGTGCCGTGGGCAGCGGAACGCCTCGGAGAACCGAAGTGCCCCGGCTCCCTCCGGAGCCGCCGGGACGACCACCGCTTCGCCCTCCCCTTCCCGGAAGCACGTCGCCAGCGAATCTGCCACGCGGTCACGCCAGCCGCGGTCCGGCTTGCTCACCGCCTTGATCCGGTCCACCACGACCAGGATCTCGCGGCTGGCAGCCAGATCGGGAACCGTAACCCCCGGCTCGGCTTCCGGCGCCAGCAGCTCGGAGAGTTCCGCCGGCGCACCGTCGGCCAGCACCCTTGCGAAGCCCAGCGACCGCAGGTTCCCGCCCACGAGCCGGTGGGAGACGCGGCCGCTGCGGGAAAGCGGAAAGGCAATCATCAGCCTGGCACCTGCGGGCAGGGCCGAAACACTGTCGACGGCATCTGAGATCGTGTCGGGGCGCACCTCGTCGCCGCACTCGGGGCAGTGTGTCCGGCCGACGCGCGCGAAGAGCAGACGGACGAAATCGTACACCTCGGTCGCGGTGCCAACCGTGGAGCGGCTGGTGGTGGTCGGGTTGCGCTGCTCGATGGCCACCGCGGGTGCGAGCCCCTCGATCCGGTCCACGTCAGGCTTCTCGAGGCGGTCGAGGAACTGCTTGGCGTAGGTGGAAAGCGCCTCCACGTAGCGGCGCTGTCCGGCCGCGAAGAGGGTGTCGAGCGCAAGCGAGGACTTCCCCGAACCCGAGGGGCCGGTGATGACCGTGAGCGCACCCCGGGGGAGATCGACGTCTATGTTCTTCAGGTTGTGCTGGCGGGCACCCCTGATGCGGATCGGATCGTCCATTTCTCCCCGGCAGTCCGTGGGGAACCCCGTGCGGGGCACCCGGCGCGGCGCACCCCGTCCCCGTTGCCAGAACGCACGATTTCCCCGACCGTGGAACGGCCGCCCCCTCGGTGCGGAAACGGCCACCACCTCGAAGAATCTACAGCACGACCCGAAGGACCATGGACATCTACCCGCGCGCGGACTATCGCATTCTCGACCGCTATCTCCCCGACCGGTCCCCCATCGCCGCCGACCTGAGCGACAACCGCAACCTCTGGGGCGCCCATCCGTCGGCGCTCGAAGTCCTGGCGGGCTCCGGGACGGCGTCCGCTTCGGAATACCCGGGCAGCTACTCGGACCGGCTGGTCGCCGCCGTCTCGTCCCGGTTGAAGATCGCGCCCGAAAACGTGGCCACCGGGGCCGGGGGTACCGGGGTCCTCGACACGCTGATGCGGGCCGTGGCACCCACGACCGTGCGTTATCTCGACCCGGGCTGGCCGATGACGGGGATGCTCGCGGTCATGAACGGTCACCGTCCGGTCGCGGTGGAGTGGGGAGAGGGGCTGGACGATCCCGTGCGCCTCGCGGGAGACGACCCCTGCATCGTCTTCGTGGCCAACCCCGGCAATCCGACCGGCGAGGCGCTCCCCGACGACTGGATCCGTGCCGTCCACGAGCGCACCGAGGCGGTTGGCAGCGTCCTGATACTCGACGAGGCGTACGGGGAGTACAACCGCGAGCCCGGCGACCGCGTGCCCTATGACCTGGCGCTGGGCGGGGAACGCACGATCTGCGTGAAGACGCTCTCCAAGGCGTACGGGCTCGCGGGCCTGCGGGCCGGATACGGCGTAGGGAGCACGCCGCTGATCCTGGAGGTGGACAAGGCGCGCGGCCCCTTCGTGGTCTCCAGCGTAACCGGCGCCGCCGCCGCCGCCGCCATCTCCAGCCGATCGTCCTGGCTGGCCGAGACCATCGCCGAGACGCGGGCCAGTCGCGAGCGCGTCCGCAACGCCCTGCTTCAGCGGGGCTACGAAGTCCCCCGCTCGGCGGCCAACTTCGTCTTCATACGCCTTCCCGGGGACGAACTCGACGACACTGCGGGCCGGCTGGAGCGCTGCGGCGTGCGGCTGCGGCCCTTCGGGAGCGCCTCCCCCCGCGGCTTCGGGCTGCGGGCCACCGTGGCGCCCTGGGACAGGATGCGGCGGCTGCTCGACGGGCTGGATCAGGTCCGATCGGGAGCGGTGTAGCGGCCCGCCCCCGGGCCGCGCCCACCGACACGCCTTCGGCAGTGACCGGCGGATACGACGAGGAGGTCCTCGGCAAGGCCTACGACTCCCGGCTCATGGCCCGGATGCTGCGCTATCTGCGACCCTATGCGCTGCCGGTGGCGGGAGCCGTCGTACTGCTCATGCTCGCGTCGGCACTGGCCGTAGTCGGTCCCTATCTCACCAAGATCGCCCTCGACGAGGCCATCCCGCGCGGCGACGGCGGCCAGCTCGGCTTCCTGGCCGTGCTCTTCCTCGCAGCCATCGTGCTGGCTTTCGTCTTCGAGTACGCACAGGCCCTCGTGACCACCTGGCTGGGGCAGCGGGTCATGTACGACCTGCGAACCCAGATCTTCGCGCGCCTCCAGCGGCTCGACCTCGCCTTCTACGACCGAAATCCGGTGGGCCGCCTCATGACGCGCATCACCTCGGACGTCGAGACGCTGAACGAACTCTTCAGCTCCGGCCTGGTGACCGTCTTCGGCGACCTCTTCACCCTCCTGTTCATCGTCGCGGCCATGATCCAGCTCGACGCCGAACTGGCACTGGTCACCTTCAGCGTACTGCCCTTCGTCGCCTGGACCGCCTTCGTCTTCCGGTCGCGGATTCGGGCCGCCTACCGCGACATCCGCGTGCGGCTCGCCCGCATGAACGCCTTCCTGCAGGAGCGCTTCACCGGAATCCGCATCGTCCAGCTCTTCAACCGGGAGGAAGCCGATCTCGAGCGCTTCAAGTTCCTCAACAACGACTATCTGGACGCCCACCTCAGGTCGATCACCTACTACGCGCTCTTCTACCCGATCATCCAGGTGCTCACCGCGGTTGCGCTCGCACTCATCATCTGGTACGGGGGCGGCGCCATGGTACAGGGGGCCGTCACGATCGGGGTTCTGGCAGCTTTCCTGGACTACGCGCGCCGCTTCTACCGCCCCATTCAGGACCTTTCGGACAAGTACAACCTGCTGCAGGGGGCGATGGCGTCCTCCGAACGCATCTTCCGGCTGCTGGACCGCGAGCCCGCGATCCGGAATCCCCCCGGACCGGCCCTGTTCCCGATCGGCGCTCCCGGAGAGATCCGTTTCGAGAACGTATGGTTTGCGTACGGGGAAAAGGATCCCGACGGAGGCGAGGCCGACTGGGTCCTCCGCGATGTCACCTTCACCGTGGCACCGGGCGAGAAGCTGGCGATCGTGGGACACACCGGGGCCGGCAAGACAACCCTCATCAACCTGCTGATGCGCTTCTACGAGCCCCAGCGGGGATGCATCCTGGTGGACGGCGTGCCGGTCGAGCACCTGCGCATGCAGGACCTCAGGGGGCGGATCGGACTCGTGCTGCAGGACATTTTCCTGTTCAGCCAGTCGGTGTCGTACAACGTGCGCCTGGGCTCGGGCTCCATCGACGAGGAACGGGTTGCGTCGGTGCTGGAAGCTGTGGGGGCCGTTCCGTTTGTCCAGCGGCTCCCCCATGGCACTGCACAGGAACTCGGAGAGCGCGGATCCAGCCTCTCGGTGGGCGAACGCCAGCTGCTCTCCCTGGCCCGGGCACTGGCCTTCGACCCCGACATCCTGGTACTCGACGAGGCCACCAGCTCGGTCGACTCGGAGATCGAGGCCCGGATCGAAGACGCCACCAGCCGGCTGATGCGGGGCCGGACCAGCCTCGTCGTGGCACATCGCCTCTCCACCGTTCAGGGCGCGGACCGCATTCTGGTCATCCACCATGGGCGCCTGGCCGAAGAAGGAAGCCACGATGAGCTCCTCAAGGCCGGCGGGCTCTATCGGCGGCTGCATGAATTGCAGTTCGCAGGCCGGCGCGATGATGGCATCGTGACCGGACAATGACAGGATCCGATGGACTTGACAGGTCTCCCGGTGTCGTCGAAACCGTCACCGTCGATCCGGGACTATTGCGCTCTTGTTGTTCCCGCGTGTACCATGATGGAGACTCACGTTCGCCGGGGGCCCCTGACGTGGAATCCGGCATCCGCTGTCCACCCGGCGACTACGAGGGTGTCCATCCCCGGTCCGGAGGTAATCGATCAGTGCGCACCACGCGCAGGAGACCAGCCACAAACACGGACAGTAGTCCCGCAGGCCCGGAATTCGAGAAGCGTATCAGACGGGAAGCCACCCTCGGCGACCTGGATCTCGACCTGGCGGGGGCATTTCTGAAGGCCTCGCCCGTCGGCGGCGAATCCGTGCTGGACTCCCTGCAACACTATGGCCTGATCCGGCCACGAGAGGACGAGGACGACTGGACGGTCTCGAACGCGGCGCTTCTCCTCTTCGCCCGGGCTGCCGGGCGCCGCTGGCATCCTCGTGCGGGGCTTCGGGTGGCGCGCGTCGCCGGCACGCAGAGGTTGGCCGGCAACCAGAATGTGACCGATGCAGCGCTTGTCCACCCGCCCCTGGCCTGCGGAATACAGGAGTCCCTGCGAGCTGCCGGTACGCATGTCCGTCGTTCCGAGGCGCTGCGCGATATCTTCTTCCGGGACATGCCCGAGTACCCGGACCTTGCCTGGCGCGAGATCATTGTCAACGCCATCGCCCATCGTGACTACGCCGTCCAGAACCAGGGGACGGAAGTCACGTTCTTCGACGACCGGATGGAGGTGTCCAGCCCTGGCGGACCGGTACCACCCGTCACAGTGGAAGCGCTGAACGAGGGAACGCCGGTCCGCGCACTTCGCAACCCTGTGCTCACGCGTGTTCTGACGGATGTGGGGATCATGAAGGGAAGGGGCAAGGGCTTTGCGACGCTCCGCAAGGTGATGTCGGAGAGTTCCTTGCGGGTACCCACGGTTGTGCACCGGGCCGGTCTGTTTCTGGTCACCCTTCACAACCGGCCCGAACACGCAATGGCGGGGCCGGGGTGGAAAAACGTTGTGCTCTCTCTCCCTGTGTCACGGGACCAGAAACGGATTCTGCTGGCGCGGCCCGACGGTTTCACGCACCAGGACTACCAGCGGCTGAACGCCGTCCTCGAAGAGGAGGCCAAGCGGGGCGTACACGATCTGGTCCGGAAGGGCATCACCACTTGCGCCTTCAACTCCGAAGACGAAATGCCCGTCTACTACCTCACCGCCGAACTCGATGCAACGCGGTGGTTTCTCGAAGACCGCGTCCCCAAGCTACGGGAGCACTTCCAGCGTGATCCGAAGCTGCGGGTGGCCGAGTACCGGACGCTTTTCGAGGCGGCTCCCGCCCACGCCACCCGGGAGTTGCGCCAGCTCGTCGAACTCGGTTTCCTTCGCGAGGAGGGGCGCGGCAGGGGTAAGGGCTACCTGCCGCTCGCCGGTCTGCGGAAGTGACCGGCAGACAGTTCGCAACAACCTGCACGAAAGGAACGCGTAAATGACATTCGTACCCATCGCCATCGTCCTTATCGCACTGGGAGCTGTTGTCCGCAGCCTCCCGAAGGGGACAGCCAAGATTCCGACCAAGCTTGCCGGCTACGTCATCATGTTCATGGGGGTCGCCCTCGTTCTCCTGAACGCCGTCGTACTGATCGGCGTCGGCGAAGTGGGGGTCCAGCACTGGCTGGGCACGGTCAACCCCAGGCAGCTCGAGCAGGGCATACACGTAATCAACCCGCTCGCGTCGGTGGAGCGCATGTCGGTAAGGGAGCAGTCCTTCCCGGCCCAGGGCGGAATCGAACAGATCGAGGCCCAGACCTCCGAGCAGTTGAACGTGACCCTCGAGGTCTCCCTCCTCTTCCAGATCAACGGCACCAACGCACCCGACCTCTATGACCGCATCGGCTCGGAAGACCAGATCAAGCGCAGCATCGTCCTGAACGCCGTACGCAACGGTGTGCGCGATGCCGTCGCGACCAAGTCGATCAACGAGATCTTCTCGCCGGACCGGCGCGAGCTCGCCACCAGCATGAAGGACGAGATCCAGGCCAAGGCCGGCGACCGGATCGAGGTGGTCGACGTCTTCGTCCGCGATATTCAGGCCCCGGCGCGCGTGCGCGAGGCGATCGAGCAGAAGCTGGAGCGCGAGCAGCAGGTGGCCGCCGAGGAGTTCCAGACCCAGATCATCCAGGAGCAGGCGCGCCAGCAGGCGGAAGAGGCGAAGGGAATCGCCGAAGCCCAGCGCATCATCAGCGAGGGGCTGACCCAGGAGTACCTGACGTTCTTCTACATTCAGCAGCTGGCGCAGATGCCCGAGGGGTCGCTCGTCTATGTGCCGACGGAGGGTGGAATCCCCCTGATCAGAAACCTGGGCGGGGGACGGTAGAGGGCAGTGCGGAGATCCGGGCTCAGGTGAGCGGAGCGGTCCGGCCTGGACGCATCGCCGCTCGAACGGGGGGCGCTGGGCGGTGGATCAAGAGGCTGGCGGTCCTCGCGGCCGTGGTCTTCGTGGCCGTGGCAGCCGTCTGGATGGGCACCGGCTGTTCACCGGTGTACGTGGTCAGGGCCGGCTGGGCGGAGGCGAAGATTCTCCACGCCCGCCGGCCGATCCCCGAGGTGATCCTCGCCCCTGAGACCGACGAGCGGACGCGCGGCAAACTCACCCTTGCGCGGGAGGCGCGTGAATTCGCCATGCACGGGCTCGAGCTCGACGTCGGGGACAGCTACACCACCTACACCGAACTCGACCGGGACACGCTGGCGATGGTACTCTCGGCCGCCTATCCCGACCGGCTTGCCCCGCGCACCTGGTGGTTTCCGGTAGTGGGACGGGTCCCCTACAGGGGCTTCTTCGATTTGGACAACGCGCTCGACGAACAGGGCAAGCTGGAAGCGGAGGGCTTCGACACGTACCTGAGACCCACCGCCGCATTCAGCACGCTCGGATGGTTCTCGGACCCCCTGCTCTCCACCATCGTGCGGTACGACGAGGTGGAACTCGTGGCAACCATCCTCCACGAGCTGTCCCACAACCACCTCTTCGTGCCGGGTCATGTGCGCTTCAACGAGAGTTTCGCCACGTGGGTGGGCAGGACGGGCGCCGCGGAGTTCTTTTGCACGCGGCCCGGCGGGGGCCCGGACACCGTCTGGTGCACCCGGGCCCGCGACCGCTGGCACGATGTCAAGGTGTTCTCCCGGTTCATAGACGGTCTGGTGGAGGACCTGGAAGAGGTCTACGGGGACTCCGCGACGACCCGCGAAGACAAGATCGTCCTCCGCCAGGCGGTATTCGACCGGCATTTGCGGCGTTTTCGCGAGGAGATCCGGCCCCGCTTTCTCGCCCTCACCTTCTCCAGCTTCGAGTCGCTGCCCCTCAACAACGCCACGCTCCTGAGCCGGATGCGCTACTACCACCGGCTCCCCGACTTCGACGCGCATCTTGCCGGTTGCGACGGCTCGCTCGCGGACGCCGTCGAAGCCATCAGGGCGGGCATCAAGACGGGAATCGACCCCTTCGAGCTACTGCCGTCCACGGCAGCCCCGGCGGCGCATCCGGGTGTTCCCGGACGGGCCCCGGCGGATTCCCGCGCGGGCTGTTAGCTTTCTCGCCTGGCGAACACCCCGCCCCTGGCGGCACCGCGAGTTCATCAACCCCCACCCGCCAATGTCCACCCGCTCAGACAGGACCTACGACCCCGCTGCAATCGAGCGCGAGTGGCAGGCGACCTGGGACCGCGAGGGGACCAACTCATTCACCCTGGACGAGCTGCGGACCGCGAGGCGCCCGTTCTACAACCTCATGATGTTCCCCTACCCTTCGGCCGAGGGGCTGCACGTGGGCAACATCTACGCCTTCACCGGTGCCGACGTCCACGGGCGCTTCCAGCGGATGCGGGGCCACGACGTCTTCGAGCCGATCGGCTTCGACGCCTTCGGCATCCACTCCGAGAACTTCGCGCTGAAGGCCGGGGTCCATCCGATGGACCTGATCCCGGGAAACGTGGCCAACTTCACCCGGCAGCTGCGGCGCATGGGGGGGATGTTCGACTGGGACCACACCGTCGACACGACCGCGCCCAACTACTACAAGTGGACTCAGTGGCTCTTCCTCCAGTTCTTCAAGCACGGGCTGGCCGAGCAGAAGGAAGCACCGGTCAACTGGTGCCCGTCGGACATGACCGTGCTCGCCAACGAGCAGGTGGTCGTGGGAGCATGCGAACGCTGCGGCACCCCGGTCGAGCAGCGATTCATCCGCCAGTGGTTTCTCCGGATCACCGAGTACGCGGGGCGCCTTCTCGACAACCTTTCCGCCATCGACTGGTCGGATACCACCCGAAAGGCGCAACGGGCCTGGATCAGGCGCTCCCGGGGAGCGGAAATCCGGTTCCCCGTGATGGAGGAAGCGGACAAGGGAGCGGATGACGGGAACCCCGTAGCTATCCCGGTCTTCACCACGCGTCCCGATACCATATTCGGGGCCACCTACATGGTTCTCGCCCCCGAACACCCACTGGTCGACGCCGTCACCAGCGACACAGCCCGGGATGAGGTGGACGCCTATCGGGCCCGGACCCGTGCCATGGACCTGGTTGCCCGGCAGAAGATCGAAAAGCACAAGACGGGCGTGTTTACCGGAGGGTACTGCATCAACCCCGCCACGCGCCGCCCGATCCCCGTCTGGATCGCCGACTACGTGCTGATGGGATACGGAACCGGCGCCATCATGGCGGTGCCCGGCCACGACGAGCGCGACTTCGACTTCGCCAACGCCTACGGCCTCCCGATCGTCCGGGTGGTGGCCGACGAGGGCGAGGATGCCGGCACGCCGCTCGCGATCGCCTACGAGTACCCGCAGGGAACGCTGGTCAATTCCGGCCGGTACGACGGCCTCTCCCCCGAGGAGGCGCACCACGCCATCGTCGACCATCTGGCGGCCGAGGGCCTTGCCGAGAGTCAGGTTACCTACCGCCTGCACGACTGGTGCATTTCGCGGCAGAGGTACTGGGGGCCACCCATTCCGATCATCCACTGCGAGGACTGCGGTCCGGTCGCCGTACCGGACGAGGACCTTCCCGTGGTTCTGCCCCGGGTGGAAGACTTCCGTCCCGACGAGTCGGGCGTCAGTCCCCTGGCTCGTGTGCGCGACTGGTACGAAGTCCCCTGTCCCTCCTGCGGGCGCGACGCCACCCGCGAGACCGATGTCTCCGACACTTTCCTCGACAGCGCGTGGTACTTTCTGCGCTACCCGTGCACCGATTTCGACGACCGCCCCTTCGACGCGGAGATCACGCACCGCTGGCTGCCTGTCGACACCTACATCGGCGGCAACGAGCACGCGGTCCTGCACCTGCTCTACGCGCGCTTCGTGGCGATGGCGCTTCACGACATGGGCTGGGTCGACTTCGAGGAGCCCTTCACGCAGTTCCGCGCCCACGGACTCATCATCCGCGAGGGAGCCAAAATGTCCAAGAGCAAGGGGAACGTGATAATCCCGGACCCCATTATCGAGCGTTACGGGGCCGACACCTTCCGCCTCTATCTCATGTTCCTGGGACCGTTCATGGCGGGCGGCGACTACCAGGACAAGGGCATTGCCGGCCCTCACGGCTTCCTGCACCGCCTCTGGGAGTCGGTGGTGCCCCGGAACGGCGAACTCGCGGGCGGGCCTCCGGACCCCGAACTCGAAACGCAACTCCACCGAACCATCCAGCGGGTTACGTACCAGGTCGCGGCGCTGCGTTACAACACGGCCGTCGCGGCGATGATGGAGTACCTGAACGCGGTGCGGGCAGGGGGACGGACGCCGGTTCGGGCCGAGGTCGAGCCGCTGGTCCGCCTGGTCGCACCGTTCGCGCCCCACATCGCCGAGGAGCTGTGGCGGCGTCTGGGGAACCGGGGCAGCATCTTCGACGGCGCCAACTGGCCCGAATTCGACGCCGCGAAGGCCGCCGAGCGCCAGGTGAAGGTCGCCGTGCAGGTGAACGGCAAGGTGCGCGGCACGGTCTCGGCGCCCAAGGGGGCGGACCGCGAGGCGGTGGTGGCAACCGCCCGGGCGGAACCGAACGTGGCCCGGCACCTCGCGGGGATGGCGGTGCGGAAGGTCATCCACGTCCCCGATCGCCTCCTGAACTTCGTCGTGGCGAGGGAGGTGGTCCGGACCAAGTGACACCGCTTCCAATGACAACCCTGGCAGCCCGTGGACAGAGTCCCCGCGGCAAGCGAGGCTGAGTCATGCCGTTGCCGGGGGACACCCTCACCGCTGTCGAACAGCTTGCCGTCGACACCGTCAAGGTTCTGGCGATGGACGCGGTCCAGGAGGCCAACTCCGGTCATCCGGGCACGCCCATGGCCCTCGCGCCGGCCGGCTACGTGCTCTGGACCCGGCACCTGCGGCACAATCCCCGAGACCCCGGCTGGGTGGACCGCGACCGCTTCGTCCTGTCGGCCGGCCACGCCTCGATGCTCATCTACAGCCTCCTCCACCTCACCGGTTACGACCTGTCGCTGGAGGACATCAGGCAGTTCCGGCAGTGGGGCAGCAGGACCCCCGGCCACCCCGAATACGGACACACCCCCGGCGTCGAGACCACCACGGGACCACTGGGGCAGGGCGTCGCCAACTCGGTCGGGATGGCGCTCGCGGAGCGCTGGCTGGCAAATCGCTACAACCGGCCGGGCCACCGAATCGTGGACCACCGCACCTGGGCGATCTGTTCCGACGGGGACCTCATGGAGGGGATCTCCCACGAGGCCGCCGAGATCGCCGGACACCAGAAGCTGGACAAGCTGACCTGGATCTTCGACGACAACCGGATCACTATCGAGGGGTCCACCGACCTTGCGACCGCAACCGACCAGTGCCGACGCTTTCAGGGGTACGGCTGGCACACGCTCACCGTCGAAGACGGTACCGACCTGGAAGCGATCGATGCGGCGCTCGCGGCCGCGAAGGCCGAGACCGGAAAGCCGACGCTGATCGTGCTCACCACGACCATTGCGGAGGGAAGCCCCAACATGGCGGGCACGGCGGCAACCCACGGTGCCCCGCTGGGCGAGGCCGAGATCGAGGCAACCAAGCGCAACATCGGGTACCCGTCGCGGGAACCTTTCCATGTGGAGCCGGCCGCGCTGGAACATTGGCGAGCCGGCGCGGCGGAGTGGGAGGCGCAGCAGATAGCGTGGGTCAGGCGCTTCACGCGCTACCGCGCCGAGCATCCCGGACCGGCCGCCGACTTCGAGGCGGGTGCCCGGGGCGAATTGCCGGCAGGGTGGACGAAAGCGCTGCCGGACCTGGCAGAGGCCCCCGCAACCGCGACGAGGAACCACTCCGGCAGGGTGCTTCAGGAGCTGGCCCGGGCCATTCCCACCATGCTGGGAGGCTCGGCCGACCTGGGCGGCTCGAACAAGACCGACATCTCGGGTGGGGGGGACCTTCTCGCCGACAATCCCGGGGGGCGCATCATGCACTTCGGGGTCCGTGAGCACGCCATGGGCGCCCTCTTGAACGGGATGGCCCTTCACGGGGGAGTCCATCCCTTCGGCGGCACCTTCCTGATCTTCTCCGACTACATGCGGCCTGCCATCCGCCTGGCGGCGCTCATGGGACTGCCGGTCACTTACGTCTTCACCCACGACAGCATCGGTCTGGGCGAAGACGGCCCGACGCACCAGCCGGTCGAGCAACTGGCCGCCCTGCGCGCCATTCCCGGCCTCCTCGACCTGCGGCCGGCCGACGGCCCGGAGACGGCGGAAGCCTGGCGGGCGGCACTGCGATACCGGACCGGTCCGTCCTTCCTGGCCCTTACCCGCCAAACCGTGCCGGTGATCGACCGGAGACCCGATCCACGCTCTGCCGACGGACTCCACCGGGGCGCATACATCCTGAGGGAGCCCGCAACCGGTCTCGACGCCGTACTGGTCGCCTCCGGTTCGGAGGTCGGAGTCGCCCTGGCCGCCCACGGCGAACTGGCTGCGGACGGGATCGGCACGCGGGTGGTCAGCATGCCCAGCTGGCGTCTGTTCGCAGGGCAACCCCCGGAGTACAGCGAGGAGGTGCTCCCTTCCGGGGTACTCAAGGTCGCGGTGGAAGCGGGGAGCACGCTGGGATGGGAGCGCTGGGTCGGCGACACGGGTATCGCGATCGGGATCGACAGCTTCGGAGCCTCCGCCCCCTGGCAGGAGACGTACCGCCGATACGGAATCACCGCGACGGCTATCCGGAACGCGGTCGAGAAAGCCCTGGCGAGCCGCTGCTCCCGAGGCTGATCCCGGGCGGTCCGCCACCTCCTCGCGTAACGGTTTCGGTTCCCGTAGTGTCATTGTTGGAAGAGTTCGGGGGGCAGGCGGGGGACTGTGTCGCTGCGGCGCCTGCCGGGAACAACCGGAAGGATTGAAGGCTACACTAGGATTGTGATCATACCGACAACACCGAATCGACAACTTCGATCCTGGGCTTCGGCGGGAATGGCAACTCCGTAATGGCCGGCCGGGACCCGCCCAGGATATTGCGGCCCTTGCGGTGTGCCGTCGCTGCGCTGGGATTGGTACCGCCACTGTCCCCTGCAACCGTATTCGCCCAGGATACGACGGAAGTGGTGAGAATCCGCGGACTGCGGGTCGAGGTGCCGCGACCGATTGCGACCACCGGGGGAACGAGCGCGGTCGAAGTCTCCCTCGACTCGGCCGGCGCGGCGGCGGCTCCGACTATGGCGGAATTCCTGCGCCGCATCCCCACCGTGCAGATCCGGGACAATTCCCGCGGGGAAGCCCAGCCTGATCTGCGGGGCGCCGAAGACCGCCAGATCGCGATCTTCCTGGACGGGATCCCTCTGACCGTGGGGTGGGACCACCGGACCGACATGTCGATCATCCCTCTCACCGCCGTCCGCGCCATGACGCTGTACCGCGGTCTCTCCTCGATGCTGCACGGTCCCAACGTGCTCGGTGGCGCCATCGAGTTCGACGTCAACCGGGGCGCCTCCCTGGACACTCCGGTGCCCCCGGTTCTCGCGGCCCTCTCGGCGGACCAGGAGGGAGGGATCGGTACGAGCGCGGCAGTCGGCCACAGGATCCGGCCGGGTCTGGTGTTGCGCGGCGGAGCCGGTTATCGCGACAGCCCCGGCGTCGCCCTTCCCGCGGGAACCCGCAATGACGTCCGGTTGCTCCCGGGTTTTCTGGCAGACGCGAACGGCCTCCGCCTCAACTCGGACCGGCGACTGATCGACGGCTTTGTGGCGGCGCGTTACGACGGGTCCGGGGGTGGCTGGCTATCCAGCCTGATCACCCTCTCCGATGCACAGCGCGGAGTCCCGCCCGAAGCCCACGTTGAAGACCCCCGTCTCTGGCGCTATCCCGACCAGTCGCGCCTGTTCACAACGGTTTCCGGCGGCTCGGGCATGCGAGAGACGGGCCTGGGAGACGGCAAGGCCGAGGTCAGCTTCGGCCTGGATCGTTCAACGAGCAGGATCCACGAGTACGCCAGCGCCGCCTACCAGAACGTGGTAGACGAAGAAACCGGCACCACGACGACTCTGACCGGACGCATCCTGGGCGATCTCGACTTCGAGTCGGGTCCCGAGGTCTGGACTGCCCTGACCGTTGCCAACGTGAGCCACACCGAAGACTTCATGTCCGGAGAAGCGTTCGAGTACCAGCAGCGCCTCTGGAGCCTGGGTGGCGAAGTGGAGATCGCAAGGGACCCCCTGATCGGCTCGGGCGAAGGGGCCACCCGGTGGACGCTGGGCGCCTCGCTGGACGGGTCGGACACCCCTCGCAGCGGCGACAAGGAACCTCTGGACGCGATCTGGGACTGGGGCGTGCGGGCCGGGGCGAGCCGCACCATGGCCGGCGGCAACGTACTCCTGCACGCGGGATTCAGCCGCCGGACCCGGTTTCCTTCGCTCAGGGAGCTGTATTCCGGTGCCCTGGGGCGCTTTCTCCCCAACCCCGGGCTGCAGCCGGAGAGCCTCAAGGCGGGCGAGGCGGGAATCACGATCAACGACGGCAGGAACCAGTTGCAGCTGGTCGGGTTTCACAACCGTTTGACGGATGGAATCGTGCGTGTGAGCATAGTCACGACGGAAGGCACCAAGTTTCAGAGAGTCAACCGCGACGAGGTGCGCTCCACCGGGGTCGAGGTCCTGACCGCGGGCACCCTGGGATTATTCACCTTCGGTGGCAGCTTCACCTGGCAGAGCGTCCGAATCCGCGATCTGCGCTCCTCCGGCAACGACGCGCGCGCCGAGTACGCGCCCGCCCTCGCGGGAACCGTGAGCCTGGACGTGATGGTTCCCGGCCAGGTGTCGGTAAGCGGGTTCTTTCGCTACCGGGGCGTTCAGTACTGCCAGAACTTCGAAGTCGCGGGCCTCGACGAGATGGAAGCCAGCGCCACCCTCGACCTGGAGGCCCGACGGACCGTTCTCGGCCGAACGAATGGGTCCGGCAGGAGAATGGAAGGCACGGTGGGCGTCGCCAACCTCACCGACTCCACCGTGCTGGACCAGTGCGGGCTCCCGCAGCCGGGCCGGACCTTTCGCGTTCAGTTCAACATCCGGTGACAACCGGGGTTTACTTTCTGTAAACCACGGGTGACATGTCCCCGAAGAGGGGACCGGCGGTCACCTCTTCAAATCACTCCCAGCAGCTCCAGCGGCAGCCATCCCACCTTCCCGTCCGCCAGGACGACCTCGGCCCACTCCCCGGTTCGCCGGTCGATGCGCACCTTGGTGCCTTCGTGCAGGGTGAAAAGGGTCAGTCCGGCGTCCTCGGAAGGGGCGTTCAGGACGCTGACCTCGACAGCCATGACGACCGCCTCGTCGGGTCTTCCCAGCCCCGTCTCGCGGATCAACAGGGTGGCGCCCAGGATGAGCGTGGCAACAGCGGCCGCATACGCACATCGCCGCAGCGGCGCCCGCCACCCCACAGGCCGCCGAAGCACGATCAGGACCAAGGCCCCGCCGAGAATCAGGTAGCTGGCGGCGACCAGGACTCCCAGCACGCCCCGGGGGATGAGTCCCATCCACCAGTCGAAGGCCGACAGGAGCCAGAAGCGCGGCAAGGGCTCGATCCGGTCCTGGAGACGCTGGTTGACGAGGGAGAGGTTGGCGCGGATGTCATCGTTGCCCGGGTCCAGGCGGACGGCCCGCTCGTAGTTGAGGACGGCAGGGCCGATCTCCCCGAGGCGGAAGTGGGCGTTGCCCAGGTTGAAGTAGAGCGCGGCGGACTCGAACCCTCCTTCGAGTACGGAGCCGTAGCTGGCGATGGCCCCCGCGAAGTCGCCCTCCTGATAGAGGCGGTTGCCCTCGGCGAAGAGGGCCTCCTTCGTGGCGTCGCGCCCCAGGAGGCCGCCGGGGAGGAGCGCCAGCGCAAGTGCGGTCAGGCCGATCCCGAGCCGTCTCACACCGAGAGCTCCCTGGCGAGGTCGCCCATGAGCGCCGCGGCACGTTCCAGCACCTCCTCGGGCGGCTCGCGGCCGGCGCCCGCCGGAGAGAATCGCTGCAGGTCACAGTCGTCGAGGCAGGCGAAGAGGCGTTCCAGCGTTTCCCCGGACGCCCCCCTCTTGCGAGCCAGACGGTCCACCTCTTCGCGCAGGAGCCCGGCCTCGGCGATGTTCAGTTTGTCGGCCAGGAATCCCTGAAGCGCACCCGCGACTTCGGCATGGAATTCCCGCGGATCGCCCCCGGCCAGTCCCCTGGCCCGCGCCAGCCGCTTCTTCGCCATCCTCCGGGCCCTGCGCACCCGCGCATACGCCACGTCCCCCTCGATCCGGTCGCGGTGGCGACGCACCGCCGCCGCCCCCGCCACCGCCGCCACCGGCAGCAGCAGGACGATCCAGAACCCGGCGGTCGAGTGAAGTGGCACTCCGGCGGGCCTGAGTTGCGGCGGGCCGATGTGGATGAAGCGGATCTCCTCGCGGATGGGCTCGACCGCCGAGGGGACGGCACCGCTCTCGCCGCCGGGTGCCGCCGCATCGCCCGTGACGGTGATCGCCACCGGCTCGGACCGCGCAATCCCGTAGGCGCGGGCCCGCGCGTCGAAGTACGCGACCTCGACCGGAGGGATGGTCGTGCTGCCGGGAGCACGCGGGATGAGCACATATTCGTAGCTGCGCGTCCCCCGGATGCTGCCGCCCCCGGGAGCGATGTTCTCGCTGGTCTCGGGCGGGAATACCTCGAACTCGCCGGGGAAGGCGATCTCGGGGGCGGGGAGGGCGCGGAGATTGCCGGTGCCGGTCAGGTCCAGCCGGAAGGTGAGCGCCTCGTTGGCGGCCACGGAAGCGCGGTCGACCGAGGTGGAGAGATCCAGCTCGCCGACGTGTCCGGCGAACGACGCGGGACGGCCCTCGGCGGGCAGGGGCAGCACCTCGATGGCGACCGGGCGCGAAGCCACCGTTACGGGAACCCGGCGGTCGAAGAGGCCCGAAGCGCCGAAGAAGTCGCCGAAGGGGTCCCGCCGCCGCCTTTCGCGCACCCGCACCTGGGCCTCGATGCCGAGTGGCTCGATGGTGCGCTCGCCGCTTCCGGTCGGGAAGAGGGCCACGCGCCGTACGGCGGCCGTGACGTACTCGGTGCCGTCGCGCACCACGCGCTCCACCTCCGGTGCCCGGGACCGCTCGAGCTCCTCGGCCCAGAAGCCGGTGGTCTGCGGCAGCATGGATATGCTGTACGAGTCGACGTTCACCCGGGTGAAGATCCGGTACTCTACCACGACCGGCTCGTTCTCGAAGACGGTGGTGCGGCTGACCTTCGCCTCTATGAAGAGATCCTCCGGGGAGACTTCGTCGACCGGGTCTTCCGGCTCGGCGATTCCCCCCCGGGGCGCCGGCGTGTCGGACACGACCAGCGACACCGGCTCCGTCTCGTAGGTGTTCCCCCCGACAGTGACCTTCACGGGGCCGATTTCGAAGACCCCCTCCTCGATGGCCTGGAAGCGGTACTGGTAGGTGAGCGTCATGCTGGTTCGGCCGTTAGCGATCTGCACCGAGGTCGACGTCCCCGACCCGAGGTATTGGCCGAACTCCTCCATGTCGGGCAGGACAGGTTCAGCGTCGGCCTGCTGAGCCCCCGACACCTCGACGTTGAGCACGAACCGGCCACCCCAGCCGACGTTCTCCGGGCTCAGGAAGGCGCGGACCTGGATGTCCTGGGCGTGGGCGGGCGCGGGAAGGGCGAAGAGGAGGGTGGCGAGGATGGGGAGGGGTGGCCGGACCGGCCTGCGGGTGAACCGTGCCGAGCCGAAGAGCACGCGCGGGAGCCGCGCCCGGGATTGGTATCCGGCCAGCACCTCTCAGCGCCCCGGCCCCGCGGGAACCACCGTCACGGTGAAGGGGTGGCTTCGCGTCGTGCCGTAGGATTCGGTCTCGGGGTCGAAGAAGGACATCTCCACGGCTGGGATCTCGTAGCGTCCCGGGGTGGCGGCGGTGAGGCGGTAGGTGTACGTGCGCGTTCCCCGCAACTTGTAGCGGCCATACTCGGCCAGGTCCGTTCGGATCTCGGGCGCGGACACGGTGAAACCGCCCGGGAAATCGATCTCGGGATCCGGGAGCCCTTCCACGTATCCCTCCACCTCCACCTTGACCTCCAACGTGACCGTACCGCCCACCTCGACCCGGGTTCCGTTCATCCTGGATGCCACCGCCAGCGTCCCCACGTGGCCACGGAAGGACGTGGGGCGGCCCTCGTCGGGCAGGGGGAGGACTTCCAGTGTGAGCGGGTTGGCGTTCAGGATGTAGGAGGTGGATTCCAAGCCGAATCGGACTTCCAGGCTGACCGCCCCCACCTCCAACTGGCCGGATCGTCGCGGCAGGAGCGCAAAGCGGTCCGCCCAAATGCGATCATGCATGAACGTGCCGTCGAATTCCTCCCTGGCGTACCCCGGTCGCTCCAACACGTCGAAGGCGTCGAGCGTAGGCCGCGACTTCGTCCCGATTCGTGGCGGTAGGCCATGACCGCCGTGCGCGACCAGATACGTCACGATGACGGGCTCGCCGACATAGGCGCGGGATTTCGCGGCGACGGCCGTCAGGGAGAGGTGTCCGGGTGAGTCCCCGCCGGCTGGCACCTCGTCCACCGTGACGGCGACCGGGCTGGACTCGACGGTTCGGCCCTCGGCGACGATCCGCACCGGGCCGATCTCCAAGCGGCCCGGCCGGAGCGCGCGGAACCGGTAGCGGTACGTCATCCCGTCCCCGTTGGTACCCCCGTGCAACAATGGCTCCTCCGACCCCAGGAACTCCGAGAAGTCGCCCGTTTCCGGCGCCGTCGGCTCCTCGTCCAATTCGAGCGTACCCGCGACCTCCACGCTGACTACGAACTCCCCCCCGGCCCAGATCGACCCGGATTCGACGGTGGCCCTGACCTCCAGACGGGGAGGTTCGTCAGTGACCACCAGGGTGACCGCGTTGCTCTCATAGGTCGAATCCCGGTCGACGACCCGGACCGGCGCGATGACGAACTCGCCCGGCGCTCGTGCACGAAGACTGCAGCGAAACTCCCATCCCCTGCCGTAGCAGGACCCGGCCCCGTCGGCCACGTCAAAGATATCGGGCCCGATGAACTCGGGATTCTCCGATTCCAGGCCCATGACCCTGGCGACCAACTCGAACTCGTCCCCCACCCTCACCCGGGACGGCTCGGCCCGGGCCTCGACCCATACGCCGGAACGTCTTACCAGCACGGCCACCGCCTCGGTCTCCATCTCCCTGCCGTCGGCCGTGATCCGGAACGGCTTCGTTTCGAAGAAACCCCTGCGGTCGGCCACGAACACGTAGGACAGGGTGACCGAGTTCGCGGCCACGCCCTCCTCCTCGGCGCCCACGCCGACTTCCACCGCCGGATCGTAGGGGTTCACGCACCGCGCGAAGTCGAACAGTTCGGGGATGAGTACGCTCTCCACCTCTTTCGCCCCGCGCACCTCGACGACGAGCCTGAACTCCTCACCGCCGGCCACCTCCGGCGGATCCACGTAGGCTTCCACCCTGGGTTCCGGCACCTGCGCGGCCGCCGACGACAGGACGATCGAGGACATGAGGACCGCCGTGAGCGCGCTCAGGGGCCCGTGGATGCCATTCATTTTTCCTGCTCCTCCGCGGCGGGGGTGACAATGAGATCAAAGGGTCCGGCCCGGGAGATCCCGTACGACTCCGATTCGGGATCGAACCAGGACACCTCGATGGCGGGGATACGGAAGGCTCCCTCCCGGCCCGCGACCAGCCGATAGGTGCAGATGCGCGGTCCATGGGGACCGGTGCCGTCATCGTGGGTGTCAAAGCTAAGGGGCTCGGGTTCGGAAACGTCGAACGCCGCTGGAAACGCGATCTCGGGATCGGGCATGACTCTGCTGTGACCGGGCCCCGAAAGCTCGACCTGCAGGGTGATCGTGTCCCCCGGTGCCGCGTTCGTGCGATCCACCCAGGAGACCAGCTCGAGCCTCCCCACATGTCCCCGGAACGATTCTGGACGGCCCTCTTCGGGAAGGGGAACCACCTCGATGGAAACGGAATCGGTGGTGAGGGTAAGGGGCGTCCAGTTCCCCTCGAACCGCGCACTCCGCTCTACCGGCGTCAACCCGAAGTCCGCCTCGTCCCGCCGACGTACCTGTCCCTTGAGTGCAGCCGGTCCGATCGTCTTCCTGCCGGGCTCGCGAGGGTAGACGGCCAGGCGGTGGTCCGCGCCGGGAGAATACTCGCGGCCATCCAGCGAAACACGGTCGTAAAGACCAAACCCCCCGTAAACGGGTCCGAGCCGGTGAACCTCCAAACCCTCCTGCGGGGGCAACGCCAGCGTGTCGTATTCCCACCACCAGCTCCCTCGCCACCGGTGGCTTCTCGCCAGGGTCCGATAGGATATGACCACCGGTTCCCCAACGTAGACCCGGTGCTTGTCGGCTTCGGTCGTGACCCGCAGATCCTCCGAAGACACCGGGGACTCGGGGGGCGCCTCGCCGATCGTAAGACGGAGCGACTCGGTCAGCATCGCCTGGCCGCCCGCCCTGATGCGGACCGGACCGATTTCATGCTCGCCCGCTCTCAACGCCCGGAACCGGTATTTGCCACTTCTGTAGTACCCGCCCCCGAATCCCGTTCCCCAGCCACTATCGATCAGCCTCGCGAAGCCGGACATCTCCGGCAGTACAGGGTCCTCATCCAATTCGCGAACGCCCCCTGCCCGCACCACCAGAACGAAATCCCCTCCCACCCAGGCCTGGTCCGTGTTGAGCGCCGCACGGGCTTCGACGACGGGCGCCTCGTCGCTCACCACGAGCGTCAGCGGTTCGCTCTCGTAGCTCCCGCTCCCCACCTTGACCGACACGGGCCCGATCTCATGCGTACCGGGCTTCAGGGCCACATAGTTCAACCTGGCCTTGCCCCGCCCACTACCGCTACCGCTCCTCCAGGCGAAGTCGGAAATGTCGCGAAGCACCGGCTCTTCCAGCAGGCGTTCCACGCCCTGGAAATGGACGTGCACCTCGAACTCTTCCATCACCCTCACCTTTGGGGGCTCGATCCAGGCCTCGACCGTCACCGTCTCGGGATCCCTCACGAGCAGCGTCAACGGTTCGGTCTCGAGATCGTGACCGTCGGCCTTCACCAGGATGGGACCGATCTCACCCCGACCCGCCGCCCTGGCCACGAACGAGAAGGTGAAGATCACCGATCCCCCCGTTTGTCCCGGCTCGGGGGTGGTGATCTCGGTGCTGAAGGGAAGCAGTCCATCTCGCGGGAGGCCGGACACCGCGAAGAGGGGGGGAATGAACACGTCGTCGATCTCCCTGACCCCCGTGACCTCGACGATCACGCGGAAACGGTCCCCGACCTCGACCTCGGTGGATTCCAGGTAGGCTCGCACCGAGGGTTTCTGGGCCGACAGGGGGCCGCTCGCAAGCAGGGCAAGAACGCTCAGTGCAAGCACCGGCGCCGGGAACCCTCGCACCACCCGCGGGGCAATTCTCGTTCTGTTCATGCCGTCAATCCTCCCTGGGCCATCGCTCCTGCGTTTTCGCGACGTTCCGGCTCCGACGACCCGGCGGCGACGATCCGGGCGCCGTCCATGTCGCTCGATCCGGGCAGCCGGTAGTGAGACCACTCCCCGCTCCGCGCCACCCATCCGTATCCGCCCGCCACGCCTACCGCCCCACCCCCTCCGCCCCCACCGTCACGGTAAGGGGATGGCTGCGGGTCGTGCCGTAGGATTCGGTCCCGGGGTCGAAGAAGGACATCTCCACGGCGGGGATTTCGTGTTCCCCCGGCGCGCCGGCCGTCAGGTGGTAGATGTACGTGCGGGTCCCTCCCAGTTGCTCCCCGCGGTACGAAGTCCTATCGCCGACTTCGGCCGCTGAGACCGCGAACGCGTCCGGAAACTCGATTTCGGGATCCGGCAGCTCCTCCACAAGTCCCTCCACCGACACTTCGATCCGCACGGTCACCGTCTCACCCACCTCGGCGCGGGTCCGGTCCACCCACGACACGGCCTCCAGCTTGCCCACATGGCCCCGGAACGACGCGGGACGGCCCTCTTCCGGCAGAGCCAGCACCTCCAGCGTCTGCGGGTTGGAGGTGAGGATCATCGAGGTCTCCTCCCGCCCGTGGGCCAAAGACCCCCGTAGCCAAGCCTCCACGGTGGCGGTACCCAACTCCAATCGGCCCGACTTCCGCGCCCGGAGCGCGACCCGGCGCAGTCTCTCCCTCTCGTATCGCCGGCCGTCCACGACCATCTCACGCTCATACCGCCCCCAACCGACCTCATGCACGTCGAAGTCCTCGAACGCGGGCCAGGACTCTGTACCGATCCTCGGCCCCATGGACCTGCGGCCTCTGCCGATCACATACTCCACCACCACGGGCTCGCCGACGTAGGAGCGCGTCTTGCCGGGAAGGACGCGGAAGACGATATCGTCCCCGGGCTCGGTGTCTCCCGCCGGCACCTCATCCACGACCACGGAGATCCGCTCGCTCTGGTACGTCCGGCCGTTGGCCACGATCCGCATCGGCTCGATCTCGAATTCGCCCGCCCGGAGGGCACGGAAACCGTAGACTCGCCGCACTTGCCCTGCGCGGAAGTCATGGGAAAACTCGTCGACTTCGAGAAGCTCCGCAAAGGCGTCGGCTCCGGGAACTGCGGGCTCCTCGTCCAGCTCGCTGACACCCGTGACTTCCAGCTTGAAGTCGAACTCGCCCCGGACCCAGATCGACCGGGCCTCCAGAGTCGCCTCCACCTCCACATGGGGAGGCTCGATGACGAGCGCCACCGGTTCACTCTCGTAGGTGAGGTCCCCGGCCACGACCCTGAGCGGCGGCACCACGAACTCGCCCGCCTCGGCCGGCTCCAGTATCCAGGTCGCGCTGGTTTCCGTCTGCATCCCACTGCGGTAGATGCTCCAGGACAGGTCTAACACGTCGGGCGTGATGAACTCGTGGGTCCAGGCCCGCGAGCCGAAGATCTCGGCGGTCAGCGTGAAGTCATCCCCGACGTGGATCCGGGACGGCTCGACGCGGGTCTTGACAACCGGCTCGGAAAGCGGATGGCGGCTGACCAGGACCGCCACCGGCCCGGTTTCCAGACTCCGGCCGTCGGCGATGATCCGGAACGGGCCCACTTCGAACAACCCGGGTTCCCGGGCCACCAACGCGTAGGCGAGCGTGAAGGAGTTCGCAGACTCCGGGCCCGCTCCTTCCGCAACCTTGACCGCGAGGGAGGGCCTGGGAGAGTCGAACCCCTCCGCGAAGTCGAAGCGCTCCGGGGCGGTCACACGCTCGAGCGTCCGCGCCCCATTCACCTTGACCAGCAGCCGGAACTGCTCGCCCACGGCCACTTCGGGTGGGTCCGCGTACGCCTCGACGGAGGGCTCCTGTCCCCGCGCAGCGCCGACCGCCACGAGAAGGAAAGGGAACGAGGCCGCCAGCACCGCGCGGATCCGGCCCGGTCTCTTCGGAGACATCCGGATTCCCGACACCACTCCGGGTCCATTCATTCTCTCAACCTCCTCCTTCCCGCGCCCCACCGGCGACGGTGATATCGAACGGTTCGGAGCCGGCAGTCCCGTACGACTCCGTTTCGGGATCGAACCAGGAGACTTCAACCGCGGGGATTTGGAATCCGCCCTCCCGCCGCGCGACCAGTCGGTAGCTGTAGAAGTGCGTCAGCGCAAATCCCTCGCCGACCGCCGGGGCACCGGGAACCACCTCGGGTTCAATGACTTCGAACCCGGTCGGGAACCTGATCTCCGGATCGGGCGGGGCCACATCCTCGCCGACGCTCGAAATCTCGACACGCAGGGTCAACGTGTCGCCGATTTGCATGTGGGCCCGGTCCACCCGGGACACCACTGCGAGCCTTCCCACGTGCCCCCGGAATGACGCGGGGCGGCCTTCGGCGGGCAGCGGCACGACCTCGATCGGGATCGGGTCGGTCGTGAGGGTCACCGGAATCCAGGTTCCCTGACGCTCGGCCCGGTTCGTTTCCCAGCCGTAGTCGTACCTCTCGCGGCGTTGGTTGACCTGCAACATGAGCTCGGCAGGCCTGATCTCCGTCTCGCCGGCCTCGACGGGAGAGAACATCACGCGGTGCTCCGAGGCGACTTGGTACAGGCGACCGTCCAGGGAGACCCGTTCCCACCCGCGTCCCCGTGACCGGATCCTCCGGTGTTGGAAGTCGTCGTGCGGGGGCAGGACAAGGGTGTCGTCCTCCTCGACCCTCCATCCTTCGAAGCCCGACCGATTGCCCCTGTCAAGCACGCGATAGGTGACGATCACCGGCTCTCCCACGTAGACCCTGCGCTGCTCGGCCGTGGCCGTGGCCCGCAGGTCCTTCGGGGACTCGACGGGCGCGGGAGGCGGGGCCTCGCTGACCACCAGCCTCAGGGGCTCGGTCAGAGCCGTCCGGCCGCCAGCCGTCACCTGCACGGGCCCGATCTCGTATTCGCCCGCGGATACGACGCGGATCCGGTAGTCGCGGTGTACCTTGTAGCGACCACCACCTGACGAGCCCCACCCGCCACCCCTGGCACGCGGAGGTTCGGCGAAGGCGGACATGTCGGGAAGCACGGGATCGGCATCCAGTTCCATTGTCTCGGCTTCGACCACCAGCACGACATCGCTTCCCACCCATGTCTGCCCGGTGTTGAGGAACGCCCGCGCTTCGATGGCCGGGGGGTCGCCGACCACCACCAGTGTGACCGGCTCGGTCCTGATGACATCGTCTCCCACCTCGAACACGACCGGACCGACTTCGTGGGTGCCCGGCGCCGTGGCGACAAAGCCGAAGAACAGCGATCCGTCCCGGCCCTCTCTCGACCCCGTGGCGGCAAAGCCCCAAGTGTCTGGTGGAAGATCCGGCCATGGCGCGATGTGTGCGGGTGTCACGTCGACAACCAGTTTGAACTCGTCCCCCACCTGCACCTCGGTGCGGTCGAGCCGGGCCCGAACCGAAACGGCACCGGGATCCGGAAGCGTCGCGACCAGAGTGACCGCTTCGCTCTCCAGCCTTCGGCCATCGGCAGTCACCCCGAAGGGACCAAGCACGAACGATCCCGCCGCCCAGGCCACGGAGGAACAGGAGAACACGACCGATCCCGGGGCATCTCCGGCCGGCGGAGCCCTGATCTCCGTGGCGAAGGGCAACGTGCGGCCCGGACGAGGGGCAAAAGCGTAGCGGCACGGGAAGAAGCGCCACCGGTGTACCAGGGCCTCCACTTCACCGGCCCCGGCAACCTCGACGACCAACCGAAACGAGTCGCCGACTTCGACCTCGGCGGGTTCCAGGTAGGCCCGGACCGTGGGTTCCTGAGCCGCCAGCCGACCGGCCGCAAGCAGTACGATCGCCCCTGTGGCAAGCAGCGGCACACCTGCCATCCGCACCCTCATACTCCGTGTCATCCCACTCATCCTACCAGTCCTTCCTGGGCCTCCGGCCCCGTGGCTGGGCGGCCTTCCTGTCGACTTCCCCCGGGTCCTCGGTAACCGCCTGCAACAGGCGCTCCGCCTGCTCCGGTGTCATCTCCGGGGACTCTTCGCCCGCCTGTCCCTCCCGCTCCTGTTCTTCATTCGACTGCGGAGACCCGTCATCTCGTTGGCCCGCCTGAGGCTGCGACTGCTGCTCTTCGTCACCCTGGTCCTCCGCTTCGGAAGCATCACGCTGATCCTGCTCCTGCTGCCCGTCCTGCGACTGCTCCCCCTGCTGCTGCTCATCCTGGTTCTCCCCCTCCCCACCCTGCTGCTGCTGTTCCTGCTGCTCGAGCATCCGGAGCGCCATCTCCAGGTTGTGCTTCGCGTCCTGGTCCGCCGGGTCCAGCCTGAGCGCCTGCTTGTACGCCTCAAGCGCCGGCCCCGGCTGCCGCTGCCTCAGCATCGCGTTGCCCAGGTTGTACCACGCGTCCGACTGCCACCCGGGATCGCCGTCTTCCAGCGCTTCCAGGTACGCCTCCATGGCGCGCTGGAACTCCTGGCTCTGGTAGAGCGCGTTTCCCTCGTTGAAGCGCGCCAGCGCCAGCCCCGGCACCTTTTCGAGCGCCTCCAGGTAGCGGGCATGCGCCTCCTGGAAGCGTCCTTCCTCGTAGAGCCGGTTCCCCTCCTCGATCTCGCGGCGGCCGTCCTGGGCTGCAAGCGGCGCTGCAAGCGGCGCGGCAAGCATGCCGAAGGCTCCGGCGAGCACGAACACCAGCCTCCCCTCCCCACCCCGCGGCACGACCCCACACCCACGCCGCGGGCCCGTTTCGGCCCGAACACGGCGGCCACTCCCCCCGGACCACGCCTTCCCACGCCCAACCCGCGCCCCGACCCGGGTGCGCACGCGGCAGGCACCCCCCCCGGAAACTGCAGAATGCTTCATGCGACCTCCTCCGTCCGGACAGCCGGACGTCTCTTCCGCCCTGGAATGATGAACTCCAGAGCCAGAAGGAGCAACGCCACCCCCAGGAAAACCTGGTACTGCTCCTCGTATTGCGTTACCTCCCTTGACTCCACCTCGCGACCACCACCCCCGATCCGCTCCACCAGCCGTCCCAGCCCCCCCGCCCCCCGTCCGATGCGGTGATACTCCCCGCCGGTCTGCAGCGCGATGTCCTGCAGCGCCGTCTCGTTGAGGCGCGTGGTGATCACGTTGCCGGCATCGTCGCGCCGGAACCTGCCCCCCCCGCTCCCCCCCGCATCCGGCAGCGGCACGCCCTCCAGCGAACCCACGCCCACCGTGTGGATCGTCACCCCGGCCTGGCCCGCCGCCACCAGCGCCTCGGCCAAACCGCCTTCGTGGTCCTCCCCGTCCGTCACCACAACCACGATGCGGTTCTCGGGCGGCGTTTCCTCCAGCGCCTCGATGCTCACCGCGATCGCCCTGGCCAGATCGGTGCCCTGTGTCGACATCATCTCGGGGTCCATCGCGCTCAGGAACATCATGGCCGCGCCGTAGTCCCCGGTGAGGGGACTCTGCACGAAGGCGTCGCCCGCGAAGGCCACCAGGCCGATACGGTCGCCATCGAGCCGCTGGATGATCCGGCCGACCTCGATCTTCGCGCGTTCGAGCCGGTTGGGCGCGATGTCCTCGGCGTACATGGAGCGGGAGACATCGAGCGCGACGACCACGTCCTGTCCCTGGCGCCGCACCGTCTCGACGCGGGTGCCGAACTGCGGCCGCGCCAGGGCGAAGGCCAGCAGGGCGACCGCCATGAACACGAGCGAGTCCTTCCAGCGCCGGGCGGTCGCGCTCACTCCAGGGCGGAGCCTGCGCACCAGGTGGTGCTCGCCGAAGCGGTCGAGGAGCGCGCGGCGGCGGCGGCTCGCGTACCAGTAGAGCCCGAAAAGCAGAGGAACCAGAGCCAGGCTCCAGAGCGCGAGGCCGTCACCGAAGCGGAACATCAACCGCAGTCCGTGGACAGAGCCGCTCGAGCGCCGGGGGGAGCTTGTTCATGGGCTGCATTACGGCAGCGTCCTCAGCCAGGTGCGCCCGAGCACGAGTTCGGCCAGGAGCAGCATGAGACCGGCCACCAGCGGCAGATGGAACCGTTCACCGTAGTTCGTGAAGTTCTCGACCTGGATCTCGGTGGTCTCGAGCTCGTCGATCTCGCGGTATATCGCCTCCAGGCTCTCCCGGTCGGTGGCCCGGTAGTAGCGGCCCCCGGTGGTCTCCGCGACAGCGCGCAGCGTGGGTTCGTCGACGTCGGCGCGGGCGGTCACGTAGCGGCGGTTGCCGAAGCGGTCGGGCACCGGGACACGGGCCGTGCCGTGCGACCCGGCTCCGATGGTGTACGCCCGTACCCCGAGCGCGTGCGCAGCCTGCGCCGCCGTGACCGGATCGATTTCGCCCCGGTTGTTGCGGCCGTCCGTGAGCAGAACGACCACCTTCGAGGCCGCTTCGCTCGCCTGCAGCCGCTTCACGGCGGTGGCCAGACCCATCCCCACCGCCGTCCCGTCCTCGATCATGCCCACCTCCAGTTCGCCGATCAGCGAGATGACCACGGAGTAGTCCAGTGTGAGCGGCGCCTGCGTGAAGGCCTTCCCGGCGAAGATCACCAGCCCGATCCGGTCATTGCGCCGTCCAGCGGCGAATTCGGCCGCCACCGCCTTTGCGGCCTCGATCCGGTTCGGGGCCAGGTCCTCGGCCAGCATCGAGCTGGAGATGTCCAGCGCCAGCACGATGTCGATGCCCTCGGTGACCACGTTCTCGCCCGTCACGCCCGTCTGCGGCCGCGCGAACGCCACGACGAGACAGAGCAGCGCCAGCCCGCGGAGCACGGCGGGCACATGTTGCAGCCACCGCCTCTCGCCCCCGCCCGCCCGGACCAGCCCCGCCACATCCGGATGCCTCAGCGATTCCCGGCGCCTGCGTCCACGAACCGCATACCACCACCCCAGCACCGGAACGGCTCCGAGCAGGAGCAGGAAGAGCGGGTCCTCGAAGCGGAAGATCACGGGGCGGATCCACTCGTCGTCCGGACCAGCTCCCGGGCCCTGTCCATGAGCGCCCGCGACTGGTCCGGCACCGGCCGCAGCTTCGCGAACTTGACCAGGTCGCAGCGCTCCAGGAAGTCCTGGAATCCGCCCGTGAGGTGCCGGCCGAGGGCCGCCCGCCGCATGCCGTCAACCACCTCATGCGTGGTGAGCTCGAGCGCGGGCACCTCGAACTGCCCCTCGATGTACCTGCGGATGATCTCCGAGATCCGCACATGGTATTCCTTGACCTGGCCGCGCTCGAGAAGCGCCGACTTTTCGAGCAGGCGCAGGGCCTCCAGCGCCAGTTCGTGGAAGGGGCGGGGCGGGGCGCGGGGGACGGGTGGGCCGGACTCGGGTGCCTCCCGGCGCCGGCGGTACAGGTAGTAGGCGACGCCACCGGCCACCGCGGCGGCGAGCGCCACCCACATGAGCACACCCCACAAGCTCCGCGGAATCGACAGCGGACCCCTGATGTCGCGGAGGTCCCCCGATTCGTCGAGGCCGACGGTCTCCACGCCCACGCGAAAGGGGTCGGTGAGGAGTGTGTCGACGGTGCCGTCGGGAGTGGTCACCGGAACGGCGATCGGGGGAATCTCCAGTTCGCCGAGTTCGAAACTGGTGATCACCAGGGTCGCCGCGGAGAGGAACCCGCCGCCGTCCGCAACTGCCACCGGAACGGCCCGGTCGGCGCGCAGCACCTCGAAAGGGGCGACGCCGAAGGAGTCGGGCCATTCCACCACCCAGCCCGCGGGGTGATTCATCGACAGCCGCACGGTAACCGGGTCACCCACATGGATGACAGAGGTATCCACCTCCATCGAAATCCGCACGTCCTGAGCGGAGGCGGATCGGCTGGCTGCGAGCGGCCCGAACAGCCCCACCGCCAGCACCGCCACCCAACCGCAGCCTGCGGCCCGACCGTCGTTCAAATGGTTTGATATCATTTCACTATCATTGCGATATCACACTCACCGCACCCTCCGCGCCCGCTCCTCGAAGAAGCGCCTCAACGCCCGGTCGTACGGCACCCCGGTCGTGACCTCGATCCTGTCTATCCGGCTCCGGCGAAACACCTCGTCCACCCGCGCCCGCGCCCCCTCGCGAATCTCCCGAAACCGCTCCCGAAACGCCCTCCCCGACGTATTCACCACCACCCGCTCGCCGCTCTCCGGGTCCTCGAACTCCACGAACCCCATCGGCGGCACGTCCTCCTCCCGCCGGTCCCCCACCCGCACGGCCACCAGGTCGTGCCGCCGGGCCGCCACAGACAGCGCCTGCCCGTACCCGGCGGCCATGAAGTCCGACACCAGGAAAACCACCGCCCGCCGCCGAGACACCCTGGCCAGGTACTCCAGCGCCCCTGCGATGTCCGTGCCCTTCCCCTCGGCCGGGTGGTACAGAAGCTCGCGCAGCACCCGGAGCGCGTGGCGCCGTCCCTTGCGCGGCGGCACGAACTTCTCGATCCGGTCCGAAAACAGGATCAAGCCCACCTTGTCGTTGTTCTTGATCGCGCTGAACGCGAGGACACCACACAACTCCGCCGCCAACTCCGACTTCATCCTTCCCCGCGTCCCGAACTCCGACGACGCGCTCACGTCCACCACCAGCATCAGCGTCAGCTCGCGCTCCTCCTCGAAGATCTTCACGTGCGGCGAGCCCGTGCGCGCGGTGACGTTCCAGTCGATCCCGCGGATGTCGTCTCCGTACTGGTATTCCCGCACCTCGGCGAAGCTCATCCCCCGCCCCTTGAAGACGGAGTTGTACTCGCCGGAGAAGACCTCGTTCACCAGGCCGCGAGTGGTGATCTCGATCCAGCGGACCTGCTTGAGGATCTCACTGGGAATCATATCCCGTCCCCCCTTCCCCTACCAGCCCGTGGACAAAATCCCCGCGGCATTCGAGCGGCCTTATCCACGGACTGCTACGGTACCTCGATCGTGTCCAGCACCCGCGTCACCACATCCTCCGTGGTCATCTCCTCCGCCTCGGCCTCGTAGGTGAGGATGACGCGGTGTCTGAGCACGTCCATCGCCACCGAACGCACGTCCTCGGGCGTCACGTAGCCTCGGTGGCGCAGGAAGGCGTGGGCGCGCGCGGTCCTGGCCAGACAGATCGTCGCGCGCGGCGACCCCCCGAAGGAGATGAGCGGCTCGAGCTCCCCCAGGCCGCACTCCTTCGGCTCTCGCGTGGCGAAGACGAGGTCGACGATGTAGCGCTCGACCTTGCTGTCCATGTATATCGTCTCGACGGCCTCGCGCGCCGTGAGAATCTCGTCCGGCGTCACCACCGGCTCGGCCTTCGGCTCCGGCCCCGCGCTCATCCGCCGCATGATCTCCAGCTCCTCTTCGCGGTCGGGATACCCCACCGACAGCTTGAGCATGAACCGATCGACCTGCGCTTCGGGGAGCGGGTAGGTGCCCTCCTGCTCGATCGGGTTCTGCGTGGCCAGCACCAGGAAGGGCGACGGCAGCGGGAAGGTGTTGTCGCCGATCGTGACCGTGCGTTCCTGCATGGCCTCGAGCAGCGCCGACTGCACCTTGGCGGGAGACCGGTTGATCTCGTCGGCGAGGATCACATTCGCGAAGATCGGCCCCATGCGGGTCTCGAACTCGGTCTTGCGGGGATCGTAGATGAGTGTGCCGACCAGGTCCGCCGGGAGCAGGTCCGGGGTGAACTGGATGCGCTGGAACGAGGTCCGGATCGCGTCGGCCAGGGTACGCACGGTGAGCGTCTTGGCGAGCCCCGGGACCCCTTCCATGAGGACGTGCCCGTCGGAGAGGAGCCCGATCAGGAGCCGCTCGACCATCGTCTTCTGGCCCACGATCACGCGGCCCACCTCGTCGAGGAGACGGTCCACGAAGCCGCTCGTCTCGCGGATCCTCGCCTGTATGACTTCGATGTCTCGGTTCATGCCTGTCTTGTGTCTTGTGGGTTGTGGCCTGGTGTTTTCTTCCCGGACCATTTTAATCGATGAGGCACCCTGCGGAACGGTTGCCGCCCCCTCATGACCCCCGCGCCGGTGCCGGCGTTGACGGCCTTCGGCACCGGTACCCGACAGGACAACGAGCCCTACGCAACAGTTGTCGGCGGCCTGCGGCCGTGTATCTTGCGGACCTCCAATTCCCATTGAGCCCGGAGGTCCGAGCATGTGTTTTCCCGCCTCGTTCGACGCGACGAGAGACCACGGCCGCGCTGGCCGAAAAGCCGTCCGCCCATTGGTGGCCTCCATCCTGGTCCTGGCGTTGACAGCCTGCGGGTCCGACACGGAATCCGCCGTGGACAGGATGGTCGAAGACAGCGCCGGGGTGAGGATCGTGACCCTCGCCGCCACACCCGACATGGATGCCCCCTTCGCCTTCGCGCCGGAACCGCTGTACCGCCACGGCGCCGGAGCGGGAGACTACATGTTCTCGTCCGTCTGGCGCGGCATCCTGCTCGGCAACGGAAGCGCGGCGATCTTCGATGCCAGGAATTCCGAGCTCGTGCTCCTGAACCCCGACGGCACGTTCCACTCGGTACTCGCTCCCGCGGGCGAGGGCCCCGGCGAAGTGAAGGCGGTGACATCGATGTTCGCCGTGGGACAGGACAGCATTCTCGTCGAGGACTTCCTCAACGCTCGTCTCACGCTCTTCGTGAACGGTGCCGTCGCCCGCATCGTGAGCACCCGGGGACCGATCAACGATGGTCTGAGGTCCCGCGGAATGGACGCTTCCGGAGGGATGCTGATGTCCTCGGGGTCGTACAGGCGCGGCTTCCCGGAGGAGTGGCTTCCCGGCCACATGGTCCGCTTCGACCTCGACACCGGCGTCGCCGACACCGTGGCCACGTACGACTACGTGCCGTTCCACCCGCCGGAAGGCACGCCGGAGAACCCGTTCAAGCACTTCGGGATCGCGGGCGCGGTGGGTGGCGAGTTCCTGTACGGGCGTACCGACACGCCGGAGCTGACCTGGCGACGGCCGGACGGGTCGGTCCGGCAGATCGTCCGCTGGGAGCCCGACCCCGTTTACCCGACCGAAGAGCACTGGGACATCTTCGCGGCGGAGCTGCGTGAGACCGCGCCCCGGCACAATCCCCACGCACAGACCGAAGAGGCGATAGAGGAACTGGTCACAAGCATGCTGGGAAGGTATGAGCTGGAGCCCGACGTACCCCTGCCTCTCTTCACGACACCGCGCGGCGACAACGAGGGCCGGATCTGGCTCGGTGAATTCGTCGCGGGTTACGCGGGGGCCATCACGTCTTCGTACAGGATTCTCTCCACGGAAGGGGAGTGGCTGGGGCGTCTGGACGTACCGGATGGGCTGCGCATCCTCGACATCGCCGGGGGGCGGGTGCTCGGGGTGATGAAGAACGAGATGGAGGTGGAGAGCGCGGTGGTGTTTGAGCTGGCGGAAGCCGGCTGACTTCGACGCTTTTCAGTCGCTCAGGGGCCCACGAAGATCCGCAAGCTGGTGGAGGGCGGTGACTTGCGGATGTCACCACAGCGACCGGCGACGGCTTCGAGCGGATATGGATCTCCAGTCCAGGGCCGACCGAACCCGGCTCTCCGACCCCCGCCTGTTCCTGCGCAACTTCCAGGACCGGCTCGTGATCCTCGACGAGATTCACAGGGTTCCCAAGCTCTTTCCCGAGCTCCGCGGACTCATCGACGAGGGGCGGCGGCGCGGTCGGCGAACCGGTCGCTTCCTCATCCTCGGATCGGCTTCTGTGGATCTCCTAAAACAGGCGGGCGAGAGCCTCGCGGGGCGCATCGAATTCGTTTCCCTCAATCCTTTGGACGTGCTGGAGGCCGCCCGGGACAATGAGGCGATGACATCTCTGTGGGTGCGCGGCGGCTTTCCGGACAGCTTTCTCGCCCGGAGCGACGAGGACAGCCTCGCCTTCCGGCAGAACTTCGTCCGCACCTACCTGGAGCGTGACCTGGCGGAGTTCATCCAGATGCGGATCCCGTCGGAGACCCTCGCACGGCTCTGGACGATGCTGGCCCACGATCAGGGGGGACTGCTGACAATCGCCAAACTGGCCAGAAACCTCTCGATCAGCGCTCCGGCCGTAACGCGATACGTCGACGTGCTGACGCGCCTGCTCCTCCTGAGGCGGCTTCCGCCCTTCGTGGCCAACGTTCGCAAGCGGCTCGTGAAGTCGCCCAGGGTGTACATCCGCGACAGCGGACTCCTGCACGCCCTGCTTGATATCGAGAGTTTCCACGCATTGGCCGGACATTCCGTCGTGGGTGCGAGCTGGGAGGGATTCGTGATCGAGAATCTGCCGGCCGCGGCTCATCCGCGGACCCGGGCCAGCTTCTACCAGACGGCGGCAGGAGCCGAGATCGACCTGGTTCTCGAGGTCCCCGGATACCGTCGGCCCATCGCAATCGAAATCAGGCGCGGCCTCTCGCCAAGCCTCGGCAAGGGATTCCATAGCGCGCTCGCCGACCTGGCGCCGGAACGCGCATTCGTGGTCTACGCCGGAAGCGAGCGGTACCCGGTGGCAGAATCGTTCGAGGTGATCGGCTTGTCCGAGATGGCCGGCTTGCTGGCCAATCCCCGGGCTCTCGGGCAGTAGCGCGGGTTTTGCGGAGACGCGGTCGGACAACCCCGAGGTCGTCCGGTACCCGGCCGACGGCACGATGAGGCAGATCGTTCGCCGGCCCCATGGTGGTGTATATGAGTTGGTTTCGGGTAATATATCCCTACGTTTGCCGTATGCGGTGGTGCTATGCTTGTTTCCCATGAAATGAACCCCGCCAACCCGGGAGGCTACCAATGAGACGTTTCGCAATCTTCGCAGCCGCCCTGCTCTTTCTTGTCCCCGGCAGACCTGCGCAGAGTCAGGTCAAGCTGTCCGTAACGGGCGGCGCCAACCTCTCCACGCTGGACTTCGACCGCCCGTGGACCTGGCATGGAAGGGCACTCGGCGCAGCCTTCGGATTCCCCGTTTCCGACAAGTGGAGCATTCAGCTGGCGGGCCGCCGGTCAGACAAGGGCTACTGGGAGGAATATGGCACCGAGGGGTGTGTGGGGCGGATGCCATGCGTCGTCGGCGGCGGCGTTTGGCTCACCTACTTCGAGTTCATGGTCCTGTCCGACAGACGGATCGAGCTGGAGGACCGCGTCCGGTTGCATCTCCTGGTGGGGCCTTTCGGAGGGTATCAGGGTGGTCGGGAACATACGAAGACCCTCGATTTCGGCTTCTCCGGCGGGGCCCAGCTCGAGGTGGGGCTGTACGGCAACTGGGGCTTGCAGACCGGTGCGTTGTACACCCATGGGTTCGTGAACACAGGACCCATATACGAGTACGACGGGCACGTCGACACCAGTGGGGCGAATCAGAAGACCCGGACCCTGACCCTTCGCGGCGGCCTCTCCTACTCGATCGGCTGAGGCGCACCGGCTGCGATCCGGTCACCTGGCGGGAGGCCGGCAGATGTCCCTGTCGTCCGGATTCTTCCCGTCGCTTTCCTCTTCCTTCTTTCGGCCCGGCGAGAGGCCGACCCACATGAACAACGTCGTATCCCGCGGTTCGGTCCACTCGACCTCGAGGTCGAGCTGGGCCTTGAACCCGGCCTTGTAGTCGAACTTCACCGGCTGCCCGGGCAGCGCCACCACATCTAGTTCCTTGTCGCCCAGGGTGTCCCGGGCACGGACGGTCCACGTTCCCGAGTGCCCCCTCCATACCAGGAGGCATCCGTTGAGCGCCAGGCCCGCAAGCGGAATCGCCGGACTGCTAAGGGATGCCTTTCCCTTTCGGACCGGCAGGTTGATCCAGCTGCCACCGTCGGCGATGGTCCGCATGAGTTGAAGGACCTGGGCCTCGGCGGGGGAGGCCGGCAGGAGCAACCCCGAGGTCAGGGAGGCAGCCGCACATCCCCAGAGCACGAGACGGCGGTTCGGCGGCGGTTGGCGGCGGTCTCGCAAGGGAGTTGTCCCGACCTTTCCCGGTGTGGTTCGAATTGCACCCCTGTCAAGGTAGTGTGAGCGTCCCGGCTCCCGGTAGCGTTGCCGTGCCCATCTTGTTGTCCGCGGGCTGTCAGTCCCTGCCGCTTCGCCTGTCGGGAGGAAGATCGACCGTGCCGCCGATCTCCGAATACCGGATCCTCGAGCGGCGTGTATCGGTAACCACCAGATCGCCGCCCACCTCGCGGACCGTGACACTCCCCGAACCCCCGCCGTCCACCCGGACGCTGCCGTCCACCGTCCGGACCTCGATGCTGCCCGAACCATCGGTGATCACCACGTCCCCTCCCACGCGGCGCACCGTGAGAGAGCCCGACCCGTCATCCACCTTGACGCTGCCCGTCACGTCCTCGATCGTGACGGAACCCGAGCCGTCCTCCACGTCGACGCTGCCGGCCACGTCCTGAATCGTGAGAGAGCCCGAGGCGTCCTCCACGACCACCGAGGCCACGCTTCGCAGCTTCAGGCTCCCGGAGCCGTCATCGACGACCACGTTTCCGACACCGGACACTTCGATGCTGCCAGAGCTGTCATCCACGCGCAGGTTAGTGCCGACCGGCACTCTCACGACCAGATCGATGCGCGCGTAGTGGTTGCCGCCCCACCATCGCCCGCGCGACGGACGCGGGTACCTGGTATCGATCCTGTCACCCTCCAGCGAGACCTCGAGCGCCTCCAGCCGTTCCCGGTCCGAAGCGCACAACGTGGCGGCAACGCGGACTTCGGCAAGACCGTCCACTCCCGTGACCACGAGGCTTCCGGCCCCGGCGTCCACCTCCAGACTCGCTTGCGCGCGTCCCTGGAGTTCGACCTCGCTCCGGTGCTCGCAATTGGCCTGGGCCGCCGCGCCCACGGGTCCCGCCCCCAGGGCTCCGAGGAGCCCCGCCATCATCGTCATCGTTCGAACCTTCATGCTCGCGTTCCCCTTTCGTTTGACTTGAGTCGTCCGGATGGCTTCCCTCATCCCTGTCCTGTGCCCGACGAGTAGCGGGGCGGAAAGGTTACGGGCTCGGGAGCCACGCGGAATCGCGATCCGCCGATCGGTGTTCCGGTCCGTGGTGCAGAACCCGCCCGTCGTTCGCGCTGAAGTGTCGCGAGGAAGGGTCGTCAGGGCCAGTGGACCCGGAAAAAGGCTTCGCGGCGTGCCATGGCCCGTCTAATGGTCTCCGGGTCGGCCGGGACGAATCGAACGGGCGTGCCGGGCCTGGCCTGGGCGAGGGCGTCGAGCGCAATCGGGTCGACACCGCCGAGCTTCGGATAGCCGCCGATGGTGGGCCGGTCGCGCATGAAGACGAGCGGACGGCTGTCACCGGTAACCTGGACCGTGCCGTCGACCAGAGGTGACGAATCCAATGCGCGCGGGCCCGACGCCAATGCGGGTCCGTTCAGACGCATCGCCGTCCGGTCGCTCGCCGAGTCCACCGTCCACTCCGCAGCGAACACGCGGCCGCGGTCCGCCTCCGAGAACTCCGGCCACTCGTAGCCCGTGATCAGGGGGAGGATCAGGCCCGGGGCGGCTCCCGGCGGGGGTACGAGATGGGGGGGCACGTAGCGTTTTGGACAGACTCGATCCGGCGCGGCCCAGCGCAGCGCTTCATCCTCCAGGAGCGGCCGGCCGAGCCGTCCGGGGAGACCGTCACGAGCCACCGAGGAGGCCGAGTCGAAAGCCCGATCGGTCTCGAGGCCGCCCGGGAAAGCCAGGTAGGCGCGCATGCCTGTTCGGCTGTACGCCAGTCGCAACACCTGCCCCGGCCGGGCGCGGACGGTCCTCCAGGCGTCGGCGGCGAAACCGTCGAGCGTCGCCGCGCAGTCGGCCCCCGTAAGGGCAAAGACCGTTTCGACGGCGAAACGAAGGGAGAAACCGCCGAGGGTGACCTCCAGAGCGGCTGCGCCGGGATCGTTGCCGAGCAGCCGGTTCGCCCACAGGTAGGCGCGCTGGTCCATCGCCCCACCGGGCGCAAGTCCGGCGCGCCTCCCGCCCCGCCTCCCCAGATCCTGGACGGTGCAGTAAGGCCCTGGTCGGTCCACCACGGCATGGGGCCGCCCGGTCCGGCCGACAGCGTTCAGCGGCACTCCGCCTCGTAGTCCTTGCGGCCGACCGGGCGGAACTCGACCGTCCCGCCGGGGGTGAACCGCGCGATGCGCTCGGCGGCGTCCTCGAAGAGCGCCGCGGGGACACGCCCAACCAGACACCAGCCGCCCGGTCCCTCGGCCGGGTACACGCCGGTACGCCGGTCGGCGATCCCCACCGCGCCGCGGGGCACGCGAGCACGTGGAGAAAGCCGGCGCCGCGTGGCGATGCGGGCGTCGACATCGCCCAGGTACGCAAACCCGGGCGCGAACCCCGTCGCAAGCACCAGGTACGTCGGCGCGCTGTGGAGTCGCGCAACATCGTCAGGGGACATTTCCGCCCGCGCGGCCACCTGTTCGAGGTCCGGCGCCAGATCCGGATCGTAGCAAGCCGGCAGCGTGACCATGGCCGTCGCCGCCACCGTCTGCGGCTTCGGCGGGGCTCGCAACGCAGCCCGCGCACCGGTCTCCAGTGTGCCCCTGATCTCCTCGGGGTCCCAGCGGCCCGGCGCTCCCTCGACCAGCAGGCGATTGAAGGCCGGAATCGTGGCCCGTACCCCGGCCAGGCTCTCGCGTGCGAACCTCTCGAGGCTCAACACCCTCGCAATCCCGTCGCGGTCGGGCGCGACCGGCAGAACGACCAAGGCGCTGGCAGGCCCCGGAAAGGTGATCATCCCGGTCGTGGCACCAACTCCCGGATGCGGCGCAACGACTCGAAGGCCGAGGGATTGTCGCCGTGCACGCACAGGGTCTCGGCCGTCACCGCCAGCGGTCCCGCCGGCGTGTCCACGAACCCGTCCAGGAGACGTGTCACATGAGCCGCGACCGCGCTTGCGTCGGTCAGGACCGCCCCCTCGACCGAACGCGGCCGCAAACGTCCGTCCGCTTCGTAGCCCCGATCCGCGAAAGCCTCGAACACCAGCCGCAGCCCCGTGTGCGCCAGCAATTCCTCGTGTCGGTCCCGTTTCGGCGTCGCCTGCAGGACGAAGGCGAGCGTGGCATCGACGGCCGCGACCCCCTCGGCCAGCCTGGTCAGCAACCGGTCGTCCGTCATCATGGCCAGATACAGGGCCCCGTGCGGTTTGACATGGTTGAGCAGCGTACCGTGTGCGGTGGCAACCGCCTTCAGAGCACCGATCTGCGCCTGGATCTCCAGGACAAGGGAGTCGATCGGCCAGGGGAGCCGCAACCGCCCGAAGTTGCGCCGGTCGGGATAGCCGGGGTGGGCTCCCGCTTTCGCACCGTGCCGGGCGGCCAGCGCCAGCGTGCGAGCCATCGTGTCGGGGTCCCCGGCGTGTCCGCCGCACGCGATGTTGGCCCAATCGATCAGGGGCATCACCGCAGCGTCGGCACCCTTCTCCCAAGGCCCGTAGCTCTCGCCCATGTCGCAGTTGAGAAGCATGCCGAAACATACCCGTCGGCGCATCCGGCGGCGAACCGGTCACGGACGGGGTGGGATTGGCCTGCGGGCGGCTGGCGCCGCTCCCCGGCCGTCTCCGGCGTTCGCGCCTAGCGGCGCGCCCGCCTCCGGCTCGACGCCGTCCGAATCCCCTCCCGTCAGTTCGCTGACGCTCACGGACGGGGTGGGATTCGAACCCACGCGGGCAGATGCCCACACGATTTCCAGTCGTGCGCCTTAAGCCACTCGGCCACCCGTCCTTTTGTTTCCGGCAATCGGGGCGCCCGGATTCGAACCGGGGACCTCTGCGACCCGAACGCAGCGCTCTACCGGACTGAGCCACGCCCCGTTGGAGTGAGCCTCCCCCGCCTCCGTTCTTCGGGTCTCGGAGCAAGCGGGGGACTTCTGAGCGGAGGCGGAGGGACTCGAACCCCCAAGTGCTTGCGCACGCCGCATTTCGAGTGCGGTGCCTTACCAGTTAGGACTACGCCTCCCGGCGGGTCGGGACGAGTCTCGCTCTACGCTCACGGAGGGAGTGGGATTCGAACCCACGTGGTCCCATGGACCAACGCCTTAGCAGGGCGCCGCTTTTAGCCGCTCAGCCATCCCTCCAAGTAGCCCCGCCTGGGATCGAACCAGGACTCTTCTGATCCAGAGTCAGACGTGTTGCCAATTACACCACGGGGCTGTGTACTGCTGCGAGAGCCACCGGTCGGACTCGAACCGACGACCCCGTCATTACGAGTGACGTGCTCTACCAGCTGAGCTACGGTGGCGATCTTTCCGGCCGGCGGCAACCCGGAAGCTCGCCACGCTACATGGCGGCGGCTCCGGTGTCCCTCCGTGCGCGCCGGATCCCGGCCCGCCGGGCCGATCAGTGGAGCCGAGGGGAGTCGAACCCCTGACCTCAGCATTGCGAACGCTGCGCTCTCCCAACTGAGCTACGGCCCCATGGCAACACCTTGCAGCCCGGTGCTTCGTCGCAACCGGGCGCCCGCTCGGATAACCCGCGGACTGTAAAAGAATGGGCGCGACAGGACTCGAACCTGTGACCTCCACGATGTCAACGTGGCACTCTAACCAGCTGAGCTACGCGCCCCGGAACCCTCCGCGACCAGAATGCCGGCCTCGGTGACCGGGGCGGTGCCGGAAGCCGTGCCCAACGCCCTGCCGCGTGAGTCCAATACGCCCGGGAGGACTCGAACCCCCAACCCCCTGATCCGTAGTCAGGTACTCTATCCAATTGAGCTACGGGCGCTTCGCGAGACCAAGCTCGCAGTGAAAGTGCCCACGACAGGACTCGAACCTGTACGTCCTTTCGAACACTGGTCCCTCAAACCAGCCTGTCTACCAATTCCAGCACGTGGGCTCCCATTCGCGGTCGGGGTCAGTCCCGGTCGCCTTCGCTGCCGGGTTCCGACATAGGCCGCCAATGCTCGGGGAGGGACTCGAACCCTCACGGGGTTAACCCCCACAGGATCCTGAATCCTGCGCGTCTACCAATTCCGCCACCCGAGCGTGCTCCGGCCAGTCGGCGGGCCGGCCAGAATGGAGCCGAGGGGAGTCGAACCCCTGACCTCCTGAATGCCATTCAGGCGCTCTCCCAACTGAGCTACGGCCCCGAAGCTGCGAACGTGACCCGGCCATTCCGCGCCCCGGTCGCCAGCCGTCCTGCAACCGGCGACGTACCCTGCGGACCACCGGGAGACTCGCTCCACGACCCGAATTTTCAAACAGCTGCCAGCGGGGCTGACGGGACTCGAACCCGCGGCCTCCGGTGTGACAGACCGGCACTCTAACCGAACTGAGCTACAGCCCCTGTTTTCCTGCTCGCCCGGGGGAAATCCCGGCCGATACCCTCACGGGGAATCGAACCCCGATCTCCACCTTGAAAGAGTGGTGTCCTGGCCGTTAGACGATGAGGGCGCGCCTCCCTGCCACAGGCCCGGAGGGACTCGAACCCCCAACCGCCGGTTTTGGAGACCGGTGCTCTACCAAATTGAGCTACGGACCTTTCGCATCCTGATGGCCAGGGGCGGAATTGAACCGCCGACACCGCGATTTTCAGTCGCGTGCTCTACCAACTGAGCTACCTGGCCCTGCCTGCCCTGCATCGGCCCGACAAAAACCGACCGGGTCGGCTCCGGTCCGGACCCCTCATTCGGTCCCGCCACCGGGCGGCCTGGTCGATTCAGCGGCCGGTTCGCCCGGTCCGCTACGTCAGAAACGCCGCGCGAAGGCGGCGTTCCGGATCCGATGTATTTCATAGCGGGGGCGGGATTCGAACCCGCGACCTTCGGGTTATGAGCCCGACGAGCTACCAGACTGCTCCACCCCGCAGCAAGACCTTAATCGTAGCCCTTTCCGAGGTAGGCGTCAATGGCGATGTCGTGGGCAGTCTCGCGCTCCGGGATCCGGGAGCGGAATCACCGCCCCACCACCGCCAGACGCCGGCAATACCACTCGATCCACCGGTTCGAAAACCCCATGACCCGGGCGTCGCGAGTGATGGCAACCACCTCGTACCGTGTCATCTTGGTCTCCTTCTCCAACACGTCCGGGTTGTCCCGGCTGAGGGCCAGGGTGCGAACGGCAAAGAGCAGCGGCAACAGGCAGAAGAGGCGCACCCGGTGATGGCGTCTCGGAATCAGCCGGATGTACACGCGTGCCGCACTCAGATGGCGCTCCGCCTTGTCGACAAGCCGGGTGAGAACCGTCATTGCCGCGGCACGGTTGGTCGCGCTGAAGAGTTCACGGGGATCGATCTCCGGGTCGGGCAGAAACGCGGTCGGCACGTAGATCCAGCCGCGGTCGCGATCTTCATGCAGGCCGCGGATCACATTCACGGTCTGGAGCGCCAGCCCGAACTCACGGCCGAGCCGCATCATGCGTTCGCGGACGCCTGCCAGATTGCGGAGCCGGAGTACGAACAGTTCGGTGAGAAGGTGGCCGACCCGGCCGGCCACTTCGTGCATGTAGTCATCCAGATCCGCCTCCGTTGCAAAGATGGATCCTCGCTCGGTCCAGCGCGCCATACCCGCGCTCGACTCGCGAACCCGGCGGACCAGGACTTCTCGGGCTCCCCGATCAAGCCGATTCAAGCCCTGGAGCACCGTCGCGGTGTTCCGGGCCACGAAGGCGTCCGGCGTATCCTCCCGCGCTCTCGCCATGCGGTCGACCAGGGCCCGTGAATCGTCTCCACCGAGAACTCGCCTCCATTCCTCGAGCAGAGCGACTTTCTCCCCGTCCGCGAGTTCCTGGTTGTCCTCGAGGTAGTCGGACACGCGCAGGAGCAGGTACGCGACCGTGATTTCCTCCCTCAGTGGGCTCGGGAGGATCTCGATTCCCACGGCAAAGGTGCGGCTGGACCCCCTGAGAAGCTCCTGCAACGTGACCATCGCTGGATAGTCGAATGCTGTGGCGGTCTCGTCAATGCCTGCACGGGCGTTTCGGAGGGCTTGACCACGTCGTGCATCACTGTGTCGGAACGCCTCTTGCCAGACATGGGCGCGCGCGGTACACCTAAACGCCCATGAGCCTGGCAACCAACCAGGGCGACGACTCGCCCGGAGTTCCGCCGCCGACAAATCCGTCCGCCGCTCCCAACGGCACCCGCGGCCCGATTTCATTCATGGCGGGGCATCCCATCGCCGCGAATCTCCTGATGGGATTCCTCCTGTTCGCCGGTATCCTCGCGGCTCTGGAGCTTCCGCAGGAGTTTCTCCCGGAGGCTTCGCTGGACCGGATTCAGGTGGTCGTACCGTACCATGGAGCGGCGCCCCAGGAGGTGGAGGAATCGATCGTTCGCAAGATCGAGGAACAGATCGAGTCCCTGGAGGGGTTGAAACGGACGGAGTCTTCGGCGGCGGAGAACCTCGGGTCGGTGATCGCCGAGTTCAGACAGGGCACCGATCTCAGCCGCGCCCTTGCCGAGGTGAAAGCGCGGGTCGACCGCATAGCGACCTTTCCGGCCGGGGCGGAACGGCCCGAGGTCCGGGAGATCACGAGCCGCCAGATCGTCTTTCGCCTCATCGTCCATGGTGACGTTCCAGAACGAACGCTCAAGGAGCTGGCATACCGGATCGAGGACGGAATCCTCGCCCTGTCCGAGGTCTCGTATGCGGAAACGGGGGGGATTCGCAACTATGAGATCTCGATCGAGGTGCCGCTCAGCCGGTTGCAGGCTCTCGGCCTGACCGTGGACGAGGTCGCCGCAGCGGTTCGTCAGGGGTCGCTCGATCTGTCTGCCGGGAAGATCTCCACGGGCGAAGAGGAGATACGGGTTCGCACGATCGGCCAGAACTACGAGCAGGGCCACTTCGAGGACATCATCGTTCTTACACGCTCCGACGGCACCGCCGTGCAGCTGGGCGAAATCGCGAACGTGCGCGACGCCTTTGCCGATACGGACCTGATCACCCGTTTCAACGGACAGCCCGCGGCCCGCATAGACGTCTACCGAAGCGCGGGCGAGAACGTCATCGATATCGCCGGGGCGATCCGGGAGTACATCGACTCCGAGGTCGTGCCGGGGCTGCCGGCAGGGGTCGCCGTCGACGTCTGGCGTGACGATTCGATCGATCTTGAAGGTCGCGTCGACCTCCTTCTTGAGAACGCCGCCATCGGGCTCGCGCTCGTGTTTCTGGCGCTGGCCCTCTTCCTGCAGATCCGCCTCGCCATGTGGGTGGCCGTGGGGCTCGCGGTCTCCTTCGCGGGCACGTTCCTGGTGATGGCGGTCATGGATATCTCGATCAGCATGTTCTCCCTCATGGCACTGATCCTGGCCCTGGGCATCGTCGTGGACGACGCCATCGTCGTCGGAGAGAACATCTATTCCGAACGGGAAAAGGGCACCGATGGCGTGGCCGCCGCCGTTCGCGGGACGAGACAGATCGCGGCACCCGTGATCTTCGCCGTACTTACCACCATCACGGCATTCTCCGTGTTGCTGACCGCGCCCGGTCCCATCGGCAAGATCGGGCTCAGCATCCCGATCGTGGTGATTGCCGTACTGTTGCTGTCGCTCGTCGAGTCGCTGCTCGTTCTGCCGCATCACCTGGCGCACCTGCCGCCGATTAGGGAGCCGAAAACGAGGACGGCCCGTGCGGTGAGCCGGGTGCAGGGAGCCGTGGACGAGATGCTCGACCGCTTTGTCGAGGGCCCGCTGGACCGCGCCCTTCGGTTCGCGGCCGGCCATCCGGGCATCGTGCTGGCTTCGACGGCCGGGCTCCTCCTTGTGTCGGTGACCATCGTGGGCGCCGGGTTCGTCAGGTACGAATTCCTTCCTCAGATCGAGGGCGATATCGTTTCGGCGAATGTGGAGATGCCCATCGGAACGCCGAGCGAGCGCACGGCGGAGGTGACACAGTTGCTGGAGGCCGCGGGACGCCGGGCGCTGGGACGGCTCTCGGATGGCGAAGAGGAGACCCTGGCCGGCGTGGCGGTCACGGTGGGACAGACCGCCCAGCTCTTCGACCCGTTGGGTGGAGACGCCGTGGAGGTGCCACGCGGCCATCTTGGGGCTGTCGAATTCAAGCTTGCCGACTCACGGCTGCGCGACTTCTCCTCGACCGAGTTTCGGAACGCCTGGCGCGAGGAAACGGGCGCATTGCCCGAGGCCAGGTCCATGAGCTTCTCGGCGGGTGCGCTCGCCCTGGGTCTACCTGTCCACCTCGACCTTTCCCACCCCGAGCCCGCACGACTTGCCGCCGTCGCCGAAGAAGTGATGGCCGGCCTGGAGACCAGGGCCGGCGTCTTCGACGTCAGGACCAGCCATGACGAAGGGTTCAAGGAGATGCGGCTCGAGCTAAAGCCCGAGGCCCGTACCCTCCACCTGACCCTGGACCACTTCGCACGCCAGGTGCGGTCCGCATTCTTCGGGAGCGAAGCCCTCCGGGTTCAGCGGGGCCGCGAGGACATGAGGGTGTATGTGCGGCTTCCGGCGGAAGACCGCAACTCTCCGTCCGACATCGAACGGTATCTGGTGCGCACGCCGACGGGAGCCGAAGTCCCCCTGGGTCAGGTTGCCAACGTCCGGTTCGCCAGGTCACCCACGACCATTCACCGGCTCGACGGCCGGAGAATCATCACGGTAACCGCCAGCGTGGATACCAGGATCGTGACCGGACAGGCGGCGAACAGTGATCTGGAGCGCACGCTTCTGGCCCGGTTGTCGGAGGAGAATCCGGAATTCGCATACACACACGGTGGAGAGCAGCGGCAGCAGCGGGAAGTCAACGCCGTGCTGCCCAGAGCCGTCCTCTTCGCTCTGCTGGTCATGTACGTCCTCATGGCGATCCCGTTCGGATCCTACTCCCAGCCCCTGATCGTCCTGGCCGCAATCCCGCTGGGTCTCGTGGGTGCCCTATTCGGGCATGTCATGCTGGGCCTAAGTCTCGGGTTCTCGTCCATCCAGGGGCTGATCGGGGTGAGTGGCGTGGTCGTGAACGACTCACTGATGATGATCAAGTTCATCAACCGGTCGGTGGAGGACGGCATGCAGCCGCGCGATGCGGTAGTCGCGGGGGCCAGGGCACGCTTTCGTGCGATCATGCTCACTTCCGTAACCACCTTCCTGGGGGTGGCTCCCCTGATCTTCGAGCGGAGCGTTCAGACCCAACACCTGGTACCGCTCGCCACATCGGTGGGATTCGGAGTTCTGGTGGCGACATTCCTGTTGATGCTGGTCATTCCGGCGCTGGTTATGGTCCAGTTCAATCTCCGGTCCCGGCGGAGGAGGCGGATCGCGTAGCTCGCGGAGAATCCGTCTGGGCATCTCCGGTGGTGAAGAGCCGGGGACGGGACGCTCCGCAGCTACCAGTCCGACGACTCCTCGTCGTAGAGCGTGGTCGGCAGACTGTAGGAGTGCTCGAGTCGGCCCAGGTTTACAAAATCGACAAGGGCCCTGAACCTCTCCAGGTCCCTGGTCCTGCGCCACCGGGGCAGCACGCGCCCGATCAGGCGCTTGGTCCGATTCTGAATCCGGAGCACGGGCACCGCTTTGCCTCGTGTCCTGGGAAAAAGGAACGTGTTCGAAAGTTCGTCGCCGATCAAACCCCGGGAAATCTGATAGGCGTACTTGGCCAGCTTGCGCCGGGACGCCACCTCTTTGATGCCGACGACCAGCGGCGCACTGTTGATGATGCTGTTCGCCATGATGATCGCGTCGTGGTCCGCGGGGGGTTCGCACATCCTGCCGATCTCGAAAGAACGCACCGCTGACGCCTCGTCGTGGAAGAGGATTTCCTTCGGTATGCCGATGAGCAGGCCTGTGTACCGCCAGACGTGCACATACGCTTCGCGCTCCTCCCGGCTGAAGTCACCGCCCAGAGCCGCCACGTGCTGCATGAGCCGGCCCGAGAACGCAGAGCCGGCCAGCAGAACCGTGGCGGCACTGATCGGCAGCCCGTAGCGTTCGTGGCTCCATTCATCCGAGTTCGCGATGAGCATTCTGGACCGCGCGTGGACCAGACGCACGCGCAGCGTCAGCTTCCAGCCGTCCCCCAGCGGGCTCATTCCTCCGGGAAGGTACTGCTCGATCAGTTGCAGCCCGTTCTGCTTGAGGCGGCGCACGCCCGAGACCGTCACCCGGCCCCTGATACGGAAGGACTTGCTGATGAGGGTAGCGAATCCCTCGACGATGCTGCCCCCCACCAGGGCCGCAAGTACGGTGTCCGAGTTGCGCAGAAACGCCCGTGAGGCAGTCATGGCGATCTCCTCGTCGAACCATTCGGGTAGATCGAGGGCCTCAGCCATGAAGTGCCGGAGCGACCCCGGGGTTTCGGGGGGAAGCTCCCGGGGATTCTGAAGCACTGTGGCTAACAACGTGTGGACCTGTCTGGAAGAGAACGACATGAGGTCCGCGGCCACCGCATCCGCTAGCGGATCACCTATGGTCGTGTGGCGGATGTATGCGGCTGCCAGTTCGGGCTCCACCTTCGCAGCCTTCTCGTAGCCCGTCGCGTAGGCGGTGGGAATCACGGCCGACGGCGTGGGATCGGTTGCGGCCACTTTGCTGGTGTCACTGGTCACACGCTGTTCTCCGCTCTTGACTGCGGGCTGCCGGAATCTCGCAAACAAGTGTATCCAAGCAGGTTAGACGTGCCAAGGCAAGCTCCCCGAACCCGACCCCCGTTTGGTGCCCGTTGGTCAGCCGGACCGTGAATCCGGGTTGCCCGGGCCCTCCATGTCGTTATATTTCCGGCCCCTGGGTTGGTTGTGGACAACACCGCGACGTCGATCGCGAGAAGGGAGGCAAACACCTGATGGCAGAGCGACTTCCGCTGGAGGCGGTCGAAGCGTGGGCCGCAGCCCACGCCAGGTGGAAGTTCCGTAACGATACCATCCGCAAGAAGTACGTCTTCCCCTCCTTCCGCAGCGCCGTCGTGTTTGTCAACCGTGTGGCGACCATCGCGGACGAGCTGAACCACCACCCCGAGATCAGGATCCGCTACGACAAGGTGTTTCTGAGGCTCTGGTCTCACGACGCAGGCGGTGTCACCCAGCGTGATCTGGATCTGGCCGAGCGTATCGATTTCGCGACGTCAGCGCGCTGAGCGGATCGACGCCACCAGGATCGCAAGACCCTTTTCCAGCTCCTCCGATGCGAGTGTCGCCGGAGGAACAACCTCAACCACCTCACCATCTTCACCGCCGGGGAGGACAATCAGCCCCTGTTCCAGCGCCTTCCCGGCAACCTGCGCCGCCGGACCCGCACGGCCGGTCTTTCCGAGCTCGACCCCCAGCATCAACCCCCGGCCTCGTACTTCCACCACATCGGCATCGCCGTGCAGACTGGCCTTCAGATAGCCGAGAGCAGACGCGCCGAGGCGCCCCGCCCTACCAACGAGGTCATCGGCGTCCAAGGCCTCCAGAAAGCCCAACCCACCCGCGCAGCCGAGTGGATGGCCCAGGAAGGTGCCAGTATGAATGGCCTCGCCCGTTGACGGCGGCCAAGCGTCCATGACCGTAACCGGACCGCAGCACGCCGATAGCGGCATCCCTCCACCAAGCGCCTTGCCCAGACACATGAGATCCGGGACGGTGTCGTCGTGCTCGGCCGCGAAGAGGACTCCGGTGCGCCCCATGCCCGTGAAGATCTCGTCGGTGATGAGCAGGGCACCGCCGGCCCGGGTCCGCCGGCAGAGTTCGGCCAGGAATCCACGCGGGGGAATCCGGATCCCGGCACGGCCCTGTATGGGCTCTGCGATTACCGCCCCGAATGGCACGGGCGAACTACCCGCCAGGAGCTCCGTCACCCCGGCAAGAGCCCTCTTTGCGCCGGCCGGCGAATCCGGAAAGGGTACGAAGCGCACGTGATCCGCGAGGCGCCGGTCGAAAGGGCGCCGAAAATGTTCCCGGCTTGTAGCCGCAAGAGCTCCGAGCGTCAGCCCGTGGTAGCTTCCCTCGAAGGCAACGACCCCCGGTTTTCCGGTTGCCAGGTACGCCGTCTTCAGGGCGGCCTCGATAGCATCGGAACCGCTCAGCCCCAGAATCGTCCTGGATGAGGGCCACGGCAGGCGAGCCCCCAGCGCCTCCAGGAATTCCACCTTGGCCACCGGGGGATGGACATCTCCCATTCCGTGGATCAGCCGCTCCGCCTGCCGCCGGATCCGCGCAACGACCCTGGGATGACGGTGACCGGCAAAGGCAACTCCGAACGCACCGGAGAAGTCCAGATAGGCGTTCCCGGCGGCGTCTCGGACCTGGCCGCCCGAAGCGTGCGTCCAGAAGGGGGGAAGACTCTCCAGGAAGGTCACGTTGCGGGACTCCACCCGTGACAGTCGCGCAGCCCACCGTTCGCGCGGATCTTCGCCGGTAGTCCTTTCGCCCTCAGTCGACAAGGGTGATCCAGACCGTGAAGCTGAAGTAGGCGACCAGGAGCAGCAGACCCTCTGAGCGCCTCACCTTGCGGGCGGTTGCCGTAACCGGCCAGACGAGGAACGAAAGGACCAGAACCGCCGGAAGCTGGTGGGTCAGAATCGTTGGATTCACCGGGAATCCGGTTACCAGCGTAGACACCCCCAGCACCGCAGTCAGGTTGAAGATGTTGGATCCCACGATGTTGCCGACGGCGATGTCCACCTGCTGCCGCGCTGCGGCCACGATCGACGTCACCAGTTCCGGCAGCGACGTCCCCACGGCGACGAGGGTCAGCCCGATCACCTCGGGACTCGCTCCGAGCAGCAGGGCCAGCTCGGAGGCACCGTCCACGATCGCCTTGCCCCCGAACCCGAGCCCCAGCGCGCCCGCGGCGACCAGACCCAGGTTTCCCAGCACACCGCCCGCTCCCTCGATCTCCGCAGCCTCCTCGGAAACGGTATCGCCGTCGTGGCGGAGCTCGGGCAGGTCCTCCTCGGCGGTGTGGAAGGTGAAGGCCACGTACACGATCAGGAGGACCAGAAGGATCACCCCCTCGGCCCGGTCGATCCGCAGATCCTGCACCAATGGGAAGACGAAGATCGAGATGACCACCATGATCGGCACGTCGCGGGTGACCACCCTGTCAGCGACCTTCAATGGCCGGATCACCGCCGTGGCCCCGAGAATCAGCCCGATGTTGGCGAGGTTCGAGCCCATGACATTGCCGACCAGCAGCCCCGTCTTTCCTTCGAGCGCGGCGAAGACACCCACAACCAGTTCAGGGGCGGATGTTCCCAGGGACACGAGGGTAAGGCCCACGACGATCGGACTGATGCCCATCTGGGATGCGATTCTCGCAGCCCCCCGTACCAACCACTCGGCACCGAAGTAGAGGGCTCCGCACCCGCCTACAACCAGGGCGGAGTTCCCGAGCAGGGTAGTCAACCGCGCCCCCGGTCCCGAGACGGCAGGTTCTCGGGGCGACCATCCCCTTCCCGCCGGCCCAGGCGTTCCCGCAACTGCGCTTCGTCCAGCACCTCCACCCCCAACCGACGGGCCTTCTCCAGCTTCGAACCGGGGTCGGCACCGGCAACCAGGAAGTCGGTACGGGAACTCACCGAGCCCGTAACCCGAGCCCCCAGGTCCTGGAGCATGTCCTTGAGCCTGCTTCTTGAGAACGACTCCAGCGTTCCCGTAAGCACGACCGTCTTCCCCGCCCACCCCCCCTCCTCCCGAGCCGGCGGCCCGTCCGGCACGACAAGCCGGAACCCCTGGTTCAGCAGCCGGTCCAGGGCGTCGCGCACATCCGGCGTGTCGAAGAACCCCCGTATCGCCGCCGACATCTTCTCCCCCACCCCGTGGATACTCTCGAGCGCCTCTGCGGGGGCGCTCCGCACAGCCTCGATCCCCCGGAAATGCATGGCCAGATCACGCGCCACCGCCACCCCCACCTCGGGGATCCCCAATCCCACCAGGAACCTGGCCAGTTCCACCTGCCTGCGCTCCTGGATCGCACCCACCAGATTGCGCGCCGACACTGCCGCGAACCCCTCGAGCGGCAGGAGGTCATCCTCCGTCAGCTCGAATAGATCGGCCAACTCCCCCACCAGCCCCTCCTCGACGAGCAGCGCGGCCGTCTCCTCGCCCAGCCCCTCCATGTCCAGGGCGGCCCGCGATCCGAAGTGGGTGATGCGCCCCTTCAGCTGCGCGGGGCACGCAAAATGGTTCGGACAGATCGTGAAGGGTCCCCTCTCCACGGGCTCCGTCCCACACGAGGGGCACGCACCCGGCATGGTGAACAGCTCGCCACGCTCGTGTCCATCCTCATCGATGCGCTCAACGACCTGCGGGATCACGTCGCCGGCCCGCTGCACGCGCACCAGGTCGCCTTCCCGGACATCCTTCCGCTCCAGCTCCTCGCGGTTGTGCAGGGACGCCCTCGATACGGTCACTCCTCCCACCTCGACCGGGCGGAGTAGCGCAACGGGCGTGAGGACTCCCGTGCGTCCTACCGAGACCAGGATCCGGTCGATGCGCGTGATCTCCTTGCGCGGCTCGAACTTGAACGCGATCGCCCATCTGGGGTGGTGCGCGGTGCTGCCGAGCAGGGTCCGCGGTGCCAGCGCATCAAGCTTGACAACCACACCGTCGATCTCATAGTCGAGGGACTCCCGGTCGCGGTCGAAGGCGCGGTGGTACCTGGCGATCTCTTCCACCGACTCGGCCACGGTCACCCGCTCGGGCGTCTTGAGCCCCCACGCCCTCAGCGCCTTGATCCCCTCCGAGTCGGAGCCGAACGCGGCCCCCTCGACTGCCATGATGTCGTAGGCGAGCACGGTCAGGGGCCGTCGCGCCGTGATCCGGGAATCAAGCTGGCGCAGCGCGCCGGAAGTTGCGTTGCGGGGGTTCTGGTACGGGGGTTTGGCCGCTTCGATGCGCCGTTGGTTGAGCGACTCGAAATCGCTCAGGCGCATGATCACCTCGCCCCTCACGGAAAGAAACGCCGGTACAGGCGGCTCCCGCCCGCGCAGCCGCAATGGGACGGTCTGAATCGTCCGCACGTTCTCGGTCACCCCCTCGCCCACACGTCCGTTCCCTCTTGTCACCGCGCGCTCCAGCACACCGTCCACGTACACGAGCTCCAGGGATGCACCGTCAAGCTTCGGCTCGAGGACGTACCTGATCTTCTCGTCTCCGAGGGCTTTGCGCAGCCGCTCGTCGAAACGGCGGACTTCCTCGACTTCGCGCGCCGAGTCGAGCGACAGCATGGGAGCGGCGTGTTCGATGTTGGGGAGACTCTCCAGCGGGTCCGCACCTACACGCTGAGTAGGTGAATCGGGAGTCACCAAGCTGGGATGCGCCGCCTCGATAGCCTGCAGCCGGCGAAAGAGCTCATCGTACGCCGAGTCGGAGATCTCGGGGGCGGCCCCGGCGTGGTAGAGATGGTTGTGGCGGTGAAGTTCCCTGTGGAGCCGGGCGGCCTCGCCGGCCACTTCACCGAAGCTCATCTCCCGGGGATCGGCGGCGACTGCTGCGGGACTGCCCTCTTCGGCATCGTGTCGGGTCATGGAAAACGCTAATCCGGGCCGCGGCTTCTGTCCACGCGCCGGGCCACCCGCGTACATTGGGAAACCTGCCCATCGATTCACCCACCAGGAGGTGCCGAATGGAGTTCCCGCGCCGCCCGAGCCGCATGTTCGCACCCGCCGTCATTCTCGCAACGGCGATTCCGTCCACACTCTGCGCGCAGATGGAGCCCACCACACTCCGCCGCGCCGACGAAGGCGACGGCCCCCACGAACGGCTCATCCTCAGGGGCGCCACGATCATCGACGGAACCGGAGCACCCCCGATCGGCCCGGTGGATATCGTAATCGAAGGTGACAGGATATCTCGAATCCAAACGGTTGGATATCCAGGCGTCCCCATCAACGAGAACCGCCGATCCGCCGGCGCCGCCAGGGAAATGGAAATGTCCGGCATGTACATCATGCCCGGCTTCGTGGACATGCACGCGCACACCGGCGGCTCCGGCAAGGCACCGCAGCCCGAGTACGTCTACAAGCTGTGGATGGGACACGGCATCACCACCTCCCGCGGCGTCGGCCACGGCCCGATGATGTGGGCGCTGAAGGAGAAGGCCGCGGCGGCGCGCAACGAGATCGTGGCGCCGCGCATGTTCACCTACGCCCGTCCCGGCGAGGCCTGGGACAACGGACGCGTCGATTCGCCGGAAAAAGCCCGCGAGTGGGTCCGCTGGGCAGCCGCCGTCGAGGTCGAGGGCGCGAAGATCGACGGCCTCAAGCTGGGCGCCATGGACCCCGATATCATGGCTGCGGTGATAGACGAGGGGCACCGGCACGGGCTCGGCACGGTCGCCCACCTCGGCCAGATGGGTGTGGTGCGCATGACCGCGCTCGACGCCGCCGAGATCGGCCTGGACATGATGACGCACTACTACGGCCTGATGGAGTCGATGCTGACCGACTACAGCATCCAGGACTGGCCGCTCGACTACAACTACCAGAACGAGCAGCACCGCTTCGGCAACGTCGGGCGTCTCTGGTACCAGGCCGCCGAGCCGGGATCGGAGCAGTGGAACGATCTGATCGACCGCTTCCTGGAACTCGGCTTCGGCATCGACCCGACGATGACCATCTACGAGGCCAGCCGCGACGTGATGCGTTCCCGCGAGGCCGATTTCCACGACGAGTACACGCTGCCGAGCCTCTGGGAGTTCTACCAGCCGTCGCGCCGGGCGCACGGCTCCTACTGGTTCTACTGGACCACCGAGGACGAATTTCACTGGAAGAGGTTCTTCCGGAAGTGGATGCACTTTCTGAACGACTACAAGAACGCGGGCGGGCGCGTCACGACGGGCTCCGACTCCGGCTTCATCTACAAGCTCTACGGCTTCGACTACATCCGTGAACTCGAGCTGCTGCGCGAGGCCGGCTTCCACCCCGTCGAGGTCATCCGCTCGGCCACCCTCTTCGGAGCCGAGGAACTCCACGACCCCAAGGGGGCGAAGATCGATTTCGGGATACTCCGCGCGGGGCTCAAGGCCGACATGGTCGTCGTGGACGAGAACCCGCTCCGGAATCTCAAGGTCCTGTACGGCAATGGCGCCGTGAAGCTCAACGACGAGACCGGGGAGGTGGAACGGGTGGGAGGCATCAAGTACACGATCAAGGACGGGATCGTCTACGATGCGCAGAAGCTCCTGGCCGATGTGCGCGAGATGGTGAGAAGGGCGAAGGAGGCCGCGACGGCTTCGGAGGGGGGGGACTGGTGATCAAGGCCGACCTGGGTCTCCGGCATTCGGTCACGCACTCTGGGACCCATCGGGGCCTTCTCACGTGGCGCGCCGGGACGGGACGGTCCTCGCCAGCCACGGCCGGCAGAGAAGAGTGCCGACAGAGAGAAAGTTGCCAAGAACAGTTCGGAACGCCAACTTGACAAGAGTTCGGCAAGTGCAACGTAGCGGTCCTGGAGGCCGGGAAACACCGGGGGGGTAGAAATGACGGAATGCAAGAACCTCGAACACCGGGAGCAGGGTGCCCCGGCGATCAGAACATCGAGAACGGGCACGGTCGTCCCGTTCATGGCTGTGTTGATGCTGGCGGGCGGGGTTGCCGCCGCCGGCCTTCAGGCCCAGGAGCGGGAGGCCACAGATGACGCCACCTACGACCAGGATGGCGGTTTCGAGGCCTTCGCGGGCGCCAGAATGGTATTGAAGGACGTGGCGTCCCCCGGCGGGAGCGTTCAGGTAACCTGGCACATTCCTCAGCCGGTACCCCCGCTGTCGCTGCCCCTGCCCTGGATTTCCGCCCAATTCGTCGTCCAGATGATTGAGAAGTACGTCCCGCGCGCCACCGAACGGGATCTGCTCTATTTCGGCCGTTTCATGTCGGGTTATGGAAGGGGTCCGGGACTCAGTGGCTTCGCGTTTATCGAGACCGGTCGCGGAGTGATCAAGCGCGATGCCCAGCCATTCGTGATCGACCAGACCTATGGGTTGTGGGGGATCGGGCTGGGGCTGGGGTATACCCTGTGGAGGTTCAGCACCACTCTTGAGGCGAGCGTCGGGGGATCGGGTCGACTGGGTTCGCAGAACCGCAACTCCTACGGAGTATCCCTCCAGTACCGCGTCTTCTGACCAGCCTGGCCGAGGGCGGCGCATCAGACCGGGGGGAGCCGCGCACCCGTCCGGTATGACCACACGACAGCTTCACCCATCCGGACGCATCATCCTCGCCGACAATCTCCCCGTGCTGCGGGCGATGGACGCCGGGACCATCGATCTCATCTACATCGACCCTCCCTTCAACACGGGCACAACCCAGAGCCGCACCCGCATCCGGGTCGAGCGCGACGAGGGCGGGGACCGCACCGGCTTCCAGGGCGCCCGCTACCGAACCGAGGTGGTGGGCCGCAGCGGCTACGATGACCGCCACGACGACTACCCCGCCTTCCTCGCTCCCCGCCTCCGCGAAGCGCACCGCGTCCTCACTCCGACAGGCTCCTTCTTCCTCCACATCGACTACCGCGAGGCCCACTACTGCAAGGTCCGCCTCGACGAGATCTTCGGCCGTACCTCCTTCATGAACGAGATCATCTGGGCGTACGACTACGGCGCCCGCTCGAAGCGGAAGTGGCCCGCCAAGCACGACACCATCTTCTGGTACGCGAAGGACCCTCGCGCCTACACATTCAACTTCGACGAGATAGACCGGATCCCCTACATGGCCCCGGGGCTGGTGGGGAAGAAGAAGGCAGCTCGCGGCAAGACCCCCACCGACGTGTGGTGGCACACCATCGTCAGCCCCACCGGCGGGGAGAAGACGGGCTATCCCACACAGAAGCCTCTGGGGGTGCTGGAACGTATCATCAAGGTACACTCCAGTCCCGGAGACACCGTGCTGGATTTCTTCGCCGGGAGCGGTACGACCGGCGAGGCGGCGGCGCGCAACGGTCGGAGCTACATTCTCGTGGATGCGAATCCGGAGGCGGCGGGCGTGATGGCCGAAAGGCTGGCGCCGTTCGCCCCGTCGCTCGAAGGATTCGCCGCTTCAGACGGAACTTGACAGGCAGGAAAAGGACGCCGAGCCGATGAACGACACCGAAAGACACGGTTTTCGCGACCCCACCCGGTTGATGAACTGGACCAGGACCTTCCTCTGCGCGTCCATCGTCGTAATGCTCTTTTCGGCGGGCACGAGCACGGCCGAACTGCTGGGCTACCGCCTGGAGTCCGCATCGCCCTTCTTCCTGCTCTTCGTGATCCCGTGGGCTATTGTGATGGCCGGGGCCGCAGTGGCCTCCGCGGTCCTCGTGCTCGTCTGGATCCACCGCGCCAACCACAACGCCCGCGCGTTGGGGGCGGCCGGTCTGAAGATGACGCCCGGCTGGGCGGCCGGCTGGCATTTCGTGCCGATCGCATGGTTCTGGAAGCCCTACCAGGCCATGAAGGAGATCTGGCAGGCCAGCATCGACCCGAAGCACTGGTGGCGGCAGGGTGGGTCACCGCTCCTGGTCTGGTGGTGGGGCCTGTGGCTCGCGGGCTGGTGGGTCCCGGTGCTGCTCGCGGGCGGCCCGGTCCGGATTCAATTCGCTCGCGGGGCAGCCGTTGCCGTGCAGGCGGAAACCATGGAAGCCGTGGGCGACATCGCCGTCGATATCCTCCATGTCCCACTCACCCTGATCCTGCTGATGATCATCGACAGGATTCACAGCCGGCAGATGGAGCACTTCAGCAGTCGGACGGCCGCCTGAGCCGGGGAAGCGGTTGTCCCCTCAACCCTCCTCGCGCAGCACCACCGCCGTTCCGTAGCACATCATCTCGGCGGCGGCGCGGCTCACCTCCGCCGACTGGAAGCGGATCGCCAGGATTCCGTTCGCCCCCAGTGCCCTCGCTTCCGCGACCATCCGGTCCACGGCCTGCTCCCGCACCTCCGCCAGGAGTTTGGTGTACTCGTACACCTCGCCGCCGGCCAGATTGCGCAGGCTGGCCATGATGTCCATCCCCACGTGGCGAACACGGACGGAGCTTCCGCGTACCAGCCCGAGCGTGCGCTCCACACGGTGTCCGGCCACGCCTTCGGCCGTCGCGAGGATCATCGGTGGACGTTCCGGTAGGGATCGGAGCCGAACTCCCGGTACCTGTCCCAGATCACCTGGGCGAGCAGGACCAGGACTCCGATCACAACGGCCCCCGTTGTCAGCTTCACGAGTAGCGCGGAGGGGGAGTTCACGAACGACCAGGTCCCGTAGGCCGCCCAGCCCAGGAACCCGGTGACCGTCAGTCCCCAGCCCACCGGCGACGTGATCCGGGATCGGATGCGTCCCCACACGGAGTCATCGCCCTCGACCGCGAACGACAGGCCCTGAAGTTCCTCCTTCATCGAGCGGAAGATGGCGAACTCGCGGCGGAGCTCGCTGGATGCCTCGAGCTGCCCCTCGATCGCCTCCCTCTCCTGCGGCGTGACCTCGCCGTCGAGGAAGCGCATGAGGTCCTCGCGGCTGACCGTCTGCTGTGCCTTGGTGTTCATGGCCAGTCCGTCCGGGGCACGACCAGGTCCCGGTTCCTCCGTGGCTGTGTCACGGGTCCGTGACTCCGGCGTTCTGCAACTCTTCCGCCAGTGCCCGCCTCGCGTGGAAGAGCCGGCTCGCAACCGTCCCCTCCGGAATGTTCAATATCCGGGCGATCTCGCCGTAGCGAAACCCCTCGATCTCCTTCAGTACGAGCACCTCGCGATGATCTTCACCCAGACGCTCCAGTCCCTTCCACAGAAGTTCCTTCGCCGCCTTGCGCTCCGCGCGCCGCTCCGGCCCGTCCTCGGGGTTGCCGGGCTTCATCTCCAGCCGCTCGTCGAGGGCCTCGAGGCGAAACCTCACCTTGCGGCTCCGCAGCGCATCGCGGCACTGGTTTCTCAGGATCTGGAAGAACCAGGGCGCGAATCGCCGCTTGAGGTCGAAACGGGAGAGATTCTGCCAGGTCTTCACGAACGCGTCCTGCAGGGCGTCGCGAGCGTCGTCGGGGTTGCCCATCATCCCCAAGGCGATCCGCATGCCGGGTCGCTCGTACGCCCGCACGATCGGCTCGAAGAACCGGGAATTGCCCGCCTGACACTTTCGCAGGAGTTCCCGTTCAAGGTCGGGGAGCAAGCTTCCTCCGTGTCGGGTCCGACTTCAGGCCACCACCTCCGATTTTACGTTCGACAACAGGATACCATTCTAGCACGAAACCGGCGAGCCGCTGTCCGCAAGCTCCCCGAAGTCCGTGGACAGACCCGACCGGGCACCGCGCTGACGAGACGCACGAGACGCACGCCCCTCTGGCGAGGAAGCCCTTCGGCACGCAATTTGCCCCGCCCGAATACCACCTGAGCCTCCATCGGACAGACCGAGCGAATGGAATCCAGATCCAACCGGCACCCGAGCGTCTTCGCGGCGGCCACCTTCACCTTCGCCCTTTCGGCGCTCGCGGCCCGAACCGCCGCCACCCAGGAGGTCGGGTACCCCGCCGGCTTCGACGAGGAAGTCACCTACCGACCCGAAGCGCTCGGCCCGCTCTCACGCCCGATCACCACCAGCTCCGCCCGGGCCCAGATGTTCTTCGACCAGGGCCTGCAGATGATGTACGCCTTCACTCCGCTGCGCGCGGCACGGTCCTTCCGGCAGGCACAGCGGGAGGACCCGGAATGCGCGATGTGTTTCTGGGGCGAGGCGTGGGCGTGGGGCCCCTACTACAACGGGCCGATGGGACCCGACGACGCGCCGAGGGCCTACGAGCGGATCCGGATGGCGAAGCGCCTCGCCGATGACCACGCCAACGACGTGGAAAGGGCGTTGATCGAGGCCATGGCCTCCCGCTACGAACCGGACCACGACGACGACACCCGCAAGATGCTCGACTCGGCCTACACCCGGGCGATGGCCGAGGTCTACGAACGGTTCCCCGACGATCCCGACGTCGCGACGGTGTACGGCGAGGCGCTCATGCTGCTTGAGCCCCGGCTCGGCCGCTGGGACATCGAGAAGCCCGCCGTGCAGAGGATCCACGACGTGCTCGAAGGCGTGCTGGCCACGGACATCACCCACCCCGGAGCGTGCCACCTGTACGTGCACGCCACCGAGCCGACCATCGAGCCCGGGAAGGCGGAGGCCTGCGCCAACCACCTGGGTGACGCGATCCCGGGGGCGAGCCATATCCGGCACATGCCGTCACATACCTACAACCGGATCGGGCGGTGGGGCGACGCGGTGCGCGCCAACATCGCGGCATGGCACACCGACCTGCGCGCCGAAGAGGGTCTCGCGTGGGCGATCTACCCGTCACACAACCTCCACATGCTCCTCTTCGCGGCTTCCATGGACGGACAGGGGGCGATCGCCATCCAGGCCGCGAAGGACTACGGCAAGATCGTGCCCGGCGGCGCCTTCTACCACGCCCTGGCCCTGCTCCGCTTCGGGCGCTTCGACGAGATCCTGGAGCTGGACGATCCGCCCGACGGGCTGATTCAGCGCGGCTTCTGGGATTTCGCCCGGGGTTACGCCTATCTGCGCAGCGAAGAGCCGGGCCGAGCTTCCGTACACCTCGAGAGGGTGCGGCTCGCGGCCGACAACGCCGACGAAGACGAGAACTTCCGCCTTCACAAGGCGACCGATCTGCTCGGTGTGGTGGCCGGCATCCTCGAGGGTGAGATCCTGCGCCACGACGGAGACAGCGAAGGGGCGGTGGCGGTCCTGGAAGAGGCGATCGCACTGGAGGACGGCCTGCGCTACGACGAACCCGAGCCGCTGAACTTCTCGGCGCGGCACTGGCTGGGGGACGTGCTCCTGGAAGTGGAGCACTACACGGAGGCGGAAGCGGTTTTTCGGGCGGCGCTCGCGGACCATCCACTCAACGGGTGGTCGCTGTACGGTCTGGAGGCGGCGCTGCGGGGCCAGGGCAGGGTGCCGGAGGCCGACACGGTGAGCGACCAACTCCGGGAATCGTGGGCCCGGTCCGACACATGGATCCGGGGTCCGGTATTCTAGCAGCCCGTGGACACAATCCCCACGGCATTCGAACGGCGATGCATCCGCGCTGGCCGCTTGGCGTCACCATACTGTCTAAGTTGTTATCGTATAGGCAGTTAGGTGCATATGCGCTCGCCTTCCCGTACCGCGCTGCCAACCTTGACGACCACTGCCTCCCCTTCATAGCTTTCAATCCCCTATCAATAATCATTCTCCATATTTCAACTCTGAATCAGGAGCCTGCGGGATGAATGACTCCCCCGTCCTCGTCGTGAAGGGCCTCGCGGCCGGTGTCGCGGACGAGGATCTCGATATTCTGAAGGGCGTGGACCTCGCGATCAGGCCGGGCGAAATCCACGCCATCATGGGTCCGAACGGATCCGGCAAGAGCACCCTGGCCAAGGTGATCGCGGGCCATCCGGGGTACGAGGCCACCGACGGCTCCGCGGAGCTCAACGGTGAGGACCTGATGGAGATGGAGCCCGACGAGCGGGCCCAGGCCGGCGTCTTCATGGCCTTCCAGTACCCCGTCGAGATACCCGGAGTATCGATCGCCAACTTCATGCGCACCGCGCTCCAGTCCCGGCTCGAAGACGGCGAGGAGCTGGACCTCTTCGACTTCCAGGAGCTGCTGATGGAGCGGATGGAGCTTCTGGACATGGACGCTTCGTTCGCACAGCGGCCGGTCAACGACGGTTTCAGCGGCGGCGAGAAGAAGCGCAACGAGATCCTCCAGATGGCGGTCCTCAATCCCGCGCTGGCGGTGATGGACGAAACCGACTCGGGGCTGGACATCGACGCGCTCAAGGTGGTGGCGCACGGGGTGAACACGCTCAGGAAGGAGAACCCGGAGATGGCCGTGCTTCTGATCACCCACTACCAGCGCATCCTGAACCACATCGTCCCGGACAGGGTCCATGTGATGGTGGGCGGGAAGATCGTGGAGTCGGGCGGCCCCGAGGTCGCCCTGGAGCTCGAGGCGCAGGGCTACGAGGAATACCGGAAGGCCCACGCGGCCTGACCGCACACACGAATTCGCCGGGCCCGGGCTCCGGGTTCGGCACACGCGGCCCGCGGGCTGCAGGGAGGAATGGATGCCGAGCAACGAAGTCATTCAGGGACTGGGACTCGACGATTACAAGTTCGGATTCGTCACCGACTCGGAGCCGGTCTTCAAGACGCGGCCCGGGCTCGACGCCGAGGTCGTGCGCCAGATATCCGCGCGCAAGGACGAACCGGAGTGGATGCTCAAGCGCCGGCTCAAGGCGCTGAGGATCTATGAGGCCAAGCCGATGCCGCAGTGGGGCGGCGACCTTTCCGAACTCGAGGAGACGCTGAGCCGGACGTACTTCTACGCGAAGCCGCAGGAGCAGATGGAGCGCTCCTGGGACGACGTGCCCGAGAGCATCAAGCAGACCTTCGAGCGGCTGGGAATCCCCGAGGCGGAGCGGAAGATCCTGGCGGGGGTCGGGGCGCAGTACGATTCCGAGATGGTCTACCACTCGCTCAAGGAGGAGTGGGAGTCGAAGGGCGTGATCTTCGACTCGATCGAGGACGGTCTGAAGAACCACCCCGAGCTGTTCCGGAAGCACTTCGGCACGGTGATCCCGGCCGCCGACAACAAGTTCGCGGCGCTCAACTCGGCGGTCTGGTCGGGCGGGTCTTTCGTCTACATTCCCCCGGGCGTGCAGCTGGAGACCCCGCTGCAGGCGTACTTTCGCGTCAACCAGGAACGGCTGGGGCAGTTCGAGCGGACGCTGATCATCGCCGGCGAGGGGTCGCGCGCGCACTACATCGAGGGGTGCACCGCGCCGGTCTACTCGACGGACTCGTTCCACTCGGGCGTGATCGAGATCGTCGTCAACCGGGACGCCTACTTCCGCTACACCACGATCCAGAACTGGTCGAACAACATGTACAACCTGGTCACGCAGCGGGCGCTGGTGCAGCAGGGTGCGCACATGGAATGGCTGGACGGGAACCTGGGCTCCAAACTGACCATGAAGTACCCGTCCTGCTTCCTGATGGGGGCGGGGGCCCACGGCGAGATCCTGTCGATCGCGTACGCGGGCGACGGCCAGCACCAGGACACCGGCGGCAAGGTCATCCATGTGGCGCCGAACACCACCTCGAGCATCGTGTCGAAGTCGATCTCGAAGGGGACCGGGCGCGCCTCCTACCGGGGGCTGTGCAAGGTCTACGACGGTGCCCGGAACGCCCGGTCGAACGTCGAGTGCGACGCGCTGCTGATCAACGAGACTTCGCGGACGGACACCTTCCCGTACATCGAGATCGACGAAAAGACCGCCACGGTGGGCCACGAGGCCACCGTTTCGAAGGTGGGGGACGAGCAGCTCTTCTACCTGATGAGCCGCGGCATGGACGAGGCCGAGGCGATGGCGCTGATCGTGCGCGGGTTCATCGAGCCGATCGCGAAGGAGCTGCCGCTCGAGTACGCGGTCGAGCTGAACCGGCTGATCGAGCTCGAGATGGAAGGGAGCGTCGGGTGAGCCAGGTCGCTGCCGTGCGCGGAGACGCCCGCCGGGTGATCGGCCGGGAGGCCGTGCGGGAGGCGGGGGCCGGCGATCCGGGCTGGCTAAGGGCCCGTCGTGAAGAGGCGTGGGAGGTCTACGCCGCCACGCCGCTGCCCTCCACCCGTTCCGAAGAGTGGCGCTACACCGATGTGGCGAAGCTGTTGCCGCTGGACGGACTCGAGCCGGCCGGCGGCGGGGCGGTGCGCGGTACGGCGTTGCCGCACCCGCTTCGCCGCGCGATGGCCCAGGACCGGGAAAGCGCCGGCCGCGTGGTCGAAGTCGACGGGCGCGTCGTGTCGGTGGAGCTGGACGATTCGCTGGCCGCACAGGGGGTGGTTCTCTCCTCCCTGCACGAGGCGGCCCGGCGGGGAGTCGGCGACATCGAGGCGCTGCTGGCCACCCGGGCCGTGCCAGCCTCCGACGGCAAGTTCTCCGCGCTCAACGCCGCGCTGTGGAGCGACGGCGTGTTCCTGTACATCCCCCGCGGGGTGCGGGCCGAGCAGACCATCCGGCTGAGCCGCTGGGTGTCGCGTCCCGGCACGGCCACCTTCACCCGCATCCTGATCGTGGCGGAGGAGCACAGCCGACTCTCCTTCGTGGACGAGATCCTTTCCCCCGACTTCGATTCGGCCACCCTGGCCAGCACCGTCGCCGAGCTCTTCTCGCGGGGGGGCGCGCAGGTGCAGTACGTGTCGCTGCAGCGCATGGGGCGGGGCGGGGTCTACCTGGCCAACCAGCGCACCCTCGCCGAACGCGACTCCACCCTGGACACCCTCAACGTGGCCCTTGGGGGCACGGTCGGCCGGGTCGACCTCAACGCGCGGCTTCTGGGTCCGGGTGCCAACAGCGACATGCTGGGTCTCTACTTCGGAGACGCGAACCAGCACTTGGACTTCAATACCAGCCAGGATCACGTCGCGCCCAACGCGCACAGCGACCTGCTGTACAAGGGGGCGCTGGACGGTCGCGCCCGGGGCGTCTTCCGCGGCATCATCCGGGTGCACGAAGGCGCGCAGGGCACCGATGCGTATCAGACCAACCGCAATCTGATCCTCTCGGACGAGGCCATCGCGACATCGCTCCCGAACCTGGAGATCGAGGCGGACGACGTGCGCTGTTCGCACGGTGCCACGGTGGGTCAGCTCGACGCCGAGGCGCTTTTCTACCTGATGAGCCGCGGCCTCGGAAGGGAGCAGGCCGAGCGGCTGGTGGTATTGGGCTTCCTCGGCGAGGTTCTTTCCCGGTTGCCGCTGGGCGGAGTCGTGGAGAAGGTCACCCAGGCCATCGAGGCCAAGCTGGGATATGTTTAGGAATAAAACCGTGCGGCCGGAGCCGTTGTGGGCCCGCGTCGCGACTGCGGGTGAAGTGCCGGTGGGCGGGCTGCGGGCGGTGTCCACGGACAAGGGGCCGCTGGTCCTCGCCAACGTGGACGGCGACATCTACGCCCTGGAGGACCGCTGTTCCCACCAGGACTACCCGCTCTCGGCCGGAGAACTCGAGCACGACGAGCTGGAATGCCCGTTCCACGGTGCCCGCTTCGACGTGTGTACCGGCCGGGCCGTACAGTTGCCGGCCGTCACACCGGTTCGGAGCTTCCGGGTCGAAGTCCGCGATGGCAACGTCTACGTCCGGCTGGACTGAACGCGGCGCGGGCACCCGCGCCATCGCCGAAGCGGAGAAACCGGCCCCGCTGGACGCGGCCGCCGTGCGCCGCGACTTTCCCATCCTGGACCAGGCGGTGGACGGGAAGCCGCTGGTCTACCTCGATAACGCCGCCTCCTCCCAGAAACCCCGCCAGGTTGTCGACGCGATCGGGATGTACTACCTGCGGGACCACGCCAATGTCCACCGGGGAGTGCACGAACTTGCCCGGCGTGCCACGGAAGCCTACGAGTCCGCCCGGGAGCGGGTCGCGATCTGGCTGAACGCCGCCGGCCCGCACGAGTTGATCTGGACCCGGGGAGCAAGCGAGGCATTGAACCTGGTGGCGTCTTCGCTCGGTATGGCCCGGGTCGGCCAAGGCGACGAGATCGTGATTTCCGAGATGGAACACCATTCGAACCTGGTCCCCTGGCAACTGCTGGCCGAGCGGAACGGCGCGACTCTCCGATACGTCGGCCTAACCGACAACGGCCACCTGGACCTGGACCACATGGCGACCCTGCTCGGCCGGCGTACCCGGATCGTCTCCCTGCCCCACGTGTCCAACGCACTGGGAACCATCAACCCGGTGCGCGACATTGCGGCACTGGTACGGGAACACAGCGGCGCGGTCTATATCCTGGACGGTGCCCAGGCGGCGCCTCATCTGCCCGTCGACGTGCAGGCCCTCGGTTGCGATTTCTACGCCTTTTCCGGGCACAAGATGTGTGGCCCCACCGGGATTGGGGGACTCTGGGGAAGGAGGCCGCTCCTGGAGGAGATGCCACCGTACCAGGGAGGTGGCGAGATGATCGAGCATGTCTATCCGGACCGCAGCACCTGGGCCGACGTGCCACACAAGTTCGAGGCCGGTACGCCCAACATCGCGGGAGCCGTGGGGCTTGGGGCCGCCGTCGACTACCTGGACCACGTGGGACTGGCTGCGATTCACGAGCATGAGTCGGCCCTGACGCGCAGGGCGATTACGCTGCTTGCCGGAGTGGAGGGACTCCGGATCCTGGGTCCCGCCGAAACGGAGGAACGCGCCGGCGTGGTCCCGTTCGTGATGGAGGGGGTATCTGCTCAGGATGTGGCAACCATTCTTGACACGCAGGGGATCGCGGTGAGGGCAGGGCACCACTGCGCGCAACTGGTGGTCGACCGCTATGGCGTGGCTGCCACCACCCGGGCATCCTTCTACCTGTACAACACGCTCGAAGAGGTGGACCGGCTCGCCGAGGGTGTGAACACGGCCCGGCGCATTCTGTTCGGATAGGGGAAACCGAACCTCACAGGAGAGAAAGGACGACCCAGTGTTCAATAGCCCCGACCGCAGTCGTTGGACCCACTTCGGCAGGGTTTCGCAACTTGCCGCCGCCCTCCTGATCCAGCTGGCGGTCGCCTGTGGTGGCGACACCGGATCGCGCGATCAGGATGCCTCGTCGGATGATCCCCGCAAGATGTTGACAGAGTCGGACTTCGGAGGTCTGGATTCGACCCGGATCGGCCTGATTCTGCCGTGGTCGGGAAACAAGGTGTCCAAGGACCCCGACCCGGACGCCGAGCCGGTGCCCCTGACGGCCGTCACTACGGAGACGCATGCGGAATATGACCGTATAGTCTTCACCTTCGAGAACCGTATTCCCACCGGCTATCGCCTCGCGTTCGTGGCCGAAGGCGGCGGCGGATGCGATGGCACCGAGCCGGTCGAAGGTGGCTCGGCCCATCTGGCGGTGGAGTTCGATCGAGCGCTCTCCAACGAGGCCGGCGAGCCTCTCGTGGAGGATCGCGACCGCAGGACCCGCTTTCCCGCTCTGCTCGGCGCGACCCAGGTCTGCGACGACGGGAACAGGGTTCGCTGGTTGCTGGCCACCCGCACCGAGACTGAGTTCCGGATCTTCGAGATGGTGACCAAACCCCGGCTGATCTTGGATTTGCGGCATCCGTAGGGAACTGACGCGGAGGTCCTTCGGAGGCACCACTGTTGCGCGGGCGGAACCCGGTATACAGAATTGGGTACACGGCGGTGTGACGGAAACTTGAATTCCCGACAATGTGGGCCCGGGTAGGCATGACGACAGCGGCGGCAAGACTCTTCGGTGGAGGATCGCTCCTTCTGGCTATTCTGCCTTCGGCTTGCCTGGTGAATGATGACCTGGACCTCCTCGAACTCGTCGACTCGACCGCGTCGGATACGACCGGCATGAAGCCGTGCGACGACGGCAAGGCCGGCGACTACCCGTGCAAGGGACTGGACCTCGTCGCCAGATTCGCGCGCGGAGAGATTGGCGACTCGGGGGGCATCGTCAACGACCTTTGGGGATGGACCGACACCAGGACCAAGACCGAATGGGCTCTGGTCGGGCATTCCTCGGGAACTGCCTTCATCAGCCTCAAGAAGCCGACAGAACCCGAACACGTCGGAAGCCTGCCCAAGACCGCGGCGGCGCATAGCAGTATCTGGCGGGACATCAAGGTATACAGGGACCACGCCTACATCGTGGCCGACGGGGCCGGCCGGCACGGCATGCAGGTTTTCGACCTCACCCAGCTGCGCGACGTGGATGACACGCCGGAGACCTTTTTTCCCACCGCGACCTACGAAAAGATCCACAGCGCCCATAACATCGTGATCAACGAAGAGACCGGATTCACATACGCGGTGGGTGTGCGCGGGGGCGGCAACTCCTGCGGGGGTGGCCTCCACATGATCGACATCCGTACGCCCTCCGACCCGAAATTTGCGGGGTGTTTCTCCGACGAGCGCACCGGACGGGGGCGCACGGGGTATACCCACGACGCGATCTGCGTCGTCTATCAGGGCCCCGACAGCAGGTACCGGGGCCAGGAGGTCTGCTTCGGCTCCAACGAGACGCACCTGAGCATCGCCGATGTGTCGGACAAGGAAGACCCGGTGGCCCTGGCGGCAGCCGACTATCCCGATGTGGGGTACTCCCATCAGGGATGGCTCGACGAAGAACACGAGTACCTCTACATGAACGACGAGTTCGACGAGTACCAGAGCCAGCCCAACACACGAACCCTGGTATGGGACGTCAAGGATCTGGAGGACCCCGTCATCGTCGCGGAGTTTCTCCACGAGACCGAGGCCTCGGACCACAACCTCTACGTTGCCGGCGACTTCATGTACCAGTCGAACTACCGGGTCGGAATGCGGATCCTGGACATTTCCGACCGCGAGGATCCGAGTGAAGTCGCGTACTTCGACACCGAGCCCACCGGGTCCAACGGGCCGAGCATGACCGGCTCCTGGAGCAACTACCCGTTCTTCGCCAGCGGCGTGATCGCCGTGACTTCCATGAGCAACGGCGTCTTCTTCGTCCAGCGGTCCAAGGATTAGCCGCCCGTGGACAAAGCCGCCCGAGCACCGGGAGGGGCGCGGCGCGGCTGTAACGCGACCTTGACGGCTCCGCTGCGGCGGTGGTTGAACGCGGCACGTAGCGCGTCACGGTACTGCGCCAGGGGAAACACATGGGTGACCAGTTCGCCCAGGGCGCGGGGGTCGGCGGCCATCTTCTCCAGCGTGAGACTGAAGGTGTGGAGCGAACGGTTCTCCCAGGTTTCCGTACCGTACCCCACATAGCCTTGAACCCGGAGTTCCCTGGCCCATAGAAAGGTCAGGTCGAGCTTCCGAATCTCGCCCGCGCAGCCGAGCATTACCACCCGGCCCCTGGCGGCCGCGTGCCGGAGCGCCTGATCCACGCTTCCCCGGGTGCCCACGCAGTCGAAGATCGTGTTGAACCCTCCCCCGGCGTACACTTCGTCGCCGACTACCGGCATGTACGCGCGGGCTCCGGTTTGGACCAGCGCTTCGCGAGCCTCCTCTCCGGGTGTTATCGTCTCGTCGGCACCCAGCGCCACGGCGAGCGACACCTCGTGGGCGCGTTTCGCCTGCGCGACCAGCCGACCGCCATACCCCAATGTGCGCAGCGCCCAGATCGTGGCGAACGCGATCGCGCCGCTGCCGATGACGAGAACGGGGCCGCGCGACCGTAACGCCCCGCTGCGAAGCACCCCGTGCATTCCAATCGCCAGCGGTTCCGCCAGCACGGCGACCCGGTCGGAGATCGAGGCCGGAACCGGGAAGACCTGGCGCCGGTGAGCGATCATCTGTTCGCCCCATCCTCCCGGAAGATCACGGTGGTACCCGATGGTCAGCCCTCTGGCCAAGGCTCCTCCGCCCATCTCCAACGGTCCTTCCTCTCCGGACAGCTCGCAGGTGGCATGATTGCCGGTGACGCACGATGTGCACCACGATGCCGCACCCCACCCCCGGGCTTCGCAATGGAGCATCGGGTCGACCACTACTCGCTGGCCCGGTTCCACATGCGATACGCCGGCACCCACCTCCACCACGCGGCCGAGGATCTCGTGTCCCGGTACGGCGGGAAACGAACCGAAGGGCTCCATCGCGGGGCTGGAGCGGTAGGAGATGTTCCCCAGATCGCTGCCGCAGATCCCGCATAGCAGAACCTCGATGCGCACCCAGTCGTCGCCGGGAATCGTCGGCGGCGGCCTGTCCACCAGCGAGACACCGGACGGACGACCGTAGACGAAGGCACTGCTGAAACGGCCCGGGCCACGGGCGAGTATGAATCCCGGTATGGTCACGTTGAATTCGACGGCTTTCACGGTGCGTCCCTGCAGAGGTGATGGCGGCGTTTGCCCGAGTGCAGATGCGTCAGCCGCGGGAACGTGGTAAAGTGGCGTGGACCAGGCAGCCGGGGAAGGCAAGCACGCTCGAACTCCCGCCCTGCTTCCCATTCATGATTCGCCCCATGGCCGGGATCACCACATGAAGACCGCTGTCATCGCCGGTTGCCGCACCCCCTTCGTCAAGGCGGGTACGCAATTCGCCCGTCTCACCGCCATTGAACTCGGCCGCCACGCGGTAACCGAGTTGCTCGCCCGTACCCAACTGCCTCCGGACATCGTCGACCACCTGGTCTACGGCACCGTCGTCCATGACCCTCAGGCCCCCAATATGGCCCGTGAGGTCGGGCTGGCAACCCTGCCCAGGAACGTACCTGCCGTGACGGTGTCGCGGGCCTGTGCCTCGGCCAACCAGGCCATCGCGGACGGCGTGAACCTCATCGAGGGCGGGTACGCCCACGCTGTGGTCACCGGGGGAGCCGAGTGCCTGTCGCGGATCCCGATCCTTGCCTCCGACCGGCTCTCGCGCACTCTCGTGGCCGCGTCCCGGGCCAGGACGCTCGGCGCCCGCCTGCGCACCTTCACCCGCATTCGCCCCCGCGATCTGATCCCGGTGGCCCCGGCCATCGCCGAGTATTCGACGGGCGAGACAATGGGGCAGGCGGCCGAGCGCATGGCCAAGGAGAACGGCATCGCACGGGGGGACCAGGACCGGTGGGCCCTGGGTTCGCACATGAAAGCGCACGCGGGGACGGAGGGCGGGCGGCTCACGGCCGAAATCGCTCCGTTCCATGTTCCTCCGCGCTACCGCAACACCGTGGAGCGCGACAACGGGATCCGGCCCGACACCTCACTGGAGGCCCTTTCCGGCCTTCGTCCCGTATTCGACCGGCGGTTCGGCTCCGTCACGGCCGGCAACGCCTCGCCCCTCACCGACGGCGCATCGGCGCTGATGCTCATGTCCCCCGAACGCGTGCGCGGTCTCGGCCTGGAACCACTCGGCTACGTCCGCAGCTACGCCTTCACCGCGCTGGATCCAGGCGACCAATTGCTGCAGGGACCTGCCTACGCCGCTCCAATCGCGCTGGACCGGGCGGGCATCACCATGGCCGACATCGATCTCCTCGAAATGCACGAGGCCTTCGCCGCGCAGGTGCTGTCGAATCTGCAGGCGTGGGACTCGGAGAAGTTCGGTCGCGAGGAACTGGGCCGGGCGGGGAAGGTTGGGCTTCCCGACCCCGCAGCGATCAACGTGATGGGGGGCTCGATCGCCATCGGCCACCCCTTCGGAGCGACCGGGGGACGGCTTACGGTCACCCTTCTCAACGAACTGCGGCGGCGTGACGGCCAGTTCGGGCTGGTGACGGTGTGCGCGGCAGGCGGGTTGGGGTTCGCGATGGTGCTGGAGCGGGCTTAGCAGTCCGTGGACTCTTGGCAACCCGCGGAAAGGCCCCCTCTACTACCTCACCCCCATCGCCACCCCGATCCGTCCTGCCAACCTCTGCGGAAAACGAGACCCCACGTACACCACCTTCCCGTTTCGCAGGTCGACACTCACCGCCTGATTGCCGCGAATCGACCAGGCCGATTTCCCGGGCCTCCAGCGGATCCCCCACCCTCCGAATTCCCGAAACGGGCGGTAGGTCACCGCGCTGACCCCGCGAATGTCACTGTACCGGATGCGTTTTCGAATCAGGCGCAGAGGTCCGAACCAGATGAAGAGGTGGTCGGAGCGCACCTCCACGTTCAGGCAGCTGAAGGTGGAAAACGCCAAGCCGTAGACGATCGCCAAACCGCCCGCAAGGATCCCGAAACCGCGAGTCGACATGTCATCCGCCGGTTGTCCCGGCACCGCCTGACCGTATGCGAAATACAGAGACGGCCCGAGGCTCGCCAGACAGGCAAGACCCAACAAGACCAGAACCCATGCCGGGGCCCCGGTGCGTTCCCGGTACACCGCGTGGCCAGTGCTCATTGGCTCGGTTTTCCATGGCTCGGGCTGGCGTCCGGACCAGAGGTATCGCCGCTTGAATGCCGGGGGGATTCTGTCCACGGGCTGCCGGGCCCCCCTCCCCCCGCGACCTCCTCCAGCGCCCGCCGCACATACACCGGCACCATCGCCCGGCGCCATTCCGGGTCCACTATGATGTTGTCGAGCGGCCGGCACTGCGACCACGCGCGCCCGGCCAGCGCCTCGATCAAGTCGCGCGACATCCGTTCACCCGTCGCCATATCCCTCCACCCCGCCAGCACCCGGGGCCTCGCTCCGAGCGCCGACACCGCCCCGGTCAATCCGGTCACCGTTTCGTCCTCCGCGAAGTCCGCAACCACCGCCACCGACAGCAGCGGAAAGTCGATCGAGTGACGCTGGCGCAGTTTACGATACGCGCTCCGGCGGCCTTCCACGATGGGGATCCGGATCTCGGTGAGGATCTCGTCCCGCTTCCGGCGCGTGTTCCAGATGCCATCGGTCACGAAGAATTCGGCAGCGGATATCTCGCGGGTTCCGTCGCGTCCGGCAAGCGTCAGCGAGGCGTCGAGAGCGATGAGATTCGGGGGGGTGTCGGCGGAGTGCGCGGCTACGCATTTCCTGCCGACTTTCGTCACGTGACATACCGTGCCGTCCTTCTTGAGACAGTAGCCGAGCGCTTCCCGCCAGAACTCGGTCTGGTTGTAGTACGTGCAGCGCGTGTCCAGGCAGACGTTACCCCCGATCGTGCCCATGTTGCGCAGTTGCGGTCCCGCAACCAGCCCGGCGGCCTCGGCGAGCCCGGCGCAGTGGCGGCGAACGAGCGGGTCCCCGGAGACATCGGCGAGGGTCTCCAGGGCTCCGATCCGGAGAAGGAAGCCGTTCCCGCGTGGGGCACTGCCGTTGTCCGAGGCGGAGCCCGTGGCCGTCCCGGACACCGTGCCGATCCCGCGCATGGCCGCGATCCCGTTGAGCGAGACCACGTGCGCCGGGGTGAAGAGCCGGTGCTTCATGTTGGGCATGAGGTCTGTGCCGCCGGCGATGGGCAGGGCATCCTCGCCGAACCGGGCAAGCAGCAATACCGCCTCGTCAACGGTGTCCGGGCGGTGGTAGCGGAAAGGGGGAAGCCGCAGCATGTCAGGCACCGGGGGGAAGCGGGCGCGCCACCATGACACCGTCCTGCCCCCCGAGCCGCGCGATCCGCTCGGCGAGCGATTCCTCGCTGATCTCGACGTGCGAACCCACGAGGGGAGCGTGAAGCAGCCTCAGCGTGCCGTTCTTCCTGAGCGCGATCCCGGTGTGTGCGATGTCCAGCCCGGACACCGTGCTGGTCGCGGCGATGATGTCGCCGTCCTGGATCCCGTCGGACGCCGCGCCGATCGCCTCTGCGGGAATGTAGTAGCGTTCCACCTGCCCGAGGCGCGCCTCCATTCGGGCGATCTCGGCCAGGACGCCGGAGTCCGCAAGTTGGCGGTACTCACCGGGGTGGGTGGACATGAAGTCGGTGGGCGACGGGTCGGCGACACCGCCCAGGTCTCGCGAAATCGCGTCCACCAGACCCGAGGCCTCGTTGTCCGCAATCCACTCCGAGAAGTAGTGGAGACGACTCGCATAGCCGTCCAGCAACCCGTCCCGGTAGCGGAGGCGCATGAGTTCGTCCCGGTAGGCGGCCTGGAAGCGGTCCGGGTCGTCCAGGAGGGCGGTGCGGCGGGAGGCGGCGTTGCCGGCGCCGGGAGGATCGGTCGCCCCGGGGGACGGGGACCAGGCCAAACGCGCAAGAACCAGCACGTTCTCCACCAGGGTCACGCAGTCGAGGGCTTCCAGGTTGATGACCAGACGCTCGGGGCCTGGGAGCTCCAGCGTGTGGGGCTCGTACGGCGTGCCGACGAAGCGCTCGCCGATGCGCGCCACGAGGTCGCCGAAACGGGGGAAGGCGCCGGGGGGTTGGGCGGCGGCCCAGGTGAGGTGTTCCCGGGCGATCTCCCAGTCGCGGGCGGTGCCGGAGGCCGGCCGTGCAACGGTGTCGCCCGCGGGCGCATCTGCCGGGGACTCCGGCTCGCCGCCCCCTGGAGCACCCTCCGAGACCGACGCGAACCACCACTCAACGACAACAAGCAGAATCAGCAGCGCGGCGCAAACACACGCCGCGAGCCGCAACCCCCCGAATCTTCGCAGCCGGCTCACTTTGCCACCCCGACTGCGGCTACCCGCCCCGCACGACCACCCACCGGTCCCTTCCCCTCCGCCGCCTGCAGCGCCCGCCACACGCGCGGCGGCGAGAACGGCAGCGCGTCCATGCGCACTCCCACCGCGTCGTAGATGGCATTCGCGATCGCCGGAATCGAAGGATGCAGCGGCCCTTCGCCCGCTTCCTTCGCCCCATACGGCCCCTCCGGATCGATCGACTCCACGATCAGCGACTCCAGCGCCGGAGTATCGAGACTGGTCGGGATCCGGTAGTCGAGCAGCGACGGCGCGTTGTGCAGCCCCTCGCGCCCCTGGTCCGCCGACTTGAAGATCTGTTCCTCCATGACCGCCTCGGCGAAACCCATGTACGCGGATCCCTCCATCTGTCCCGCCACCAGCACCGGGTTCAATGCCCGCCCGCAGTCGTGCGCGATCCAGATCTTGTCGACGGTCACGAATCCCGTCTCGGGGTCCACTTCGACCTCGGCCACGTGCGCGGTGAAGGAATACGCGGGCGAAGCCCCGATCGTGGCGCCCCGGTAGCTGCCGTGCACGTCCTTGGGCGTGTTGTAGGACCCCGTCGCGCCCAGCGTCCCGAAGTTCGCCTCGGCCAGGTTGAAGGCCTCGCGCAGCGGCATGCTCGTCCCCGTGTCTCCCGCCCGCACCGCCAGCCCTCCCGCCAGCAGCACCTGGCCCGGCTTCGCCCCCCACGCCTCGGCCACCGCGGCGCGCACCTTCGCCTTCAGCTTCCGGGACGCCTCGATGCACGCGTTGCCCAGCATGAACGTCACCCGCGACGAGTACGCGCCCAGATCCACCGGCGTGAAGTCCGTGTCCCCCGCCAGCACCCTGATGTGCTCCAACGGCACGCCCAGCTCCTCGGCCACCACGTACGCCACCATCGAGTCGACCCCCTGGCCGATCTCGGAAGCGCCCGAGAAGACCGCCACCCGCCCCGAGCGGTCCACCTGCAGTTGCACCCCCGATTGCGGCATGTCGTTCGGGTAGATCGGGTAGTTCGTGCCGGTGATGTAGGTCGAGCCGGCCACGCCCACGCCGCGCCCGTACGGGAGCCGCCGGTGCTTCCGCTTCCAGTCGCTCGCCCGCTCGACCTCTTCCAGGCACTCCAGGAACCCGTTCGAGGTCACCCGCAGGTCGTTCACCGTGCGCGTGTCGGCGCCGATGAAGTTGCGCCGCCTGAGCTCGATCGGGTCGATCTCCAGCCGCTCGGCGATTCTGTCCAGCTGCACCTCGATCGCGAAGCGCGGCTGGACGGAACCGTGGCCGCGCTTCGGCCCGCAGGCGGGCTTGTTGGTGTAGGCGCGCGTGGAGTGGAAGCGGTAAGCGGGCATCCGGTAGGGCGCGGTGAGGAGCTGGCCGGAGTAGTACGTCGTCACCAGCCCGAAGGAGGCGTACGCGCCCCCGTCCAGGACGATCTCGGCGTCGACCGAGGTGAGCATCCCCTCGCGGGTGGCGCCGGTGCGGTATTTCATGTGGAACGGGTGGCGGCCCCGGTGAGCGTAGAAGACTTCTTCGCGCGTGTACAGGATCTTGACCGGGCGGCCCGTCATCATCGACAGCTTCGCCACGCAGAACTCGAGGTCGAAGGGCTCCGACTTGCCGCCGAAGGCGCCGCCGACCGGGGGCTGAATGACCCGCACCTTCGCCGGATCCACCTCCAGCACGCGAGCGAGTTCACGGTGCAGGTAGTGGGGGACCTGCGTCGCCGACCACACCGTGAGCTTCCCGTTGCCCTCGGCCAGGCCGATCGCGCAGTGGGGCTCGATGGGCGTGTGGGTGGTTCCCTCGAAGAAGTAGTCGCTTTCGACGACGATGTCGGCGTCCTCCAGCCCGGCGTCCACGTCGCCGAACTCGAGTTTGACCACTTTGGTCACATTCCCGTTCCATCCCGGCTTGCGCGGCTCGTGGATGTACGGTTCCCCCTCGGCGGCGATGGCCTCGTGGGGGTCCAGGTAGGCGGGCAGCTCCTCGTAGGCGACATCGATGAGGTCGAGAGCCGTGATGGCCCTGTCCTCGTCGACCGCCGCCACCGCCGCCACCCCGTCGCCGATGTAGCGCACCTTGTCCAGGCAGAGCGGATACTCGTCGGGAGTCCACGGGATGATGCCGTAGGAGGTGGGCATGTCGCGGCCGGTGACGACGGCGTGGACGCCCTCCAGGGCCTCGGCGCGCGACGTATCGATCGACACGATGCGGGCGTGGGGGTACGGGCTGCGCAGGATCTTGCCGTGCAACATCCCCGGGAGCCGGATGTCGTCGGTGTAGCGGGCGCGACCGGTGGCCTTGGCCAGACCATCGACCTTGCGCATGGGGCGGCCGATGGTGTTCAGGGCGGAACGCTCGCCACCTTGCTCCGCCCGCCCCGCCCCCCTGGCCGATCCGTCCGGCGCTACGGCACTGCTTCCGTTGCGTTCCATCACGATCCCAGCCGCGCGGCCGCCGCCTCGACGGCGTCGTAGATCTTCTCGTAGCCGGTGCAGCGGCAGAGGTTGCCCGCCAGCGCCGTCCGGATCTCCTCGCGTGTCGCCGACGGGTTCCGGTCCAGCAGCGCCACCGAGCTGCACAGGATACCGGGGGTGCAGAATCCGCACTGCGCGGCCCCGTTCAGGTCGAACTCGTCCTGCACCGGGTGCGTCTCGGTGCCGTTCGCAAGTCCCTCCACGGTACGCACCTCACGCCCCTCCGCCTCCCACACCGGGGTAATGCACGACAGGATGGCGCGCCCGTCCACTATGACCGTGCAGGCACCGCAGTCGCCCTTGTCGCACCCCTGCTTCGACCCCGTCAGACCGAGACCGTAGCGGAGCGTTTCCAGCAGCGTGTAGTGGGCGGGCACCCCGCAGACGCGCTCGTCGCCGTTGACCCGCAGGCGGACTACTTCCATCCGCGACCTCCTCTCGCTTCAAATATCGGTCCGCACGGGGTGTGCGGCTACCCCGCGACCGTCCGACGAACGGGCCTCTTCAGGCTGGAGGAGGCGACAACCCACTGGGCACCCCCTGGTGCGCGTGATCACTCCCCCCTCACCACCTCCGACTGGAAACCCGCGGCCTTCACCGGTAGACTTCGAATCCGCCCCGACACGACACCGACAAACAGGATACGGGATTCCGAAAGATGCCCTACCCCGAGATGATGGTGGCCCCGATGCGGCAGGAACTGGTCCGCATCGGTTTTCAGGAGCTTCGCGACGAGGAACAGGTCGGCCAGGCGATGGAGGCCATGGAAGGAACGGTCCTCGTGGCGGTCAACTCCGTCTGCGGCTGTGCCGCCGGGATCTTCCGCCCGGCCGTGATGATGGCGCTGCAGGGCGACAGGCAGCCCGATCACAAGGTGACGGTCTTCGCGGGGCAGGACCTGGGCGCCACCGCCGCGGCGCGCACGCACCTCGTCGGTTACCCGCCCTCGTCACCATCCATCGCGCTGCTCAAGGACGGCGATGTGGTGTTCATGCTCGAGCGCTTCCAGATCGAGGGACGTTCGGCGCCGGCGATCGCCAAAGACCTGCAGGCCGCTTTCGAGGAGCACTGCTGAGCCGCGGTCCACAGACCGCGGACTCCGGGGCCCCGGCGGTTCGGGGCGAGGGCTCCCGCCCGGGCAAGTGACCGTCGGCCCCGGCCGACTGCGCCTGCCGGTCTGACGAGCCGCCCGCAGTTTACTCCTGCGACGCCGCCTTTCGGTCGGCCAGCCACCCGTCGATCGAGTACTTGCCCGCGCCGTGCGCCCAGAAGAAAAGCCAGGTGAAGGCGTAGAAGGCGGCAAGCTCGCCCCTGTTCATGACCGGCCAGAAGCCCTGCGGAGCGTGGACCCAGAAATAGGCCACCGCCATCTGGCCCGAGACCAGGAAGGCCACGGGCCGCGTGAACAGCCCCGCCATGATGAGCAGCCCGCCGAAGAACTCCAGTATCCCTGCGATCCCCATCCGGCTCATCAGGTCTCCGACCTGGTTGCCACCCAGGACCCCGAAGAGCTTCTGGGCGCCGTGCAGCGTGAAGAGGAATCCCGCCACAATCCTGAGCGCGTTGTGGGTGAACTCCTTGAGTCCGGGGTGGTCCGTGTTGAACATCGCGTGGTAGCCTCCTGAAAAGGGGAGTCGGTCTGGTACGACGAGGGGCCCGGACACCGTAACCCGGTTGGCGCGGGCCGCGCAAAGGAGGAGCTGCGGACGGCCGCGCGGTCGTGGGCTACCGCCGAAGTCTCCGCCGCCGCTTCTTCTCCATCTTTCGTCTGCGCCGAGCCTGCCGCCTCGATTCTCCCAGGTGCCGGGTCTCGATCTCGACCGAGCCGAGGACCGAAAACCCGTCTACGCGGATCAGGGGGGCGTCCGGAGCGACAGGTGCCGGACCGGAGTCACGACACTCGAAGTTCCCGAACACCGCCGAGCCGCCGCACTGCACGTTCACCCCGGGCGGCACCAGGATCTCGACCGAACCCAGGACGGTGACCGCCGAGAATGTCGTGTCGCCCGGCCCGAACCTGGCTTCCCTCAGGTCGATCACAGCCGATCCCATGACCGCCACCACCGTGTTGCGCCTGGCCGGTACCCACCTCCCCGCCCTCCTGGTTTCCCCGAACACGGCCACGGCCCGGTCCGCAGGGGCAACCTCCGCGTGGGTCGCGGCCAACGTGGTCCGGGCGATGTTCCCCGGAGGATCGTCCGTCCGCGCCGCTTCGCCACGGTCGCGGGTGCCCAGTCCCTCGATCGCGCGACCCAGCTGCGCCATCGACTCCGCGGAATGCGCCAGGCTCACCCGCCGCTCGAAGTCCTCGACCTCGAGCATGTCCCGGGCAAAGCACTCGCTCAGCAGATCGATCGCCTTCTCCCGGGCGTCATCCAGTTTTACCGGTGCCGCCGGATTCACGCCGCCGGCCCTGGGTGTCGTACCCCTTGACATCGCTCACTCGCCTCCCACATCAACGACGGTACCGCCGCAGGTCTTGCAGAATCGCGCGTCCTCGTCGTGACCGCCACTGCGGCATCCCGAACATACCCGGTCCCGATCCCCCGCCGAACCGCGCGCCGCTTGGGCGGCGTGGGCCAATTCGACGCTCACGATTCCAGTCGGCACGGCGATCAGGCCGTACCCCAGGAGCATGATAATCGCGGCCAGGAACTGCCCCACCGCCGTGATCGGCGTGATGTCCCCGAAGCCGACCGTGGTGAGGGTCACGACCGCCCAGTATACAGCTACCGGAATCGACGTGAAGCCCGCGGCCGGTCCCTCGATCAGGTACATGAAGGAACCCAGGATCACGACCATCGTCACCACCGTGATCAGGAAGACGATGATCCGGAAGCGGCTGGCCGCCAGCGCCCGGGCCAGGACCCGTGCTTCGCCCAGGAAGCGCACCAGCTTGAGGACCCTGAAGACGCGCAGCACCCTCAGCACCCTGATGATCACCAGGAAGCGCGTATCGTAGAGGATCAGGCTCAGGTACGTCGGGATGATCGAAAGCAGGTCGATAATGCCGAAGAAGCTGAGCGCGTAACGCCGCTTGGACTGGACCGAAGCCATTCGCGCCGCATACTCGATGGTGAACAGGACGGTGAATACCCATTCCAGGATGTGCAGAGCGAAACCGTGCCTCGCCTCGATCGACTCCACGGAATCGAGCATGACAACCAGGACGCTGGCGAGGATGATCAGGATCAGCAGGATGTCGAAGACCCTGGCCCCGACGTGGACGTCCGTCTCGAACAGGATGTCGTAGAGCTGCCCTCGCCAGGGCGGGCCGTCGCGCGGGCGGTTGCTCGGGGCCATCCGGTGCTAGCAGTCCGTGGATGGAGCGAAGCGGCCAGCCCGGACGCATCGCCGCTCGAATGCCGGGGGGATTTTGTCCACGGGCTGCCTAGTCGGTCGCGGGCACGACGCCGCTCGGGCAGGACACGCCCGTCCCCCCCAACCCGCAGTAGCCGCCCGGGTTCCTGGCCAGGTACTGCTGGTGGTACACCTCGGCGTAGTAGAACTCGGCCGCCGGTGCGATCTCCGTGGTGATGGCACCGAACCCCGCCTCGTCGAGTTCGGCCTGGTACCGGTCGCGGGACTCCTCGGCCAGGCGCCGTTGCCGGTCCCCCACCGTGTAGACGGCAGACCGGTACTGCGTGCCCACATCGGCACCCTGCCGCATTCCCTGGGTCGGGTCGTGCCCCTCCCAGAAGGCGGCCAGCAGCGTCCGGTAGTTTACCCGGTCGGGATCGTGGACGACCAGGACGGCCTCGGCGTGGCCGGTGCCGCCCGTGCAGACTTCCCGGTAGGTCGGGTTCGGCGTCAAGCCGCCCTGGTAGCCGACCGCGGTCGAGTACACGCCGGAAAGCTCCCAGAACCCGCGCTCCGCACCCCAGAAACAGCCCATCGCGAAGTAGGCCCGCTGGAAGCCCTCCGGGAAGGGAGGCCGGATACGGTTCCCGCTGACATGGTGCGGCCCCGGCACGCGCAGTGGCTCATCTCTACCCGGCAACGCCTCGCGCGGGCCCGGTATTTCGGATTTCCACCGACTCATAAACATCTGTCGTAGGTCCATGGCCGAATGAAGGTAATAGGGTTCGCGGATTTATCCACGGGAGCGCCGGAAGCCTGGACACCTGGGGCACGCCGGATTTCCGGCCCGCGACGCCGGTACGGGCGGAGGCGCCGGTACGGGCGGATCGCGGGGCGGGGTGATAGCTTAGGAGGACTACTCCCACGAATTCCACGGCACCCTCCATCGAGACGAGACCCTCATGAGCCAACCCTTCTACACCGCCCGCGCCAGCGTCGCCAAGGTCGACGGCATCCACCGCCGCGCCACCCTGGAGGACGGCACCGAGATCGACTTCGGCGTCCACGGTCCCATCAAGTCCCATTTCCGCCTCGACTCGGAACCCGACCGGCCGCTCCCCGTCGACTACCTGGTCGCGGCGGCCGCCGGCTGACTGCTCGGGACGCTCAACGGCGCACTGGAGGTGCGCGGGATCCCGATGGCGAACGACGCGATCAGCGTGGAGGCGGAGGGGACGAACGAAGTCGTGGACCGGGTTGTGGTGCTCAGGAAGATTCACGCCCACTACACGATCCGGCTCCCCGAAGGCGCCCCGCGCGACAAGGTCGACCGGGCGCTGTCCACCCATGTGGCCAAGTGTCCGACGGCACGCAGTCTCGAGGGAGCTGTCGAGGTGACCTGGTCGGCGGACGTGACCGGAGGTTAGCAGTCCGTGGGGGGGGCGCTACCGGGTCTGGAAGCGCACCCGGGCCACCCGCTGGACGTCCAGCGAATCGGTGGTCACCCCGTAGAGGGTGGACTCGGTGGCCCATGGCATGGGCAACTCCCGGATGCGGCGGGGCCACCGATAGCGCGCCACCAACGTGGTTCCGTTCCAGACATCGGCTTCGCGCATCGTCGCTCCTTCCGCCATCGTCTTGACGATCCACAGGCGGCCCGCGCGGTCGAAGAACATCTGCGACAGCGGCGGCTTGCGATCGGGTATGTCGAAGGGATGCTTGTTGACGCCGGCACGCTCGATCTGGCGGTCCATCCAACCCTGCGCCGAGACTCTGTCATCCTCGGTCAGCGGCGGTCCCTGGAGCGCCGGACCCTCGATCGCCGAGACTGTGCCGTCGGGGTGGTGGTAGTTGATCGAATACACCCCGGTGAGCGCCTCCGCCCACGCGCCGCCGTTCGCGTGGGCGTGATGCCACTGCGAGCCGAAGGGCCGATGCATGTACATGAATCCGCTGATGCCCGCTCTGTTGAACGGCACGGTCGTCTGGCTGGCGAACTGGCGCTCCGCATCCGCCATGATCACGGTATCCGCTACTCCGTCGGGAAGCACGCGGAATCGCGCGTCAAGGCTCGGGCCATCGTCTACATGCACGGGTCCGACAGCGACCAGGTGGCCATCCTGGTCGAAGGTGAAAGGCTCCCTGACACCGATCACGCCCATGTTCGGACTTCTGAGCCCCCTCCGGTACTCAGCCCCCGCCGCTCCCAGCCGGAAGACGCTGTACCGCTGACTCTCGCGCACCCACAGCTCGCCGTCCGGGCCGAATTCCATGCAGCAGATGTCAGTGAACTCGCCGGGACCCTCCCCGGGGCCACCGAAGAGGAACGCGAAACCGCCGTCGGGCTCGAAGACGCGGATCTCGGTGGCATCCCTGTCGGCGACGATCACCCGTCCCTGCTCGTCGGCCGCCACGTCCAGGATGTAGGAGAAGAGGAAGGGATCGTCACCGTCGAGCCTGCCGATCTCGAGGTCGATGGTGCCTTCGAGGGTGGGGACTTCCTGCGGAACGCCGGGATCCTCTCTCCTGTCTCCGTCGGCGCAGGCCGCGGCCGTCAGGAACAGCGCCGCCGCACCCGCCGACCGGGCCGGAATAACCACATGTCGCACGTCTGTCTCCACGTCTGAAGTTCGCATGCCCGCCCGTGTCGCCGCCCTCGGCTCACAGGACCGGAGGCTTGTGAATATAGCGTTTGCTCACTTGCGCGAACCCGGCCTCCCGGTCTTCGGTATGGTGTCCCGTTGCGGCCCGCGCAGCAGTTCGAGGAGGTATTCGACCGCTTCCGGGGATCCGGTGCGGCCCAGCCAGGCGACCGCGCGTTCACGCACTTCGGGATCCGGTTCCAGGCGGGCGAGTTCGACCATCTTCCGCACGACCTCGGACTTGGCCTCCCCCTTCGACCGGCCCGCCTTGCGGTAGAGGGCGTAGAAGATCCGTCCGCGCAGGTCGGGCTCCTCGAACCGATTGTACGCTTCGACCAGGCCCGCAAGTTCCAGCGACGGGCCTCTTGCCCAGGCGTCGAGTGCTCTCGAGCGGATGCGGTCCGTCTCGTTCGCGTCGAAGGCCAGACCGCACAGCCAGGCTTCCGCCTCTCTGCTACCGTTCTCCGCTCTCCGGCGCAGCCGGTCTATGACGGCGGTCTTGAGCTTCGGGGTCTCCAGCGTGGTGTAGATCCCGATCAGTGCCCCGGCTTCCACATCGTCGCGGCGCCCCAGCGCCACGATGGCGTCCTCGCGCAGGCCCTCCGGTTTCGAAGCGTCCGCGGCGAAGGCCACGAGCGCGTTGCGGGCGCCCGCGCTCTCGCTGCGCCGGAGTCCCAGAATCGCCGCTTCCTGCATTTCCGTGTCGTTCGAGCGCGCGAGCACGTTGACCAGGGCGGCGAGAGCGGTCGGCGTGTCGAACCGCCTGAGGCCCGACACCGCCGCGCGGCGGGCCTCCGGGTCCGGATGGGTGGCGGCGACGCTGATCAGCTCCCGCTCCGCTTCCGGGGTGCCTTCGCTGGCGAGTCGCCCGACGGCGAATACGCGCAGGTTGACGGAGCACTCGTCGTCGCGGTCGATCACGCCGCGCAGGATCCGGATCCGGTCCGTCTCCACAAGTCGCAGAACCGACGTAAGCGCCTCCAGCTGCACGGACTCGTCCTCGCAGTGCTCCGGCAGCTGCCGATCGCGCGACTTCAACCGAAAACCCCCGAGATCCGCTTCCAGTCGCGTCAATGCCCTTCTGAACTCCGACATGTCCACCGCATCGATCGTCCCCGCCACACTGTCAACCAGCGCGGGAAGCTCCCGGGACATCGCATCCGCAAGCGAGTCGAGGGCCGGAACCATGATTGCGGCGAGCGTGTCGAAGGCCGGAACCATCACTTCCGCAAGGCTGTCCCACGCAGTCGACATGACCGCCGCCAGGCTGTCCCACGCCACCGACATGGCCGCCGCTGCACTGTCCCACGCGATCGACGCGCTGTCCAACGCCGCTCCCAGGGCCGCCTCCGACTGCCGCAGCACTTCCTGGGCCGCACGCGGATCGCCCTTCTCCGCCATCTCACCGAGGATTCGAAGCCGCAGCTGGCGCGCATCGTTGACGCGGCGGGTATTCAACTCGTCGCCCGGCACGCTGTCCGGGACATTCTCCAGCATGTTGTCCAGAAGCAGCACGGCCTGCTCCAGCTGGCCCTGCCGGTGGCGGGCGAAGGCTTCCCAGTAAAAGGAATCGCTGACGTATTTTCCCTTCGGCCATTTCACGCGGTAGTGCCGGAATCGCCGGGCCGCGTCCACCCAGTTCGTCCGGTTGATTTGCGACCTCGCCGCGAGGAAATCCCTTTCTTCCGCACTCACGGTTTGGGCGGAGAGGTGCCCGTTCCCGATCGCTCGCACGGTCCCCACGGTGATCATCGTTGCGTCCGCAGCCAGGAGGAGTGCGAAGGCCGGTCCGGCACCCACCACCCTTATCCTGCGCTTCATCATCGTCCTCGGGCTCGTCATCTTTCTGTTTCCCCTATTTGTGAATCTTTTCACATGCGTGATTCGTTCAGGTCTCACCCTGGGCGCTCGCGGCCCGCAGCCGCACCAGGGTGCCCCGCCGCTCGATGCTCTCGCTTGCAAGCTCCCACTCGAAGTCCGGCGCCCCGGGACCCAGCCCCGCGATCTGGAGCAGGACGAGCTCGAGGTCCTCGAGCAGCGTCCGCTCCACCGGTGATCCGGAATCGGAGGACAGGCCCAGGTACATGCGCGTCTCCACGAGCAGTTCCCGTGCCCACCGTGCCAGATCAGCCTGGGACGCGGGTGTGCGCCGGTCGGTTCCGAAGGCGGTGAGCAGAGTCGCGGCCTGTCCGAGGTGCCGGGCGGTCGCATGGTCGAACTCGGGCTCCAGGCGGAGCCCGGCATGGAGAGCGCGTCCGGGGGCAGGCGGGGAAGGCCCTGCCCGGGAGGCAAGGCGGCGGCATCCTCCGACTCGTGCGTGACAGTGGCGTGCAGGGTCGAAGGTGGCTCGGGCTGCGGATCGGACGCCAACAGTTCCGGCGTCTCCACTTCGTCGCCCGCGGTCACGAGACCGGCGAGCCCCGTACCCCTGACCGGCCCGGCGGCATTGTCGGCTTCCTCGCTCTCGCGCCCGGCAACCGCCATCGGCACCTCAACCGGGCCCGTTGACTGCCCGGATGCGGAAGCTGCCGACGGGGGCGGCGTCTCGCCGGGCGGGCCGGGTCGCGCTCCTCGGCCCAGCGCGATGCCCACCACCAAGGACGCGGCCGCCGCCAGGGCCGCGACCCAGCCGGCCGCGCCGCGTCGTCTCAGCCACCCAGGGCGGATGCGTGCGCGGCCTGCGCCTCCGACTGCCGCAACCGCAGACCGCCTGAATGTCCACGCCGCCTCGATTCGTGTCCACATCTCCTCGCGCGGCACCGGGGGCGACGCGTTGTAGGCCAGCGCCTCCTTCATGGTACCGCCATCGCCGGCAACCCCACCCCCGACATCCGCCTCGGGCCCGGTACCGATGGCCCCCAGCCGCCCTTCCACTCCCTGCCACATCGTGTCGGCCGGCGTCGCGGCCGGCTCATTGTAGCTCACGCCCTCCCGCCGCAACCACGCGGTGAACCGGTCCATGTCCGTCATGAGGCCCACTCCCCGGCGTGTTTCGCCAGCTTCTCACGCAGCCGGTTCCGGGCGCGGAACAGCTGGGACTTCGAGGTCCCAGCCTTGATGCCGAGCATGTGACCGATCTCCTCGTGGGTGTAGCCCTCGAGGTCGTGGAGCAGGAAGACCGTGCGATAGCCTTCCGGAAGCCCCTCGATCGCGCGGTGGAGATCGCCGCGCAGGTCGGGCTCGAGGGTGCGACGGGTGCTCCCGCCGCGCAGCTGATCGTCCAGCGGCGCCTCGCGGGACCGGAAGCGCTTGATGCGCCTCAGCTCGTTCAGCGACACGGTGGTCGCGATGGCGCAGACCCAGGTCCCGAACGCGGACTCGCCGCGGAAGGTGTCGATCTTGCCGAATGCGCGCACGAATGTCTCCTGCGTGAAGTCCTGGGCGAGGTCGTACTCGCCCGCGAACCGGTAGCAGAGCCGGAAGACCCGGTCGACGTGCATGTCGTACAGCGACCGCGCGACGCCGTGGTCTCCCGCCTTGAGGCGTTGTATGAGTTCCGATTCCGTCACCGGGGGCGAAATCTCCGGGTTCCGTGCCGGGTGTTGATCCTTCCGACTCGTGGACAACGTGACGGGCGAAAGGGTTGCGCGGGGGAGGGGTGGCGAAGGTACGGCGAACACTTCACCACTTCGATCGAGCAGATTATCGTTCCCGTACCATGGCCAGGCTTCCCCCAACCGTCTGATGGCCGAGCTCGACCTCCCGCGCGGCCCCCGCGAACTCCTCGAAGCCGTTCGCCATCCTCTCGGCTACCACCTCGGGGGCGAGCACCACCTTGTGCTCGGGGGCGGCACTGCGCTCGCCGCCCGCTGGGCGCACCGGCACAGCACCGACGTGGACCTCTCCGTCGACCACGACATCCACCACCGGCTCCCCGCCAGCGACTTCCGCGACGACCTTGCCCCGCCACATCGACGGACGCGCCTACCTGACCTTCCACCAGGGGCTCACCCGAATCGACCTCCCCGCCGGTGAAGTCATCATCGACAGCTCCTGCCCCGCCACCTCCCGCCCGCACTCGGCCGACACCGTGCACGCCTCCAACCTCCTTGTCGTCCAACGTGGGCTCGGCGAGCTTGACCAGGTCTCCATCGTCCACGATTCCCGGCCGCTTCGGCACCCGGCACATTCGGATGAAGCCGCCAACTTCCTCGCCATCTGCCAGCGCCTTGTCGAGCGTAAGATCGACCATCCCCGCCGCCACACCCGCACCCTTCCTCCCGGCGGCATCGAGGAGGCCCACCTCTTCTTTCGTTCCCTCTCCCACGGCTACTTGGCCGGACATCGCGACCGCCCTTCAGGGGCTCGTCTCCGCCGTCACTTCCAGTCGCCCGACCTCTCCGGTCTTCCATTGTCCCATCTCTGGCACGTCCTCGCCTGCATCCGCGGCCTCGACCTCAACCGGCTTCTCGCCAACGGCGGCCTCTCCCTCTACGAGATCGCCCGGGCCATCCACCTCACCGGTATTCGCCGCATCTCCGTCGCTGGATCAACCAGTATGCCATTCGACCCATCCAATGAGCTGGCCCTTCCGGTAGCGTTGCCGAGGGAACGACGGACCCATCCCCACAACCCATGACCTTCCAGCCTCTCGACATCGCCGCCTTCATCGGCTTCCTGGCGCTCGTGGTCGGCATCTCCCTCTACGCCTCGCGCGGCAAGCACGACGCCGCCGACTACTTCCTGGCGGGCCGCAACCTTCCCTGGTGGCTGATCGGCTTCTCGCTGATCGCGTCCAACATCTCGACCGAGCACTTCGTGGGGATGGCGGGCCGGGGGTACGACCTGGGACTGGCGATCGCGAGCTACGAGTGGATGGCCGCGGTGACGCTGGTGCTGGTCGGCCTCTTCTTCCTGCCGCGCTTCCTGCAGGCGGGCATCTACACGATCCCCGAATACCTCGAGTTCCGCTACGACGTGCGCACCCGCACGCTGATGGCGGCGTTCATCATGGCGGCGTACGTCTTCGTCGCGCTGGCCACGGTGCTCTACTCGGGGGCCCTCGCGCTGGAATCCATCTTCGGAATCGACCTGAACCTGGGGATCTGGCTGATCGGCATCCTGGCCGGGGGTTACACGATCTACGGGGGGCTGAAGGCGGTGGTCTGGTCCGACCTGCTGCAGGGTGTGGCGCTGCTGCTGGGCGGGGTGGTGGTGACGGTGCTGGGGTTCAAGGCGATCGGCGGGATCGAGCCGTTCCTGGAGGCGGCGGACGGGAAGCTGAACACCGTCCTGCCGTGGAACCACCCGGAGATGCCCTGGCTGGCGGTCTTCGTGGGCGGGCTCTGGATCCCGAACCTCTTCTACTGGGGACTGAACCAGTTCATCACGCAGCGCACGCTCGCGGCGCGCAGCCTGGCGGACGGGCAGCGCGGCATCTTCCTGGCAGGGTTCATCAAGCTGGCGATCCCCTTCATCATCGTCTTCCCGGGGATCATGGCCGCCGAGCTCTTCGCCGACCAGGTGGCGCACCCCGACCAAGCCTACCCGGTCATGATGCGCGAGCTGCTCCCCGCAGGGCTGACCGGCGCGATGTTCGCCGCGCTCTTCGGAGCCGTGATGAGTTCGCTCGACTCGATGCTCAACTCGGCCGCGACGATCTTCAGCGTGGACCTGTACAAGCGGCACATGCGGCCGGAGGCGTCGTCGTGGAGGCTGATGGTGGTGGGGCGCTGGACGACCGCGATTCTCGTGCTGGTCGGCTGTCTGTGGGCGCCGCTGGTTGCGAAGGCGGGGAGCGTCTTCGACTACATCCAGATGTTCTGGGGATTCATCTCACCGGGGATCGTGGCGGCGTTTCTGTTCGGGCTGTTCGTGCCGCGGACGCCGCCGGCAGCCGCGTTCGGGGGGATGATTCTGGGGATTCCGGTCTACGGGCTGCTGCTGTGGCTGCTCCCCGAAGTTGCGTTCCTGCACCACATGGCGATCACGTTCATCGCGATCTCGGTGTTCATGGTGACCCTGACGCTGCGTCAGGGTTTGTCCGAGCCGCGCAGGCTGCCGCGGCCGGCGGTGCAGGTGGACCTGACGCCCGCACCGGGGGCGAAGTGGTGGGCGGGGGGGGTGATCGGGGGGGCGGCGGTGCTGTATGTGGTCTTCTGGTAGGTGTTTTGCGCCCGGACCCCTATCCGGCGTCCACACGACCGGGCGCCTGATCCACGCTCGCAGCTCCTCCCAGAGCCGTTATCCGCTCGCTCAGCTCGTCGAGGAACTCGGGCAAAGTCATGTCAAACGCACTCGCGAACCTGGTCGCCGCTCCGACAGTGAGGCGCACTTTCTCCTTTTCCAACCGCCGGACGTGCCTCTCGGATAGCCCGGGGATCTCCGTCTGCTTTAGGTGCCGGTCGTTCCTCATGTCAAGGAGGGCCAGTGAAACTCTCGCCATCGCGTACCGGCGTATCTCCACGTCAGCCAGATACATCGGATCCACGGCCTGTAGCATCTGGGACGATCCCATATGCACATCGGGGTCGGGCCAATACATGTAGGAACCGGCCGAATCGATCTCGAAGCGACCGAACTCTGCTGGCTCAAGCTCTCCTACCCTGGGAAGCCATTGGATCGGAATCTGCCTTACGCTCATGTCCCCAAGGACCTCCACGAGGGAATGTCCAAGGACATATGCGTCGAGGATGCCCTCCAAAGGGGCCGGTCGCCTGAGCGCGACGACCAGACGCTTCACAACCAGGGGGTCCCGGGACACTCGCAGCCGCCGATCCGGCTTGTGAAGTCGAAGTGTCGAAGCCAAGCGAAGAGCTGCCTGCTCCGGCACATCCAGGACTACCAGGTAGCGTGTCTCCGTATCCACCCAGTCCGGCAGCGTGACCCCCTCCGGGCCTATCAGCTCGCTCGCTCGAGCCACAACCAGGCTCTGCGACGGTCCGGTGTGGGTGGCAGCCGAAAGCCGTCGCGCCAAACAGCGAAGACCGGCGTCCGGCAAGTGATCTTCCACCGTCCCCAAGAAAGCAATGTGACTGAATTGCCTCGCGTCACTCATCCTTCCTGACTCCGCTCCCATTCTTCGAACAACTCCGCGCGGTGCCTGGCGGCAAGCCGCTTGATCTCTTTCGTCATCCTGGCAGAAACGTGTTTCACTTCAAACTTCACATCATGCCGCGGGGGCTGCTCGAGGAAGAACACCCGTATCTCCCACGCGTCTCCGTCTCCGGTCAAGACCATAGACGGGGGCAGCCCATCACCACCTGTCTCGAAGGCTGGGGTCCGGTCGAACGCTATCTACCTGCGACTCGGACCATAGCCGTAGAGTCTGACTTCCTCTTCGTCGTTGGCATCACGCAGGAGGATGGCGAAACGGTCGGCATCCATGGCCAGCACACTCGCCGTGGCTGGAAGATTCAGCCATCCCCGCAGTTGTCCGTCGGTGCCGATGACGAGCCAGCGTCTTGTTGCTTCTCCCAGGCGGGTGGCCAGCCCGATCCAGACCATCTCGCCGGGTCCCAGGAGCGCCGAATGAAAGGCCGGGTGGGTCTCCCGGTAGGGAGCGTTCTCGATGAACCGCAGGTACCAGTCCGGTGCGTCCGACCCCAGGCGGGCGACCCGTTCCGCTCTTGACGCTTCGACTTCTTCGGTCGTAACCGTCCACCCGCCGCCGGTGCCACGGATCCGTCTCGTAAGACGACCGTCGGCCCCGTGGATGGATAGGCTCAACACGTCCGTGTCCCCGACCAGCGCCCGGTCCCCGAATCCGTCGGCGACGATATCGCGTCCAAACGCGGGTTCGCTCCGAGTGGCCCCTCCTCCGGGAATACCACGGTAGCTCCATTCCTTGGCTGGAAGCACTCCCAACGTGTCTGGCTCGGCCCCAAGATCCGTGAACGAAAGCAGGGGCGTCCTATCCCTCTTCATGCCCTCGGGAAGGAAGAACCGCTGCTCCCCGAGGATCGCGAGGACGCGACCGGCGCTATCCGTCGCGAGAGGTCTCAGACTCACGATGGCACTCTGCGCGTCGAGTCGCGACGACGTGAGGAACCGCCCGGTCTCCGAGAACTCGTTGAGACGGGCCAGCCGCGAGTCGTAGGCCAGGAACCCGGCTTCGGTGGCGAGGAGCGTGGTGATCTCGCTGAACTCCCCGGGGCCCTCGCCCTGTCCGCCCACGCGAGCTGCAAGGGTACCGTCGACGGAGAAGATCAACACTTCGCTCTCGCCCGTGTTGGCCACAGCCAGGCCACCGCTGCCGAGGAGGAGGGCGTCCCCAACCCAAAACAACTCGATCCCGAGTTCCCGCGTGGAGAAAACAGGATCCGCCTCCAACTCGGGTGCCGTCAATTCTGCCACCCGGCCCAGGAAGATGTTTGTGATCCCGGCCGAGTCGGAGACCCGAACCACGCTGCGGGCCTGAAATTCCCTCTCGGACCGGGCATCGTTGCACGCGGCAACGGCGTTGCAGAGGAATCCGGCCAAGAGGAGGATTCGGCAACTGCTCATGGTGACCAGCGGTCGGTCGCGACCGGGTCAGCCCAACCCTTCGTGCTTTGGTCGTGGTAGTGAAGGTAGTCCAATCCGCGCTCCTCGATGCGTCGATTCTCAACTGTTGGACGCCGTCCACCTGGAAGCCGTTGCTTCCGGCCCGGAGCAGATCCCGCGATAGCAACGTTCGTTCGAACCGTTCAGGCCGCTCACAGGGAATCTGCAGGAGTCAGCACACCCGTGGTGAGGCGCCGGACGTTAGGTTGATGAGAGATCCTGTCAAGATTCTCGATCACTCCATGGTGACCCCGATGCGGCCGACCTGCGCAGGAACCTGCTTCGCTTTCGCGGCGGGAGTGATCGCGGCAGCCATAGCCTGCGTCGCCTCGCCCGCCCGCGCCCAGAACCCTGCTCCGGTCCCCTACTGGGAAGACCCCGCCGTCTTCGCCGAGAACAGGGAACCGCCCCGGGCCTCGTTCACGCCGTTCGCGTCCGGTGACGCCGCCATTCGGGACCGGCCCGAAGACTCGCCCTACCGGCTCGGCCTGAACGGCGATTGGAGATTCCACTGGGCACCCCGTCCCGTGGAGCGGCCGACGGACTTCTTCGAGCCGGATTTCGACGTATCCGGGTGGGATCTCATCCCCGTGCCGAGCAACTGGGAGTTCGAGGGCTACGGATACCCCGTCTACCGCGACGAGTTCTACTCATTCCCCGCCAATCCGCCCTTCATCCCCCACGACGACAACCCGGTGGGCTCGTACCGCCGCGACTTCGAGATCCCGCCCGGCTGGGAGGGGCGGGAGGTCTTCCTGCACTTCGCCGGCGTGTATTCGGCGTTCTTCGTGTGGGTGAACGGGAAGTACGTCGGGTACAGCGAGGGGAGCCGCACGCCGGCGGAGTTTCGCGTGACTGAGGCCGTGAGGCCGGGGTCGAACGTGGTCGCGGTCCAGGTATACCGGTGGAGCGACGGCAGTTACCTGGAGAGCCAGGACTTCTGGCGGGTGAGCGGGATCGACCGGGACGTGTACCTGGTGTCGAGGGCACCGACGTACCTGCGAGACTTCTTCGCCGAGGCCGAGCTGGACGACGCGTACGAGAACGGCCGCTTGCGGCTGACGGTGAGCCTTGCGAACCGCGGGCTGGGACCGGCCGGGCTGCACGAGGTGCGGTACCGGTTGCTTGACCGGGAGGGCGCGGCTGTGTGGCATGAACCGCGGGCGTTCGCTCTGGAGGTGCCGGCCGGGGGCGAGGCCGTGGGGGTGAACGGCATGGACGTGGAGGCACCGCTCCACTGGACGGCCGAAACCCCGGCGCTCTACCGGCTGGTCATCTCGGTGGTGGACCCGGAGGGGGAAGTCGTTGAAGTCGTGTCGGTGCGGGTGGGATTCCGCCGCGTCGAAATCATCAACGGGATCCTCACCCTGAACGGCCGGCCCATCGTGTTGCGGGGCGTCAACCGCCACGAGCACGACCCCGAGCGCGCCCACGTCGTCTCCGAGGCGTCGATGATCGAGGACATCCGCCTGATGAAGCAGCTGAACATCAACGCGGTGCGCGCGGCCCACTACCCGAACGTGCCGCGCTGGTACGAGCTCACCGACGAGTACGGCCTCTACGTGGTGGACGAGGCCAACATCGAGTCGCACGGGATGGGGTTCGAGCCGGGGGTGACGCTGGCGGGGCGGCCCGACTGGCTGGCGGCGCACATGGACCGCACCCGGAGGATGGTCGAGCGCGACAAGAACCACGCGTCGATCATCATCTGGTCGCTGGGCAACGAGGCGGGGGACGGGGCGAACTTCGACTCGACGGCGGCGTGGATCCGGGCGCGCGACCCGAGCCGTCCGATCCTGTACGAGCCCTCGGAGGAGCGCGACAACATCGACATCGTGGCGCCGATGTACGTGCGGCCGTACTGGCTGGAGCGGTATGCCCGGTCGGGGGCGGAAAAGCCGTTCCTGCTGGTGGAGTACGCGCACGCGATGGGGAACAGCGTGGGGAACCTGGCCGACTACTGGGCGGTGATCGACGCGCATCCGCAATTGCAGGGCGGGTTCATCTGGGACTGGGTGGACCAGGCGATGCTGGCGACGGACGAGGGGGGGAGGCGGTACTGGGCGTATGGGGGGGATTTCGGGCCGGCCGGGGTGCGCAACGACGGGAACTTCCTGGTGAACGGGCTGGTGTCGGCGGACCGGAAGCCGCATCCGCACGCGTGGGAGGTGAAGAAGGTGTACCAGCCGGTCCGGATAGCGACACTGGATGAGGGGTTTACCGACTATACGATCGTGGTCGAGAACCGCCGGAACTTCGCCGACCTGTCGGACCTGGAGGGAACGTGGGAGTTCCAGGTCGACGGAGTCGTCCGGGACGCGGGATCTCTGCCCCGGCTCGCGACCCCACCGGGCGGGCGCGATACGCTCAAGCTGGAAGGGGTACCCTCTGTGTGGTGGTTCGACGGCTATGAAGGGATGCTGAAAGTCACGGTCAGGACACGGGAGAACGCACCACTGGTCCCCGCAGGCCATGTGGTGGCCTGGGACCAGCTATACATCGGGACACACAGGATCGCGGACCACGGCCCTGTTCCCGGCGACCCGCTCAGCACGCTCGAAACACCCGGCGACATCCGGGTGAGCGGCAGAGACTTCGCGCTCCGGTTCGACCGTGCCACCGGCATCCTGGCTTCCATGCGGCTCGGCGACCGCGAACTCCTGCATGCGGGCCCCGCGCCCAACTTCTGGCGCGCTCCCACCGACAACGACTACGGAAGCGGCCTGCCGGTGCGGTCGGGCGTGTGGCGGCTGGCCGGACGCCCTCCGTCCCTCCACCTCGACTCCATGACGGTGGAAGCGGCCCCGGACGGCGCGCGCGTCATGGTGACCAGCCACTTCTCGCTGCGAGCGATCGGGGCGCGCTACACCCTCTCCCACGAAGTCCACCCGGACGGCACCACCGACATCTCCACGCACCTCATCCGGGTCGACGAGGACCTCCCCGAGATGCCCCGTTTCGGCACGATCCTCACGCTCCCCGGAGACCTGGACCAGGTCGAGTGGTACGGCCGCGGACCCCACGAGAACTACTGGGACCGCCGCACGGGCGCAGCCGTCGGACGCTACACGGCCCCCGTCTCCGAAATGGCCCACCCGTATGTGCGCCCCCAGGAGACCGGCACCCGCACCGACACCCGTTGGGTGGCTGTAACCGACGGCAACGGGACAGGGCTGCTCGTCACCGGGCTGCCCACCGTGTCATTCTCGGCGCTGCACCACAGGCTCGAGGACCTCGACGCGGGGGAGCGGAAGGCAGGGCGCCACTGGGCGGACCTGGTACCTCGCGACGAGGTCACGCTGACCGTCGACTACCGGCAGCAGGGCGTGGGCGGCGACGATTCATGGGGGGCGGTGCCGCACCACGAGTACACGCTCTGGCCACGGGAGATGGCCTTCCGCTTTCTGCTGCGGCCACTCCGTCCGGGCAAGGATGCGGGCAGGGTGGGGATGGCGGACAACACGGTTTCGGACACCGAAGCCGCCAACGCGATCTCGACGCGGTCGCTGGCGCTCGGCCACTTTGGCGAAGTCAATCGGGTGGAGCATCTCGCGCGCGGCCGCGCTGTGATGGTCGAACCCGCGTCCTCGTCCCGCTATTCGGCGGCGGGCGACGCGGGGCTGGTGGACGGGATCAGGGGCTCGATCGACCGGCGCGGAGGCCACTGGCAGGGCTACCGGGCCGGCAAGATAACCGCCGTGATCGACCTGGGGGAGGGCGAAGCGGTGGAGGCCGTGAAGGTGGGGTTCCTGCAGCACCCGTGGTCGGGGGTGTACTGGCCGCGCCGCGTGGAGGTGGCCGTGAGCGGGGACGGAGTGGGGTTCGGGGAGGGGGTGGCGCGTGAGGTGGAGGCCGCGCGCGAGGGGGAGGGGGGGGCGGTGGGGGGGCGGGTTTACGTCGAGGTCCCGGTGGGTGCCGCCGGTGTGCGGGCGGTCAGGGTGAGGATCCTGGGTTTCGGGAGAGTGCCCGAGGGCTGGCCGTCAGAAGGTCGGGCAGCGTGGACCTACGTCGACGAGATCATCGTGAGGTAGATGCGTGTGGCGGCCGGACCGCCCCGTCAACCCGACCTACCCCTTCCGAAAACTCGCCCTCGTCGATGACGACGAAGGTGGCGGTCGCGGTGGCCACCACCATCCCGTCGGAAGCCCGGGTGGCCGTGCCCTCCATCTCCACCACCTTCCGCCTGCGGCCAGTGGGCCGCCCGGACAGCAACAGGGTCTCACCCGGGGCGGACGGCTCGCGGTAGCGGATCTCGCAGCGCGCGGTGTAGGCCCGGGCGCCGCGCAGGTACAGCCAGTTGGCCATGACGTCGTCGAGGGCGCTGTAGATCATGCCGCCGTGGACCACGCCCGGGTAGCCGACATGATCTCCTCCCGGCGTGAATTCGGAGACGCAGGCACCGTCCTCCAGCCGGAAGACCAGGTGCAGCCCGATCGGGTTGTCGGGACCGCAGACGAAGCACGTGTTGGCGGGCCGGCGCCGACTCACAGGCGCGGCTCCGGCGGTCGCTCCACGTTCCGCCGCTCGGTCGCGGTCCCAGGACCGCTCGCGCCCCGTTCCCGCACGCGCTCCGCGGCCCGCCGCCACACCGAGTCGAACATCTCCTCGGTGAGCTTTCCGGTGAAGGTGTTCTGCTGGCTCGGATGATAGGAACCCAGCAGGGCCACCTTCCCGAAATCGGCTTCGGCCCCGTGCCCGAACCGGGGTCGCGGCTTGGGAATCGCCACGCCCCGTTGCGCCAGCACCCTGAGGACGACGGCATGTGCAAACCCGCCGAGTGCCACGATCGTGTGCAGCCCGTTCCACAGGATCTCCACCTCGCGGCGCAGGAAGGTCGCGCAACGGTCGCGCTCCGTCGTGGTGGGCCGGTTCCGCGGGGGGGCGCACCGAACCCCTGCCGTCACGTACGCGCCCCGCAGCATCAACCCGTCGTCGCGGTCACGGCTGAAAGGCTGGTTCGCGAACCCGGCCCTGTGCATGGCCCGGTACAGCCAGTCCCCTGCGCGGTCACCCGTGAACATGCGTCCCGTGCGGTTCGCGCCGTGCGCGGCCGGGGCGAGACCCACCACCAGGACCGAAGCCTCCGGGTCCCCGAAACCCGGCACGGGCCTTCCCCAATAGCAGTCGTCCCGGTACGAAGCACGCCTCTCCCGCGCCACCTTCTCCCGCCATGCGACCAGCCGCGGGCAGCGCCGGCACCGGACCAGTTCCGCATGCAGTGCGCCCAGGCTGTCCACCGTTCAGAAGACCGGCCGGCTCCGTGTTCGCCCTATTCGCCCGCGGGCTCCGCCAGGGTTGCCGAAATGATATGGTCCAAGTCCGGAAAATTCTCCTCCAGGTACCGGTTGCCTTCGTACTCCATGTATCTCGTATCGGGCCCGTTGCCCTCAAGATCGGCGATTTCGCCGTAGCCGGAATGGAGCTGGTCGACCACCTCCATCCCTTCGATCACCCGCCCGACCGGCGCGAAACCCTGCAGGTCGAGATTGGAATTGTCGCGGTAGTTGATGAAGAGCTGGGTCGACCGGCTGTTGGGCCGGCCCGTCTTGGCGTAGGTCAGCATCCCGCGAGTGTTCGACTGCAGAACCGGATCGTCTTCGATGGTTGCCTCCTTCCACCTCACCTGTACCTGTGGCTCCCCGTGGGTGCCGAACTGGGCCATGAACCCGGCCCTCACCCGATGGAAGTACACTCCGTCGTAGTAACCGTTCTTCACCAGGTTGTACAGGCGGTCGGCTCCGTTCGGCGCCCAGCCCCGTGTCACTTCTACCAGGAATTCACCCTTGGTGGTCTCGAAGCGTACCCGGAACGTCTCGGGCGCGACCTCGGCAAGCCGGTCCGGATAGTAGAGAACGAAGTCCGTCCCGTCCTTGGAGGCGGTCGCTTCCGTGCTCTCGGCATCCGCCTCCGCGCCTTCGCCTCGCTCTTCGCCCTGTCCCCCTCCACAAGCCGAAAGGCCGGCGAGGAAAAGGAGTGCGAGGAAAGCCCCGTTGCTGGTCGTCGTCTTCATTCTCTCTGTTTCTCGTCGTCTTCTCCGGGGCCAGGACAACCTTGCCACCCCGGACTCTCTAGAAAATGTCCTCGACCGCCTGTTCCACCCGTTCGGTCAGAACGCTGTGGGCACGAGCGATGATGCGCGTGCTCTCGCTCCGGAGATAGTAGACGCTGCGTTCCGCCAGATCATCCCGCAGAAGTTCCGAGAAACCGAGGGCATCGCCGTCGTCATCCAGATAGTCGATTCGAACAAGCAGCTTGAGCCTCTCGACGGGCGGCAGGCTGTCGTAGCCCTCGATCGTCAGTTGGTCGACGCGCTCCATGAAGTTGGCAAAGCCGGGGTCCGGAGTGTCGCTTCCGGGCTCCGTCCACTCTCCAGACTCGGTGCGCGCCATCCTCCGCTCCCGTTCGGCCCCCGCCGCAACGCGCACCTCCGCGATCTCCCTGACGGGGAAATTGTGCAGCATTCGCTGCCGGAGCGCCCCTTCGCCCAGCTCCATCACGTTCATGATATCCCGCGAGATCACGTATCCCCTGCCCGTTGCAGGCTCCATGACGTAGCGGTCCGACCCCCCGTAGACCGAATCGCCCACCACCAGTTTGCGCCGCTCGTCGGTGAACTCCACCGTGAGGTGCACATCGGAATTCTCGAGCCCGAAACGTGTCTGCCGCCCGGTAGACAGCCGGCCGAGGTCGCGCATCGCGGGCAGATCAACCAGGCGTGGAATGAGCAACGGACCCGACCCGCCGACGGGGAACACCAGTGAATCGGTCCCGAGGTCCTCGCGTTTCTCGATTCCCCAGTAGAACGGACCGTCCGGGCCGGCGCGTCGCACGATCCGAAGGTCCAGGTCGGGATCGACATAGTGAAACCCCTTGAAGTCGGTCGAATCGCGATCCCAAACCGGAACGAGCTCCATGGTCGTCACCGGGGCCCGGGGCCGGTTCCAGGTCAGCACCGTCGCGACCACCGCCACCGCGAAAAGAGCGATGTGTGCCTTCAGGTCCTTCATGACGAACTCGCGGAAGCGGGGTGGCGACGGCGTCTGCCGAGCACTGACAATCCCGCGCCGAGAACCAGGGTCGGTGCCCCGAATATGATGGCGTAGAACCAGATCACGTTCTCGGCTCGGGTATGTAGGATCGGCACGTCCTCTTCGGAAATCACCGCGCCCGCGAAGGCCTCTTCCCTGCCCAGCCAGCGAATCCCGTCAGCGACCAGCTCCGCCTGCATCCTCTGGGCCACCAGAACACGATCCGTGAAGATGTCCGCATCCGCGTATACCAGCGCCCTCATCCCCTCCGGCTCTTCGTCGCCGTCCTCGCCCTCGTCCGCCGCGCGCTCCACGGCCACGGCGAGACCGTGGCTCCCCCTCACCTCGGTCTCCTCGTCGAATCGGTAGTCGCCGTCACGGTCCTGGTAGTTGCTGGGCATGCTGTTGATGATGAGGGTGGTGCGCAGACCCTCCACATCTTCCGCGGGCCAGAGCCTTCCCGGTCCGACCATCAGAACGGGCAACTGCACTCCGTAGCGGCTGGCGGTGGTGACGGCGGCGTGGGTCGAAAACCGATCGGTGTAGACGTTCCGGCGATCTGCCAGCGTGTACCTTTCCGGAAAGAAGAGTTCGTCGTCCACGGTCATCGCGGGATCGTAGTCGACGCCCAGGTAGTCGCGCAGATCTTCCAGCCGGAAGTCGGAGCCGGGCTCAAGGGCGACGAGCAACGAACCGCCCCGGTCCAGGTACTGCCGGATCGAATTCAGCTCCGCGTCCAGAAACGGCGTCTGGGGAGCAATGATCATGACCATTGCGGCGTCGTTCGGGATCCGGTCAGCCAACCCTTCTCCGATCCCGATATCCCGCGCCTCGTAGTTGACCGCGCCCAGCAGCTTGCGGAGGGCATCCAGCCGTTGCGGCGGCCCCAGCGACCTCTCCCGGTCCTGGCGCAGGTCCTGCATCCAGCGGCCCAGCGGATCGTCCTGCGGGTCGGCCAGCGGGTCATTGAGTTCGCCGTGACCGATCGTGAGGTAGGCAAAGCGCTGCTCACGGACCAGCAGGAGAAGCGCCTGCTGCACCTGGCTGTCCAGAATCCGCAGACTGCCTCGCGCTTCATCCAGATCCGGCGGCAAATCAACGGACTCGGTCCGTCCATCGACTCGCAGAAAGATGGATCCGTCGCGGCGGGCGTTGTAGTCGGCGGCGGCATCGGGATCCGCAAAGCGGTCGTACTCCTCGATGACGACCCTGTCCGTGGCCCGGGCGAGTTCCCGGAAATAGTTCAGGGCCTCGTCCTTCACGGGATTCACCGTCGGGAAGAAGAACGCGGCCGTCAATGGCTCTTTCAGACTGAGGACGATTTCCCGGACTGCGTCGCCGGGACGGGAGGTCTTGAAATAGCTGAAGTCGGCTGTGCGGTCCAGCGCCGTCGTAACGTAGCCGATCAGCATGAGGGCGGCTCCGGCCAATCCGAGACTGAGGGCGTTGGCCGCTGTTTCCCGGACACGTAGCGCATCGACGGGGAGGGCACCCTCGGTCCCCCCCCTCCCCACGGCCCACTGGGCCGCGAACAAGGGCAACAGCGAACAGCCCAGGACAATCGGGGCGGCCACGGAGAAGACCCGCTTGAAGCGCAGTTGGTCGGTTATTCGGTCGAAGTCCAGGTCCAGCAGTTCCAGGCCGCTGTCGGTACCGGGGACGAATCCCGCCAGGGCAACCACACACCCGAGCGTGCCGAATGCGAAGACGGCCGCGATCCTGCGCTCCTCCCCTTCGGCCCGCCTCCAGGAGCGCCAGCGCCAGCCGGCCGCGACGAGGAGGCAACCCGCCCCCAGCACAATCAGTGGAAGCCGCGCCACCTCCACGGCACTCAGGATGCGCCATCCTGCAAAGACCGCGACCAGCCCCGCGACGAGCAGCCACGTGGGCCGCGAACCCGTCACTCCCATCGCTTCGCCTCCATCACCTTCGTGGCCGCGTAGAGGAAGAAGTAGGTGAGCGCCGCGTAGTAGACGAGGTCACGGAGGTGCAGAATCCCCGAACCGAAGCCCGCCCAGTGGCGTCCGTGGATCGTGAGGGCCGCGAAGACGCGCCCCAGCGGAGCCCCCACGACCTGGGCCATGCCCGAGAAGAGGAACAGAGTCCCCGTGATGACGGACGCCACGGCCGCCGCCACGAGCTGATGACGCGTGAGCGAGGTGGCGAACACCCCGATCGAGAGAACCGCACCACCAAGGCAGATCAGGCCAAGGTACCCGATCAGGATATGCCCGACGGCGATCTTGCCGTTGACCAGGATCATCAGCGGCATGTAGAGCGTCGCGACGGTGATGGCACCCAGAAAGGCCAGCGCCGACAGGAACTTCCCGAGCACGATCTCCCAGTCCCGGACCGGCGACGTGTCCAGCAGCAGCAGAGTGCCGGTCTGGCGCTCCTCGGCGATGAGGCGAATCGACAGGGCCACCGCCGCCACCGCCGTCATGCCGCTGGCGTTGTAGAGGAAACCGTCCAGCGCCTGGCCGGAGAGAAGCTGCCCCGCCCGGGGGCCCAGAGCCACGACATAGAAGAGGATGCCGTCGAGGAGCAGTACGACCGCCGCGACGATGTACCCCATCGGCGACCGCGTGTACGCCCTGAACTCCCGCCGGAAGATGATGCCGGTCGCACCCATCGTCACGTGCGCTCCCGCCCGACCAGCCCGACGAACACCCGCTCCAAATCGCGTTGCGCCCTGGCCAGCGCGATCACGTCGTAGCCGTTCTCGACCAGCACCCTGCACACCTCGGCGCGCAGATCCGTCTTGCACTCGACCTCGAAGGTGACAGTGCCCGTCTCCTCGATGGCGCCCTCGCCGCGATCCGACCGCTGCACGCCGATGACGCCCGGTATCCGGCCGATCACCATCGGGGCGCCTCCGTTCGCCGCGCTCCCGTTGTTCTCCTCACCGCCCCCCTCCCGGATGGTCACCGCCACCCTGCGGGACTGCAGCAGCATCTCACCCAGCTCTTCCTCGGTGCCCGACGCCACGATCTCTCCGTCGTCCAGGATAAGGAGACGGTCGCAGGTCTGGCTGATCTCCGGAAGAATGTGGCTCGAGATCAGGATGGTGTGGGAGTCCTTGAGCGACCGGATCATCCCGCGCATCTCCATGATCTGCACGGGATCGAGGTCGTGGGTGGGTTCGTCAAGTATGAGCAGCTCGGGTTCGTGGATGATCGCCTGTGCCACGCCAACCCGCTGGCGGTAACCCTGAGACAGATGGCCGGCGGGCATATCGGCCACCTCGGTAACCCGGGCGCGCTCTTCGACTTCGGGAATGCGCCGGGCCACGGCCTCCGGGGTCATTCCCTTGATGCGCCCGGCGAAGGCCAGATAGTCGCGCACCGTCATGTCCCGGTAGACGGGTGGAATCTCGGGGAGGTATCCCACCCGCTTCCGTACCTCGTGCGGATCCTGCAGCACATCCAGGCCATCGATTCGGACACGCCCGGAAGACGGGCGCAGACCGCAGGCCAGAATCCGCAGCAGCGTGGTCTTACCCACACCGTTCAGCCCCAGGAACCCGACCGTATCCCCCTTCTCGATTTCGCACGACACCGGGCCCAGGGCCCTCTTGCGGCCGTAGTACTTGGTGACTTCGGTCAATTGGACCATTGCGTGTCCCCGGCGAATGAATGCGAACGTGGGAAAGAAACTAGAAGGGGCCGGGGACAGGTCAAGTCCGCCTCTGCCGTGGACGAACCCGTCCAGGCATGGAGAGCGGCTGGCAGTCCGTGGATAACGGTCATGGCCACGCCGGTTGGGGCGGCCACCCCGCGGATAGGTGAGGCGAAGCGGCCAGCCCGGATGCATCGTCGCTCGAATGCCGGGGGATTCTGTCCACTGGCTGCTTGGTACCCGGCTGCCAGCTTGCGCGCGCTCACCGTCCCGAGCCTGCCCCACCGCCGGTCTCCGCCAACATTCCCCGCGCGATCACGATCGCCGCGAGGACCCCCCGAGCGCGCACCCCGTGGTCCGTCCGGGCCAGCAGCCACGCCTTGAGAAGCGGGGGCAGCGACCGCCCGTCCGTCTGCCTGGAAACCAGCGACTCCATGTAGCGGCCCAGCGCCGCCCGGGACGGCGAATCCGGGGTGCCGAGTTCCAGAGCCGTGTGCCAGTACTCGATTTCGTCGGCGTGGGTTTGGACCAGGGCCTCGTCGAGTGCCGGGGACAGCAGGCCTTCGCGCGCGGCCGCGTCGCCAAGGCGGAGCTCGCGCGTTCCCAGGTCCTGGATCAGCGTGACGCGCGCCTCTTCTCCCGCCGCGGCGAGTTCGGCGAGTGACTGCGGCGGGAAGTACAGCAGGTAGCGTGCCACTACGGAAGCCGTCAGACGACCGCCTTCCCATTCGGCCAGGGGCTGCGCCGATCCCAGCCACTTCACGGGTTCCCCAGCCATCCGGCCCAGCACTGTGACCGCCCCCGGAAGCATCGCAAAACCGCGGGACACCCGTTCTTCCTCGTTGGCCACTGCATCCGCCTCGGCCAGCCGACGCTGCCGCAACTGCTCGCTGTACAGCGATCCAACCTCTTCGTAGCGGGGACGGTAGAGGATGTGGAAACCCTCGCTGCTCTGGGTGACAGCGGACACCTGCCCGGGCTCCAGCCGGAAGACGACCCGGTCCAGTGTGGATGGGAGTTCGCTCCGCGCGAAGAGTCCCAGCAGCCCCGCTGCGCCGCGGGTCTCCGCGTCTTCGCTCTCCGCTACGGCCCTGTCCCACGAGCCGCCTTCAACCAGTGTAGCGAGAAGCCGCTCGGCCGCACGCTGCTGCTGGAGACGCTCACTCGAAGAGGCTCCGGGACCGGCACGGCGGAGGGTGTGCGCGATCAGGCGGAGCTCCCCCTCATGGAACACCTCCGCGGCGGATGCAGCCTCCACTTCCGCGCCTGTCCCGAGCCGCGCTTCCCGGTCCGCCGTGAGCAGGGCCTCCCTGCGGTCGAGCCAGATGCCGGCCTCCAGGGCCTCGGAGCCCAGCAGCGAATCGCCCGCCGCCGACCTCAGCACCAGGGCGGCCGCCCCCACCCAGTGGCTCGCCACCTCGTGTACGGCCGCGGAATCAAGCGGGAAGGGCTGGGCCAGGACCAGAAGTTCCGCAAGGCGTCCCTCCGTCAGGGTCCAATCACCCGCTCTGGCTGCCAGGCCGCGATCCGCGAGGTTGTCGCACGCCGCCAGCCACGGGAGTGCCAGCAGCAGGCAGCCCCCGGCTCCACCTTTGGCCCACCCGTCCCCGCGCACTCGCCCGTTACCGAACGACGACCGTGACGGTGTCGCTGACGGGGGGATCAAGGGGGATGTGGACCCCGTCGGCCACCACCGCGATGATCCGGCGCCGGCCCGGAGCCAGATCCTCCAGGGTGAACTCCTTCTGCGCCTGCCCCATGTGGTAGTGTACCCCGGGATCGTTCGGGACAGGCAAGGTCCAGTCGACGTCAGCGTCCACGATCAGGTGATGATGGCCGGTGCCGGCGTCCATGTTTCCGGCGGCCACGATCTCGACGCCCTCCGTTTCCATGACCACGAGCAGCGGCCCGGCATCCACTTCGGCCCCGTCGGCCGGCTCGACGATCATCACTCTGGCCGCCACTTCCGCTTCGGCTTCCGGGGGAGCCGGCCGATCGGCCTGGTCCCCCGCATCCCTCCCGCAACCCCCGAACGCGACTGCGACTACCCCGACTGCTGTGAACCGGGTCATGGTTCCTGCTCCTCGTTGACCGGAAGACGACGCGTCCGCGCAGCGGGCGCGGACCGATGAACCGCCAAAACTGGTCCAGTCCTTGTTGCCCCGCCAGCCCCATCTGCAGGCGCCTACGATCCCGGTGCTCGTGCGGGCTCATCCACGGACTGCTAGAGGCCGCTCCCAGCCGGTACGACAAGTTCTTCGACCACGGCCCCCAAGCCCGCATTCACGGTAACGGACTCGGCCGCCACCGGCTCGGTGCGACCGGGACTTCGCACTGTCACAAGCAGATCCAGGCCGTGGGGGACGTCGCAGAGAAGAAAGAGCCCTCGCCGGTCGGTCGTGGTCGTGGCGGTGGCAGAGGCGCCGTCACGGCCGATTGTCCAGTCCCGGCCCCTTGTGCCTTCCGGTCCAGCCGGCGCGGCAATCGCAGGAACCGCGTATCCCGATGCCAGCGCCCAGCTGGCCGTCACCGTCATCCCGTGCCTGGCGGCGCCCCCCGGTGAAGTGATCCGTCCCAGAAAGGCTGTGGTCTCCCCCGGGCGCGGGGCCCCTCCGCAGGTGGCATCCAGCACTTCCGTCACCGTGGGCACCCGCAACCGCACGTATGTCACCTGACCCGACCCGGCTTCGGCCGCCAACATCGCGGGCGAGGCCAGGCCCCACTCCGAGAGGCGCGGGTGTTGAACCGTCAGGAGATGCACCCCCTCCTCCAGGCCGGTAAGGAGGAAGGAGCCGTCCTCTTCCGTTATCGCACGGGAATCGGTTTCCCGCACCTCGACGACAACCGGTCCGGCCGGCGGCCCGGTCCGCACGGAGTCGGTGACCACCCCCTGGATCGTCGCGGATTCCGCGTGCAGGATGGTCTTGCCATCGGCATCGGTGATCGCCCAGGTGATCCCGCCCTCTTCCGTATACCCCACGCGCCGGAGCCGCCCGCGGATGACCTGCTCGAGTTTGGGTCCCCGGACCGCCCACTCGCGAACGATCCACGCGCCGTTCGGAAGCCGTGTGAAGGCGACTTCTCCACCCGGCTTGCCGACCTCACGATGCTGCAGAATGTTCTGGTAGAGAAACTCCAGTTGCTCCAGTTCCGAGGTGGCGGCGTTCAGCCAGAGCACTCCCTTTATCTCCGCCACCTTGCGGTCGGGCAGCGGTTCAAAGGTCAGGCCGATCCTGCCTCCCTCACCCTCTCGCAGGCCGAAACAGTGCGTCTCGAGGAATGCCTCCGAGAGAAAGGTCCCGGCGTCCGGCGCATAGTACATGTTGTCCTCATGCGACGGCTCGACAAACCCCCAGGTCAGAAGGCGTTCAATCGGATGCGAAACGTAGGGTTCCCGCAGGTGCTCCCATGCCTCCACCTTCTCGTCGAGGATTTTCCTGGCATTGCGGTCGAGCTGCCGCTGGTAGCGGAGCAGCGTGTAGCGGTACAGTCCCTTTTCCCGGGTGTACACCTCCGCTGCCAGTGCCTTGCGCGCCTCTTCCCAGACGCGGGCCGTAGCCGCCCCTTCTTCCAGATTGGTTTCGCAACGTCGCGCACCCGACACATCCAGGCCCTCGAGCGAGATCGCTTCGAACGGAACCGCGATCGTGAGGAACATGCCACCGGCCTCCGGTCGAAAGTGTCCCGTGGACCAGTCGACATAGCCGATCCGCTGCACCGTGATGTGATATGGCCCGGGCGCGCCTGCCTGCACAATGAACCGGCCGGCCGCGTTGGTGAGCGTGCGATCCACTCGAGTGTCCGCGCTGTCGTAGAGCAATACCATGGCACCCGGCACCGCCTTGCCGGAGCCCTCTTCCAGGACGATGCCGGATACGGGCTGGGCCGTGCCGCGAATCGGGACGATGGCCGCAGCGATCAGAAACAGGGGGGCGATGCGCATGGGTGATAATCTTGTGGAGACGGGCCTGCGCGCCAGATGCGGGGGCCAGGCCGTACCGGATACCGCCCGCGGTCCGTCCTGTCGGGGCCGGCAACCCGCCCGGCGACGTCGGCCTGCCCCGGACCGCTGGACGCCTAACGGATCAAAAGCCCAATATGTCTTCAGAATACCACCCGCGGGTGACGGCTCCCTGCGAGGGAAACCAGAGCGTCACCCGCCCTTCCACAGGAGACCCACCCCATGAAACTCAGCAGGCACCACGCACATGTCGTCACGTTCGGGGCCACCGTCGCGGCGCTCACCCTGGCCATCCCCGGTACCGCTTCGGCCCAGCGCGGGGCGGGAGGCGGAGGCGGGTTCTTCAACAACCCGGCGATGCGCCTGTGGGGCGTGTTGGACCAGGGCTTCGATGACTTCAACAAGGAACTCTCGCTGAGCGAAGAGCAGACCGAGGCGGTGACCAAGCTGGTCACGGACTTCCGTGAGGAGAACAAGAACGCCCTCGGTCGCTGGACCAACATGAGGAACTCCATGCGTTCCCGCACACGCGGGGCGGGGGGCGGAGGCGCGCGCGGGGCCGGAGGCGGCAGGCAGAGCATGCAGGAAATACGCGATCTCATGCGTCAGCTTACACCCGCCCTGGAAACCCTCCACGAAGAAGTCACCAAACTCCTCGACGAAAAGCAGGTCGAGACCCTGGCCAGGATCCTCGAACGGCCGCCCCGGCGCGGGTGACCCGACGGCCGCTCGGGGCCATGGCGACACCCGCGGCGCCCCCCCGCGGCGGCGAATAGTGCCCGCAGGCAGTGAACGTACACCTCGTCGACGGAACATGGGAGCTCTTCCGCCACCATTTCGGCGCCCCCGCGGCCCTTGACGCCGCCGGGCGTCCCGCAGGTGCCGTACGCGGCGTGCTGGCCTCGCTTCTCGGCATGCTGGAACGGGGCGCGACACACGTGGCGGTGGCGACCGATCACGTTGTCGAGTCGTTCCGCAATGATCTCTGGCCCGGCTACAAGACGGGAGCGGGCATCGACCCGGTCCTACTGGCCCAGTTCCGTCCGCTCGAAGAGGCGTTGAGGGCCCTGGGTGTGCAGGTGTGGGCCATGGAGGAGCTGGAAGCCGACGACGGGCTGGCCTCGGGTGCGGCGCGGGCCGCCCGCGACCCACGCGTCGAGCGCGTCTACATCTGTACTCCGGACAAGGACCTGTCACAGTGCGTCACGGGCGAGCGCGTGGTCCAGTGGGACCGGCGCAGGGACGAGATTCGCGACGAGCGGGGGGTCGTCGCGAAGTTCGGGGTCCCGCCCGCCAGCATCCCCGACTACCTCGCCCTGGTCGGGGACAGCGCGGACGGATTCCCGGGCGTCCCGGGCTGGGGCCCGAAGTCCACCTCCACCGTGCTGGGGCGCTATCGTCACCTCGAGCACATTCCGGGGCGCCCCGACCGCTGGGACGTCGCGGTGCGGGGGGCGAAGAGACTCGCGGCGTCGCTGGCGGCCAACCGCTCCGCGGCGCTGCTGTTTCGCGATCTCGCGACCCTGCGGGACGGCGCCGCGGTATTCGACGAAGTGGACGAGCTGGAGTGGACGGGGCCGGATCCTCAGTTCAGGGACTTCGCGACCGACATCGGCGTGTCCGGATTCTGGAAGCGAGCCGTGCGATTGCGTGAATCCCGTTTCGGGACGGGCGATCTGTCAACTTGACAGGGGATCATATGCAATGGTTGACAGAATGCAGATGGCCAATGGCGGATGGGGAAGCTGGAGGCGGCTGGGTGCCCGTGCAGGTCCTTCTCGCCGTGGAGGGCAAGGACGGGTACTGTGACGCGCTCGAGCACCGGCGCCGGTTCGTGGGTCAGAAAGTAGCGGAACCAGGGGTTGTTCACCTGTCGCACCTGCGCCGCCACCGCTTGCTCCAATGACGCCTCGGTAGTGATTCCCGCCTGGGCGCGTTCCGCCTCTCTCAACCCCTCGAACGCCTTGCGCACGATCGAGTCGATCGCCTGGCCCGCCCTTTCCGGGTCCGGCTCCGACTTGAGCACCTCGAAGATCGCCGCCTGACGCTCCCGGTTCGCTGCGATCGCTTCCTCCGTGGATCCGGCGGCCCGGGCAATCAGCGCCCCCTGCGCGTAGAGAATCCGCTCGCCGTTCACTCCGGTAGCAGCCATCAGAACGAGAAAGCCGACATCCGGGGACTCGACGGCGGCCATGGGGGCGACCAGGCCACCCTCCGAGTGTCCGGCAAGGCCGATTGCAGCGGCGTCGACATCGGCGCGCGTCTTCAGGTAGGCAACCGCGGCCAGCGCATCGGAAGCGAAGTCCTCCGTGGTGGCGGTAGTGAAGTCACCGGTCGACCGCCCCACGCCGCGGTCGTCGTAGCGCAGAACCGCGATGCCTCGCCGGGTGAGGTGGTCGGCCAGCACCAGGAAGGGACGGTGCCCCATCAGCGATTCGTCCCGGTCCTGGGGACCCGAGCCGGAGATCAGGATCACCGCCGGGAAGGGGCCGCCGTCCGCGGGCCGGGTGAATGTGCCCGCCATTGTGTGGCCACCCTCCGGATTCGGGTAGGTGACCTCCTCGGCCAGATAGGGGTAGGGTTCCACCGGGTCCTGCGGACGCCGGACCTCCGTGTCTTCCTCGGAAGCGCGTTCGAGCACGAGCGGAAATGGTACGCCTCCCTGCGTGAAGGTGCCGGTGATCCTCCCATCCTCAACCGAGAGCGTGCCCCGGTACGAGGCCCCGATCAGCGGCATCGACATCGTGATCGTGTCCGCGCTCACGGCGGTCGTCGCCACCGGGATCCCTGCGTTGCCCTGGTCCAGGGAAAACAAGGTCGTGCCGAGGCTCTCTTCAACCGCGCCTACGACGAAGCGCAGCCGCAGCTGCGCCGCGCCGGCATCCAGCGTGCCCAACCAGTTGCCGGCGAAGTCGGCTGCGGTGGGGGGCTGCTGGTCCTGAGCCGCCGCCCCCGAGGCCAGAGTTGCGAAAAGCACCGCGACGCCCGCCAGTAGAAACCTCATGTCGGCTTCCCTTTCCGACGGCCCCTGATCAGGGCCGGTTGCAGAGTTTCCAAGAGTCCGCGGAAAAGTCCACGTGAGCATCGAGAGCATGAGGGCCGGGGCCGGGAAGGCGCTTCACACCTTCACCAGGCCCACCCGGCCCTTGCCGAATACGGCTTCGAGTTCACGAATCGTCGCCCGGTCGGGCGCGACCCGCAGCGACTTCGACCGCAGGATGGGGGCCGTGGCACCGTTCCCGTCTCCGACTTCCAGTTCGATCGGCGACCCGCCGGCATGGGCCGCAACAACCGCCCGGGCACGGGAGAAGGCATCGTCGGGCAGTTCCCCGTCCGGCTCCACGGCGATTCGGACCGCCAGCCGCCCACCATCCCTCACCACCGCCAGCGGTTCCGCGGAATCCAGGAAGACCGGCGGATCCTCCTCGTCCCGCTCGCGGTCGCTGACCTTGCCGCGCAGGAGCACCACCGCATCCGTTTCCAGGGCTCGCCGGTACGATTGCCACACGTCCTTGAATGCGAGCACGGTTGCGGTGCCGTGGAACCCCTCTACGGTGATCCTGGCCCATTCGGAGCCGTCGCGCCGCGAGATCTGGCGCGCTACGGCGGTGACCACGCACGCCATTTCCACCGAGTCGCCCATGCGGTCCTTCAGCGTGCCCGCCTCCAGCCGGTCGAAGGCGCGCGCGACCTCCCGGTACCGGTCAAGGGGATGTCCCGAGATGAAGAAACCCAGCGCCTCCTTCTCGCGGGCCATGCGTTCGCGGTCGCCCCACTCGGGCACAGTCGGGAGGGTGGGTGCGGGACGCTCCAGCCCGCCCCCGCCGAAGAGGGACCCCTGCCCCAGTTCGGCCTCCTGCAGACGCGCCATGACCTCGCCGTAGGTGCCTTCCAGGCCGGCCAGCAGCTGGGCCCGGTGGCCGAAGGAGTCCAGGGCCCCGGATGCAATCAGTGCCTCGCACGCCCGCTTGTTCAGCGCGCGCGGGTCGATCCGTTCCAGGAAGCCGAAGAAGGTCCGGAAGGGGCCGCCCTTCTCGCGCGCGGCCAGGATAGACTCCACTGCGGCCGAACCCACTCCCTTCACCGCTCCCAGCCCGAAGCGGATGCTCGCGGCCCCGACCACGGTGAACTTCCAGCCGCTCTCGTTGACGTCAGGTGGCAGAACTTCGAGACCCTCGTCAAGCTCGGGGTGGTAGCGGCCCAGCTCACGGCACTCCCCGATGTACTTGACGACATCGTCGGTCTTGTCGAGCACAGACGAGAGCAGAGCCGCCATGAACTCCGCCGGGTAGTGGCGCTTGAGCCAGGCGGTCTTGTACGACAGCAGCGAGTACGCCGCCGAGTGCGACTTGTTGAAGCCGTAGCGGCCGAAAGTCTCGATCTGGCTGGCCAGCGCCGCCGCGGTGTTGCGCGGCAGTCCGCGCTCGATGACCCGGTCCTGGAAACGGGACAGCTCCGAGCGGATCAGCTCGGCGTCCTTTTTTCCCATTGCCTTGCGCAGCACGTCGGCTTCGCCCAGGGAATAGCCCGCCAGGTCGTTCGCGATGAGCATCACCTGCTCCTGGTAGACGATGATGCCGTAGGTGGGCTCCAGGATGTGTTCCAGGCCGGGCGCGGGGTAGGAGACCGACTGCTTTCCCAGCTTGCGCTGGATGTACCGGTCGGTCATCCCCGAATCGAGGGGGCCTGGGCGGATGAGGGCGTTGGTGGCGACCAGGTCGTCGAAGCGGTCGCAGCGCATTGCCCGCAGCTTGTCCAGTGCCAGGTTCGACTCGAACTGGAAGACGCCCGAGGTGCCGCCGCTGGCCAGCATGCGGTAGACCTCGGGGTCGTCCAGAGGCACGTCGTCCATGGCGTCGGAGTTGTAGACCGCGCCGGTGTCCGGGTGGCGGAATTCGCCCAGCCGGCCGGTTACCGCCTTCACCGCGTCATGGATTACGGTGAGCGTCTTGAGGCCCAGGAAGTCCATCTTGAGCATCCCGGCGTCCTCGAGGCAGTTCATGTCGTACTGCGTCACGACGTCGGGGCCGTCTTCCCCCGCATCGGCAGCCGCCGACCCCACCCCCGCCCCACCGTTCCTGGCACCCTTGCCCTGCGTGCAGATCGGTACGTAGTCGTGCAGCGGCCCGGGCGCGATCACCACTCCGGCAGCGTGCACCGAAGCGTGGCGCGACAGCCCCTCCAGCGTGATCGAGTAGTCGAAGAGTCGCCTGTGGCGCTCGTCGGACTCGTAAAGCGCCTTGACGTCCCGGATCCGCTCCACGGCCTGGGCCACCGTGTAGCTCTGCCCCGGCTGGTTCGGTATCATCTTCGCGATCCGGTCGGTTTCGGCCACCTCGAACCTGAGCACCCGCCCCACGTCGCGGATCACGGCCCGGCTCTTCATCGTCCCGAAGGTCACGATCTGTCCGACGGCGTCACGCCCGTACTTGCGCCGCACGTATTCGATCACTTCGCTCCGGCGCTCGTAGCAGAAGTCGATGTCGATGTCGGGCATCGAGATACGCTCGGGGTTGAGGAAGCGCTCGAATAGGAGGCCGTATTCGAGCGGGTCGAGGTCGGTGATCCGGAGCGCGTAGGAGACCAGCGAGCCGGCGGCGGAACCCCTGCCCGGACCCACCGGGATCCCGTATTCGCGGGCCCAGCGGATGAAGTCCCAGGTGATGAGGAAGTACCCCGCGTAGCCGGTCTTGAGTATGACCTCGAGCTCGTAGTCGAGGCGTTTGCGGACTTCTGCGGGAAGAGGGCCGTCCGGCGTGGGCGTCGCGCCGCCGCCGGGCGTGGAGCCCTCCGAGGTACCGGCAACGGCGGCCCCGGGCGCGAACCGCTCCGCGGCTCCTTCCCTTGCGAGGTGAACCAGGTATTCGTTGGGGTCGCTGAAGGGGGTGGGGAGGGGAAAGGACGGCAGCTGGTACTTCCGTTCCAGGGTAAGGGTGACTTCGTCGGCGATCCTGAGCGTGTTCTCTATCACATCGGGGCGGCCCCGGAAGGCGGCAGACATCTCGTCGGGGTTCTTGAGGTAGAGGCCGTCGTCGTACCTGAGGCGGTCATCGTCGTCGTGGTTCCTGGCCGTGCCGATGCAGACGAGGATGTCGTGGGCGGGGTGGTGCGCGTGCTCCAGGAAGTGCGCGTCGTTGGTGGCCACGACGGGGAGGCCGAGCTCGTCCGCCAGCGCGAAGATCCCGTCGTTGACTTCGGCCTGACCCGGAGTGCCGTGTGCCTGCACCTCCAGGTAGTATCGGTCGGGGAACGTGTCGGCGTACCAGCCGGCCACTTCGCGCGCGATCTCGTCGTTCCCGGCGACCAGGTGGCGCGCGAGTTCGCCCGCCATGCAGGCGGAGGTCACGATCAGCCCTTCGGCGTGGCGGGCGAGCGTCTCGCGGTCCACCCGGGGTCGATAGTAGAAGCCCTCGGTGTACCCGACCGACGACAGCCTGATCAGGTTGCGGTAGCCTTCGGCGTCCCGGGCCAGCAGCACCAGATGGTAGTGCGCCTTGCCCCCGGGGCCCGAGCGGGCCCTCTCGCGCCGGTCGCCGGGCGCAACGTACGCCTCCATCCCGATGATCGGCTTGAGGCCTTCCTTGCGGGCCAGCTTCTGGAAGGTCCAGGCGCCGTAGAGGCATCCGTGATCGGTCAGCGCCAGCGCCGGCATCTCGAACCGCTTCGCCCTGCGGATCAGGTCAGGGAGGCGGTTGGCGCCGTCGAGGAGCGAGTACTCGGAGTGAGTGTGGAGGTGGACGAAGGACAACGGTTGCTCCGCCGCTACCCTGGCGTACAGCGGAAGGAATCCAGGATCTGCTCCAACTGGATCATGTACTGGTACTTGTCCCGGCCGGGCGCATACAGCCAGGCGTCGACGAGGTACCGGCGGCCCTGGCCGGGACAGTCCACCGTTCGCGTGATGAAGGGCCCGGCAGCGGGATACTCGTTCGGCGGATTCTCCCAGACGGCCTGGTACGTAAAGGTCGGGCTGCCGTTCAGGATCGCCCGTTCCTCGATCACCCGGTCCAGGTTGACGTTCTGCGGGTAGTTGTAGTAGCCGTCGACGATCCGTGCCCGCCAGGCCAGCAGATCTTCGGTTCCCAATTCCGGCTGCACGGGATGCTGCCAGGTGACGGCGAACTGGCGGATCAACTCGGAGGGATCCGGGTTGTCGTTGCGGAAGATGTGTACCGAGTCGACGGTCCCGTAGCTGTACACGGCGGGCACGAGCAGGGTAAACCCATGCTCCTCCGCCAGCTTGCGGGAGAGTGCCGTGTCGGGCTCGGTGATGAACATCCTGGCGATGGCCCGGGCCCTGAACTGGCTGTCGTAGAGTTCAGCGACGGAAGGCAGCAGTTCGGTTACGCCGGCCACTTCGTCTCCTTCTTCCAGGATGACGAGTGTGACGACCTGACCCCGCGCCCACACGTTCTCCACCTGCGCGATCTGCGGCGGGGTAACCGGCTCCCTGACCTTGGCGAGCGCCGGCTCCATCCACGGATCCGCCGCCGTCCCTAGTATCAGTTGCCGCTTCAACCGGCGAAGCCGAACCCAGTTCTCCCCCCCGAGGTCACCCGAGGTCACCGTGAAGGTTTTCTCGTCGCGGACCGTGAAGACGGTTCGTTCCAGCGCGGGCACGAGGGTAGCCTCCACGTCCGTCCACAACTCCGGTGCGGCGGTTACGATGATGCTGTTCTCGTCTCCCAGGGACAGCGGAAGTCTCTCGCACCCGGCCAGGGACGGTATCAGTGCCGTTCCCAGGAGCAGGTGGATCTTTCCGCACGGCCACCGAAGGCGGCACGTGCTGGGGGGTTTCCGTCCGCGGGCTCCGGAGGACGCCGGCATTCCCGCCAAGTGCAATCCGTCCGGTCCGCTCGGGGATCTTCGGCTGCGCATTTCGTCACACCTCCTATATTCGAGGGTTGCAACAAACCGGGCGTGCGCGACGGGAATGCGGGCACGCCCCCTGGACGGACATACTACACCGGAGGAGGGAGTCCGGTCTATGCCGAGAATGCATGGCTGTGGGGCCGTTACGCTTCGCTGCGCACTCGCAATCGCCGTTGCGGGCTGCGCTTCCGGCGGTGCACCTGAAGCGTCGGGAAAGGCGCCGGAAACTGTGAACAGTGCGCTGCCGTCCCCCCCTTCCCGGACCGGCACCGACGCCGGGGCACACGCGACCGGCGAACACGCCGCCGGGATCTTCACCTCGGTGCAGGCGGACCGCGGCAGGACGGCATTCGACGCAGACTGCTCCGACTGCCACACCACCAGCGAGTTCCGGGGACGCGCGTTCCAGTCCACCTGGGGTCACCGCACCGTCTACTCGTTCTACCGGGACCTCCGCTCCACCATGCCCGACGACAATCCCGGAAGTCTGGAGGAAGACACCTACCTGGATGTCGTTTCCTTCATTCTCAGCATCAACGGACACGCGGCGGGCCCCGCCGAGCTGGATGCGAACTCCCCGATGCGCAAGGTCAGGATGGCGCCACCCGGCCTCGATCCGTGAAACAGCTCGAGACACGCCGGGATATGACCCGGGAACGCACCGGGGTGGATCGGCGCCGGTTCGTCAAGGCGGCCGTGCTGGGTACGGGTGCCGTTCTGACGGGCACGCGCGCCGTGTCGGCCGACCAGGAGCAACGGCGTTCCGCGTTGCCGCGCGAGCGCCGCGCACCGGCGGTTCACACGCGGCAGACTCCCGACGTTGCCGTGATCGGGGCCGGAGCCTTCGGTGCCTGGACGGCCCTCAACCTTCAGCAGTCGGGTGCACAGGTCACCCTCATCGACCAGTACGGGCCCGGAAATTCGCGCGCTACCTCGGGGGGCGAGACGCGGGGTGTACGCACGGGCTACGGAGACCGCGGTCACGGGCTCCTCTGGACCCGTTGGGCCCTTCGCTCGATCGAGAAATGGAACGAGTGGGACGCGAAGTGGCGGGACATGCTGTTGCCCCGCGTGTTCTTCACCACCTCCGACCTGACCCTGCGCGACGAGTGGACGGAGTTCATGGAGGACACGCGCAGGAACTGGGACGCGGTGGGCGTTCGGTACGAAGTCCTGGACGCCGACGAGATCAGGCGGCGCTGGCCCGTGATCGAACCGGGAGACGTGACGGTGGCCCTCTGGGAGAGGGACGCCGGCGTCGTGCGATCCCGCCGCGCCATGGAGTCCGTGGCCCGGGTCTTTGAACACGAAGGCGGTGAGGTCATGATTGCCCGGGCCGGGATGGGAACAAGCACCGGCCGCCGCCTTGACGCTCTGCGACTTGAACCCGGCGCGGGCCTCTCGGCCGGAACCTACGTGTTCGCCCTGGGACCCTGGTTCCCCAAGGCCTTCCCGGAACTGATGGGCCGGCGGTTGCGCATCCCCATGGGCCACGTCCTATACCTCCGCACGCCACCAGGGGACAACAGTTACAGCTATCCCAACCTCCCCAGCTACAACTTCCGCGGCGTTACGGGGTGGCCCGCTCTGCCTGTCGACAACCGCGGCTTCCGCGTCCGAACCGGCGGCCAGCCCCCGGGAGACCCCGACACCAGCCGCCGCTGGCTCCTGGAGGAAGAATATGAACGCCCGCGAAAATTCCTGCGGGAGCGGTTCCCCGGGCTTGCCGACGCCCCCGTCAGCGAGACGCGCGCGTGTCACTACGAGGTATCGGTGACACGCAACTTCTTCTTCGATCACCACCCCGGCTTCGACAACGTGTGGTTCGCGGGAGGGGGCTCGGCGGAGGGCTTCAAGTTCGGCCCCGTGGTCGGCGAGTATCTGGCCGGGCGTGTGATGGGGACGGAGGACACCCCCGAACTGATCGAAGCCTTCCGGCTGTCGGAGGAGGAATTCGAACCGGGGGACGATGGAGCACCGTAGTGCGACCGGAGTCCGGTCGACGCCCGCCCGAGCATATGCCAGCCTCATCGGGTCAAGGCAGCGCCCACGCTCTCCTCGCCCGTTCTCCGGGTCCGGGGTGCGTCATCGGAGGGCTGACGCAGATCGTGTCGCCTGAGTAGATTGCAGGAACGCAGTGCGGGTCGGAGTCAGCAGATGCACGATAGCACCCACCCAGGAGGCCTTATCCGCGTTACAGGGCTAATCCATCCCGGGCGGACCGGGGGACGACATTCCTGTCTCGTCCTTCTCGCCCTGGCAGCCAATACCGTGGCAACGCTCCCACTCGCGGCCCAGGTCGGCGACCGGGAACCGCCTCTGCCGGACACGATCCCCGCCCCCGTCCCTCCCGTGCCCGCGGCGGAGGCCTTCGCCGGCTTTGACGATTTCGTCACCTCGATCATGTCGGATTGGCAGGTCCCCGGTCTCGCCGCGGGCGTGATTCGCGACGGGGAGGTGCTGTTCGCGAGGGGCTTCGGCTATCGTGACCGGGAAGCCCTTCTGCCGGTCACCGAGCACACCACGATGGCCATCGGATCCGGCAGCAAGTCCTTCACGGTGGCGCTGCTGGCCATGCTGGCGGACGAGGGCAGGCTGGAGTGGGACAGGCCCGTGCGCGAGTACCTTCCCGACTTCCGGCTCTACGACGAATTCGCGACCGCCGAGATGACACCCCGCGACCTCGTCACTCACCAGTCGGGGCTGCCGCGCCACGACAACGTCTGGTACGGCCGGCCGCAAACGCGAGCGGAACTCTTCGCGAAGCTGCGTTTCCTGGAGCCCAACGCCTCGTTCCGGAGCCGCTTCCAGTATCAGAATCTGATGTTCATGGCCGCGGGGCACCTGGCGGAGCGGATCGCGGGCAGGAACTGGCACCGGCTCATCGACGAACGGGTCTTCACGCCGCTGGGCATGGACCGCTCCAATACTTCGGTCGACGACAACCCCGAGTCGGGAGACTACGCGCTGCCCTACATCCTGCGCGGCGGCGTTCTCGACGGAGTTCCCTTCCGCAACCTCGACCACATGGGCCCGGCCGGCTCCATCAATTCGAATGTCCTCGAGATGCTCGCCTACATTCGGATGCACCTGGACCGGGGTGTCTTCGGAAACCGGCGAATCCTGTCCGAAGAGAGTGCGGCGCGGATGCAGCAGCCCCAGTTCGCCATGCCGGCGGAATCCGGGTTCGCCGAACTGGGGCAGGTGAGCTACGGACTCGGCCTGCGTGTCGGCAGCTATCGCGGACACAAGATGGTGGCCCACGGGGGCGGGATCGACGGCTTCACCTCGTCCATGTCGTGGCTACCGAACCAGAGGATCGGAGTCATCGTGATGAGCAACCGCTCCGGCGACATGAACCCCGTTCCAGTGACCGTCGCGTACAACATCTACGACCGCCTGCTGGGCCTGCCCGAGATCGACTGGAACACCCGCAATCTGAAGCTGCGGGACGAGCAGCGGGCCCGGGCCGAGGAGAACGCACGCGACCTGGAGGCGCGGCGGGTCAAGGATACGCAAACCAGCCACGAACTCGCCGCCTACGCGGGGCACTACGAGCATCCGGCGTACGGGCTGATGGAAGTGCGCGTCAACGAAGGCCGCCTCGAGATCCACTACGACGGATTCCGCCTCGAACTCGAGCACTACCACTACGACACCTTTGCGATCGCCTCCCTCCCCACCATGGTGCCGGTCACCGGACTCGTGACCTTCGCTTCCGACGATTCCGGCGAGGTGGCGACCGTGGCCATCCCCTTCGAGCCCAGCGGCGCCGACATCGTCTTCCGGCGAACGGTCTCCGAATCCGCGAGCCGATCGGGCTCCGCCGGCTAGTTCCGTTCGGCCAGGCTGGCAGCACGGGAACCACTGCCCGTTCCACCGCGGCGCGGAGGATCCAATCCGCGGCCTGCAATGGTCGCGGAATTGCGGATGATGGCGTAACGTGCATCGCCCCAAGGAACTCCGCCCAGGGGCTTCAGGACTGTCCCCATTTTCCGGAGGTCAAGCATGATCCGCAGTTCCCGTCACGTCCCTTCAGCTCTGGTCCCGGCTATCGCGAGCTCCCTGGTCCTGGCGGCTTCCGGGCTCCTCCCCGACTCCGCAGTCGCCCAGGAGGACGAGATCCCGCTACAGGGCCCCGGTTCCGCCAACTACGACCTGGCGGCGCGTTTCGCCCCCTACAAGGTCCGCGACCTAGTCCACTCCACCCGCGTGTCGCCACGCTGGATCGACGATTCGGACCGCTTCTGGTACCAGTGGGAGAGTTCGAACGGGACCAACTACTATCTCGTGGACCCGGGCCGCGGCACCCGCGCCGAGATCTTCGACAACGACCGCATCGCGGCCGAGCTGACCCGCATCACCCGGGACCCGTGGGACGGGCAGAACCTCCCCATCCGCAACATCCGCTTCATCGACGAGGGCACACTGCAGTTCGAGGTGCAGTCCTCGCAGGACGAGGAGATCGAGGAGGACGAGGAGCAGGAGGACGAAGAGGAGGAGGAAGAAGACGAAGAGGAGGACATCGAGGAGGAACAGGAGGAGGAAGAGGACGTCCCCAGCAGGCCCCGGACCCGCAAGAAGGTCCACTACTTCGAATACGACGTGGCCACGCAGACGCTGCGCGAGCTGGAGGACTACGAGAAGCCGCTGACTCACCCCTTCTGGGCCGGCGTGTCGCCCGACACGGCATGGGTCGTCTTCAGCCGCGAGTTCAACCTGTGGATGATGAGCTACGAGGAGTACGCGAAGATCCTCGAGGCGCGGCGCGGGAAGACGGGGGACGAGGCGGAGAAGGCGGAGGAGGACACCGAGGTCGAGGAGATCCAGCTCACGACGGACGGCGAACTGCACTTCGCGTGGGGATCGCAGGGACGCGGGGCGAACGACGAGGAGACCGAGAAGGAGTACAAGAAGCGCCAGTCGTCGGGCGCCATCTGGTCGCACGACTCGCGGTACTTCGCACTGACCCGCCAGGACCGGCGAGAGGTCGACGAGCTGTGGGTGGTGCACGCGGTCGGCAACAAGCGGCCCAAGCTCGAGACCTACAAGTACGAGATGCCCGGCGAGGAGCACGTCACCCAGACCACCATGCACGTCTTCGACATGGAGTCGCGCGAGATGAAGCCCATCGACGACGGCCGGTGGAAGGACCAGCGCATGGGGATCTACCGGGACCTCAACGTCCGTTTCAGCTTCGACCCCGAGGAGATCCGGTTCTCGAAGTGGCTCTCCGACCGGAGCGACGAGCTCTACTTCTACCGCCACAGCCGCAACCATCGCCGCCTGGACGTGCTCAGGGCCGATCCCGCGACCGGCGAGGTCACGGTGGTCTTCGAGGAGCGGCTGAACACCTACATCGAACACCGGCCGCTGCGCCGCATGGACGATGGCGACCTCATGTGGTGGTCCGAGCGCGACGGCTGGGCTCACCTGTACCGCTACGCCCCCGACGGCACCGTCCGCCACCGCCTGACCGAAGGTCCCTGGCGAGTGAGCGGCATTGCCGGGGTGAACGAAGAGGGCGGGTACGTCCTCTTCCGCGCCAACGGCCGCGAGAAGGGCGAGGACCCCTACTACTCCCACCTCTACCGGGTCGGCCTCGACGGGCGCGGCCTCGCCCTGCTCAACCCCGGCAACTACGATCACCAGAGCTCCGCGAACGAGGACGCGACCTACTTCATCGACAACTACTCGCGGGTCAACAGCGTCCCGGCTTCGGCCCTGTACGACGCCTCCGGACGCAGGATCCTGGACCTCGGGGAGGCCGACTTCTCCGCGCTCGAGGCCGCCGGCTACCGGTTCCCCGAACCCTACGCCGTCAAGGCCGGGGACGGTGTGACCGACCTGTACGGCGTCATGTACAAACCCTACGACTTCGACCCCGCGAAGAAGTACCCGATCGTGGCCTACGTGTATCCCGGGCCGCAGACCGAGTCGGTGTCCAAGTCCTTCTCGCTCAACCCCTACGAGCAGGCCCTGGCCCAGTTCGGCTTCATCGTGATCACCGTGGGGAACCGGGGCGGCCATCCCGCGCGCTCCAAGTGGTACCACAACTACGGGTACGGGAACCTCCGCGACTACGGACTGGAGGACAAGAAGGTCGCCATCGAGCAGCTCTCCGACCGCTACGGCTTCATCGACATCGGCCGCGTGGGGATCTACGGGCACTCGGGGGGCGGCTTCATGTCCACCGCCGCGATGCTCGTATACCCGGACTTCTTCAAGGTCGCGGTGTCGTCGGCCGGGAACCACAACAACGATGTCTACAACGCCTGGTGGTCCGAGAAGCACCACGGCGTCAAGGAGGTGAAGGACACGGCCGACGTGGTGACCGGGTTCGAGTATTCGATCGACCGCAACTCCGACCTGGCCGCCAACCTGAAGGGACGCCTGCTGCTCACAACGGGGGACGTGGACAACAACGTCCACCACGCCGGCACGTTCCGGATGGCCGAGGCTCTCATCAAGGCCAACAAGCGCTTCGACTTCTTCGTGTTCCCGGGGCAGCGGCACGGCTTCGGGGACATGAGCGACTACTGGTTCTGGCTCAGGGCCGAGTACTTCGTGAAGCACCTGCTCGGGGACGACCAGTGGAGCGTGGACGTCCTGCAGCTGCAGGGGGAGAAGCCGCGGGGATAGGGGGGGATCCGAAGCCACTGTGGAACCGGCGGACCCGCATTGCGCCCAGTGCGTACAGGATCGTTGCGTTCCGGGCAGGTAGACACAGAATGACATCGCGACTGCTTCTTCTCTTCGGCCTTCTCCTCACTGGCCCCCTCCCCCCGCACGACACCACCCGGGACGCGCCCGCCGAACCCTCACCCGCCCTCGCGGCCCCCACCCTGGCCCGTCACCCCGGCGACGCCATCGCGCAGATCCCTCCCCTTGACACCACCACCGCCCGCGTCGTCATCCTCGGCACGGGAACACCCAACGCCGACCCGGACCGCTGGGGCCCGGCGGTGGCGGTCGTGGCGGGGGGACGGGCATACCTGGTGGACGCCGGCGCGGGGGTGGTGCGCCGGGCCGCCGCGGCCGCGCGCAACCACGGGATCGCCGCGCTGGCTCCCGAGGGACTCGACCGCCTCTTCATCACCCACCTGCATTCCGACCATACCGTCGGTCTCCCGGACGTGATCCTGTCCCCCTGGGTGCTCGACCGCCCCGGCCCCATCCGTATCTTCGGCCCCCCCGGCACGGCCGCCATGGTCGCCCACATCGAGGAGGCGTGGCGGCAGGACATCCACATGCGGCTCTTCGGGCTGGAGCCGCGCGACGCGAACCGGGACGCCTACCGGGCGCCCGTCACCGAGACGACCGGCGGGCCGGTCTACGAGGATGACAACGTGCGCGTCACGGCGGTCCCGGTGCTCCACGGCTCGTGGCCCCATGCGCTCGGCTACCGTTTCGAGGCTGGCGGCCGCACGATCGTCATCTCGGGGGACGCCCGCCCCAGCGAATCGCTGGTGGAGGCCTGCGACGGCTGCGACGTTCTTGTTCACGAGGTGTACTCCGCGGAGGCGTTCCGGCGGCGCGAGCCCGAGTGGCAGGCCTACCATGCCCGCGCTCACACCTCGACCGTGGAGCTGGCCGACATCGCGGCCCGCGCCCGCCCGGAGCTGCTCGTGCTGTACCACCAGCTCTACTGGGGCGCCACCGACGACGACCTGGTTCGCGAGATCGGGGAGGCGGGGTACGGGGGACGCGTGGTCTCGGCGGCGGATCTGGACGTGTATTGAGGTCGACGGCTAGCCGCCCGGAGCCACCAGCCGCCGCCCCACCACGTAGTTGACGTCCAGTTCGTCCTTCCACACGCCCCACACGTGGGTCTCGGTGGCGTCCATCACCTGGAACCATTCGGGAAGCAGCACACGCCGGGGCGGCGACCCGTCGTCTCCCCGCTCTACGGAGTACCAGACGGTGAGCGTGTCGACCTGTTCATGGGTCCGCAGCCAGACGTGCCTGGTAGGCGACAGGGGCCAGTAGGAAAACGCAGGCAGGTATTCGGGTGCATAGAGGGCCTTCACTATGGCGTCCCGCGAAAAGTCGGTCGACAACAACACCTCCAACTCGGCGATTCTGGCTTCCACAACGGCTTGTGAGAGCCTGATCGGTCGGAACGCCAGCCGACGACGCCACAGGGTGTCGCCACCGGCGCTCACTTCGAGCAGCTCGGTCTCGCCGGGACCCAGGTCATCGCCACCGCGCCGGGCGATCAAGATCGTTCCGGCACCCGGATCGAACACCGTCAGGTCGGGATCCCCATACGGCTGTGCCGCAGAGTGGTATCCGTCGCCGTCGTCGCGTACAACAACCAGAAACCGGTTACGCGAATTCCGCCAGAAGACCGGCGCGGCCGACCAGCCGTCCTCGGATTCGCTGACCTTGAGTATCGGAACGCTGTGAATGGGATCGTCCCCCCATAGGCCCACCCAGACGCTCACCGGAATATTTGCAACCCCCAGGAAGCTCCCGTCGGCCAGAAGCGCGTCGGCCAGGATCCGAAACCCCTGGTAGCTCACCAGCGTGGGAGGATTGGGCACCGTCTCGAGCAGCTTTCCGCCGTACGAGAAGAAGGTGAACCGCACCTGGTCGCGCACATAGAACCACGAGTCGTCCAGGTGGATGCGGTACGGGAACGCGAAATCTCCGGGACCCCCGCCTGAGCGCCCCAGATCCAGAAGCAGCCGTCCCTCCGGCGTCCATACCGACACCCGCGACTCGTTGGGCTCCAGGACGAAGACCCGCCGGCCATCGGCGGTGACCCGCAGGTAGGGTATCAGACCGTACGCTGCGGGCCCCTCCCAAGCGTCGCCGAACTGGTATTCGGACTCGGAAATCCACTCGACCTGCCCATCGGTCGGAGCCGCCGACCGATCCCCGCACGCAGCCGTGACGGTCACAGCCAGACACGCCACCCACTCGCGGGACAACGTGACTCTTCTATCCGCGAGCAAGAGTCGGCGCCGGCTCGACATCGCCAACGGCGACCCGGCCTACCTCCGCAGCGTCGCACCTGCGCCTGATGACGAACTCCGCGCCCCGCCTCAGGTAGAAGAACGCCCCGTCGGCCGGTATGGCCTCGCCGGCCTTGATGGCGGAGATGGTGCTGGCTAGGAGTTTTTCCTGTTTCGCAGCCGCAGCGAGATCTTCGCTTGGGAAGCAGAGCCAGATGTCCTCCAGATAGCAACTACAGAACTCTCGCTGAGCACAGTTCGTCCAGCCGACGGTAATCTCGCCCGGGAAGATCAAGCGGCACATGTCCCCCCAATCAGCGAATGCGCAGTGCGTACAGGCGGAGCAACCGCCCCTCTGGGCCGACACCCTCTCGGGCAGCGAGGCCACGATCACCGCGGCCAGGAACAGCAGCGGAAGAAGCTTCCGAATCCTCATGACGTTTCTCCTCTCATGGAGTGTACCGTTTCGGTAGGACCTCGCCAGCCCCACCGCGTGCCATCAGGGTACCCCCCCCCGATTTCCGCAACCGCAGGCATCGCCGAGCAGAAACATGGCCGGTTTCCGAGGCAGCGAGTTGTCCGGTCTTCCGCGACCGGGCCGGGGGCGAACACCCGTGTGGAGAAGCCCGCCCACGCGAAGACGCAGGCCCCCACCTCCCGATCGGACCGGTGCCACAATGGCGGGCGCCGCCGCACCCGCACGATCCCAGGTAACGTCCGAGACCCGGTTTGCGGACCTCGGGGACCCCGGGCCATTGCCCACCCCGCCCCCGGTCGCTAGAATCCGCGCGCCGGATTCGCGATCTTAACGGCCGGGTTCCGGAAGCCAGCCCGCCGAGCGAGGACAATGACGAGGTTCCCGACAGCACACTTCACCAAGACATTTCGCGCCAACGCCGCCGCCGTGCTGGTGGTCCTGACGGGGGCGTGCGGCGGCTCCGAACCCGGGCTGGCCCGGGGGGAGCTCCTCTTCGACACGTGCTCGCCGTGCCACGGCGACGACGGCGCCGGCAAGGAGGAGCTGGGGGCTCCCGCCATAGCCGGGGGCTCCGAATGGTACCTGACGGAGCAGCTCATCAAGTTCCGGGACGGGACGCGGGGGTACCATCACACCGACACCGAGGGACTGCGCATGCGCCCCATGTCGCGCGCGCTCGTGGAGGACAAGGGCGACATCGAGTCGATCGTGCAGTACGTGGTGAGCCTGCCGATCCCCGACCCGCCGCGGACGACCGAGGGGGGTGATGCCGAGGCCGGCGAAGCCGACTACCTGGAGCTCTGCGTGAACTGCCACGGCAGGGACGGCAGGGGCATGGAGATCCAGAAGGCACCCTCGCTGCTGCATCTGAACGACTGGTACATGGCGTCTTCGATGCGGAAGTACCGCGACGGCGTGCGCGGTGCCGGAGGTGACGGTTTCGGAGCCCTCATGCGCGCCTCGATGACCGGATGGACCGATGAGCGCATCGACGACGTCACCGCCTACATCATGACCATGCAGCGGCTGCCCAGAAAGATCGCCGCCCCGCCCCCGCCACCGCTGCCCCCGGTGGACGTCGACCCGGCGATCCTGCCGGAAGGCGTGACCGTGGCGATGGCCCGGGAAGGCCAGGAGATCTTCAACGGCACCACCGGCATCTGCTTCACGTGCCACGTGCGGGAGGGCGTGGGCGGGCCGCTCGCCCCCAGCCTCGCCGACGACGAGTGGCTGAACATCGACGGCCAGTACGAGTCTATCGTCGCCATCATCATCAAGGGGGTCGAGGAGCCCGTGGAGTACCCGGGAATGATGCAGCCGCGCGCCGGAATGCCGCTCAGCGACGAGCAGGTACGCGCCGTCGCGGCCTACGTGTTCACCCTCAGCCGCTGACGTCCATGGCAGCACCACCACCCACCGACCGCCCCACCCACGCCGAGCTCGCGGCCGAGATTCCCCCGGCGGCGCCGGACGAGACCAACGAGGCGGTCATCTTCGCGCGGAAGACTCTGGTCTGGACCTTCAGGCTGGCGATCGGCTTCATCGGCGCGGCGGTGGTCTACACCTTCATCATGCAATGAACGGAAGGGATTCCGGGTAGATGAGTTTCCTCGAGAGCTGGGGTCACTTCTTCGACAGAATCGGACTGATCCGGATCGGCTCCACCTACGCGGCCGACATCGACTTCCTGATCTTCCTGGTGCTCGTGGTGGTGGGGGCGTGGTTCCTCGCCGCCGAGTTCATCTTCCTCTACTTCATCATGAAGTTCAGGGAGAAGGGGGACGGGCGCCGAGCCGACTACATCGACGGGAAGAACAAGCGCCACAAGCGCTGGATCACCTACCCGCACCTGGCGGTGCTGGCCTTTGACGTCCTGATCATCGTGGTCTCGTTCAACGTCTGGCACAAAATCAAGATGGACCTCCCCGAGAACCCCGACTGCGAGATCCGGGTCACGGGGCAGCAGTGGGCCTGGATCATCCAGCACTGCGGCGCGGACGGGAAACTGGACACGGCGGACGACATCTACACGGTGGACGAGCTCCACGTCGAGAACGAGAAGCTCTACCATTTCAGGCTGGAAGCGAAGGACGTCCTCCACAGCTTCTCGGTCCCGGTGTGGCGCATCAAGCAGGACGCGATCCCCGGGCGGAGCATCACCGGCTGGTTCCAGCCGACGGTGACGGGCCGGTTCGATCTCCAGTGCGCGGAGATCTGCGGCTTCGGCCACACCGTGATGCAGGGCCAGGTCTTCGTGGAGAGCGCGGAAGAACACGCCGCCTGGGTGGAGGCGAACACACCGGTGGAGGCCGCCGCGACCGCCACCGACAACACGCCTCCGGCCGGGTAAGGAGGAATGGAGTACCGAAATGGCTGAGCCCGCGGTCGACCTGACCCATCCACGCCCCCACGACGACCGCGCCCACCACGGTCCCGAGGGGTGGAAGAAGTACCTCTGGTCCACGGACCACAAGGTCATCGCCATGCAGTACATGTTCACGGGCATGTTCATGGCGCTGGTCGGCGGGTTCATGGCCTACGTCTTCCGCATGCAGCTGGCCTTCCCGGGAATCAACGTGCCCGGCTTCGGGATGGTCTCGATGGGCGAGTACAACAGCCTCGTCACGAATCACGGCACCATCATGATCTTCTGGGTGGCCATGCCGGTGCTGCTGGCCGCCTTCGGGAACTTCCTCATTCCCCTCATGGTCGGCGCGGACGACATGGTCTTCCCCAAGATCAACCGCCTGTCCTTCCAGGTCTTCTTCGTCAGCACCATCGTCATCCTGGCGTCGCTGGTGGTCGAGGGCGGGGGCTTCGCCGGGGCCTGGACGGCCTACCCGCCGCTCTCGGCCGACGCGACCTACAACCTCACACCGCTGGGAAGCACGCTGTGGGTGATCGGGGTAGGACTGGAGTTCGTGGCCTTCCTTCTCGGGGGAATCAACTTCATCACCACGCTCATGAACTCGCGCGCGCCCGGGATGCGCGCCTTCGACGTGCCGCTGGTCGTATGGATGATCGTGGTGGCGAGCATCCTCTTCATGCTGTCGGTGGGTCCGCTGCTGGCCGGAGCGATCATGCTCATCTTCGACCAGACGCTCGGAACCGGCTTCTTCAACCCGGCCACCGGCGGCGACCCGATCCTCTGGCAGCACCTCTTCTGGTTCTTCGGGCACCCCGAGGTGTACGTGGTGCTGCTGCCGGCGATGGGCGTGGTGATCGAGATCATCGCCACCTTCGCGCGCAAGAAGGTCTTCGGCTACCGGATCGTGATCTTCACGGTCGTGGCCACGGGCGTGCTGAGCTTCTTCGTCTGGGCCCACCACCAGTTCATCGCGGGGATCGACCCCCGCATGGCGAACATCTTCACCATCACCACGCTGCTCATCTCTGTCCCCATCGCGGAGCTGTGCTTCGTCTACATCGCCACCCTCTACGGGGGCTCGATCAGGCTCACCACGCCCATGCTGTGGGCGCTCGCCTTCGTGGCCGAGTTCCTGATCGGAGGCGTGACCGGGATCTTCCTCGGCGCGGCGGGCTCGGACATCTACTTCCACGACACCTACTTCGTGCTGGCCCACTTCCACTACACCTTCTTCCCGATCGCCATCATAGGGACCTATGCGGCCTTCACCTACTGGTTCCCCAAGATGTTCGGAAAGATGATGGACGAGCGGCTGGGCAAGTGGCACTTCTGGCTCACGATCATCCCGTTCAACATGATCTTCATTCCGCTCTTCGTGCTCGGGATGGGGGGACAGCACCGCCGGATCTCCAACTACTCGGGCTTCTCCGAGCTGGCGCGCGACGGATTCCAGGACATCCGGGTGTTCGCCACGCTCTCGCTGCTGATCATGCTCGCCGCCCAGTTCATCTTCTTCTACAACTGCTGGAAGACGTGGCGCTCCGGCCCGAAAGCTCCGAAGAACCCCTGGAAGGCCAACTCGCTGGAGTGGACCACCGAGTCGCCGCCGCCGCACGGCAACTGGCACCCGGACGCGATGCCGGTCGTGTACCGGGGGCCGTATGAATTCAGCGTTCCGGACCGCGAGGACGACTACTGGCCGCAGAACGAACCCCCGCGACGAGGCGCTGCCCCATGAGGCCGATCGCGACGACCCGCGCCGCCACCGGAATCGCCACCGGCAAGCTCGCCGTGTGGTGGGTCCTGGCCTCCGAGGTGGTCATCTTCGGGGGGCTGCTGGCCTCCTACGTGATGTTCCGCCTGGGGCATCCGGAGTGGGCCGACGCCGCCGCGGTCACGAACACCACGATCGGAGCCTTCAACACGTTCGTGCTGCTCACATCGAGCCTCACGGCGGTGCTGGCCCACCAGGCGGCCGAGAGGGGCGACGGGCCGAAGGCCGCGCGGTATCTCCACATGACCATCCTTGGCGCCGCCACCTTCCTCGGGGTCAAGACCTACGAGTGGTGGTACGAGATCTCCCACGGGTACACCATCACGTCGAACGGCTTCTGGGCGTTCTACTACTCGGCGGCGGGACTGCACGCCTTCCACGTGATCGCGGGCGCCGTGATCATGGCCTTCGTCGCGCGGGACGCCGCGAAGAACCTCGAACTCCACCGGGTCGAGCTGATCGGGATCTACTGGCACTTCGTCGATATCGTCTGGATCTTCCTCTTCCCCCTGCTCTACATCGCGAAATAGCCCATGGCCGGTCACTCGGAAGATCGCGGAGGACTCCTCGGCAACCACTACGTGAGGATCTACGCGCTCCTGCTGGTGCTGCTGGCGGTCAGCATCGCGGGACCTCTGGTGGGCGAGAGACTCGACGCGGACATCTCGATCTTCGGGTACCGGATCGGCCTCGGCATCACGCTGACGCTGATTACGGCCTTCGGGATCGCGATCTGGAAGGCGTCGCTGGTGGTGAAGCACTTCATGCACCTGTCCATCGAGCGCCCGATCGCGAAGATCTTCCTGGCAGCGTCGGTGCTTCTTTTGGCTCTACTGTGGGGCGGCGTGGCCCCGGACGTGCAGCTGCACGACGGCCGCATGTGGGAGAACCTGGCAGCCAAGGAGGCGATCGAACGGGGGATCGTGGACGATCACGCCGGGAACGATGAGCACGCGGCGGACGCCGAACACTCCGGGGATGTCGCCCATGTGAGTCTGGTGCCCACCCACAAGTCGACCGACAACCTGCTCCCCGGCGGCTACAACCTGGCTCACGCGGGGTTCTGGACGGTGCTGATCCTGGTCGCGATAGGCACCAACGCGGTGGCGATCATGCTCTCGATCGGGGTGCTGCTCCTGGTCTTCGAGACGATGAGCCACATCCCGCTGGTGAGGAGCGTGCTGGGGCCGATCGTGGGCATGGTGATGAGGCTGCCCGGCGTACGCAGGTTCCGGACGCGCCTGGCGGGGGTGCTGGAGGGGTAGGGGGAAAGCGGCGTGAGCGTTGATGCGCCCGGTACGTGTGAGCCGGCGGTGAGCGGGCAGCGAGAAGACGGAGGCCGGAAATGACCGCACGGGCGACGATTCTGCCGTTCCGGCCGAAGCCGCGCCGCGCCGAGAAGGTCATCTCGAACGGCGTGCTGGGAATGCTCCTGTTCGTCTTCGTCGAGGTCATGCTCTTCGCGGGGTTCATCTCGGCCTTCGTGATCATCAGGTCGCGGGCCGTGGGTTCGGTGTGGCCGCCCCCCAACCAGCCGCGGCTGCCCTTCGCAGAGACGGCGGTCAACACGTCCGCGCTGCTCGCGAGTGGAATCGTGCTGCTGATCGCGCACCGGATGTACCAGCGCGGGAACCGGTCGATCGGCGGGCTGTTGGGCGTGGCGACGGTGCTGGGTGGTGTATTCGTCGCGCTGCAGGGCATCGAGTGGCTCGCCCTGATCCGGGAGGGGCTCACGCTGACGTCGTCGACCTACGGTGCCCTGTTCTACACGATCATCGGGGCGCATGCGCTGCACGCCGTGGCCGCGATCGGTGTCCTGGCGTGGGCTTGGCTGCGGCTGATGGCGGGGCGGCTGTCCCGCGAGGCGATGTCGACGGTGGCGCTGTTCTGGTACTTCGTCGTGGTGGTGTGGCCGTTTCTGTACTTCCTGGTGTATCTGTAGGAGCCTGTGGTGGTGAAATCTCGTCCATTCATGGTTGCCCTGGTCGCGGCCGCCGTCATCCTGACAGCGGTGTCCCCCGAGGCCGCGCACGCCTGCCCGGTGTGTTTCGACCGGGACGACGAGGCGCGGATCGCCTTTCTGGCCACGACGGGGCTGCTGACGCTGCTGCCGCTGGGGCTGGTGGTGGGTACGGGGGTGTGGCTGAGGCGGCGGGCTCGGGCGATGCGGGATAGTGGCCGGGAGGGCTGAGGCAGGGCCCCGCTTATCCGAGCCACGCGCTGTTCATCTGGGTTTCCAATCCAGTCGAGGAGCGGGGTCAACCGCGCCGCCATCGCCGGGAAGCTGGGCACCAGCCGCGCGAACGTTACGCAGCTCCCGAGCGGATCGCGGAACATGACGCTGCGTAGTCTCGCCTCTGCCGGTACGAGACCGGGGAGTCGCACCGCGACCGGCTCTTCGTCCACGTCAGCCTGCTCTTTGACGCGAGCATAGCCCCACAGGGGGCCGGTCGAACGCCGAGTGGTCGATCTGAGTGCAACGTTCCTGGCCACCTATCGGGTCAAGGAGGCCGCGTCCTTTCCCGAAGACGCCCTTCGGCACTTCGCCGACGACACTCGCTTGCGACAGGCTGATTCAAGATCCAATATTGATTTAGCCTAGTGTCATGTCACACATCAAACGTCGGATAGATGCGCTTGAGCCTGACCCGTGCGTCGTCCGTGGTGAACTGCCAGTCGACCTTGGCTCGGATCCGGTCTCTGGCCGCCTGCCAGGCGGCGACCTCGGCGCGCAGGGCGTCGATGCGGCGATTGAGGCACTGGCGGATCAAGACGTTGAGTTCGACCTCGGCGACGTTCAGCCAGCTGCCGTGCCTGGGAGTGTAGACGAACTCGAAGCGATCCCAGAGCGCCTTGGCCTCCACGGGCTCGAAGGCTTCGTAGAGCGCGCCGGGGCGGTGCGTGTTGAGGTTGTCCATCACCAGGGTGATCCTGGTGGCGCCGGGGTGCCGCGGGGACGGGCGTGCGCGTCTCGCCGATCAGCTGCCGCGGCGTCTCGTCCATGCACACGACGGGGAAGTCCGCGTCGTAGGGACGCCGGTAGATGTCGAGCACCCGCTCCATCCCCGCCGCGAAGTCGGCGTTGCGCTGCGGCGGGATCACCCACCCGACGCGCCGCCAGGGTTTGATGGAGTTTTTTTGGCACCCGCCGCACCGTCTCGTGCGACACGCCGTCGATGTACCCCAGCTCCACCGCCTTGTCCGCCAGAAGCCGCAGCGACCACTTCGCGCGCCCCTCGGGCGGGTCGCCGCAGCTGAGCGCGACCAAGCGCGCCTCGAACTCGCCATCCGCCTTGCGAAGGTACTTCGCACGACGACCCTGCCGGTTCCCGAGCGCCGCCTCCAGACCGTCCTCCACGAACCGCTTCTTCACGCGGTCCACCCTGCGCGCGCTGATCCGCAGCACCCCGGCGATCTCCCTGCCGGTCGTGTGCCGCTCGTTGAACTCGCCCTGGTCGCAGTTGAGCATGTGACGTGACACTAGGCGGTCGCGGGAATCCGTCCAGGGTAGCCGGACCCGCCCCGCCGACTACGGCGCCTCGACGCCGATTCCGCGCGCAGCCAAGGCGAAGTGGCGCGCGTTCCAGGTGACGATGGTCGCCGCGCCCCCCTTTCGCGCGCACTCCGCGATGAGCAGGTCGCAGGTCTGTCCACCGGTCACGCCGCGCCGGTGCGCTTCCCGAAGCGCACACCAGGTCTCCGCCGCCGTCAGATGGACGACCGGCGCCTCGCGCCAGTTCGCTTCCAGCAGCGCGATGGCGTCCCGGGAGCGCAGGCGGTGCGGCGCGGGCAGGCGGGTGAGGACCGCGTAGGCTTCCGAGAGCGTGTGGGTCGCCAGGACGAGTTCCTCGCCGACTCCCGTGCGCCGGTCCACCCCCGCGCGAGTGCTCTCATGGTGCTCATGCCAGGAGCACACGGCCGCCACCAGCACGTTCGTGTCGCACAGGAAGCGCTTCGTTCCGCTCACCGCGTCCCGTCGGCGTGCGGGGCGCGGCGGCGGAGGGCGGACTTCGTCTCCTCGACCTCCCCGGCGGTCAGAACCCGCCGCTCCTCGCGGGGGACGGCGACGACGCCGGAGCCGCGCCGTTCCAGGACGACGTCGCGAGGCACGGGCGCGATCTCGACCCGGTCGTGCCTGACCAGGAATCGGACGCGGGTGCCGGGACGGAGGCCGACGGCTTCGCGAACCGCCTTGGGCACGACCAGTCGTCCGGCCTTGTCGATGGTAGTTGTCATGAGCTGAGCCGGCTGGCGGGTGATGGCGGTCTGGGAATGTGAGACGAGGGACCCGGAGCCGGCTGGCCGAGCGGATCGTGGGGTTCCTGCGGGGGGCTGGTTGATCCGGCACTCTACCGCGCCGCCGTCAGGCGCTCGACTTGAATGCCGTCCGCATACCTCTATCGGTTCGAGCTGATGGGGAGACGGATTCGGGTGTGCTCGGTGGATCTGTCACAGGGGTGGAGGGGGATTGAGCGGGAGCTGAAGGGGCTTGTGGGTGGTCCCGCGGTTGACGCCTCAGTCTTCCCGCGCACGCGCCAGCAGCTCCGCGCCCGTCTCGCATTCGATGATGCCGTCTGAAATGCGGGCGATCCGCTCCGGATCGGTGATCCCCTCCATCAACTGCGACAGACGCTCGGCCGTATCCGCCCCGAACCTGAGCGTCGCCAGCCGGTAGGCCATTGTGGCGCGCCCCTCCACGCGCCCCTCCTCGCGCCCTTCGGCGCGGCCCTCCTTGCGCCCCTTCGTGTGCCCCAGTCCGAGCCCCTCGCGGTGCGCTCGCTCCTTCAGTTCCTCCACCCCTGCGTAGATCATTTCGGCCTCCTTCAGCGAATGTACCTCTTCCAGCACCTCGTCTCCGATGCCCCACGATGCGGCAGCGCCCAACACCCATTCCCGGAACGCGTCGCGCAGCCTCGCGTGCTCCGCTCCCGGATACCGCTCCAGTACCTGCCCGACGACATGCGACACGTTGTCGGGCGAGGGGTCCAGTTCCAGGCTTGCGATCCACGACACGACGTTCGCCTCCGGTAAAGAGTGACGTGCCCGCTCGCGGAGGTCAAGGACCTCGTGGCGCAGCCTCGGTTGGCGTCCGGCGAGCCATCCGTGCACAGGCTCGATCAGCTCGGAGATGTCCCGTGGGGCCGTCCAGCGGGCCCGCCCGCTGTGGATGGTCACTGCGAGCGTGGGTGGCAGCCGGCCCTCGGGGGCCAGCTCTTCGCGATGGGGCCTGGTGGCGGTGATCGCGTGGTAGGCGGCGGCGACGTAGTGATGGACGCGCACCGCCATGTAGCGGTCGACGGCCGACTGGAACTCGATCGCGAGGAGCAGGTGCCGGCGGCTTCCCCGGAAGCGGATCTTCCACAGGAGATCGGCGTGGGAGCGGACGAGGCCGGCCCCGATCCGTTCGGTGGCGAGGATCTCGACTCGCTGGAAGTCGAGTTCGTCGGCCAGGCCGACATCGAGGAAGTGCCGGGTCAGCTGGTCGATCGCCAGAGGAATGGAGAACAGCAGTTTGTAGGACTGGTCGTGTCGCCGGGACGCGGGGGAGCTCATGGTTCGGAGGTTGTCGTGTGGGGGGATCGGAGGCTCCCGGATCCCGCTGTGGAGCAGGGTGGAACGCCCACTGCGGACAAGGATCGCCTTGGAGATGAGGCGCTCCCATGGCGCGATGGGAAAGAAAACTATAACATGTTGTTATTCATATAGTTACGTCGGTTCTTATGATTACTGTTCCCTTATCAGTTCGTGTTTACTGAACGGGATGTAGATCGACGCTCTCGAACGCTCCCGGACATGCCAGCGTCCGCGCTGCCGTTCAGCGGGCTGCCGGGATTCTCCCAGTTATCGCTTGGGCGCCTCTCGTCTTGTCAGCCCCCGGCGACCGTGAGACTCACGAGCCGCACCACTCTCAGGACGGGCACATCGACCTCGTCCAACTCGACATACGCCATCAAGCCGTCAGGCCCGAACGCGTCCGGGATGCGGAAGGAATCCTCAGACAGGGTGCCCAGGTAGCCGCCGGACGGGGTGAGGACATCCACTGGACCCGGTGATATGCCATCCTCCGCCGATCGCACAATCCAGATCCGATTCTCGTGGTCAACGCCCATCTCACTGATGACGGGCACCTCGGAGCCGAAGTCCATCTCGGCAACCAGCGACTGTGCGAGCGCCGATGACAGTTCACGGCCCGCTTCGCCCGAGATATCCGGCCCCGTGGCGATCACCTGCGCGCCCCCTCCACCCCTCTCACGCTCCCTCGCCGCCTCCTGCATCTCCGCCGTCACCGGCATGGGGTCGATGGGCCTTTCCAGCACGGTACGCACCGAGCCGTCGTCCGGCCGCACTATCTTGACCTGGTACCCCACGGAATCGACGACAGCTATCTCCCCGTCGGCCAGAACCGCTGCCAACAGAGGGGGACCGAATATCGTTCTGCGGGGCAGGATCCCGGAGGGCAGCGGTACTTCCATCTCGCCTATGCGGATCGAGACGGCCGCACCCTCGGCGGCATCGGGCGGAGGAGGGGTGTGTGCCCGATAAACCTCCCTGCTGCCCTGTCCGATCGTGTGGATGTCCACGGCACGGTCTCCCTGTCGCCGAGCGGTGAGCAACCGGCCATCAGGGAAGACGCCAAGCAGGATGGGCACGGACTGAGACGAAGTGACGATGCCCGGGGACCGTACCGGCTGGGGAGGCTCGCGAATCGCGACCTGTTGCTCAAGGAAGGTGCCGTCGGGTCCGAACAGGAGCAGTGCGTCATGGCCGACATCGCGCACGACGATCCGGTTGTCGTGGAGGACGCCGACCCCGATGGCCATGCGGAACTCCCCCGGTCCCTGACCAGTTCGCGAGATATGGCGGCGAAACTCCCCATCCGAACCCACGACCACAACCCGGTTCTGTCGTCGGTCCAGAATCACCAAGTTGCCGTCGTGGTCGAAGTGAACCTCCGAGATCTCCGTGAAGGCTTGCCATTCCTCTTCCGAAAGCCCCCCACCAAGGAGGAAGAGCTCCTCCGTCACCGCGACCAGAGGAAGGTCCGGATCCGAAGTCGCGTCAGGAAGATCAGGCGCGGGGCCGCCGCCGGCACTATCGCAGCCCATCATACAGCAGACCAACACGGGGATCGGGAGCCTGACCATCATTCACCTCGCCGTCATTCATGGGTGCAGACACAGGTATCGATGAATGAAGCTCGCTCCGTCGAGCGCATCTCCGCCAGCCTTGGCCCGCCCGCTCGGGTCATCCGTCAGCTCGGGGCACCCGCTACCGGGTCGGCGGCATGCTCCCGATGCCGATCCAGAGGCGCACGTGTGAAACCGGGGTGCATGTGCGCGGAAAAGCGATTCGGACGTGCACGTCTGCGACTTCGCATGCCGTTGTCCGGCTTTCGGTTGCGCCACGGCCTCCGGGGCGGCTGCGCCGCACGGGAAACTGAGGCCGTGACCGGAGCGACCCACCTTTTTCGATGCCTGGCGTGGCATCGGGGAGGTTGGGATGTGCACGCCATCCCACCTCCCTCGGGGGTCGCTCCGAACCAGCAATCCCTTGCGGGAAGGCCCATCGGCGAACAGGAACGAGCATGTCGGGATTTCTCGCCCTGGCCCGCAGCCCCGCGTCGGTGAAACTACTCGCCTCGGGTCGGGAACGGTGCTACACCGCTTCGAGGCGGCCCTGACAAGTGCGTATTTCGGTCAGGATGGTTGGGGGGGTACTGGGTTGCTCGGGAAGGTCGTGGGGGTCTACAGTACCGCGTCCGTGCAGCATCGGATCGAACTGGGGACGGGTCTATACCGTGAGCGACAGCGGAATCATCGGGCAAGCCTACGGGCGGAAGATACACGCCCGCGAGGTGGTCGCCATCGACGAAGCCGGGGACGGCTTGTGTTGGGTCCGCCTGACCCGGTTCGGCGACGAGTGGCTTCTGATTCGGTCGGATGCCCGCGACGTGTCGCGCGCGGTGCGGAAGCTCCGCCAGATTCCGGCGGGCGAGCAGTCGGACCGGTTCCCGGAGGTCGGGCCGTGAGCCTCCTCTCCTACCTTGCCCTCGGGGGGCTGGCCGCCGCCGTCATCTTCGGACTGTCCACCGACGTGCGGGCCGCCGCCCGCCGCCTGTTTCGGCGTCGGTAGCCCGCGAACGTTCGCCACACGCCGCGCTTCGGACCCCTCGGCGGCCGCTTGCGCTTCCCCCCGCCCGCACTCAACGGGACGACGTAGTCAACGTGCAGTACGGCCCCGCGGCCGCACTCTCGGCAGACATGGCCATCGCGGCGAACCTGTCGCGCGCCATCCTGCGCGCATCGGCGCGTGCATTTCCGGGGGATCGAAGGGGGGCGGCAGCACCCCTCGCCAGAGCGCGAATGTTATACATCGCGTAGGCTGGCTGACCGACCTTAACAGTCGAAAGCCAGCCCTCGGCGGAGCCGCCGAAACCGCCTCTCAGAGCACGGTCCGGAGCAGCGTCCACCGGGCCGTCGCGGGCAAGCTCCGCGGCCTCTCGATCGCCGGTCTCAAGGACGGCGAGGGCGACGGGCGACCCCGTCACCTCCCTGGCGATAGCGGCGCTCTCTGCGGACCGCCGCTTTTCGCCCTACCCCTACCCCTCGGGAACCCGAGATCGTCGATCTGAGGCGATCCCAGCGCCCGTAGATTACCCGAAATCCCTCCAATCCGCCCCGAAACGGCCTCTGAGCCGGTCGCGAGGTCAGATCAGGTCTTGGTGCCTGCTCACCGGCCCGCGAGATAGGCGGCCCACTCCTCCATGAGCCTACGCCGCCGCTCGAACAGATCCGTCCGCAGGTACGCGGCTTCGACTTTGTTCTGAACGACATGAGCAAGCGCGGCCTCGACGACCTCCCTGGGATGGTCCGTCCTCTCGGCGGCCCAATCCCGGAACGACGACCGGAACCCGTGAGGCACCGCCGAGATTCCGCAACTCAGGAGCAACCGGCCCGGCCGCTTTCTGGTCAACGGCCTCCCGCGCTCGTTCACGAACACGATCGGACTCTCCCCGTTCCACAGCTTGCGGGCCGCGTCGAGGATCTCCAACGCCCGGCCGGACAGGGGCACCCGGTGCTCACGGCCGGTCTTCGTCCGGGTTGCCGGAATCGTCCACACGCCCGCATCCTGATCGATCTCGCTCCAAACCGCCCCCCGGACCTCGCCGCCACGCGCCGCCGTCAGGACCAGAAACTCGAACGCCAACGTGTCCACTTTCCCCGGCTTCGCCGCCCGCACCTTCGCGATGGCCGCCGCCACCTCGCCGTGAGGCAGGGCCTTGCGGTGGGTGACCACATCGTGCTGCGGGCCGAGCACCGGCAGGAGCCGGTCGCACGGGTTGTCGGTCCGCCAGTCCATGGCGACAGCCCACTCCAGCACGGCGCGGACGCGAAGACGGATGGCGCGGGCGACCTTCGGCCTCGCGTGCCAGATCGGGGACAGCATCTCCAGCACGTCGCCGCTGGTGATCTCCGAGACCGGCAGGTTGCCGAGGCGCGGGAAGGCGTACATCTCCAGCGAGCGAGTCCACAGCCTCGCGGTCTTCGGGCTGCGCCATCCGGCGCGCTTCTGATCGATGACGCGCACGGCGGCCTCGGCGAAGGTCGGCACGCCGAGGGAACGGCGCTTCTCGGCCAGCGGATCGCCGCCCGCGCGGGCCAGCTTCCGGTTCGCCAGCGCCTGCTCGCGGGCCTCGGCCAGCGAGACGAGGACGACGCTGCCCAGACCGATCTCGCGCTTGCGGCCCCGGACGACGAGCCGCTGAATCCAGCTGCGGGTTCCGGTCTTCTTGACGTAGAGGTAGAGCCCGTTTCCGTCGCAGTGTCTTCCCGGCGGAGCCGAGCGCACGAAGGCGGCAGAGAGGCGATTGTGGGGATGGCGGCCCTTCGGCTTGCCTCGATGGCGCTTGCGGGAACTGGTGACATTATTCATTCCCTAATCGTAGTCGGGATGGCAGTGGATCGCAAGGGACGCAGCCGGTGGAAAGAAGTAAGAGAGTACGGACGTAACCTGTTGATATACAGGTTGTTATGGAACTCTACGGACGCCTATGGACGATAGTGGATTTTAAGTGTCCGCTCCCATGGCTGTTTGGGACTTGTTGTTGGGGGACTGCGAGCATGCCCCCGGCGCGAAGACGCGCGTGCGGTTCTGGGAACAGGTGGAGGACGACGACCGGGAGGATTGCGGCGCGTGGTGGCCCCCCCAGCGGATGAGCTCTCTCGACGCGTGGGCAGGGTGCCATGTAAGTGGAGCTTCGCCCGCGGACTGGACGGGACCGCGCGGGGACGCTTATCCATCACAGGCCCCGGGCGCGCCCCGGACGGAATCCGGCGCGGGTCGTCACGGAGACCACTTCGCGATCTGGTTGAACGGGCAAGCGATCCATGACCGACGTCTTCGATCCCGAGAAACGAAGCGAGATCATGTCCCGGATCCGGGGCCGCGACACCAAGCCGGAGATGATCGTTCGCAGGATCGCGCACGGACTGGGGTTCCGGTTTCGTCTCCACCGCAGGGACCTTCCCGGCTCCCCCGATCTCGTGTTTCCCAGGCACCGGGCCGTCATCATGGTTCACGGGTGTTTCTGGCACCGGCATCCCGGCTGCAGGTATGCCACCAGCCCGAAGACGCGCGTGCGGTTCTGGGAGGACAAGTTCGAGGGGAATGTGGTCCGGGACCGGCGCAACGAGGAAGCCCTGCACGAGCTCGGCTGGCGCGTGATGGTGATCTGGGAATGCGAGACGAGGGATCGGGAGGCGGTGGCTGAGCGGATCTGGAGATTCCTGCGAGCCGGGTATGGCGGTTAGTTCCCCCGCTTACCGACGCTCTGCGACCGCCTGATCCACTCCGACTGGTTGAGCGGGATTCGTGACATTCTCACCGCAATCGCCTGAGCGATCGACTGGGCGAATTCCGCTTTCAGCTCTCCCACCCAGCGGTATTCTCCGCCGTTGACGTCCTCGAAGGTGAAGGCCTGATCGGTACCTTTGCGGCGTGCCAACACGCGCTGCCGGTCCGATTCGGGTTCGAAGTCCACCGGACGCCACTGAGATGGATTCAGGGAGATGGTCATACGCCGGTGTTCATTGTCTCCCACCGGCACCACGACTTGCGGGGTGTTGGCTTTGGCGTCCGTGAGGGGGAGGAAGAGAAATACCGTCGTGCGGGTCAATCGAACGCTATCGCATCGGGGTGTGACGCACAGGAGGGGAGCTGCTTCATCGCCTTCCGTCGGGATGACGACTGTGCCCATCGACAGCTGGCGCCACGTGCCGGGAGGCACCTGACGAAGGCTCATGGCGGCGGCGAGACGGCGATCGAGTTCCAATGCTCGATCGCCTCGATTCCCGCCGGACTCTTATGGCCGACCGCGTCATCCATGATCCCGTGCAGCTCGCTCGCGATCTGTTCCACGATGTGCTGCTCGGACTCCGGAGGTTGCGGAAGGCAGGCGCGGTGCACGAGGAACGCCGGATCGAGATCCCGCCCGAAGCACTCCAGCATTCGGTGTACGTTCTCGCGAACGGCACCCAGTGCGGTCAGAACCACGCTGGGCAAGAGCCCGTTGACCATGTCGGCAAGATCGGCGATGAGCCGGTCGGCCAAAGCGTCCTCGTCGACCTCGGTGTTGGGCTCGACAACTCCAGACCGGGGCTTACCGTACACGACAATCCGGCAAGCACGGAAGTCGATGGCGTTGCCGCTGCCATCGCGGGCGGCTGCCGCCGGATCACGTCCGTTGAGGCCGTTCAGGCACTCGACGATCTCCTGCCGGATCATCTCGTGGTCGGAATCGCCGGTATAGAACGCGAGCAAGCGAAGTCGGTGCGGCTCATCTTCCGTGAGGATCCGCTTCAACAACGGTAGCGCGTTGGCGTCGCTCGCCCGGTTCAGCCACCAGTCCAGAATCACGATGTCGCTACGATTGTCAATCACAGTTTCCATTATGGGAACCCCGCTTTACATCGTGATCGCTCACTGTCGAGGAGGCCGGAGCGACCGGCCATGGAGTCACCGCGCTGATGGCCGCAGAGAAAGCGAATGTATACTATACATTACATAATATAATGTTCTCATTACACTGCGCACGACCCGGTCTAGGGTGGGGTCCAGCGCGGGCGGATCGCCGTTCGAGTGCCGGGCGGGTCAATCCTCTGGGCATTCGGCGAGGCGACGAACGATGACCGGCTTGCAGCCGTATCCGGCCTATCGGGACTCCGGGGTGGGCTGGGGGGCCGGGGGCGGAGGGGACTCTGATTGGGCTGCGATGTGGGAGGGCCCGGTCCCGTGGGTGAGCGGCCCGCTGGTCGTGCGGGAACGGTCCGGCCGCGATGTGAAGCTCCGGGTCTACATCGACACTTCGGTGATCGGGGGGTGTGTGGACGAGGAGTTTTCGGGGCCTTCACGACGGTTGATTGAGCGCGCGGAGCGGGGGGAGGTGACGCTGGTGGTGTCGGAGGCGACGCTCCGGGAGCTGGAGCGGGCGCCCAAGGCCGTCCGGGACGTGTTCGATGCCATCGGTGCCGAGAAAGCCCAGTGCCCAGCCGAGCACCCCACCTTCGGCCGGATGGACCGTCCATTGCCCACCGCCCCAAATCCCGCTACTATACCAAATGGTCAATCACCATCCCCCATTTGGATAATCCCATGCAACTCTACGCGCAAGGTCTCCCGGGACGCCTGTCGCCCCTTCTCGTACGGGAAGGGGTCGTCGGCTTGGTCCGTCGCGGTCTTCCCTTCCCGATGCTCGACGAATTGGCCGCCGCGGCAGGGGTCGGGCGTCTGGCGATGGCCCGCGTGGTCGGCCTGTCCCCCACCACCATGGCCAGGAGACGGACGTCGGGCGCGCTGACGGCGGAGGAGTCGGATCGCCTCGTGCGGATCGCGAGGCTCGTCGGGATGGCCCATGAGCTGATGGGGGGCGACGGGGAGGCGGCCCGCCGCTGGCTCGCGGAGGGGCATGAACTGCTCGAGGGGGAGTCGCCTCTCGAGCGCGCGTCGACCGAAGCGGGCGGCCGGGAGGTCGAGCAGTTGATCGGACGACTCCGGCACGGAACGTTCAGTTAGCGCGTGATCGACGCTTGGCGCCTAGCCGCGCCGGAGCACGCCGGGACCGTCGAGGACATGCTCTCGGGAGTGGGAGCGCTTCGGTTCGGCGGACGCTGGAACAGCCCGGGACGAAGAGCGGTCTACGTGGGTGGCAGCCTGGCCCTGGCGAGCATGGAGTTGCTCGTGCATCTCAGGGTTGCGGACGTCCTGAGGACGTACCGAAGACTCCTGGTCCGAATTCCGGAGCGGTTGATCTTGGTGGTGGACGAACGGGGCTTGCCGCGTGGATGGGCGACGCCCGGTCTGCACCCGGTCACCCAGGAGATCGGGAACCGGTGGCTTGATTCGCGGGAGTCCGCAGTGCTCCGGGTGCCGAGCGCGGTCGTCGCGGGTGAGGCGAACTACGTCCTGAATCCCCTTCATCCGGACTTCGCCGAGATCGGGACCGGCGTCATCGAGGACTTCCGGTTCAACTCCAGGGTCGTGAAGCGGGAGTAGCCCGTTTCCTCCTACGGTACCCCGGCGGCGTTCGCGGTGGCGACAGTCGCGAAGCGCGGCGAGCACAGCACGTCGAAGACCTCGCTGCGCTCCGCCTCGCTCAATGCCCGGGCAGGCTTGGGCCGGGGCTGCCGCTGCCCGGTCTTGCGCGGCTCCCGGCGACGGTAGAAGGTGGGGCGCGCAACGCCCAGCGCCGCGCACGCCACCTTCACGCCCACCTGCCCGGCCAGCTCTCCGGCCGCGGTCAAGAGGACTTCCCGTCGCCGAGACTCACACCCAGCAGCCCCGATACTTTTCCCTGGACCTCGATGACGAGGTGCGCCTTGCGCAGCTCCTCACGCAGGCGCGCAACCTCGCGCTCGAGCCTGGCCACCTTCTTCGCGGCCCCCTTGTCCACCGAGGGCTTCGGCCCCCGCCTCCTCGCCAGCGCCTCCAGCGATCCCTCCCGCTCCGCCTTGCGCCACGCCGACAGATGCGAACTGTACAACCCCTCGCGCCTCAGCAGCTCTCCGATCTCGCCCGGCGTCTCGCAGGCGTCCGCCCGCTCGACCACCGACAGCTTGTACCGCGGCGAGAACCGCCGCCGCGTCGCCTTCGCCGAAACCTCCGGATCCGGTGCCGCCGCCGCGCCCCTGTCCTGTCCATTCTCTCTCCTCCTGCCATCGTGCAACTCTCTGACTCGCCCTACTCTAGTCCGAAGTTCTACCCCTGTGAATCGGGCAAGTGATTGCGGTGCGGTGACATAGTGCGAATCCGGGAGTGTACGCTACTGGGTACGGGTCATGGGCGGACGCGCAGGAGGCGGAAGGCCTTGGCCTGGAGCGGCGTGGGGCGGGCGAGCAGGTCGGCGGTCGTGGCGCCGGGGACGGCGGGCCTGACGCGGTTGCGGGTGAGGGTGGCGAGATCGGCCAGCAGGGTCCGGAAGCTGTGGACGGGCAGGCCGTCGGGCGTGCGTTTGCCGGCCGCCTTGTCGCGTGCGGCCTGCGAGCGCCGGGCGGGCGCGACGGGCGAGGCGCGGGCGGCTTCGGCCGCGGCCGGGTCGTCGTCTTGGAAGAGCATGGGCGCCAGCGCGCGCCGCATGTGCCACTCGACGTAGTAGGCGAGCATGCAGAGGAAGACGTGGGCGCGGACGCGGCCTTCGAGACGGTGGTGGACGGGCCGCACCTTGAGGTCCACCCCCTTGAAGCTGCGGAACGCGCGCTCGACGCGGCTGAGGCCCTTGTAGGCCCTCACCGCGTCCTCGGCCGCGATCTCGCCGTCGCTCACGTTGGTGCGGATCACGTAGACGCCGTCGAGCGCGGCCTCGGCGGCGATCTTCTCCTCGTCGCGCTCGTGCGAGAAGCCGTCCTCGGTCACGGTCGTCGCGAAGTGCTTGCCCACCTTGTGGGAGCGCAGCGCCCGGTCGGCGCGCACGGCGATGTTCCTCTCGCCCCGCAGCGGCCGGTTCTCGCGCTTCGTGGCCCGCACGACCAGGTCGAGCTTGGCCTCGGTGGCCTGCAGCAGCGCCTCGCGCTTGCGGGCGCGCTCGGCGGCCAGCAGCGGGTTGCGGCAGACGACGAGCCGCTCGCCGGGGTAGAGCTCGGGCGCGGAGATCTCGGCGAGGTCCCGTTCGTCGAAGAGCGACAACTGCAAGTCGCCGCCTTCCACCAGCTTGCGGATCTTAGGGGCCCTGAGCGCGGTGATCCACCGCAGCCCCGCCGGAGAGAGGTCCTCGCGGATGCGCGCGTCGGTCAGCAGGCCCCGGTCCCCCACCAGCACGATGCGCGACAGCGAGAAGCGCCGGCGCAGCTTCTCGACCTGGGCGGCCACGGAGCCGGGATCGGCGGTGTTGCCACGGAAGACCTCGGCGGCCACCGGACGGCCGTCGCGGTCGCAGAGCAGTGCGAAGACGATCTGCAGCTTGCCGCGCCTGCCGTCGCGGGAGTAGCCGCGCCTGGCCAGCGGGCACTTCGAGCCTTCGAAGTACACCGAGGTCAGGTCGCAGAGCACGAGCGAGCCGTCGGTGACGTGCTTCGCCGCCAGGGTCCGCTCGATGCGCTTCCGGCGCCGCAGCAGCCAGTCCATCGCCTCGTAGAGCTCTTCGGCCGTCGCGTCCGCCGCGCCGGTCTCCTCGCCCAGCGTGTCGGCCCGGGTCTCGGAGCCGAGGCCGCGGGCGGTGGCGAGCTTCGAGCGGGGGTCGAGCACGCGTCCGGCGATCATCGCCAGCGCCAGCGACCGCATCCGCGACGGACGGCGGTCGAGCAGTCTCTCGAGGCCGAGCTTGCGGGCCGTGCCCAGCACGGCGGCGACATGGCCGTGGGGACGCGAGCGCAGGATCTCGAAGGCGTCGTCGAAGGACTGGAGCGCGACGCCGCCCTTGAGGAGGATGCGCAGCCCCTCGACGACTTCGAAGGGCAGCTTCGACAGGTTGGCCAGCGTTCGCTTCCTGACCTTGCCGCCTTCGCGGTAGGACTCGCGAAGCAGGACCGCGGGCGGGGATTTCCGGTTGGGCACGCGTTCGATGTACATGTCTTCAACAGTAACAGCCAACCAACTGTAGGTCAAGAATATGACATGTCGATTACATGGCTACACATAGACCAAACCCGAACCCGTGTCAAATCCCTTCCGCACAAAGGGTTACGGGCCGAAATCAGCCCTGTTCGGAGCAGAACTTCAGTCTAGTCATTTTTCCGTGAAAGTCCCTCCCGGCCGGGAGGCGTTTCAGCTCCGCGGGGTGGCCACCCCAACCGGCGTGGCCATGACCGTTATCCTCCCGTGTCTCCTACCACCTTGGCAGATAGGGCACTCGAAGACGGTGGAGGCCCGGAAGGGACGCTGATCGAAACCCGCGACGATGCGGGTGGGCGACTGGATGCGGCGGCGATCGCATCGGTGATCGACGGAGTGATTCTGGGCTGAGCGTCCAGTCATACCCAGTAAAGTACAGTTGTCACAAGTAGAGTCGGGGGGTGGCGCGGTGCCGGGTAGGGTCCGGTGCGTCTTCTCCGCGCTTTCGCTTGGTGCTCAGTCCGGCTCCCATGCGGTCCGTTTCCACTCCCCCCGCTCGTCGAACCGGACGTGCGGGTTTCCCGCATCCGGCTCTCAGTCGCGATCATGCCTTCGCCCACGGAAGGTATCGGGTCTTCGGCCCAAGGCGCACGAGGCCGTGGTGCTTCCACAGCCGTTCGTCGGGGAACCACACGTAGCCTCCCGACCGCGTCTTGTGTTTCCTCCCGAACCACTGTCGCAGCCGCCGGGTCGCGTGCCGGTCGACGGCCTTGTAGGCCGGACTGACCTGTCCGAGGGTGAAGTAGTTCGCCCACCCGGACATCATCCGGTTGAGGCGCGTCACCGTCTCCTCGGAGGACCGTCCCTCGTACCTCCGGCCCGTTTGCTCGCTGATCCCGCGGCAGATGCGCTGCACGCTCGCCTTGCTCGGCCGCGTGCCGATGTACCGGCTCCCGTCCGTCGGGCGATGGTTCCAGCCGATTCGATACCCGAGGAACTCAAGGGGCTCCTCGGGGCATCGGAGGCATCGGGTCTTGCGGGCGTTGACCGGTAGCTTCAGTCTCGCCATGAGCCGGTTGACCGCCGCCGGCATCGCCGCCGCCGGGGCCTTTCCGAGCACACAGAAGTCGTCCGCGTAGTTCACGATCTCCGCCCCGAAGCGCCGGGCGTAGCCCAGCACCTTCCAGCCAAGGATGAACCGCCGCATGTGGATGTTGCTCAACAGCGGCGAGATCGGAGCCCCCTGCGGGGTCCCCTTTCGTTCCCTCCGCGCCCGGTTCGTGCGGCGCAAGCCGCCCTTGCCGTCCTCCTCGACCACCGGCATCTCCAGCCACGCCTTGACGAGTCCGAGCATCCGCCCGTCGCTCACGCGCCGCGCCACGCTCTTCATCAACTCCGCGTGCGGTATCTCGCCGAAATAGTTCGAGAGGTCCGCATCGACCACTTCGTTGCGGCCTCGGTGCAGCAGGCGGTGGACCCGCCTGACCGCGTCCTTGGCGCTTCGTCCCGTCCGGTATCCGTACTGCTCCGGCTCCAGGTCCGCCTCGAAAATCGGCATCAGAACCAGCATCGCCGATGTCTGCGCGACCCGGTCCCTCAGGCATGGGATGCCCAGGGGACGGAACTTCCCCGGCTGCGTCTTCGGGATGAGCACCTGTCTCACCGGACTCGGCTTGTAGGCGCCCTCCCACAGTTCCCGCGACAGTTCCCCGATCCAGCGCTCCACTCCGTACGCCTCGATGTGCGCCACCGTCACACCATCGACTCCGGGCGCTCCACCGTTGCGCCGGACCAGCCGCCACGCCTCCAGCAGGAAGTCCTTCCGCCAGACCTTGTCGGCGAGGGCGTGGAAGCGCCGTCCGGGTTCTTCCTTCGCTTTCGCATGTAGCACGGTCTGGAGTTTCCGAACGCTCGCCGACCCTGTCAGACTCCCGTCAGTGGTCATGTCCCTGCCTCCTTTCCGTACCGTTCCCGACTCAGGGTCCCTTCCCTCGGCGGGCGTTACCCCGCGTCCCCGGTACTACGGACCCATCCGCCACCCAGCCGGCCCGGCCCGCCCCTCGCGGGGTCCCGGTTGCCGCGTGCTCGGCACCGGCAGGGCTTCCCGTGTTGCTGCGCCTTCCATCTTCCATGCGTGCCGACGCCATTACCCCGGCGGAAACCGGCCGGTGCCCGTGTCGCTCGCTTCCCGGCCGGCCGACGGCCTTCCCCTATTTCCAGGAGGGTCGGCTCCCGCATTAACCGTTTCGAGGCCTGCTCGGCGTTCACTCGCGTTCCGGCCCGCATGGTCGCTGAACCGCCCAAGGCGGCCCTTCTCTCCAGAGTGCTTCAGCCCATTTCGTTGCCTCCATGAACCGCTCTGGCCGCTACCAGCCGAAGCGACAGCTGCTGGGTGGGATTCGCACCCACCAGGAAAGCGCGCCTTTCCACGGCGCACTGGAAACTGTGGTTGACATTTTTGGGAGATCCGCGTGCGGCTGGCGGCGGTGGCCGTCCCCACGTCACGCATCCGGCCCGACGCCACTGGCGGTCGTGCCGGTTTCCGGTGCCTTCCTGCGATCGTACAATCTCGCCAGAAGCGGGTCTCTTCGTATCCGGGCCTCGGACCACCGGCGCCGCTCCACCCGGGTCATGTCCCTGGTCTCCTCGTAGATCCTGTCCCGAACCTCGCGCGTCCACTTCACGCAGTCGAACTTCTTCGGGGTGCCTTCACGGGTCATTATCGAGCTCCTTCGGGGTGCGGATCTCCACGGGAGGATACCCCATTCGGCGGTTCACCTCCCTATACTGCCGGATGCGCCAGAGGTTCACCATATGCCGGAAGTTCCAGCTGGCCAACACATCTACCCCCGCCACGGTCGCGGCGGCGATGTGCAGCGCGTCGGAGCGCATCCGATGGGATAGGGCGCCACGCTCAACTCAATGTAGCGATCAGCCAGATTCTCGATCTCGTTCGTGGCTTCGATCACCTCCAAGCGGTTGTCGTAGGCCTCAAGCACCGCCCGAACCGCAGCGGGCGCACCTTCCAACTCGTCCAGCGTGACCGACGACACCACCAGCGTCGTCGCCTCGCCTCGCGCACACTTCTCGATCAACCGGCGCGAGGGTTCACGAAACTCGTCGTCCTCGCAGCCACCGATCACCGAGGTGTCCGCGTATACGCGCGGAATTCCATACACAGGCCACGGCTCGCGCATCAACAACCCCTCAGTACTTGTTCCAGCGTCCCCGTCGCCTCCCCGTCCAACGCCACGAGTGTCGCCGTTTTCGGGCAGCGGCATGTAGCTTCTGTCGGTCAGATGGTGGTCCATGGCGGTGCGGTGGGGTCGTAGGACGCGGGGGTAAGTCATTCAATGTAGTCCGATTCCATAAGGGTGGGATCAGCGTTTCGCTTGGCGGCAGCGCGACAATCAGGATGAGGAGTCAGCAGCGGGAGTCCTACCCCTACACCGGGCCCCACGGCACGGGAACACCCGGCTCCACCGGGCCGATCAGGTCGTCCACAACGTCCGTCTCGACGGCGTTCCGGCAGATCCATATCCGGCACTTGGGAGAGTCCGTGACGGGGGTCGGCCGAAACACGAAGACCGCCAGCGCGCCGGTGTTCTCGGGATCGAGCAGCGGGGAAGAGGTGCCGAGATCGGTGATGCGCATCTCGGGGAGCGGTCGGCCGAGGAGACCCTCGCCGGTGTGAGAAACGCCCCGGACCCGGTCCTCCCGGACCCCGTGCGAGTCGATCTCGATGTCGAATTCGACGGTGGTCGCCCCGTTGTCCTCCGCCAATGACGGGAACGCGGGCTTGAGCAGGCGTCTTGGAATGCGGGGACCGGACCGACGGGTTTCGGTGGCCGAGGTCTCGGTGCCGGACAGGAACCTGGCGTGCCAGATCCAGCCGTCGCCGATCCATCTCGCGATCCAGTCCCTGAGCCGGTCGGTCTCGATCGGGCTGTATCGGTAGTGTGTGGTTTCCATCGCGTGGTCTCCGGTTGGGGTCTGCGGAAACCTGGTGACCGCTCGCGGGAGCGCAAGGATCGGGTTCGAGTCGTAGGCACATCTTGTCCGCCCTGGCAGTGACTCTGGAGCGGTCGAGGGATCGTGCAACTACTCAACCCCCGAGAAGTAGGCAATCCCTCGCCCCATCGAGGTCACCTCGAACTTGGCAGATGCCAACGTCTTTGCTTGTCGCTCCGCCGACGCATCGAAATGATGGGGAACCCTGCCCTGTGATCGCAGGAACCCGAACCCTTGATCCAAATGGCAAGTCCAGCTACGGCCATTCTCCCAGGCGACCCGAAACGTGCGCTCATGCGGTACCTGTTTCGTTTTGCGATGAGCCACTTGCAACTCCAGTGACCGACAGGCGAACAGTCGCTCGGTAGCGTTCTTGGCCTCTCGGGGCGTTTCCCAATCGTCCTCCACCGACTGCGGTCTTAACCTGGACTTGGTAGGGGGCGTGGTAACGATCCGGAATCGTGTTTCGCTGAGGGCATCGCCACAGATTGAGGCGATGTGGGAAAGAACCTCCAGCAGCGATCGCGCGACCAACGGCGAGCGAACGTAGCGGTCCTGATAGACCACTTCCCGAATGGGGATTCCCGCCTGGAATTGACTCTGAAGGCTGGGTGACAACGCAAAGATCTGACCCCAGAACTCCGCCCCAATAGCGTCCACGGAGCCCTTCAGTGGGTCGCCCAACGCCAGCCTATCCACCTTGCCGGGCGGCGGACCCTCGAGTGCGGTCGGGTCGACGCGATCTAGGTCTAGCTTCCCGACGGTCGCTGAGGGGCCACGGACTACATGCGCGCTCTCACCCGCTACGCCCCACTTCGGCCCCGGGACGAGCGCGCCCTCGGACCGTACAGCGAATGCAAGCGTTCGTCCGAGCCCGTACAGCTCCGCGAGAATGAAGTGGTCGCGGCGGTCCCGCCTGCTCCGAAAAAGACGGACCCCGAGTGTCTTGGCCAGCATCGCCAAATGCGCTCGCTCCGTTCGGGGGATGGCGTCCAGATTCCCTGGCAAGACGATCTCCATCGTCATCGACTCGTTTCGCCATCGCACAATATCTTGCCCAAGAACCCAATCTTCCAGCGACCACTCGTCGAAGTCTCCACCCATGTGTAGCCTAACCGAATCGGAAGCGCGCATGTTTCTCTGGATGGCCAAAGCGATCGGCTCATGCTCCATCCGGGTCTCGGGTCCGAATAGCTGGTCTTCAAATGGGAGCTCGAGTGCCGCCAGGAAGCTGTCGCTAAGGACATCGAGGCCTAGATGACGGTCCAGGTGCTCGAGATAACGGTGTGTGTCATAGGACATTAGACACGCGTGGCAGGCCCTGTCACACTCCCGTGGGCAGACGAGTGTTCGCCGTGCGCGACGAAGGAGTTCCGGCAGATGCTCCGCCGCCTGTGCAACGAATCCAGCTCCCCCGGTAGCCTGGTCGTACAGTAGGATGGAGCTGTTCACTTCCCCAGTTTCCGCTAGGCGAGCGGCCTCGATCGACCAGCCAATCTCTCTGTCTTCGACACCGATCTTCGCTGAAAGGGCCTGGCGCACCGCCACTGCTATCGAAGATGCAGCAACCGTGTCCAATGGTTCTCCGCTGTCCAGGTACCGCAGCTGCAGTTCAAAGACGTCCGTTCGCTTTGATACTCCAAGCCATTCGTTGCGCCGAATCGAGTAGGTGTCGTCGTTTCCGCGGCAAAAGCTGCTTGGGCCCGTAGCGGAACCACCTCGCAACGCCTTGTGGTTTAGCATCTGCCGAGGCAATTCTCCGTCCTTCTGACTTTCCGCCGCGGCACGACCGCATCTCAGGCAGATGGCGAACCCGAGCCCGTGCTCGCCGTTCGCTGAGAAGAACACCTTGCCATCCGAACTGTAGCGAAAGCGACCCAGCTTGGGCCGAGCGAGGCTCTGCCATTGCTCACCCGCAGCCGCGATCCAAGGACTCCGCACGGGAACGTAGTTGAAGCGATTGAGGTTGTTGTCCACGGCGTGCCGTATGTCGACCGCGAACCCTGCCGGCTGGATGTAGCTTTCGACCTGCAATCGCGATGGGCGATCCGCGCACATCTCCGATTCACACACCTCGGGCCGGTGGAGGGACATGCCAATTGCGCCGCAACCACGGCAGCGCCACGCGTGGCGAAGAGCTTGGACTTCCTGGAGAGGTTCGTCGGTCGCGGGAACCTTCCAATTCAGCGTGAGGCCGGAGGAAACCAGAACCCTCCCGTCCACTACGACATCAGAGCCGGGCGAATATTCCCGGAGGGCGTCCGCCAGATCCCTCGTCGGGTACTGGCGAGCACGGGCAAGGTTGTCTTCCCGGTGCCCGTTTTCCATCCGGCGCTTTGTGCGCGCGAGATCGGCTGCGGTAGTCGTCACAAAAGGGACGACCTGAGTCGGAAACCCGTATCCAGGCAGGAAATTTCTTAGTGCCAGGTCACGTAGCAAGTATTCTTCTCGAAGTCGCCGAAGCTGAAGGTCGATCGCCCGACGAGCCGGGTCGTTTGCGGGTTGGAATCCCAGGCTTTCCTGCTCGCGTAACAAGGGCATGAACTCTGCGCGCCATCCCTGCGTCGCTGACCTAGCCTCGGTCGCTACCATCGACATGAGATGCCCGGTATCGAGACCGTCCAGGGCTGTGCGCCCCAGCACACGCTTGGTGCCCTTGGCGATCCAATCCTCAGACGAGGCGTCATTCTGTAGCCACCTCACAAAACGGTCCGAAACCGCTGACTCGTCCTCCGATCTTTCGAAGAACCAGCCCGCAGTCAATCGGTGTATTCTCTGGCTGCCGTGCAAGTCCGTGAGAAACTTGGCCAGGGCGAGGGCGTTGACATGACGCTGGACGATTCGCTCACTCTGCAATCCCACCTGGCTCACATGGAGTCTGGTCTCGAACGGCCACAGCGGATTCCGAAATACCCATTCGCCATGAGGCGCATTGTTACACAGGGTGAGCCCGAAGGCTCGAGACTCCTTCCTTCTTCCGGCCCTTCCCGCCCGTTGCAGGTAGTTCGCCGGGCTTGGAGGGGCGTTGTTCATGGCTACGGCGGACAGGCCGCCGATGTCGACACCCATTTCCATCGTCGTAGAGCAGCTTAGTACGTTTACCTTTCCCTTGCGGAACCGGTCCTCGAGTTCGCGCAGGCGCCCGGTATCGATCTGCGCCGAGTGTTCCGCCACCTGGAAGTAGTCCACGAGGGCGAAGATCCGGCGATTCCACCCCTGCCATACTCCGAGGCTCTCTAGTCCACGGATATTGTGGTCGGTCCGAATAGCCTCGTCAATGTCTTGCCGGGCGTATTGGGCGTCTGTGGACGTGCGCCAGAAAGGGGCTTCTAGACTGGGCATCGTTATGGACGTTGCTCGCAGCGTGCGGCTGTCAAGACCTGGTGCCACATACGGAGTAAGGCCCATCACAGTAGTGTCCAACACACGACGAGTAATCGGACACAGCCAGGCGTCGCGCACTTCGCGGAGCTCAACCTGGTCCCGCAGGCGCAATCGCCGACCTTCGCGCGTTGTGTCCAGAATAGGCAGAAGTTGTCGCCATGCAAAGCGGAGACATGCGTTGATTTCGGACCTTGCCTCCCGGCTGGCCGATGGATCGACGTCCAGTACCAGCCTCAGAAGCTGTACGAGACGGGACCGCTGCGTTCGCGGGGTAGAAACGGGCCATTTGACAGCCCCCTTGAACCCCTCGGCATCGGGACCGATCAGGACGGCAGGCCGGTGGGGTACGCCAAGCCAAGGAATGAAGTTATCTGCAACGTCGATTGCACGCCTACCCCGGACCAGGTGGTCCAATGCGACCTTAAGAAAATTCCTCCATTCTCGGGGAGGCAGATCTCGGTTGCGCCACGGAATCGGAGTTTCTGGGTGTTCCGGGAGGCCAAGGTAGTCCACGGCCACGAATCCAAGTGTTTCCAGCGAGTTCTGCCGCTTTGGGCGGCGGGCGAATTCTCGCAAGAGGGCGATCTCGGCAAGTTCGGTCGACGTGAAGTCGGACAGTGGTAGGTGACGCCAATGCTGCCGCAACCATACCGATATTTCTGTCTCCAGGGACAGCTTATCGATTGCTTCTTTCCAGGTTCGGCGGCCCAGCTTTGGCGCTTCAGCCGTTACCAGCTCGCGCTGCTTGCCAGACAACATGCGGTGGATCCCCGGATTCTCAGCCGCCAACGGGGTGAGCGTCTCGATATCCTGCTTAAGCCGCTCGATCATCTCGGGGTCTGCCGCTCGATCGCGCCTAGCGGCGGCCACCATATGGTAGACGACACTGCGGGTGTAGTTGCGTTCAGAGTCGAGTTGCGCTTCCAGGGCAAACCGTGCCGTACCCTGGCGACTGTCGGTAAAGGTGAGCAGGCGTCGACCGTTAGCTGGAATCCGCTCCTTCCGTTGAGGAAGAGCGGGGGTGTAGTCCAGGACGACTGGGATGGCGTTTCGGAGAATCAATGAGGTGCCGCCGCGAAAAGGCCTCAACAGCCAGTCGGGCCGACGACTGCTTCGGCATTCAGGGCACCTTGGGTACCCCGAATCCGTCTGGCCCACCTCGCCGAACTCCAATGAACCGTCACAATCAGGCACAACCAACGTTCCGGTCCTCCGATCAAGATGAATGGATTCCAGATTGGGTGTGGACGGGTGGGCCAGATATCGGTCAAGCGTGTTTGGGAGTTGGTCGTTCTCGTCGGGGCCGTCATGCTCATCGGCATCGAGGTCGATGAGCTCGGAAAAATCTTCGCTCTGATCCGGTGCTCCGACAACACGGGGTACTATGGTCTGCCCCTCATCGGCGAGTTTGCTTGCCAGGTACTCCTTGCCGCACTCCGCACACAGCACCATTGCCAACACCAGGGAACGGCATTCATCGCACCGTTCGCGCCGTTCATGGAACAGCTTTCCGAATGCCCACTCGAAGTCGTCGAGCGGTGTTCCGTTCCGGCCTGGACACTGATAGGATATGCAGGCCCACACGCCGCCTTGGGTCCGGTGAAACAGATGGCCGCGTACACGGATGAGGGGATCGCCATTGACGACCGCGTCGGTCGCCAGATCCATGAGTTCGAGCGTTGCTTGGCGTTCAGATGGTGAAATAGCTCCCAGTTCCGTGCCTAGTCGGGTTTCAGTGAGCTGGGTCAGGGTTTTTGCCCGTTTGGATCCGAGTAGGGCCTGGCGCATTGCCCGGACTCCCCTGGAGGACGCCAGCGCGATTCCTCGCTCCTCCCGGGTCATATCGCGCAGCGCGTCCAAGGGTGGAAGCGTCCTATTCGCTTCGGCGAACTCTGCTGGCAAAGCAGGGGGGTCTCGCTGTCCGCGAACAACGTGGACCCGCTCGCTCTCGATGCCCCCTACGTCTGCCAGGAACTGCTCGAGTCGGCGCTCGCTCGCCGGACTGTCGTCCCCGATCGTCGCGGAAGTGGCCACGAACCGGACCTGGGACGGTTCAACCCCGAAAGAGTGGAGGACCCGCCGCAAGAGGAGTGCGATCTCAGCTGATCGTGACCCCTGATAGGTGTGGGCTTCGTCCAGCACGATCCAACGCAACATTCCCTGTGATTGATCGATGATCGGCCGATCCTCGCTACGGACGAGCATGTACTCGAGCATCGTCGCGTTGGTCACCAAGATGGGTGGGGGGTCCTCCCGGAGTGTGGCTCGGTCACCGACCAACTCTGGGTCCAACCTCTTTTTCTGAGCTGCGGACAACGTGCGGGGGGTGTCGCCTTTGTAGAGGCAGAAACGAATGTCTCCGTCAAAGGGCCGGGACCAAGCGCTCAAGCGGTCCCGTTGGCTATTGATCAGGGCATTGAGCGGGTAAAGGAAGAGGGCTCTGACCCCACGGAGCCGCCCGTCCTCCGCACACTGGCGCGCGAGGTCGTCAAGAATGGGTACCAGGAATCCTTCGGTCTTTCCCGACCCAGTGCCGCTGGTGACGAGCACGGATTGCGGGTCTTCGCGCTTTAGGTGCTGCCAGGCGGACAGCTGATGGGTGAAGGGGTGCCATTTCGATGGGAAGCGGTATTCCGCGAGGCGTTCGTCGGCCGATTTGCCGTCCATCGCCGTAACGAGTTCCTCGGTCAGGAAGCCATCCACAGCAAGGTCCAGCATCGATCGGTCGGCCCGCTTCCAATCGAAGATCGCCTCGAAGACCGGATCGGCGAGAAAGCTGTCAGGATGTCCTGGGGGTTTCTGAAGCGCGTCTGACAGGAATGCGCGAAGAGGGTCCGTGCGCGGGCCGTAAATGCCGAGTAGCGAACTGGCCGACCGTTCGATTAGATCACGGGTCAGCGACTCGAAGAAGCGAGGTTGGGAGGATCGTGGCATGCTTAGGAGTCGTTGTCTAGGTGTCGGTTGATCTTGTTACGTTGCTCGTAACCGAAGCAGATGAGCTGCGCCAGCCTAAGCGTCTCATCAAACCAACTCCTGTGGTTGGAGCGTACTTGCCGGAGTGCCCGTGCGATTTCGTCGGACGTGCCCATTCCCGTCACGACCAGCGCTGCGGCCAACCCTGGGGCGAACTCAGTGCTCTTATCCTCGTTCACTTCCACCCCCTCGTTTCGAAAGAGCGGCTGGCACCAAGGATGCTCAGCTGCGATCCGTCGCACTTCGAAGGAGATGCTGGAAATGCCGGGAACCACCAGTTGGGGTGCATTCGTTAGGGGGCAAGCGAGACGCTGTTCGAGGTACTGTCCTTCCAACGCACTCAACTTGGCTGCAGTTACGATCTTCGAAGCGCTATTCGATATCGGGCGACACGCGACCCGATCACTGAGGAAGTCGAAAGCCGCATGGAGGCCGGGCAAGCGGGATTGGACGCGGTCAATGCTCGCGTCCGTGTGTCGGGCCAGGATGTGCCAAGCCTGGTCGGTGTCACCCGCCTTTTCCAATTGCCCCTGCCAGTACTCAGCGTACGACTCGTATGCCTCAGTCCAACCGGTTTTCGGGATTTGCCACCAGGCGAACGGGAACAGCTCCATTCGTTCCCACAGCAATTCCAAATCGGATTCCAAGGCAGCTGCAGCCGCCATAACGCACGCTACCGGATTCCTGACGAGAGCTCGGAGCAGCGGAAACGTCATCACCGGTAGCGATTCGTGTCTGAGGTAGGCGAATACGAGATCCCAATCCTCGTGGCCAGGATTGCCAGCCATTCCTTGGACGACGGGCCCAAACGGCTCGTCAGAGGACAAATAGCCGGTGCTGGCCGCCTGCGCGTAGGCGTGCGCAACGGTTGTTGCTCCTGAAACGGAGTCCGGTCCTCGGGGTGGCTCGCCAGCGTACCAGGGCATGGGCCGGACGCGTTGGCGAGCCCCTTGACGGCCGAGCACAAGGTAGGGACCAGGCTCAAGTGATTCGACGGGGATGCTCCACTCAGCCCGAGAAATTCGACGAAGGTCAATTGGCCCCTCGGCCGGCTCCAGGAGCGGGAGCATTTCCACCTTCAGTTCTTTTGGGTCGATCGCCCCGATCTGCTCCAGGCTGCGTGAGTCCAATCGCACGACAGTCGGTTTCTCCCCAAGGCGCTTGAACTCGAGATCGAACCGGCTGATAGAGATCCGAGCGCCTTCAAACGGTTGGCTGGATTCGGCCTCCACAATCGCCAACCTTACCGCTGCGCCGGGGCTGTCACTCAGCTCCAGGCGTTCGGCGATCTCCTGATCCATTTGGGCCAGGTCGAGCATGTGATGTCCGTGGTTCACCTCCGGAATCTCTCGAACCAGGACGTTGCTGGGCTGCATGTCGGCACCATGGCCATCGAAAAACGCTCCCGTGATTTGGTACCGAGCAGAATCCGGGACCACAACTTCGGCTCGAACGCCTGCAATGGAGCCTTCCGCCAACCGAGCATTTTCAGGAAACGGACAACCACTTGTGTCCAGGAAAGCGGCGCGGCGGGCCGGGAACGGTAGCTCTGCCGTCATTCTCCCCCGCCCGCCCCAATCCAGAACGACCGTCACGTTGCGTGGCGCCTCATTCGTCGCGCTCATGACCAAGCGATATCCGTCGGGCTCTTTGTGGCCGCGTACCCTCAGACCCGGAACTTCTGGCACGGCGGCCACGATTTCACCGAAGCCGGTGAACCTGACTTCCCCGCGGTTCGGATCGATCGAAGGATGAATGGTGATGTCGGCGCTCTTGGGGAGTATCCCTGTCGGCATGGAGCAATAGACTTCGCCGCTTCTGATGTATCTCAAGGTACCCAATCCCCGAACCGCACCGGACTCCACCGCGGCGACCGAATACGGTTGCCAAATGCCATCGGGCGTGTAGGGCTTCCACTGGAGGTAGCTCTCCGGAACTCGTTCGACCGGATCTCCGTCACGGAGAGTGTGGACTTGCGGTGCCCCGAGGAAGAACACGGTGGCTCCATTGTCAAAGCTCTTCTCGGCCCCAACAAGGCGATACTCGATGTCGGAGGTATCGGAATCGGCCCTTGTTTCGACTGTGGTCTGCGTTCCATCCTCCGCACGTAACCGCACTCGTCCGCTTACCCTGTACACCGCCCGCTCGCCCTCGTGGCGAACCGAACCCGTCGGCTTCGCCTCTCCGTCAAGACACTCGATCGACATATCGTGATCGACCGCGACTAGGCACCATGGCTCCTTCGATCGCAAGGATCCCTGGCCAGCGAGGCGACAGGCAGACCGAGTCCCACTGTCACTCTCGGCAGGGAGAAACACCCATGGCAAGTCCCCGAGTCCCGAAGCCCCGCGAAACAGGTCCGTGGAAATATCCCCATCGATGGTTCGCGCCACCAGCTTCCTGCCCTGCAATAGGGAAACGGTGTGCGGATCCAGCGCAGCCGAAAAATGTTCGAGCCGGTAGGCACTCTCACCCTCCTCTGCCTTTTTCTTTGTCGCCACGGCCAAAGCGCGAAAAGGTCCTCCGGCAGCTCGAAACCCGAGCGTGAAGCGCGGTGGAGTCTCACCTTGGGACCAGCGGGGAAAAAGGCGAGTGATCGCACGCTCGCGGATCTTCTTGGGAAGAGCGAAAGTCCCTCGGAGTTCCCAGTCGACAGCCCCAACCGGTACGAGGTCCACGTTCCAACGCACTTCTATTCGTGCCCGTCTCGCCCCTTGAATTGCGCCCACCAGCAGCCCGGTGAGCAGTTCGCGGGCTACCTGATCGGTCACCCTAAGCGGAAGTTCGTGACGCCACCCAGGACGCATGCGGTCGAGATCCAGTACCGGCGTGTCCGTTTCGCCGAGTTCGCGTTGGAGTCGACAGATCCCTTGGATCAGCTCTCCGCAGAGTTCGTACACGACATCCCGTTGCCACGCTTTCGGGAGTCGTTTGCGCACGCGTTCCGCCAGGTCACGGGGCGCGACGCCGGCGGCCCCGAACAGCTGGAACTCGTCCAGTACGTCCTCCAGGTAACGACGGAGGTGGGTCTTCTCGCGAAGAATGAGCTTGAGAGGTAATCCACCCTCGCAGGCCAGCGTGCTCAGGTAGTTCCGGGTACGGCCGACCCTGTGAACGGGGCGATCCAGGCCCCGGAGTCCGCGAGTTACCAGAGCCAGCAGTTCATTGTAGCGATAGTCACCCGGAGCGAATTCCGGGTGCCCGAGCACCTCAATAAGCGGTTGCCACTTCCACGCCCCCGATTCGGTAGTTGCGACGCCACCAATCCGAAGCCCAAAGGCAGAGGGCCATTGCCCCCTTCGGCCCAATCGCCCGCTCGTGAGAGTACCGTTCTGCGAGTTCCCGCGACAGAATCAACTGCAGTTCGTCGAACTCCGCGTCACGGATCCGGTAGCGATAGAGAGGTCGGCCGTCAGGCCGTGAGAGGTTGCGTGAAGCGAAAAAACCTCGGAGGAAAGTCTCTGCTGTCTTCATTCAATGGAAGGGAAGGGCTATGGAAACGATGATGGAATGATGAAGGCGAGACATACTACATGGGTCGGCTGCTGGGATCAACCCGGTTGCGACCTACCCAATCCCGCTCAACCCCCACCCCCCCCACCCTCATGACCACCCCCCAACTTGGCCTGGATCGCCAACTACATCGGGGGCATCGCCGACGATTTGCTCCGCGACGTCCGCGTCCGCGGCAAGTATCACGACGTAATCCTCCCCATGACCGTCCTCTCGGCGGCTCGATGCCGACCTCGAGCCCACCAAGCGGGCCGTCCTCGACATGAAGGCCGCGCTCGATGAGATGGCGATCTTCGACGAGCTGATCCGGCGCTTCAACGAGGACAACAACGAGGAGGCGGGCGAGCACTTCACCCCGCGCGACGCCGAGCAGCTCATGGCGAAGCTGGTCCTCCTGCCCGTGGCCGACAAGGTCGACGACGGCACCTTTGGGTATGGAGTATACCCCCATCGACAGTCTTTCCGCTGTTGTCCTCCCCGATCAGAACGGTGACCGGTCCCAACTCAAGGTCGAGGCTCTTGATGCCGCGGAAGTTCCGGATTTTGACTGCGGTGATCCTCATGCCGTTCCTCATGGCGTCGTTCGACGGGATGGCCCACGTGGTTGTTCGTCGGGCGTCGAACCTAAACACAGGCAGTTCAAGAACCGGTCACCCCGACCTCCCGGGAGTGCGCCCCCCACTCCTGGAGAACGTAGGGATGGTCTTCGGTTCGTCCGGCGATCTCCGAGAGCATCGTAGTTGGATTCGGCCCTCCACGGGCCGGGTACGCCACCGCCCGGATGAGGATGCTTGCGAGGTTCGAGGCCAGCGGATCCCCAGCACCCCCTCACCCCCCAAACACCTCCTCCCGATGCCACTCGAGAAACCTCCGATGCGGCCAATACACCCTGTCCTCCGGCACCCTCAACCGCCCATCCCGGTTCACCAGCCCCAACACCCCACTCGGAATCGCGTCCCTCTTCAGCAGCAACCCGTAGTCGTCATCGATCGAAACCAGCCCCCGGTCGAACATCCAGTGAAAGGTGGAGCTCAGCGCCACCCCGTTTCGCAGGCTGTCCGGGCCGTTGGCCTCCACGGGCCGGATATGCGCCGCCTGGGCCTCCGCCCGTCCTCCACCGTTGATGATCCTGAGACCGCTCATCGCGCAGGTGTTGTCGTACGCCCTCTTGATGCCCGTCGCGAACACCCGGTCGCGAAACGGTCTCCGCGAGAGTCGCTCGATGATGGGCCGGTCGGCCAGTTCGAGGCCCGTCCCGCGGCCGACCCCCTCGCGAATCCCGAACCGCTCCCGTTCGTCGTCGCCAGCCGTGAACCCCGCGGAGAGAATCAGGCTGTACTCCGAATCGTCGAGCAGCCTCACCGACCGCCCGAACCTGCCCTTGTTCGTCGAGCCGTCCGCTTTCTGCAGTCGGCTCTCGTAGTATGAGCCGTCCTCGCGGAAAGGAACCGCGCGGTCGAATTCGAGGTAGTCCTCCACGTACGCGTAGTAGTGGTCGTCTCTGTTCGGATCGTCCCCGATGCTCGCAATCCGCGCGGTCGCGAAATACGACTGGCGCCCCCCGCTGCTCGACAGGTCGGCGCTCACACGGCGTGGCTCGTAGTAGACGATCCAGTCGCCGAGCGCGGCCTGCGCGGCCCGGAGGTACGTCCGCGGAAAATGGTACCGGTGCTCGGGAAGATCGTCGTACGACGGATCGACCTTCGTGGTCAGGACGGCTTTCGGCATGGGGGACGCGGTGGACGCTGCGGTTGGGTGGGGGAGGAATCTGGGCTGGAATGCTTGTCGCCGGAAACCTACCAGGGGGTGCGGATTCTCTCAAGCGAGTGGTGGGCGTAATGCCCGAGTCAGGTCGGCTAGACCATGGAATGTCAAGTATACTTTACATGATGTCACCTCGCCATTACACTGCTCACGACTTGCGGGGTCAGCGGCCCACGGCGACTTTCCTGCCGCCTGTATCGAGAGACGCGATCTTCACACTTCACTCGGAGGACCTTGGACGCCATGGAAGCCGACCTGCGGAACCTGATCGACGACTCGCGTTTCCGGGCATACCATAGGGAGCTCGTGGAGCCAGGGGAATTCAACACGTTCGATGTTCTCCGGTACTCGGGTTACGAGATACGCCACAGCAACGTGGTGGCGTGGCTGCTCCGGCCTGCCGACACCCACGGAATCGGCGCCCGGTTCCTGAAATGGTTCGTCAACCACGTCATTGGGCGATTCCCGGCGGCGGATAGGGTGCGACTTCCCGAAGCCAGCTTCGAGGAAGGGAATGTCGAGGTCTGGAGAGAACGGGACAACGTCGACGTCACGATCCTCCTCAAGAAGGAGAAGTGCTTGATCGCCGTCGAGAACAAGCCGGAATCCGCGCATCCCCACCATCTTGACCAGATCATGGGCTACGAAGAGACGCTACTTGGAAAGCACAAGGACCACACGGTGAAAAGCGTCCTGTTGAGCACCTCGCCGGACGGAACCGTGAACTTCCCGGGCATCGCCCATGTCGGTTGGGATTCCGTCCGCGAGAACATCGGTTCGGTCCTTGCGGCTGGGGGGTTTTCGTCTCCGGACGTGCAGGCCTTCATCCGGCAGTATCTCGACATGGTCGAGAGGTGGTTTCGTCCCGGTAGCGAGAGCTTCAGGGCGCTTCTCGACGACCATCGCGCCATTCTGAAGGAGATGCGTCGCGTCGTGGAACAGGACGGCGACGGCGGCGTCCACGCGTTGGTGTCGGCGGACAGGACGGAGTACCGCGACACGCTCGCCAGGCTGGTGAGGGAGTCCAGACACGATCCGAAGCAACTGCGCGCTCTGGTGGCAAATCGTCTGAGGAGCCGGGGCATTACGCCACAGCATTCCAACAACCCCTCGCGGACCGTCTACTGGTTGTATTGGACGGACACTACCCTGGGTGATGCCGTGCAGAGCTTGGGCGGCCACCATGGCTCCCTTTGCTGGAACATTGGCTTCACACATCACGGTGTCGAGATGGATTTCAATTTCTACAGCGCGAGCAGCGAGGAGCGTTCCTTCGTGGATCGGCTGAAGAGTTTCATGGAGAAGACGCCGATCAACAGACAGAAACCGGACGAGTACTCCGTCAGCGACAAGGGATACGGCTGGGAGAGGGTCTATTGCGAGGAGATCCTCTCCAACGAAGAGCTCGTCGAAATGTCCGCACCCGAGGTCGCGCACGAAGTGATCCGAAGATTGGAAGACTTCATGGATTCGGACGATTCCGAGTACAGACGCATTGACGACTACTTCCAGTGCCTCGCCTTTGGATCCGACGAGTTGCCAACCAGGTGAGAGGACGGCTCCAGATGACCGCAACTATCCGAACGGTATCAGCTGCAGTTCACAAAATGTAACCTCTACCTGACATTTCCCCTCACACCCCCATCTCCCCCAGAAACTGCGACGGCCCCTTCTCGTACCCGAAGTACGCCCGCGTGTAGCGCGACAATCAGGATGAGAAGCCAGCGACAATCAGGATGAGAGAGCGGGGGGTGGTCGCGAGCTGCCCGAGATTTGGTGTTTTTCCCGAGAGCGGAGAGATGCCAGGTGCCGGGCCGACACATCACGGACCACCAGATGGAGCTCTACATGACGTACCGGAAGGAGGACCGCCCGGCGCTGGCTTCGGCGAAGGCGGGATTCAGCACGTCGACGGGGTACCGGATCGAGTCTGATCCGCGGCCGCCGTCGCAGAAGCGGAAGCGGAGGGGACGCAGGAGGCCGGATCCGCTGGCGGGGATCTTCGAGGAGGAGATCGTGCCGCTGCTGCGGGCCAACCCCGGGCTGCGGGCGGTGGCGCTGTACGAGGAGATGATGCGGCGGCACCCGGAGTTGCATGCGGGGGTTCGCCGCACGCTCGAGCGGCGGGTGCGGGCGTGGAAGGCGAAGCATGGGCCGGACCAGGAGATCATCTTCCTGCAGAAGCACAAGCCGGGACGCCGCGGCCTGTCGGACTTCACGGACGCGACGGGCCTGGGCGTGACGGTTGCCGGGAAGCCGTTGGCGCACAAGCTGTATCACTTCCGGCTCGAGTACTCGGGCTTCTGCCACGCCGCGGTGGTGTTGGGCGGGGAGAGCTTCGTGGCACTTGCCGAGGGGCTGCAGGATGCGCTCTGGGCGCTGGGCGGATGTCCGAGGGAGCATCGGACGGACAGCCTGTCGGCGGCGTTCCGGAACCTGAAGTTCGACGTGCGCGACGACGTGACGCGGCGCTATGAGATGCTGATGGCGGACTACGGGATGGAGGCGAGCCGCAACAACCGGGGCCTGGCGCACGAGAACGGGTCGGTCGAGGGGCCGCACGGGCACCTGAAGCGGGCGCTCGGGGACGCGCTGCTGTTGAGAGGTTCGCGGGACTTCGAGACGATCGAGGACTACCGGGCATTCCTGGCGACGGTGGTGAGCCGGCGCAACGCCCGCAACCGGGAGCGGATCGACGCGGAGCGGCAGGTGCTCCAGTCGCTGCCGAAGCGGCGCAGCGACGGCTTCGAGGAGACGCTGGTGCGGGTGACGAGGACGGGCGGATTCTCGCTGCGCCGGGTGTTCTACACGGTGCCTTCGCGGCTGGTGGGACACCGGCTGCGGGTGCGGCTCTACGACGACCGCCTGGTGCTGTTCGCGGGCACCGACGAACTCATGACGCTGCCGCGGGGCCACGCGGGCCCGGGAGGGCGGCGCGGGCGGGTCGTCGACTTCCGCCACGTGCTGCCGTCGTTGCGCCGCAAGCCGATGGCGCTCCTGAACTGGATCTGGCGCGATGGCCTGTTCCCCCGCGACGCCTACCGGCGCGCCTTCGAGGCACTGGTCGAAGACCTGGACGGCCGCGAGGCCTGCCACCGGATGGTGGATCTGCTGGGCCTGGCCCACGACCACTGCTGCGAGGCCGGGCTGGCGGCCGAACTGGACGCACTGCTCGACGCGGGACAACTGCCCGATCCCGCCGCGCTGCGCGAGCGCTTCCTGCCAAAGCCGGACCCCGTGCCGGACGTTGACACGCCCCTGCCGCCGATGTCGGTCTACGACGGCCTCGCACCGGACGCCCACGCCTCGCCGGCTTCGCCCCCCGGAGGACTCGCATGAACGCCCCCTTCATCGTTGATCCCCCCGAGATGGACCTGCTGCTCAAGCAGCTGCGCCTGCCGACCATGCGGGCACAGTGGCGCAGCTTCACCGAGCGCGCCGACCGGGAGGGCTGGCCCTCGGCGCGCCTGCTCGCCACGCTGTGCAGCCACGAGGTCACCGACCGCGAGCGGCGGCGCTTCGAGCGGCACCGGGCCGAGGCGAAGCTGCCGCCCGGCAAGACGCTCGACAACTTCGACTTCACCCTCGTCCCGGCGGTCTCGAAGGCACGCGTCGGCGTGCTGGCGACCGGTGACACCTGGCTCGCGGAGGGCGCCAACGTGTTGTTTTTCGGACCGCCCGGCACGGGAAAAAGTCACTTGGCGGCGGGTCTCGGGCTGAAGCTCGTCGAGAACGGGTTCCGGGTCCTCTACCAGCGCACTACGAACCTGGTCCAGAGGCTTCAGACCGCCCGCCGGGACCTCGCCCTCGAAGCGGCCATCCGCAAGCTCTACAAGTATCACCTCCTGATCCTCGACGACTTCTCCTACGTCACGCACGAGCAGGCGGAGACCAGCGTGCTCTTCGAGCTGATCGGGGCCCGCTACGAGAACCGGTCGGTTCTGGTGATCGCCAACGAGCCCTTCAGCACCTGGGGCAGGATCTTCGGCAGTGACGCCATGACGCTGGCCGCAGTCGACCGCCTCGTCCACCGCTCCCACATCTTCGAAGTCAACGCCGAGAGCTACCGCAAGCGCGCCGCCTACGCGGCCCAGGCGGCTCTTGCGAAGGAGCCGGCCGCTGAAGGCCCGGACCCGGCGGAGGCGGGCTGAAGCGCTCCACAACGCGGGTCCCTCCCCCGAACGGGACCGAAGAGGCGGCAGAGATGGCCCTGAGAGGCCCGTGGAGCCGCCGGAAGGGTCACCGACGAACCCCTCGGAGCCTCTGACAACCCGAATCCCGGGGCCGGACGGCCCGAATCCGGAGCATCGGGGCGAACAGGGGGCGGGAAATGCGCCCGTCGAGGGCGCTTTGACGCACTCGGCCTACCGTTACCCCTCGGAAGAAGGCCAGCCGACGCTCCGGCCCGGCTCGCTACGCTCCCCGCGCCGGAGCGTCGGCCGAGCCACCCACCAACCCCCCGCAGCGCACCCCTCCCCACGTCCCCACCACCCCACCACCACCCCCCCCTCCCTTGCCCCAGCCCCCCAAACCCCTCATCATCTCCACACTCGAAGCGTCGCGGCCTCTTATTCTCACCTTGATTGTCGCAACGCTCTCATCTTGATTGTCGCCGCGCACCCGCGCCCGCGTCAACGTCAGCGTCTCGCGCGCTCGCGTCACCGCCGCGAAGCAGCTCCGCCGCTCCTCCTCCACCTCCTTGCTCTCCGGCCCCCTCTGAAGAGCCCGGTAGGACGGGAACACCCCCTGAGCCATCCCGATCAGGTAGACATGCCTGAACTCGACGCCCCTGGCCCGGTGCAGGGTCATGCACTGGACCACGTCAGCCCCCGGAGGCGGCGTCTTCGACAACAGATCGAAATGCCGCAAGTAGGCGTTCAACGTGACCCCGGACCCGCGCTCCGCGACGATGCCCCGGTGCAGGTCCCTCCATGTCCGAACTTCCTCCCACGTCAACATGTCCCGGTCGCGGATGTCCCAAGGCTGCCATCCTTCCTCCAGAAACCAATCCACGATCCTGGAAAAGTCCAGGCGGTCCACCAGGTCGGTCCGAATTCGCTGACGCACCTTCCGGGCGTCCCCCACCACACCGCCAGCCACATCAACCCAGGCCCGCAGGAAGTCCCCCCCGGCCAGCACGGCCGCGGCCCCCACCGCATGCGGCTCGATCACCACCCCCGTCAGGCGTTCCCACTCCAGGCAGAGTCGTCGCAATACGATCCTGTCATGCCGCGAGTTGGCCAGCCTGAGCGCCTCGGCCAGGACCCCGAGCACCGGGGAGTCGAAATCCCGCGTGTTCGGCCGCACGAATGTCTTGTGCCCAACACTCCGAAGCCCGGCGGCGGCGGCGAGGACGATTCGGTTGGTTCGTCCCAGGAGTCCACAGTCCGCAGGTGAGAGGCCGCGGGCACGGATGTCGTATCCGATGAACTGCGCCTCCGCCTCGGGGTAGGGAAGCACCTCGTGGCGCACTATGGGTCCATGCGGGGGCTGCGGTTCTCGGACGGAGACCGTCGTCTTCGCGTCGATCAGCCGGGGATTGTGCGCGATGAGACGGTTGGCATGGTCCAGGATCTCGGCTGGGCAGCGATGGCTCTCAGGCAGATGAATGGTCTTCACGTCGTAGTCGCTGCCCAGGTCCCGAATCCGCTGGGGACCGGCTCCGTTCCACTGGTATGCGACCGGGTCGCCATCCGCCACGACGAACAGGTTGTGGTGCCGGTCGGGAGCGAGGAGACGGAGGAGATCGTACTGGGCCCTGTTGGTGTCCTGGAATTCGTCCACGCAGATGTGCGTCCAGCTCAGCCGGACCACCCGCGCGACCGCCGGCTTCTCCCGAAGGAGCCGGATCGCGAAATGGAGCAGGCTGCCGTAGTCGAGCCGGTTGGCGTCGACGAGCGCTTTGCGGTAGCGGTTGAAGAGCGGCGGCAGCCATTGCGGCGTGGACGGCAGGGAGGAGGAAGGACCCGCGCCACCATACGATTCCGAATACAACCGGTCGATGAGCTGAAGCAGATTGTTCCGGTCCGAGGGCATCTCCAGCCCACCGCCGAACCTTTCCCTGAGCACCTCTTCGAGAAAGACGACCCGGTCTTCGTCCCGGGTGAAGAGCCGGAAGTCCGGCCGGATTCCCAGATGGCTTCCGTGCTGCCCCACGATATCGGCCGCGAACCTGTGGAACGTGCACAGCCGGGCGCGATCCCCGTACTCCCCGAGAACCAGGTCCACCCTCTCCCGCATCTCGGCTGCGGCCTTGCTTGTGAAGGTCAGGCCCAGGACGGCCGCGCTCTCGTCCTCTTCCAGCAGCCGCGCCACCCGCAGTGTGAGCACGGCCGTCTTGCCCGAACCCGGGCCGGCGAGGACCAGAACCGGGCCGTCGTTCCAGTCAGCCGCGCGACGCTGGTTCCCGGGGCCCCTCAAGCCGCCCCCGGCATCCGCACCGGCACCCCCTGCCGCCCCCTCCTCCGGTAGATCCTGAAGTCCCGGTCCAACGTGAGCACCACGCTCCCCGGGTGATGTTCGGTCATTCGCACCAGGCACGCGTCCGCCAGGGACATGGGGACGTCGTGGTACTTCTTCATCATTCGGGCGATCGCGGCGGCCTCGTCGGCCAGGCGGAACGAGAGATCGAGGACGCCGCGCTCGACCAGCGAGACCACCGCCTCATCCGCCCCGGAAGCGAGGCGGCGGGCCAGAAAACAGGCTTCGGCGATGACCGCTTCGCAGGTGAGGAACGGCGGCTTGACGCGCGCCCACTGTTCCCGCGCCCACTCGTGATGCCGGTCCCGGGAGTTCAGCAACGCGATCAACGGCCCGGTGTCGAGGATGACCCGGGGGCTCACTGGCCGAAGCCGCGCAAGTGGTCCGGGTTCACCGACAGGTCCGCGGGCCCGGGAAAGGCTCCGGCGAGATCGGTCGCCAGGGACAGGGCGGAACCCGCCTCGTTGGCCCGTTCGGCGCGCAGAAACGCTTCGAGCGCGTCGCGAATCAGCGCGGACCTGCTGACGCCGCGCCGCCGCGCCGCCTCGGAGACCTCCAGGGCGAGACGTCTCGGCATCTTCAGCGATATGGGTGTCATTCCGGTTCGTCCCCTCTCGAAATCGGGAATACGTCAGCGTGTAATACAGTAATACGACTTACGGTATTATGGACATCCCCCGCCCACGACCCCGCACGGTCCGGGCCCTGGTCGGCGACGTGGAACGGCGGTGGCCTTCCCGCTGGCCGAGACCACATCCCGCCGGGTCTTTGCGAACGCCGCCCGGGCGGGTGACCCGCTTCCCGATGTGACGGTCGTCTACGGTGGCGGCAGCCTCCAGGAGCGCGGCGCGGGACGCCTCGTACCGTGGCGGCGCGTGGGGGAGGCGGCTCTGCCAACCCCACTCACCCCCCCAGCGCCGCCTCCACTCCCCCCACGAACGTCACGTCCCCCTCCGGGATCGGTCCGACCCAGCTGAACGCAACGGTCCCGTCCCGGTTGAAGACCACAGACGTCGGCAGCCCGCGCGCGTGGAAGAGATCCCGCGACACCGCCCCGGGGTCGAGCGCGATGTCGTACTCCACCCCGAATTCCTCGACGAACTCGACCACCAGGTCGCGGTCCGCGCTCCGATCCACCGACACGCCCAGGACGCGGAACCCCTCGTCCCGGTAGCGCTCGTACACGGCCTGGAGGTAGGGGGTCTCCTCGCGGCATGGGTGGCACCAGGTCGCCCAGAGATTGACCAGGAGCACGTGGCCGCGGTAGTCGGAAAGGGAGACGGGGGCGCCGTCGTGCAGGGAGGCCGCCGTGAAGTCGGGGGCGGGGTCGCCGCTGCGCAGGGCGGGCGGATCGCCGGAGATGCAGGCGGGCACGGCGAGGGAAACAAGGAGGAGCGGTGCCGACTCGGAGAGGGGACGCTTGAGGAAGCGGGTCATGGGGTGTTTCCCGTGCGAGGCTCCGGAATGTGGTTGTCTTCGGGATGGCCCGAACCCCCGGACCGATTTGCCTGCGACCGCCCGATACGTCACATTTCCGCGATCGGTTCGGCGCCCGTGCAAGAAAGATACGAGGAATGATCGTCTCGACGACAATGGCCTGCCGGTGCGCGCTGACCGCGAGCACACTGCTCCTCCTCCTGGCCGCCTGTGGCCCCGGCTCCCCCATCGAGCCCGAGCCCGATCCGGACACACTGCCGGAGCCCATCGAAATACCCGAGCAGGGGACCGATTCCACCCTCGACGTAGCGACCTGGAATCTCCTGTACTTCGGCTCGAAGAATGCCGGGCCCGACGACGAGAAGCTGCAGATGGCCCGGATCCGGGACGTCATCAAGGGGACCGACGCGGACTTGTGGGGCGTCCAGGAGGTGACCAGCAACGCCACCTTCGACACGCTCCTGACCCACCTCCCGGGCTACGACGGGCTGTTGGCCAACGATTCGACTGTCACGCACGGATCGGATTACTACACCGGCGGCGAGCAGAAGGTCGGAGTCGTCTTCAAGACATCGATGGTCAAGATCACCAGTGCGAGGCTGATCCTGACCGAGTTCGACAGCGACTTCGCGGGGCGGCCTCCCCTGGAACTGCGCGCCCGGCTGACGCAGGAAGGCACGACCCGGGACGCGGTCATCATCGTAATGCACCTGAAGGCCGGCGAGGACACCGCATCGTACAGAAAGCGCGCCGCGGCCTCGAAGGAACTCAAGTCGTACGTCGACTCGACGCTGGCCGACGATCTGGTCCTGATCCCCGGCGACTGGAACGACGATGTCGACGAATCGATCACCGATGGGCGTGACACCCCCTTCCGCAATTTCGTGGACGACTCTGCCGACTGGATCTTCCCGACGGCCGAACTGAGCGAGCAGGGCGCCAGGTCGCATGTGCGCTACGACGACATGATCGACCACATCCTCGGGTCGGACGAGGTGATGGAGGACTACGAGGAGGATTCCGCGCTGGCCTACGAGGTGGACGAGTACATTCCCAACTACGCAGAAACAACGAGCGACCACTATCCGGTGCTCGTGCGCTTTCTGCCGCCGTAGCGTCCCCTTGGCCGGGGGATCCGTGGATGGGTTCGTGCAAGCACCGGGACCGGTGAAGCGACGGGGCCGGCGGTCCGCGGACAGATCCGCGCCGGCGACCGCGACCCGGTGAAGCTACAGGGCTACAGGGCGCCGGAGAAAGTGGCGGCGCTGCCCGCCGATGCTCAATCCGTGCGGTCGACGCGTTCGCCGGGAACCACGACCAGCAGCAGCACCGCCGCGACCCCGGCCATCGCCGCTCCGAAGACGAAGGGGGCGGCGGGACCGAACCCCTGCCACGCGAAGAGGCCTTCCCAGAGCACGCCCGCGACCAGTGACGCCGGCAGGGTTGCGAGCCCGATCGCGGCTGCATACCCGCCGTATGCCGTCCCGCGCAACGAAGCCGGCACGAGGTCGGCAACCAGCGCCTTGGCCGCGCCCGCCACGAGGCCGTGATAGCAGCCGTACAACAGATACAGCACGGTGATGTGCGCAGCGGTGCCGGCGAGTGCGAAGCCGAGGTAAACGAGCGCGTAGAGTCCCCACGCGGCAGCCACCACCCGCTTTCGTGGGATCCGGTCCGCCAGCGACCCGGCCGGGGTCGACACCAGCGTGTAGACGACGTTGAAGGCGAGGAGAAGCCACAGAATCCCGGCGACCGAGAGGCCCCGTTCCTGCGCCCTGAGGACGAGGAAGGCGTCAGCGGAGTTGCCGAGCTCGAAGATCACGGAACAGGCTACGAAGGCCGCGAAGCCCCGGCCCAGTCCGCGCACGCGAAGACGGGGGCGGCCGGCACCCGCGCCCGCGGTCGGGTCACCCTCCCGTCCCCTCCCGCCACTGTCTCGTCCCCCGGCCCTCGATCCCACGTCGCGGGCGCCCACCGCCAGAACCGCTACGCCCAGGAACGCGGGCAGGAGGCTCCACAGGACCAGGCTGCGGAAGGTCTCGGCCTCGAGGAGCGCTCCGCCCCCCTGCACCCGTCCAACCACCCAGATCGAGACTGCAATCCCGATCACCGCCCCGGCCGTGTCCGCCGCGCGGTGCAACCCGAAGGCGAGCCCCCGGCGGCCGGCCGGCGTCGAGTCGGCCAGCAGCGCGTCGCGGGGCGCGGTGCGCACCCCCTTCCCCACCCGGTCCCCCCAACGGATCGCGGCCACCGCCCCCCAGCTGGACGCGACGTAGTAGAACGGCTTCGACAGCGCCGAGATGGCGTAACCGGCCACCGCCGGCCACTTGCGGGTCCCGAGACGGTCCGACAGCCAACCCGAGTACAGCTTGAGAATGCTCGAGGTGGCCTCGGCGAGCCCCTCGACGACACCGACCGCCCACACGCGCACCCCCAGGACATTGGAGAGGAAGAGGGGAAGCACATTGAGGAGCATCTCGCTCGAGACATCCGTGAAGAAGCTCGTTCCGCTCGTGGCCCACACGTTGCGGTGGAGGCGGGCCCTGGGCGAGTTCGGGTTTCGGGGTTCGGCAGGTCGAGTGGTCATCGGTCGATTCCGGGCTTCGGGAGGCCGGTGACATCCGGGTTGTCCATCATAACCGGACCGAAGTCGCGGAGGTTCCGTGGTTCATCACGAATCGTCCGCCAGCCACGGCGGCCCGCTGGCCCGAAGTCGCCTTGTCCCCCAGATTCTCCATGGGAAGCGACGATTTCCCGACACCGCAACCCTTCACCCGGGGAGACAGGAGAATTCGACCGCCAGCCTGGCCGAAGCACGGCCGCCTGCCAGGACTTTCCACAGTCAGCTGGATCCTGATGCTGGCCGGCACCGCCTGTGCGACGGGCGGGCCGACTGTCGACGATCTCATGCCCGACGCCGCCGGCGTGACGACCACCCGCAGCGGGCTCAAGTACGAGGTGCTGGCACAGGGGGACGGTCCCAGGCCCACCGCGAGGGACCGCGTGCTGTTGCACTACTCCTGCGCCCGGGCGGACGGGACCGTCGTCGACTCTTCGTACGAGCGCGGCCAACCGGAGGTGCTCGCCCTGCGGGACCTGATCCAGGGATTCCGGGAGGCGCTTCAGCTGATGCCGGTGGGCAGCCACATCCGCGTTGCCGTTCCGGGCCGGCTCGCCTACGGATGGGAGGGAATGGAGGGAGTGATCGGTCCGAACGAGCCACTCCTCTTTGAGATACAGCTCTACAGCATCGTGGAGAATTGAGCGGGCGGTTTCCGGCACCGAAGCGACGTTTTTCAAGAACGTGAACAGGGAGCCGCTGCACCGGGCGGCAGCCACCGTCGTTGGGCCGGGTCGTCGCTTGCAGTCGGTCGGCAGGGAACGGCACCGGGGCATCTCAGGACAATGGAACCTCTGGAACCTCATACGGTTAGCGGGGGTCTCACGGCCAGTGCAATGAGGTTCCCCGGAGACGCAAGAGACCGCGCCGGGCCTCGGGAACGGAGGGTGAGACATGCAGGATGACGGCAACGGGTTGGTCGCTGCAGGCGAGCAACCGATTATACAGAAAAACGCAGGCTTTCCATATGGATCCGAGCACGCCATTCCCCCGGGCAAGCTCCTGGCCACGCACCTGGCGGCCAGGGAGATGTCCCAGGCGGAGTGTGCGCGGCGCTGTGGGCGGTCGCCCAAGCTGATCAGTGAAATAGTTTCCGGAAAGGCGCCGATTCAGCCCGAAACGGCTCTTCAGCTGGAACGGGTTCTCGGCTTGCGCTCGAACGTCTGGCTCGGCATCGAAAACGACTATCGCCTCCTCCTGGTCCGCAAGGGGGAAGCCGAGCGTGCCAAGACGAACCGGGACTGGGTGGAGTCCTTCCCGCTGCCTGCGCTGATCGAGCGCGGAGTGCTCGAAGAGAGGAACCCGCAGTGGGACCGCTTCTGGCTCGGCCTGTTCCACGCGGCCGGGCACCTTCTGCTTCACAGCAAGAAGTGCGTGTTCGTTGAATCGGATGGGCCGCGCCAGGAGTCCGGCGGGGCAACCGGCGATACGGGGGGAATCGAGGCCCAGGCTCACGCATGGGCGGCGAAACTGCTGTCCATGACGTGACCCGACCGGGCTGACGGCGGGAGGTGGTGCTTCCAGCCGGCGGTCTCACCCGTGCCCGTGCCGATCCGCGCACTCAAGGGTCAGCCCGGCGTTCCCGCAGCCACACCGCGATGCACCGCCCCGGCCCGTGGACGCCGGTCACCAGGGTCCGGCCGATGTCAGCCGACCTGCTCGGCCCGGAGTGCACGCCGATGGCTGCCGGCAACTCCGGGCGCATTTCCAGCAGCGCGTCCTCCAGCCGCGCGAAGACACGGCCGACGGGCAACCACACGATGTGGACCGGCGGGAGCAGCTGCACCGACCGCGTCCCGGTGGAGGGCAGGATCAGGCTGCCCGTTTCGGCCACCGCTCCCCACGCCACCGAGATTCCGGCCCCGGCGTCCGCGGGAGCTGCACCGGGAGTGCTGGGCTGCAGCGCGGCGGGCACGTCCGCGCCGGCCGCGACCCCCTTCATATCCCCGTCGAGCCCCGCGATGAACCCGGTCAGCCAATCACCCGGCGTCTGGTGCGGGTCGGGCGTCATGACCTCTCCCCCCTGGCTTGTGAAACGTTTCACGAACGTTGCGACCGGATCGGTCACCGTGTCTGTCCGCAAGCGGCCCGGGTGAGGGTGCCTCGCGCGCGAACCCGTCGCACGGGCGACCCGCTCGAGAATCCGGTCCCTGGCACCCGGCTCCCCCCACCTCATTCGATCCCCCCGTGCCATATTTCCCGAAAGGTACTTGGACTCGGCCGGGGCAGAGCACGGTCGCGCGACCACTCCCCCAGCATGGGAAGCTTCCGCGCCAGGGCGGTGGTGCCAAGCCGGGTCCCGAACTTCCCCGCCACGCGGTAGAGACCCGGCCGCTCGGCCATGCGGGCCAGACCCGCCAGCGCAATCCGCTCGTTCCAGGGGGTCAGCCCCCGCCTCTGCGCTTCCTCACGCCAGGCGAGGAGAAGTTCCGGGATCGGGATCCGTACCGGGCACGCGTCACCGCAGGCTCCGCACAGCGAGGAGGCGAAGGGCAGGGGCATCGCTTCGTGAATGCCGAGCAGCCCCGGACCCAGAATCGAACCGATCGGTCCCGAGTAGACCCATCCGTAGGCGTGGCCGCCGGTCTGCCGGTACACGGGGCAGCTGTTCAGGCAGGCTCCGCACCGCACGCAGCGCAGCGCTTCCCAGGCGTGTTCGTGCAGCAGCGCGTCGGTGCGGCCGTTGTCGACGAGAACGACGTGGACTTCTTCGGGCCCATCGTCGCCGGGCTGGGTGGAAGGCCCCTGGATGAGCGATACGAAGCAGCCGATGGACTGACCCGTTGCCGCCCGGGCCGTGAGCTGCAGAAAACCCGCGAGGTCGCCCATGCGGGGGAGCAGCTTCTCGATTCCGACCAGCGCGACATGCACCCGCGGCAGCGAGGTCGTCAGACGGATGTTCCCCTCGTTCTCGATGAGGGCGACCGTACCCGTCTCCGCCACGAGGAAGTTGGCTCCGGTAATACCCATGTCGGCCCTTATGAAGGCATCCCTCAGCACCTTGCGCGCAGCCTGGGCGAGGTCGTCGGGACTGCTGGCCGGGGTGGTGCCCAGGCGCTCCTCGAAGAGCTCCCGGACCTGCTCCAGGCTCTTGTGGATGGCCGGGCCGACGATGTGGCTCGGCGGCTCGTCCAGAAGCTGCAGGATGTACTCCCCCAGATCGGTCTCGCAGACCTCGATCCCGGCACGCTCCAGCGCCGGGTTCAGGTCGACCTCCTCGGTCAGCATGCTCTTGCCCTTGACCACGCTCCCGGCCGAGCAGTCGGACGCCAGCGACAGCACGATCTCCCGGGCCTCGGCCGCGTCGCGAGCCCAGTGTACCCGGGCACCACCGGCCTCGAGCCGGGCCTCCGCTTCGGCCAGGTAGTCCTCCAGATGCGTGAGGAGGTGGTTCTTGACCCCTTCCGCCCACCTTCGCCACGCCTCCACGTCGACTTCGCCGTACGCCCGCCGCCGCTTCCCGTCGAAGGAGAGCGCCGCGCCGGTCACCGCCTCGCGCACGGACGGCTCCCGGCGCACGGTCATCCGCGAGCGTGCCGCGTATTCGCTGATCCGTTTCTTCATCGGCCGCGCCCGCCCACCCCCTTCCACAGCGCCGTCGCCAGGTGCATGAACTCCGCCCCGCAGCCGCGCGCCCGGCTTCTCCCGTCGAGGTGCAGCACGCAGCCTCCGTCGCCCGACACCACCCAGTCCACCCGGGGCAGCGTATCCAGCTTGCGGTCGGCCATCGCCGCAGAGACGCCCGTCATCCTGACCGAGAAGAGACCCCCGAACCCGCAGCACTCATCCTGGGCCTCCCAGGGCACGACCGTGGCGCCCGCCCCCTCCAGGAGCACGGCCGGCTCACGCGCCAGCCCCAGCTCCCGGAGCGCGTGACAGCCCTGGTGCACCGCCACCCGCCGGCCCGCCAACCCGTCCCCCAGCCGGGTAACGCCGAGCCGGTGCACGATGAACTCTCCCAGTTCGAAGGTGCGTTCCGCCAGCCCGGCGGCCTCGGCCGCGCGCCCGGTCCCGGCAAGGCGCGGGTAGAACTTCTTCACCATGGTCGCGCACGAGCCGCTCGGGAGAACCACCGCTTCGCACTCCCCGAAGACATCCAGCGCGTGGCGGGCCATGCGCCCCGCCTCGCCGGTCGCGCCGGCGTTGTACGCGGGCTGACCGCAGCAGGTTTGCGCGGCCGGGAAGGTCACGTCGCAGCCCAGGTGGCGCAGCAGGCGTACGGTGTCGGCGGCCGCCTCGGCGAAGTAGTGGTCGGCCAGACAGGTGACGAAGAGGGCGACGTTCATCGCCGGCCGCGCGGTCAGGCGGCCACGAGGGCCACCGCCCCCGCGGTGATCAGGGCCGCGCCGACCGGTCGCGTGATGCGCGAGCCGCGGGGCAGGGTCGTCTCGGCGACCATCACCGCCATGAGCAGCCCCATCCAGACGAGGCCGGCCATCCCGACGACGAGGGCCAGGGCCATGAGCGCCCAACAGCAGCCCACGCAATCCATGCCGTGGCCCAGTCCCATGCGCAGGTGTCCGGACGCGCCGCCGCGCCAGTGGGCCAGCAGATACCCGGCGGGGGACCGGCAGCGGGACAGGCACGCCGCCTTGAACGGTGTGAACTGGAAGCCACCCGCCAGCATCAGCGCCGAAGCGGTGAAAGCCGGAGAGTCGAGCCCGAAGGGGACGGGAATCTCCAGCGCCGCGAGCGAGACCTGGAGGCCCGCGGCCGCCGCGGAGAATGCGGCCCACGCGGCGGCATAGCCGGCGGCGAAGGAGGTGACGAGAACAGTCCGCTTGCGTCCGGCCGCCGCTTCCCGGTGCGGTGCGAGCCGCCAAAGAGCGCGCAGCCACGGCAGGAGGATCGGCGCCATCATGACGCCGGTCATCGTGAGCCACATGGCGAGCGCGGCGGGGTACGGCACGGGATTCATGCCTGCGCCTCGCACGCGGCTCTCACGGCACGGGTCCGCACGGCCGCGGTGCTCACCCGGCCCCGGTCCAACGGAAGCGTGACCAGAGCCCGTGCGTGTCGCTGTTGTCGATCACGATCTCCCCGTCGTCGTACCGGGTCGAACCCCGGGCGATGACCTGGGTTGAATCGTGAATCTTGTTGTAGATGTTGGCGAAGGTGACAGGGTCACCCCGGTTCCGGCCCCGGATGGCCTCGACCGCACCTTCCAGCAGTCCCGCCGCGGTCACTCGCTTTCTCTCCGGCCCGTCTTCGATGCGCAACGCCGCCGTCCGCGTCGGCAACGCGTCGCCCACGAACCGCGCCAGCACCCCCCACGGCCCTCCCAGCTTCCCGGAGATGATCTCCTCGACCGCCCGCCGCTGGTCCGGCGCCACCCCGTCCGAGACAATGATCCGCTGTCTCCACCCACCGTCCACCATGACCTGGGGCGTCTCGTAGACCACCACCACACCGACCCCCGCGAGGTCGGTTCCGTCGACCCGGCCCGCCTCGAAGCGGATCGCCCAGAAGCCGCGACAGACCTCGTGCGTGCACTTCTGCGAGAAGTGGATGTGGCCCGGGCAGACGGCGGTGCAGTTGCAGTTCTCGAAGAGGAGCCCTTCGGCCCACCAGTCGTTCAATGTCGCCTCCAGAAAAGGGATTGCGGACCCGGCTCGCGGTGCCGGGCCGGGTCCCGGGGGATCAGTGCGTCAGCGCGTAGAGGATCACGTTGATCCCGACCGCGTAGGCGTTGGGCGAGAAGAGGTGGAAGAACCGGTCGTCCTCCCCTTCCCGCTCCCACCCGTCGGCGATGTCCGTATTGTGGGTCATGACCACCATGAGCCGCCCCGACGCGTCCATGATCCCGTGCATGGCCGGGGTCGCGCTTTCGGAGCCCCGTTCGGAGGTGCCTCCGCGGCCACTCATGCGCCAGTACTGGATCGACGGGATCTGGGGGATGTTGTCGACCGAGTAGAGAGTGTGGAAGACCACATGGTCCGGCGGTATGGGGACGATGGAATATCCGGGCAGGATCTTTCGGATCTCGGCCGTCCACTTCTCCCATGCGTAGTCGCCCCAGAAGTCGTCCGCCCACAGGAAGCCGCCCTTGAGCAGGTAGTCGCGGAGCTGCCCGGCCTCGGCGTCCGAGAACCCGATCGTCCCAACGTCCGAGGCGAAGAGGAACGGACACTCGTAGAGGGCGGGCTCGGTGGCAGTGACCACGGCGTGGAACGGGTCCCCCCACTCGTCGCGGGCGATGTCGGTCCGGGTGAGCTGCGAAAGGCGGAGCGGGAGGTTGCGGTCCCCGTCGGGGTAGTCCGTGACCCAGCCGCTGCCCAACCACTCGTCCCTGACCTTCCGGTACTGGAGACGGCAGAAGGTGAACCCGCCCGGCTCGGCGGCCTCCGCCGGCTTGCGGACGGGCGCGTCGCGCCGCTCCCTCCCCTGGCCGGCCAGGGGATCGGCGGCGAGCATTCCCGAGGCCGACAGTCCGCAGAAGACCGCGAGGAGTCCGTGGATGAATCCGCGCGAGCGCAGCTGCGGCGGGAACCTTGCCGCGATGCCGGGCGCGGAGCGTCCCCGCCGACTCACGCCAGACTCCCCATGACGAGTTCGACGCACTCCTCGGGCGTCAGCTTCTCGGTGTCCAGGTGCACATCGGGGCGCTCAGGGCGCTCATAGGGGCTGTCGATACCCGTGAAGTTACTCATCTCTCCCCTCATCGCCTTGGCGTAGAGACCCTTCGGGTCGCGCCTGACACACGCCTCCACCGAAGCGTCCACGAAGATCTCCATGAAGTCACCCGGTTCAAAGAGGCCGCGGGCGAAGTCGCGCTCGGAGCGGAAGGGACTGATGAAGGAGACAATCACCATCAGGCCCGCGTCAACCATCAACCGGGCCACTTCGGCCACGCGGCGGATGTTCTCCACTCGGTCGGCCTCGGTGAAGCCAAGGTCCCGGTTGAGGCCGTGGCGAACGTTGTCGCCGTCCAGCAGGTAGGTGTGGCGCCCCTCGATCACCAGGCGCCTCTCCAGCAGGTTGGCCACGGTGGACTTGCCCGACGCGGGGAGGCCGGTCAGCCACAGGCAGCGGGCGCGCTGGCGTTTCAGCCGGGCGCGGACCTCGCCGTCGATGTCGAAGTGCTGCCATTTGAGGTTGGCCGCGCGCATGAGCGAGTAGGTGATCGTGCCGGCGCCCACGGTGGCGTTGGTGGCACGGTCGATGACGATGAAGCCCCCCAGGGCCCGGGACTCGTCGAAGGGGGCGAAGGGGACGGGGCGGTCTGTCGCGAGGTTGACCACGCCGAGGTCGTTGAGTTCGAGGTGGGCCGCGGCGAGTCGTTGCCCGCTGGAGACATCGATGCGGTGCCGGATCCGCGTTACCGTGGCGCCCACTTCGCTTGCGTGCAGCTTCACCCGGTAGGGACGGCCCACGGCCAGCGCGTCGTCGCCCATCCACAGGATCCGCGCCTGGAACTGGTCCGCGACCTCGAGCGGATCCTCGAAGGCCACGATGACGTCGCCACGGGAGACATCCACATCGGGCTTCAGGGTGAGGGTGACGGAGTCGCCCCGAGCGGCACCTTCGCGCGTGCCCTGCCAGACCACGATCGACTCGACTTCAGCCTCGGTTCCCGCCGGGGAGACGAGGACGCGGTCCCCGGGAGCCACCTTGCCCGCCGCCACCCGTCCACAGTACCCCCGGAAGTCCGGGTTCGGGCGGTTGACGTACTGGACCGGCATGCGGAGGGGCCGTTCGCCGGCGGGCTGCCCGACCTCGACCGCCGACAGGTGGTCCAGCAGCGTCGGGCCGGCGTACCAGGGCGCCTCCGCGCAGGGCCGGGTCAGGTTGTCGCCGGTGAGCGCGGAAACGGGGATGGGGACGACGTCCGCAACCCCGGCCTCGTCCGCCATCTCGCGGTACGGCGAGGCGACCGACTCGAAAGCGGCGCGATCCCACTCCACGAGATCCATCTTGTTGACCGCGAGCACGACATGGCGCACGCCGAACATGGCGACGATGCGGGTGTGCCGCGCTGTCTGCGGCAGGACCCCCTTGCGCGCGTCCACCATGACGACCGCGAGGTCCGCGCTCGATGCGCCGGTCGCCATGTTGCGCGTGTACTGTTCGTGTCCGGGCGCGTCGGCTACGAGGAACCGACGGCGCGGCGTATCGAGGGCGCGGTAGGCGACATCGATGGTGATGCCCTGTTCCCGTTCGTCCTGCAGTCCGTCCACGAGGAGAGCCAGGTCGGCCGCGTCTCCCTGGGTGCCGTAGCGGCGGGAATCCTCGGTCACCCTTTCCATCTCGTCGGCGAACACCCGGCGCGTATCGTGGAGAATGCGGCCAAGGAGCGTGCTCTTCCCGTCGTCCACGCTGCCGCAGAGGACAAACCTCAAGGTCGGCCGCACTAGAAGTAGCCCTCCCGCTTCTTGCGTTCCATCGAGGCCTCGCCGTCGTGGTCGATGAGGCGGCCCCCGCGCTCCGAATGGTCGGCGCCGAGGGTCTCGGCGATGATCGCGCCAAGGGTGGCCGCGTCGCTCTCCACCGCGGCGGTGAGCGGGTAGCACCCGAGCGTGCGGAAGCGGACGCGGCGCAGCTGCGGCACTTCGCCTGGCAGCAGCGGCATGCGATCGTCGTCCACCACGATCCACCCCTCGTCGCGTTCAACCACGGGACGCTCCGCCGCGAAGTAGAGCGGCACGACCGGGATGCTCTCCCGTTCGATGTAGCGCCAGACATCGACCTCGGTCCAGTTGGAGAGCGGCGCCGCCCGGAGCGATTCACCGGGGGCGAGCCGGGTGTTGTAGAGGTCCCACAACTCCGGCCGCTGCACCCGGGGGTTCCACCGGTGGGCGGCGTTGCGATGCGAGAAGACCCGCTCCTTGGCGCGCGACTTCTCCTCGTCGCGGCGCGCCCCCACGAAGATCATGTCGTAGCGCCCGGCGTCGAGCGCCTGGCGCAAGGCGGCCGTCTTCATCACCTCGGTGTGGTAGTCGGAGCCGTGGGTGAACGGGGTGACACCTGCTGCCGCCCCGTCCTGGTTGGTGTGCACGATGAGTTTGACGCCGGCCTCGGCCGCGACCCGGTCCCGGAAGGCGATCATCTCGCGGAACTTCCAGGTGGTGTCGACGTGCAGCAGGGGCATGGGCGGGGGGGCGGGCCAGAAGGCCTTGCGGGCAAGGTGCAGCAACACCGACGAGTCCTTGCCGATGGAGTAGAGCATCACCGGCCGCGCGGCGGCCGCGACGCCCTCGCGGATGATCGCGATGGCTTCGGACTCCAGCGACGCGAGCGTGCAGTCCGCGTGCGGTAGAAGGTTCGGTCGTCGCATAGCGGAATGTAGCGGATGCAAACACGGACCTGCCCGGGTACGCCCCGGTCCGAGTGTGCGGATCCAGCTGCCGGATCGGCCGGTATTGCCGGTGGGCGGCGGGATGGTCAGTGTTGAGGCCAAGGCATATTGACTCGTTCGACTTTCCGGAGAGGACCATGACCCGACTGAGTCGCAGGGGCTTCCTGAAGACGACGGCGGCTGCGGGAGTCGCCGCAATTCCCGCCGCCGGCAGCCTCGCTTGCGGTCAGGGAGCGGCGAACGAAGACGGGGGAGACATCGGCGGAGCTGCGGGAGCCGACGACCCGCTCGGCATTCGCGGCGACTTCCCCGTCACCGGGGAACTCGCGTACCTGAACACGGCCTCGGTGGGACCGTTGCCCGTGCCCGTGCGGGACGCGCTCCACGCCTACGCCGACGGGAAGATGCGTCGCCGTGACACCCGCGAGCGCAGCGCTGTCCTGGCGAGCGCCCGGTCCCGTTTCGCCGGCCTCTTCGGCGCAGACGAAGACGAAATCGCTTTCCTGTACACGACCAGCGGCGCCGAGAACATCATCGTGAGCGCGATGGACTGGCGCGAGGGCGACAACGTGGTGGTCGATGAGCTTCACTTCACCACGACCTTCGTACTGTACCGCGAACTGGAGCGCCGGGCCGGGATCGAACTGCGGATCATTCCGGCGCGGGACGGGGTCGTGACCGTGGACGACTTCGCCGCGCGCACCGACCGGCGGACCCGCCTGATCAGCGTGGCATGGGTGTCGAACCGCAACGGCTTCCGCTACGACCTGCCGGCGCTGGCCGACCTCGCGCACGCACACGGCGCCTACCTCTACGCCGACGCGATCCAGGCGTGGGGCACCTTCCCCACCGACCTGCACGAAGAGAACGTCGACTTCGCCTGCGGCAACGGCTACAAGTGGCTGCACGCGGACTTCGGGTGCGCCCCCTTCTACGTGCGCCGCGAACACCTGGAGTGGATGACCTCGGACCGCCACGGGCACGTGCAGGTGGCCGAAGCGCTGCCCGGACATCGCTTCCGGCTCAGGGAGAACGCGCGGAAGCTGGAGTATGCCAACGCCGCGCACGGGCCCGCGGCCGCTATGGACGCGGCGTTGGCGTTCATGGAAGGGGTCGGACTGGAACGGATCGCCGGGCACACGCACGCGCTGGCCGACGGGCTGCGCCGGGAGGCCGGGGCGCTGGGGATGCGGATGTTCACGCCGCCGGACAACCCGTCGGCGATCGTGAGCTTCCACCATGGGCTGGATCATGAGACGCTTGCGGCGGCCCTGGCCGAGGCGGGGGTGGCGGTCACCTTCCAGGAGGATGGGGAACTGCTGCGGGCGGCGGTGGGGATGTTCAACAACCGGAGCGATGTGGACCGGTTGCTGGGGGTGGTGGCGGGGCTGGTGTAGGCACTCGATCCTTGCCGAGACGCACTTCAATTCAAGTCCCGGACCGTTCACCTCGCGTGCGGCCCGCGCGGGGGCGCGACCAGTCCGGGTACGCCAGCACGCCCGGCTATTCCGGATCACGGGGAGGCACGCCGGATGTCCGCTCCCACGCAGGATGCTGACGATCGGGACGATTTTCTCCTCGCGGGGGGCCATGACGACCGCGTTCAAGTAATCCGCGCTTGGCAGCCCAAGCCTTGAGTCCCTCGGCGATCTCTCGGAACCCTCGGTGAGATCCAGGGTCCGCACCAGCCAACTCATCGAACCTGAGACACATTTGGAACCATGACTCAAAGCCTTGATTCTCAATGACATCCTTGGCCCATCGCAATTCCTGAAGCTCACGTTGCTCCGTCGTCAGATCAGGCATCGCAGCTATTCGCTCGGATAGCTTCCGTGCTTCTGGGTCGGTGTCACTGATCTCCTGTAGCCCTGCCAGGTCGTCCGAACTGAACAAAGAACGCAGTCTATCTGCCTGCCAGGGATTCAGAAATCCGCCCATCGGTGGGTTGAGACCAAACTTCCGGTCAATCTTCAGGACATCATCGCGATCGAGGTATTCCTCCGTCTCTCTCTGGGCTTGGGCAAGATGATCCAAATTGGCTCTCATCGGCATGGTGCGAACTCGCTATCCCCTCGGCTACCAGGCATGACTACCGGAGCAGTTCTCACGGCCCAAGCGCCCCCAGCGGGATCACGCTCACGCCATCCGGACGAACATACCCGAACCCGCCGTCCACGATGACGCCCAGGGCGGCGGGTTCACCGCACCGTCCGGTATCGACCCGGTCAGCAAACTTCAGAAGTGAGCCCGCCGCGGCGTCGATCCGGCTCAGGCCGAGCTTGATCTCGAAGGCTGCCCAGCGACCGGGGCCGGCGTCTACCACTGCGTCCGCCTCGAGACCGGCATGGTCGCGGTAGTGGTGGACTTTGGCGCCCATGGCCTGGGCGTAGACGCGCAGGTCCCGAATCACCATCGATTCGAAAAGAAGACCGAACCACGAGAAGTCGCGGAGAAGGTTTTCCGGCCCCGCGCCGAGCGCCGCCGCCGCGATGGACGGATCCACGAAGTGACGTTTGGCGGAGACTTGGAGCCGCGATCGGGACCGGAGATGGGGTGCCCACGGTGGTTGGTCCTCCACAACCATCAGGCGCTCGAGGCCGGTAAGGTAGCGGCGGGCGGTGTGGCCCGTCATCGTGGCCTGCTCCGGACCGGCAACGTCGCGCGCGATCGTTGCCAGAGACGCGCAGGTCGCGACGTTGCGAGCCAGCGAGCGAAGGAACCGGTGGACCCGGTCCGGATCTCGGCGGACACCGTCGACCCGCCGAAGGTCGGCACGACAGATGTCGTCGACGTAGCCCCGGTTCACGCGCAAGGCCTCCTCGGCCGATGACGCGAGATGCCCCGGCCAGCCCCCGACGCAAACGAGACGGGCGAGGTCACGCACGGACAGGTCGGCCGCTGAATGGCGCACAGGCGCCCCCTTGAGCACATTCGCCAAGGACACCTTGCCGGTGCTGGAGCCCAGTTCGAAGAGGGACATGGGGCGAAGGCGCAGCCGGACGATGCGGCCGGCTCCGGTATGACGTGTGATGTCATCGGGTGGAACAGCCGACCCGGTAAGAATGAAATGACCCTTTCCGGGACGCGCATCGACCGCGCGCCGAACGTGGTCCCAGATCACCGGGGCGGTTTGCCACTCGTCGATCAGCCGGGGGGTTGCCCCTTCGAGCACCAGGCCGGGACTGACCGCGATCATGTCCTGTGCTCTCCGGTCCACATCGAGAAGGACCTCGCTTGCTGCTTCCTGCCGGGCGGTCACCGTCTTGCCACAGGCTCTCGGGCGGTGAACTTGCTGCGATGAGGGAGACCAACAGCGTGGAGACATGTTTTCAACGCCTCTAGAGACACGATTTCAACGGCATTACAAACAAGATTTCAACAGACGGGGGGGACAGACATCCGGCGGCACGCTAACTTCCCGCCATGCTCCTCGAGACCCCCTTCCACCCGCGTACCGCCCCCCTCTGCCACAGCCGCCGCTGGCGCAACTGGTCCGGGTACGCCAGCGCGCTCACCTACGAGCCCGGCCACGAGTACGAGTACTATGCGGTACGCAGCGGCGCGGGGTTGTTCGACGTCTCGCCCCTGCGCAAATACGAGGTCACCGGTCCCGATGCGGCGGCGCTGGTGGACCGGGTGATGACCCGCACCACGCTCGACTGCCCGGTGGGGAAGGTGCTGTACACACCGTGGTGCGACGAGGCCGGGAAGCTGATCGACGACGGGACGGTCCAGCGCCTGGGCGCGGACACCTTTCGCGTCACTTCGGCCGACCCCTGCCTGCGCTGGTTCCAGGACTGCGCATGGGGGATGGACGCCGCCGTGCGCGACATCACGCCGGATCTCGCGGCGCTTGCGTTGCAGGGTCCGACATCGCGGGAGATTCTGGAGCGGGTGGTGACAGGTACCGACGTCGCCGGGCTTCCCTTTTTCGCGCTTGCGGAGGGGAGCGTCGGCGCGGCTGCGGTCACCATCACCCGGACCGGGTACACGGGCGACCTGGGATACGAGATCTGGGTGAGCCCCGACGATGCGCTGGCGGTGTGGGATGCGCTCACCGAGGCTGGACGCGGCCATGGTCTCGCCCCCGCCGGCCTTGACGCGCTCGACATGGCGCGCATCGAGGCGGCGCTGCTGCTGAAGGATGTGGACTACGTGTCCGCGTGGACGGCGTTGATCGAATCGCGGAAATCCTCGCCGTACGAGGCGGGGCTGGGGTGGGCGGTCCAGCCGCGACAGGGGCGCGACTTCGTGGGCAGCCGGGCGCTGGCACGGGAAGCAGCCGCGCCGTCGGAGTGGGGGTTTGCCGGTCTCGAGGTCGATTGGCCGCACATCGAGAAACGCTTCGCGGCGGTGGGGCTGCCGCCCCTGGTGGCTGGGCGCGCCTCGCGGGCGGCGGTCGCGATCCATGCCGGCGGCAAGCAGGTCGGGTATGTGACGAGTTCCACCTTCTCGCCGATCCTCAAGAAGTACATCGCGCTGGCAACGATCCGGCGTGACTTCGCGCGGACCGGCCGCCGGGTGGAGTTCGAGCTCACCGTGGAGTTCGTGCGCCACACGGTGCCGGCGCGGGTGGTCAAGACACCGTTCTTCGATCCGGCCAGGAAGCGGGGCTGAAGGCGGTGAACGTCGTCGCCATGCGCTGCATCACGCCCGGGCGCCGCACTATGGCCCAGCTTGTGAATGCTTTCACAAGGAACCGCCGATTCCGGAACCCGGGCGGCGCCCCCCTGCCTCCGGCGCCTTTCCGGCGCCGACCGCGATGGCGAAGCAATACGACGTCATCGTAGTCGGCGGCGGCCACAACGGCCTCGTCCACGCGGCCTACCTGGCGCGCGCCGGTCTGGATGTCTGCGTGCTGGAGGCACGGCCAATCATCGGCGGCGCCACGGTCACCGAAGAGATCTTCCCGGGCTTCAAGTACAGCGTGTTTTCCTACGTGGTGAGCCTGATGCGCCCGGAGATCATCCGCGAACTGGACCTGCCCCGCCACGGTCTCGCCATCCTGCCGCTGGAGAGCACTCTCACCCCGCTGCCCGACGGGGACCGCCTCTACCGCGACGCCGACCACCACCGCACCTGGCGCGACATCGCCCGGTTCTCGATCCGCGACGCCGAGGGCTACGACGACTATGGCCGCTCACTCTTCTTCATGGCGCGGGCGGTGAAATACCTGCTCGACATCGTCCCCCCCGACCCGTCTCGACTGGCTCCCGGCGACATCGCCGGCATGCTGCGCCTGGGGCGGCATTTCCTGGGTCTCGAACCGGACCAGCTCCACCTGCTCGTCAAGCTCATGACCATGAGCGCCGCCGACTTCCTGGAGGAATGGTTCGAGACCGACGTGCTCAAGGCCACGCTGTCGGCGAGCGGAATCATCGGGACGTTTCTGGGGCCGAGGTCGCCGGGCACGGCGTATGTGCTGCTGCACCACTACATGGGCGAGATCGACGGTCACTTCCGGGCGTGGGGCTTCGCGAAAGGGGGGACCGGGGCGGTGGCGGAGGCGATCGCTTCGGCCGCGCGCGAGGCGGGGGCGGAGATTCGCACCGACGAGCGGGTCGCGCGGGTGATGGTCAAGAACGGGCGTGTCCGTGGCGTGGCGCTCGCCAACGGGGACGAGCTGCGCGCGAAGGCGGTGTCGTCCAGCCTCGATCCGCGCCGCACCTTCCTCGACCTGGTCGACGAGAAAGAGCTCCCCGGCGAGGTGGTCCGGGGCGTGCGCAGCTACCGCTTCCGCGGCTCCTCGGGCAAAGTGAACCTGGCGCTCGACGCGGCCCCGGACTTCAGCTGCATGCCCGGCCAGGGTCCCCACCTGCGCGGCGCCGTATCGATCAGCCCGTCGATCGACTACCTCGAACGCGCCTACGACGACGCCAAGTACGGGGACTTCTCGCGGGAACCGTACATCGACATCGTCATCCCCTCGGCGATCGATCCGGGGATGGCGCCGCCCGGCAAGCACGTAATGTCGTGCTTCGTACAGTACGCGCCCTATGAGTTGCGCGAAGGAACCTGGGACGAGAAGCGGGAGGCGTTCGGGGACACGGTGATCGACACGCTGGCGCGGTACGTCCCCAACCTGAAGGACATCATCCTGCACCGCCAGGTGGTCACTCCGCTGGACATCGAGCGCACGACCGGGCTGTCGCAGGGGAACATCTTCCAGGGCGAGCTGACGCCGGCGCAGCTGTTCTTCCTGCGTCCGGTCACGGGGTACGCGAAGTACCGCACGCCGGTGCGGGGGTACTACCAGTGCGGGTCGGGGACGCATCCGGGCGGGGGGATCATGGGCGCGCCGGGGAAGCTGGCGGCGGGGGTGGTGCTGGGGGACTTCGGGCGGGGGCGGGGGGGAAGGAGGAAGATGGCGACGGGGAAGGGACGCGTGGAGCGGAGGAGGAGTAGGCCGGAGTGAGCGAGCGGCAGGTGAAGGCGCAGTGCAGAGGGACTTTCCGGGTAGCGGACCGTGTCTCGGCGCGATTGCACGGGCCAACGGGCAGCCGGGGACCGGGCGTGCACGGAGGATCGGCGCAGTGAAGACTTACGATGCGGTCGTCGTGGGGGCGGGCCACAACGGGCTGGTCGCGGCCGCCCTGCTTGCGCGTAAGGGGTGGAGGGTGCTCGTGCTGGAGCGCCGTGGTGTGATCGGGGGAGCGGCCGCGGTCGAAGAGGTCTTCCCGGGATGCCGGGTAAGCCTGGCCGCGCAGGACGCGGGGTTGTTCCGGCGCAGCATCCTCGCGGAGCTGGGCATCGCCACGCACGACCTGGAATGGGTGCATCCCCCCGCCGTCGCGACTTCGCTGCTGGGTGGAGGCGAGGCCGTGACTCTGTGGCGCGATCCCGCGACCACCCGAGACGAGATCGCCCGCCACAGCCGGACCGACGCATCCAGGTTCCCGGACTGGGTCGACTACCTGGACTCGATGGCGCGCGTCCTGCGAGTCACCCTGGACCACCCCGCCCCACCCCTTCACGACCTTACAAGAAGGGAACGCATCCGCTTGCTACGCCCCCTCGTCCAGGCGGCCCGGCTCGGCAGGCGCAACGTCGTGGAACTGCTGCGCGTTCTCCCCCTCCCCGCCCGCGACCTCCTCGGCGACTGGTTCGAGAGCGACGTACTCAAGGGAATGCTCGGCACCACCGCCCTGCTCGGAGCCAGTCAGGGACCGAGCGCGATGGGGGGGGCCTTCCGCATGCTCTACCACGCCGCCGGGCGCCCCGCCCACGGCTTCCGCTCCTCGGCGTTTCTGCGCGGGGGAATCGGCGCGCTTTCCGAGGCTTTGGCCACGGCGGCGCGGGCACACGGAGCCGAAATCCGCACCGGGGCCGAAGTGGAGCGCATTCTGGTCCACGAGGGAGCCGCAACCGGGATCCGGCTGTCCGGCGGCGACGAGATCCCGGCCCGCTCCGTGGTCTCCGGCCTCGACCCTCACCGCACCTTCTTCAAGCTGTTGGGCGCACCCCGGCTGGGCCCCGAGTTCAACCGCAAGGTCGCCAACATCCGGATGCATGGCACCACCGCCATTCTGCACCTTCTCCTCGACGGACTCCCACATCTCCCCAACACCGCCGGACGCCTCGCCGGCCACACCCTCGTCGCCCCCTCGCTCGACCACCTCGAACGCGCCAGCGACACCGCGAAGTACGGCCGCATCTCGTCCCACCCTCACCTCGACATCGTGGTCCCGACCCTCCACGACCCTACCCTGGCGCCCGCAGGCCACCACATCGCCTCCATCCAGGTCCGCTACGCACCCTATCACCTGCACTCCGACAGCTGGCAGGACACCGCACCACGCAACGCCCTCCTGTCCAGCGTCCTTCAGGTCCTCGACGAGTGCCTCCCCGGTATCCACGACCGCATCCTGGACCACCACCTCGTCACGCCGCTCGACCTCGAAACCGAACTCGGACTCACCCAAGGCGACGAATACCACGGCCAGATGGGCCTCGATCAATTCCTCTTCATGCGGCCGGTCCCCGGCTGGGCCAGGTATCGTACACCGGTGGAGAGGCTCTTCCTGTCCGGGTCGGGTACTCACCCGGGTGGTGGGGTAACCGGCGCCCCAGGCCGACTAGGAGCCCAGGCAATCCTGCGGGAGTGAACATCGGCACCGGTGCGGGGGGTGCATCGGCGGGCTATCCGCCGGCTGCCAGGCGTACCATCCTGGCGGTCAATTCGACGGTTTGAACCGTCGCGCACCTGCCGGATTCGCGGACCACCACGTTCTCGCGTCTCCACACCTGGTATCCTTCGGCCCGAACCTCGACATCGTAGTTGCCGGCCTGGATGGGGCCCCCGGAAAGGACGTGGTTCCGGGAAGCGTACAGGGTTCAATCGAAATGCCCGCGGCCGCGGGACTGCGTCCCCGGGCCAGCCGGCTTGCCAAGCACGCTCACGATCAGAGCGCCTACCCCCACCATAAGCGCGTACCCCGCCTGGCGCTACCATTCACCCATCCATCATCCCTGGGCTCGGTCACCGGATTCGACACCAGGGTCACGTATTGGTGCCGGCGCTCCCTCCCACCTACCCCCATCCCCCCACGTCCAACCTCTCCCGTCCGAACAATCCCCCCGTCTCAGCCTGGAATCGGCTACGCGCCTGCTCCACGTACTTCCCATCCACATCCACCCCGACGCTGTTCCTGCCTGTCCGCGCCGCCGCCACCGACGTAGTACCCGTGCCGAGGCACCGGGGAGTTGGTTGTGGTCGATTGAGCGTCTCCCAAAAACATAGTTGACATTCTCCCGAACACTCCCTACCTTCAACTAGAACTAGAGTTTTTGGGAGCACAGGTCCGATGGGTCCCCGCACCGCATTCCGGGCGGGGGCCAACCGCGGACCACCGGAGCCGGCGCGCTCTCCGCCCCCACGCGGCGAGCCTCGGCCGACAACCTGCAAAGCGGGCACACGGCTCGTAGGGACACGCGATGATTCGCACACCGACCGCACGCGAGATGGACATCATGTCGGTCCTGTGGGACCTGGAGGCCGCAACGGTTTCCGAAGTCAGGGAGCACCTCGCGGACGACCTGGCCTACAACACGGTCCTCTCGATGCTCAGGGTCCTGGAGGCGAAGGGGATGGTGGGCCATCGCAAGGAGGGCCGCGCCCACCGCTACCACCCTCTGGTCGACCGGGAGGAGGCGGGACGGGTGGTCCTCGGCCGACTCAGGGACAAGATCTTCAAGGGTTCGGGCGAGCTGCTCATGACCCATCTGGTGGCGGAAGAAGCGTTGTCGCCTGGCGCGGTCCGGAGGCTGCGCAAACAGCTGGACGAACGTCTGAAAAAGGAGGAGGAACGATGATCGCCGCATGGATGCTCTGGTCGATCGGGGCGGGGCTGTTGCTGCTGGTCGCGGGATTGGCGGCGGAGAGGCTCTTCGAGGGGAGGCGCAGGTGGGTGTGGGTGGCGGCTGGCGTGGGGACCGTCCTGCTCACGGCAGTGCGTTTGGTCACGAGCGGTGGGACGGTGGCGGAGAACCCGGCAGACGGTTTGGTGATTTCGGGACTTGCCGCTCCCGTGACGGATGACGCGGGTGCGTGGGAAGCGATGGAAGCCGCACCAGGTACCCTCGAGAACCCATCATCCCCCACACTCTTCCCCGTCACGATCCCGCGCGATTCAGTCCTGCACTCCCTCGACTGGATCCTGCTGCTGGTCTGGCTGGCGCTGTCCGCCGGACTTGCCCTGTGGGCTCTGATCGGCGCCCTCAGGCTGCACTGGCGCCGCCGCTCCTGGGAGCCGGGAACCCTGCTCGGCCAGCAGGTCCTGTGGTCACGGAATACCGGACCCGCGATCGTCGGTCTGCGCCGCCCCATGGTGGTCCTGCCGTCGTGGGTGGATGAGGTCGAACCCTCGCAGCAGAAGCTGATCCTCGCGCACGAGGAAGAACATCGGCGCGCCGACGACGGCATCGTCCGGTTCGCCATGGCGGCGCTGACCATCGCCTTCCCCTGGAACCCGTTTCTGTGGCTCCACTATCGCCGCCTCTGCCTGGCCATCGAGCTCGACTGCGATCATCGCGTCGTGCAGCGCCTGCCGGACCGGCGCTGGCAATACGGAGACCTCCTCGTCCGGGTCGGTGCCCGCAGCGGTTTTCGCCCCGGCTTCGCGCCCACGGCGTTCGCGGAACGCAGGTCGTTCCTGGAGAGACGGATCGGCAAGTTGCTGTCCGAGGGGCCGGAGGTCCCAATCGCGCAAGCGGCGTTCCTGGGCTTCGCCGCGATTCTGGTGGCCGGCGTGGCAATGTGGGTGCCGGGGATCACCCGGGAGACCGAGCAATCGGTTGACTCCGGGCCACCCCCGGTCGGTTTTCGCACCGTCGGGTACGAATTCCAATTGAGACCGGCGCCAAAGTGGGAGTTCCGACACAGATTGGGCGGCTCGCCCAGGTTCACCTATGAAATGGGGTGGAAGTTTGAGCCCGTTCCCCTGGAGGTCGTGGATCCCGACCGGCCCGAAATCCTTGCATTTCAGGTTTGGGAAGGCGAACCCGATGCCCTGTTGCCCGTTGTTTCGCTGCCCGCCGCTCCCTCGCCGCGCCTGGCCGCCTATGAAGTGCCTCCGGTCCCCCCGGACGCTCGCATCATGAAGACTCCGCGGTACGTCCACCACACCACGCGGCCCGAGTTGGCCAACCGCTGGCAAGTCAAGAAGACTCTGGAACAATACCATCCGACGTTTCTGCACGACGACGGAATCGGCGGCACTGCGGTCGTCTACCTGTTCGTAAACACGGACGGCAGTGTCGCCGAGGCGGCCCTGAAGACCAGCGCCGGGCATCCTTCGCTGGATTGGGCAGCCGTGCGGGCGGCGAAGCTGGCACGCTTCCTCCCCGCCTCCAACGAGGGCATACCCGTGGGGATCTGGATCGAGATGGAGCTGCCGTTAGTTGCAGAGTGAGCCCGGCTCGTGGAGGTGGATGGCAGAGGCTCCGTGTGTCCGGCAGTTCGGGGCATTGGTGGCGGACAAACAGAGATGAAGAATCCCGGGTTCTACCTTTGCGCCCTTTTCCTCGCCACGCTCGCGTGCGCAGCCGAGGGCGACAGACAGTCACCGAAAGAAGGCTCTCCCGCGCTGGGCGTCATCGAACGCGACAGCGCCGGGATCCGGATCGTCGAAAGCTCGGCACCGGCCTGGGACGGCGACGGGTGGCACCTCTCCGGCACCCCCGAAGTCGTCATCGGCCAAAGGGAGGGAGACGAACGCTACCTCTTCGGATCGATCGGCGGCGGTCTCGTGCTCGGGGACGGCCGGATCGCGGTTCTCGACCGCCTGACCGGTCTGATTCGGGTGTACTCGCCCGGGGGTACGCACATCCAGGACTGGGGACGAACGGGTGAGGGACCTGGAGAGTTCACCGCCGCCGTGGGCCTCTTCCCGTATCGCGGAGACTCGGTTCTGGTGAGCGGTTCCCTCGCCCGCCGGTTCCACATCTTCGACCACGCGGGTCGCTTCGGGAGAAGGGCGGCCACTCGGATGCAACTGTCGCAGTGGTATGACCTGCGCGACCTCGTTGAACGAAACGCCATACGTGCCGCATTCAGCTGCTGCGTGTTCCGCACTCCCCTCCCGGCCGGCGCCGTCCTCCTGTCCACCCCCGAGATGATTCCCAACACGGGAAGCGGGATGAAGAGGAGTACCGTGCTGTTGGCGCTTGTCCCGGATACCGGCGGTGTGGCCGATTCCGTGGGCGTCATCAACGGAGGACGGTATCTGCCGGGACAGGGACCGGGAGAACTGCCGTCGGGATTTCACTTCCAGCCGTCACCACGAATCGCCATGGGGCCCGAAGGGTTCTTCGTGACGGAAGGCGACTCGTACTCGATCGGTGCCTACGGTGCGAGCGGGCAGCCAATCGGAATCATCCGCCTTGCGCGTGAAACCCGTGCCGTCACCGACGAAGTCAGAGCCTCCAACGAGAACGAGATTCGCGACCGGATCCTGGGATTCGGCGACCGGCTCGAAGGTGGTTCCCCCGACGAGGTGATCGAACGTGTGCTCTCCGCCCCCTACCCCCCCCACCTCCCCACATTCGAGTCGCTCCACGTCGACCCGGAAGGAAACATCTGGGCCGGTCAGCGGCGGTACGGCACGGGCGACGACATGAACGACCTCTTTGTCTTCGCGAAGGACGGCCGGTACCTTGGGATCGTCGAAGTGCCCGCGAAGCTCTCGGTCCTGCAGGTCGGAACCGATTTCATCCTCGCGCAGTCCAGTGACGATCTCGATGTGCAATCCGTTCATCTGTACCGGATCGGGAAGTGAGGGTCCCGGCACCCGGTTGAAGCTCCGTCTCCACCTGGCCGGCATTGCCCTCGCGGCCGCCGCCACCGCCTGCGGCGACCCCCCATCCCCCGGCAACGACTCCCCCGCGCCGGATCCCATCGTACGCGACAGCGCCGACGTGCGAATCGTCGAGAATCCCCGGCCGCCATCCGGGTCCAGGCTCGATTGGCGGATCGGCGCGGAGCCGGGGGTCGCGATCGGCGCCCGCGAGGGAGAGGGCCCCTACCTGCTCCACAGGGCCAGCGACGCGCTCACTCTGTCCGATGGCCGCATCGTCGTGGCGAACACGGGGTCCGACGAACTGCGCGTCTTCGATGCGTCGGGCATCCATGTGGCCACATGGGGACGCCGTGGAGAAGGACCCGGCGAGTTCGTCGCTCTCACCCAGGTACATCGATGGCGCGGGGATTCGCTGCTTGCCCTGTACTCACGCGCCCGCCACCTGTCCGTGCTCGACTCCGAGGGCAACGTCGGGCGTGCTTTCACCCTGCTGCGGGGCGAGTCGTTCTTTCGGGTCGAGGCCGTCCTGCCGGGCGGCGCCATCCTCAGCTCCGATTGGGTGTCCCGCGGCAACCTCTCCGGCGGTCTGAGCCGTCCCGAGGAAACCTACCGGGTCCGGGACGCCGAGGGGGATATGCTGTCCCTCCTGGGGTCCTTTCCCGGAACGGAGTGGTTCAGTTCCTGGAGCGGGTCCTCGGGCTGGAGCGTCGAGATTCCGCATGCGCGCCGCATCTCCACCTTCGCGTGGGGCGACCTGGTGGCCATTGCTCCCAACGACACCTACGAAATCAGGGTCTTCGCCCTCGACGGGACGCTGAAGCGCATCGTACGCCGCGACCACGACCTGGTCGTCTCCACCGAGGCCCACATCGACGCCGAAATCGAGGACCGGGTCGCGCGAAGACCCGAGGAGGAACGGGCGGAGCGGCGGCGGGAGCTTCGTGAAGACTTCCAGGAAGTACCTCTGCCCGAAACCTTCCCCGCCTTCGCCGAGGCGACGGCCGACCTGGTGGGCCACCTCTGGGTCAGGGAACACGAACTCCCCGGGGAAGGAAGCGCCAATCCGGTCTGGACGGTCTTCGATCCCGAGGGACGCATCCTGGGGTTCGTGGAGACGCCCGGCGGTCTGGACATCTACGAGATCGGCGAGGACTACATCCTCGGTCTCGCCACCGACGAAGTCGGGGTGGAGTACATCCAGGTGTGGGCGCTGGAGCGGTCGGGGCAGTGAGCGCGGTCGTCCGTCCACGCAGAAAGGGTAGACCACGATTTACATTTGGCAATCTGGAGTTGACATTCTGTCACTTCGCGAGCCAAGCTGTTCATGGTTGACGCGGCCTAGCATCTTGGGGACCTGAGGGCTCCCCCCGGCAATCGCCTCGAGGCTCCGAGGGGCGATCGTCAGGGTCAGCACAGCATCCGCGTAAGACGCCCGGTGGCGGATCTGCTTCCACTGGTTGAACGGCGAGGCCTTGGACGTGGAGATCGTGGACTACCACTGAACGAGGTGACGGAATGACCATCAGCCGGCAGGATGTGGTCCGGAGGGTCGTGGACTTCTCGGGCGTGGCCGTCCCCGGCCGCCTTCCACCGGTTCATCCTGGTGAGATCCTGCGGGATGACTTCCTGCGACCCTTGGGACTGAGCGTTTACCGGCTCGCCGAGGAGCTGCGGATTCCCCGGCCGCGTGTCAACGACATCGTCCGAGGCAGGCGCCGCATCACGACGGACACCGCGCTTCGTCTCGCGCGCTATTTCGGCACGACGCCCGAATTCTGGATCCGACTCCAGGTTTGCCACGATCTCGATCTTTCAGAACCGGCGCGCCGGGAGATCGAACGCGAGATAGAACCTCACGGGTCGGCAGCTGGCTGAACAGGAGGAGAACCACTCGTCTGGCCTGCACTGCGGCCGAACAGGTATCATGGCGGCTCGCTCTCGGCAACCCCTCCATTCCCTACCCTCCCTCCCGGAGCCCCCCATGCCCCCCACCTTCGACATGTCCCTCATTCAGCGCGGGGCCCGCCTCCGCCGCTCACCGTACTTCGAGGCCACGCTGCGCGCCGGCTGCAGGAGCTATACCGTCTACAACCACATGTTCCTCCCCACCCGCTACGACGACCTCCACGCCGAATACGAGAAGCTGCTGACCGGCGTCACGGTATGGGACGTGAGCGTCGAGCGGCAGGTCGAGATCACCGGTCCGGACGCCTTCGAGTTCACCAACCTGCTCACCCCGCGCGACCTGTCCAAGTGCGCCGTCGGGCAGGGCAAGTACGTGCTGATCGGCGCCGACGACGGCGGCATCGTGAACGACCCGGTGCTGCTCCGCCTGGGCGAGAACCACTTCTGGCTGGCGCTGGCCGACAGCGACGTGCTGCTGTACGCGAAGGGCGTCGCGCTCAACTCCGGGCTCGACGTCGAGATCTGCGAACCGGACGTCTCGCCCATGCAGGTGCAGGGGCCGAAGTCGAAGGAGGTCGTGCGCAGGCTCTTCGGGGAGGCTGTCATGAAGCTGCGCTACTACTGGTTCCTGGAGACCGATCTGGACGGCATCCCGGTGGTGGTCACGCGCACGGGGTGGAGCGGCGAGGTCGGCTACGAGGTTTACCTGCGCGACGGAAGCCGCGGCGTCGAGCTCTGGGACCGCGTGATGGAGGCGGGGCGAGATCTGGGCATCACGCCCACCGGCCCGTCGGACATCCGCCGCATCGAGGCCGGCATCCTCAACTACGGCATCGACATGACGCTTGACAACAACCCGTACGAGGTGGGGCTGGGGTGGCAGGTGGACCACGATCAGGAGGGAGACTTCATCGGACGGGAGGCGCTGGCGCGGGTCGCGGCGGATGGGCCCCGCCGGCTCCTGGCCGGGGTGGAAATCGCGGGCGACCCGCTCGACCTGAACATGACCCGCTGGCCGGTGCACGGGGATGGACCCGGGCGAGGGATCGGAGAAGAGATCGGCTTCGTCACCTCGGCCGTCCATTCGCCGCGGCTGAACCGCAACATCGGCTACGCCATGGTGCCGGCGGCGTCGGCCGAGCTGGGAACACGCCTGAGCGTGACCACGCAGGACGGCGAACGGGATGCCATGGTGGTGCCGCGGCCCTTCGTGGATCCGGACAAGGAGATACCGAGGTCGTAGGGGTTCCTACGCCTCCCGCGCTCCCCACACGTCCAGGTGGCGGGAGAAGACCTGATCGAGGTCGATCCGCCCCACCCGCTCGGCTCCAAGCCGCACGGAAAGCTCGCCCGAAAAGCGCTCATGTCCCGGCTCGTCCCCGAAGCGCCAGACGTCCACCACATCCTCGACCGGATCCACGATCCAGTATTGCCGGACCCCGGATCGCGCGTACAGGTCGAGCTTGATCCCGCGGTCCCGGTGCGCGGTGGAAGGCGACAGGATCTCGACGACCAGGTCGGGAGCGCCCAGCACCTGCTTCTCGCCGATGATCTCGCGCCTCTCGTCGGACACGAAGAGAAGGTCGGGCTGAACCCGGTCCCCGGCGCCCGGGAACTCGACCAGGCAGGGGGCGTCGAACACCTCGCCGTGGCCCGGATCCTCCAGGACACGCACCAAGGCCGCCTCCAGCCGCTTCGAAATCCGCTGGTGCCTGATTACGGGTGCGGCCGTCACGTACAGACGCCCCCCGATGAACTCGTAGCGGTTGCCGTCGTCAGGCATCCGCAGGACGTCCTCCCACGTCTTCGGTGTCTGCTGGGTCTGCATGGTGGACACATCATACCTCCCCGCTGTCGGGTGCGCGAACCTGCCCTCAGGGACGCAACGGTACGGCGGTGGAGTCAACGTTCCGTCAACGCCGCTTCGCGATGCGCCTCACGTCGCCTCGAATCCGAACGCGAGGCACTGGAAGTAGTCCGATCGTAACCCATAACCTGGCCGAGGTGGTCGGAAGACGCGGATTCCAACTTGTTCTCGACGGCGATCAGACACTTCTCCCGCTTGAAGCGGATCGTGATGTCGGCGCGTTCCCGCTCTCTCCAGACATCGACGTTCGCCTGCTCAAAGGAGTTCTCGAGAACACGCACCCTGTCCCCCGCCGGGAGCCGACCGTTGACGTGGTCGGCGAACCATCTCAGGAACCGCGCGCCGACGCCAACAGCCGCCACCGACTCAAGATTTCACCAGTCCGTCGTCCAGCAACTGCCGGAAGTGCTCCACCACCGACTCCGCGGCGGGCCGGAACGTCATGCCCAGCGACTCGCGCGCGCGGCGGTTGGCGAACCGGAGCGGATACCCCAGGTTGCGCTTCGCCACGGCCTGCGGGATCCCCCGCCGCGGAGCCAGCATCAACGCCACGGTGTTCGAGACCGCCTGGCGGGGGAAAGGAAGCCTGTCGCCGAAATGGCCCCGCAACACGTCGGCGATTTCAATCACGCTGAGCGTCTCGCTCACCAGGATATGACGACGCCCTGACGCCTCCGGCATCAGTCCCGCGCGCAGGTGCCCCTCCGCCACGTCCCGCACGTCCACGATCGCGAACTCCAGCTCGGGAGCGCCGAAGCCGTAGTAGCCTCTGCCGAAGTCCAGCATGACGAGCACGCCCTCCGCCGCCGTGTGCGGGCTCAGGGCCGGGCCGAAAACCAGTCCCGGGTTGACGACCACCAGGTCCCACCGGTTCTGCTCACCGGCCATCTCCCAGGCGAGCCGCTCGGCCAGCGTCTTGGAACGGGCATAGGGCTGATGGTGCTCGTTCGAAGTCGTGTTCCAGTGACTCTCGTCGAACCGGTCCTCCTCGATGTCCGCCAGGTCCGCCGCGTCCCCGTAGACCGCCACGATGCTCGAAGTCAGTACCACGCGCCGCACCGACGGCGTCCGGTCGGCCGCCTCCAGGACGTGGCGGGTGCCAAGGGTCGCGGGCTCGATCAGGTCGCGAACCGGGTCGTCCACGTTGCGCACGATGAGGGGGGAGGCGGTGTGGAAGACCAGGCCGCAATCCTCCATGGGGTGGTCGAAGCCGCCGGGGTCCAGGAGGTCCGCCTTGAAGAACGAGAGTGTGCCGGGACAGTCCCGGGCGATGGCGTCCAGGTGGCCCGTCTTTCGGGGGTTGCGGGGATCTCGCACCGTGGCGTGGACGTCCAACCCGAGTTCCAGCAGACGCCGGACCAGCCACGACGCAACGTACCCGTTCGCGCCGGTGACGAGCACCGGGCCAGGGGGAGGTCGCAGCTGTTCCAGCGCATCCGGCGCCTCCCCGTGCGCGTCTCGACGAGAGCTGTCGCCGGCGTCCGTCCGCACTGACTTTCGTTCGGGCATGTTGGTCCTCCGACATGATCCTGTGGCGGTTTGGGATGACCCTGAGCCGCACACAAGGTATTATGGCTGCGCGAGACCCCGCCGCGGAGTGCGGCCACGACCCCGCCGCCACCCCGCTTCGCCGCCCACGGCAATGCCAGGGAGACCCGATCGATGACCACGGCGCCGTCCACGACCCGCGACAAACTCCGCTTCGCCGCCAACGAGCCCCCACCCCGCCCCGCGTCCTTCGTCATCGGCCTGCAGACCGCCATCCTGGTCTGCGTACCGATCGTCATCGTCACCACCATCACGTCGCGCGTCGCGAACCAGGGCGACGCGTACCTCTCCTGGGCGATCTTCGCGGGCATGGTGATCGGCGGGCTCATGACCATCGTGCAGTCGAAGCGGGTCGGCCCGCTCGGTGCCGGCAACCTCATCGTGATGGGGACATCCGGCGCGTCCATCGGCGTGGCGGTGCTTGCCCTGATCGCGGGCGGCCCCGCGCTGCTCGGCACGCTGGTCGTCGCGTCGGGGCTCTGCCAGCTCGGCTTCGCCGCCCGCCTCGCGCTGCTCAGGCGCATCATCACCCCTCTCGTTTCGGGGACGCTGCTGGCGCTCGTCTCGGTGACCGTCATGCCGATGGGCTTCGCCATGCTCACGCGGGTACCCGAGGGCGCCCACCCCGCCGCCGCGCCCGCCATCGCGGCCACGACGATAGTGACCGTGGTGACCCTCGTGCTCCGGGCCCCGATGAGACTGCGCGCCTGGAACCCGATCTTCGGAATCGGGGCGGGCTGCCTGGCCGCCGCATTCTTCGGCCTGCTCGACTTCAGTCGGCTGGCCGACGCTGCCTGGCTCGGCGTCCCCGCCATTGCCACGCCCGGTCTGGACCTCACCTTCGACTCCCGCTTCTGGGTACTCCTGCCGGGCTTCCTCTTCGTGACATTCGTCATCACCGTCCGCCAGGTCGGCGATGCCGTCCGCATGCAGCGGCTGTCGCGGCGCGAAGCCAGGGCCATCGATTTCCGCAGGGTGGAGGGATCCGTTGCCGCCTGCGGGTCCGGTACGCTGCTCGCCGGATTCGCGGGCATCCCGGCGCCCTGGCCCTACGCGGCCGGCATCGCGCTAGCGGACGGTATCGGAATCGCCGCGCGCAGGGTCGGTGTCTACATCGGCGCGATTTTCGTCGCCCTCGCCTTCGTGCCCAAGATGACCGCCCTGGTCCTTTCCATTCCGGCACCGGTGCTGGGCGCCTATATCGTCGTCATCTTCGGGCTGACCTTCGCACAGGGCATGCGCGTCGTATTCCGGGAAGGACCCGAGCGGCGCAACGCGCTGATCGCCGGGCTTTCCTTCTGGATCGGCGCGGGCATCCAGTTCCAGGCCGTCTTCCCCACCCACCTGGCCACACCCACGGGCCGCATGCTCGCCAACGGCCTCACGGCGGGCGGGCTCAGCATCCTGCTCCTGAACCTGTTCATCCAGTTCACCGGCCCACGGCGCCACCGGGCCGAAATGAAGCTGAGCGCGGACAGGCTGCCCGAACTCGACCGCTTCCTGGTGGACTTTGCCACCAGGTACTCCTGGCCGGCCAGGGCGATCGAGCGCCTGCGGGCCGCGGCCGAGGAATCGCTGCTGAGTCTTCTGCGCCAGGAACAGGACGAACACGCGCCCGCTACGGAAGGGCGCCGCCTGAGAGTCGTGGCCCGGAACCTGCACGCGGGCGCGCTGCTGGAATTCACGGCCGCCACCCACGCCGGAAACCTTGAGAACCAGTTGGTGGTGCTGCCCGATTCACCGGATCCCGCCAACGAGCGCGACCTCTCGCTGGCGCTGCTACGGCATCACGCATCGTCGGTCCGGCACCAGCAGTACCACAACGTCGACATCCTCACGGTGCGGGTGGAACGTGCTTGACAGACGGCCCGATCCCCGCCGGGTACGGCCGGCTGTCGAGTTTGCGCGAGCTGACTCTCTCGTTCAACGAGCAGATGGCAGCCCCGAACCGGAGTTCGTGGTTGAGGGACCGCCCGCACTGCCAGCCAACACTCCAGTGGACAGATTCCTGGTCAGATTCCCGGTAGAATCTGACTGAGACGAGATCTGCCAAGGGTCAGAACCGCAGCCGCGCCCCCAACTGCGCCCGCCGCGTATCCCCCAGCCCGCTCCTGATCGTCCCGTCGAAGTTGAAGAGCAGCGATCCGTGCGCGGTGTCGAGCGAGTTGTACGCGTTGGTCAGGTTGAAGACCTCGAAGACCGGCTCGACCGTGCGCCCCTCCCCCACCGCGAACGGCCGCGACAGCTTGACGTCCCAGGTGAAGAACCCGTTGTCGCGTCGGAGCGTGTTGCGCTGAAGGATCGTGCCGTCGGCGCAGATCCGGTCGGACGGTTGCGCCGCCCGCTCGCCGCGCGTCGCGCAGCTCTCCGAGACGGGTGACGGCGAGAGATACCGTACGATGTTGCTGAACGCCATCTCGCCGGGAAGAGAGAACGCCAGATATCCCGTGGCCTTGTGGCGGCGGTCCCGGTCCGACCATCCGTACTCGGAATCCAGCTTCGACGGGTCGGCGTAGCGGAAGGTGAAGGGGTCGCGCTCGTTGTCGTCGTCGGACTTGTCGAAGGAGAGGGTGTAGCTCAGGTCGAAGGTGAGCAGACCGTCGAAGGCGTCCTGGCCGCGCAGGCCCCCGGTGACCGCGTGATACCGGGAGCGGGCGGAGCTCTCGGCCGAAGTCAGCGTGCCGATGCCGCCGCCGCCCGGGTGCGTGCCGAGCCGGAACCGCGACCCGAAGGCGGCGTCGTTGCGGTTGACGAAGCGGAAGAGATGGTCGGTGCGGGCGTGCTGGTAGGACAGGCTCGCGGCGATCCCTTCGGTCACTTCGCGCTCGACTTCCCCCGCGAAAGACCACGTGCGCGGCAGCTCCAGGTCCTTCGCGGTGACGTGGATGTCGGGAATGAAGGGGGGCGTGGTGCTGCCGTCGATAAGGTCGCCGATGGCGGGCGGTCCCTGCCCGGGCAGCCCTAAGCTGCTGCGGAAGAAGATCTGCTGGAAGGCGCCGTTGGTGGTGACGCTCTGGGCGAAGACCAGGATGGGGATGCGGGAGTGGTACGCGCCGGCGTTCAGCCGCAGGACCGTGCTCGCATCGCCCCATACGTCCCACGCCAGACCGAATCTCGGCTGGAAGTTGTCGAGGTCGTCGGGGATCGTGCCGTCGGAGGGGAAGAACGGGTTGTCAAGGTACGGGCCGTAGAAGGTGTCCTCCGGCCGGACCGTCACCTCCGGGTGCCACGTCCCCTCCCAGCGCAGGCCCAGATTCACAGTCAGCCGGTCGCCCGGCCTCCATGTGTCCTGCACGAAGAACGCGAGTTCGTTCATGCGGAAGTCGCCCCGGCCCAGCCGTTCCGGCGCCACACCCGGCACCGTCCCCGACTGCAGGTAGGTGAGAACCGGCCCGGTGATGCCCGTCCCCTCCGGACACCGGCCGTTCGCGCTGTCGGAACCGTCGGAACAGGTGACGTAGCGGGGCCCCCGGGTCACGAAGTTGATGAAGCCGTCGACCGAGGCGAAGATGTAGCGCCCGTTCGCGAAGCCGATGAACTGCTGCGTGATCCCCGTCCGGTTGTACTCGGCGCCCGCCTTGAAGAGGTGCCGGCCCCGAAGCCACGACCAGTTGTCGACGACCTGCAGGCGCGTGTCGTACGCGGGATCGATGGGGAGGAAGAAGGGCAGGCCGAGGCGGAAGCCGTCGGTGGAGTCCATGCCGATGTCGGGGAAGGGACGGCCGCCCAGGGCCTTGAACTGAGGCGGAGCGGGCAGGGTAGCATCGGGCATGAGGGGCCCGTCGTACCAGCGCACGCGGTCCTCGCGGGCCCACTGCAGGCGCAGTTCATGCGACAGCGTGCTGCTGAGCAGCGACCGCCAGCTCGCGTTGAAGGCGTGCGCCTCGTCGGTCTCGATTCCGTTCGCGGACAGCCCCCAGGAATCAACGTCGAAGGTGCCGTTGAGCTGCTCGGACCAGCTGTAGTTGTATTTGAAGGAGAGCTGGTTGCTGCCGTCGAGGTGGACATCGGTCTTGACGAGCAGTGCGCGGGCGTCGTCGGTGCGGTCGATGGGGCCGAACTCGCCGTTGAAGAGGCCGGGCCACCGCGTGGTCAGGAAGTCGCGCAGCTTGGCCAGGTTATCCGGGCTGTCAACCATGCGGTGCGCCTGCTTGGTCTCTGTCGCCTTCTGGTGGTCGTAGGCCATGAAGAAGAAGGCGCGGTTGCGCGCGACCGGACCGCCGAGGGTGAAGCCGAACTGGCTGCGCAGGAACTCCGGCTTTCCCGCCCGTGCCGCGGCCGGGTACGCCGCCGACACACCGTCCCACTGGCCGAAGTAGTGCGCGGAGCCCGTCAGTTCGTTGGTCCCCGACCTTGTGATCACATTCACAAAGCCTCCCGCCGACCTCCCGAACTCGGCCGCCGCGCCCTGGTTCACCACCACCACCTCCTCGATGGCGTCCTGGCTGAAGGTGAAGGCGGGACGCTGGCCGCCCCGCTGCTCGCCGAAGAACGGGTTGTTGAAGTCGGCCCCGTCCACGATGAAGTTGTTGAAGATGCCGCGCTGGCCGCTGATGTTGAGCTCGTCGCCGTCGGGTCCCTGCGAGATCGCGACGCCGGGGGTGAGCAGCGCGAAGTCCAGGTAGTTGCGGCCGTTGTTGGGCAGCCCGGCCACGACCTCCTCGCTGAGGCGGGTGGAGCTGGTGACGTCTTCGGGGTGCACGAGGCGGTCGCGTCCCGCCTCGACGGTGATGCCTTCGAGCTCGACTGCGCCGAACTGCAGGGTGAGCGCGAGTTCCTCGCCGACGCGGAGCACAAGGCCCCGGGCGGTGGCCTCGCCGAGCTGGTCGGCGGCGCGAGCGGTCACGTCGTAGGTGCCGATAGGGAGGAGCGGTCGCACGAAGGTGCCCGACGGGGTGGTCTCGACGGTGGTGCGGAGCGCGGTCTCGCGGTGCGTGAACTCGACGACCGCTCCGAGAACGGGGGTGCCGGCCGGGTCGCGAACCACGCCGCGGATCACCCCGGTGGAGGCCTGCGCCTGGGCGGCGGCGGGGCGGGTGGGGGCGGCAGCGGCGGCCAACGCGGCCAGCACCAGAACAGGTTGCGCCACCGCCCTGACTCGCAGTACCCGGCCCGGCAGAGGCCTGCCGCGGCCCTCGCCCCGCACGGCATCAGGACTCATGAGACAGGCGTAACTCCGGGGTTCTGCGCGACACTGGGTTCATCCCGCCAAGCTACAGTGAATCAGGAGGTTAGCGTAACCCCGCGCCACTCCGCGGACGAGTTGGCGCCGAGCTTCGGGGGTTTCCGATTTGACATCGGCTGCGCGGGGCGGAGAAAATGCAGACCTGCCCGGACGGTTCGCGATAGACGGTGCCGGTGTCTCGCGGGGACGCATCCGGCAGGAACTTCAGCTTGTCACCCGCAGAGCGGAACGGTGGCCGACATGTCCCTCCCCTTCGATCCCCAGGTGCCGCGCACCCTTCGCCTGCCGGAAGTCCGTGACCGCCGCCTCGCCCTTCTGGGGTCGCCGCACGTCAAGCCGCTGACCGACTTCGCCGACCGGCTCCGGCAGGGTCGCCCGGACGCGACGATTCCCCACTTCGACCCGCTCGACGGGGCCACGGCCGCACGGGTCCTCTTCCTCTTCGAGAAGCCCGGACCAAAGACGGACGCGGGGAGTCCGCGCGGATCCGGCTTCGTGTCGAGGGACAACGACGGCCGCACCGCGGAGTGGACGTTCAGGCTGATGCGGCTCGCCGGGGTGCCGCGCTCCCTGTCGCTGATCTGGAACGTGGTTCCGTGGTGGGACCGCCGGCGAGCGGCGTCGCCGGAGGAGCTGCGCGAGGGCGTCGAGCACGTGAGAGAGCTCGTCGAGCGGCTGCCCCTCCTCGACACGGTGGTCTTCGTGGGCGAGAACGCGGCCCGGTCCATGCCCCGGCTATGCGAAATGAAGCTGCGGACCCTCGCCTCCTACCACCCTTCGCCCAGGGTCAGGGCCGAGTGGGCGGCGAAGTGGCTGGCCATCCCCGACGAATGGGGCCGGGTGATGGAGGGGCGGTAGCAGGGCGGGGCATGCCAGGCATGAGCGTTCCGGCCGTCGCGGTGACCCCGATCGGTGGGGACACGAGCATCGTGGACCTGTGCCATCTGGGCCGGCGGGGAATCATCGGCGTCAACGTGCTCGAGCTCGCCGGCGGGATCGCGCTGGTCGATCCCGGTCCCGCGGCCCGCATGCCGGCCCTGCGAGCCGGGCTTGCCGAGATGGGACGTTCGCTGGAGGACGTTCGCGCGGTCCTGCTCACGCACATCCACCTCGATCACGCGACCGCCGCCGGCGCCATCGTACGCGAGGAGCCCGGGGCGGAGGTGTTCGTGCACGCGGTGGGCGCGCCCCACATGGCCGACCCGGGGCGCCTCCTGGCCTCCGCGGGGAGGATCTACGGGGACGCCATGGCGACGCTGTGGGGCGACTTCCTGCCCGTACCGCGGGGCTCGCTCCGGGTGGTGGAGGAGGGGGACGTGCTGGCGCTCGGGGACCGACGCATCGAGGTGGCGCATGTCCCCGGGCACGCCGGGCACCACGTCGCCTACTACGAGGCCGCGACGGGGACCGCCTGGGTGGGCGACGTGGGGGGAATCCGTATCGGGGACGGTCCGGCGCTGCCCGTGACTCCGCCGCCGGATATCGACGTGGAGGTTTGGAAGGACAGCATGGAGCGCGTCATGGCGTGGGAGCCGGAACGGATCGTGGCGACGCATTTCGGGGTGTTCGGGGATCCGCGGGAGCACTTCGCCGAGTTGAGTGGAGAGCTGGATGCGTGGGCGGGGTGGGTGAGGAGGTCGCTGGGGGGCGGGGGGGGCGATGACCGGGAGCGCGCGGGGGACTTCGCCGCGTGGGTGGGGGAGGGGCTGGGGGGGCGGGTGTCCGAACCGCTGCTCGACCTCTACGAGACCGCGTCGGGTTTCCCGGATTCGTGGTGGGGGCTGGCCCGGTACTGGCGCGGGCGCTCGTAGCAAACCGCCCGGGAAGGGGCCGGGTGGGTTGTTCCTGTCGACGGGGACTCCCGGCCTTCCCCGAAAGAAAACGGTTGATGTCAAACGACTTGCTGGCTACTCTTGAGTCTCGGAGCCGCTCGGAACCCCCCGCAACCGGAGACACGGCATGACCGACAACTTCGACCGGAACCTCACCCTCAAGACCGCCGTCGATCTCGATGTAGTCGGCGAGAACATCCTGGACATCGCGGACTTCGCCATCGCGAAGTACGAATTCCGCAACGACACGAAGCTGTCTGCCGAGGAAAAGGAGGCGGCGGCCGCGCAAATCCGTGAATCATTGTGGAAGTTGGTGGAGGCGTTCAAGGTCCGGCGGAAGCGGGTTCTGCAGCGGATGTTCGAGCTCGCGGACAACGCCATGCAGGAGTTCGCCGACTCCAGGTAGTCCGCTCCGGCTTCCCGGCCGGTTCTCCCGGGACTGCCGGCAGCCCGTGGAACCTCCCCGACACTCGAGCGGTCATATCCACGGACTGCCGGACCGAACCCGCCATTGGAGGTGTTTCCTGACGTGAGATCGGCATCTTCGGCCTCCGCCTGTCCCGTTGCCATCGTCGGGTACGGCTATCGCATGCCCGGCGGCATTCTCACGGACGACGACTTCTGGCGCCTGCTGAGGGAACGCGAAGTCGTGCGGGAACCCATCACCGACCGCTACGGCCGAGGGTACCAGCCGATCGGTGCATTCTCCGGCCCGGGCCGTTTCGGGAGTGCCCACGAGGGGCTGATCAAGGACGACGGGGAACAGCGGATGGATCCGGGCCTCTTCGGCGTGTCCCTCCACGAAATGACCTACATGGATCCCCAGATCCGCATGTTGCTGGGATGCGCCTGGGAATCCTGCGAACGGGCTGGGTGGGATCTTCACACGCTGCGCAACAGTCCCACGGGCGTCTTCATCGGGTCCCAGGTGGCTTCGACGGCCAATTGGCGGGCGATGTACGGGACCAACGAGTTCTCCATCCTGAGCATCGACGCCTCGATGCTGGCCAATCGCATTTCCTACCACCTGAACCTGATGGGGCCGTCGGTTTCGTGTGCGACGGCCTGCTCCGCTTCGCTTACGGCCCTGCACACGGCGATCAACGCGATCGTTCGGGGCGACTGCGACCGCGCGCTGGTGGGAGCCGCGACCTATCTGGGTTCGGCCCGGTGCAGCGTCTCCTTCAATGCCCTCGGCGTCATCAGCCCCGACGGCCGGTGTCATTCGTTCGATGCCGACGCCAACGGCTACATGCGTTCTGAAGGGGCGTTTGTTTTCGCCATCAAGCCGTTGGAGGCGGCCGAAAGGGAAGGGGACCACATCCACGCGGTGATCGAAGCCACCGCGGTCAATACGGCGGGGACGGCCGACGACAGCGGCGGGCTCGCGCAAGGCAGGTACATTACCGCGCCGACCCGCCATTCGCAGGTCGAACTGATGCGCAATGCGTATGCGCGGGCCGGGCTCGGGCCCGGGGACTTCGACTACATCGAGGCGCATGCCACCGGAACCGTCGTGGGCGACCGCATCGAAGGGAATGCCATCGCCGAGGCCTTCGGGGGCGTCGAACGCGAGGTTCCCCTGCGCGTGGCCAGCGTCAAGAGCAACGTCGGGCACCTGGAAGCGGCGGCCTTCACCTGCGCGCTGCTCAAGGTCGTGGTGATGATGCAGCGGCGCACCTTCGCGCCGATCTCGAGGAACTTCCTGGCGCCGAACCTGGAAATCGACTTCGACAGCTGCCCCATGCAGGTGCAGACGATGTGCGAGACATTCCCCGATCGGCCCGTCGTGGTCGGGATCAATTCCTTCGGTTTCGGGGGTGCCAACGGGCACTGTGTGGTTCGGGAATACCGGCCGGCACGGCCCCGGATATGGTCGGTACCCGTTGCTCCCGGGACAGGCTACATGATTCCGCTGTCGGCGCGCACGGTAAGCGCCCTGACGGAAAGCGCACGGGACCTCCGGCGAAGCCTGGATGAGCGGGACGCCGATCTCTACACTCTGACGGGAAATCTCGGCAGGCGCCGCACGCACTTCCCCGCCCGCACCGCATTCGCGGTACGTGACCGCCGAGAGCTCGCCGAAGCGCTGGACGCCTTCGTCGAAGACCCCTCCCCGGTGTCAACGGCGGAAGAAGGCGAACGCCGCGTGGCCATGGTGTTCTCCGGACAGGGTACGCAGTGGGCCGGATGCGGCCGCGCGCTCTACGACGCCGATCCCGTGTTCCGGCGCGTTGTCGACGCCGTCGAGGAGGAGTGGGGCCGGTACTCCGGCGTTTCCCTGCGCGAAGCCTGCTTCTCGGCCAGCCAGGAAGAACTGAACGAGGTGCAGCTGGCCCAGCCCACCATCTTCATGATCCAGTGCGCGCTGGTGGAGTTGCTGGCGACCTGGGGCGTTCACCCCGATTGCGTTGTGGGTCACAGTTCGGGCGAAGTGGCCGCGGCCTACGCGTCCGGTGCCCTGTCCCTCGCGGACGCGACGCACCTGGTCCATCACCGCGCCACGCTGCAGCAGCGGGTGGCCGGTTCCGGGCGCATGCTGGCGATCGGACTGGACCGCCCCGGGGTGGAGGGACTGCTGGAAGAGCTCGCCGTCTCGTACCGTTCCGGCAACCACGGACGCGCGCACGTCGAGATCGCATGCGAGAACTCGCCGGCCAATACGGTCGTCTGCGGAAGGGAGTCCGCGCTCCGGCCGGTGATGGCGGAGCTCGACCGCCGCGATCTCCAGAACCGGTTGATCCCCGGTAACATCGCGTTTCACTCGACCGCGATGGACCCGCTGCACGAAGATGCGCTCGAAGCGCTGGCCTTCCTGGACGAGCGCGCCTTCGACGGCGATGTCCCCATGGTGTCTTCGGTTACCGGCGGAGTCGCGGGACGGCTGGACAGCACGTACTGGTGGTCCAACATCCGCGAGCCGGTCCGCTTCGCGGCGGCGATGGACACGGTGAGGCGCGAGATCCAGCCGCAGGTCTTCCTGGAAATCGCGCCACACAGCGCCCTTCAGCCGCTGATCCGGCAGTGCCTCGAAGTCGGCGCGCCGTCCGGGGAGAGCGTCCCCTCCCTCATGAAGGACGAGGACGTGTGCCTGGGTTTCCAGAAAACCCTGGGAGCCCTCTACCGGGCCGGCGTCGCGCTCGATTTCGAGTCCCAGTATCCCCGGCCGGAGCCCATCGCCCATCTCCTGCCCGGCCATCCGACGGAGGAAACGACGGTCAGCGACGATCTGTGCGACGACGAGATGTTCGTCAACCGGGGCGAGTATTCGCACGGACCGCTGGTCGGCCACCGGGTCCCCTGCGATCACATCCTCTACGAGGGCCGGCTTTCCGAGCGCGATTTCCCATGGTTGACCGACCACCGGGTTCACAGGGCACCCATCATCCCGGCCGCCGGCTATATCGAACTGCTGTTGCAGGCGTTTTCGGGCACTCCCATCAACATCGAGGAGATCGAGTTCCTCCAGCACACCCCCGTCGGCAGGACGCCGGTGCGACTCCAGACCGCCCTGTTCCCGGTCCCCAATGCTCCGGACCAGTTCACCTTCACGATCTCGTCCAGATCCTTCGAGGACGACGACGCGGGCACGCTGCACTGCCGGGGACGGGTCCACCGGGTGGATGCCGACCACCCCGTGAACGCCTTCGCCACCCTGGACGACGTGCTGGCCTCCGACTTCGATCCCGAGCCCCTGAGCACCGGCGACGAGTTCTACGAACAGATCGAAGCGGTCGTGGGCGACGACTTCGAGTTCGGCCCCGAGTTCCGCAGCATCAGGCGGATCGACATGGACGCCAACTCGACGGACATGTTGCTGGACATCGAAGTCGACGGCGATCTGTGGGCCGACGCGCGGGAGGAGGGATATGTCCTGTATCCCCCGTTGACGGACGGCGGACTCCAGATCTTCCTGCGCTACCTGATGCGCCTGCCCGATTTCTTCTCAATGCCGCAGCGGGCCTGCAACGTGACCTTCCTGCGTCCTCCGACGGGACCGCGGATCGCGTGTCACCTGGTGGACACGGGGGAATGGTACGATGTGGACGAGCGGGGCCAGTACACCAAGCCTCTGGGCGAACTGTACATCGGGCGGCTCACCTTCTACGACCGCGCCACGGGACACCTGATCGCCCACATCGGCGAATACCACTCCTTCAACAGCAATCCCCGCTGGAGCGACGTGCCCGACAGCAAGCATCTCGTCGGGTGGCAGCCCAAGTTCGTGCCTCCGGAGCCGCCGGTCGGCGACGCGATCGTGGACGGCGAGGTAAATCCCGCCGCGCTGATCGCCGCCTTCGAGCAGGGCGGGCCCGGTCACCGGTACGCATGTCACGTGATCGAGGTGGCCGGCCGGCGATCGCCCGACCGGACGATTCTCAACCGATGTGTCGAACAGCTGTCGGGGGATGACGCGCAGACGGAATACTGGATCCTCGGCGAGGACGAGGATCATACGCGGGTCCACTACGACGCGTTCAATCATCGGGACGCCGCGATTCGTTTCGCGCCGCTCGATCCGGAGGCGGAGTCGGCGGATGAGCTGGACGGAGACTTCGGACTGCTGCGTGCGGCAGCTGCCGAAATCGTCTTCCTGCATGCCGAGGCGCGGGGCTATGGGCAGGCGGAATGGACGCGCCTGGGTTGGCTGGTCGTCCCCGGGGGTCTCGCGCTGGTTTCCCACGACGACGGCGAAGCCATCGAGCCGGGTGACGGCTGGTCCACACTCCACGCGGGCCGGCGCACCACGCTGCTCCAGGCGCCGCCGAGCTACCCCCAACCGGAACGGTCAAGGGACGAGTCACGCCCGCGCTGGGTCATCGGCGCACCGGACGGCCGGGCTTCGGACTGGGTGGCCCTGAACGACTCGCCCGAGGTTCACCAGGTGCCGTGGACAAGCTACGAGAACAGCGATTTCACGTCGCTCGAGGAATGGCCCCGGGCGGCCGATCTGGCCGCCATAGACATCTTCTGCAGCGCGGATCCGGACGACCCCACCGGTGAGCGGGCGGTCTGGCAACTGGTCGCCTTCCTTCAGGCCATAGCCCCCTTCCGTCTCGAGAACGCGACCCGGAACTGCCGCCTCACAATCGTGACGCACGGGGCCGTCTGCGGCGTGGAGGACCCGCGTGGAAGCACGCTGTGGGGAGCCGTTCGCAGTCTCGCGCTGGAGTTGCTCGCCGAGGACACGCGGATCGATTTCCAACTCGTTGATCTGGACGGGAAGGGCAACCTGGAGACGCTGGCGCTCCTCGACCGGTGCGACCTGCGCGAACGGGAAGTGGCGGTGCGGGAGGGGCGGGTGTGGGTTCCGCGGCTCCTCAGCGTGCGGGACCGTGCCCCCCTCGTCCCTGCGGGCGAAGATGCCCCGTACCGGCTCCGGCTCGACAACCCGGGCCAGGTCAGCGGACTGCAGATGACGACCTTCGAGCCCCCCCCGCCGGGTCCGTCCGACGTGGAGATCGAGATGGCCGCGGCGGCGCTGAATTTCCGCGACGTCATGGTCACGCTCGGGCTCCTGCCCGCGATGGCCTACGAGCGGTCGGCGCTCGGACGCGAAGTGGGGATCGAAGGCAGCGGCGTCGTCCGGCGCATCGGCGACGGCGTGAAGCGGCTGCGGGTCGGTGACGAGGTGGCGGTGACGACGGGCGGCTGCATCGGCAACCGCGTCGTGGTCAACGAGCACCTCGCCTTCCTCAAGCCGGACCGGATCAGCATGGAGGAGGCCGCCTCCTCGCTGTCGGTCTACGTCACCGCCTACTACGCGCTGATCCACCTGGCACGCCTGAGGAAGGGACAGCGTGTCCTCATCCACTCGGCCATGGGAGGCGTCGGACAGGCAGCCATCGCGCTCGCGAAGCACGTGGGCGCGGAGATCTACACGACTGCGGGCAACGAGAGCAAGCGCGAACAGCTGGTGGCGATGGGGGCGCGGGAAGCCTTCGATTCACACAGCCACCGGTGGTACGAGGACCTGATGGCGGCCACGGAGGGCGAGGGCGTGGACGTCGTGCTGAATTCCCTTGCCGGCCATCACATCGCGCTCTGCCTCAAGGCCCTGCGCCCGTCCGGCTGGCACTGCGAGATCGGCAAGGTCGACATCTACACCGACAACTCGCTCAGCATGCGCGTCTTCCGCAGGAACCTCCGCTTCGCCGCCATCGATGTGGACCGGCTGATGCTGGACGATCCGGTACTCTCCCACATCCTCTCCCAGGCCTGTCTGGACCTGATGGCGGAGGGTGCGGTGCCTCCGCCGGCGCTCACGGCCTTCCCGTACGGGGACTACGCCAGGGCGCTTCGACTCATGACGACCGGCCGGCATCAGGGGAAGCTGGTCCTCACGGCGCCGCCGGCCGGCTCGGATCCCGGCTTCGGGATCGCGGATACGCGGCCCTTCCTCGATCCCGGCGCGACCTACCTGGTGACGGGCGGCCTGGGTGGTTTCGGCCTCCGTTTCGTCCCCTACCTGATCGCCGTCGGAGCGCGGCACCTGACGCTGATGGACAGGGATCCGGAGCGAGGCCGGGACCTGCACTGGATCCGGCAGAATACCACCCTGTCGAAGATGGGACAGGACTACGAAATCGACATCGTCGCGGGCGACGTGCGCAGCGAAGCCGACGTCGAGCGGTGCGTCGGCCGGCTGGAGCGCCCGTTGAAGGGAGTGTTCCACCTCGCGGGAACGCTCGAGGACCGCTCGTTCCTCGAAACGTCTCCCGAGTCCCTGAGGAGGGTATTCGCCCCCAAGGCGCAGGGTGCCCTGAACCTGCACCGCGCCACCGCCGAATGCGAGCTGGACCACTTCGTGCTCTTCTCTTCCATAGCCTCGACCTTCGGCAACCTCGGGCAGATCAACTACAGCGGCGCGAGCGCCTTCCTCGACGGACTGGCCGCGTGGCGCCGGCGCCGCGGTCTCCCCGCTCTCTCCTACAACCTGGGTCCGGTCACCGAGGTCGGGATGGCGGCGCGCAGCCTCCACGTCATGCGCATGATGAGAGCGGCCGGGATGACGACCGTGAGCGCCAACTTCGCGATCGCCAATCTCGACTACGCCCTGCGCACCATGCCCGGGCAGGACCATCTCGTCACCGCGCTCTTCTCCAACCCGCCCTGGTCCGTCGATTCCCCCGACTACATGCGAAACGGACGGCTGGTGCACAATCAGGCGGCGTTCGAGGTGGATGCCGGCGGTGATCTGACCGTCGAGGGGGTCGTCGCGCAGATCTCGGCCAAGGTTGCCGAACTGTGCGGGCACGAGGAGGGCGAGATGACCGAGCCCCTGTCGAGCTTCGGGCTCACTTCGATTTCGGTGGCCGAATTGGCGCGTTCATTCAGACGCAGTACAACCACCAGGTCAGCGCCCTTGAGTTGATGACCACCGCCACGGCCCTTTCCCTCGCGCAGACAATCGTCGAGGGTGGCGAGTCGGATGGAGCGTCCGAAGCGGAGGCCGCACCGGACGCTTCGGCGGCCGAGTCCCGGCAGTCCATGCGGCGGGTGCGCAGAAGAAGCTCTCCCTTTGCGAACCGGCACGAGGATCACTTTCCGAACGGAGGACTCTCCCCGGTCGCCAGCGTCGACGGATCCGGGGATCGCCCGACGCCGGCCGGCGCGACAAAGGTCACGGCCGGGTCGGACCGCTGACTCACGACATGGCCCGGCCGTTCGCCAGACAGCATCCGGTCCCACCCCTGGCGGGCACCTTGCCGCCCGATTGCCAGGCCGACCTTGCCGCCTTGCGCCGCTTCGTTCGCGGCCCACTCCAGGACGCATCGCCCGAGGACCCCGTTTCTCCCGCCGACTTCCACCATGTCCTGGTCACCGGCGCAACCGGCTTCCTCGGCCGCTTCCTGGTGCGAGACCTCCTTGAGCACGATTCCAACCTGACGGTCCACTGCATCGTGCGGGCCGAATCGGCGGAACGCGGCTTCGAACGGCTGCGCGCGAACATGCGGCACGCGGAGACCTGGAACGATGCGTTCGCGCCCCGGATCCACGTGTACGCCGGTGACATTGCCGAGTCGCACTTCGGACTCTCGGCCGCCGATTACGGGCGGCTCTGCCGGGAGATCGACGCCGTCTACAACCTTGCAGCCACTCTCAGCCTCAACGCGTCCTACCGGTCCATCCGTCGCGTCAACGCGTTCAGCATCCAGAACGTTCTGGGCCTGTGTCTGAGCGAACGCCTCAAGCACCTGTTCCACGTCTCGACCATGGCGGTGTTCCCGGAGTACATCTTCTCCTTCGCGCGCGAATACGGCGACCGTCACATCGACGACCACATGCAGCCGGACCTGGTCCGCATGAAGAGGGCGATCCCGCTCGGATTCCTCGGGTATCCCTGGAGCAAGCTGGTGGCCGAGCAGGCCATCCTGTACGCGCACTCAGCCGGCCTGCCGGCCGCCATCTTCCGAATGGGGCAGACCAGCCTGGCCTCCACCGGATATACCCAGCCGGGCAACATCGCCCAACGTCTCTTCGCCGCGGTCGTCGATGTCGGAATGATCCCGCAGGGATTCACCGTGAATTTCTACGACGACCCCGCGGATACCATGACCCGGATCTGCACCGAAATCTCCCTGAACCCGAATCGGCGTTTCACCATCTACAGCTGTTGCAACCCCGCGCCGTCCTACAGGGCCACGCGGCTCGGGGAGCTCGGGCTGGACTATCCGGAGGTCTCCTACCTCGCCTTCAAGCGCGCCTGCCAGGCCCGCGGCGACGCCTCTCCGCTTGCCCGCAACTGGGCCCTGGTCGATCACTTCGCCCCCTACTGGTTCCAGGGCACCGCAGCGGTCCAGACGCTGCCGGTCTCCGACCGCGCCATCCGCGAGGACTGCCCGAGCGCCATCAGCTGGCCGGGGCCACTCACCAGGTATGTGCGCTACAACCGTTGGATCAGGGATCATCGGGAAGAGTGGCCGCAGGCGCTTCCCCAGGACCGGCTGAGCCTCGACAACCTGTTGAACCAGGCCAGGGCCTACGCCGGAAACAACGGAGTTCCCTTCGATTCCACCTACCCCGAGTGGATGCTCGAGGGACTGACCCGTCTCGTTGAAGCCTTCAATTCTCCGGAAGCCGGCCTGGCGGCAAGGCGTATCGGACACTGCGTCTTCGATCTGTGCCGAATCCTGCGCAACAATGCCGAACTGGCCGGAGAGCGCCTGCGGCTGCCGGAAATCGGGCGGCGGAGAATCAAGCGACCGGTGTTCATCGTGGGCATCAACAGGACGGGAACGACCTTCCTGCACCGCCTGCTGGCACGCGACCGGCAGTTCTGGGCCTTGCGGGCCTACGAATACGTGGAGCCCGTCATCCCCGACGGTGACTACGCCGCGGTCGCCGGTACGCCCGGAGATCCCCGCCGCATCAAGGCGGCGGACGTATTCGAGGCGTCGGGCATCGTCGATTCCTTCGCGGGCATGCACCATATCGCGCTCGACGAAGTGGAGGAGGACATCCCCATCCTCAGGTTGTCGCTCAAGACATGGGTGTTCACCACCAGATACCGTCTGCCCGGGTACGAGCGCTGGCTCGAAGAGAGCGGCACCCGCGAGGCCTACCAGGTCCACCGCGCCACCATGCAGCACTACAACTTTCAGCGCAGAGCGTGCCACCCCGGCCTCCAGGGGCAATGGCTGTTCAAGATGCCCACCCACCTCATGGAGCTGGGGGCCCTGCTCGAGGCGTATCCCGACGCACTGTTCATCCAGACGCATCGCGAACCCGTCGAGTTCATGGGATCGTGGTGCAGCCTGGTGGAGCGGGTCCGGTCGAAGATCAGCGAGCCGCGCCCACGGGACGAAATCGGGACGGAGCAGCTGAAGGCAATGAGCCGGATGCTGGACCGGGCGGTCGGTTTCCGGCAGTCACACCCCGAGCTCGAGGATCGCTGGCACGATGTGAGCTTCTACGACCTGGTGCGCAACCCCTTGGCGGTGGTGGGCGGCATCTATCGTCGCTTCGGGTGGTCGATCGAGCCGCGGTCCGTCGAAGCGATGAAGGCCTGGTTCTGGAATCAGGAAGAGCAGAGACGCAGCGAGAAGCGGCACACGTATGACATCGCGGACTACGGCCTGACCGAAGACAAGGTGAACGACGCGTTCGGCAGGTATCGGGAGTTCGCCGTGGGGCGGGTCGGGCGTGCGGCGGGGGCGGGTGGCCCGTAGGATGGCGCGCGCGCGTCACACTGAACGTCGAGCGCGGAGACCGGTCTTCGGAACCGCATTTCCGCGCTGGCAAGTACGGCATGGCCTTGACTTGACGCGCCATGAACGCCATGAATTCTGTCTTCGTTACGGGTCCGTTCATCATGGCGACACTGGAGGCCGCAGATGAGAGTGGACATCCGGAGGCGGTGCTCGGGCGGGCCTGCCCGCGGACTGCCCGGCCATGTCGACAGCTCCAGCGTCGGCTGAACCATGACGAACGCCCTCCTCGTCTACCCGAAGCACCCTCCCACCTACTGGGGCAACAACTACGCCCTGGACCTCCTGGGCATCAAGGCGGCCTTTCCTCCGCTCGGCCTGCTCACCGTCGCCGCGATGTTCCCGTCCCGGTACAGGCTGCGCGTGGTCGACCTCAACGTGACCCCGCTCGAGGACACCGACCTGGAGTGGGCGGACCTGGCCTTCACGTCGACCATGATTCCGCAACGCCCCTCGCTCGATCAGGTGGTCGAGCGCTGCAACCGCGCGCGGGTTCCGGTCATCGCCGGCGGGCCGCACCCCACCACCTTTCACGAAGAGATGGAGGGGGTCGATCATTTCGTGCTCGACGAGGTCGAGGAAACGTTCCCGACCTTCCTTCGCGACCTGGAGAACGGCACCGCGCGGGCCGTCTACCGCGCCCCGAGGAAACCGGACATGAGCACGGCTCCGGTTCCCCGGTTCGACCTCATCGACATGAACGAGTACCACTCGATGTGTCTGCAGTTCTCGCGGGGATGCCCCTTCGACTGCGAGTTCTGCGACATCACCAAGCTGTACGGCCGCGTGTCCCGCACGAAGTCGCCGGAGCAGATGGTGGCCGAGTTCGACCGCCTGTACGAGCTGGGCTGGCGGGGTCCGCTCTTCCTGGTCGACGACAACTTCATCGGCAACAAGCGCGAGGTTTCCAGGCTCCTCCCCGTGATCGCCGAATGGCAGAAGGAGCGCGGCCACCCCTATGCGCTGTTCACCGAAGCGAGTGTCAATCTCGTCAGGATGAACGACCTGATGGACGACATGATCGAAGCCGGCTTCGACGCCGTCTTCCTGGGCATCGAGACGCCCAACCCGAAGGCCCTCAGGAAGATGAAGAAGCCTCAGAATCTCGACATGCGCGACGAGAACTACCTTTTCACGTCCGTACGCAAGATCCAGCAGAAGGGAATGATGGTTCTGGGCGGCTTCATCCTCGGTCTCGACGACGACGATGACGACGCCTTCGACGCCCAGATCGAGTTCATCCAGGAGGCCGGGATTCCGATCGCGCTGGTCGGATTGCTGACCGCACTCAAGGGAACGAACCTGTGGGCCCGGCTGGAGCGCGAGAACCGGTTGCTGGACAAACCGGTCGAAATCGACGCCACGGCCCTGAACTTCAAGCCGCAGATGGATCCCCGGACGCTGGTGGAAGGGTATCTCCGGGTCGTCGGAACCATCTACGATTCGACGCTGGAGAACTACTTCGACCGCTGCCTGACCCTGCTGGACAACCTCAATCCGGTACCGCACATCTACAAGCCGGTGAGCAAGCACCTTCTCTATCTGGGCATCATGGGAATCCGGCGGCGTCTGACGCCGGACCAGTTGCCGGTGTTTTCACGCTACATCGCCAGGGTCTCCACGGACCATCCGCGATTGTTACCGCTGGCAATCCGCCTGGCCGCCATGGGTTATCACTGCGAGAAGCTCACGCGACAGCAGACCGTTCTCAGGGAATTCAAGGCGTACCTGGATTCGGAGTTGGCTTCGTTCAGTGAAGCCGGGTGGGGGTCCGATGCGGCATTGGGAGTCGTGGACCGGATCAGACGGGAGGCGCTGGAGCGCGCAGAGGCGCGCAAACGCGCGATCCCCGAGGAATTCCGCCATGCCGGGGACGGGATCTCCGAGAGTCTGGCGGCATTCCAGCTCGCGCTCAGTTCGGAGGACCCGCCGGGCCGCGCCGGTGAATGGCGCTACCCACCCGACACCGCCTGCATGAACAGGATCGTGTCCCCCTCCCCCACCGGTGTGTCCCATCCGTCCGTTCGCTCCACCGGCGAGTCGACGCCCCCGGGGGACGGACCAGCGAGCCAGCGCGTGTTCGTCCCGTTGTGAAAGCACAGCACATGGCGCCGCAAGTCGCCCGCCTCGTTGAAGAGGTGGCGCCTGAGCCGCGGCTCGCGCTCAATCAGGTCGGCGAAGACCTCCCGCAGCGATCCGCCGCACACCGTCAGCTCGCGGACGCCCCCGGTGACCGGCCCCAGGAGGGAGGGAAGGAAGACGGTGACCGCCGACCTCGGCGGTTCGGCCACGCGCGCCACCCCGGAACTGTCCACCCTCACTCCACCCACGCCGAGAGGTGCAGGATCCGCGGCAGGCTCACCGCCAGGTTCGTCCATCTGTCCCCCAGGTCCCGGCTCATGTGAAGCGTCCCCGAAGTCGTCCCCACATACACGCCCCCCGGCTCCAGGTCGTCGACCGCCATCGCGCCGCGAAGCACCCCGCCGTAGGCGTGCTCCGCGGGAAGACCTTGCGAGGCCGAGTGCCAGCTGTCCCCTCCGTCGGTGCTCCGAACCACCTGCAACGCCCCTCCGACAGGGAGCCGGTACTGATCCGCCTCGAGCGGCACCGCAAAGAGATACCGGCTGGCCCGGTCCAGGACGATCGGGAAGCCGAAGGCGGTCGCGAGCCCTCGTTCGTTCTTTTCCCAGCTCTCCCCCCCATCCCGGCTCCGGTACATCCCCGAATGGTCCTGCCGGTAGATTCTGCGCGGATCGCCGGGATCCTGGGCCAGACCGTGCACGCAGTGCCCGATCTCCTTGAATTCCTCGTCCTCGTGTGCCCAGTACACGCCCCGGTTCTTCGGTATCCAGCTGGTGCCGCCGTCGTCGGTGCGAAAGACGCCCACCGCCGAGATGCCGCACCACATGCGATCCGGATTGCCGTGGTCGAAGAGGAAGGCGTGACAACAGAGCCCCCCCGCCCCCGGCATCCACCCCGCGCGCGTCTCGTGCTCGTTGAGTCCCGGCACCGGCTGCCAGGACCTGCCCCCGTCGCCGCTGGTGAAGACCCCCGCGTCCTGCACGCCGGCGTACACCTTCCCCCGGTTCTCGCGCAACGTCCATATCTGGCGCAACCTGCGGTCGTCGCCGTCGGGGTAGGCAGGGCCGTCCGCGACCTGCTCCCATTCGTCGCCGTCGGGCGACAGGAAGATCGCCGGGCCGTAGATGTCGCTGGCGACGGCCGCGACGAAGCTTCCGTCCCGGAGCCGCAACCCGGCCGTGACCTTCCAGCCCTTGAAGAAGGGCCCGGCGACGTTCCACCCGCGACGATCGTCGCTCGTCACCCAGAAACCACCCTTCGCCGTACCGACCAGCAACCGCACACCCATCTCGTCGAGTCTCCTTTTCCGTTTTCCGTCCGTAACCGGATCCGGGACCGAAGTGACCGCGGATTTCGGGCGGTGAGGCGTCCCGCACCCCGCCTCGTTAGCTTTCGGCCCGGCGCCGGACGCTACAATCGCCCCTCCGGACGGCCGCGCGCAATCGGTCGGACGATGCACCCATGAACGATTCCCCCCCAGTCGTGCTCTTCGACGGTGACTGCAGCTTCTGCAGCGCCACCGTGCGCTGGACCATCGAGCGGGACCCCCTCGCACGACTTCGATTCGCGCCCCTTCGCTCCACCGCCGCCCGTCGCGCCGTCGCCCTCGCGGACCCCCACACCGACTTCGACGCGCTCCCCGATACCATCGTGCTCGCCGACGAGGGCGGCGTGCACACAACCTCCACCGCCGTGCTGCGCATGGCGCGCCACCTGCGCTTCCCCTACCCGGCCCTTTCCCTCGCCCTCCTCGTTCCCCGCCCCGTGCGCGACGCCGTCTACCGTGTCCTCGCGCGCAATCGCTACCGCTGGTTCGGCCGCAGCGACCACTGCCCGCTACCCCCCCCGGGCTTCGCGTCCCGGTTCCTGCACGAAGAGGAGGGCTGACTCCGCCGCTCTTCAGCAGGCCGATCGGAGCCCCGATCGGAACCCGATCGGAACCCCGCCTATTGTCTCGACCGGCTTACGTTTCCAACTTTACCGGATGCCGCCTTCCGCAATCCCGATGATTTCCCGCCGCGCCGGGCCGCTTTGCGCCGCAATCGCCCTCCTCGGAGCGGCCGGTTGCGCCACCACCCCACCGCCCGGCATCAACGCCTTCCAGGGCCTGGTCCCAGGCTGCTACGATCGCTCCGCCCTGCCCCAGACCTCGGTGGTCGACACCCACCTCCACCTCCGCCCCTTCGGCGGGCCGCCCGTGCCCTTCGACGAGGTCATGCGATACCTGCGCGAGACCGGTGTGGTCTTCGTCAACATCTACGGCATCGGCCAGATGCTCCCCGTGAGTTCGCGTTGCACCTACTACCTGGACTGCCCGGGCACCCCGGTCACGCCTACGCTGAAGAACGACTTCGCCAACGCGTTCAACCTGCTGGCCAACCCTCCGTCGGATATCCATGTGACGCTGGCCATGACCTTCCCCGACCTCGCCCGCCCCGAAACGGTCCTCGCGGGCATGGATCTGCTGGAGGCGGAGTACCCGGGGATGTTCAGGTGGATGGGGGAGGTCAACCTGGTCAAGCAGGCGCTCTTCGACAATGGACACGAGCCCGTGCCCCTGGCCGGCATCGCGAAGTGGGAGCCCTTCATGAAGCGCCTGCGGGAGCGCGACATCCCGATCGCCATCCACTCCGATCTCGGGAACAACAATGAACCGACCCGCTACCTGCCCTTGATGCAGGAGGTGCTCGACCGCTATCCCGACAACAAGGTCGTGTGGATGCACATGGGGCTGTCGCTGGAACTCACCACCATGCCGGCCACCGAGCACATCAGCCTCATGAAGTCGATGCTGGACCGGTATCCGAACCTCATGCTCGACATCGCCTGGAGGATCATCGACGACAACTACTTCTCCAAGGAGGAGAACCAGCCGCTGTACATCGGCTTCCTGAACGAGTACTCGGACCGGATTCTGCCCGGGACTGATTTCCTGGCATCGTCGAACAAGGACTTCGAAGTCTACAGGAGCGAGCTGGAGGTCACCAGCCGCATCAACCGGTTCCTGAGCGACGAGGCCTTCCGCAACATCGCCCTGGGACAGAACTACTTCCGGGTGACGGGGCTGAAGGACCAATACACGGCGCTGCCGGTGTGTCGTGCGGGGAGTTGAGAAGCCCTTTCAGCCGTTCGGTCCCGCGGGTTTGCTCTCGCCCGGTCGCATCCGCAGGAGATGGTGCGGCTCCCAGGACCAGGGCATCGTAGTATCCGGCGACGGCGGGGGTTCCGGCCTCAGGAGCATTCTCTCCCTGCATCGTTTCACACTGCGGAACCCTGAATAGGCAGAATACCCGAGCGCACCGCCGAGGACGGCGCCGAACCGTACACGGTCCCCTTCGGAGCTGGTGGCGGCCACGAACAGAAGAGTTCCGGCCCCGATGGCGTCCATGAGGGGCAGGGTTCGGTCGATGGTGCATGCTCCCCTTGGTATCGGCTGGTCGGCCGGGATGAAGTCGGGCGGTCCGTCCACAAGCGCCAGTGAACAACCGGATGTAAGGGTCAGTGTGCCGATCAGCAGCAGGTCAGCACCTCGCCATTCCAGTATCATGTCCGTAGGTCTCCGGAACACGCGGCCAGCAAGAACATGCGGTCATCTCCTTTCGATTGGCCGGTGCGACCACATCCCGGCCTGACAGCCTCTCAAGTCCTGGTATCGGAAAGTGGCGGCGGACCACCATCGATTGTCAAATCCGTCACGGGCTGCCGGGGAGTGCCGGGGACGCGGAGGCGGAATGGGGGCACGATCATTGACATTACGGTTTTTGTTCGGTATCCTCTCCGGCCCATGGCCGCTGCACCGAAGACAAGGCGGGACACCGCCGAAGCACTCCGCCGGGCAATCCGGGAAATCGAGGATGCCCGGTCGCCGGGCCGGCCGCATCTGCTGCTGGGCGTCCCCGAGATCGACCGGAGCCTTCCGGGTGGGGGGCTGCGTCCGGGCAGTATCCACGAGGTGGGTGGCGACGAGGCCGCCACCGGCTTCTGCGCCGTCCTGCTCGGGCGGGCCGCGAGTGCCGGGAACCGCACAGGGACGCCGGGGAGTTCGCTGCTGTGGCTCGTCCGCGGCGACGACCTCTACGCCCCCGGTCTGGTGCGCTACGGGATCGGGGCGGGACGGCTGCTGATCGTCTCGGGGCTGAACCGGCAGACCGACATGCTGTGGGCCATGGAGGAGGCGTTACGCTGCCGCGCGCTCGCGGGGGTGGTCGCCGAGGTGGAGGCGATCGGCCGGGCGGCGGGAAGGCGGCTGATGCTCGCCGCGGAGGGGACGGGCGTGCTGGGGCTGGTCCTGTCGCGCGGAGGCGGGAGGCGGCGCGGTGGGGCGGGGGTCTCGGCGGCGGTCAGCCGCTGGCGGGTCACAGCCGTCCCGGGACTGGGTGAGGGCGGGGGCGGGGCGGAAGCGAGGTGGCTCGTTCAGGTGCTGCACTGCCGGGGCGGGAGGCCGGGGGAGTGGCTGGTGGGGTGGGGGGACGGGGACTGGAGCGCACGGGATCCTCCTCCGGCACCGTAAACCATCTCGCTCAGCGGAACGAGGGCATCGCTGGCATGCGGTTCCGAGGGCGTGGCCGACGTCTTGTTCGAGGACCCGCGGCACGAGTACGCCTTCGCGCTGTGGTGCAACTCCACCCTCGGCCTCATGCTCCACTGGTGGTCGTCCAACAAGTCCCAAGCGGGCCGGGGAACCACCCACTCTCACCGCCCTACCGGACTTCCCCACGCTGGACCTCGGACGCTGGACGACCGCCAGCTTGCGGAGTGCGAGGCCGCCTTCAACGACCTGCGCGACCTCCGGTTCCTCCCGTTCAACCAGCTCACGGAGGACCCGGCCCGCGCCGAACTGGACCGGCGGTTGCTTGCCATCGTCCTCGGGCCACCTGCATTGGCACTTGAGGACGCCCTGAAGCTGCTCCGGGAGAATCTGGCCAACGAGCCCCAAATCCACGGAGGGAAGCAGTCCAAGGTCGTATTCACGGACGACGGGGAGGTGACCCGGCAAAAGACATGGCTGTTACGGGTTTTCCCCCTTCGGACGGTGGCCACACCGCGACGCTCAAGACGGAACCCGCCATCGCGCTGCGACACCAGTACGCGCAGGCAGTGTGAGCATCGGGGGCCAGAGCTATTTCGACCAGCCCTTCGATCAGGGCTTCGATCTCCTCCGCCGGCAGGGGGCCATGCACCTGCTGCCTCAACAGGCTGCCGGCGTCGTTGCCGGCCTCCTGAGTGACCTCGCCGGACGGCTTTGCGCTGGAGGCCAGCCACGCCACGGTGACCGCAGCGTCGTATTCGGCGGGGTCGCCGGGCAACCGGAGGTGGCGAAGTTCGCGGGGGATCTCGTATTTTGACATTTCGGTGTATATTCGGTTATCGTTCACGGGCCATGTCCCCCGAGCCCACGACCCCGTTCGCGCGGCAGCTGCCGACCCCACCCCCCCACCGCATCCTCGCGGCCTGGTTGCCGTGGTGGCCGACCGAGAGACTGGCCCGGCGCCATCCTGAAGCCCGCACCCACCCTTTCGTAACCGTCGGAGATCACAGGGGGCGGCTGGTCATCGAAGCAGCCAACCCCCGTGCCACCAGGTCCGGCCTCACCCCCGGCATGGCCCTGGCCGACGGGCGCGCCATCGTGCCCGGCGTGGTCGTCCGCCCCTCCGACCCCGCCGCCGACATCCTCGCGCTGGAGCGCCTCGCGCGCTGGGCCGACCGCTTCACCCCGCGCGTCATGCCCGATCGCGCGGACACGCTCTATCTCGACATCGCCGGCTGCGACCGCCTCTTCGGCGGCGAGGAAGCGCTGATGGCGTCGCTGCGGACCGCACTCGAGGACTTCGGCCTGACCGTGCGGCTTGCTCTGGCCGACACCCCGGGCGCGGCCTGGGCACTCGCCCACTACGGCGCTGCGGACCCTGCCGTGGTGCCGACCGGCACTGGACCTTCCGGGATCGGGAGCGCACTTGCCAAGCTGCCCGTGGCAGCTCTGCGCTTGAGCGCGGATGTGGCCGCCGCGCTCATTTCCTTCGGATTGGACAGAATCTGCACACTATCTGTCATCGAATCTGTCAAACTGACCCGGCGATTCGGTCCGGAACCGGTCACACGGTTGCGGCAGGCCCTCGGGCTCGCCCCCGAGCCGATCACACCGCTCCGCCCCCTCCCCCCGCGCGAAGCCCACCGCACCTTCGCCGAGCCGATTTCGACGGCGGCCGACATCCACGCCGCGGTCGACGGCCTCCTGGACGACCTCTGTCTCGCCCTGAGCCGGTCCGGGGAGGGCGCGCGGCGGCTGCACCTCGTCTGCCGGCGGGTTGATGGCGACCGGCGGACCCTCACCGTAGGCACCAGCCGCCCGCTCAGCCGCAAGAAGCCGCTCATGGGACTCTTCGCCGAAAGGCTGGACCAGGTAGAGCCCGGCTTCGGGATCGACGAGATCGCGCTGGCCACCGATGTGGTCGAGACCCTGGACGAACTTCAGACCGATTGGACCGGCGGGGCTGCGGGAGGATACCAAGCCGACGAAGAGGAAGGGCTGGCGAACCTCCTCGACCGGCTGGGGAACCGTTTCGGGTTCGGCCGCATTACCCGGCCGGCGCCGCACCAGAGCTGGCTACCCGAGCGTGCCGTCCGCCATCACGCCCTTCTGACAACGCGCGGCGATGGCGCTGCGAGCTGGCCTGTCGGCCGCCGCAGGCCGTTGCGGCTGTTTTCTCCTCCGCAGCCGGTGGAAGCCGTCACCCTGGAGTCAACCGGGCCCCCACTCGGTTTTCAACGATGCGGACGACAGCATCGCGTGTGTGCGAGCGAAGGACCGGAGCGGATGGAATGCGAGTGGTGGCGGGAGGACGCTCCGCACCGCGATTACTACCTGGCCGAAGACGAGGCAGGCCGCCGCTACTGGTTATATCGCGAAGGTGCGCAGGATATTGGAGCAGCGTCCCGCTGGTTCCTTCACGGGCTTTTCGCGTGAGCCACGGACTCCGGGTGGTCCGTCGTCGCCTCCGGTACTCGCGCGGATCCATCCTCGAACTGCCGGTCCTCGTCATCCTCCGCGTCGGTCGCCGATTCCTCACCCATGTAGTGGTTGACGATACGCCACAGGCGGGTGTCGTATTCCCCGACCATGCGCCCCACCGCCCGAACCGACATTTCGGTCGCCATCGACACCACGAGCGCCTCGAACAGCAGTGTGAACCGGCTCCGCCGACGCGTCCACGGCAACCGCGCCTGCCTGATTCCGCACGAGGGGCAATCCACCCGCGGCGACGGCGCGTGGACCAGCGTGTAGTATTCGAAGAAGTTCAGGTGCCGCCACTGCTTCCAGGCCGTGTCGTAGGCCTTGCAGTCCCTGCCGCAGCTTCCGCACGGGAATGTTCCGCCGGCCCGGAAGTTCAGGTACAGGTCCAGCTGGCGCTCCTCGTCGTCGAACTCGGTTTTCTCAACGTACCACGGCCGCTCCAGCCCCAGCGCCTGCTCGAACAGCCTCTTACGTTCCATTGTGTTCACTCCTTGCCCGAACCTTCAATACCACGCTGCATTGCGATTAGTATAACGGAGTCCGACTGCGGGCGCACCTTGAGAGGCCGGGTAAGAGTCATGTCGCCCCAAACCTCCCGCCCCCGGCCCACCACCCCCTCCTACGCCGAACTCCAGGTCACCAGCAACTTCTCCTTCCTGCGGGGCGCCTCCCACCCGGACGAGATGGTTGAGCGGGCGGCCGAACTGGGCTACCGCGCCCTCGCCCTGACCGACCGCAACACGCTGGCCGGGGTCGTGCGCGCCCATGAGGCCGCCGAGCGCGCCGGCCTCCACTTCATCCCCGGCGCCCGCCTCGACCTCGCCGACGGCCCCAGCCTCCTCTGCCTCCCCACCACCCGGCACGGCTACGGCCGCCTCTCCCGCCTCATCACCACGGGACGCCGGCGCGCGCCCAAGGGCGAATGTCACCTCACCCGCGCAGACGTCATCGAGGCGGCGGACCCGGATGGCCACCTCTTCATCGCGGTACCGCCCGTCACCCCCGGCGCCCGCTTCGCCGACGACCTCGCATGGTACCGCGACCACCTCCCCGCCCCCCTCCACCTCGCCGCCACCCACTACCATCGCGGCGACGACGACCGCCGCCTCGCGCACCTCGCCCACCTCTCCACCACCTACAACATCCCCCTCGTCGCCACCGGCGACATCCACCAGCACGACCCTTCGCGCCGCCGCCTCCACGACACGCTCACCTGCATCCGCGAACACCGCACCGTCGACAACGCCGGCTGGCGCCTCGAAGCCAACGCCGAGCGGCACCTCAAGTCCCCCACCCAACTCGCCCGCCTCTTCCGCGACCACCCCGACGCCCTCGCCAACACCGTCCGGGTCGCCGGCCAATGCCGCTTCTCCCTCGGCGAACTCCGCTACGAGTACCCCGACGAGGTCGCCGCCGACGGCCGCACCCCCCGCGAGACCCTCGCATCGCTCACCTGGGCGGGCGCGGCCGAACGCTACCCGGACGGCATCCCGCCCAAGGTGCGCGCGTCGATCGAGCATGAACTCGCCCTGATCGCGCAGCTCGACTACGAGCCCTACTTCCTCACCGTCGAGGACATCGTGCGCAAGGCGCGCGAGCTCGGCATCCTCTGCCAGGGCCGCGGCTCCGCCGCCAACTCCGCCGTGTGCTACTGCCTGGGCGTTACGTCGGTCGACCCCGCGCAGATCGACCTGCTCTTCGAGCGCTTCATCTCGGCCGAGCGCGACGAGGTGCCCGACATCGACGTCGACTTCGAGCACGAGCGCCGCGAAGAGGTCATCCAGTACATCTACGGAAAGTACGGGCGCGAGCGGGCGGGGCTGACCGCGACGGTCATCACCTACCGCGTGAAGAGCGCGCTGCGCGATGTGGGCAAGGCTATGGGGCTGAGCGAGGACGTGATCGGGCGGCTGCTTTCCATGGTCTCGTGGCGGTCGAAGCCGGTGGACGGGGACCGGGCTCGTGAAGAGGGGTTCGACCCGGGGGACCGGCGGCTTGCGCTGACGCTGGAGCTGGCCCGCGAGCTGTACGGGTTCCCCCGCCACCTGTCCCAGCACACCGGCGGCTTCGTGATCTCGCGCGGGCCGCTCTGCGAGATCGTTCCCATTGAAAACGCGGCCATGGAGGACCGCACCGTCATCGAGTGGAACAAGGACGACCTCGAGGTGCTCGGGCTGATCAAGGTCGACGTGCTCGGGCTCGGCATGCTCACCTGCATCCGCAAGGCCTTCGCCCTGCTCGAGGAGCACTGCGGGGTCCGCTACACGCTGGAGAACGTGCCGCGGGAGGACCCGGTGACCTACGGGATAATCCAGCGCGGGGACACCGTCGGCGTCTTCCAGATCGAGAGCCGCGCCCAGATGGCGATGTTGCCGCGGCTGAAGCCGGCCACGTTCTATGATCTGGTGATCGAGGTGGCGATCGTGCGTCCCGGGCCTATCCAGGGCGACATGGTCCACCCGTATCTGCGGCGGCGGCAGGGGCGTGAAGAGGTGGAATATCCCTCGGAGGAGCTGCGCCAGGTGCTTCGGAAGACGCTGGGCGTGCCGCTGTTTCAGGAACAGGTCATGCGGATTGCGATCGTCGCGGCGGGGTTTACGCCGGCCGAGGCCGACCAGCTGCGGCGCGCGATGGCGAGTTTCCGCAATCCGGGCACGATTCACAGCTTCCGCGACAAGTTCATCGAGGGGATGACCGGGCGCGGCTACACGCGGGATTTCGCCGAGCGCTGCTTCCGCCAGATCGAGGGGTTCGGCGAATACGGCTTTCCGGAGAGCCACGCGGCGAGTTTCGCGCACCTGGCCTACGTGTCGTCGTGGCTGAAGTGCCACCATCCGGCGGTCTTCGCGTGCGCGTTGCTCAACAGTCAGCCGATGGGGTTCTACGCGCCCGCGCAGATCGTGCGGGACGCGCGAGATCACGGGGTCGAGGTGCGGCCGGCGGATGTGAATTGCTCGCAGTGGGATTGCACGCTGGAGGGTGGGGCGGGGGATGGGGCTCTCGCCCTTCGACTGGGCCTTCGCCGGATCCGTGGGCTGAAGGAGGAGGATGCCGGGCGTGTGGCTGCGGGCCGGGAAGACGGCTATCGCTCGCCCCTCGACCTGTGGCGGCGGACGGGCATCTCGCCGTCCGTCCTGACGCGCCTGGCCGGGGCCGACGCCTTCGACTCGATGGGGCTGAACCGCCGCCAGGCTGCGTGGGCGGTGCGGGCGATGAGCGAGGCGGGGCCGTTGCCGCTGTTCGAGTCGGCGGAGGACCGGGCCGGCGGCGATCGAGCCGAGGGCGACCGCTCGGCCGGCGATGATGGTGGCATCCATCCGGAACCGGCGCTGCCCGCCATGTCCGCGGGCGAGCAGGTGGCCGCCGACTACCGGACCACGGGCCTCTCGCTCAAGCATCATCCCGTCGCGCTGCTGCGCCGCCGCCTTGACGAGCGGGGCGTGCTGCCCGCGAAGGAGCTGGAGCGGTTGAACGACGGGGACCGGGCCGTCGTGGCGGGGATCGTCCTGACCCGGCAGCGGCCGGGCAAGGGGATCGTGATGTTCGTCACCCTCGAGGATGAGACGGGGACGGCGAACCTGGTCGTGTTCCCGCCGGTGTACGAGAACCAGCGCCGCGACACCCTGACCGCGCGCCTGATGATGTGCCGCGGCAAGGTGCAGAAGGTGGACGGGGTGATCCACGTGATCGCGGAGCGGGTGACTTCGTTGAACGGGTGGCTGGAGGGGCTGGGTGGGGTGGGGGACGGGATGGTGCCGCGTGGGGTCCGTGGGGCCGAAGGGGATGGTCTGTCGCAGGGTGGGGTCGCGGCCGCGCGAGGTGGTGATTCGGGGGGGTCGTTTGTGGGGAGGGGGCGGTTTTTCCACTGAGAGGGGCCGCTCGGGAATCTGGCCCATCGGGACATGGAACCGCCCACTCTCTGGCCCCCACCATACTCCCGTCGATGTCGACTGAAGGGTCCCGATACCTGCTTCCATCAGCATTGACAGCACCGCGACCAGCAACCAGGATCCGAATTGGAGACAGGATTGCCGACGGTCAGGAAGGCTATCCAGCTACTGGAGAAGGACGGGTGGTGCCTGGACCGGACTCGGGGGAGTCACCGTGTCTTCAAGCATTCGGCCACTGCCACCCGACCGTGTTCCTCTACGAATTGAGCGCGCAGGTGCCCGGCTACGTGATGGCGATGTGGGCAATGGTTCGGAACCAACTGGTGAAGGTGGCCCCGAGCACTAGTCTGGACCCCTCGCAGGGTCACCAATCAGGCAGTCCGACCATTCCGGCTTAGCGCCGAGACTTCGGGGCGATGGGCGGACTGGAGTCCCCCCTGATATGGAAGGGCCCTCTGTCAAGGTTGAGGGTTTTCGTCGTTCTGAGTGTGCCGAGGGAAGAGGTCGTCCGAGGTTCGCTTCGACGGTGAATCCTCCTGATATGCGCCGGTTGGCCGAGGCCAGAGCGGCAAGAATTCGGATTCGTCGGGAGCTGGCTCGATCTACCTCGCGTGGGTCTCGGGTCCGTCGCCGGCACCGGCCACACAGGGGGGCCGAGCGTTCTCCTGCCGCGCCTTGGACGACCTCTTCCTTCAGCATTTCGGATTCGGTTCCTCGTCTATGGTCTCAGGCGGCTGCCCGCCCTGTTTCGATCTCCGCCGCGCCCTCCTGCATGAGCGCCCAGATGAACCCGGCCAGCTCCCGGGCCACCGCCACCGCCGCGATCTTGCTGTTCTTCCGGAACGCCAGCCGCTTGTAGACCTTGTGAAGCCGGTGCTGCGCCTTCCAGCCGTGCGCGGCCGCATCCGGCAGCCGGCCCTGCTGACGACGCTTCAGCACCGCGCTCCGCCGAGGCGGGTAGCGGTAGTTCCACGCCGCCTGCACCAGCACATGACGAACGCGGCTGTTGCCCGCCTTCGTGATCGAGCCCTGCCGTCGGCTCCCTCCACTCGAATGTTCCGTCGGCACCAGCCCGACGTAGGCCATCAGCTTGCCCGGATGCTCGAAGCGGCGGAAGTCGCCGATCTCCGTGACCGGCACCATCGCCGCCCGGGTCGAGATCCCCTTGAGGCAGCACAAACGGCCCACCGCCTCCCGGCAGGCCGGCTCCAGCGCCAACGCCTCGATGTCGCGGTCCAACTCGCCGCGGCGGTCCAGCTTGTAGTCCAGCAGCGCCAGATACTCGCTGAAGGTCCTGTGGTCCTCCGCCTCCAGCAGCTCGTCCCGCTGGATCGCCCGCAGCCACGCGAAGTGCCGGCCCGTCCAGTTCTGGCCTTCGCGGTAGACCAGACCCCGCCGCGCCAGGAACTTCAGGATGTAGTGGCGTGACTTCAGAGCCTCCCGCTGAAACGTCTCCCGGCAACGCACCAGGTCGCGCACCCGCTCCTCCCGCTCCGAGGGTATCCGGATCGTCACGAGCTCACCCGCCCGGTAAAGCCGGGACAGTTCCTCGGCGTCCTTGCCGTCGTGCTTGCGCCGTTCGTGCGACAGCCGCCTCACCAGCGTCGGCTCCCGCTCTCCCTCCGGAAGCACCGCGATCATCACGCTGTCCTTGTGGACATCCATCCCGACGTACACCTTGGTCTTCTTCTTCATAGGGCCGGTCTCCTGTTCCGGTTGCGACCTCAAGTCGCATGTGGCTCTGGCACCTCCGCTCACCGTCGGCGCCAACCCACGGTAAGCCGGCAGGGGCCGGCCCTTCCATATGTTCTACCCTTCCTCCTCCATAAACTCACACAGCGCGAACACCTCAACCCCCATCCCCTCCACCCTCCCCCTCCCCGGCAACTCCGGCAGATCCACCACGAACCCCGCCCCCACCACCACCCCACCCATCCCGCGCACCAGCTCGATCGCGGCCCCCGCACTCCCTCCCGTCGCCAGCAGGTCGTCGATCACCAGCACCCTCGTCCCCTCCCCTATCGGCGCCACCACCTGCATCTCCAGCGTCGCGGTCCCGTACTCGAGCGCGTAGTCGACGCTCCTCACCTCCCCCGGCAGCTTCCCCGCCTTCCTCACGGCCACGAATCCCACGCCCAGTTCCTGCGCGACGGGCACACCGAAAATGAAGCCGCGCGCCTCGATCCCCACCACGATCTCGGGCGCCGCGTCCCGGGACCGGTCCGCTAGCGCCCCCGTCGCCGCGCGGAACCCGCCGGCGTCCTCGACCAGCCCCATCACGTCGCGGAAGCGGATCCCGGGGATGGGGAAGTCGGGTACGGTGCGGATCAGGGACTTGAGGCGAGTTGACAGTTCGTCCCCCGGAGTCTGATCAGACCGGGCAGCCGATAGTGATGAACTCATCTTCCGGATTCCTCGCATTTGGCCCTCACCAGCCTCTCCGGGAGCCCGCGGACGGATCGCGGCAAATGCCGCCAGGGGTTTCTCCCACGGGCCCGTATGGTAAGCTTGCAAACAGAACGCGGCGGACCGGGCGCATCAAGCCCGTGACCGGCCACCCCACCAACCCCGGGAGACCCCATCGACACCAGCACCGTTGCGGTCGCCCTGGCGACCCTCACCCTCGCCGTCTGGCTCGGAATCGCGCTCGTTTCCATCTACGCCGCGATCAGGATCCCGCAACTCCACGAAGTCGGCCCACCCCACGCGAATGACCCCCCACTCCCCCGCCTCTCCATCATTGTCGCCGCCCACAACGAGGAACGGTCCGTCGAAGGCGCCCTCCGATCGCTCCTCGCCCTACGCTACCCCGACCTCGAAGTCATCTTCGTCAACGACCGCTCGTGCGATCGCACCGGGGAGATCGCCGAACGCCTGAGCGCGGAATACGAGCGGCTCACGGTGCTGCATGTGAAGGAGCTTCCCCCCGGCTGGTTCGGGAAGTGCCACGCACGATGCTCCGGTCCTGCCTGATCACCTTCAAGCTCTTCCTCGGCGCCAAACAGCGTCTCTGGAAGGTGCGCGACCCCGGGAGCAAGGCCTACTTCGGGGTCGGGTCCTGCACGTTCATGGGCGCCAATTCCTTCAGGGCCCTCGGCGGCCACGCACGGGTCGCACTTCGCCCTGACGAGGACCTCCGGCTCGGGCAACTCGTCAAGATGTCGGGCATGCGGTCCGCCTTCCTCGAAGGCGAGGAGATGATCGCGTGCCCCTGGTACCACTCGCTGGGAGGTCTCGTGCGCGGGGTCGAGAAAAACCTCTTCGCCGCGCTGGACTACAGCCTGCTGAAGATGGTCTCCGCCAGCGCCGGGCTGATCTGGCTCACGGTCGCCCCGATCGTGCTCGCTCCGCTGCTGCTGGCGGCGCATGAGGTGCCGGCCGGCGTGGGGCGGGCCGGCGGTTCCTCTGGCGAAGTTGAAGTCGGCACGGGTCCGGGTGGCGAAGTGACTATCCGGACTTATCCCCTACAATCATCCCGGCCACCACCCTGCCGGTACTCGGCGCCAGCGTCACCCCCAGCATCTGGTGCCCCGTATTCACGAACACATTCTCGCAGGGCGGTACCCGCCCCACCACCGGCAGCGTACTCGGCACCATAGGGCGCATCCCCACCCACTCCCGGCCCCCACTCCGCGCCTCCGGGATGTCCAGGTCGCGGCCCACCGCCCTCCGCAATGCCCGCACCCTGGCGCGATCCAGGCGCTCATTCACCCCGGACAGCTCCATCGTTCCCCCGAAGCGGATTGCCCCCTCGAACGGCGTCAACCCGATGTGCGGGTCTCCCAGAAAGAGCGGTTGCCGCAGCCGGTTCTTCGGTCCCTCGATCGTGACCGTATACCCCTTCCCCGCGGTCAGTGGAATCCGCCCGCCCACTGCCCGTACCAGGACCCCGGACCGCGCCCCCGCCGCCACCACCACCGCATCGGCTTCCAGGTTCCCCGCAGTCGTCACCAGAGCCGTTACCCGCCGTCCCTCCGCGCGGAACCCCGACACCGTAGACCCCTCGACAATCTCCACACCAACCACCCGCAGCGCCTCCGCCAACCCCGCAGTCAGGGTCTCCGGGCGCACATGGAAATCCGACTCGACGAAAAACCCCCTGACGAACCCCGGTCGCAGAAGCGGCTCCCGTTCGCACAGTTCGCTCTCATCCAGCTCCCGCCACTCGCCAGCGCCCACGGCCGACACCGCAGCCAGCGCCTCACGCTTCGCGTCCGCGTTGGTCCGGTCCCGAAAGACGAACAGCAAACCCGACCGGGCCAACTCGAAGTCGACCCCATCGGCCCTCAACCCGTCGTACAGCTCTCTCGTCCGCGCATTGAGCGACGCCAGCTTCCGAATTCCACGCTCCCAGGCCACCTGGTTGCAGTGCGACCGGAACCGCAGAAGCCACGGAAGCAGCCTCGGCGCGGCAGCGGGCCGAATGAACAGCGGACTGTCCCGCTGCAGCGTCCACAGCAGCGACTTCCAGGTCAGCCCCGGCAGCGCCAGCGGTGTGGAGACCGACGGACTGATCCACCCCAGATTCCCCTGCGAACAACCCCCGCCCACGGACCGCGCCTCGATGACGAATGGATCCGCGCCCGCCTTCTTCAGATACCAGGCGGTTGCAAGTCCGATCACTCCGCCCCCCACCACCCCCACCCGCATCACAAACCACCCATGCTACCGGCCCCCCTTTTCAGCACGTACCTCCCGTACTCCCTTCCCCTGATGAACCCCACCACCTCGAAACCCTCACCCAGCAGCCCCACGAATGCCATGCGGTTCGCGGAGCGCCACGCCAATGCCTCGTCAAGGCATCGTTCCTCGACCGACCTGATGTCGGCGGGCACCACCGCCTCGACGACATCGGCGCCGACGGGCAGAACACCGCACTCACCGGGCACGCCCACCACCACCCTGCCCATCGTCCCGGCTCCGGCCACCATGTCCCTCCGCTCCCGCACCACCACCCCGGGGTCGTCACCCAGGTCCCACCGCGCAATGAACCGGTCCGTCCCGAGCCGGTGCAACACGCTGTTCGTGGTCCCGTACATGTCCGGAACGTATTCGATGACCGAAGCGCCCAACTGGTTGAGGTTGAAGTAGGCGTTGCGCCCCACGAGCGGATCGAAGCTCCAGTACACGGCAGCCACTCCCATCGCCGCCGCGGCCTTCCGCTGAGCGAACTTGAGCCTCTTCCCGACGCCGAGGTTCCGCGCCGCCCTCCGCACGGCCAGCATGTGGGACCAGTGGCCGAGTTCTCCTTCCCTGGGACCCGTCACCCCAAAGACGGCGCCCTGCAGCTCGCCGCCGGAGTCGAAAGCCCCCAGACAGATCCCCCCCATCCTGACGGCGGTCCCCATCATGGTGACCGGGACGGTGTCGGTGAAATCCCGGCCCCACGTCTCGCGCTGGAGTTCGACGAAGGCCTCATACTCCTTCCGGGCTTTGACCGGCCGGATATCGATCCGCAGAGCGTCGGCGGCACCGGCGATGCACCCGGTTTCGGCGGCTGTGGTCATGAGGCTTTCATTGCGACTCCGTTTGGTTGGCCAGGCACGACCGCGCGTCCCACGGTACGGCAACCGTCTGTATACTGCAAGGAATACAGGATCGGTCCGGGGAACCGGGCATCCTCTCGCAACCCTTGACCGCCGTGTGTGTTAGGTTAGTTGACCCCACTGCAGACCGTTTCGCCCCGGCCCTACCGTACACAGTCCGATGGCACCACCCGTATCATCCGCGGACGACCGCGGCACGCAGGCTTACAAGAGCCTGCGGAAGCTGATTGTGCGGGGCCGACTCGCTCCCGGCTCCCGCCTGATCGAGACGGAGATTGCGGAGCGCCTTGGTCTGAGCCGGACACCGGTCCGAAGCGCATTGCAGCGCCTCATGCAGGAGGGTTACATAGCCGATCCGGGCCGCGGTCGTCAGAGCCGCCCCTTCGTGGCCCCCCTCACGCAGTGCGACGCGCGCGAGCTGTTCTACATCGTCGGGGAGCTGGAGGGTCTCGCGGCTTGGCGAGCCGCAAGGCAGGAAAAGCGCCGCCGCCTCGTGGACAGGCTCAACCGCCTCAACACCAGGCTCCTGGCCGAAACCCGGAGACGGAGACCTTCCCGGGAACGGATCTTCCAATTCGACACCCGGTTCCACCGCTCCTACGTGGAGGCCGGCGCGGGACCCCGCCTCCTGGCTCTGCACGACGCGATAAAGCCACAGGCCGAACGGTATTCCCGACTCTACGTAGACACGTTGTTCGACCAGATCTCCCTGTCCGTAGACGAACACCAGGTGATCGCGGACGCCATCGAAAAGGGCAACTGCGATCTGGCGCAGAACTCGGTGCGGATCAACTGGCGCAACGCGGCCCACCGGCTGAGCGGCGTGATCGGGCGCGCCGGCGAGCTGGGCAGCTGGTGACGGACCTCCCCTACGAACTTCCACGACGCATAGAAAATGCTGAGATTCGCCGAAGAGATCATGCTCCTCCTCCTCGATGACGAGGGGGCGAGGTTCCTGCGGGTTCCCGACTGGTCCCTGCGGTACGCGCTCGCCGGCGGCGTCCTGATGGACCTCGCGCTGGAGGATCGCATCGACACGGACCTCGAAAGGCTCACCCTGGTCGATCCGACACCGCTCGGGGACGAGATCCTCGACCCTGCACTGGCCGGCATCGCCGCCGCTGCGGAGACCCGCGACACGCACCGCGACGCGCGCTTCTGGGTGGAGCGCGAGGCGAATCGCGCCGACGAGATCCGGGAGGCCGCCATCGAGAGCCTGATCGCCCGCGGTATCCTGGAACGGCGCGAGGGCCGGTTCCTGTGGGTATTCCGGTCGCGCCGCTACCCGCTGGTCGACGGGAAGGCCGAACGCGAGGTGAAGCTGCGCATCATGGAGGTGCTCTTCAGCGACGTGGTCCCCACCCCCCGGGACGTCGTCATCATCTGCCTCGCCGACGCCTGCGGGATCTTCACCGAACTCCTCTCCACGCGCGAAGTGAGGCTGGCCATGCCCCGCATCGAACTCATCCGCAGGATGGACCTGATCGGGCGCGCGGTCACGGCTGCCATCTGGGACATCGAGGTCTCGCTCACCCAGGCGATACGGCCGCACATGGTGTAGCAGCCCGTGGACAAAATCCCCCCGGCATTCGAGCGGCGACGCATCCAGGCTGGACCGCTCCGCTCACCTATCCAAGATGTAAAGCCAACTTCACGTTATGTCATGTATGGTATACATCTAGCGTCCCCAAGGCTGCGCTCTGCGTTGCTCCTCAGCCCAATAGCGCTGCTATTGGCCCCTCGTCGCGCCTTGCCGGCCCGGCGCCTCGCCGCTCTCGGTGCTCGCGGGGCCTTATCCACGGACTGGTAGGGCTGGCAGACAGGTTGACAACCCTGCTTTACATCATGTAATGCACACATTACAATTGGGTGTGTGTGGTGTGCTTCAGGAGCGTCCGACCCCCCACAGGAGGAACCCGATGTCCGAACCCCGTCTTGACAATCACCTCAAGCAGCAACGCAAAGCCGCCGGTCTTTCCCAGAATGCCCTGGCCGCACGGGTGGGCGTTTCGCGGCAGGCGATCCTCGCCATCGAGGCCGGCCGCAACGTCCCCTCGACCAGCCTGGGGCTGAAGCTGGCCCTCACACTGGGATGCAGCGTCGAGGACATCTTCCGCCTTACCCCGGACCCGGCGATCCGCGCATGCCTGGCGCCCGCGGCGGTCGGACGCGAGAGCAACTCCCGGGTCGCGCTTGGCAACGTTGGAGGGCGCTGGGTGGCGCACCGGCTACCCGCACACGGCATCACCGGAGCCGACGGAATCGTTGAATCGGCAGGCGACGGGGAGGCGGTGGTCCAGACCCTGTCCGATGCGACCGGCCTCGCGCACAATGTGCTGGTCGCGGGGTGCGCCCCTCTCCTCGGCGCCCTGGCAAGCAGGGTGAACCGGCGCTTCGCCGACGCCCGCGTGACCTGGCTGCCCGTGGGCAACCGGAGCGCCATGCGGCTGCTGGCGGAGGGACTGGTGCACGTCGCGGGCCTTCATCTGGCCGCCGACGACGGAGCGAAGAGCACGGTGGCCGCCGCCAGGCGGACGCTGCCAGGCCGCCGGTTGCTCCTGGTCAACCTGACGCGCTGGCACCAGGGACTGGTCGTCCCGCCGGGCAACCCCCTCGGTCTGGCCACTGGCGCCGATCTGCTCCGCCCCGGACTGCGTCTGGTCCGCCGCGAGGAAGGCTCGGGGGCGCACGAACTGGCCTCCCGGCTGCTGCAGGGGGAGGGCTCCGGTGACGGACCCCTCGCCGCGGGTCACCGCGAGGTGGCCCGGCTGGTTCACTGGCAGACGGCGGATGCCGGGATCGCCATCGAGAGCGCGGCCTTGGCCGAAGGACTCGACTTCATCCCCCTGGTGGAGGAGAGCTTCGACCTGGTGGTTCCGGCCGACATCGCGGCGGGACCCCCGGTCTCACGCCTCATGGAGACGCTGGACGACCAGGCCTTCCGGAGTGAAGTGGAGCATCTGCCCGGATATGACAGCTCCCGGAGCGGGCACGTCACGACGGTCGAGGCCGCGTGACGTCCAGCGTTCGCGCCGCTTTCGCGAACTGCCTACGCCTCCTGGCCGCGGCCGCGATCGCCGGCTGCGGTGGGGACGGGGTTGGACGGAAGCCCCTCAGGGTCTTCGCGGCGTCGTCGCTGACGGACGCCTTTCGGGAGATGGCAACGGCCTTCGAGGCCAAATACCCGGACACCGACGTCGGACTCGTCTTCGCGGGCAGCCAGGTCCTCAGATTTCAGATCGAACAGGGGGCCGGGGCGGACATCTTCGCTTCGGCGGACCGCACCCACCTGGAGTCCCTCGCGGGCGCGGGGCTGCTCTCCGGATACCGGCACTTCGCCGGCAACGAACTGGCGCTGATCGTGCCACCCGCCAACCCCGCCGGGATCGGGTCCTTCGCCGACCTCCGGCGCGCGGAACGCCTCGTGATCGGGACCGAGCACGTGCCGGTGGGTGCCTACACGCGCGAGGCGTTGCGACGCGCGGGCAGGCGCCTTGGCAAGGAGTTCGAGAGCGCCGTGCTGAGCCGGGTGGTCTCCCAGGAGAGCAACGCCCGGCTGGTTCGCGCCAAGGTGGAGCTGGGGGTGGCCGACGCGGCGATCGTGTACCGAACCGATGTCGCGCCGGGCCGCGTGCATGCGATCCCCCTGCCACCCGAGGCCAATGTGCGCGCGAAATACCTGATTGGCACGGTCGCCGACGCCGCCAACCCCGAGGGTGCGGCGCGCTGGCTCGGTTTCGTGGCTTCGGCCACGGGGCGTGAGATTCTGGAGCGCCGGGGATTCGTGGCGGGCGCCGCGCCCCCGCAGTGAGGGAGCCGCGGGGGGGGAAGGGGATGCTGGCCGCCGCACTCCCGATGCTCGCCATCGTTACAGTCCCCGTGATCGCGCTGGCGGGGTCGTCTTCACCCGCGGACATCGCGGCCGGCGCCCGCCACCCCCTCTTCGTCCCGGCGCTCTGGCTGAGCGCGCGCACCACCCTTGCCAGCGTGGCAGTGATAGTGATCGCGGGCACCCCTCTGGCCTGGTGGCTGGCGCGTGCCGCCGGCCGTTCCCCACGCGTCGCAGAGGTGCTGGTGGACCTTCCGATCGTGATCCCGCCCGCAGTGATGGGAATAGCGCTGTTGCAGACTTTCGGGCCGAACGGGCTGCTCGGGCCGACCCTGGCGGCGCTCGGCATCCGCCTGCCCTTCACCACGCCCGCCGTCGTGATGGCCCAGGTGGTGGTCTCGGCGCCCTTCTACGTCCACGGTGCGGCCGCAGCCTTCCGCCGCCTCGACGACGACCTCCTCATCGTCGCCCGCACGCTCGGCCAGTCCCCGGCAGGTGCCTTCCTGCGCGTCGCGGTCCCTCTGGCGTTGCCCGGTATGGTCGCAGGCGCGGCCCTGTCGTGGGCCCGTGCGCTGGGAGAATTCGGCGCAACCCTCTTCTTCGCAGGCAACTTCACGGGGTCGACCCAGACCATGCCGCTGGCGATCTACACCGCCCTGGAGTCCGACACCCGGGTCGCGGTCGCCCTGGCTCTCGTCCTCGCGGCGGCAAGCGTCCTTCTCCTGGTCCCCCTCCGCACGATCCCGACGCTGCTCTCGCGCGGGCTCGACGCACGTCAGGACAGCCCGTCTTGAAGCCGAGACCCGCGCCGCCCTCCCGAACACCGGCCCGCTGACGGCATGCACTGGAAGGCCCGCATCCATGCCCGCGCAGGTTCCTTCGTGCTCAATGCGACCGTCGCGGGAGACGGTGCCCCGGTTGCGCTGATCGGGCCCAATGGATCCGGGAAGACCACCCTGCTGCGTGTGGTCTCCGGAGGCCACCCTCCCACAGCGGGCCGGATCCGCGTCGGCAACCGCGTGCTGTACGACTCGGATGCGGGGGTGCGCCTCGCCCCCGAGCAACGCCGCATCGGGTATGTTCCACAGGGTTACGGGCTCTTTCCGCACCTGAACGTCCTCGACAACGTGGCGTTCAGCCTGACCTCCGTCCGTCCCCGCCCACCGCTCGGCGACCGCCTGAGCGCCGCCGCCACCCTCTTGCACGAGATGGACTGCGGTCACCTTTTGGAACGCTTCCCGGCCAGACTGTCCGGAGGAGAAAAGCAGCGCGTGGCCCTCGCCAGGGCGCTCCTGGCTGAACCGGACCTCCTCCTCCTCGACGAGCCCCTGGCCGCGCTCGACGCCGCCACCCGCCGCGACATCCGCCGCTTCCTGGCCGGCCATCTGGCCAGACGCAACACGCCTTCCCTGGTCGTTACCCACGATGTGCGCGATGTCCGTGCCCTCGGGGCGCCCTCGGTCTACGCGCTCGAAGGCGGCTCGGTTGTCCAGAGTGGAACGCCCGCGGCGCTGGCGGAGAACCCGGGGACGGATTTCGTGGGGGAGTTCTTCAGCTGACCGCCGCTGCCTGCGCCCTCGGCACCGGGCAATTCACCGGGATTCGAACAGATAGCGCAACGTGAGCGACAACACGCCATTCTGGATCTCCAGCCCGGGGGCCTGAGCGGTCACCGAACCGAGACCCGCTTCGTAGCGCACCCCGAATCCCGTTCCGAAAACCTCGATCTCGCCTCCAACGAGAAGACCGGTGTCGAAGTCGTGAACGTGAAGATCGTCGCTGCAGGCCATGTCCTCCCGGCGGCAACTGATGAGCAGGCCGAACGACACGCCCCCGTACAGTCGTGGGCGCAACAGAACATCGGGTTCGGTGAGTAGTTGCATAAGGACAGGAAGCTGAAGGTAGGACAGTCTCAAGGCGGCTTCCGCCGTCTTCCCCACCCGCGCCCGCGAACCCTTCGTCGCGAAGTGCAGTTCGGACCGCATCGCCAGGGCGTCTCCCAGGCGAAGGTCGGCGACACCGCCGACCATCACAGCGGTTCGCCAGGTGATCCCCTGGGCACCCCCTCCCGTGAAAGTTGCCCGGCTGAGTCCGCTGATGACTCCGAATCTGGCCTGCCCCTGGACGTTCGCCGCCGGGATGCTCAGCAGGGCCAACGCCGTCAGTGTCGCAAACCGGTTCTTCATCTCGCCTCCGTTCGAGCCAACCGAATGCCAGCGGAGTTGACCCGCGCTGCCGGGAACGCCCGCGGACCCCTTAAGGATAGGTGATCCCGGGCCTGGCAGCCCGTGGACAAAATCCTCCCCCGCAGTCGAGCGGCGATGCATCCGGGCTGGGCGCTTCGCTTGGCCAGCCAAAAAAGTAATGAAAACATGACATTTAGTAAATCACAGTATACATTTCATTTCTCCAAAGCTCCGCTCTGCGTTGCTCCTCGGGCGAATAGCCCTGCTATTCACCTTTCGTCGCGCCTTGCCAGCCCGCCCACGGACTCCCCGAAGCCGAAGCCTGCCACTCTGCAGCGCCATCGCGGTGACCGGCCCGACTCCCGGGATCGTCATCAGGCGCGCCGTCTCTTCGTTCTCCCGCGCACTCGCCCGGAGTTCGCTGTCGAGTCCGTCGATCTTCCCGTCGAGCTCGTCGATCCGCCCGAGCAGCAGCCTGCCCAGCTCGACGACCGCCTCCGGCAGGCCGCAGTCCCCGTCTTCGAGAACTCCGGCCAGCTGCCCGATCCGGGCCCTGCCCTGCGAAGGCTTCACGTAGATCGGGGGGACCAGCCTCACCTCGTGGCCGAGAGCCGCGATCTCCCGGCCCCAGTAGTGGGCGCTGGCGCACGCCTCCATCACCACCGTACACCCCGGTTGCGAGGCGAGAGAGCTCAGCAGCTTCCCGCGGCCCAGCTTCCTGCGGCATGCCACCGACCCATCCGCCCTGGCCCCGTGTACCTGGAAGCTCCGCTTTGCCAGATCGATTCCGATGATGCCAACCTGTTCCATGTGGATGTCTCCTCCCTGTGATGGTCAGACCTCTCAAGGTCGCGATCGCTTACAGTACCATCCCTGGCACATCGCGATGCCGCCGCGAGGGGGCGTCCACTCCATCGGGAATCCGGGCTGCCAAACACATAAATGCTTTCACCGCAAGAAGATGCGAATCCTAACGCACTTGCCGGCCCGGCGGGTTGCGGTTGGCGTGAATCGCGGCGTAGGGATCATCTAAAGTCAACCGGGACTGCACGATCTGCCGTTTCCCGTCTTGGTGAATGTCTGATTCCACGGTATCGTAACGGCAGGGAAACCCGCATCAATTGGCGGGACTTCGGCTCGGCGAGGGCTCCCGTCCGGGCGCCCGTTCGCACTCGCCAGAGCTCTCCGACGCAACTGGCTCCGGTGGTGGTTGGAGACGGCGCAGAGCTCCGGGACGCCGGTGTCCCCTCATCCCATCCCCCCCTGGCGGAAGAGTGGCCGAGGTCCGATACGCTGGCGGGGGCGGCCGGGATCCGGCGCACGAGGGGGCGGGAGAGCCGGGCCGTGTGCCCCCGGCAGCGCCCCTGAGGCTGTCTAGAACCCGATTGTGCCCTATCGGTCGGACGGCGTGACGAAGAACACGCCCCCGCTCGCCGGCTCCGGCCCCATGGAGGTGAAGCCGATGATGCCGCTGCCGAAGAACGGATGATTGCTCCACGAGCCGTCGATTCCGGGCTCGTTCAGAATCGTCGGGCATCCCGTCCGCCATGCTCGGAAGCAGCATACCCATCGCAATACGGCGGGACTGGCGAAGCCGCCATCCCCCTTCGGTCCCCCCGGATTGCGCGCGCTCCGGCCGAGTTGCGCGTCGACCCCGAGGGCGCCGAAGCGAGCGTTCCGGGGGCGATGTCGTCCGCCCGGGGACCCGGGGCGCGGCCGGTCATCCCGGTGAAGCCGGGGCCTCCGGCTGGTGTCGGTCTGCGTCGCGTCGGCGCTCCCACAACACGACCATCAGCAGGCCGCCCATGATCGCGAGATTCTTGAGGAAGTCGATCAGCGTGCCGAAATCGGCGGAAGCCGCCAGGGGGTTTTCCAACAGGGCCGTCACGGGGAGCAGGAACAGCAGCAGGCCGCCCGCAGCCCAGACGGGTTTCCAGCCCACGATGAGCAGCAGTCCGCACAGCAGCTCCACGACTCCCGCCAGAACCGCCAGCAGGAAAGGGGCGGGCAGGCCCACCTCCGCAATGTCGGCCGCCGCGTCCTGCCTGTCCGCAAGCTTGTCCCAGCCGGTGAGCAGGAAGATGGCCGCCAGCATGACCCGGGCGGCAAGATAGCCGTAGCGCCGCACCGGGTCCGGCGGGACTGCGTACCTCGTGGACATCGGTCCTCCTTCGCTCCATCGGTTGGATCGGGGCACGCACGACCTGGCCGGTGCGCGGGCAGGAGTGGAAGGAATGCGCTCGGACCGGGACTGTCAAGCGGGCGGATCGACTCGCGGTTCGAGTCTGGCAGCGTCTTTGCCGTTCCGCCTCGCGGACGCCGACCCCCGCCAACTCCGCCCGCCGGATGTCCTCGGACCCGATGGCCGCCCGAATGCCCCTCCCGGCAGTCGAGGCCCCTCTGCGAGTGGCATGCTGTTCCGGCGGGTCGCGGTTGGCGTGAATCACGGCAGAATCTTCCGGGGCCACGAGCCGCCGGTGCCCGGCCGGGCGTCCGGGCGGCGGAACCGCTGAAGGGGCATGCGGGTGATCGCACCCGCGCCGTTTGGGGGAAGACCCTGCGCTGAGACCGGGAAAACCCCTGCTCGAATGGGGTGTCAACCCTCTATGCGGGCCTCTCGCGATTGCCGAACGTTGTTGCGTCACCTGACCGCATCTCCTTCGCGGCCACTCGAAAACCCTTCATTCAGTTCACTTCACTTCATTCACTCACGGGAAGGAGGAATCCGGTGTCGAGGGCCATTCCACCCCGGCGTTCGGCGGGCCTCTTCGCGAATGGGAGGGTGAGGGTGCTGCTGGCCGATGATCACAAGGGGGTGCGCGCCGGTCTGAAGGCGCTGCTCGAGTCCACCGGGCGGGTGGATGTCGTGGGCGAGGCGTCGTCGGGGGAGGAGGCGGTGGAAAAGGCCCGGCTCCTGGAGCCGGACATCGTCACCATGGACCTCGCGATGCCCGGGATGGACGGCGTCGAGGCGACCCGGCGCATCGCCGGGCTCGGGCTCGGGGCGAAGGTCCTGGTGCTCACGGTCCACGACGAGGACGAGTTCCTCGTTCCAGCCCTCGCCGCCGGCGCCGCGGGCTTCCTGGACAAGTCCGTGGCCGACACCGACCTGCCGGGGGCCATTGAGGCGCTGGTGCGCGGGCACTCCCATCCGCCGCGCCGGGCCACCGCCCTGCCCGACCGGACGTCGCGAAGAGCTCGCGGGCGACGGCACGGGCACTGCACGCGGGTCCGGGGCGAGGCTGTTGGCGAGCACACCCCCGCCGCACCGGCTGAAACCGAGCGTTGCCGGACAACCGGATCCGCGCGGCCAAGGGGCCGCTGAGTGGCACCGCCGCAGTGTCTCCGCTGGTGCTCCTCCCGCTCTGCGGAGTGGCGATTCCGCGCCGAGACTGCTGAAACGGCGGGTGTGGCTCTCCCGCGGCTCCCCGATGCTTGCGCCGGCCCGGAGACATCCTCGCGGGGCCTGCTTCCCGCGGTGCGCCCTTCCGCCGGGGGCCCGGTGTGCGGCTCGAAGCCCGGGCCTGCCTCCGGAGCCCGGAACGGCAAGGAACGGGGACCTGGCAGGCTAGCTCTCAGCTCAGCTCGGGCGGCGCGCGCCGATCTGATCGAGAATCCGTCCCAGCCCATTGACCCTTCCACCGCCCGCGGACCCCACGGCCGGCCGATCCCCGTTGACATTGGGTGGCCGAGCACTTCTCGTGGATGAGAGTCGTCCGGTGCCTGAAGGCCCCCGGCGGCTGCCGGCCGGGCGGCGATGGCCGGCGAGATCCTAAACGCGATCCGGGGGTGACGGCGAAAAAATGGTGAGGGTGCTGCTGGTCGACGACCACAAGGTGGTGCGCGCCGGTCTGAAGGCGCTGCTCGAGTCCACCGGCCGGGTGGATGTCGTGGGCGAGGCATCCTCCGGAGAGGAAGCGGTGCGAAAGGCGGGGACCCTGGAGCCGGACATCGTCGTCATGGATCTGGCGATGCCCGGGATGGACGGCGTCCAGGCGACCCGGCGCATCGCCGAACTCGGGCTCGGGGCGAAGGTCCTTGTGCTCACGATCCACGACGAGGACGAGTTCCTCGTTCCAGCCCTCAACGCCGGCGCCGCGGGCTATCTGAACAAGTCCGTCGCCGACACGGATCTCATGGGCGCCCTGGAGGCGCTCGTGCGCGGCCACTCCTATCTGCCGCGCCGCGCGGCCGCCCTGCTCGCGAGGCGGAAGGCACGGGGCGTCGCGAGCGGCAAGCCGGGATCCGGGGCGCTCTCGTCGCGCGAGCGCGCCGCGGTCGAGTTGTACGCGAAGGGCTTCTCGGCCAGGGAGACGGCCGAGGAGATGGTTCTCAGCCCCAAGACCGTCGAGGGCTACATCGCGCGCGCCAAGACCAAGCTGGGATTGCACACCCGGCGCGACGTCGTGCGCTTCGCCCTCGAGGCCGGGCTCCTGCAGGCCGAAGGCGAGCGGTAGCACCCGGACCCGGCTGCCCCCACTGATCGTGACGGGAAAAACCCCCGTTGCGAATCCGCAGGGTATTCCCCCCCGGAACCGCCGGGTTTTCCCTCTGACGGCCGGTGGGCGCGACCCGTTAATGTTCGCTCCGGTGCCGTGCGCGTCTGGCGCTTGGCCGTTCGACGGAGTGCCGGAGTCCCCGGCGGGTGTGGATCCCCGCCGGGGAACCGAGGCCACGAGACGGAAAGATGGGACACCATGAGTGGCAACCGGGAGAACAACGAGGGCGGCAGGGCTTCGGAGATGTGGGTTGGCATGCGCACGACCTGCGGCGACACGTCGATGGTGGTGGGAATCGTCGTCGCGGGGAGAACCCATGTCTTTCTCGCGACACGGGAGGTGTTCGGGAGGTTCGCCGATCAGATCGCGGCGATGCCCGAGGCGCCGGTTCCGGATCGGCGCGGACCGCAGCCGCGTCCGCTCTCGCCGAACGGAGCGGACAGGCAGCGGGTGGCCGGAGCCGCATCGTGAGGGGGGCGGATCTCAAGCCGGGGATGCGCGGTATCACCGTTACGGGAGCGAAGGGCGGGATGGCCCACTCGCCCCTCGGGGCCGTCGACAGCGGAACGGACGGGAGGATTGAATTGAAATGATCGTAGCAATCAGGGTCCAGCCGTCGCAGCATGGCGGTGGGGACGAGTATGTGCGGCTGGCCGGCATGGCGACCATGGGCGGGATCTTCGAAGAGCTCGCGGCCACGGCACGACACTGCGCCAGGGTCCGGGGGCGGCACCACCGGGCGACCGCCTGGTCGTCCGCCGGGAGGATGTTGGCGGCGGTGGGCGTGAGCCCGGACGCGGTCGCGTCCGATGAACCGGAGGATGTTCGTGAAGCCGCCGCATAGTGTCGCCGGCGGGCGCCGCGGGGTCGGAACGGTTGTCGTCGGACTCGGCCTCGGGCTGGCGCTCACCGCTCTCTGGAGCCTGCGCCATCGGCGAACGTCTCATTCCGCCGGAACCTCCCGGCGGGCGTGGCTGCTGGCGAGCGCGTCCCCGCCGCGACGCCGGGCGCTGCCGGACAGCCGGATCCGCGCGGCCGGGGGGTCGCCATGAGTGGCGCCGCGGGGGCGTTTCTGCCGGCGCTCCTCCCGCTCCGCGGCGTGGCGATTCGGCACCGCGACTGCTGAGACGGCGACGAGAGAGAGAGTGGCGGGGACATTGCAGACCCCCTATCTTGGCGCCGAATTCGGAGTATACGATGAACCCTGATGGCCTTGGTTTTCGTTCTTGCTGAGCACAGAGTGCCGATTGGCTGGCGGCTCCCGGTCCTGTGTGCCTTGGAGGCGGCGGGGATCGGGGCCTGGCACCCAAGGAGCTGTCTTGTCGTTGCTCGTCGGCAGGGACGCCGGGACCGTGTTAGAAGCATCGCCGCACGCGATGCTCGGCGTGGATTCCGAGGTCGTGATCCGGGATCTCAACCCGCGGGCTCTCTCGGGGCCGGACACGTGATCCGCGCGATCCGCGACATCTCGGACCGGAAGCGGAAGCGGCGGCTGTCCCGAGTGAGGATGGTGGCTGCCGAGAACGAGCGGAAGCACCTTGCCCGCGAGCTGCACGACGAGTTCCTCCAGTTCCTCGTGGCGTTCAAGATCAGGGGGAGGCTCCTGGTGGACGAGACGGACCGGGAGGAGAGGGAACGTGCGTGGGCGGTGATCGCCGACGAGATCCTCAACGCGATCCGGGGGGTGAAGCAGATGATTCGGGGGTTGAGGTCTCCGAAACTCGAACGGCAGGGGCTCGTTTCCGCGCTCGCCACGCTCTTTCGCGATGCCCGGAAGGTGCACGGAGTCACGATCCGCGCCAGCGTCGACCTCGAACGCGTCGCCGACGAGCTGGACCCGGTGACCGCCCTGGCCCTGTACCGGATCGTGCAGGAGGCCGTGGGCAACGCGGCGGCGCACGCGAAGGTGGGCGAGGCCGCCGTGACGCTCGGACTGGAGGGCGGGATGATCGTCGCGGAGATCCGCGACGAAGGATGCGGGTTCGAGCTGTCCGATTCCGGAGCGGCGCCGGAGGAGGGCCACGCCGGCGTCGGCCTCGACGGGATGCGCGAGAGGGCGGAGCTGGCCGGGGGCAGCCTCACCGTACGGACCTCGCCGGGCGGGGGAACCACGGTTCGGGCCGCCGTGCCGCAACCCGAAATGGCGACGAGCCTGGCCAGGAGCCTGTTCGAGCGCCGCGTTCCGCAGGCGCTCCTGGTCTACGCGGGCGCGGCGTGGGCGCTCGTCGCATTCACCGCCTTCATCGTCGACGAGCTCCTCCTCTCCGAGAGCTGGCCGGCGGTCGCCATGGTTGCGCTCGGGTTGCAGTTGCCGAGCGTGGCCGTGACCGCGTGGTTCCGCAACCGCCCGGACGACCGCGCGACGAGGCGCTCCGCGGCCGGGAGGCTCGCGATTCCCGCGAACCTCGCGTTCACGGCCTTCGCCCTGTTCCTCCTGTTCGGCGACGCGAATCTGGATGCGCGGACGACCACGGCCACCGTCGAGATCGGCGGGGAGAGGGTCGAACGCACCGTGGCGAGACCCGAGTTCCGGAAACGGACGGCCCTGTCCCGGTTCAACGCCGGACCCGGACTGGACGGAGACGAGGCCTGGCTCACCCACATGGCACCGCTCGCGCTCGAGCTGGACCTCGCCTCCAACGACTTCTTCGAACCGGTCTCGGTCTCCGTGTTCACCCGGCGCATGTCCGAGTTCGGGCTCCGGCATGCGGGCGACGCGCCGCTGCCGCTGAGGTGGGCGGTGGCGGAGCTGCTCCACGCGACGTTCATCGTCAGCGGCGCCGTCGGCCGGACGGGAGACGGATACCGGGTGGCGATGAACATCGACGACACGGACGGCGGCCAGCGGATCAGCGAGACGGTGCACGAGGGACCCGACTTCCTGGCGCTTGTCGACGAGATGTCGGAGACCCTCGGGAAGGCTCTGGACCTCCCCGGCCGGAACGGTGTCGAGGATCTCCCGGTCCGCGACCGTCTGACCGGGGATGACGCTGCGCTGGCGGCCTTCGGCCGGGCCTACGCCAACCTGCTCTCCGATCATCCGGACCGGGAGGCCGCCATCGAGGGGCTGCGAGCCGCGACGGCGCTCGATCCGACATTCGCCGTGGCGCAGTACGACCTTTCGGTCGCGTACCTGGATGACAACCGGACGGAGGAGGCCATCGCCGCCATGGAGTCGGCCATCGACCACGTCTACCGGCTCCCCGAGAGGGTGGCCTTTCTGGCGAGGACCGACCACTACTTCCTGACGGAACAGCCGGAACAAGCGTGGGCCGTCGTCGAAGGGTGGGTCGCGCTCCATCCCGAGGATCCGGCCGGACTCGACTACTACAGCCTACTGCAGTCGATCCGGGGAGACTGGACGGGTCTGATCTCGACGCTCGAGACGCGGTACCGGCTGAATCCCGCCAACCACGCGCTGCTCAAGGAACTGGCCTCCGCTCACATGCACGCCGGGAACGACGAGTTGGCGCTGGCCGCGCTCGAACGGTACGCGAGACGGATGCCGGCGGACTACACCGGCCATGTGGACCTTGCCCGGTTCCACCGGCGGCTCGGGGCACACGACATTGCGCGCGAGCATATCGAGCGGGCGGTCGTCGTCGATCCCCTCAACCCGGAAGCTGTGCGCGAACTGGCGTTGGCGGACCTGCACTCGGGGCGCTTCGACGCGGCGCTGGCCGGATATGAAAGGGCGGGCGAACTGGCTCGCACCACCCGGCAGAAGGCCGCCGCGCTCGACGGGCTGAAGGCCTACCACCGGTTCCGGGGACAGTTGGAAGACGCGATCCGGACGGCGGAGGCCTGGCGTGCCGAGGCCTCCGGGTCGCACACCCCGCTTCGGATCGTCCAGCACGGGTTCGCCGACATCGGCATCTATCTCGACATGGGCCGGCACGACGAAGCCCTGGCTCTTTTCGAGGAGCTGCGGTCCGAGCTCGGACCGCTCGAGAGCGACCCCCCTTTCTTCGTCACGCACTCGAAGCTCCGCATCGCTCTCGCAGCGGGCGAGACCGGTGTGGCACGGAGCGCCTACCGGGCCGCGTCGGACTGGATCGACAAGTGGGGCGCCGACATGATGCGCCCGATCCTGACCGGCGACCTCGGACGGATCGAGGAGGAGGACGGCAACTACGCGCTGGCGGTCGGGCACTACAGGGATGCGATGTCCCGGGACCCCACCCTCGACCTCCATCGCCGGACGGGACGCGCGCTCAGGAAGATGGGCCGCCTGGACGAGGCCGAGGCGGAAGTCCGGGAAGCGCTTCGCCTCGTGCCCTCCGATCCGCACTCGCACCTCGAAATGGCCAGGGTGTTGGAGGAGCGCGGGGACACCGCCGGCGCCGCAGCGCACATTCGCAGCGCGCTTGCGGCCTGGGAACCCGCGGACGCGGCGTTCGAACCGGCTCGCCAGGCCCGCGCGATGCTGGCCGAACTCGAAGGCTGATCCCGCGCGGCCCGGGGTCGCCACGAGTGGCGCCGCCGCAGCGTTCCTGCTGGTGCTCCTCCCGCTCTGCGGAGTGGCGATTCCGCACCGCGACTGCTGAGACGGCGACGAGAGAGAGTGGCGGAGATGTCGCAGCACCCGCTACTGTTCGTTGGCGTCAGAATCGGAGTAACACAGTGAACCCTGATGCCTTTGGTTCCGTTCTTGCTGGTGCCCAAGGGGTGTCTTGTCGTGCTCGCCGGCAGGGACTGCGGGACCGTGTTCGAAGCATCGCCGCATGCGATGCTCGTCGTGGATTCCAATGTCGTGATCCGGGATCTCGATTCAACCCGCAGATCTTTCCGGGGGACACGTGATCCGCGCGATCCGCGACATCTCGGACCGGAAGCGGAAGCGGCGGCTGTCCCGAGTGAGGATGGTGGCTGCCGAGAACGAGCGGAAGCACCTTGCCCGCGAGCTGCACGACGAGTTCCTCCAGTTCCTCGTGGCGTTCAAGATCAGGGGGAGGCTCCTGGTGGACGAGACGGACCGGGAGGAGAGGGAACGGGCGTGGGCGGCGGTCGCGGGCGAGATCCTCGACGCGATCCGGGGGGTGAGGCGGATGATCCGGGGGCTGAGGTCCCCGAGACTTGAAGAGCAGGGGCTCGTGTCCGCGCTCGAGAGCCTGTTTCGCGATGTCCGGAAGGTGCACGGAGTCACGATCCGCGCCAGCGTCGACCTCGAACGCGTCGCCGACGAGCTGGACCCGGTGACCGCCCTGGCCCTGTACCGGATCGTGCAGGAGGCCGTGGGCAACGCGGCGGCGCACGCGAAGGTGGGCGAGGCCGCCGTGACGCTCGGACTGGAGGGCGGGATGATCGTCGCGGAGATTCGCGACGAAGGATGCGGGTTCGAGCTGTCCGATCCCGGAGCGGCGCCGAAGGAGGGCCACGCCGGCGTCGGCCTAGACGGGATGCGCGAGAGGGCGGAGCTGGCCGGGGGCAGCCTCACCGTACGGACCTCGCCGGGCGAGGGGACCACGGTTCGGGCCGCCGTGCCGCAACCCGAAATGGCGACGAGCCTGGCCAGGAGCCTGTTCGAGCGCCGCGTTCCGCAGGCGCTCCTGGTCTACGCGGGCGCGGCGTGGGCGCTCGTCGCATTCACCGTCTTCATCGTCGACGAGCTCCTCCTCTCCGAGAGCTGGCCGGCGGTCGCCATGGTTGCGCTCGGGTTGCAGTTGCCGAGCGTGGCCGTGACCGCGTGGTTCCGCAACCGCCCGGACGACCGCGCGACGAGGCGCTCCGCGGCCGGGAGGCTCGCGATTCCCGCGAACCTCGTGTTCACGGCCTTCGCCCTGTTCCTCCTGTTCGGCGACGCGAATCTGGATGCGCGGACGACCACGGCCACCGTCGAGATCGGCGGGGAGAGGGTCGAACGCACCGTGGCGAAACCCGAGTTCCGGAGACGCACGGCCCTGTCCCGGTTCAACGCCGGACCCGGACTGGACGGAGACGAGGCCTGGCTCACCCACATGGCACCGCTCGCGCTCGAGCTGGACCTCGCCTCCAACGACTTCTTCGAACCGGTCTCGGTCTCCGTGTTCACCCGGCGCATGTCCGAGTTCGGGCTCCGGCATGCGGGCGACGCGCCGCTGCCGCTGAAGTGGGCGGTGGCGGAACTGCTCCACGCGACGTTCATCGTCAGCGGCGCCGTCGGCCGGACGGGAGACGGATACCGGGTGGCGATGAACATCGACGACACGGACGGCGGCCAGCGGATCAGCGAGACGGTGCACGAGGGACCCGACTTCCTGGCGCTTGTCGACGAGATGTCGGAGACCCTCGGGAAGGCTCTGGACCTCCCCGGCCGGAACGGTGTCGAGGATCTCCCGGTCCGCGACCGTCTGACCGAGAATGAGGAGGCCCTGGCGGCTTTCGGCCACGCCTACGCGAAGCTGCTCTCCGATCCGCCGGACCGGGAGGCCGCCATCGAGGGGCTGCGTGCCGCGACGGCGCTCGATCCGACATTCGCCGTGGCGCAACACCGGCTGTCGGTGGCGTACCTTGACGCAAACCGGGAGGAAGAGGCCAGGGCCGCCATGCAAGCGGCCATCGAGAACGCATACCGGCTCCCGGAACGGTTCCGCTTGGATATGCTGGCCGACTCCTACTTCCTGACGGCGCAGCCGGAACGCGGGCGGGCCGTCGTCGAGACCTGGATCGCGCTCCATCCCGAGGATCCTGCCGCACTCGATTACCATAGCTATGTCCAACAGGTGGGGGGAGATTGGGAGGGGCTGATCCGGACGCTCGAAACTCGGTACCGGTTGAATCCAACCGACCATTCGCTGCTCAAATCACTGGCCGAGGCACGCGAGGCCCTCGGCGACGACGATAGGGCACGGGCTGCGCTTGAACAGTACGTGAGACGGATGCCGGCCGACTACACCGGCCACAGTGATCTTGCCCGGTTCCACCGGCGGCGCGGGGCACTCGGCACCGCGCGCGAGCATCTTGAAGCGGCGACGGCCCTCGATCCCCTCAACCCGGAATCCGTGGGCGAACTCGCATCCCTCGATCTCGACCAAGGCCGCTTCGACTCGGCGCTGGCCGGATATGAAAGGGCGGGCGCCTTGGCCCGCACACCCCGGCAGAAGGCCGCCGCACTCGACGGGCTGTTGGCCTATCACCTGTTCCGAGGGCAAATGGATGAGGCGACCCGGACCTCGGGGGCTTGGCTCGCGGAGGCCTCCAGGACGCACACCCCACTCGATATCCTCAATCGAAAGTTCGCCCATATCGGCATACTTCTTGAGGCGGGCCGCCGCGACGAAGCCTTGGCTCTTCTCGAGGAAACGCGGTCCGAGTCCGAACCGACCAAGAGCATTTTGTTCTTCGTCCCGCACTCGCGGCTCCGCATCGCACTCCGGATGGGCGAGGCCGGTGTGGCCCGGAGCGCCTACCGGGCCGCTTCGGACTGGATCGAGACGTGGGGCGCCGACATGCTCCGTCCGGTCCTGACGGGCGACCTCGGGCGGATTGAGGAGGAGGAGGGTGAGTACGCGCTGGCCGTCCATCATTACCGGGATGCGATGGCACAGGACCCGCGCCTCGACCTCCATGGGGAAACAGGACGGGCGCTCAGGAAGGCGGGCCGCCTGGATGAAGCCGAGGCGGAACTGCGTGAAGCGCTTCGCCTCGTGCCCTCCGATCCGCACGCACACCTCGAGCTTGCCCTGGTGCTGGAAGCGCGCGGCGACACCGCCGGCGCCAAGGCGCACCTTGAGAGCGCGCTTGCGGCCTGGGAACCCGCGGACGCGGCGTTCGAACCGGCCCGCGAGGCCCGCGCGAAGCTGGCCGAACTCGAAGGCTGATCCCGGACGGCCGCCGCACCACGCCTCGTTGTCCCGCCCCTCGGCGGAGAGATGCTCGGCCCCGGTCCACGAATGGCCTGAGGAATGGCGGCCGAAGCAACCTTCCCCCCGGCTGGTCTCAACCGCGCGGCTTCGAGCCCCCGGGTCGGACGTCCACCCGGCGAAACCGGATCGCGGCGAACGGCGTTGTGTTTGTGGTGGATCACCCGGGCCGGTTGGCCGGCCCGCATGCCGATAGGCTTCGGGCAAGCACGGCGGCGGCGGGCAAGGGGGTGCGGTTCGTCCGGAGGTAGTTTGAATCGAATGGAACGATGCCGCGCTTCGACTTCCAGCCGCACTGGGGTGTGAAACGCGACGCAAAGGGTCGTTTCACTTCACACCTTGGCCTTCCGGCGATGCACACCTGCCGTCCTGCAGGACGAGCGTGTTGTCGAGGATGAAGAGCCGTCTTCCGCCATCACCGCGCCGTCAGGGCGGATCTTCCGCGCGGCTTCCCCCGGGCCACGAGCGCCCCGTACTGCCGCTTGAGGCCGGGATCGTACTGGACCGCGACCAGCGCGGGCATGTGGACGACCAGTCCCGCGCTCGATCTGTCTCAGCCTCTGCACGCTGAGCCGTACTGGCCCACGGGAGGTGCGCGAGTGCCTGCCCTCTCCATAGGGGGGGGATTTCCCGCCAGAAGGTACCGGGATTCCCCTCGAAAATCTCCGGGTTTTCCCTCTGATCGACCGGGGCCTCATTGGGCCATCATGTAGTCGTTCAAACTTGAGCGGCCCCCCGGGATTCACCTTGGGGGCGCGAGCGACAACCTGTTCCATGAGGAAAAACACAATGAACAGACTCAGGCTTTTCGCGACGGCGGCACTCCTTGCCGTCCCCGTCATCAACGCGTGCGGCGACGACGTGGTTCCCCCGGCGCCCACCGGTTCCATCTCGGGACGGGTGACCATCGAGGCTGAGGGAATCGACGGTATCACCGTCACCCTGAGCGGCGGCGCCACCGCCACCACCGCGGGCGGAGGCACGTACCGCTTTGACAACGTCGAAGCGGGCGACCATACGATCACCATCACCGGCTTCCCCCAGGGAAGCAGATTCAACACCGCCTCCGCGCCCGCCGAACTGTCGGAGGACGGAGAGGTCGTCACCGTCGACTTCAAGGGAACCTGGATCCGGACATCCGGGATTGCGGGCGCGATCACGGTTGAAGGTGACGGCCTCGGCGGTGTCACCGTAACGGTCTCCGGGCCCTCCGAGTCGGAGATCCCGACGGGTGCCGACGGCCGGTATGCCTTCTCCGGACTCCGGGCCGGCGACTACGCCATCGAGATTTCCGGCTTCGACGCCGGCGAAGTGACCTTCGGGAGCACCTCGTCCTCGGCCACCGTGGCGGTGGACGAGTCGAAGGTCGTGAACTTCGAGGGTACCTATGTGCGCACCTCCGCCATCGTCGGACAGGTCAGCGTCGAAGGAAACCCGCTCGCGGGCGTCACCGTCAGCCTGCAGGGCAGGGGCGACAACCGGACCGATACCACCGATGACGCCGGACAGTACATGTTCGAGGATCTTCGCTCCGGCGAGTATTCCGTCGCCATCTCCGGCTTCGACACCGACGAGTACGGCTTCCAGGCCACCTCCAAGGCCATCGCCGTGGCATCAGGCGAGACCGCCGGCGTTCCCTTCGAGGGGACTGCGCTGCGGACCGCGGGAATCATGGGCCGGGTCACGATCGAAGGCGCCGCGCTGGAAGGCGTCACGGTAAGCCTGAGCGGCGAGGGCGAAGACAAGTCGGTCGTCACCGGCGCGACGGGCCGGTACGCATTCGACAGGCTGCACGCCGGCGAGTATTCCGTCGCCATCTCCGGCTTCGACACGGACGAGTACGGCTTCGACGCGACTTCACGGAGCGTGACGGTCGAGCTCAAGGAGACGGCAACGGCGACCTTCGACGGCATCAGGCTGCGCACGGCCGAAATCATGGGCCGGGTGTCCGTCGCCGGCAGCGGGCTCGAAGGCGTGACGGTCGAGCTCGCCGGCGAGGAGGACCGGAGCGGCACCACCGGCGAGGATGGCCGGTTCAGCTTCGCGGGTCTGGCGGCAGGCGGCTATGCGCTCTCCGTCTCGGGCTACGACGAGGACGAGTACGAGTTCGACGCCGGCCCGGAGATCACCCTGGCGCTCGGCGAGTCGAGGCGTGCGGACCTCACGGGCCGGTCGCTGAGGACGGCCGGCGTGACGGGCGCCGTGATGGCCGAAGGCGAGGGCATCGCGCGGGTCTCCGTCACTCTGGTCAAGGTGGCCGGCGCCGACGCGAGCGAGGTCCTGGGCACAGTGCGGACCGGCGCCGACGGCGGCTACGCCTTCGACGAGCTGATCGCGGGCACCTACCGGGTCGAGGTCGGCGACTTCGACGACGAGTACGACTTCGGGGCCACCTACTGGACGGGCGCGGTGGCCACGGACGAGACCGCGAGGGTCGACTTCAACGCAACCATCATTCGCACCGCGAGCGTCGGCGGCTCGGTGTCGGTGGACGACGAGGGCCTGACGGGGGTGACGGTGACGCTCACCGGCGACCACGCGCCCGGGGACAGGGCGGTGGAGACGGACTCCGACGGCGGCTACGCCTTCGACGGGCTGCGCAAGGGCAGCTACACCGTGACGATCACGAATCCGGACGAGGACCTGTACGGCTTTCCGGCCACGAGGCGGTCGGTCATCCTGTCGGTCGGACAGGTGCGGGACGACGTGTCGTTCACCGGCGAGATGCTGCGCAAGGCCAGTCTCGGCGGGCGGGTGCACGTCGAGGGCGTCGGCCTCGAAGGTGTGACGGTCGTGCTCTCGGGCGGCGCGGACGCCGAGGCGATCACGGACGGCAACGGTGAGTACGATTTCCCCGCCCTCGCGGGCGGCGACTACTCGGTGGAGATCTCCGGGTGGGACGACGACGCATATGAATTCGAGACGACCAGGCTGAATGTGGACCTCGATGTCGCCGAGGCGGGGATCGCGGACTTCCGGGGAGAGCACCGGATCATCCGGCAGACCATCCTCGTCGGCGCGTCTATGGGTGACGCGAGCCGGATCGGCGAACCGGTCGGCGATGTCCGTCTGGCGCTCTACCCGACCGCCGGGGACGCCGAAAAGGACACCAACCGCCTGGGCACGGCGACCACCGCCGCCAGCGGCGACGAAGCCGGATTCGCGACCTTCGAGTTCGCGCGTGCGGACGACGGCGACCGCCGGGTCTTCGCCAGGCTGATGGCGACCGGGCACGCCGACCTCGCGGCCAGCGACGACGAGCTCATCGAGATCGCCTACGAGGCGACCGACCGCGCGACCCGCGTACCGGCGGCGGTGCGGCTGCTCAACACCCGCGTGAACTTCCAGTGGTCGGTGAGGAGCGACGCGGACGCGAAGGACGGCAACCGGTTCCTGCCGGGCTGGCTGGCCACCAACGGCATCGCGACGGACGGCGACGGCAGGGCCGCCTATTCGGGCAGCGTCGATGTCTCCGACCTGCCGGCGACCTTCACCGTGGCGCTCGACGTCCACGCGGACCAGCCGGACCTGGGAGAGCGCTGGGTGCAGTCCGGCGAGCTCACATACGTTCACGACGGGCTGACGCATCCGGCCCTCAATACGGCGGCCCGGAACGACCTGGGGCCCATCCGGGTCACCTGGACCACGCAGGCGCTCGTCGTCGGCGTGTACCGCGAGGCCGACGACGCGCCCGGCTACACGGACTACCAGAGCGGGTTGCCCGGCGGCGACCACCGCCCCGTCGCGAGCGTGGGCGAGGCGATGACCGTCGAGCTGCTGGAGCGGGATGGCGACAGCCGTCTGCGGCGCTACACTTGGGACCACGACGGCAACCCGCATACCGAGAAGAAGGAAGGCTATTCGACCGTCGGTCCTGACGGCCTGGTGCGTTTCGCCGGGATCCCGGCGGGCGACGAGATCACCGTCCGCTTCGACGAGGGTGACGACCGCGTCCTGGTCACGGAACTCGAGAACGTCGAGACCTTCGGCGGCGACCTGGGGATCGGGGCGACCGCCGGCGCGTTCGGCGCGCTGAGCGGCGGCGGACCCGAGGTCCGCATCTGCACGGCCTCCGAGGAGACGGGCGACGACGAGTGCGCCACCTTCGGATACCAGTGGACGACCGGCGCGGTGAGCGGCAACGTGGGCGGGGCGAGCGGCCACCAGGTCGTCCTCGCCCCGGCAACCGACCGTCACGGCGCACCCGGCGACACCACCGAGAGCGGCGGGAACGGCGCCTACGGCTTCACCGGCCTGCAGGACGGCGAGTACGCGATCACGGCGTCCGCCACCGCCGCCTACAAGGTGGACGGCGAGACCACGCGGCCGGTCCGGGTCCACCACGACGAAAGGGCCGACGCCGCGGGGACCGACGTGGTCCGGTGGACGACCACGAGGATCGGGCTGAAGATCATGGGCTACATCGGCAACGACGCCGACGGCGACAAGCTGATGCGCGGCGACGAGGCTCTGGCGGGCGTTTCGGTCCGCCTCACACGCGGCCCCGAGACCGTCGCCACCGCCGAGACCGACGACCGCGGGATCTACGTGTTCGAGGACCTGGAGGAGGGACGCTACGCCGTCAGGGCAAGCTCGGGCAGCGACTACATTGTGCTGCGCGGCTTCGATCCCGATACCGATGCCCCCATCGCCATGGCGGCCGCCACCTCCGACGAGTACCCCGTGCTGCGCGACGGCAAGTACCGTCTGCCCTCCTGGGACTACGAGAGCAACAGCGCCAACTACACGAGCGTCAAGGTTCGGAAGCCGGGCAGCACCGCGCAGGCCACACTGGTCAACTTCGCGCTGGTGTACACCGACGGCGCGCTCTCGGGCGAGGTGAGCAACGTGAGCGGCAGCGCCGCGGACATCGATCTCCGGATCCGCCGCGAGCGCGACGACGAGGTGACGGAAGTCACCACCGGCAGCCTTGGACTCTTTGCGGCGGACGAACTCGTGGAGGGATCGTACAGGGTCGATCTCGCGGACGCCCGGTTTGCGGCCCCGTGTCTGACCGCCGCCGGCGGTACGCCCGACGACGACGGCCCCGACGCCGACGGCGACGGCGTATGCGACCACCTGGCCCCGATGGAGATCGATGCCGACCTGAGGGGGAGCCAGGCGCACGCCGAGCTGCCCGCCCTGCAGGTCTACGACATCAAGCTGTCCGCGGACGATTCGCTCGGCATTCCGCCCGGGATCGAGGCGCGGATGCAGGGACGGTACGCCCGCGACTACAACGACACCGTGACCTGGACGCCGGGCTGGACCCGTCTGCCGGGCAGCGAAGAGACGCGCAACGACAACCGCATCGGCACCATCAGCTGGGCGTCGAAGAGCGTCACGTTCTCCTTCCCGGACAGCGGGTCGGTACCCGGAGGGGCCGGCGTCGTGGTCATGAAGGACACCACCATCTGCGCGAACCATACCTGCGAGTTGGATTTCAACGGGACCGGCAGGACCGGCACCCCCGGCACCTCCTCCAGGGAGACCACCCTCACCGTCACGGTCACCGCCGAGAACGGCTACGACGACCACATCTACAGCGTCGTGGTCGGGCGCGCCGATCCGGTGGACAACGAGTTGCTTTCCGACCGGGTGAGGCGCCACAACGCCGACGACACCACCTACACCGCCGCCGGCGGCTACGGCACCCAGGACGAGCCCTTCACGCTGGAAACCGACAGCGCCGAGGCCGGTTCCCTCAGGCTGCACGTCGATCTGGCGCACCTCGGCGTTCCGGGCGACAACGCGGCCTGCGCCCAGTCCCTCATCGTCAAGACCATCCCGAAGGCGAAAGGTGCCACAGGCAAGGAAATCAAGGCCGGCGCCGACGCCGAGGGCGACATCTGCGAGGACGAGCGCTACACGCTGAGCGTGGCGGAGAAGGGTTCAAGCTACACTCTGCACGTATTCTCGGAAGACGGGGTGGAGAAGATCCACCACCTCGAACTCAACCGGGGTCCGGAAAGCTGACAGCTGGTCCCGCAAGAGCCCCCTCTCGAAGTCATGAGAGGTGACGGATCGCCCCCGCCCGGTTCGCCGGGCGGGGGCTTGATCGTTGGCGATCTTCCGGACCGCGCCCCTGTCCGCCCCGGACGGATTTCATCCGGTGCCGCGACGCGCTCGCAGGCACAGTTCCCCGCAGCGCGGGGAGAGCGCGCGGTCTTCCTCGGTCCGCCCGGCGTTCCGGTTCTCGGGAGGCGGACCTGGCAATCTGCCGGGTTGCGGGCAGGCGCATGGCGGCAGCGCCGGGCAAGGGATGCGGATTCGCCGGAGTTGGACTGAACGGTGCCCGCGCTTCGACTCACTGCCGCACCGGAGTGCGAAAACGACGTGGGGGCTCGATTCACACTTTGGCCTGCTCGCGATCCACACCTGCAGTCCTGTTGATCCTGCGGTGCGGCAACGTCTTGCGGCTCAGCGGCCGGGTTGCCCGTGGCGCACCGGCGACTCGGGCCGTGGCGGGAGCGACCCCAAGTCCGAAGGGCCTGGTACGGGTTCGGGCGCAGGTGTGTTTTCACACCCCTGCCCCCGTCCCCTTGGGGTCGCTCCCGCAGCACCGATCCCTCCGGGAAGGGGGGTTGGGCACCGCCTCGGCGGCTGCGGATCAGCCGCTTGCCGCCCGCCCGACCGCCACGCTGTCGGGGCATCGCCGGGCAAGCCGGAAGCCCCGATTGCGCGGGCCGCATCGTGGCCCCGGCGGTCGGACTACCGTTCGCGAACGGCCTTCAGCGGCTCTCTCATTCCAGACACGCCGGAGGCTCGGTCCACCCGGCTGCGCAGGTGCAACGAAGGTTTGAAGACCGGCACATCCCGGGGCGGAACCTCGACCGGCTCGCCGGTCCTGGGGTTGCGGCCCGTGCGGGCCTTGCGGTGCCGCACCTTGAAGGTGCCGAAGCCCCGGAGTTCGATGCGGTCGCCTCGCGCGAGCGCGTCCTTCACTGCGTCAAGGAAGGCGTCAACCACCCGCCCGCATTCCCTCTTGGTGACTCGCGGTCCGACCACGTCGGCGACCTGCTCAACGAGTTCGGCTTTGGTCATCCTGTTCTCCTCGCGCGAAGTGTGGCCGAGTCCTGCCTTCAGTATGATAACCTGCGGCGCGACCCACGGCGGCTGGTCCCACCGGCCGCGCCAAGGCGAAGCCGTGCCCCGATGGCGCTGGCCGAAGCAGACATCCTCCTGGCTTCAGGACGGCGTCCGTCGCGGCCGACCTATGGCCTTCCCGCACGGGATTGCTGGCCCGGAGCGACCCCCGAGGGTGGGTGGGATGGAAGTGCACATCCCAGTCCTCCCCGATGCCACGACAGGCATAGAAAAAGGGGGGTCGCTCCGGTCACGGCCTCCGCTTCCAGCGCGGCCCAGCCGCCCCGGAGGCCGTGGCGCAACCGCGAGCAGGACAACGCCTTCCGCAAGTCGCGGACTTGCACGTCCGAGACACTTGGGGGCGCACATCAGCCCCGGTTTCACATGTGCGCCTCTGGATCGGCATCGGGCGTGCCGAAGACCCGTTTGCATGGCCGACCGCACCTCCGCGAACACGCAGCGTCTCCTCGCCCGCACTCACTCCCGCCCTTCTCGGGGCGCACGGCGGGCGGGCGGTGAGGTCCGCCATTCGATGTTGCCGCACCGCCGCTCCCGGGCACCGGACCCGACCTCGGTCTCTGGCCGTGCGATCATGTGGTAGTAGTAGTTCCCGTTCGCCATCGGCCGCGCCTCCGCGAGTGGGACGGCGCGCTCGCACGTCTTGCACCAGGGGACGGGCGCTGGTCTGGCGGTCTGCGCCGAACTACTGCCTGCCACGCCGCCCCCGATCATTCCGCGAGAGACGCGAGTCGACGAACCCCCTCCTGCACTTTCTGAGATCCCCGACCATCCAATCCCGCCTTGGTTTTGCGTGCGCCAGAAGGAACCCCGGCCAAAGTACCGTCCGCCGTGTTTTCCTGCCACACTCACTCTCTCTCAACAAGCTCAACCCGCCACGCCGCCTCGTCTTCCGTCAGGCTGCGCACTGGGCCGGAAGCCGCCTGCCAGCCGCTCGCGGGGGTGCCGCTCCCACATGACCTTGGTTGCGATTCCACACGATAGCGCGCCTGCCCAACGGCACTGGCCGTCCCTTGAGCAACGGACCAAGTGGCGGGCGGCGGGTCGGGCGACTGCGACAGGGACAGTGACTGGCGGAGAAAGGTCGTCCATGCGAACTTGTCTACGCGCAGATCGTGCAGTCCATCGTCGAAAGGAATCGAATGATGGCACGCACGAAACGAAGTCGGCGCTCCTACGGCGCCGGCGAATGGGGCCGGAACCGGGTCAGGATCTTCCCGGACCCGAAGACCGGCCTTTTCCAGATTGAGTGGCGAGAGAACGGGCGCAGGCTCACCCGGTCCCTCAAGCACCGTGACTGGCGGCGCGCGAAGCGGCAGGCGGACGAGTTCGCCGCCGGGTTCGTCGGACCTGAGATCGGGGGCGGGGCGGAAGCCAAGCCCGAGCCGCTCACGCTGGGGAGGCTCTTTGACATCTACGGTCAGGAGGTGACGCCCACAAAGGGCGCGCACACGCGGCAGCACGACCGGACCTCGATGCGGATGTTCCTCCGGTTCTTCGGACGGGACCGCGACCCGGCGACCCTATCCCAACGGGACTGGGACCGTTTCATCCGGGAGCGGCGCGCAGGCCGGATCGGTCCGAGTGGCAAGCCCGTCGCGAACCGAACGGTCGAGTACGACCTGAAGTTACTGATCGCCGTCCTCAACTGGGCGGCGAGGTCCCGCGACGAGCGGGGCCGGTTGCTACTCGACCGGAATCCGTTTCGGGGACTCAGGACGCCGAGCGAGAAGAACCCGACCCGGGTGGTGCTCGGCGAGGAGGAGTACCGGGCGCTCCTGAAGGTGGCGGGCCGCGTGGATTGGCGGTTCCATGTCGCGCTCGTGCTCGCGCACGAAACCGGGCATCGCATTGGTGCCATCCGCCAGCTTCGAGGGTGCGACATTGATTTCGAGGGCGGAACCATCGTTTGGCGCGCCGAGCACGACAAGTCCGGCTACGAACACACCACGCCCGTCACTCCCGAGGCCTTGGATGCCTTGAAGGAGGTGCGGAGGTGGAATCCGTTGGCCGGGGATGCTCCGGTGCTGCCCGCGCCCCGGAATCCGTCGGCCTGCATGGGAGCCGCGTTGGCGCAGGGATGGTGGGACAGGGCCGAGCGGTTGGCGGGTCTGGAGCCCAAGCCCGGCAGGGGCTGGCACTCGCTACGGCGCAAGTTCGCCTCCGACCTGATGGACCAGCCGTTGAAGGTGCTCTGCCAACTCGGCGGCTGGAAGACGGCCAAGACGGTGCTTCGGTGCTACCAGAAGGCCGATGAAGGACAGCTTCGGAAGGCTCTGGAAGACCGCCGCCGGGCTCGGGGCTGAAATCGAGAACGGCGGGAGTCAATCAGCGGGAATCCGGGCCGTCGAACATGCAAACACAATCGCCGCAACAAGATGCGGAACTTCAACCACATGCCGGCCCGGCGCCTCCCCTCTCTCGGTTGCTCGGGCGGCTTTATCCACTGACTGCCGGATCGGAGGGGGACGGGGATTCGCGCAAGGAGATCGGTCGCGTCTTCACTTCAGCGCCGCCAATCGACCGTGACGACGCCACGCCGGGGACCGGCACTTGGAGCGGAAACTTGACAGCACGGGGAGCCGCCGACACATAATGACTGCCACAGCCCGACCCGCGATCCCGCGCCGAACCGAGCGCGGGCCACCGGCTTTCCAGCCATTCAACGGAGGACCGAATGAAGCCCAGTCGTCTACACCCCCCCCTGACCTTACTCGCCGTCTTCGGCCTTGCCACGCTCGCCACCGCCTGCGCCAGCGGAGCGGGAGGAGGGCAAGGACCACGGCGGGATCCCAACCTGATCACGGCCGAGGAATTGGCCGATTTCGCCAGCCTCAACTGCCTGGAGGTCGTCCAGCGCCTCCGTCCCCGGTGGCTCCAGGGCCGGGCGGGCGACCCCGTGGCCGTTCGGGACGGAAACCGGCTGGGACTCGCCGTGGACTACCTGGACCAGATTCCCGCCGGTGACGTCGAGTCGATCCGGTTCCTGGCCGCCACCGACGCCACGCTGCGTTTCGGCACTGGTGTCACGGGGGGGGCGATCATCCTGACCTCCAAGAGCAGGTAGCTACGCGCGGAGAAAGCGACGCGCGAAATCCGTGAGGATGTCGGCGCAGGTCTCGATCTCGCAGACTTCGACCCACTCGTCGGCGGTGTGCGCCTGAGCGATCGATCCCGGTCCGAAGCAGACCGCCGGGGTCCCGCTCTCGTTGAGGAAACAGGCGTCGACCCAAGCGGACATTCCCGCAACCTTCCCGGGGAGCCCGGCCCGCACGCACGCCGCAAGCAGCTCCCTCACCAGGGGTGTCGTCTCCGCCACTTCAGTCGCGGGGCGGAAGAGGCCCGGTTCCAGCTGGGCCTCCAGGCCCCGGCAGCGCCGTTGCGCCTCCACCAGCACCGCCCCGGCTTCGTGCATGACCTGTGCCTCCGTCTCGCCCGGCAGCGTCCTTCGCTCGAACACGACATGACAACCGTCCGGGTAGACGGACGGCGCGCTTCCACCCGAAATGGTGCCCGCATGGAGGGACGCCGGTCCGAGAAGCGGATGGCCGGTGTCGCGGGCAAGCCGCTTCCCCTCGGCCTCGAAGGCCACCAGGAGGTGACCGGCCCGGGTGATCGCGTCGATCCCCAACCCGGGCCGGGAACCGTGGGCGGCCCGGCCCCTGACCCGCGCATCGATCCAGAGGAATCCCTTGTGAGCCGGCATGACCGCCAGGCCGGTGGGCTCGCAGACGATCGCCGCGTCGGCCGAGATTCCGTCCGCCACCAGCGCCTCCATCCCAATGGAGGCATGCTCCTCGTCGGCGGTCAGGGCCACGATCAACTCTCCCGGCACTTCTTCCGGGGCCAGCCGGGCGGCGGTGGCCAGGATGCTGGCGACACCGGCCTTCATGTCCGCCGCACCCCGGCCGTACACCCGCCCTTCCCGGACCGATCCGGAGAAGGGGTCGGACATGCCGCTCACGCCTACCGTGTCCAGGTGACCGTTCAGCAGCAGCACGGCGCCCGATCCCGCGCCCCGGCGCCCCACCACGTTGTACCGGCCGGGAGCAACCTCGGCGATCCGGGTGGCGTACCCCCAGTCGGCCAGCCATCCCGCCACCAGCCGGGCAATCCGCTCCTCCCCGCCCCCACCTTTCTCAAGTACCGGGTTGACGGACGGCGTGCACACCAGGCGTCGTGTCATCGTGACCGGATCGCGGGGCGGCGATCCGGCGGACGCTGACCCCGCTCCGCGCCTTTTCCTGTGGTCCATTTTTGGCATTCAGTGTGGAAAAGGGGACACCGTCGTTCCGGCGGCCGGCCCTCGGCACGGAAAGGGAGACGGGGAAAAAACGTAGGTGTGGACAGCGTTATCCGGCACTGTTTCCAGATCCGCCGGGGTGCCGGGATTGCTGGCACGAAAATTGCTATATTGTATTACCGCAGGGCGTGGTGTCCGCGGAAACCATTCACCTACAGCCACAGGAGGAGAGCAATTCGCAAGTCAACTGTCAACCTGTTGGGTGCGGCCGCCCTGGTGGCCGCCGGCCTGGCTCTGCTCCGGCAGGGGAACGATCGGCTTGAGCCCGCAGAGGCCAAGGCCGACAAGTTGCCCCCGGGCGAGAAGGTCCCCACCGACATCCGGCTGGAGAAGCTCAGAGAGCTGGGCATCTAGGCCGCGATCGGGGGGCTGGCCCGTGGCCCATCCTGCCGCGGTGTCCAGGCCCGACCCAGGCGAGGGGGGTGACCGGTCAACCGGTCGCCCCCTTCTGTCGTTCATTCTTCGAAGTACGAGATGTTCTTCTCGATGTAGTCGTGCCACTCCGGCGGCACATCCGTGTCCGGAAAGATCGCCTGCACGGGACACTCCGGCTCGCAGGCGCCACAGTCGATGCACTCGTCGGGATGGATCAGATACTGTTCGCCGGCCTCGTAGATGCAGTCCACCGGACAGACCTCGACGCAGCTCGCGTCCTTGGTTCCGATGCACGGTTCCGTGATGATATAGGTCAACAGACCACCTCTGTGCTTGCAGGTTTCGCGGCCACTATGATCACCGAACGCAATCGGGGCCGCAACCCTGGTCCGCTAGAGCGACTCCCGGAAATGGTGGATAGTCGCCTCGACCGCCGCTTCCAGCCCCGGCGTGGTACCCGCCAGCGGATGCACGGCTTCGAAGGTGTGTCCCGACCCGGCGATCACGTTCAGCACCGCCGCCGGACCGGCCTCGGCCAACCTCCGGGCCTCGCCGACCGGCACCGTGGCGTCCTCCTCGCCGTGGACGACAAGCCACGGAACGCGAACTCTCTCCGCGGCCGCGACCACGTCCAGACGGGCCGCGTTCTCACGCAGATCGTCCCAGAGGGTGCGGTAGAGCGGCATCTGCTGGCCGGTGCGGGCGTTGGCGATCCAGGTCACGCCCCGCGTGGTCCAATCCCGGACGTGCTCTTCGCCCCAGCGGTGGAAGGTCGCCACGGCGGCCCACGTCGCCAGCGCGGAGACTCCCGTGTGCTCGGCCGCCGCAACAATGCTGCCCCCACCGCCGCGGCTGTGCCCGAGCAGTCCCACCGCGGCGGGGGGCCGGCCACCGCTCCACTCCCCGGCGCGGGTGCGGTCCACCATCCAGCGCAGATCCTCCAGCTCCCGGGACAGAGTGTTGCGGCCGAAGGCTTCCAGATCGGTGAACTCGACCAGACTGGCGCCCGTGCCATTCAGCGAAAAGTTGAAGGAGACGACCAGGTGGCCGTCCCGCGCCAGGCGCTCGCAGAGGTACGGAAAGAAACCCCAGTCCTTGAAGCCCTTGAAGCCGTGTGCGACGAGCACCGCCGTGCGGGGGTCGCTCCGCGCCGGGCGCCGGATGTCCGCGCGCATGGTATCGCCGTGCGGGGGGGTCGTTTCCGCGCGCTCGTGCCTCATCCGCGTCCGCGCCATTCGATGTCCCCGCCGCCCGCGCCGAGGTTCTCCACGCGGGCGGCCGCGAAGAGATAGTCCGAAAGCCGGTTGAGGTGGCGGATGATCACGGGGTCGACGTGCGCCGCCGCCGAGAGGGCCACCACTCGCCGCTCCGCCCTCCGGCACACCGCCCGGGCCAGGTGCAGGCCGCTCGCCCCCGCACCCCCGGCGGGCAGGATGAAACTGCGGAGCGGGGGCGCAGCGGCCACGGCCTCGTCTATCCAGCTTTCCATTTCGGCAACGCGCGCGGCCGGAAGTTCCGGCAGCGACGGCACCGGCCGACCCTTCCGCGGTGGCGGCGTGGCCAGGTGGGCACCGATTGCGAACAGGTCGGACTGGAGCAGACCCAGGCGGGCCCTGATGTCGGCGTCGGTCAGGTGGACGGTGGCGGCTCCGATCGCCGCGTTCAGCTCGTCCACCGTGCCGTATGCCTCCACGCGAGGGTCGTCCTTGCGTGTGCGTCCGCCCCCGAAGAGCCCCGTCTCGCCCGAGTCGCCCCGTCTCGTGTAGATCTTCACCGCGACCCCAGGCGCGTAAACTTGCGGATGGCACGGGCCTTTTCCAGGAGGCCCGCCTCCTCCGGCGCTTCGGCCTGCCGGAGTTCCGACAGCAGGTCCCGGATGTCAAGCAGGACCTCCAGCGTCACCTGGTCCCGCTGAAACCCGAAGTCCAGTGCGTTCATGCGCGCCCGGTCCCCCGCCTCGCCCGCCTTCTCGAATGCCTCCCGGTAAACCCCTTCGAGGCTCCCGATGATTTGGGATCTGGTGCGCATTCCTCGCTCCGATTCGGGGTCAGGGGCGGCCGGCCGCGCGGCGGCGGCGTGCGGGCCGGCGCTGTAACATATATGGTATCGTCCGGCATATCTTGAAGGGTAGCTTGCCGTTCCCAACCCGTGACTTCAGGATGGACGAAATGGTCACCGTCAAAAAGCCCGGGGCCGGGCCCGACCCTCTGTCCGCCGAAGCGATCGCCCGGGCCAACGACCTCTACTGGCGCTCCGGCGCGAGCGTCAACCAGCTGGCCAGGGATCTGGATCTCTCCAAGGGGGCTCTCTACGAGATCATCGCGCCGCTCCCGGCCGGCGTTCCATGCCCGCAGGGGGACGGTGAGATGTGCTACCCGAACCGGACGGCGCGTGACCGGGGCTTCGTCTCGTGCACCTCCTGCGGATTCGAGGACGAGGAAGGGCGGGTTCGCGGCTACCTGGAGGAACAGGAGCACACTTCGGCTCTGGAACTGGCGGCGGCCGATCCGGGGCTCCCGCCGGTGCGGACGGCAGCGGGTCCCGGCTTCCGGACATCCCCGCCACGCACGTTGGAGAAGCTGATGGTGCTTTCCGCCCTTGGCGGCGTGGCGGCCGGACTGCTTCTGGGGATCCTCCTCAGACGGCGATGAAAAGGCCGTGACCGCCCACCCCGTCGGTGCCCGGCATGCTTCGGCCGAAGGGAATCGACACGCGGCCACCCGGTTTCGAGGGGGTGGCGGCAGCAGCCGCGCCGTGCCAGCATTGAGGATCCCGTGACCTCCGGCAGCCCGTGGACAAAATCCCACCGGCATTCGACCGGCGATGCTTCCGGGACCTCCAGACACGAGAGAACGACGCGTTTGAATCCTCACTACCCGCTACCAGGGCCGACAACCCCGGCCGCCGTACTGCTCATCTCCGTCCTGGGCTGTGGCGGCGCAAACGACGGCGGGGATGCCTCCCCGTCCGGCGGCACCCCTCCCGCCTCCGGCCTCACAACCGACATGCTGGCCGAAGAGGGTACGGTCTACCAGCCCCCGGCCCAGGAGTTCCCGCTCGAGGAACTCGGCTTCGACTTCGGCTCCGACGACGCCCCCATCAGCGTCATCGAGTTCAGCGACTACGGCTGCGGATACTGCCGCCGCTTCCATGCGGAGACCTTCCCCACCCTTCTGAAGGACTACATCGAGACCGGAAAGGTGCGCTGGAAGTACGTCACCTACGTGAGCGGGTCGTTCGCCAACGGCCTGGCTGCCGCGTTCGTGGCCGAGTGCGCGGGCGAGCAGGGGCTCTTCACCCCGGTCAGCGACGTCCTCTTCGAGCGCCAGCCGGACTGGAACCGGTTGGCAGACCCCTTTTCCGTCTTCACCGGAATCGTCCGGGATGCGGGCGTCGATATCGATGAACTCCAGGCCTGCATCAGCGAGCAGCGTCCCGCGGCCCGGGTGCGGAGCGGGGTCATCTCGGGGCGGCGCCTGGGCCTGCGCGGCACCCCGGCTTTCCTGGTCGACGGCAAGCCGGTGATGGGGGCTCAGCCCCTGGAGTGGTGGGTCGAACTTTTCACTGCCATCGAGGAGGAGGCCGGCGGCGGCGGGGAGCGGTCCGGACCGCAGCCTCCTCCATGACGACCTCGAAGTCCTCCTCGTAGCCCACCTTGCCCGGCGAGGGAAGGTAGCGCGACACATCCACCTCGGCGCGGGCCAGCTCCCGGTCGAAGGCGTCCCGGTCGCGCCTTGAGGCCTCGCTGCTCGTGTCGGACGTGGCGTAGACGATCCGGCCGAGCTTCTGGTGCTCCAGCCTGAGACGGCGGCGCATCAGCTCGGCCTCGACGAAGGTATCCCGCACGGCAGGGAACCGATAGCGGAATCCCGCGTCGTCCGCCTCGACCGCGGCGTCGAACTCGGCGGCCAGCTTCTCCAGTTCACGAAGGATGTCGGCCGGGGTCACTTTCCAGCCTTCGAGCCGCTTCTGCACGTGGGCGATCGCTTCGCCCACCGGGATCCACCGAACCCTCCCGACGCTGCGCGCGTACACCAGACCGATCAGGAGACGGCGGATGTTGCGCCGCATGCGTCCCCGGTTCTCACGCCGGAGACCCAGCGAGCGAAGCAGCGGAATGCCGAAGAACATGCTGCTGAAGGTGGCGGGCACCACGCCGAGCCCGTATAACCAGAGCGCGCCCACCGGGACGGCCTCCACGGCCGTCGTTCCGAGCGCCGGACCCAGCCCCAGCACGAACGACGCCGCCAGGTTGAACCCGTTCAGGGCGCCGATACCCCAGTTGGAGCTCGACGCGTTGCCGGTCAGCTTCCTCGGGTACTCCAGCCTGAGCCACGCCGGGTTGGGCTCCTTCGCGCGCACCCGCCCGTGGGCGCTCTTCATGAGGCCGGGGAAGGCGTAGACCACGTCTCCCCGCTCCGAGACGCGCGGATCCCCACCGTAGGCACCCGTCAGGCGGCCCATCTCCTCGGCGGCGGCGGCCAGGGTCAGCCCCGTGTGCTCCACCAGCTCCGCCGATGTGAGCACCCCGTTGCGAGCCCTGATGAGGCGGAGCACGCTCCGGTCCTTCTGCACCTGGGTGGGCCGCGGCTCCTCGGGTCCGAATATGAAGGCGAAGACCTTCTTGTAGAACGGCGGCTGCGCCTCCTTCGGCAGCCGTCTGGCGTGGCGATGCCCGTAGTAGAGGCTGCCCCGGCTCCAGCCGCGCCCCCCCATCAGCCAGTGGAGAATCAGAAAGTCCCCCAACCCGAAGCCACCGCCCCGGCGCCCCCCGAAGCCGCCGCCCCGGTCGTCCTTGTTGGCGAACATGAGCACGAGGATGAGAGCCACGAAGATCACGAAGTAGACGACCAGCATGACCGCCGTCCACACCTTGAAGCCGGTTATGAAGGCCGACCAGGCCGCCTTGCGGAAGCGGACCCCGAAGGGCACCTGGTCGCGCTCGATGAGCTTCGGGTCGAACTGGTAGAGGAGATCGCCCGCGTCGGAGACCTCCAGGTGGCCGCGGTGCGTCTCCAGAAGGCCCCTGAGCGCGCTCTCGGCCTCGTGGTCGGGCATGCCGGTGGCCGAGACGACGTCCCCCAGCGTGGCGCGGCCGCCGAGGCTGCGCAGCGCGGCGGTGAGGGTGGGGTCGGGGGCGTCGGTGGCGGTGGTGGTGGCGATATCGGGCAACGGTGGTCCTGCTTTCGGTGATCTCGGCGGGGGAGTGGACAGGGGGCGGCGGGGATCGCATGGTGACATACGGTCCCACCGGGAAAGATCATTTCCGGGGTGGCGTGGACGCAACCGGGTTGTGGGGGCCGGGTGAAGCCGGGACGGAGTTCTCCGTTCCGGGCGAGAACGTGGGGAGGGGCAGGGGCGGTGCTGATCGGTTGATGATGGAAGCGACTTAGGCTGACGGTCCAACTGAACCGCCGGAACCAGGGAGCGACCGTCAATGCCGCATGTCGACAGCGGGAGGGAATCGGTATTGTTGCTGGGACCGCCCTACCGTAAGTTCCAAGCTGTAGACCTCGCCGATCCCGCCCAGCCACAAGAGGGCGGCTGGTCGCTGACGTGGAACCTCGGAAGCGAACGATGGCGCGACGGCAAGGAGCTGGTCACCGACCGCCTTGCCGGTATTCCGCTCGTCATCATCCTTCCGGACGGAAACGACCAACTGTCCGTTCTGCGAATCCTGCGCCTCATCGAGCGAACTCGGCCGCAGGTGGTGCTGCCCCACCATCAGGTTCCGTGCCCGCGCGAAATCGCCACCGTCATCCGGCGCCCGCCCACCTCCCTCGCATCCAGCGTGACCGACTACCTGGACTGGCGGGGAATTCCGCTGGATCCGGATACGCGGAAGATCGTCCGCCGCACCCTGGAACTCAGTGATCGTGTTCAGACCATCACGGCGCTGGCCCGGCACCTGTACATGTCCAGGCGCGCCCTCGCGCGCCGCCTGCTCGCCCAGGGTCTGCCGGTACCGTCCCATTGGCTGCAGATCGCAAGGATCCTCCGCGTCACGCTCAAGTTGCAGAACACCGACGCCAGCCTGTTCAGAATCGCCACCTCTCTCGGCTACCCCGACGGGTTCTCGCTGAGCAACCAGATGAAGCGCCTCTGCGGCGTTCGGCCGCTCGAGGCCCGCCGGCGTCTTGGATGGGAGTGGCTCTTCGAAACCTGGCTGGCAAGCGAGGCCGAGCGGGGCACGCTGCCCCGGAGCGTCCTGGGCACCCGCCCCACCATTGTCGTTCCCCGCTCCAGCGATCCCGACAGGCCCGCGACCCTTCCGCCTTCGTCCGCGGCTTCCCTGTGACAGGACCATCGACTCCGCTTTCGGAACCGTCCGTCTTCTCCACGCAGAAGCGCCCGCAGCCGTTGCGGCTGGATTTCTTCGGCGGTCCGGCTCTGTGGCGCGACGGCGAGTCCGTCCGGATCTCCCCCTTTCAGGCCGGACTACTGGCCATTGCCTTCGGGACCGGCCGGACCCTCATCCCCAGGTCCAAGGTTCAGCGGCTGCTCTGGGGCAACGATCAGGGCAGGGCCGTCAGACACCGGCTGAGCCAGCTCGTCTATCAGACGAACCATCGATGCCGGACCAGGATCATTGCGTTGGAAGGGGAGTACATGAGAGTCAACACCCGTGCTGTCGCTACCGATCTACAGGAGTTCGACACGCTGATCCGGGTGTCCGACTTCGGCGCGGCCCTTGGGCTCCTTGAGCGCGGGTTCCTTTCGGCTTTCCCGAGCAGGAAGACGGATGCTCTCGCCGACTGGATTGAGAAACTCGAGATCGGCAAGCGGGCCCGCTTGCGCAGCAAGGCGCTTGCCGCCTGGGGAGCTTCCGCCGCAAACAACGATTGGCTGAACGCCCGGGATTCGGCCCAGGTATTGTTCCGTCTCGATCCGCACGACGAAGTCACTCTCCGGCAGGTCCTACGTGCCCAGGCGACGGGTGGCATGGTCCGGGAAGCCGAAGCCCTGTATCGGTCTATTGGCGAACACGCCGACACTTCGAGCCGCGGGAGACCCGAATCCGGGACCAGGGATCTCCTGAAGATGGTCAGGATACTCGGTCGGTTCCCGGGTGGAAAAACCGGAATCGCGGAAGAGGGCGCGGGTCTCCCCCTGGCAGGGCGTGCGAGCGAACTGGCGCACATTGGCGCGAGCATCTTCCGGAGCACTTCCCGGAATCCGTGGCACACCATCACCGTCAGCGGAGAGGCGGGACTCGGAAAGACCAGGCTCGTCGAGGAAGTGATTCGCAGCGCCGATCTCCGCGGCTACCATGTGATGCGCGCATGTCCGGGCGACCTGGAGCGCGACATCCCACTGAGCCCTTTGCTGGAAGCGCTCAACCAGCCGTGGGTCGCGCCAATCCTCGAATCCCTGGCCGATCCCTGGCGGTCCCACCTCCTGTCCCTGCTCCCGCAGTTCGGCCACCTGGTGAAGTTCCGCTCCGAAACACCCGATGCCCACACGGGCACCCGGGATGTAACGCGGCACCTTACCTGCGAAGCACTTCTGCGGCTGTTCACGGCCATCGCGGAATCGCGGCCCGCGCTCGTCTTCCTCGACGACTTCCACTCGACGGACGAGGCGTCCGTCACCGTCGTCCAGTTTCTCAAGAGGCGCTGGCGGCGAGGGGATCTCACCTTGCTGGCGTGCTACCGGCAGGAGGAGCTCGCGCGAAACCAGCTCGCGGGGCGGCTCATCGCCGAAATGGAAGCAAAGGCGGGATCGACGCCAATTCGGCTTGGCGAGTTGACGGAGTCCTCGGCAAGAGAGCTTGTGGCATCGCTCGGGGTCGAAGAACTGGATGAGCCGCGCGTCGACAGAATCGTCAGACTCGCCGGTGGAAACCCCTTGTTCCTTATCGAACTGGCGGCCGATGCGGTTGCCGGCGGCAATCGACGGCAGACAGACGCCGATGTTCGCGTACCCCATGCCGTACGGGCGATCATCGCTCGCCGCATGGGCGAACTCGGGTCCGACGCCAAGAATCTGCTGGCCGGCCTCGCCGTCTTCGGACAACCCGCCGATTTGCGACAGCTCTCGCGGATCACGGGTCGCGGCCGACATGAGTGCATTGACTCCCTTGAATCGCTGCTGAGACGCCGGTTTGTCGCACCGAACGGCGACAAGGTGACCATTCGCCAAGGTCTTGTCCGCCACGCAGTGTACCAGGGCCTCAGCCAAGCCCGCCGATCCCTGCTCCATGGGCTCGCCGCGGAGGCGCTTCGATCGGCAACCGCCGGTTCCCGGCCGGACCTCGTCGCACTCCACTACCACCGGGCCGGTAATCGCGAGCTCTCCTACATTTACGCCCTCGAGGCGGCCAGGCCGGAGATCCGGTGTCCCCCAGCCGACCGGCTCAGACTGCTGGAGATCGCCTACGAGGCCAGCGAGGGGGCACGGCGCGATCGCGTGGTACCGCCCCTGGCACGCGCCCACCATCGTGCCCGGAGGCTGAAGGCAGCGCGTCGGTACGGAAACGAAGCGCTCACCCGGGGAGCCGATCTGTCCCGCTCGGAGCACGTCGAAATGTGTCTGATCGTCGCCGACGCCGACTACCTCCTGGGCCGGCGGCCGCTTGCCGCAACCCTGGCCCGGCTCGCGGAACTGGAAGCCCTGGTGCGCGACAAAGGGGACGACGCGGCACTGGCAGCGGTTGTGGACACCAACCTGCTGGTTCTTCACCGGGCCGGAAACCGGAACGATGTCGTCCGGCTGCTGGACACCCTCGAAGGAACGCACTGTTTCCGTGACCCGCGGGCCAATTGCCGCATTCTCGCCGCCGGGGCCCTGGTGGCCGCGTACGGCGATCCGGCGACCGGCCTCAAGCGCGCGCTCAAATCCGTAGACATAGCACGCGAATCGCAGCTCCATGACGAGGTCTTGTCGGCCTTGCAGCGGTATGTGGCCACCCTGGCCACCGCGGGCCTGCTCGCTACCGACCGCGGGCGGACGGCGGTGGCTCTCGCCAGATCCGAGGCTCGGCGCAGCGACGACATCTCCTCGTACGTCGTGATCCTGCTGGCCCTGGCTGAGTGGCACACAGCCACCGGAAATCCCGAAATCGCCTCCGGAATCCTCGAAGAGGCCCGTTCCATGACCGCACCGATGGACTGCCCCGAAATCCGGGCTCTGGAGCACCTGGCGCGGGGGAATCTGGCGTTGGCGCGGAGCGACCTGCCGACCGCGATGTCCGCGCTGCAAGGGGCCACCGGAGGTGATTCAGCCTCGCCGACGGCCCTGGGCGAAGGCCAGGGCGAACCCGCGGATCCCCACGACGGGCCGGTGCGGTGCGGTTCCCCGCTACCCCCCAACCTCTCCGGCGCACTGGCCAGTCTCCAGGGCTCGCTATGCCTGGAATCCGGGAAGTTCGGCCAGGCGGTCGAAGTCGCCGGAAACCATCCGGTCGCGGAGCCCCTGGCCGACACCGCGCCCGAACTCGTCCTCTTCCACGCCCGCCTGCTGTCGAGAAGGGGCGACAACACCGCCGCCCTGGCCCTGTTGGAGCATGCCGCGGAAGCGTACGGGGCGGACCGGCCGGTTCACTGGCTTCGCCTCACGCTCGACCTCGTGAGGCTGGCTCGGCGGAGCGGCGACGCACGGCCCGAACTGGCGGCGCTCGCCCGTGACCGGGCCAGGGAACTCAATTTGCCGGGCCTGGCCCACGAGTTCGTTCCCTATGCCAGGTAGCCGCTCCCTGAACGACACCCGGCCAGGAGGGCTGACGACTCACCGGGGCTATCGGGATTCACCGTCCACACCCGTCCCCGGAGCTTCCGGGATCCAGCCGAACGCCGCGGGAATCTGTTCCGCGGCCGGCGGCGACTGGATGCGGATCCGGCTTCCGGGGGGGACCGAATCGCAAGGTTTTTCGCGGTTTCCGGGAACTCATTCCACCCGGCCGGGCAAGGTGGGGAACCTTTTTGACCAAGGGTGGTATATGGCCACATACGCATCTGTATCCCAAATCCGGGGGCTCGGTGGGGGTTCCGACGCGCGAATGCAGGATTTGGGCGGTTTTCGCCTGGATGGCAGGGGCGGCTCTCGTATGGGCTGCGGGATGCAGTGATGGGGCTTCGATCCGAACCCCTGCCATCCAGGCATTTTTCGTTCCTGCTATGATCCAACGGAAACCGAGCGGGCGCAAGCGCTCGGGGCTCGTTGACCCGGCTGGAGGTGTGGACATTTCGCTGGGGCGAGCCGTCCCGGCTACCCGTTGCGCCGGATCCGGTACCCCTCCACCCGCTCCACCCCCACCCCATCACGCCTGACGGCCAGGAAGAAGTCCCTGTCGATCCAGCAGGGCGCGGGTGGGTGGCTTGAACATCGGGGTCCTCCGTGGGCTGGAACCATGCGGCATCCCCAGCATCGAGGGGAGCGCCGGGGGCATCACCGTCCTCCAGGGCAAGAATGGGGCCAGCGCCGAAACCTCCCCCGGCGCGCGTCCCGTGTCCATGGCTCCACGATGAGCGTGTCCCCTTCGCCACAGCCGCACGGTTGGGCGTGGCGAGCCAGGTGGCCGGGTGGTATAATGGGATGATCAATGGAGTTGGTGAACATGTCGAAGCGGAGGATTCCTCGTAGCCACTCCGGATCTTCGGCCCGGCCGATGCGCGGACCCCAACGGCCCCCCACGTACACCCTGCCTCCCCTTTTCGTCGCGGCGGGAGAGACGCCACATCCGGCCGTCATCTCGCTTCTTGTCGCCCCGGGCGCGGAAGTGGACGCCCGAATGAGCGACGGGCCGACGCCGTTGGATCCGGCGGCCCGCGACGCCAGGGGGGGGAAGACACCGATGGACTACGCGAGGGAGAATGAAGCGCAGCAACCATGGGAGCGGGTCAAGATGTCAACTCAGGTTGACAAGAAGTAATCTACAGTTGACAGGTAGTAGACCGTGAGACCGACCGTTATCGCGATCAAGTCGCCGGCTTTCCTTCTCGTCGCGGCCTGCGCAGGCGCCCCCCCACCGCACCCCGGGACGGACCCGGCACATATGCCAGCCGCATCGACCACCACCCAACCCACCTGCGACGCCTGGAGCACGCGGACCTTCTTCAAGTCGGCGTCGGCCGCGCTTGTGCGGGAGTGTCTCCAGGCGGGCGCGGATCCCCACAATCCTTCTCCCTACAGTAGCGCAATTCTCCTCGCCGCCCAATACGCCACCGACCCCCTCGTCATCGCCCTTATCGCGGACGCCGGCGCGGACCCCAATCTGCGCACCAGCAACGGCAGCACTCCGCTGCACACGGCTGCGGCGCTGAATCCCACGCCTGGCATCGTCGACGCGCTGGTGGCATCCGGCGCGGACATCGGCGCGCGGAACGCCGACCGCGAAACGCCCCTGCACTCGGCCTGGCGGAACCCCAACCCCTCCGTCGTCCGGGCGCTGCTGCGGTCGGGCGCCGACCCGGTGGCCACCGACCATCACGGCCGGTTCGCCGACCCGACCGGCTGCCTGAACTGGAACACGGCGGTCTTCGCCCGGCTGGCCCTCCTCACCGGCTTCGAGCGCTGCCTGGCGCGGGCCGCGGAGGTACACGCGCGTGACGGCGACGGCAGGACGATCCTGCACCATGCGGCGGCGAACGCGGACACGTCGGTCATCGCACTGCTCATGCGGGCGGGTGCGGACGTGAAGGCCCGCAGCGCCGACGGAACCACTCCACTCCACGAGGCCGCCCGGAGCGAGAAGCCGGCCATTGTGAGACTCCTGCTGCGGGCCGGCGCCGACATCCACGCGCTGGCGGGCCTCGGCGCCACGCCGCTGCACTCCGCCGCCCGCAACGAGGGCGCGGAGATCGTGACCGCGCTGCTCGATGCCGGGGCCGAGGTCGACGCCGGAGCCGGCGGTTACGGCACTCCCCTGCTGTATGCCCTTGGGCACGGGTGGAATACGGGAATCAACGAAGCACCGGCCAACGCTCTGCTGGAAGCGGGCGCCGACGTGAACGCTGCCGATTCGGACGGAGATACGCCGTTGCTGGAGAGCCTGTCGGAAGCCCGCCCGGTGGGGGCCGTCTCCGAGTTTGCGTTGCGACTGCTGGCACTGGGCGCGGATCCCAACGCAGGGGGCGAATACGGCATTACCGCACTGAATCTGGCCACCTACAACGCGGATCCGGCGCTGATCCACGCACTCGTGGCGGCGGGAGGCGACATTCACGCGAGATCCTACCGCGGCCGGTCAGCTCTGCATGCTGCCGCCGAGGCCTCGAGCCCCGAGATCATCACCCTGCTGGCGGCGGCCGGGCTGGATGTGGACGGCCCGGACGAGGAGTCCAGTACGCCCCTGCATCTTGCCGTGTCCTCGAGGGGAAACTGGAGCTCTCTCTACGGTGAGGAGCCAACCTGGCGGTCGCGTACCTTCGCGTTGCTGGAGGCGGACGCGGACCCGAACGTGCGCAACGGGCAAGGCGACACGCCGCTGCACCTGGCGGCCGGACGTCCCGACACGGTCCTGGTGTCCGGGCTCGTGCGGGCCGGCGCGGACGTCGACGCCAGGAACGGCCTGGGGCAGACGCCGCTCCACAAGGCCCGTGCGCGCAGCAACTTCGCGGCCATCGCGAAGCTGCTGGAACTCGGCGCCGACCCGGAAGCGCGCGACAACGCCGGGCGGATCGCCGATCCCGTGTGCTATTGGGACGGTGGCAATCCATTCCACTACGGTTGGGGATTTCTCGCCAACTCACCGGCTGAGAGTGTGAAGGGGTGCCTGGACGGCGGCGTCCCGGTCGACGCTCCCGGCATGGAGGGCGTTACGCCCCTGGCGGGGATGGTCTCAACGGTCGGCTGCTGCGCCGATTTCGAGAACGTCCTGCGCGAGTTGGTGGCCGCGGGGGCGGACGTGAACGCACGGGACGAAAAGGGCAGGACCCCGCTGCATCGCGCCGTCTTATGGTCCCATGCGTACACCGAGCCGGCCCTGGCCGCCGTGACGTCTGCGCTGCTGGATGCGGGAGCCGACCCGAATGCGCGCGACCACGGGGGTTCGACGCCGCTGCATGCCGCGGCGCGGGCAACGGGCAAGAACAGCACCGTGATGCCCCTCCTGGCGGCGGCCGGCGGCGGCCTCGACGCGCGCGACCACGAGGGCCGGACCCCCCTGCATCTCGCGCATTCGGGCTCCGGCCATCACCCCGACCCGGCGAGGGTGCCCACCCTGTTGCGGCTTGGTGCCGATCCGGCCGCCCGGGACAGTGCGGGGAATTCAGCCGACCCGGCCGCCTGCGAGCGCTGGGGCGCGGAGAGCTTCTTCGCGGTCGCCACCGCCGAAATCGTGGCTGGCTGCCTCGCGGACGGAGCGGACGCCCGCACCCTGGTCGACAGCTTCCCTGTCGTAGGGCGGATGTTCCACGACGCGTGGACGCCCGACCCCGCCACCAGGCCGATCTTCCACGCCGCCGCGCGGACGCCCGACCCCGCCGTCATCTCCGTTCTGCTGCGGGCCGGAGCGGATGTGCACGGACGCCACGGCCTCTGGCACTACACGCCCCTTCACACCGCCGCCGAACACGGTACCGCAGGGGTGGTGCGGGCCCTGCTGGAAGCCGGCGCGGATGTCGACGCCTGGGCGGCCGGTTTCCTGGTCGACTACGGCTGGAGCTGGACGCCGCTGCACCTCGCGGCCGGGCAGAATCCGGAGCCCGGCGTCGCCGCCGCCCTGGTCGATGCGGGAGCGGACATCGAGGCGCGGAGCAGGGAGGGGAACACCACGCTGCACCAGGCGGCCACGAACGCGAACCCCGACGTCACCGCACTCCTGCTGGAGGCCGGGGCGGACGTGCACGCCGTTTCGTGGACAGGTGAAACGCCGCTCCACGTGGCCGCCCGCACGAATTCGAACCCGGCGGTGCTGAACCTGCTGCTGGAGGCCGGGGCCGACGTGAACGCGCCCGACCCCAACGGTCACACACCGCTGCACAAGGCTGCCTGGTACAGCGCCCACCCCGGGATCGTGAACGCGCTCATTGCCGCTGGCGCCCATGTGAATGCGCGGGACCCCGACGGACACGTGCCCTCCGGCCGCAGGGCGAACGACCGCACCCCGCTCTGGCTGGCCTCGGATCGCATGGGTCGGGACCACCCCACCTGGAACGCCGCGGTCGTGGAGGCTCTGGTGCGCGCCGGGGGAAACCTGGAGCTCCCGGACGGGGCCGGCCGAACCCCGCTTCACGCCGCCGCGCTGCGGCACCCCGCCGTCTTCCCCCTGCTCCTGCGGCTGGGTGCCGATCCGAGCGCGCGCGACGAAGACGGCAGGACGCCGCTCGACTACGCGCTGAAGAACCGGTCGCTGGAGGGGCTGGAGGAGGTGCGGCGGATGCGCGAGGCGTTGCGGTCCGGGTCGTCACCTCCATGAACCGCGCTGGAGGAGCCCGAGGACAAGAAGTAATCTGAAGGTGACTGGAGGAAGGCCATGAGACCATACGGCATCGCGACCACGCCACCGCTCCTGATTCTCGTCGCGGCCTGCACGGGAGCGCCGAGAGGATACCGCCCCACCTGCGACGACTGGGGCGAGTCGCGCTTCTTCTGGTCGGCTTCCGCGCAACTCGTGCGCGCATGCCTCGAAGCGGGCGCGGATGTCGATGCGCCCGGCGACGGGGGGAGAACCGCGATGCACTGGGCCGCCGATGCCAGGCCCGCATTCGTCCCGGACCTGTTGGAGGCGGGCGCGGATGTCGATGCGCGCGACGATAGGGGCTGGACCCCGCTTCACCTGGCGGTGGTGGGCGACCAACACGCCAGCGTCGTCGCCGCCCTGTTGGAGGCCGGGGCCGATGTCAATTCGCGGGATCATCGCGGGTTCACACCGCTCCACGAGGCCGCCAAGAGGGGGAACCTGGACGTCGTCAGGATCCTCCTGGAGGCGGGGGCCGACATTCATGCGGATTCGGGCCCGGGCATCACGCCCTTGCACGAGGCCGCTTCCGGCGGGGCGGCGGAGATCGTGCATGCTCTGCTGGTTGCGGGAGCGGACGTCAACGCCGGAGCCGGCGGCTTCGGCACTCCCCTGTTGCGCGCCGTCGAGACCCGGAGGGACGGGGAAGCCGTCGTCATCGTCCTGCTCTGGGCCGGCGCGGATCCCAACGCGAGGGACGAACAAGGCAGGACCCCGCTCTACGCGGCCGCCCGTTCCGACCGCCCGGCGGCCGTTCGCGCCCTGCTCGAGGCGGGCACGGATCCGGACGCGCTGACCGACCACGGCGCGTCGCCGCTCCATGCTGCGGCGGTGCAGGCAGGCCCCGAGGTCATCGCTCTCCTGGCGGACGCGGGTGTGGACCCGAACGGACTCGACGGCAACTCCGGTGCGCCCCTTCACCATGCGGTGCGGAGGGGCGGCTGGGTCGCGATGCGGGGGGAGCGCAGGAAGCTGCACACATCCGCGTGGAAGCTGCGCACATCCGCGTTGCTGGAGGCGGGCGCGGATCTGAACGTGCGCACCGCCACGGGCGACACTCCCCTGCACCTGTCCATCCAGCTTCGCGACTCGGCGGGGCGGCCCGACACGACCGTGCTGTCCTGGCTCGTTCGGGCCGGGGCGGACCTGGACCCCCGCAACGAAATGGGCCAGACGCCGCTGCACGCGGCCCGCGCTCTCCACAACCTCCCGGCCATGCGCAAACTCCTGGAACTCGGGGCCGACCCCGAATTGCGCGACGATGCCGGCAGGACCGCCGTTGCCGTCTGCTATTGGACCACCGCGCGCCGCGACGCATGGGACTTTCTCGCCAACTCGCCCCCTGAAAGCGTGCAGGGGTGCCTGGAGAGCGGGGTCCCGGTGGAGGCGCCCGGCCCGGACGGCGTCACGCCCTTGGCGGGGATGGTGTCCGCGCGTGGTTGCTGCGCCGATATCACGAATGTCCTTCCCCTGTTCGTGGCCGCGGGCGCGGACATCAACGCTCGGGACACGCTGGGCAGGACACCCCTCCACCTCGCCATCCCGCCACGGATCCCGGCGTCCGACCTCGCCGTCGTCATTCCGGCACTGGTGGACGCCGGCGCCGACCCGAACGCCCGCGACTCGGAGGGTTCGACGCCGCTGCACGCCGCGCTGGCCTGGCGAGGATCGAGCGACACCCTGTTGCACCTCCTGGCGGCGGCGGGCGCGGACCTCGACGCCCGCAACAACCGAGGACAGACACCGCTGCACGCCGCGCTGGGCATTGACGATCCCACCAAGGTCCGCACGCTCATGCGGCTTGGGGCCGATCCGGGGGCCCGGGACGGTGCGGGCACCCCGTTCGATCCGGTGGCCTGCGAACGCTGGGGCACCCGCACCTTCTTCGCGTTTGCCACCGCCGATGTCGTGGCCGATTGCATCGAGGCCGGGAAGGACGTGCGGGCCGTCTTCAACGCGCTTCCGTGCGGGAGCGTCTCCCGGGACACGCCGGGATATCCACCACTCCCGTGCGTCTTCGATCCGATGCCGCTCATCCATCTTGTCGCCTGGACATCGGACCCCGCCGTGGTCTCCGTCCTGCTGCGCGCCGGAGCTGATGTTCACGTGCGCGGCGGCTATGGCACGAGAGGTTTCACGGCCTTGCACCGCGCCGCGGCGAACGGTACCCCGGGGGTGGTGCGTGCCCTTCTGGAGGCCGGTGCGGATCCCGACGCGGTGGCGTCTTCGGCCGTGGTTTGCATCGCCCACCCCTGCGGATGGAGCTGGACCCCGTTGCAACTGGCGGCAGGGAATCCGGACCCCGGCGTCATGGAGGCCTTGCTTGAGGCGGGAGCGGATCTCGACGCGGCCATGGAAAGGGGAACGACACCGCTGCACGATGCGGCCGAGAACCCGAACCCCGCCGTCATCGCAGCCCTGTTGGAGGCCGGGGCCGACGTGACTCCCCCTTGGGGCGTCGAAACGCCGCTGCACATAGCCGCCAAATCGAACTCGAACCCCGCCGTGTTGAATCTCCTGGCGGACGCCGGGGCCGACGTGAACGCGCGCGACTACGACGGCTACACGCCGCTGCACGCGGCCGCCGGGAACAACCCCAATCCCGAGATCGTGACCGCGCTGATTGCCGCCGGGGCCGACCTCAATGCGCGGGACCCGGACGGGCAAGTTCCCTCCGGGCGCAGGACGAACGACCGTACACCGCTGTTCATGGCGGCGGCACCCCAGAGCGGGGCAACCTGGAACGCCCCGGTCCTCGAGGCGCTGGTCCGCGCCGGCGCGGACCTGGAACGGACGGACGGGTCCGGCCGCACCCCGCTGCACGCGGCCGCGCTGTGGCATCCCGCCGTGTTCCCCCTTCTCGTGCGGTTGGGCGCCGATCCGAACGCGCGCGACGCGGATGGCCGGACCCCGCTGGACTACGCGCTGGAGAACCGGTCGCTGGAGGGGCTGGTGGAGGTGCGGCGGAGCGGGGGGACATGGGGACGCCAAGCAGAGGGGCCGGGGGCACGGAGTGAGCGGTGAAGGCCACCTTCGGAGGAGTGGCGGTGCCCGGCAACCCTCACCCACGAACCCGGCGGACGCCGACACGGGTGTGCGCCAGGGTTGGTGGAGGGCAATGAGACCGTTGATCAGAACGATCACAGCGGCGCTGCCGCTTCACCGCTTTTCGGGGCAAGCCACCGCCAGGGCCCCGTTGACATCGGCGCCTACACCGGATCGCTCCCGATCGGCGCCGTCCAGCAGTCCGTGGATAAAGCCGCGCGAGCACCGAGAGCGGCGAGGCGCCGGGCTGGCAAGGCGCGACGAGAGGTGAATTGCAGCGCTATTCGCCCGAGGAGCAACGCAGAGCGAAGCCCTGGAGCCGCCGATTGTATATTGTGATTGACATAATGTAACGTTGTCTTTACATCGTGAATTGTTGAAGCGAAGCGCCCAGCGCGGATGCATCGCCGCTCGAATGCCGGGGGGATTTTGTCCACGGGCTGCCAGGGGCGACCGGGAGATCACGGCGTGCGAAACACGCACCGGCACCCGGGCGCGCGGCCGAGCCTGGCGTCGAGCGTGGCGAGAGGGACTTCCAGCGATTCCGCCAGCGCGACGTACCAGGCATCGTAGGGGTTGACGTTGTCGCGAAGCGCCCATGCCCGGCGGGCGAACGGCTCGAAGGGGAACAGCCCGATTCGCAGGTCCAGAAGATCCTGGAGAGCGAGCGCCGCGAGACTCCGCGGAACCTCGCCTCGAAGAACGGCGCGCCGCAGCACGTTGGCCACCTCCACGGGCATATGATGCGGAGCCGCCAGCGGACCCGCGGCCAGCTGCTCGGCGGCCCAAGTGCCCGTGGGCCCGCTATCGATCAGGGCGGATGTGACCACGGTCGCGTCGACGACCAGCGTCACCGGCGATCCGCGTCCCGGTACCGGAGAATGGAGGCCGCCCGGAGCCTCGTGCCGGCCAGCGCCCTGCGTTCCCGGATCCTCTCCAGCACTTCACCGACATCCGGCCGATCGGCGAGTTCGATGAGCGCCGCCCGCAGGTAGGACTGGAGAGAACGGCCGTTGGCCGCCGCCCGCGAAGCGAGCACGCGGCGGACTCCCTCGGGAACGTCCCGAATCGTGATGGATTTCGGCATGCATGCATTATGATGGTTACGCATGTGTTATGCAAGCACACTTCGGATCCCCCCACACCGTCCGTCCCCGTGACTGCGCTCAGCCCATCCGCCACCCCACCCTGTGCCGCCCACACTTCGCGAGCGTCCGCGTACGCATGATAGTCTGCGGGAGGTCGCGCTCCTTCCGATTTCGCCCGGCGGCGCGCCTCGTCAATCCGCGCCTCGTCAATCCGCTCCCGTCAATCCGCTCCCGTCAATCCGCGCCTCGTCAATCCGCTCCCGTCAATCCGCTCCCGTCAATCCGCTCCGCTTGAGCAAGGCGATCACTTCCCTTACCTTTCGCCCCCGCAGCGGCACACGCCCCCATCGTCTAGTGGACTAGGATACCTGGTTCTCAGCCAGGAGACCGGGGTTCGATTCCCCGTGGGGGTACTGGCAGTCCGGGGAGGGAACCCGACCCCGCTCAAGAACCGGTTCCGGTTCTCTACGGCGGCTGCCACGCTCGGTCGCTTAGCTCAGTTGGTAGAGCACTACGCTCACATCGTAGGGGTCGCTGGTTCGAGTCCAGCAGCGACCATCACCCTCTCAGGCCTGAATCGGCGCCCCCGCCTCCTCGCCGGTCACAGCCGTCATCGTCGTCTGCACCGCCCGTTTCCTCGGCGCGCGGATGGCCAGTTCGATGACGCGGTGGAGATCCTCCACCAGGTGCACCGTAAGCGAGTTCCGCACGGCGTCCGGAAGGTCTTCCAGGTGCGCCTCGTTCTCGCTCGGGAGGATGACCTCCCGGATCCCGGCCCGCACCGCACCCAGAACCTTCTCCTTTACGCCGCCTATGGGGAGCACCCGGCCCGTCAGAGTGAGTTCGCCGGTCATCGCAAGGTCGGATCGCACCTTCCGCCCCGACACCGCCGAAATGAGAGCGGTCGCCATGGTGATGCCCGCCGAAGGTCCGTCCTTGGGCACCGCCCCGGCCGGCACGTGGATGTGGATTTCGCGCTTGTCGAGGGCTTCCTCATCGATTCCGAGTGCCGCGTAGTGGCTCTTGGCGTATGAGAGGGCCGCGCGCGCCGACTCCTTCATTACGTCGCCCAGTTGCCCGGTTAGCACCAGGCCGCCCTCGCCCGGCATCACGCTGGCCTCCACGAACATGATGTCGCCGCCCATGGGTGTGTAGAACATCCCGGTGGCCACGCCGACCGTGTCCTCGGCGGCCCTGCGCTCCGGGTGGACCCGCGGGCGGCCGAGCATTTCCGAACTCACGGCCGGCGTGATCTCCATTCCCTCGGTCTCCTCCGAGGCGATCTTGCGCGCCACCTTGCGGGCCAGCTTGCCCAGCTCGCGCTCCAGCTGTCGCACCCCCGCCTCGCGGGTGTACTTCTGGATGACGGCCAGGATCGCGTCGTCGCCAACGGTGAGCTCCTCCTCGCGGAGCCCCGACTCCCGCATCTGGCGCGGGAGCAGGTAGCGGCGCGCGATCTCCAGCTTCTCGCCCTCGGTGTAGCCCCGGAATCCCACCGTCTCCATCCGGTCGAGAAGCGGCGGCGGGATGCGGTCCTCGTAGTTGGCCGTCGCGATGAAGAGCACCTCGGAGAGGTCGAAGGGCACACCCAGGTAGTGGTCGATGAAGGTCGAGTTCTGGGCCGGATCGAGCACTTCGAGGAGCGCCGCGCTGGGGTCTCCCTGGAAGGAGACACCGAGCTTGTCCACCTCGTCGAGGAGGAAGACGGGGTTCTTGCTGCCGGCCTCCTTCATCCCCTGGACGATGCGGCCCGGCATGGCCCCGACATATGTGCGGCGGTGGCCCCGAATATCGGCTTCGTCACGCGCGCCTCCGAGCGAGATGCGCACGTACCTGCGTCCCACCGAGCGCGCAATCGACTTCGCTATGCTCGTCTTGCCCACGCCCGGCGGTCCCGCGAACAGCAGGATCGGGCCCTTGCCGCCGGTGGTCGCCGGGGCGCCGCTGCCGGTGTCGTCCCCTTCTCGACCGGCCCCGGCGTCCTCACCCTCCCGGGCCCCGTCCCCGCCTTTCTCCGGGCCGCCGGCCCTGTCCGCAGCTTCCTCCGCCGCGGCCTCGTCCGCTCCCTCCGCCCCGCCGTCATCCTGATCGCCGTACCGATCCTGCTGCAGCTTGCGCACGGCCAGGAACTCCAGCACCCGGTCCTTGACGTCCTCCAGGCCGTAGTGGTCCTCCTCGAGGATCTCCTCGGCCCGGTGCAGGTCGATCTTGTCGTCGGTGCGGTCGCTCCAGGGGAGTTCGGTTATCCACTCCAGGTAGGTGCGGATGACCTGGTACTCGGCAGCCTGCGGGGCCGTGCGGTCCAGTCGCTTGAGCTCCCGCTCGACCTCGTTGCGGGCGGTTTCGCTCAGCTCCAGCTTCGCGATCCGCTCGCGCAATTCGTCGACCTCGTCGCGTTCCCCCTCCTCTCCCAGCTCCTTGCGGATCTGCTTCATCTGCTCGCGCAGCAGCATTTCGCGCTGGCGCTCGCCAAGTTCCTCCTGGACCTTCGCCTGGATGTCCTCCTGGGCGTCGAGCCGGACCAGTTCGCGCTCGACCGCCACCAGCGCCGCCTTCATTCGCTCCTGATCGTCGAGGGTCTCCAGCAGCGCCTGCTTCTCGAAGGTGGGCAGATCCAGCTGGAAGGCCACCAGGTCGGCGAAAGCGCCGGGGTCGTCCACCCCCTGGATGAGCTGATTGAGGTTCTCGGCGGTGGCCCCGCGGCGGGTGGCCAGCTCGGCGGCGCGGTCACGGAGTTCCGCGTCCAGCGCCTTGATGCCAGGGTCTTCGGGGTCGGCCAGATTGCGTCGTTTCAGGGGCGCTACGGTGGCCCTCAGCATCGCTTCGCCATCGTCCACATACGCTACCGCACGGGCCCGCGCCTCTCCCTGCACCAGCAGCTGAATGCCGCCCCGCACCCGGTGCGTCTGGATGATCCGCACGATGGTTCCCACCGCGTACAGAATCTGCGGATCGGGTTCGTCCTGATTCTGGTTCTGCGCCACCGCGAAGAGTCGCCGGTCGTCGTCCAGCGCCTCCTGCACGGCTTCGACCGTGCCCGGCCGGCCAGCCGAGATCGGCACGGCCACGCCCGGATACACGACTGTGTCGCGCAGGGGCAGAACCGGTAGTGAGAACCTTCGGCTCATGTCATTTCGCCTTTGTCTCTGTGCGAAGCGGGAAGCAGGCTATCGGGTGGCTTCGAGCCGACGGCGCCCTGCGCCGCCCTCATCGCCCTGTCCTGGGGGTCCTACCCCGCCCGGAGTGTAGAGTATGGGCCAGATGCGAGAACCTTGCCAGAACCTTACGGGGAGACCGCCCCGGTCGTTACGGCCGACGATGCTGCCATTTTGGCAGGCGACGGGCGTCAAACCGGCCATTCCGGCAGCTTTGGCCGGTCGTTTCGACCGAGCTGCATGCTTTGGTGCGAATCCGCGTACATGCAACGGCTGTCCGCGGGTCCGGCGGCCGGGTACTTTGCTTCCCCTGTGTCATGAGCAACCGTCACCACGAAAGGACACCGGACACGGATGCGGCCGGGAGCTGAGAGGGAAAGAGAGCGCCGCCGGGTGAGCGAAACGCCGCGGCCGGACTACGAGATACCGGCGGAGAGGTTGCCGGCGGGGTTCGTGGAGACCTTGACGAAGGTGCCCGACGCTCCGGCGGTGCCGCGGCCGGCCGCGACGGTGGTGCTGATGCGTGAAGCGCGGCCCGGGCCGGAGGTGTTGCTGCTCCGCCGCAACCGGGCCACCGGGTTCGTGCCGGGAGCGTGGGTGTTCCCGGGGGGGCGGGTGGACGCGGCCGATGGCGAGGAGGCGCTGGCCGACCGCTGGGACGGGCTGACGCGCGAGAGGGCGGCCGGGCGGCTCGGGCTGGGGCCCCGGGCGCAGCCGCATGCGATCGCGTACTACGGGGCCGCGGTGCGCGAGGCGGTGGAGGAGACGGGGCTGTGGCCGGGGGTGGTGGGGGGGGATGGTGTGGGCATAGGGGCCGACCCGTTGTCGGAGGCGGCCCGGCGGGCGCGTGAAGCCCTGCTGGGAAGGGGTGTTCCCTTCGCGGAGGTGCTGCGGGCGCTCGGGGCGCGCCTGGACGGGGCCGCCTTCGAATACATCGCCCACTGGGTGACGCCCCGGGTCGAGCCGCGTCGCTACGACACCCGGTTCTTCGCGGCCACGGTCGCGCGCGGGGCCGCCGCCGTTCACGACGAGCGCGAGATGACGGGCGCGGTGTGGCTCACCCCCCGGGCCGCGCTGGAACGCCACAGGCGCGCCGACCTCCCCATGATCTTCCCCACCATACGCACCCTGGAAGACCTGAGCTCCTTCGCAACCGTCGAGGAGCTGTTCACACACTACCGCGGCCGCACCATCCCGCGGGTCCGGCCCGAAATCGTGCGGACGGCCACCGGGGTGGCGCTGCGGGTGCCTTGACGGTCGCACCGGGAAGCGCCCCGGACTATCCGGCCCCCGCCGCTCCATTCCCGATCGCCTCCAGCACCGCGTGCACCACCTCGCTGAACGCGCCGCCCCGGATCCAGCGGCAGACTATCACGAGTTCGTTGGCGGGATCGACGTAGATCAGGTTGGACCCGGCACCCACATGCGTCCAAGTGTACTCGGGCGCGTTCGCGTAGCGCCGCCGGCCGGTGTTCAGCGCGAAGTTCATGAAGCCGAAGCCGCCATTGATCTCGCCGGGAGTGGTGGCCATGCCGATCCACTCCTCCGAGACGAGCTGCTCCCCGTTCCAGTTGCCCCTGTGCATGGTGAGCAGGCCGAAACGGGCCTGGTCGTAGGCGTTCAGAATCATCCCGCCGCCCCAGTGGGCGCCGCCGCTCACCGCCTGGACCTCGCGCCCGTCCAGGATGACCCACGAGTTGTCGTAGCCGTGCCAGGCCCAGGTGGTCGAGGCGCCGATCGGGTCCATCACGTGCTCGCGCAGTACCTCGGGCAGCGGACGCCGCCACACCGCGGTCGCCGCGAGCGCCAGCAGATTGACGCGGGTGTCGTTGTATTCGTAGACGGTGCCGGGCTCGTTGCGCGGCCGGGTGCCCCAGGTGGAACGGTCCTGGTCGGGGCGGTCGGCCCACTCGGGTTTGCCCCATAGCGTCCCCTCCCAGTCGCTCGTCTGCCGCAGCAGGTGGTGCCAGGCGATCTTGCGGTTGTGCTCGGACTCGAAGAGCAGCTTGGGGCGGCGGCCGTGCTCGTCGCCGGGCTCGCCGTCGCCGGCGGCGAGGACGATGGGCGGCATGTAGTCGCGCACCAGGTCGTCCACATCGCGGATCAGGCCACGGTCGTACGCGAGCCCGATGGTGGTGGAAAGGAAGCTCTTCGAGACGCTGAAGGTGTTGTCGGCCTTCGCGGGATCGCCCCATTCGGCGACGATGTAGCCCCTGTGGACGATGAGGCCGGTCTGGGGGCCGCGCACCGTGAAGGGGCCGACGGCGTCGCCGAGCGGTTCGCGCCCGAAGGTGCCCAGGTGGTTGAAGGCGAGGTCGCGGGGGGACCGGGACTCGCCCGCTACGGCGATCTCGACGGCTCGCTGGATGCCGGCCGGGTCAAGGCCGGCCTCCGCCGGGCTGCGGCGCTCCCAGTCCGGGTGGCCGCCCGGGAAGTACGATTGGGCGGCGAGGTGGTCGGGCGGGGTGGCTAGCAGCCCGTGGACAAAATCCCCCCGGCATTCGACCGGCGATGCATCCGGCCTGGACGCTTCGCTTCACCCGTTCACACTGTAAGGCACACATTACATTATGTCATGTCCGCTATACATCTTGCCACTCCAAGGCCTCGCTCTGCGTTGCTCCTCGGGCGAATAGCCCTGCTATTCCCCTCTCGTCGCGCCTTGCCAGCCCGGCACCTCGCCGCTCTCGGTGCTCGGGCGGCTTTATCCACGGACTGCTAGGGGGGCGGCAGCCAGGAAGGCGGTGCCGAGGAGCAGGCCGCACAGGGGGCGGGGGCGGAGGGGGGCGGGGGGAGGGGACATGGCGATCACGGTTCGTGACAGCCTGCGGCTAACGGTCCTTCAACTCTTTCACCGCATCCAACAGGTCGAAGTGAATGTACTCCTCGTACGCATCCCTCACCGGCAGCGCAATCGCCTTCTCCAACATCTCAAGCGCGCGTTCCCTGCCACCCTCCTTGTCCAGCTCGGGCAGCCTGATCGCGTATTCGTACATTACGACCTTCGACTCCGGTGCCAGTTCCAGGGCGCGCTCGTAGTGGACGACGGCCTCCTCCTTCTTGCCCCCGTACATCCGGCGCGCGATGAAACCGGATGCCGCGATGTCGGCGTGCCACCCGCCGAAGCCGATGTGGGCTCCGACGTGGTCGGGATCAAGGGCCAGGGTGGCTTCGAGCAGATCGCGGACCTTGCCTCCGAGACCCTTGCGAAGCGCGGTGATAGTGCCCGCGCGCTTGGCGTACCTGCCGACGGCGTGGACGGACTGGTAGAACGCCTCCGGGTTGGTCGAATCGGCGCGCACGGCCTCGTCGCCCATCTCCATCGCGCGTTCAATGATCTTGTCCCATTCCTCCTCGGTCGCCTTGTAATGGGCGTGCACCGCGAGCGACCGGGCCGCCAGGGCGTAGCCGTCGGAGGTGCCCAGCGCTTCGCCAAGGTCGGCCGCCTCAAGGAAACGGCCCTCCGCGAAAGCGGATCGTGCTTCTTCAATCGACTGCGCACTCGCGTCGGCCGGGAAGAGCACGAGGCCGCAGACAGCCGCGAGTCGGGTGAACTGGATCGAGGACATTTCGGGCTTTCCGGTTTGAGCGTTGCCACAGGAAACGTGGCCCAGGGAGCCGGCGGAGGGAATCTCCCCGGGCATTCGGAGCGGATTCTTCCACGGACTGCCAAGGGGCTCCAGGCTTCCATTTGGTTGTGAAGCCCGAACTTAAGGCGGGTTCCAACCGGTTTCCAGAGCCCGTCTTCGGTGTTTCCGGCCCGGCCCCTTCAGCGAATCGTCTCCGGAAGCCTCCGCACGACCACGCTGGCCACGTCGAATTCGTCCAGCTCGATGAACGCCGCCATTCCATTCGGGCCGAAGGCATCCGGCATCTTCGCGGCATCGGTTCGGAGGGTGCCCAGGTAATCGCCTGCGACGGTCAGGATGTCGATTGGGCCATCGCTCTCCGGCTCTTCGCCGCGGCGCTGGACCCAGATGCGGCCCTCCCAGGTGGTGGAGAGACCTCGGAGGACGGGGATTTCGGGAAAGAAGGTGGGCTCGGGCATCCGGAAGGAGAGACCGATGGGCACGCTCGCACCCTCCGCCGTCGCGCCGCTGGCGGTGGCGGTGGCCTTGCGACGGCCGGCCCGCTTCTCCCGGTATTCGCTCCTGATCGACTCCGTCACAGGTTCCGGGCGGAAGGGCCGCGTGATGATGCGGCGGACTTCGGGAGTGTCCGGGGGCGTGATCTTGAGCGCGTACGCCGAAGAGTCCGAGTACACGAGTCCCCCGTCCGGCAGCACGCCCAGCAGCAGCCCCGGCTCGAACTCGCTCGGCACCGCGAAATTCCCCAGCAGGTCGTTGAGGCTGACCTTGCCGCCGAGAAAGTTGATCTCTCCCTCGATCGCGTCACCACCGCGCGACGGCTGCCAGCCGACTGCCACCGTATCGGTGTCCACGGCCTCGTCCGCCAGACCGATCCGGGTCACGGGGCGCGATCCCGGGGCGGTGCCGTCCCCCGCGCCGCCACCGTCGCGCGGCTTGTAGAGCGCACCGCCGCGCGGATCCGGGAAGACATCGGTCACGACGACCACCTTGCTGCCCGTCCCGGCCATCCTGACCATGCGCACGAAGGTCCCCGCGGGGTCGAAGATCTGGTACGCGTCGTGGCCGTTGTCCTCGACCACCGCCGTGCCGTCCCGCATGATCGCGATGTTGTCCGGGTCCCTTAACTCCCCCGGCCCCTCGCCGGCGGATCCGAACTCGCGCACGAACGCCCCGGCCGCATCGAAGACCACGATCCTGGCGTCGCCCGAGTTGCCGCCTCCGATCCGGTCGAACACATACAGGTTGCCGGCGGCGTCGAACCCGACCTTCTTCACCGAAGCGAACATCTCCCACGATTCCCCGGTGATGGCGCCGACCCGGTAGATCTCCTCGAAATCGGGCTCGATGTGGCTGTCGCGGCCGGTGACTTCCAGGACTTCCTGGGCGTAAGGGGCGGGGGCTGCGAGAAGCAACGCGAACGCCGCGGTCGTAGCGAGTGGTGTGAATGGGCTGTATCTCATGGCTGGGCGCCCGCATTCTCGTGGTGGGGCCGTATTGTCGGTCAGTGATCGAGCAGGAGAGCCTGCAGTGTGGACAGGCGACTACCGGCGGATGGTTGTCAGGGACCGGCGAACGGGACACAATTCACCGGTTCCGGAATCCCATCCCCCAACTTCCCGCCCACCCGGAGGAATTGTGAACCGACCCGCTCTGGCAACCGCGGCCTTTGCCCTCGTGGCGACCGCGCATCTCTCCGCCTGCAAATCAGGACCCCTCTACAATCCCATGCTTCTCACTCCCGACTCCCTGGCCGAAACCGCGCCGGACATGTTCCGGGCCCGCTTCGAGACGAGCAAGGGCGACTTCGTCATCGAGGTACACCGTGACTGGTCGCCCAACGGCGCCGACCGCTTCTACAACCTGGTGTCCAACGGGTTCTATGACAATGTCCGCTTCTTCCGTGTGATCGCCGGGTTCATGGCGCAGTTCGGGATCCATGGCGACACCGCCGTGGCCGCCGCGTGGCGGGAACAGAGGATCCCCGACGACTCCGTCGTCCGGAGCAACACCCGCGGCTTCGTCAGCTATGCCATGGGCGGCCCCAACACGCGCACCACCCAGATCTTCATCAACTACGGGGACAACTCCCGGCTCGACGGAATGGGATTTCCGCCCTTCGGCCAGGTCGTCGCGGGCATGGACGTCGTGGACTCGCTCTACTCCGGGTACGGCGAAAGCGCGCCCCGAGGGCGCGGGCCCAAACAGCCGGACATCCAGTCTCAGGGCAACGCCTACCTGGAAAAGGACTTCCCCTACCTCGACTTCGTGCGGAAGGCGACGATCGTCTCGCGCTGAGGGTGCGATTCGGGGGCCGCGGTCGTCGCGGGTCAGCGCACTGCGGCGGGCGACCTCCGGACCAGCTCCGGCTTGAAGACCGTCGGTTGGCCCCGGCCAAGCGTGCATGCGTGGCCGACGGGCGCGTGGACTCCCCTACCGCCCCTCGCGCGCCGCCAGTTCCGCCAGCACGAGCTCCTGGATGAACCCGTCGTAGGCATCGGCTACGTGCATTTCGGACGCCTTCGCCAGCAGCCGCCCCGCCCGTTCACCGCCACCATCCTTGTCCAGCTTCGGCAGTCTCACGGCGTACTCGTACAGCGCAACTCTGGAATCCGGCATCATCTCCAGGGCGCGCTCGAAGAGTTCGACGGCCTTCTCGCGATCCCCTCCGTACATCCAGCGGGCCATGCGTCCGGCGTCGTGGACATCGGCATGCCAGCCCCCCAGGGCCAGAATCGCCTCGGCGAAGCCGGGTTCGAGGGCGATCGCGGCCTCGAGCAAGTCGCGGATCTTCCCCATCGTGCCCTTGCGAAGGACGGCCACCTTGCCGTTGTGTTGCGCAAACCGGCCGTAGGCGTGGGCGGCCTGGTAGAAGGCTTCCGGGTTGGTCGAGTCGGCCAGCACAGCCTCCTCGCCCGCCCTGATCGCCTGATCGATGACCCCCTTTCGTTCCTCGTCGGTTGCCACGTAGTGGGCGTAGATCGCCAGGGATCTCGCCGCCAGGGCGTAGCCCTCGGAAGTCCCCAGCGCCTCGCCGTGCGCCGCCGCGTCGAGGAACCGGCCCTCAAGGTAGGCGGCTCTGGCGTCGTCGTACGACTGCGCGCCGGCGTCGGCGGCGAGGAGGGCGGGGACCGCGACCATGGCGAGCCTGGCGGCCGCGGCCAGATGGGCAAATCGGTTGGCGGTCATGGAGAAGGTGCGGACGGCCGACTCGGCCGGGGAGGACGCGTGGGCGCTCGAGTTCATGGTGCTGTACGCGCCTCGGAGCGGCGAGGTTCCGGGGGCGGTGTGGAGGAAGATGGATCAAGATGCGGGCGTTTGGATGATTCCAGCAAGCCGGACGAGACCGCGCGGACGGCAGGGGGATACCGGTACGGCCCCGGTGCGCCGGAGTCGGCAACTGCAGTCGCGGACATGGAAACTGCTGGTGTCGCTGGTGGTGGACGCGAAACGATGGATACCCGCAGTACCGGATGTGACAGGTGCGGCTGACGGTGTTGCAGTAACTTCGGGCTCGGCTGGCCCGTAGCAGTCCGTGGACAAGATCCCCCCGGCATTCGAACGGCGATGCATCCGCGCTGGCCGCTTCTCTATGTGGCCTGGCGGGTCGGCGCAGAACCCGCCCCACCCCGCGCTCCGCAGAGTCCTGGCCGACGAGCTCAACCACCTGTGGATTCAGGAGTACACCCTGCCCGGACAAGGCGGGGGCAACCCGGTCCGGACGGTCTTCGACCCCGAGGGACACGTCCTAGGGGAGACCCCCACGGGGCTGCGCGTCTACCAGATCGGGGAGGACTACATCCTGTGCTACGGTGGGGCGGTTAGCGGCCCCTCTGTGACGACAGCCCCCGCCCCCAATCCCCTCCCCTTCCACACGTAGAACGCCACCGGAAACAGTACCAGCACCACCACTCCCGACGTCACCACCCCGCCCATCAGCGGCGCAGCGATGCGCTTCATCACATCGGCGCCCGCACCCGCGCTCCACATGATCGGGAGCAGCCCGACCACGTCGGTGGCGATCGTCATCATGATCGGGCGGACGCGCTGGACCGACCCGCGCCGGATCGCCTGCATGAGCGCAGCCCGGTCGGTGAGGAGGCCGCGGTCGCGGTAGTCGCGCACCGAGACGTTCAGGTAGAGGAGGAAGACGATCGCGGTCTCTGCGTAGAGCCCGGCCAGCGCGATGATCCCCACCCACACCGCGATGCTCAGGTCGTAGTCGAGGATGTTGAGGAACCAGAACGAGCCGGCGACCGCAAAGGGGACGCCCAACAGCACAAGGAAGGTCTCCGTGACGGAGCGGGTGGTCAGGTAGATGAGCACGAAGATCAGGAGCAGGGTGAGGGGGATGACGTACGCGAGCCGCTGCTGCGCGCGCTCCAGGTACTCGTACTGACCGCTCCAGGCGACCGTGTAGCCGGGCGGCAGCGACACCCCATCCGCCACCGCCTCCCTCGCCGCCTCCACATAGCTGCCGATGTCCGTGTCCCGAACGTCGATGTAAACCCACGCGTTGGGCTTCGCCCCTTCGCTCTTGATGCTCGGCGGGCCGACCACGTACTCGATGCCGGCCAGTCGCCCGAGCGGCACCTGGTGCCCTTCCGCAGTAGCAACCAGCACCGACCTCAGCGCGGGAAGATCGTCGCGCAGCTCACGGCTGTAGCGCAGGTTCACCGGATAGCGCTCGAGCCCCTCCACCGTGGTCGTCACGTTCATCCCCCCGATCGCGGTCCGGATGACCTCCTGCACGTCGCGCACCGTCAGGCCGTGCCGCGCGATGGCCACCCGGTCGATCGCGAAGTCGAGGTAGTTGCCGCCCATCACCCGGTCCGCGTACACGCTGGCGGTGCCGGGCACGTCCCGCACGACGGCCTCCACCTCGCGCCCCAGCCGCTCCAGCACCGCCAGATCCGGCCCCGCGATCTTGATTCCCACCGGCGTGCGGATCCCGGTCGAGAGCATGTCGATTCGGCTCCGGATCGGCATCGTCCACGCGTTCGTCAGGCCCGGGATGCGGAGCGCCGCGTCCAGCTCCTCGATCAGCTTCTCGGGCGTCATCCCGGAGCGCCACTCACTCCGCGGCTTGAGCGCGATCGTCGTCTCGATCATCGACAGCGGCGCGGGATCGGTCGCCGAGTCCGCCCGCCCCACCTTCCCGAACACGTGCCGCACCTCGGGGAAGGTGTAGATGATGCGATCCGTCTGTTGCAGGATCTCGCGCGCCTCGGTGATCGACACGCCCGGCAGCGTGGTCGGCATGTAGAGCAGGTCCCCCTCCCAGAGAGGCGGCATGAACTCGGACCCCAGGCGTGACAGAGGCACCACCGTCACCCCCAGCCCCACCACCGCCGTCCCCATGACCCACCGTCGCCGCTTCAGCACGAATCCCAGCACCGGCCAGTACACCCCGCCCAGCACCCGCCCCACCGGCGTCTCCGCCGCGGGACGGATCCTGCCCCGCACCCAGTACCCCACGAGCACCGGCACCAGCGTCACCGAGAGCAGCGCCGCCGCCGCCATCGCATACGTCTTCGTGAACGCGAGCGGCTTGAAGAGCCTCCCCTCCTGCGCCTCCAGCGTGAACACCGGCATGAACGACACCGTGATCACCAGCAGCGCGAAGAAGAGCGACGGGCCGACCTCTCTCGCGGCACGCGCGATGATCTCCCAGTGCGGCCTGCGCCCCCCGTACCGCGCCAGGTGCTTGTGGGCGTTCTCGACCATCACGATCCCCGCATCGACCATCGTCCCGATCGCGACCGCGATCCCTCCCAGCGACATGATGTTGAGCGTCATCCCCTGCAGGTGCACCACGATCATGGCCAGCAGTATGCCCACCGGCAGCGCGATCACGGCCACCAGCCCGCTCCGCAGGTGAAACAGGAAGACCAGGCACACCAGTCCCACGATCAGCAGCTGCTGCGCGAGACTCATGCGGATGCTCCCCACCGCGCGGTCGATAAGCGAGGTGCGGTCGTACGCGACCTCGATCCCGACGCCTTGCGGCAGCCCCGGCGCGATCTCGTCCAGCCTGGCCCGCACGTCCCGGATCACGCGCCGGGTGTCCGCGCCGGGCCGCACCACGACAATCCCGCCGACCGTCTCCCCTTCGCCGTTCCACTCCGCCAGCCCCCGCCGGCTCTCCGGCCCCAGGCTCACCCGCGCCACGTCCGCGAGCAGGATCGGCGTCCCGTCCGGGCCCACGCCGAGGCCGATCCGCCGGATGTCGTCCACCGACCGGATGTACCCCAGCCCCCGGATCATGAACTCCTTCTCGGCCACCTCGATCAGCCCGCCCCCCACGTCGCTGTTGCTCTCCTGAATCGCGGTACGGATCGCGGAAATCGGCAGGTCGAAGGCACGCAACCGGTTCGGATCCACCGTCACCTGGTACTGCCGCACGAATCCCCCGACACTGGCCACCTCCGACACCCCCGGCACGGCCGTCAACTCGTACTTCAGGAACCAGTCCTGGATCGAGCGCAGCTCGCCGAGGTCGTGGCGGTCGGACCTGAGCGCATACATGAACGCCCAGCCCACGCCGGTCGCATCCGGGCCGAGTTCGGGCGTGACGCCGGGCGGCAGCTGCCCGGCGATCGAGTTCAGGTACTCGAGCACCCGGCTACGGGCCCAGTACAGGTCCGTCCCGTCCTCGAAGATGACGTAGACGAAGGACACGCCGAAGAAGGAGTACCCCCGCACCACCTGCGCGAAGGGCGCCGCGAGCATCTGCGTGGTAAGGGGATAGGTGACCTGGTCCTCGACGATGCGCGGGGCCTGGCCCGCGTACTCCGTCTGGATGATGACCTGGACGTCGGATAGGTCGGGGATGGCGTCGATGGGCGTGCGGGTCAGCGAGAACGTGCCCGCCGCCATGATGAAGAGCGTGCCGAGGACGACCAGGAGCCGGTTCCCGATCGACCAGTCGATTATGCGCGCGAACATGGGCGGGCCTCCTTCAGTGATGGTGTGGCATGGGGGGGGTCGAATCCGGCTCCGCCCCCTCCGCGGCACCGAGCAGCTGCGAAATCGCAGCCCTCAGATTCGCGTCGGAGTCGATCAGGAATTGCGACGAAACCACCACCGTCTCACCCGCTTCGAGCCCCAAGGCGATCTCCACCATTCCTTCACTCTCGGTGCCGAGCGCCACCTCACGCGGCTCGAAGACCCCACCCCCCTTCGCCACGATCACCACCGTGCGGGTGCCGCTGTGCAGCACCGCTTCGGCGGGCGCCATCACCACCTCGGCCGCCCCGGTCGTCCGCACGGCAACGTTCACGTACATCTTCGGCCTGAGCAGCAGATCGGGATTGGCGACCTCGACGAAGGCGGTCAGCGTCCTCGTCTGCGGGTTCACGGCGGGCCGGAAAAAAAGGATGCTGCCGCTCCACTCGCGCCCCGGAAAGGCGTCTGCCTCGATGGCAACCGCCTGCCCCTCGCGCACATGCCGCAGATCGTCCTCGTAGAACTCGGTCTCGGCCCAGAGGGTGGAGTGGTCGGCGATCTTGAGGACGGTCATCCCCGGACTGAGCTTCAATCCCTCCATCGAGTCGCCGATCTTGTCGACGATGAAGCCGGTGGCCGGCGCAAAGACCGTTACTGTTCGTGCAACGTTTCCAGACTCCGCGAGCGCGTCGATCTGCTCCCCGGTCATGTCCCAGTAGAGCAGCCGTTCGCGGGCCGCCTCCAGGAGCGACCGAGCCCGATCGATCGCTTCCGGGTAGGCACCGCCTTCGCTGAGCCGCTCCGCATACTCCATCGCCCCCAGGAACTCACGCTGCGTGGTGACCAGCTGCGGGCTGTACATCTCGAAGAGCACATCGCCCCGGACAACCGTCTCGCCGACGTTGTTCACACGGGCCCGCTCGATCCAGCCTTCGTACTTGGTCTGCACCGAGACGACCCGCTCCTCGTTGTGCGCGAGGATCCCGACTGTGCGGATGGAGACGGGGAGGGTGCCGCGGTGCACCATGGCGGTGCGGACGGCGAAGTTCTGGAGGAAGCTCCGGCTGACCCGGATCCCGCCCCCGGCGGTGGCTTCGTCCGCGTAGACCGGGACGAGATCCATCCCCATGGGGGACTTGCCGGGGCGGTCGGAGGTGTAGTTGGGGTCCATCGGGGCGCGCCAGTGGAGAATCTCGCGCTCGCCCCGGGTCTCGGCAGGCGGGTCGGTCTCGCCGGGCATGGCCATCCCTTCCCGGGCGCCGTGCTCACCTGTCATCGCCGAGGGATCGTCAGCTCCATACCGCACCAGCAGCATCGTCCCCCCCGCACCTATTGCCACCCCCATCACCACGAACAGGAGCCTGTCGATGTTCTTGGTGCCGTTCATGACCCCTCCTCCTCCGGAAACGCCGCGCCGACGGCCCGTTCCATCTCGGCCAGCGCCTTCATGTAGTCGGCCCGCAGGCGCGCGAGGCCGAGACGGACATCAAGCAGCATCTCTTCGCTGTCCAGCAGTTCCAGCACCCCGGTCACCCCACCCGAATACGCCTCCTCGGTCGCGCGCAGCGCCTGTTCGGCCTGGGGGAGCAGGGCGCGTTCGAAGAGCGCCAGCTGCCCCTCGATCGCCGTGAGGCGAAACGCGGTCAAGCGCACGGCCAGCGCCACGCCGTTCACCGCGTCACGGTACGCCTCTTCTGAAGCGGAGAACCGCACGGCCGCCTCCCTGACCCCCGCGTCGTAGCTGGCCCTGAAAACGGGGATGCTGGCGCCGAGCGTGACGCTCCAGGTGTCGCGCCCGTCGTCCGGCGGCGGATTCGCGCGTCCCGGGTCGTCGCGCCGGCCCAACACGTTTCCCCACGCGACGCCGACTGTGAGGCCGGGCCGATACCGCCGCCTGGCCAGGCTCACCGCGTGCTCGTCTCTCTCGATCCGCAACCGCGCCGACCGCACCTCGGGCCGCGCGTCGAGTCCTGTCCTGCGCAGCCGCTCCTCGTCGAGGGAGACCACCGGCCGCTTACCGATCGTGACCGATGGAACCGCCGCATTCACAGGCCGGTTCGCCAGCACGTTCAGCAGGGCTTCGAAGTGCGCGCGTTGCCGGTGCAGCTCCCGCCGCCGGTTCAGGACGCGTGTGACCTCGGCCTGGAGCTTGAGGACCTCCTGCTGCCGCCCGAAACCCTGCGAGTAGCGGGCCCGGGCCAGAGCCTCGTAGTGCAGGAGAAGCTGCTCTTCCTCGCCGGTAATGCCGAGAGCCTCATCGAGGTACGCCAGATCGTAGTAGGCCAGCTTGACCCGGCGGACGACTTCGGCCCGTTGTTCGAGGTACGTCTCGTTCCGCAACGCCGACGCGACGGCAGCGATCGACCGGCGGTCCGCCAGCGTTCCCGGCCATGGCAGCGTCTGGCTGACCGAAATCCTCGACAGCTGGGGACCCACCCGGGTCTGGGGCCCGATCAGGTGCCGGGTGAAGGAGAGCGAAGGATCCGGCGGTGTCGCGGCCTGCCCGATTCGCGACGCGGCCGCCCGGCTTTCCAGAAAAGCGGCCCGCACGCCAGGGTTGTCCCTGAGGGCGGCACGGATGAATGCCGCAAGTGCCGCGTCGCCGTGGGTCGCATGGGATGGCGACTGCGCCGTCGCGCTCGGTGTGACGATGTACGTCGCTACGGCGGTCGCGGAAGCAACCGCCAACATTCGCAGAATAGACATTTGTTCCTCGCCAATGGATGGGTCACCAACCAGCGACCGTCTCCGTGCGGAGGGAGGGTCCGGCAGGGATGACCTTCAGGTGTGCGGGGGGCGTCCCCGGGCGGGACGCGGCGGATCACACCGTGTGGCGAGGAGGCGGTGTCTCGACTGCCAGGTCGGCAGCGACGGGAATGGGCGGGGCCAGGAAGGCCGCCCGGACGAAGACGGCGGGGATACGGACGATGGCGGCTGCCCGGGCCGGCCGCGCCGAGGAGGAGCCGCAGGCCAGGACCATCAGGCAGACATCGCTGCCGCTGTGGCCGCCATGCGCGGGTGCGGGAGCGTTCTCCGCGTTCTCATGGTGCCCGGGTGTCTCGTGGGGGGGCGTGGACTCGTACGCGGCGACCCCCCGATCAGAGGGCGCACCCATGTCGCAGCCGAATGCCACCAACTGCGACCACGTCAGGGCCGCAAAGGCCAGAGAAGCTGTCGGGCGATGCATTCGAGAAATATCAATCGGGGCCGGTCGTCCGTCAAACCCTCATCCCACCCGGCCGGCGGGAAGCATCGCCCAAGGGGTGCGGGAGGCGGCGACTCCGGCTCGCCGCCCCGGCGGCAGTGCTCCCGGGTTGCCGCCGCAACCCACCCGGCCAGTTGGCCTAAGTCGTTTTGTCTTGCGGATTTCTCGGCAACGGTTACGTTGCGGGCAGGACAGTGAGGATGGGTCCGGCGGCGGCCGTTCGGAGCCCGCTGATGACAGAAACCAGAGGACCATCTCACATGGTTGGACGGCGAGACCGGATAGTGCATGAGGCGCGACCGGGCGAGGGTGCCGATAGCGTTGCCTCCTCCGGCGAATCCCCGCGGCGTTCGAATCAGCTCACGCGCCGATCGCTCCTGCGCTCCGGGTTGGCCGTGCTGGCCGCCGTTCCCTGGACGAGGCCGCTCGACGCTTCCCCCCGGTCGGCCAATCGGAGCCGCCGCGCGGCCGCCGCGCGGGACGGTGAAATCGTGCTCGGCGTGTCCGCCGCCTTCTCGGGCCCCTCCCGCGGCCTGGGCACCGAGCTGTATCGCGGCGCGATGGCCTATTTCAGCCACGTCAACGCCAATGGGGGAGTGAACGGCCGCCGGATCGTCCTCCAACTCTACGACGACGGATACCGGCCCGACGCGTGCGTCGCGAACACCATCCGGCTCATGCAGGAGGACAACGTCTTCCTGCTCTTCGGGTACGTCGGCACCCCGACCGTCACCCGGGTGCTGCCCCTGCTGAAGAAGTTTCGCGACCGGCAGGTCTACCTCTTCTTCCCCTTCACGGGAGCGGAACCGCAGCGCGAACCTCCCTACCGCGACTTCGCCTTCAACCTGCGGGCCTCCTACCGGCAGGAGACGGCCGGGCTGGTCGACAATCTCGTCCGGATCGGTCGCCGGCGAGTGGCGGTCTTCTACCAGATCGACGCGTATGGGCGCTCCGGCTGGGCCGGAGTGAGAGCGGCCCTGGCAAGGCACGGTGAGAAGATCGTGGGCGAGGCGACATACAGGCGCGGCACGCCGTTCGGGGCGAACATGAGGCGCCAGGTGGAGATCCTGAAGGCCAAGTCACCCGACGCCGTGATCTGTATCGGTGCCTACGCCGCGTGCGCCGCCTTCGCGCGCGATGCCGTCAACCTGGGGCTGCACGTTCCGGTGGCCAACCTGTCGTTCGTGGGGAGCGAGAACCTGCAGCGGATCCTGCGCGAGAGACGCGCGAACCCCGATTCCTACACCCGGTTCCTGGTCAACTCACAGGTCGTGCCCGCCTTCGACGACTCCACCTTTCCGGCCGTGCAGGAGTACCATCGGCTGATGTTTCAGTACGATCCCGAGCTGCCCGAGGACCTGGAGAGGCTCACCCGGGGTGAACCCTATCAACCCCTTGCCCGTGGCTTCGTCAGCCTGGAAGGGTTCCTCAACGCGAAGCTGATGACGGAAATCCTCCGGCGGCTGGGCCGGCGCCTGGACAAGTCCCGGCTGGAACAGGCGGTTTTCGGCGTGCGCAACTTCCCCCTGGGAATCGACCAGCGCGTGTCCTTCGGACCCGACCGCCGGCAGGGGATGCAGAGAGTCTACTACACGGTTGCGGACGGCAGCCATTTCAGGATGCTTTACGACTGGGAAGCCAGGTTCGGCGTGTCATGACGCGGCGCCGGCCGGCTTCCGGGCCAGGACAACAGAGTCAACACGAGAGAGATTCCGGATGGTGACAAGAGCAGCAGCAATCGCAGCATTCCTGGCCCTCGCCCAAGCGGGTTCGGCCGCGGCGCAGGGCAGTCTGCGGGGAACGGTCACCGCGGCAGGCACGGGCAGTGGCATTTCCGGGGCCCAGGTCAGGTTGGCGGGCCTCGGGGCCTACACCGGCCCCGGGGGCACCTACGAGGTCGCGGGCATCCCGGCGGGAATACACGAAGTGGCGGTAATGCTGATCGGCTACGAGACGGAGCGGCGGGAGGTGACGATCGTGGACGGCCAGCCCACCACGCTGAACGTGACGCTCACCCGGACGACGCTTGAGCTCGGTGGCCTGGTCGCGGTCGGAAGCCGCGCGCGCCCCCGAACGGTGACCCGGTCTCCCGTACCCGTCGACGTGGTCCCGGCCCGCGCCATCGCGCGGCAGGGCGACACCGACTTCGCGAACATCATCCGCAACGTGGTGCCGTCGTTCAACGTGAACATCCAGCCGATCAGCGACGCGGCGACCTTCGTGCGGCCCGCCAACCTGCGCGGCCTCGCCCCCGACCACACACTGGTGATGGTCAACGGGAAGCGACGGCACCGCGCGGCGGTCATCACCTGGTACGGCAACGGACTGGCCGACGGCTCCCAGGGCCCCGATATCGCGCTCATTCCCGGGCTGGCACTGGAACAGGCAGAGGTGCTGCGCGACGGCGCGTCCGCCCAGTACGGATCCGATGCGATCTCGGGCGTCATGAACTTCGTGCTGAGGAACAACCGCTCCGGCGGCACCATCGAGTTCAAGTCGGGCGGACACCTGCTCGGCGAGACCAGCGAACGCTTCGAAGACGGCACGATCCCGGGCGACGGCGAGATGTACACCCTTTCGGGCAACATCGGCCTGCCGCTCGGAGAGACCGGCTTCCTGAACCTGACCGGCGAGTACGGCAACACCCAACCCACCGACCGCAGCACGCAACGTGACGACGCGCTCAGCCTGATCGAGGCGGGCAACACCCACGTCCGGTCCCCGGCGCAGATCTGGGGCTCTCCCCAGGTCCAAAACGAGATCAAGCTGTGGGCCAACATGGGGTATTTCCTCGACGGCAACAGGCAACTGTATGGCCACGGCAACTTCGTGAGCAAGCGGGTCGAGGGGGGCTTCTACTACCGCAATCCGGGCACTCGCAGCGGCGTCTTCGGATACACGGACGCCGATAACCAGCGGTTCCTACTGGTGGGCGACATGCTCGACGCAGCGGACGGAGTTCTGGACGGATCGGCGGGTTGCCCACGGGTCCCGGTCAACGACGCCGGCGTGGTCCTCGACCAGGCGGCGTTCAACCGGGTCCTCGCCGACCCGAACTGCTTCCATTTCCGCGAACTCTTCCCCGGGGGGTTCACCCCGCAGTTCGGCTCGTACGTCCTCGACGCATCGCTGGCGGCGGGGCTGAAGGGCACCAGCGGCAACCTGCACTGGGACGCGAGCGCCGCGTGGGGCAAGTCCAACATGGACTTCTACATGTACAACACGGTCAACGCCTCGTTCGGACCGGACCAGCCGTGCGCCGACGACAGCAAGGACATTTCCTTCGTCGTGCCGGAGGACCAGGAATGCACGCCGTGGTTCCATCCTGGGGTCTACGAGCAGCAGGAGATGAACCTGAACCTGGATCTCTCCTACGAGGTCGACGACAGGACGAACCTCGCGGGCGGCGCTGAACTGCGGAGAGAGCGCTTCAGGATCGTCGAAGGGGACACGGAGTCGTGGATGGAGGGTTCGCTCTCCAGCCAGGGCTTCACTCCGGGTTCCAACGGTTTCACCGGCTTCGGGCCGCTCACGAAGGGCGTGTGGAACCGGCACAACTTCGCGGTCTACGGGGACCTGGAGATGAACGATCGCGACCGGGACTGGACCGTGGGTTTCGCGCAGCGGGTCGAGTACTTCACCGACTTCGGCATGACCGTGAACGGGAAGTTCGCAGGCCGTCTCGGCCTTTCCGGCGCGCTCGCACTCCGGGCCAGCGTGAGTTCCGGCTTCCGTGCGCCCACGCCCGGGCAGCAGAACGCCTTCAACATCACGACGATCTACGACCCCGTAATCATGGACCTGACGAACAACGGCACGATCCCCTCCACGAATCCGCTGGCACGGCATTTCGGCGGCGAGCCGCTCAAGCCCGAGAAGTCCGTCAATGTCGCGGTGGGGGCCGTGTACGAAGGCGGCCCGTTCAATCTCTCGATGGACCTCTTCCAGATCAGGGTGTCGGACCGCCTGACCACCGGCGTCGACCGGACGCTCACGCCGGAGGAGATCCGCAAACTGGAAGAAGACAAAATCATCAGGCCGGGCGGGGTGCTGGCGCGCTTCCGTTTCTTCATCAACGACTTCGCGACCCGCACCACCGGTATCGACCTGGTGGGCGCCTACGAGATGGACGGCTCGGGCGGGTCCCACACGACGATCACCAGCGCGTGGAACTGGACCACGACGGCGGTGACGGAATCCAACGAGGCCACCCTGAACGCGCACCGCATCCGGATCCTCGAGGAGGGGCTGCCCGACGTTCGCGGCAACGTGGCGCTGAGCCACACCTTCGCGGGCGGCACCCGCCTGCTCGTGCGCGGCAGCTACTGGGGCGGCTACTTCGACGGCGAGCAGCCGTACTACGACCCGCGCGATTCCCTCTACAGCCCCTCGGATCCCGAGTACGACCGGGACGACCCGGACAAGCTGAAGACCATCGACTACCCGCCGCGCATCATCTTCGACATTGAGGCGGCCCACACGTTCGCCGACCGCTGGACTCTCACTGTGGGGGCGCAGAACCTGCTGAACACGTACCCCGAGGAGTATCCGGGAGCGGCGGCGGGCGTGGGAAACCGGTTCGGGCAGTTCACGCCGTTCGGGTTCAACGGCGGGTACTACTACACCCGGGTGGGGTATGGGTGGTGAGGGTGACGGGGCTAGCGGTCCCCCGGTTCCGCGGCGGGCTTCCGCCACAGGTGGCGCATGTACCGCTCGGGTGCCAGCAGAAAGTCCTTCATGAGCCGCACTCCCTCGAGGTCTTCGTAGGCCACCTCCCGCAGCGGCGATTCGTCGAAGTTGTAGATCGTCGCGCCGGGCACCGCCATCAGCACCGGCGAGTGGGTCGCGATGATCAGCTGGCCCCCTTCGTTCACCACGTCGGCCATCATCGACACGAAGCCGAGCTGGCTCTGCGGAGAGAGTGCGGCCTCGGGCTCGTCGATCAAGTAGAGGCCGCCCGGCACGAAACGCTCCCGAAAGACATGCAGAAAGGTCTCGCCGTGGGAGTTCGCGTCCAGGTCGTCGCCGTACCGCGCGCGAATGGACCCCAGCGTCGCGGCCACCGGCCCCATCGCGAGTCGCTTGGCCAGCTCGGACCGACCCCGGTACTCGCGCTCGATCTCCGCGAGGCGCGCCTCCATCTCCGCCACGATGCCGTCGAGCCGGCCGATGAAGCCGAGTAGGTCCTCGGCCCTGAGGAAGAACCCCCGGTGCGTCTTCCGGTCCCAGACCGCGGTCAGGCAGCGGGCGAGCTTCCGCTGGCTCGCCAGGTACTCGTCCGCGCTGGCCTCCCTGCTCCCGACCGTGGGGAGATTCGCGGCGATCGCGATCGCCTCGAGCAGGGTGGACTTCCCAGATCCGTTCTCCCCCGCAAAGAAGGTCACCGGGCCGCGGATGCTCATCGGCCCCAAGCCGCGCAGGGCGGGAATCGCAAAGGGAAAGGCGTCCCGCTCGGAGGCCGGCGGCTCGGCCAGACGCAGGCCGGTCAGCAAGAACGTCTCTCCATGTTCTCAACCATGAACGCTTCCTCGACCCCGATCCCCACCCCGCCCAAACACCGCCACCCGCCAAACCACCCCCTCACGCAGATACCGCCGCCCCAACCCGTGCTCCGCAAGCACGGCCTCCACCTCAAGCGGGTCGTGCACATACACGCGGAACGGGTGGCGCCGCAACCGCTGGAACAGGTTCACGATCGCGACACCCCACCGTATGAACCGCGTCCCGCGTGGGATCACCAGTCCCAGAGTACGGCGCGTGAGGCGCGCGGCCGCTTCCAGCAGAGCCGGCATGTCCGGATAGCAGCACACCACACGGTCCAGCGTGACCAGGTCGGCCGCATCGATCTCGGCCGCCCGTTCGACGAAGTCGCCTCCCACGTACCGGATCCGCTCGGCGTAGCCACGCGCCTCCGCCTCGGCCTTCGCTGCCGCCAGGTAGGCCGGCGAGGCGTCGGCGCTGGTGCCCCCGGCCGCGCCCCTTTCCATGAAGTCGTGCTGTATGGCCCCCACCCCGCCGCCGATATCGATGAAGGTGCGGCCTTGAACACCATCCCCGGCGATCGCGGCGATCAGTTCCCGCGTACCCTTCCCCGGACCCCTGCGGCGATAGTGGCGCAGCTGCCGCCGGGCCATCTTCTCGTCGAACATCCGCGCCACGCCCCGGCAGTGACGGCAGGTCATGGGCGGTCCGCCAACACCACCCCCACCCCCAACACCACCCCGGCCCCGATCACGTTGTGCCACAGGAACGACACGTCGGGTGCGCCGAAGCTGACCGCCGCCACCACGCCCATCCCCGCCACCAGCCCCACGAACGCCCCGACCCCCCGCGCCCGCGGCACCATCGCGAGCAGGAACACCCCCAGGATCGACCCATAGAAGAACGACCCGAACCGGTTCACCACCTCGATCAGAGACCCCAGGCTGACCGCGTAGACCGCGACAGTGCAGGCGAACACCCCCCAGAACGCCGTCGTGACCTTCGACACGGTGAGGTAGTGGTCGTCGCTCGCCTCGGGCCGGAACCAGCGCCGGTAGAAGTCGATCACGCTGGCTGTGGAGAGCGAGTTCAGCTCCGACGAGATGCTCGACATGGCCGCCGCGATCACCGCCGCGAGGAACAGCCCCGCCAGTCCGATCGGCAGCTCCCCCAGCACGAAGCGCGGGATGATGTAGTTGACGTCGCGCGACGGCTCGCCGGTGACCTCTTCGGCCATTGCCAGCGCCTGGGCCCGGATATCCTGGACTTCGGCTTCGCGGGCGAGGAATTCGTCCAGCGCGGCCTGGTGTACGGCGTCCTGGGGGGCTGCCGCGCCCGGGAGCCCACCCGGCGTCGGCGCCCCCGGCGCCGCAGCCGCCCCGCCCCCGCCCGAGGTCTCGCCGTCCGGCGCGGACAGCCCCGCCGCGCGGCGGGCAGCGCCCTCCCTCAACTCCAACGCCTCCCCGTAGCGGTTCCGGAGCGATTCGTACTCCGCCCCCCGCTCCTCCACCACCGCGTTCTCGTGGGCCGGGTTGTAGAGCAGCGGGGCGGGGCGGAACTGGTAGTACACGAACACCATCACCCCGACCAGAAGGACGAGCGCCTGCAGCGGAATCTTCCAGTAGGCGCTCATGAGCAGCGAGGTGCGGGCGGCGCCCACCGACTTCGCGGCCAGGTAGCGCTGCACCTGGCTCTGATCGGTGCCGAAGTACGACAGCATCAGGAAGGTCCCGCCGATCAGCCCGGACCAGAAGGTGTACGTCTCGTTGATGTCGAAGGAGAAGTCGAAGACCTTGAGACGCCCCGTCGCGCCGGCGATCCGGAGCGCGTCGTCCGGCGAGACGGGCATCTTCACGAGCAGGACGACGATCACCGCCACCAGCGCGACCACGATCAGGATCATTTGTTTCACATCGGCCCAGGTGACGGCCTGGATCCCGCCCAGCATCGTGTACGCCACGGTCGGGACGCCGATCAGCGCCACGCACCAGGCGAGAGGCCACCCGAAGAGCGCCGAGAACACCACGGCCGGCGCGGCGATGATCACCCCGCAGGACATTCCGCGCGACAGCAGGAAGAGGAGCGCGGTGAGCGTGCGGGTGCGCGCGTCGAAGCGCCGCTCAAGGTACTCGTACGCGGTGTAGACCCCGGCGCCCCGCAGGAACGGCACGAGCGTCACGCCCAGGATGACCATCGCGAGCGGCAGCCCGAAGTAGAACTGCACGAAGCGGAGTCCGTCGGTGGCGCCCTGTCCGGTCGTGCCGATCATGGTGACGGCGGAGAGCTGGGTGGCCATGACCGAGAGTCCCACCGCCCACCAGGGCAGCGTGCGGCCCGCCAGGAAGTAGCCCTCGATCTCCTTCGTGCCGCGCGCGCGCCGCACTCCGTCGACGAGAACGTAGGCCACGTAGGCGCCGACTATCAGCCAGTTGACGGGGTGCATGGGGCGCTACCCGGCTGGAATGGCCCACCGAGGGGTCGGCGGGCCGGGTTCGTGGCGCATGCCGGTCACGGGACCGTCAGCCGTGGTAGACGGCTTGCAGGAGGCCGAGGAGCGCGAGGGCAACGATCTGGACAAGGAGCACCCGCATCAGCGTCGCACGGAAGCGGCCGTCGCCGCCTTCGCCGGCTCCGGGTTCCACCGCGCCCGCGTCCCCGGCCCCATCGACCGCCCCGCCGGCTCCCGCGCTCACTGCCGGTTCCTCCACCGCGCCTCATTCGCCCTGATCGCGTCCTGCACGAACACGGCCAGCCCCTCGACCCGCTTCTCGAAGTACTCCGTGAAGCGCGCATCCGCGGTGTACATATCGCCCAGGCACCGGTGCATCTCGTGGCTGCACGGGTAGAACCACCGGTCGATGTGGCGGCGGTGCTCCTCGGCCAGGTCCATGGCGGCGCGTGCGGCCGCCTGCCCGCCTTCCGACAACAGCTCGGCCAGCCGCGCGAACACGCCCTCCCCCTCCGCCTTGATCCTGGCCCAGTCTTCCTTGCCGTATCGGCGCGTGCGGCGCATCGATTCCCCGTAGGCGTCGGTGTCGCCCCAGCGCTCCTTCACCTCGTCCCCGTACCGGGCGTGATCGAAGTCCTCCAGTCCTTCGAACATTTCGGTGGTATCCATCTTCGTCTCGTCCTCCAGTGCGGGTGTTCATGGCGGGGAAGATTGAGCCTGACGTTACGTCAGGGTCAAGGGGGGAGGACCTGAACGGCCGGCACTAGTGTCATGTCACACATCAAACGTCGGATAGAGGCGCTTGAGCCTGACGCGGGCGTCGTCCGTGGTGAACTGCCAGTCGACCTTGGCTCGGATCCGGTCTCTGGCCGCCTGCCAGGCGGCGACCTCGGCGCGCAGGGCGTCGATGGAGTCGATGCGGCGATTGAGGCACTGGCGGATCAAGACGTTGAGTTCGACATCGGCGACGTTCAGCCAGCTGCCGTGCTTGGGAGTGTAGACGAACTCGAAGCGATCCCAGCCGCCGGTACTCGTAGTCCTCTCGGGCCGGCCGTCCCGGTGCCGCGGGGACGGGCGTGCGCGTCTCGCCGATCAGCTGGCGCGGCGTCTCGTCCATGCACACGACGGGGAAGTCCGCGTCGTAGGGACGCCGGTAGATGTCGAGCACCCGCTCCATCCCCGCCGCGAAGTCGGCGTTGCGCTGCGGCGGGATCACCCACCCGACGCGCCGCCAGGGTTTGATGGAGTTTTTTTTTGCACGCGCCGCACCGTCTCGTGCGACACGCCGTCGATGTAAGCCGAGCTCCACCGCCTTGTCCGCCAGCAGGCGCAGCGACCACTGCGAGCGCCCCTCGGGCGGGTCGCCGCAGCTGAGCGCGACGAGGCGCGCCTCGAACTCGCCATCCGCCTTGCGAAGGTACCACCTTCTGCGAACGATGCGAGCCCTTGCGCGTGACCGCCGCCAACACCTCTCGCTCCTCCGCCTCCAACTCCACCAGATACCGTTTCATGCCAGCCTCCTTGCCATCGTGGACGGGCAAGGAATCTAACACGATCCATACGACATATCACATGTGACGTGACACTAGCGTCCTGGAGCCTTCACCAGGTAGTAGCACCCGGCGGCGGCCGCCCAGGTCGCCGACTCCACCCGAATCATGTCTGCAAGGCGGGTGGATTCGGTGAAGTAGGGATCCTTCAATGTCGCATGCAGGGTCGAGTGGGTTACCGAGTGGGAAAGACCTCCAAGAGGTTGCTCCAGACGGTTGACCGAGGCCCTCGCTCGACCTGAGTCGCGGTCGCCGTCGGCCGTAGCGAGAATGACACCGGCACCGGGGTAGATCTCGGCGGAGGTGTCGCGCCAGAACATGCCGTCGGTGTCGGCGGCTCGCTCAAGCCCCTCGCCGACATCCCCAAGTATGGGCCTGCATTCGTCGCGTCGGAGCAGCTCCCCCCGGGTACCTCCCGAGCCGGAGTGTCCCGGGGGGCCGAACGCGAAATGGACAAACCCCTTGAACCGCGGCGGATCGATGTTCCGACCGCCGGTCTCCGGCGACGACACGTTGGCTGCCAGAATGAACGCCGTGCCGAAGTCAAGCGTCGACACCATGAATCCTATTTCACCGGAACTCGCGTCCCCGAACGGCTCGAAAACGAGAAACAATGACGGGTTGCCGGAACAGTCATGACGGCCGACATCCCACTGCCACGAGCACTCCACGGCGGTTCCGCTTTCCTGCGCATACTTCCCGATTGCCGCTGCCATTTCCGGGATCGCAATTCTCTCCCAGGTCCCGTCGATGATGCCGATCTTCGAAAGCTGCGGGGCAGGGCTGTCGAGGGCGGCCGCAAAGCCCGCAACGACCTCCTCGCCGACGGCCCCGTCCTGTCCTCCCAGGGCCGAGGGCACCGTGCCCCAGCCCGCTACGGCCACCATCTGCAACAGGACCGCTTTCGCTCTCATCCACGGACTCCAAGCCGACGGCAGACAAAGGCCGCCCGCGCCCACATCGAATGAACGGAAAAGAAGACGAGCGCCGAAAGAACGGGGACACCCCACGCGGGGCCCAGCATCCCGAGCACCATCAGGAGCATCAACCTGTCGGCCCGCTTCACGAGGCCGACATTGCACGTCACGCCCTCGACTTCGGAGCGGGCCTTGAAATAGCTGGCGATGTTGGATCCGGATGCGGCGAGCACGGCGAGCACGGCCCCGGCGTGGCCAACGGGGTCGGACAGGTAGTAGTGGAGAAAGATCCCCAGGAAGAGCACGCTGTCGGCGACCCGGTCCATCGCCGAATCGACGAACCCGCCGAGCTTCGATCCTCCCTGATGCCGCGCCCGGGCCGTCGCCCCGTCCAGCAGGTCGAACATCCCCGACAGGGCAATCCCCGCGGCCGCCCAGCGAAAGGCACCGAGCGCGAAGCCCACCGCCGCCGCCGCCGCGACCACCAGACCGAGACTGGACAGCACGTTTGGATGGACGGGAATGTGCCTGCCGACGGGGGCCAGCCATCTCGCCACCAAGGGTCTGAGCAGAGTTGTGAGCATCAGCGCCACCCCTGGGCCCAAGAGCCGGATTCCGCGCCTGCCCACTCCAGGACCTGACCCGCCGGTATCCCCGGGCTCAGGACCCTCTTCTGCTCGACAACCACTTCGTAGAGGCGTTCGATCCTGCGGATCATCGCCACGAGACTGAATTCCGACACCGCCAATCCGCGACCCGTCCGGGCTATTCCCGTGCGCAGCTCGCGGTTCCGGCAGACGTGCCTCACCGCAGCGGCGATTTCGAGGCCTGAATCGCCTTCGACGACCCATCCGGTCTTGCCGTGGACGAGGTATTCGTCGATTCCCTTCGACTCGCGACCGATCAGGGGCACTCCGCAGGCCAGCGCCTCGATGCCGACGAGCCCGAACCCCTCCGCGTCGGAGAGAAAGAGCACGCAGTCGCTCGCACGATACACGTCGGGCATTTCGTCGGGAGAGAAGGAGTCGACCAGAAGGGTCACGCGTTCTCTGAGCCTCGAACCATGGATCCGACTGCGCACTTCCTCGAAGAACCCGGGCTCGGAAGTGTTTCTGGTGGTCGTGATGGCCAGGTGGACGTCCTCGGACTCCAGAAGCGGGCTGGAGACCGCGTCCAGGATCCCCATGATGCCCTTCCGGCGGACCACCCGGCCCGGGGCAAGCAGCAGCGTCCCGGCACCGCCGGGACAGAGCGCCCGGCGGATTCGGCGTGGTGCGACTCCGGGTGAAAAGCGCTCCACGTCGACGCCGTGGCGGATCAGGTGGAGCTTTTCCGGAGGAGCGCCCCGGCTGAGGGCCCAGTCGTAGAAGCGCCGGCTCGGAGCAAGGGCGGCGTCGTACGTCCCGTGCTTGAACATGAACTGCCCGAAGGCGAGTTCGACCTCGTAGCAGTTCACCCCCGAAATCCAGCGGCGCTGTTCGGGCATGGGGGTGTTGTGGTCGGTGAACACGATGGCCGGAGGTCCCGGGAGCGTGTCCGCGATCAGCGTCAGGGCGATTCCCGGGAGCACGCTCTGAACATGGATCACATCGGGTCGGAGACTCCCGAGCAGGCGATGGAACGGGACCAGCGTGCTCAGCGGCGCCCGGGCCGAGTTGAACTCGGAAAGCCCCGCAACGCGTGCCACCTCGAACGGGTAGCTGTGGTCGTCCCCGTAGTGCGGCGGCAGATCGGAGGTCACGACCACGACCTGATGGCCCCGCTCGCTCAGGTACTCCCCCAGGTTGTACGCGTAGGTCTCGCTCCCCCCGATGACGGGGTAGAGCGCCCGGCTGACGATGCAGATCTTCACGATTCCACCTCGCTGGAGGGAGTCCCCTTCGGGAACTTGTAGTACATGAGGCGGGATGCGTTCGGCGCCATTCGGCGTACCAGCGCGTCCGCCTCGGACCGCGCCATGGGAGCGAACCGGGAGGCGTAGCGGACGTTCTCTTCCAGCTGCCGGACCGAGTCGCAGCCAACGAGCACCGTAGACACAGGTTGACTTAGTGCAAAACGCAGAAACGGTTCCACGGTTTCAAACCAGTCCAGGCGGGAGACCAGGCCCCCCCAGTACGCGTACATCCCGATGACGCCGACTCCAGCGTCTGCCGCCACGGGCAGAACGGACGTGAGGAACGACTTGTAGTGTCTCTCGGCCGGATTGACCGGGATCATCACGGTGTCGAAGTCGAAGGTCTCCAGACAGCGGCGGATCACCTCGGGACTCCGGTGACCGGTGACCCCCAGGTAGCGCACCAGCCCCGCTTCCCTGGCTTCCACAAGCGCCTCCATCGCCCCGCCGGCCCCGAAGATCCGGCGTATTTCCTCGTCGGTCCGCACGTCGTGCAGCTGCCACAGGTCGAGACGGTCGGTCCGAAGCCGCCGCAGGGTCTCGTGCAGCTGTGCCCGGGCCGCCTCGCGGCCGCGGGCGTGGGTCTTGCTCGCCAGGAAGATCCCGTCGCGGCGCCCCTCCAGGCCCTCACCGAGAAAGATCTCACTGCTCGCGTAGAGTCGCGCCGTGTCGAAGAAAGTCACCCCCAGGTCGAGTGCCCGCCCGACCAGACGTACGGCCTCCCTCCTTCCATCGCGCTTGGTAAGGAGCCGGTTCCCGCCCAATCCCAGCAGGCTCACCGCTACCGCCGTGTCGCCCAGGGGCCGCCCTTCGAGTGCTGCGGCTCGTCGTGCGCGGACACCGCCAGACGTCTCCGTGGCGTCCATTCTCATCTCGTCCTCCGGTGCGGACGGGATCCGGTAGGCCAGATGAATGATATGATACTGTTCCGTTCCCTTGCGCCGCCCGCAGCCGAAACTTGCAAACGCCCGGCTGGAGGTCCAGTATCTTATGAGATGGTGACCTGAAGTGAAAGCGTGGCCGTCACCACCTGACGAACTCCGGGAGGGGACAAGATGATCGCACCAACCAGACAACAGCTTCGGACGTGGTTCGCGGCCTGCTCAATCGCAGCCACCCTGCTGGCTCTTCCATCGCATGGGGCCGGGCAGCCGGTTACCTGCGACGCCGACCGCATGCCCGCACTGCCGCTTCCGGAGCTGCGGATCTCCCAGCCGACGGCGGAGCTGCGGACGGCACCGGAATCCGATGGCAGAGTCGTCATCACGCTTCCGCAGGACGTGGAGGTTCCCCTTCTCGGGCGCCACGACGGCTGGTTCGTCGTGAACTACCGCGATGGCAACCGTTATCGCCGGCTGTTCATGTCCGCACAGGCAGCCGAGAGTCCCCTCTCGGCCGACCATGGCCCCAGGAACTTCGCGGCCCAACGGTGGAGCGACGCGCATTCCCGGATCTGCGCGAAGGTTTCAAGAGCGAGGACTGCCGCGAAATCGTTTTTCGGCGGCGCGTTGCTTGCGGGCGCCTCCGGGCTTCTGTTGCGGGCCTTGTTCGAAGACGACGACGACTACTACTACGAGGACAACGGCCATGCCTGGCACTTCGAAACCGAGAACCGCTACGGCAAGATCCTCGCCGTGTGGACCGGCGTGAGCGTCGCTGGGATCGCCGGCGCGGCGTACCAGGCCATCCGACTCAGGCAGTCCAGGAAGGAACTGGCGGATCTCGGCTCGCCACCGCTGCACAATGGGGGGGGCCTGCCTCTGCCCAGGCTGGGCGGCGCCAGAGGCGACCTCCGGTTCGATTCGGCGACGGGACGCCAGGCTCTCGTGGTGACCTGGCAACCCTGACAGCCCGTGGCGGGCGGACAATCCCGCCGGCGCGTGACCAGGGCATTGCGGAAATCGGCCATGGCATGGCAACATTCTCGCCATGCCACCCACCCCACCACCCCGCACAGCGAGGACGTCATGGCCAAGTACATGTTTCGAACCAGTTACACGCAATCCGGTCTGAAGGGGCTTCTCGCCGAGGGCGGCACCGGCCGGGAGGCCGCCCTGCGTCAGACGATCGAGGCCGCCGGCGGCAGCCTGGAGGGGTTCTACTACGCCTTCGGCGATTGCGACCTCTATCTGATCGCCGACCTCCCCGACGAAGCGACGGCCACGGCGCTGGCGCTGAACATCGCCGCGGCGGGTGCGCTAACCGTATCCGTGACCGTTCTGCTAACCCCCGAGACCGTGGACGCGGCAGCAGGGAAGTCGGTTACGTACCGGTTGCCGGGCGACTGAGTGGGATCCACCGACCGACGCGAGTTCGTTCGCCGCCTCGGGGGCCTGTCCTGTCCTGCTGACCGGCCATAGGGCCGCACAGCCGGCCTGCCCGACGGGTGCTGCGCCCGGATCGAAAGCACGGCTGGATCGAGGTGATATCGGGCGTCATGTTCAGCGGCAAGACCGAGGAGCTGATCCGGCGCGTTCGGCGCGCCCTCATAGCCAGCCGGCGTGTTCAGCTCTTCAAGTCCCACCTCGACGACCGCTACGGCAGCCAATTCCGCATTTCGTCCCACGACGGCCGGCAGATCGACGCCGAACCCGTATCCAGCTCCGTGCGGATCGCCGAGAAGGTTCGCGCGGAGACGCAGGTCGTCGCCATCGACGAAGCCCAGTTCCTGGACGACGGCATCTGCGAGGTCGCCGATGCGCTCGCGGACGCCGGGATGCGCGTCATTGTGGCAGGCACCGACATGGACTTCCGCGGAGAGCCCTTCGGACCCATGGCGCTGCTCCTGGCGCGCGCGGAACGCATCGACAAGCTGAACGCGATCTGCGTCCTGTGCGGTGACCCGGCGACGAGGAACCAGCGGCTCATCGACGGGAAGCCTGCGCCGGCGGAGGGGCCGACAATACAGGTGGGGGGCTCGGAGAGCTACGAGGCGCGCTGCCGGGGCTGCCACGAAGTGCCCGAACGAGGGCGGACCCAGGGCGAGCTGGTCCTGGGGGAACCTGCGTAGGGACGCGACAGGGGTCGGCCGGTGGTGAGCCCGCATCCTCTTCCACCGGGCAAAGGCGATACGCCATTCGGCCTCGGAGGATGGCTGCTGGTCTACCTCTGCGCCTCCATCCCCTACCTGCTGTTCCATTCGGCTGGCCTGTCGGGACTTTTCGACTATCCCCTCTGGCTGCTTACCGCCACCTTCCTTCTCCTGGCCTCGCCGCTCGCTCTCATCCTCCTGAAATCGCCGCGGGCTCCCGGTTGGAACGTAGTCGCGCTGTGGGTGGTCGCGCTCTCGATCACGCTCCGTGCTGCCGCCGTCCCCATCACTCTCGCGAGCGGCGACGCGGCAGATGGCAGCGACCAGGAAGACCGGGCCGTCGCGATCGCGATCCTTGCTGTCATCGTGGCCGTGTCGCTGGCATGGGCGACGACTTGGACGGCCTACTTCCGGCGATCGGTCCGCGTTCGGAACACCTTTTTTCCACCGGGGGCGGAGTAGATGGGCGGTTTGGATGCGGGCATCGCGATCGTTGAGTTCGGTCGAGACCCGATGTTCGGATGCAATACTTGCGCAGGACGCCCTTAGCCACGATTATTCACAACGTGATAATTGTCCACTATTGGCTAAAACTGGCTAAGGAGACCGATGGCGGGAGATCCCTGGCATTTCCGGCGCGCCGAACTCGCCGAACAGGTGCTCAGTACACTCGCGCATGGGCCCGCCCAGGCGTTGACCCTCTTCGCTCCCCGGCGAGCGGGCAAGACCGAGTTCCTGGTTCAGGACCTGGCGCCGCACGCCGAGGCGAAGGGACACCGCGTGATCTACGCATCGTTCTGGCAGGCGCCGCTCAGTCCGTTGGCGGTGCTCCTGCACGCTCTTGAGGAATCGCGGGAGCGGGGCGGACTGGCGGACAGGATTCGGACTTCGGCCTGGAGGGTGGCCCCGAAGCTGAAGCTCTCGGCAACGGTGCCGGGAACCGGAGCGGGAGCCGAAGCGGAGATCGATCTGACCCGGCTCAGGGGCGAGCCGGCGACCGATCTGCTCCTGCACCTTGACAGTCTCCTGGGGCGGGTCTCCAGGAAACGGAGACCGACCATTCTGCTGTTGGACGAGATTCAGGAACTGGCTCGAAGCCGCACCAACGCGTCACTCGTCGCCGCGCTGCGGACGAGCCTCGACAAGCGGCGCGAACGACTCAGAGCCATGTTCACCGGATCCAGCCGCGCCGGTCTCGCGGCCATGTTCTCGAGCCGGGAAGCCCCGTTCTTCCACTTTGCCACACCCATCGATCTTCCTCCACTCGGCAAGCCCTTCGTCGACCATCTCGTCGCCGTGTTCCGCAGAGCGGCCGGCCGAACGCCGGATCGCGACGCGATGCTCGATGCCTTCGTCCGTCTTCATCGCAACCCCTACTTCTTTCGCCTGCTCGTTCAGACGATGTTGCACGACCCGGACCGTACCGTCGGACCGGCTCTCGATCATGTCCGGGAGCGCATCGCTGCGGACCTGGGCTACCCGGACGCATGGTTGGCCCTCACTCCGATTCAGCGAGAGACCGCACGCGCCCTGGCGATGGGCGCTTCGAAGCCGTTCAGCCGAGTCTTTCGCGCGGCCCTGGGGGCTGCCCTGGGCGAAGAGGCCCCGAGCGCGGCGCGTGTGCAGGCGGCACTTCGGAGGCTGGAACGCCTGGCGATCGTCGACACCGCGAGGGGAAAGTGGGAGGTTGCGGATCCGGAGTTTGGGGGATGGATCGCGGCGGGGGAGGAGGGGGCGGGAGAGGGATGATCGCGGTTTCCCGTCGCCGCAGGGCGATGTGCCGGCATCCATTCGGCCGCGAGCGTCACGACCGCCGCTCGCTGCTCCGCCGTCATATGGCGGCGATGCGCGTTCTTTCCCAGGACGTACTCCACCAGTTACCAGATTCGATCGTATCGCCGACAGCCCGTATCTCGTCGACCCGGCCTACCCCCTCATCCTCCCCCCCGCCGGATCGAACAACCCCACCCCGACCGCCGCCACCCTGACCGGGAAGCACTCGTTCATGTACATCACCTGCAGCCGCTCGCCGACCCGCGCCAGCCCGGCCTCGACCGGTGAGTACTCGGAGGTGAGTTCGGCGCCCATGAGCAGGTAGCCCTTCTCCATGCGCGCGGTGGTGCCGTAGACGCCGATCCCCACGGGCCGCGCGTCGAACTCCCGGCCAGCGCGCCGGGCCCGGAGACGTCGAAGATCCGGAACGCGCCCAGATCGACCACGCCGACCTTTTCGCGCAGGTGCAGGTGTTCCCCGTTGACGATCGGCGACCACCAGCGCCGGTCCCACTCGTGCGGGCGGTCCGGGACATCGAAGCGTGCCACCAGGTCCTCGTTGGAGGCGTACCACTGCGGGCGCTCCCATCCCCGCGCCTCGAAGCCAGCCGGGTTCGATGTGCGCCTCCCGGTGCCTCTTCCAGATGCCCCGAAGCGGATGGTCGCGATGGCGCGCGGCCAGCGGTTCCTGGTCGATCAGCGACTCCAGCAGTACCCGCAGCTTGCCCAAGTCCTTGCCCCGCGCCCGGGCTTTCCTCACGTCGCGCTTGAACTGTGCGGAACGGACTGGTGTCAGCACGTCAGATGTCGAGGTCGCGGAACAGCTCCTCGGCGCTATCGAACCGCTGACCCTTGCCGCCGTCCAGCTCCCTCATCGCCCTGAGCGTGGTCGGATTCGGTACCTGGACGGTGAATGGCAGTCGCTTCTCTTCCGCAACCCGCAACAGCACCATGCGGATCACGTCGGACACGGAGAGGCCCATGCCCTTGAGCGCCTCGGTGGCTCGGGCCTTGGTGTCACTGTCGATTCTGGCACGTACGACACTGTCGGAACTCATTGCGGTCTCCTTTTGTGTAGCCTAATTGTAGCTACATTTCTACAAGACAACCAATGACGGGATCCGGAGAGACACCGGGATCGACCACCGTTCGATCTGGCGACGCATCCTCGGCGGCGAGGAAATCCGATCCGAAGTCGCGGTTCGAGCCTGGCAGCCGCCGCGCGAACCGCAGCCGGACGCGTTCGAGGTGTCGGATGACTTTGGGGATATCGAGGGGGACGACGGGCCGATCGACGTGCGGGAGTTGTTCCGCGGCGTGACCCGCACCCCCATCTTCGAGCCGAAGGTTCTGTACGGCCTGTTGCCTGACGGCAGCATCGTCTACTCGGACTCCTCCGCCTACGCGCTCAAGATCGCGCCGCCGGACGGCGAGGGACCGGTGCGGACGATCACGCGGCCGATCAAGCCCCGGCCGGTGCCACCAGGATGCCGAACGCTTTCGGTCCCGACGGTTTGGCGGCGTTCATCGAGCGGGACGAGTTCGATGTGGCCATGGCGGTGGTGCGGAGACTGCCGGAGGGAGTGCGGTAGGCGGCGCTACGACACCGACGGCAGCATCCCCGCGCACGGCTCCCCGCCGACCCGGCGGAGCGGGTGGAGCGATGCTCTGGTGGCGGAGCCGATAACGACGCTATTGACCGTCCGCCCCTGCTGGTCGGTCACTTCCCTGGTGGCGTTGCGGAATACCAGCACGCTGTCCGCGTGGACGCCCACCGGCATGTTGTGGGGGGCGGAGCCCATCGCTGAGCGAATCAGTCCGTAGCAGCCGGTTTCGGGGTTGATGATGGCGCCGTGCGTCTGCGAGTCCAGGCCGAGGAGAACGATATTGCCAACATCATCCAGGGACATGGCCGCGCTCTGGCTCCAGTGGGGGCAGGGGCGTGTCCGCTCGCGTCCGCCGATCATGACCTTCTGCTCACACTTCCCTCCTCCATAGGCACCCTCCGCCGGGACCGCCACCCTCCCCTCCTCGCCGTTTCGGTAGTATGCGATGATGGAGTCCACCCCTGCTCCGCTTCCCTCCCGGCCAGCCATCAGGTAGCCCTTGGACGTCAGGACATAGGCCGCATCTTCAGAGCAGGCGAGCTTGGCGTTCAGCATCCCAAGGAGCATCGGCCGGGCGTCCGCCGGCGTTTCGGCATCGAGACCGAGGTCCCGCGCCCCGATGGTCTCGTCGGTCCCGTTCGGGCCACGCCTGACCACTCCCCCGTGAGTCAGGGCCGCCGGTGCCCCGGCGGAGTTGCAAACCTCGCCGGTCGACGACGCCGACGGCCTCCAGGAGTCGATGGGCCGACCCTGGGGATCGTACTCGACGACCCTCAACAGGCCCGAAACGTAGAGACCACCGCCGGGAGCGACGGCGAATTCGTGCCGGCCCTGCGAGAACTCGTGCGGACCATCGCCCCTCGGAGTCGAGATCGTCCGGATCCACTCCCCGGTCTCCAGGGAGAAGGCCATGATCCCTTCCGGTTCCTCATCGTCTTCGACGTAGAGGATGTTCCTGTCCCAGTCGGCGGCCGAGCCTGACATCGACCGCCATTCGTCGTCGATAATGGTTCGCCCGGTCGTCAGGTCGATTTCGAGCACTTGCTGCGCATCGGCCGCGGGGGCCAGCAGGGTGGCGAGCGCCGCAATCCCGGGGAGAGTAGGTCTTGGCATGGGGATTCCTCGGTTGGTCATGTTTCGGGTTTCCTTGCGGGGTGAAAACTACCGGCCATCGGCAGCTCCGCCGATATCGTACCAGTCGATCGCCAGCTCGCCGGGTGGTGGCCGCCCAAAGCCGATTCTGGTGATCGAAACCGAGTGCGGCCCGCTCGAGAAGCCGGTCCTTGGGCTTCTGACGCAACTCCGCCTCTCAGGGTTGGCATGGCGCAATCACGCCGACGGCTGGTTCGCCGCACCCGGAATCCGCCGCCTGGAGCAACTGGCAGGCCAGAACGCGGTCAATGGGGCGGAACCAGTGGGTGGCAGCCGGTCTCTGATTCCCCGTCAGTCGCCCCTTTCCTCCGCGTGGCGCCGCGCGATCCGGTCCAGCTTCGGCCCGATTGACGACATCACCGCCGCGAAAAGCACGACCGCCCATCCCGCCGAGAAGATCAGGTGGAGGCCGACGAGCAGCCTTGCACCGACGGAACTCGGGGCCATGGTCAGGAAGTCCTGGCCGAGCGCCGCAAAGAACGAGAAGGACAGCCAATCGGTGATTCCGGTTCCGGCCTCCACTCCGGCGAACGCTCCGGGGCTGAAGCGCTCCAGCGTGCCGTAGAACCCGCCGAAAAGGACGATGATGGTAAGGTACCCGACCGCAAAGCCGCCGATCGGCACCCACATGGCACGGAGGTATTCGGCGAGCCGGCTGTACACCTGAAGCCGCGGCCGGATCCAGGTGGTGGCGGCGCGCCCAAGAAGAAACGCGGCCGCCGGAATGGCCACCAAGGGGAGAGACAGTCCATATGCGATTCCCAGGATCAGGTCGAGGCCCGTCAGCCCACGGCCCTCTTCCAACGTCCCTGTCGCCATCAGGAAAACGAACAAGGCAACCGGTACGGCCGCGCCCAGGATCAGCAGACGCGGAGGACGGGCGTCGCGCCACCCTTTGCGGCGGTGGGTGAGGAGACCGGCCATCAGCGCCGCGCAGGGCATCAACAGGAGCGGGAACACCAGCAGTATCGACACAATCAGGAAGTCGCCCGAGGTTCGCACCCCGAGGACGATGCCCTCCGCCACGTGAGCGGGAAAGAACCCCAGGGTCAGGAGAACGGCCAACTTCAACGTCTCCCGGCTCATTTCCCGATAGTCCGAGAGAGCCAACCGGTCGAGCCCGTCGATCAGGCCGACGGCAAGAGCGAGCACCGGCGGGGTGATGTAGCCCCACCGGTTGCCGGAAAACCCGCCGGCAACCAGTGCCACGGCCATCCCGATGATCGAGCCGATCAGGATCCCGGTCCAAAGCCCGCTCCGCGAGCCACCCCGGAGGCCGACGCCCACGCCGACCGCTATCCCGCAGCCCGCTCCCATCAGGACATCGGAGTGTATGCCGGTAATCGCGTAGCCAAAGGTCACGACGACGAAGGTGACGGCCACCGCAATCCGGACCGCCAACCAGATCGACGAGTTCAGCATTTTACGTGTCCTTCCGCCAAGGGTTTGCGTGAACGAAGGGATCATCGGTGGTCGGCATCGTCGGACTGCGCGTCGCGAGAACCGAAAAGACAACTGGCGTTGTCAATACGTAAAGTAAAGTGTACATCCCCTTGCTGCTGACCGACGGCTCCCGGCGGACCCAGGCCCGGCATCTTAGTCGGAGACCGTCGGACGCGCCTCATACCGAGAGACCTTGATGTGGTGTTCCCGCTTCCGCGCCTGGGCCAGATCGTAGGTGGCCTGCCGCCGCAGCCAGAACGCCGCGTTGGACCAGCCCGCCTTCTCAAGGCGAATGGCCATCTCCGGGGAAATCGCCGCGTGTCCATTCAGAACGCGTGAGAGGGTGTGGCGGGCTACGCCCAGCACGCTCGCGGCGTCGGTTACGTTGAGGCCGAGCGGGACCAGGCAGTTTTCCCTGATGCTGCGGCCGGGGTGCGGGGGATTCTTCATGGCCATGGTGCCCACCTCGCTCGTAAGGGCGCTTTAGACGGCGGTGGCGGAAGTTGCGGATCATTTGCAATATGTACCGTATACCGGTACGCGTGTCAACTACGGAAGGGGTTGGACCTCCTATGACCAGTAGGCCCCCCCACTGGACCCTCCCAATGACCAGCGCCGAACACCTCAAAGCCTACTGAGGTCGCGATTCGGCTCGGAACGCGCGATCGCCAACGACGTGGGTGAGATCCGGCGGGTGCTGAACAGCTTCCTGCAGATGATCGAGCAGGACCGCTCCCACAGCATGGTGATGGCGGCGACCAACCACCCCGGCATCCTCGACCGCGCGCACTTCCGCAGGTTTGACGACATCCTTCACTTCGAGCTGCCTGACGAGTCTCAGATCGCCGAGCTGCTGAAGATGCGACTTGGCGGGACGGCGCAGCGGTCGATCGTGTGGAGTGACCTCGCGAGCCGCGCCTTCGGGCTGAGCTACGCGGAGGTGGCGCGGGCCGCGGACGACGTGATCAAGGATGCGCTTGTTTCTGGCCGTGCCCGGGTCCGAGAGGGTAGCGCCTCGTCAGGAAGGTGTCGAAACGCTTGCAGACCTGTTCGGTGGATCCGGTCGGTTGAACCGCCCGGCCGCGACGGCTTTCCCTACACACCGAACTGCCGGAGATGATAGTCAAGGTGTCGCCAGCAGAGCGATCCCCATTCCCGTCCTGGGACCGAGCCGAACCAGGGATGACTGCCCCACGACCCGAGCGGCGGCCTGTCGCCGACGCGATCCACAAGAGCACGCAGCGTGGCGATATCCTCCCGCCACCTGCCTGGGGCCGTTCTCCACATTTCGGGAGGAGCACCGAATCTCTCTCTCGGCCACGGCAGCCAGTGGACGAGGGGGTATCGAATCGGTCTGAATCGAAGTAGTCCGGGGTTCAGCGCGATTCCCCGGTTGCCGAGCCTGACAGCGAGTCTCCTGCGGCTGACCTTGGTGTCGCCGAGTGCGACCCGCAGGTGATCGGCAGCGTGGCAGACCATCTGACCTGCCGACATCGTTCCCCATAAGGGATCGCTTTCCGGTGAGAGTCGGTCTATCCGTACGTGCATCCTTGCACGCGCCGAGCGAGAGAGGAGTGTGTTGCGCATTCCGCCGATTCCGCGGATGGTCCGAGCAGACGATCCGCTCCCGCTCCAATACGGTTGACCGCTTCTTCGAGTGGCTCGACGAATGGGATGTGGTCCTGGCTTCCGTCGGAACCGCCGACATCGATCGAGCTGTCGCACGGTGGCACGCCCGCGGCTGCAGCCGGCTCACCATCCGAAACTACGCGCAGCAGCTTCGCAGCTTCTTCCGGTTCGCCGAGCGCCAGGGTTGGTGTATGCCGGGGCTGGCCGACGGGGTCATGCCGTTGCAGTTCCATCCCGGCGAGACGGTGCCGAAGGGGTTGGACCGGGACGTGGTGCTGCGTCTGCTGCGGACCTCCGAGGGCAACCGGCCGGTCGATGTTCGTGACCGTGCCATCCTCATGGTGCTGATCGCCTATGGGTTGCGCTCCGGAGAGGTTGCCGGCCTACGGCTCGACGATGTGGACTGGGTCGAGGAGACGCTACGGGTACGTCGCCCCAAGCCCGGACGGACGCATCACTACCTGCTCGCGCGCGGCGTCGGCCATGCGATCGTGCGCTACCTTACCGATGTTCGTCCCCCAAGGCCTGAGAGAGCACTCTTCCTCACGCTGGCGGCTCCGGTCCGTCCGCTGCGCCGGAACGCTGTGTCCATGGTTGTGAGGAGACGCCTCGATCGCATCGGCATCAATGGCAAGGGGTGCGGGGCGCATGCCCTGCGCCACGCCGTCGCGCAACGCCTGGTGGACCACGGCCTCTCGATGAAGGAGGTCGGCGACTACCTCGGCCATCGCAGCGTCTCGTCCACTGCGGTCTACGCCAAGGTGCAGATCGGCACGCTCCGAGAGGTGGCCGACATCGACCTGGAGGGGCTGGTATGACTCTCCGGGATGCCGTCACCGACTACATCGCCTGGCGACGAACACATGGGGCCAAGCTCCAATCCGGCGGACGCCTGTTGCATCGGTTCTGCGAGCATGTCGGTGGGAACATCAGCTGCGACGCCGTCGGCGAAGCGGACGTTCTCGGCTTTCTGGCCGGCAAAGGGCCGCTCACCGCGTATCGGTCCGTCAAGTACGGCGCCCTGGCCGGCTTTTTCCGCTACGCGATCAGCCGCGGCCACGTGGTCCGGTCGCCGCTTCCGGCACGCGATGATGAACCGAGGCGGCCGAGGTCGCTGCCTCCCTACGTGTACTCCCGTGACGAGTTGCGGCACCTGTTCGCCACCATCGATGTCAGCCGACGGCGCGCGCTTCGGTTGGACGGCGATACCCTGCGGGCGCTGCTGCTGCTTCTCTACGGCGCGGGGTTGCGCTTCGGCGAGGCACGGCGCCTGACTCTCGACGATGTCGACCTGCCCGACGCGCTCCTCACCATACGCGACACCAAGTTCTACAAGACCCGCCTTGTTCCCGTCTGCCCGCAACTCGCTGATGCGCTGCAGGTCTATGCTGCCAAGCGCGCGCAACGGCCTTTCCCACAGGGCGCGGCCTCGACCTTCCTCGCCAACCGCGATGGGACGCCCGTGGTCGCGGTTACCGCCCACCGCGCGTTCGCCCACCTGCTCCGGGACGCCGGAATCACTCGGAGGCACGACGGACAACGAGCTCCGTGCCTTCACTCACTACGCCACGCCGCAGCCGTTCACCGGCTGGAGACCTGGTACCGGCAGGACGCGGATGTCCAACGACTGCTACCCGCCCTGTCCACCTGGCTCGGACACAGGATCTCGACGGCACCCGGGTATACCTGTCCATGACCACCGAACTGCTGCACGAGGCATCGGTTCGCTTCGACACCTACGTCAATGGAGGAGACCATGAGTAATCCCCGCACCCTCGGTCCCTGGCTCCGCCGCTTTCTGGCCGAGCACATCGTCTCCGAGCGCAACCTCACCCGCAACACCCAGAAGAGCTACCGCGACACCTTCGTCCTCCTGTTGCCCTTCGCCGTCGCGAAGAGCCGCAAGCCGGTTGAGCGGCTTGCAGTGCGGGACCTCACGGCCCACCGAATCCGGCAGTTCCTCGACCATCTCGAAGATGAGCGCGGCTGCTCCGTGCAGACCCGCAACCAGCGCCTCTCGGCGATCCGCGCCTTCGCCCGCTTTGTCGCCAGCCGCGACCCCGGACATCTCGAGTGGAGCTCAAGCATCCGCGCCATCGCCTCCAAGAAGGCAACGCCGCGGCCGATCGGTTGGCTCAGCAAGACCGAGATGAAGGAGCTGCTCGACGTTCCAGACCGCCGGACACCGAGAGGCCGAATCGAACACGCCTTCCTCCTGTTCCTCTACAACACCGGAGCGCGCGTCTCCGAAGCCATCCACCTCGTCGCGGGCGACCTCCAAGTCGGAAGACGCGATGGCGGGCACGCGCTCGTCAACATCCACGGCAAGGGCGGAAAACACCGGCAGTGTCCTCTGTGGCCGCGGACCGAGACTGCGCTCGCCGAACTCGTGGAAGGGCAGGGCGCCGGCGATGCCGTCTTCCTCAGCCGACTACGAAGACCCTATACGCGGTCCGGGGCGTATCGGCTCGTCCAGCGCTGCGCCGCCCGCGTGCCGTCGCTCGCCGGAAGGAGGATCACACCGCACACGATCCGGCACACCAGCACCTGCCACCTGCTCCAGGCCGGAATCGATCTGAACACGATCCGTGCCTGGCTCGGTCACGCCAGCCTCGATACGACCAACGTCTACGCCGAGATCGATCTGGAGACGAAGGCAAGGGCCATGGCACTCTGCGACGCCGCGCAGTCCGGACCGGATCGACCGTGGAAGGAGAGAAAGGGGCTGATGGCGTTCCTCCTCACGCTCTGATGACAAGAGATTATGTCGCGGATAACGGGAACCTCCCCGCATCCCGAGCGGCTGAACCGGACCATACGCACCATAATCCGGGCCGCAACATATGTTGAGTTATGTGTCAATCACCATAACTCAACAACGCGCACCGCATCGACCTCAGGGGCGCCTCGATGAGTGGTCGTGGTCCAGCCCGGAAGGTTCCTGTGACGAGCGGGAATTGCTAGAAGCAGGTCGCACCTGTACGAAACGCCGTCGGCAAGCTCGTCCTGGGTATTCAGCCGCAGGTAGACCCCTTGAATCCAGTAGCTGTGCCTCTTCAAGAGCTTTCGCCACGCCTTGGATTCGCCTCGCCACCGAGCATCGAATTCCGTCGGAAAAGCAGCTCGAATGTAGCGCTTGGCAAGCCACTCGGCCATGAGGCGCCGTTTCCTGTCTGGCAGACGGGCGGCGGGAGGCTCCTCCATCAGGAGTTCACGTGGAATCTCCCAGCGGTCATGGACAACGAGGTCCAAAGCGATGGCGTCTCCCCGCACCGCTACTTCCGACAAACGAAGTGCTCGTGGGTTTCGTCCTGCGGAATGGTGGCTTCGCTCCCCGGCGGCGGCATCGGGGACACGGGCGCGAAGCACCTCCACCAGCGGCTCCTTGGTGAGGCTCGGATTGAGGATGTCGCAATCGTGGCTCGTTACCACGAGGTGGTCTTGTTCATCCGTGTCGACCCGTTTGGGAGCGTGGTTCCATGCCAACAGCGCGAGCCGCTGCCCCAGGAGCGCACCCTGCCGCCATCCCAGCTCCATCAACTGGTCCGGTTCGAAGTGCCGAGCCATTCCTCTACCCGCGTGGCCACTCCAGTAGCGCCACGTTCGTGGCAAGATTCGCCCCCCGCTGCTCTTCGTCCGGTTCCTCGAAGCCAGCCTCCCGCAGCCGGGCCTCACGCTCCTCCCGCTCTGCATCAATCGCGTCGCCCAACGCCTTCGCCCTTCGAATGAGGTTCCTGGCGGTTGCCTCGTCGATCGTCTCTTCGCTCAAGACTTCGAGGAGGATCTGGTTTCCGGGCTCGAGGGCGGACCGGACGAAGCGTGGGAAGAGAGGGTTGTTGGCCGAGACCCCGGATTCCGACAGCAACCGGATCAGCGTCCCAATCCTGGCCCGGTTGGCGGCGTTGGGCTCGCCGTCATCGAGCCAGTCGTAGACCGTGGGGCGGGAGACACCCAGGATACGGGCGAGTTCGGACTTGTTGACCGACAGCGCCGTCTGGAGTTCCCGGACCTGGCGCGCGATGGGTAGCGTGACGATGCGTTGAGTGTCCAACACGAAGCGGCCGAAGTCACGGCGGTCGATTCGGGAACTGGATGTGATTCTTGGAAAGACCAGGAACGCAAGGCGTGGATTCCACCCGCCGAGCGAGTTGAGGAAGAACCCACCCGAGGCGTCCCCGTACAAACCGAGGGTGCCGCGCGCGACGCCACCGCCGCCTGAAGGTGGAGTCGACCGCGTCGTCTGAGCACGCTGGCTCCCAACCGGATCCTTCGTCATTTCCACTCCTTGATCGCGTCTTCGGTGACTACATGATTGTGGAATGTCTCGACAATGTGATCGTGCATTTCGTAGGCTCGGCCGACCACCCAGTCGGTATCGGCATCGAAGTTGCCCTCGACGAAGTGGTCCATGTCGATCAGGGTCACCAACTCCCCAGCCTCCACTCTTGCCACGAAGGCCGGCGCAGCGTCCACGAGATCCGGCGGCAGGGACGACCCCTGGTCGTTCTGAACGATGCGGATGACCATCGTACCGGGTCTCCCGCCGACCATGATGCGGCCTCGACTCTCCGTGTGAAGGAGGTGTTGACCGGACTGGAACACTTCGTCCGGCACTCCGTGGAGGCCCGGCCGCAAGTAGAATCGGAAGTCCCTGCCACCACTCGGACGGACCACATCGATGTACCGGAGACCGACCCTGTGGACCACACCCAACTGGTCGTGTTCGGACACGGCCAGCACTGTGTGAACAGCCATCTTCAACCGCTCTACGAAATGCTCGAACCGCTTGTAGTCCGTGGTCTGCAGGATCACGGTGTCCTGCATCAGGAGGATGCTCCACGTCTCATCCCTGTTCCGATACTCCCATCGCTGCTGCTCCATCACCTGGACCGGTGGGCCACCACTGGGCCTGAAGGTGACCTGATGAACCTTCCCAGCTCGTTCGATCGGGAACCCGCGTCGCCGGAACTCCTCCTGGATCGCGGGGATGTACCGTTCCATCTGGGGCACCGGACTGAGGCGGACCTGACACAAGACCAGCACCAGGGGCTGTGCGGAGAGCGGCACGTACCGGCATTTTCGCTGCACTCGTCCTCCTCGGGTTTACAGGTCGCTTTACACTAGTGATACCCAGGAAAGGTAATTTGGTTGCCTGTGGGGGCAAGTAGGGGCTGGATTGGGGGTGGTGCAATCGGTGTAAGGTAACTGGCACGGTCAGCAGTCCATCATCGGCTCGGCGACGGCGGGCATGGCGGCCTGCTACGGGACCGGGCGCCGGACTTCGTTCGCGCTTGCCACGACGAATGGATCGACAGGGCTGGCGCGGACCCCGCCGCCCTTGAAGAATTCCTCGTGCACCGGATGGACACGCTGGAGACGTTGGCCCGTAAGGATCATTGGCCGGACCTGGCTTCGATCGACTCAGGAGGACGGCATGCTCTCGACATCTGATAGGGAGATCCTGCATGGGTATTCCGTCGTCCGGGCCTGCCTGGACGACACCGGTGACCACGCCGTTCCGGTTGGCGTCGTCGCTTGGGAACACCCAAACCGAGTGGCACATGTGGCGGTGGCTGGAAGAGGACGAGAAGGTGCGGGGCATCGACCCCGCTACCCGGCGGCTGATGTGGATCACCAGGAAGCAGATTCAGCGCTGGGCCAACGCTCGGAAGGTCCCGTACGAGCCCGCTCCGGTGGAGCCGACGGGCGCTCCCTTCTGGAGGGCTGTGAGCTGACCAACCTCATTCCTTCGCGGCCTCGCGTGTCGGCATTCGGAGGCGCTAGGGAGCAGGTTCGGAGGGGAACGGAAACGGACCGGGGCGTACTGTTGGTGGACGGCGTCAACCTGGCCGCGGCGACCGCTCGAAAGGACGCGGACGCTCTCGTCTCGCGCTTCATGAGGATCAGCGACGCCTACGGGAACAGACCGGTCCACATCATCGTGATCGCCCCCGTACCCGGCACCAGGAGAGTGGCCATGAGCGGCTGTCAGGACTGCGATCCGCGACTACCGAAGTAGAAGCCCAGAACGGACCCGGCGAGGGTGCCGAGGATCGACACGACCTGGTCGCAGGCGCCGGTTCTGGTCCGCCGCTTCCCGGCCATCCGATTCCCCGATGCGCGGCGTGAGATGATTCCACAACCGCTGCTGTGTCCCCGTGAATGACAAGTAGAGTTGTCAACATGTAAACTGTCGATTACATGATGGCCTGCTCGTCAGGCGCCATGGCCCCTTCTCTACCATTATCTTCCGAGTGCCCTTCCACGGAGAACCACCCATGATCCGCCGCGTCCGGCTGGCCAACTTCAAGCGCTTTCGCAACCAGTCCTTCGATCTGGACGACTCGGTCGTGCTGGCGGGACCCAACAATTCGGGCAAATCCACGCTGATGCAGGCGATCGCCTGGTGGAAGGAAGCCCTCGACCTGTGGACTGCAAAGCGTGCGGACGCCCCCCGGTCGGCCAGGCGAACCGGGGTCGGGATCGCGCGCCTGAGCTGCAACTCGGCACCCGTGCGCGACCTGAACATGCTCTGGAACGACCGCCTCGTGTCGGGCGGGAACGGACCGGGCCCGACCCGCCTGATGGAGATCGCGGTCGAGGGTGTGGCCAACGGGAAGCCCTGGACGTGCGCGCTGGAGTTCCACTACGCGCACCAGGAGCTGGCCTACGTGCGTCCGCTCGGGGCCAGGGAGATGGGGGACGACGAGCTGGACGCGTTTCCGCCGTCGGCCGCCGCGGAGCTGGAGGTGGTCCGCGTGCCGGCGCTCTCCGGTGTTCGGCGGGACGAGCCGCTGCACGCCTCCGGAATGAGGAGGCTGATCGTCGGCGAGAGCCGCGCGGGCGACATGCTGCGCAACCTCCTGTGGGAGATCGGAGGTCCGATCAACCCGGACCGGACCGCATGGGATTCCCTCGTCGGCCATGTCCGCGACCTTTTTCGGATCGAGCTGCTGGCGCCGGCCTATTCCCCTGCGGAACCATACATCCGGTCGGAGTACCGGGAGGCCGGCGGGAAGCGGCCGCTCGACCTCGCGAGCACGGGCAGCGGCACGCTGCAGGTGATCCTGCTCCTCGCCTTCCTCCACCGGCGGCGCGGCACGGTGCTCCTTCTGGACGAGCCCGACGCCCACCAGCATGTCATCCTCCAGCGCGATGTCCATGCGCTCATGCGTCGAATCGCACGCGAACGGGACGGCCAGGTGATCATGGCGACGCACTCCCTCGCAATGCTCGAAGCGACCGAACCCGAGCGGATCCTGTCTTTCGCGGGCGCATCGCCGCGGCCGCTGCGGACCGAGTCGGAACGCGACCGGACGGTCGAGGCGCTCCGTCAACTGCGCGCGACCGATCTGATTCTCGGACACGAGGCGGGGGCGGTGCTCTACGTGGAAGACCAGAGCGACGAGCGGATTCTGCGGGCCTGGGCCGGGGTTCTCGACCATCCGCTACGGACGTTCCTGTCTCACGCCTACGTGTACTGGCTGCGCGGACGCAGGCTGGAGCACGCCAAAGAGCATCATTTCGCGCTTCACGGCGCCCTGCCCGGAATCCCCGCCGTGTGCCTCCTGGATGGTGACAACCGGGAAGCACCGCGGCGGGAGTCCACAAGGTTGGGTATGGAGATCCTGCGCTGGCAGCGCTACGAGATCGAGAACTACCTGCTCCATCCCCGGGCCGTGGCTCGCTGGCTCTCGTCGCCCGCGGCCGCCGAGGAAGTGGAACGCGAGTTTGGCAAAAGAGTGCTTCCAGGCACCGAAGTGTTCGGAGACTCGATCACCCTCGTGAGGGTCAAGGGAAGCACGGAATTCCTCATGCCGCTTCTCGAAGCGGTCGGGCACCCCACCAACAAAGGCGATCTGTACCTGATCGCCGAGGCGATGAAGCCGGAGGAGATTCACCCCGAGGTCGTGCGGAAACTCGACCGCATGGCGGAGGTACTGGACCGGAGGAACCGGGGCGCTCCCTCTCCGTGATCAGGGAGTGAGTGAATGGCCCTGGTCGTCGTGGACGACGCGGACGATCATCGTTGCGGGGTGGCCGTGGACCACCGTCTGGCCTCTGGTCTCGGCGTGCAGGAGGTGTCGTCCGGGCTGGAAGGCCTTGTCCGCCACTCCATGGACGCTTCGACGCAGGTAGGACCGAAAGCCCTCGTCGGTACTGGGGCGGACGATGTCGATGTACCGGAGGCCAGACTTATTTTGACTTCGTGTCAGAATCAGAATGGCCGCCGTCGGAATGGTTCTTGCTCTTTATCGCCGAGGCAATCTCTGACACCAAGACACTCGCGACTCTTGTCCCGGCGACAATCCCGAGTGCGATCAGCTCCTGATCACCGTCCCACGCGTCGTTTTGGGTTCGCCGGACGTCCTCCGGGCTGCCGCTGGATACGGCCGCTGCCTTCTGCCGCGTGGCGCGCCGGGCGAACGGAATGATCATCTGGGACGCGTCGGGCACTCGACGAAACTCGTTCCCAGGAATCCCTACGCCCGATTCCTCCTCAGACCCCGCCCGACCAGATCCCTCAGCCGCTCGCGCCAGCCATCTCTTGGGGCCTCAAGGAATGGGTATTTCGGTCGCCCACCCGTACCCAGCCCCAGCCGTTTGTGTGCGAACTCACAGCCTCCCACACACCTGTCGGGGTGTTCGAACCAATCCGTTTCAGCTTCCACGAAACGGTGTTCGGACGACCACTGGCCCGTAGTTCTCCCGCCGTCATGCCACCATTCCTGACCGACCAGGTAGCGGATGAGGATCCGCATCTCTTCGGCCGCGACGGCATTGCAGAATGCTATCGTGTTCTGCCCCGGCTCCGGCCCGCGATCCTCGCCATCGTTGATGTAGCGTCCACGGCGGCTGATCCCCATCCGTTCATCCCTGGCGTCACTGCCGGTATACTGACGCCGGCAGCGCAGGCACCGCATCTCCGGACCAACCAGGTGGACACGCCATTTTGCGGATAGCAACCGGTCCCGGGCTTCCACGAGGACACCGCCATCGATCAACGGGAGGCAGTTCGAGTACGCGATGTGGTTGAGTACCTCGCGCGCCTCCGCGTTGTCGACGCAGCACAGGATGACATCCGCGTCTGCCACGCGTCGGTACGCCTGTTCGGTGCGAACCGACAATGGCACTGGGCGAATGACCGGTCTCGCTGCCGTGGCTACCCGCCGGAGGCGCGCCGCCGCCACCTCCACCTTGCGCAGCCCGACACAGCTCCGGTCGGCGTAGACCAATCGATCCAGATTCCTGTCTTCGACCCAGTCCGGATCGACAATCGTGATCTCCTCGAATCCTGTCCGCGCGAGACACTCAAGCAAGATGGAGCCGACACTCCCAGCCCCCACAACGCAGACGTGTGTGCGAGCCAACCGGGCCTGCGCCTCGGCTCCCCAACAGTCCAGGGTCCGCACCAAGTTCTTTCTCCGGACGTATGGAGGGTACGCGTCTGGTCGGCAATCCGCGCTCGTGGACCGCGCGCCCACGCGCCTCACCTCCCTGCAGTATGCGGGGTTGACCCCGCTTCCCGATTTCCGCCAGAACCGCGCACTCCAGCAACCATCGGCACCCATGGTCATCCCAAGGAGAGGAAGCCGCGTCTCCCGAATGAACGGCGCGATCAGGTCGCGCTCCGCGTGCTCGTCCATGTCGCTCAATGCCTGCCAGCCGGATCCAGGATGACTGTGGAGGACGGCCACTCCCGCGCGCGCCTTCAGCGCGACGTCGAGCACGCGGTTCAGGTAGCCGGTGTGAACCGTAACGTTTCCGTGCAGGCTGCGATCCCCGTTCTCGGGCGGAAAGACCTCGCCCAGGATCCCGGTGTAGCGACTCACACCGTCCCCCGGGTACCACAGCGCCAGGCAGGCCTCCTCCTGGTACTCGCCACGCCGCAGTCGGCTCAGGAGGTGCTCCGCCAACGTCCGGTGCAACGCTTCCCGGACCAAGACCCGATGGATCAACGTGCCCTCCAGATCCGGCGGATGTGCCGGGTCAGATACGTCTTCATGCTCTTGGTGTCCGGTGGCTCGATCCGGTCCCAAAAGTCTCTGGGCGGGGCGCTGATCGCCATCCAGGCGAGCCCGTCTTCGCCTTCATAGTGGTTGACGACTCCTCTCTGGTGGGACCCCTTCACCTGCTCTGCCAGGACGTCATCCGGTGGCGACAGGTACAGCCAGTGCGGCGCTACTTCGGGCCATTCGCCTTCGTTCGGGTGCAGCGCAAACCCCAACGTCACCGTCTCCCCAACACGACTACCGTCCTGGATCCGGTATTCGAACCGGACACCGTCCGCACCACCCTGCTCCCGTGGTGCCCTGAACTGCGCCGGCTGGTAGCCCAACTCCGCCAGTTCCGCCGCCATTCTCTCCGAATTCCGGCTCACGCGAACGGCGCCCCCTTCTCGGGCGCGGCCCGGAAGATGCCGTACTTGTCGAGTTCCACGACCTGTCCCGACACGAACGTCACATCCGAGTCCGGAATCCTCAGGACGTAACCCGTCTTGTCGGGGTCCTCGCCTATCGCCTTTCCGGCGAACGCCGCCCTCAGCAGCACCGCCGCGTCGACTGCTCGCTTCTCGGAGAAGAACGGCTCCCCGTTCACCTTGTACTCATACCGATCCATGCCTGCCTCCTCTGACTTGGCTATCATTATGGAGCGCCACGCCTCCCGGACTTCCGCCAGAAACGAGATGTCGCAACCCGTGGTTGAGAACCCTACATCGTGATAGATTGTTTGTCAACCACCCCGAAAGCCAGGAGACCGCATGTTCGGACGACGACTTCGACTCGCCCGCAAGCGAGCAGGCCTTTCCATGCAGGCACTCGCCGAGCGGATGGATCCGAGGATCACCCCGCAGGCCATCAGCAAGTACGAGGCCGGCAAGATGATGCCTTCCTCCGCCGTTTTGGTGGGGTTGGGGAAGGCGCTCGATGTCTCGCTGGACTTCCTCATGAGCGCCCAGGTCGAGGAGCTCGACGGGCTTGAGTTCCGCAAGCATTCCGGTACTACAGCTCGTGAGAGAGCCACTGCCGAAGCCGTGGTGATCGACAGCCTCGAGCGGTATCTGGCCATCGAGGACATTCTCGACATGCCGCCGGGGGGCGACTCGTTCGAGGGCCAGCGGTACGACAGCGTTGCAACCGAAGAGGAGATCGACAGGAGAGCCGATCAGCTCCGCGACGCGTGGGAACTGGGCAAGGACCCGGTTCTCAGCCTGTGCGCGCTGCTCGAAGAGAAGGGAATCAGGGTCATCGAAGCCGATCTACCGGAGCGGATCAGCGGCCTGGCTTGCCAGGTCCTGCGAGGCGGCAAGCCCGTCGCCGATGCGGTCGTCGTATCCAGCCGGTCCAACGTAGAGCGCAAACGACTCACCCTGGCCCACGAACTCGCACACAGGATCATCCGATCGACCGGTAACCCGGCCATCCGGGTCGAAAAGGCCATGGATCGGTTCGCCGGCGCCTTCCTCGTCCCGGGCCACCACCTCCTTGAGGAGGTCGGAGTCGGACGTCGCCACATCACCTACCATGAGATCATCCGCCTCAAGCACACCTACGGCGTTTCGGCATCTGCCATGCTGGTCCGCCTCGGCCAGGTCGGCGTCCTGCACCCCGCCACCGTCCAGCGTGCCTTTCGTACCTTCGCCCGCCCCTGGCGCAAAGAGGAACCGGAACCCATCCGCGAAGATTGCGGATTCGGCGCGTTCGAAACACCCCACCGCTTCAAGCAGCTCGTCTGGCGCGCCGTCGGGGAAGAGCTGATTTCGCCCGTCCGCGCCGCCGCCCTTCTCAACGAGTCCCTCGACGCGGTCGAACAGCAGATCAGTGGCCCGGCTACCCAGTGACCGGTGTCATCGTGAACGACGCTTGTTGCCTGATCGACCTCCGAAAAGGGGGGTTGCTGGAAGCCCTCTGCAGACTTCCGTACAGGCTGGTGATTCCGCTGCCGGTTCGTGCGTCGGAAATCCTCCACTTCGCCGACCAGGAATGACAGTACCTCGACAGCCACGGGATGGCTACCCACGACCTAACATCGGCTGAAGTCGCGCAGGCGTTCACACTCAGGAGCCATCATCCCACCCTAACAGCAAACGACTGTTTCTGCCTGGTCACTGCGCTTGCGAATCGCGGGATCCTGCTGACTGGAGATGCCCAGCTCCGCAAAGTTGCCATCCAAAGAGGTCTTCGCGTGCACGGCGTGCTTTGGGTGATCGACGAGCTGGCGGCCGCCGATGCCTGCCCCACAACCCAGCTGATCGACGCCCTGAAGCGCTGGCAGAGCGACAACACCGTCTTCCTCCCTCGACCGGAAGTCGCCAAGCGGCTTCGGTCGTTTTGAAGAAGGGCGATGACGGGCGCCACCGCGAACCCGCCATGCGCTCACCCTCGGCGGTATCGAAGCGCTGGCCCTTGCCGTCGTCCAGTTTCTTCATGGCCTCGACGGTAGTTGCATTCGGCACCTTGACGATGAAGGGCGGCCGCTTCTCCTCCGCAACCCCTCCTTCCCTCCTCGATCGCGTCTTCGGTGACCACGTGACCCCGGAACGTCTCGACGATGTGATCTTGAAGGTCATGGGCCCGGGCCACCACCCAGTTCGCGTCGGCATCGAAGTTCCCCTCGACGAAGCGGTCGATGTCGACCAGCGTGACCAGTTCTCCCGGCCGCGCCCTTGGCGAGAATCGCGGCGCGGCGTCCACGAGATCCGGCGGCAGCGAGGACCCCTCGTGGTTCTGAACGACGCGGACGACCATCGTGCCGGGGTTTCCGCCGACGACGGTGCCGCCTGTCTGGAGGATGACAAGCGGAGTTGTCATAATGTAAAGTAGCGATTACATTTCAAGCGTAAACGATTGGCTCATTCAGCATTCAACGCGATCAGCAGTGAACGGCTGGATGAGTGTTTGGAGATCGGAATCGCTTTTGGTCCAACACCTCGACGATCCCCCGACCCATCCTGCTATACCAAGGGCTCACCCGAGCCGCTACGTTCCCAGCCGACCCGAAAACCGCCAACGCGACCGGAGACTTCCCATGGCCAGTGCCCAGCAGCTCAGGGCGTTACCTCGCCGGGCACTGGTTCTAGAGGAGGAGATCCGTGCGACGATTCCTGAACCGAAGTCGACTGGCCAGCGGTTCGGCGAGCGACAGGCGTAACCACTCCACGATCTCGGCATGGCGAACGGCGGCGAACAGAGGGATTCGCACTTCATTCTCGAAGGTGTCACCGAGACTGTGGCATACGGCTACCCAGGTGGTGGGGCGGTGGTTGCGCCCGCCAGGACGGGTCCGGCCCAGGAGTCCGTAAACCGGGACGTCGGGGTGCGACCGGTGCTTCGGACGTATCTCGACCAACAGGACTTTCCTTGTCCAGATCCAGTACTGATCGAGGAGTTGGGACTTTGCCAGGGGCGGGCTCGGATTGACCTCGCGACGGTTAGTGGTGTGCTTCATGGCTACGAGATCAAGTCGAATCGGGACCGGCTGAGTCGGCTGGCCTCCCAGGTTGAGACGTACAGCCGCGTCTTCGACCGCGTCACCCTTGTTGTTGGGACCAAGCACGTCAAGGCTGGCCTCCAGCTCGTTCCCCGGTGGTGGGGTGTGCTCCTGGTCCGCGGTGGCATCGAGGGAGCGTTGCTTGATCCGCTTCGGCCCGCCGATGAGAATCCCGACCAGGATCCGCGTGCGTTGGTCGAGCTGCTTTGGCGCGACGAGGCCCTGGAATTGCTTGCGGACCACAATGCAGCGGCGGGTGTGCGAAGCAAGCCGAGGCCAGCGGTATGGGACCGCGTGTGTGAGGTACTCGATCTGGCTCAGATCCGGGCAGCGGTGCGACACCGGCTCAGGATCCGGGCAGAGACCTCAACGTCCGCGTGACTTCGGTGATGTGATGCACGGTTCCGATTCTTCGCCACACTTCAGGTGACCCGAGGCGCGGCCAGCCGTCCGCAGCGCGCTTGATCGAGGCGCACCCCTCGCAATGTGGCTGGCCGCGGAAGTGGCCGCACAGATGCCCGTATACCAGGCGCTTCGCCAACCCAGGGAATTGCTCCTTGGCCGAGTGCCTGCGAGTGCTCTCCCCTTTGATCAAGAGCCAATCGTCGGCTAGCGCGTACCGCACGCTGGCAGACACCTGCATCATCCGAGGATCGAATCCCTCGACTCCCGCAGGGTGCTGGATGGCGCAGTCGCTGTATGTGGGGACCCGCGAGAGCTGGCCGCCGTCGCGCAGCCGCTTCCAGGCCAGCCACTCGACACGCGCAACCACAGCGTGAGAATTCCGCTCGACCCCACCCATGCTCTGTGGAAACGCTGAGCCTGAAACGATGAGCGTTCTCCAACGATCGGGGTTCACGACATCCCGGAGGAACTGACTTGCAAACCGGGCTACCCCTCCTGTGACCATGTCCTCCACCGGGCCCAAGTCCACGATGAGGTCCGTGTCTGCGAACCCGATGCCGTGACGCTTCATGAACGCGGGCAGGCTGGATGTGAGGTCGCCGACCTCGAAGTCCTTGCGAGTCAGCCGGATGGCCAGTCCACGGTGCCTGTTGCCCAGCGCCGCCGGAGTGTCCACTCGATTCGAGATTCCAGTCACCGGAATGAACGGTATCCCGGCCGCGGCGGCTCTGCCGAACACCCGCCGAGCTGCCGCCGGACCCTCCGGCGTCAGTTCACGAGCATCCAGAAAGCACCGGGGATACAACTGCAGGCACTTGGCCAGGTCCTTGAACGCTGTATCCAGATGACTGGAAAGGGTGGGCTTCTCCTGGCGCTTCCGCCACTCCACAATCTCAAGGAGCGGAGTGATATGTTTCCGAAGATTAAGTGAGACCAACTCAAGGGCACTCTTCTCCCCGCGCTTGACCTTGAGGACCGGAACGTAGTGCCTGGAACCGAACGTCATTCCCCCTCCCAATCCGCGCCCCAGAGGACTAGGGGAGCAAGCTCGCTCTCTCGGGCGCGAAGATACGAACGCAGCCCCTCCTCGGGATCCTGGACACCGGGAGAGAAGCAGATCCGGATGACGGCGTCGGCCCGCCGAACGGGTTCGACCCTGTCTCGCACTGCCGCCGCTCCGAGTTCACCGCAGAGCGCAAGCAGCACGGCCTCAACGAGGACAATCCGGCCCGAAAGGACCTTGGGGAATCGACCAAGGCTCTTCAGTGCACGGAGCGATCTCACGTCGCCTGTGAGGACCGGAAGTTGCAGATCTGCGGCTGTCGCCAAGAGGAGGGCTTCTCCCGGATCGATGGCGGGAATGGGCGCAAGTTGTTCCAGCCATGGAGTGAATGCCTGCTGGACGGGCGGCATGCTCTCGGCCAAGGGGATCAAGCGCTCGCAAACAGCCGTTCCGTATGTCCGGGGCAGTCCACCGCGCCGCAGCATGTAGGGGAGCGCGGGGAGCCGACCGCACTCCTGGAGTTTCGCGTCAAGGTACGCGGCCGCTTCCGGCAGGAGGTCGGACGCCCCCAGCTTGCAGAACGCGTCGCTGTCAACCAGAAGGCGCATCGGAACTCACGGGCGCAGGAGCGACCACCCTCATGAGCTCTCGGTCGCTCAGGGAAGCGCCCTCGACGTCAACGAACCTCCTGAAGTACTTCCCGAGGATCCGGGCGGCCCCGGTCGAGAGGTATAACGCCCTGGTCGCCATGGTGGCGGTCGCATAGTCGCCGTTGGCGCGCGCCCACGAGAAGATGGTCGCTCCCGCGTCGATGCCCGTTTTTCGCTCCATCTCCGCAGCTCTGTTCGCCAATCTCCGGAAGTCGTCGAAAGCACCGGGGTCGAGTTCGGGGATCGTGTGTTCGCCCATGACCACCCGCATCGCATACCGGTCGGCGCGCTCTTCCATCTCGTCATCCGCAACGATCTCCTCGTCCGTGTCTACGACCGGCGCATCGGGCGCGCAATCTCCCCTTGCGATGTGTCCTGCCTCATGCGAAATGCGAAACGCCGCGCGACCTGGCTCGTCATGCCTGTGTCCCAGCACGACGACAGGCCTGCCCTCTACTACCGCAGCGAGTCCCTGGAAGCTGGGCGCCGGCAGCAGGTGGGTGGGAACGACGGGGATTCCGCGAGTCCACAGGTCCTTGAGAATGGTGTCCAGGTCCACCGTGCCGCCCACATCCGTGAGCTCCTGGCGCCACGCGAGTCCGTCGGACGGAGGCGGCTCCGGAGTCGGCACCGATTCCTTCAGATTGCGCACCACGGCTCCCGCGATGCCCGTCGCAGCGTGGATCGCCGGCGTCAGACGGTCACGGTCGACATCACGGACGCACCGAAGCTGGGCCCCTGGGTAACCCGGAGCAGTCAGCATTGCTTCCGGGTCGGTCACGACCGACATGGGAACCGCCAGGAAGCGGGCAACCCGGATCTCGATTTCGGGGAGAAGGTCAGGCTCATCCCGACAACTCCGATCCCACCACTCGGGCAGGATGGCCCGGGAGACGAATTCCCTCTCGAAGCCGGCCTCACGGAGCCGACGGGTCAGCGTCGATATGGATCGTATCGCCAGATTGTCCCTCCCTTCGATGGCTCACGGGAACGATTGGCGCTCACCGCGGAGGCTTCGGTTGCCGGTGAGCATTGAATGTAACACCCACATTACCGAATATATACCGAAAATGGGAATCGGTACATCCCCTCGAGGGCGGCACCGCCGCAACCTGCGGATTCCACGAGTCGCTTGGAGCGGAACGAGCTGGATGTGGCGACGGTGGTGGTGCGGCACCCGCCCAATTCAGTCAGGTAAGCGGAAAGGGCCGAGAACCGTCCCCCGTACCGCGCGACAGTCGCCCCCAGCCCCCCAAGCCCGTGGATTTCGGCCCACCGGAATATTACGGTGTCGTTCCCGCGCGAACGTCGCATCCCCGAACACCGGAAGGACGCCCGTGATTCCCCGTCCCGAGTACGACATCCCCGAGCAGCCCGTCGGCCAGATCCTGACGCACCGGGGACGCTCGATCGCCCTGGTCGACCTCGGCCGCGAGGCCAGTGAGGCCCTGCAGGCGTCGTGGCCCGCCGATCAGCCGTTCCAGTCCGGTGGAGTCGTCGACAGCACCTGGCTGCTCCCGATGCTCGGCGCCGGGAGCACCGCCGCGTCGTCCCTGATGGCCGGCAACGTCTTCCTGGCGACCGCCAATCCCGCGACGCTGATGACCATCGGCAGCGGGGTCGGTTCGGCCGTGATGGGCTCGACGGGCATCGTCGCGCAGGCGCCGTTCATCGCCGCCACCAGCGCCCTGATGCCGGTGGTCGCGCCCGTGATGCTCTTCGCGACCGTCTCGTCGGTGATGATGTGCGCGCGTCTGGACCGGGCGCAGAGGACTCTCGGCCGAATGTTCGAGGTGGTGGAGCGCGTGCGCCGTCTCCTGGACGCCGAGGACTACGCCCGGTTCGAGGCCGCGGCGGAACGGATCGACGAAATGCGGGCCGAATTCGAGGAGTGCCGACGATTCGCCAGCGACGTGCCGGACAGGCTGGCGAAGATCGATCACGATGTGGGCGTGCTGCGTTCCAAGTACGGTAGCCTGGTGACCGGGAACGTCGACTCGGAAGACGCCGCGCGGGCGGCCGTGTCGGATCTCAACCGGTTCTTCCTGGCAAGTCTCTACGATGTTCAGATCGATGTCCTCCAGCTGTACCTGGCGATCCAGAACGACGGGGACGTCGTCGAGTTCCGCCGGTCGCGGCTACGGGAGAAGATCGGGCGGTATCGCGAGGATTTCGGTCGGATCCTGGAGGACGACCGGGTGGGGGCGTACCACAGGGAATTGAAGGCGGACGGCGGCGGGTCCGGCTGGCTCCTCATTCCGGACATTCCGGCCTGGGCCAGATCCCTGCGGGGAGGAAAGGGCGCGGAAGTGCGGAAGGTGCGCTCCATTCGGAGGGACTTCAATTCGGTCCGAGAGCGAATGGAGCGGTGGGTCGAGGCGACCGACGCGGCCACGGACGAGTCGCGGCGGCGGTCGGTGGTGTTCCTGCGTCTGCCCGGTGGGAAGCGGCCGTTGCGGGCATTCCACACCGGCGAGATTCGGGTGGAATCCGTGGCGGCGTAGGTCGTTGCGGGGCGTCGCCGTTCCAGTATGGGTAGTATGGGGGGTTGGGTATGGGTGGTATGGGATCGGACCGGGATCAGCGTGTCAGATGTCGAGATCGCGGAAAAGCTCCTCGGCGGTATCGAAGCGCTGACCCTTGCCGTCGTCCAGTTCCTTCATGGCCTCGACGGTGGTCGCATTCGGCACCTTGACGATGAAGGGCAGCCGCTTCTCCTCCGCAACCCGTAACAGCACCAGGCGGATGACGTCGGACACGGACAGGCCCATGGCCTTGAGCGCCTCGGTGGCGCGCGCTTTGGTGTCGCGGTCGATTCTAGCGCGCACAACGGTGTCGTTACTCATTCTGGAACTCCTTGGATGTAGCATCAATGTAGCTACAGACCAATCCGGCAGCAAGAGAATACCCAAGGGGTCGCCTCGTCCTCCCCCGGCCATCTGTAGGTCTCCGGCGACGATCACCCAACTCGGTCGCCCGGCGATTCTGTCCGCTCCGAAATCAGCCTCCCGACGAGCCCCGCACCCGCCGAAGCAGCTCCTCCGCCGTCGAGCATTCGATCACCGCCGCTTCCGCCCTCGATAGCCGCTCGGAGTCCGGTGGCGTTCCGAACAGATCGGCCAACCGCTCGCCCGTCTCCGCGCCGAACCGCCTGCCGGCCTGACGGCACAGCCCGGCGGCGTGCCCCTCGGCGCGTTCCGCCTCCCGTTCCTTGGCGTACTTCTCTCTCGCCCACTCCTCCAGGCTCCGCTCGTACTCCGTCATCACCTGTGTCATCGTCGTCGCCTCCCTGTTCTGGTCCTCGGTGATCCGCCCTCTCGAAACTAGCCACGCCCCGGTGCATTCGGCCAGAAGCCGGTCCAGCCGGTCGCCGGTCCGCTCGGCGATCCGCCGCAGCCCGCCCAGCGCCGCGAGCGTTCCCGCCAACGATCGCTCCCGGTCGAGACTCGCCATCGCTCCGACCAAGTCGACCGCGCCGCCGGATCCGCCCGTTTCCGAATCCCGGAAGATCACCCGGAACTCGCGCGGGATCCCGCGCGTGAAGAGTTCGTCCAGCGAGGTCGGACCCCTCCATGCACCGGGTCCGTGGTAGATCACCATGGGCCGCAACACGTCGATGGAGTCGGGACTGGGCGCGGGGTGCGTTCGCCGCAGTAGCTCCTCGAGCGCCAGGTGGGAGTAGATAGTCGTCCGAAGGGGCATGAACCGATCCTGTTGGCCCTGGAACTCCGTCAGGATGAGGACGCGGCGGGTGCCGTCGCGGGTGCGGGCGGTCCACATCATGTCGGGGTACCGGCGGACGAGCGCCTCGCCGACGAGTTCGGTGCCCACCTTCTCAAGCGTGGCGAAATCGATCCGGCCGGCATCCTCCGGCAGCATGTCGCGGATCAGAATCTCGACGACCTCGGCGTGACCGAAGAGTCGCTTGAGCAGGGGGTCCCTCACGGGCGGGTTCCGTTCTCCAGGAGATGGACGCCGCTGGCCCGGCGGGCGTTGGAATCCCAAGATGCGGGACGGCGGGGGGCGCATACATGACGCGATGGGCATTGATTCTGTAACTTGTTGCTATTACTATAGTTTCGTTACCTATCACGATTTCTGTTCCCTTATCAGTTCGTGTTTCCTGAACGGGATGTAGATCGACGCTCTCGAACGCTCTCGGACGTGTCAGGGTCTGCGGCCAAGTCAGAAACACCTGTCCACCCGTGGAGACCACCCGGCGGGATCCCCTCGTCGCAAGTGGCCACGACCGTGACCAGAACTCCCCCTTTGGTCCGCTGGACGCCTGCCCCGGACGCTGTCCGAGGTCGAGCTCGGTAAGGGACCGGGGCTTGATACCTTTCTCCCAGCGGCACGACCGGGACCGCCGGGTGCGGCAACGGGCGTGAGGGCCGCCCTTTCGGGCGCCGACGGCACCCTGGGCGTCTCGGAGACCCGAGGGTCCCCTATCGATCCGACAGCCTGACGAAGAACACGCCCCCGGACGCCGACTCCAGTCCCATGGACGTGAGGCCGATGATGCCGCTGCCGAAGAACGGATAGTTGCTCCACGAGCCATCGATCCCGGGCTCGTTCGAGTCATCCGGCGTGGGGTCGAAAAAGGCCACCTCCACCGGGTTCTCCCGGTCCGCGATGCTCAGCACGCGCAGGCCGGCGCGGTAGTTGGACTGGTACATCAAGTCGCCGACGATGTACAGGTTGTGGTCGGTGGCCGTGGTGGTGCCCGGGAACTCGCGCACCACCACGGGGTCGTCCAGATCCTTCACGTCCCACACGATGGTGCGCGAGGCCTCGACGAGGTGGTGGATCTCGTCGAGCTCGTCGTTCATGTAGAGGTACTCCTGGCTCTCATCGAGCCACGCCTGGTGGGCGTATGCGACCATCGGGTACGTGGCGCGGGACAGCACGACGGGCGCGTGCTTGCGGGACACGTCCGCAATGCTGAGCACTTCCTCGTTCGAGAGGAAGCAGATCTCCCTTCCCCGATGCTCGGCGTCGGGTCCCCGGTACACGACGCACGCGGCGTCGTGGGTGTATCCCGGCTGGGTGAAACCCGCCGAGTCGTCGGCGAAGCAGCCGGCGAAGGCCGGGGTGGCGGGGGTCCGGATGTCGATCATGTGCAGCCCGCCGCCGCAGGTGTCCCCGCCACCGTTGGCGCCGACCACATAGGCGAAGCCCGTCTCCTCGTTGACGGCGATGTTGTGGGCGCTGTGAATCCGGTCGTAGACCGTGAGCGGCTCGATCCGCGAGGGCGTCTCGGCGATCCCCCGGAGTCGCGCCAGATCCACGACCTGCATTCCGTGGCGCTTGGCTTGATCGGACACGATGAAGGCGTGGTCGTTGTAGACCTTGATGTCTCGCCAGCCGCTCGAAAGCGCGCCCTGGGTGAAGGGGAGGAGCGCGGCATGCACCGGACGCTCGGGATCCTCGAGGTTCACGAACGCGGTCCCCTGGGAATGGCCCACGAGCGCCCACTCCGTGCCCGTCACGGGATCGGTCCAGCCCCACATGTCGATCACGACCCCTTCGGTCAGACCGAGCTGATCGGACGATAGACGGGACACGAGTTCGATGCCCTTGCAGGCGTAGCCGTCGCAGACCTCTGGATCCGGCGGGCCGAACACATCGCACGCGGCAATGCCGAGCGCACACGCCAGGATCGCCATGGCCGTACATTTGCTCATGGATCGTTCCTCGCCTTCGCCGCTTCCCTCCGGCATGCGCGGTCATGGGGTGGAATCCCCTTGCGGGGACAATGGTGATACACAGAGACCGCCCATTCGGTTCCGAAAAGGTCCGCTTCGTTTCGCCATCGGGGAGTGACGGCGCTCTACGAAGGCCGGACGGCCATCGCGCCAGCGCCATCCGGGATCTGGGGACGTCCTTGCACCCGGGGGCGTCCCCGTAAATGGGCTGCTGGCGGCCTCGGGACTGCTGGACGGCGGGATGAGCAGTGTGGGATGGATCGCGGGACGCTATGGATTGACAGTCCTCATAACCCGTTGCGTGGGAGCCGTGATCAGGAGCCTGTTTTTCGACGTGCCCGATGCCGATGCGGAAGCGCACATGTGAAATCGGGGTGCATGTGTGCGGAAACGCGATTCGGACGTGCACGTCGGCGACTTCGCATGTCGTTGTCCGGCTTTCGGTTGCGCCACGGCCTCCGGGGCGGCTGCGCCGCACGGGAAACGGAGGCCGTGACCGGAGCGACCCACCTTTTTCGATGCCTGGCGTGGCATCGGGGAGGTTGGGATGTGCACGCCATCCCACCTCCCTCGGGGGTCGCTCCGAACCAGCAATCCCTTGCGGGAAGGCCCATCGGCGAACAGGAACGAGCATGTCGGGATTTCTCGCCCTGGCCCGCGGCGCGCCGGCGGAACACTCGCCTCGGGCGGGGAACGGTGCTACACCGCTTCGAGGCGGCCCTGACAAGTGCGAATTTCGGTCAGGACCGTGGGGTTACTGAGTTGCTCGGGAAGGTCGTGGGGGTCTACAGTACCGCGTCCGTGCGGCATCGGATCAAACTGGGGGCGGGTCTATTAGCGTGAGCGACAGCGGAATCATCGGGCAAGCCTACGGGCGGAAGATACACGCCCGCGAAGTCGTCGCCATTGACGAGGCCGGGGACGGGTTGTGTTGGGTCCGCCTGACCCGGTTCGGCGACGATTGGCTCCTGATCCGCTCCGATGCCCGTGACGTGTCGCGCGCGGTGCGGAAGCTCCGCCAGATTCCAGCGGGCGAGCAGTCGGACCGGTTCCCGGAGGTCGGGCCGTGAGCCTCCTCTCCTACCTTGCCCTCGGGGGGCTGGCTGCCGCCGTCATCTTCGGACTGTCCACCGACGTGCGGGCCGCCGCCCGCCGCCTGTTTCGTCGTCGGCGTCGGTAGCCCGCGAACACTCGCCACACGTCGCGCTTCGGACCCTCGGTGGCCGCTTGCGCTTCCCGCCGCCCGCACTCAACGGTACGACGTGGTCAACGTGCAGTACGGCCCCGCGGCCGCACTCTCGGCAGACATGGCCATCGCGGCGAACCTGTCGCGCGCCATCCTGCGCGCAACGGCGCATTTCCGGGGGGATCGAAGGGGGGCGGCAGCACCCCTCGCCAGAGCGCGAATGTTTTACATCGCGTAGGCTGGCTGACCGACCTTAACAGTCGAAAGCCAGCCCTCGGCGGAGCCGCCGAAACCGCCTCTCAGAGCACGGTCCGGAGCAGCGTCCACCGGGCCGTCGCGGTCAAGCTCCGCGGCCTCTCGATTGCCGGTCTCAAGGACGGCGAGGGCGACGAGCGACGCCGTCACCTCCCTGGGCGATAGCGGCGCTCTCTGCCGACCGCCGGTTTTCGCCCTACCTCTACCCCTCGGGAACCCGAGATCGTCGATCCTGGGCGATCCTGTGACCCGTAGATGCCCCGAAATGGCTCCGATCCGCCCCGAAAACGGCTTCCGAGCCCCTCGCGGGGGTCGGATCAGGTATCGGTGCCTGCTCTCTGGCCCGCCAGATACTCGGCCCAATCCTCCATGAGCCGACGCCGCCGCTCGAACAGGTCGGTCCGCAGGTACGCCGCCTCGACCTTGTTCTGCACGACATGAGCAAGCGCGGCCTCGACGACCTCGCGGGGATGGTCGGTCCTCTCGGCCGCCCAATCCCGGAACGACGACCGGAACCCGTGAGGCACCGCCGAGACTCCGCAACTCTGAAGCAACCGCCCCGGCCGCTTCCGGGTCAACGGCTTCCCGCGCTCGTTGACGAACACGATCCGACTCTCCCCGTTCCACAGCTTGCGGGCCGCGTCGAGGATCTCCAACGCCCGGCCGGACAGCGGCACCCGGTGGTCGCGGGCGGTCTTCGTCCGGCTTGCCGGAATCGTCCACACGCCCGCATCCTGATCGATCTCGCTCCACACCGCCCCCCGGACCTCGCCGCCACGCACCGCCGTCAGGACCAGGAACTCAAAGGCCAACGTGTCCACTTTCCCCGGCTTCGCCGCCCGCACCTTCGCGATGGCCGCGGCGACCTCGCCGTGAGGCAGGGCCTTACGGTGGGTGACGACATCGTGCTGGGGGCCGAGCACCGGCAGGAGCCGGTCGCACGGGTTGTCGGTCCGCCAGTCCATGGCGACGGCCCACTCCAGCACGGCGCGGACGCGAAGACGGATGGCGCGGGCGACCTTCGGCCTCGCGTGCCAGATCGGGGACAGCGTTTCCAGCACGTCGCCGCTGGTGATCTCCGAGACCGGCAGGTTGCCGAGGCGCGGGAAGGCGTACATCTCCAGCGAACGAATCCACAGCCTCGCGGTCTTTGGGCTGCGCCACCCGGCGCGCTTCTGCTCGATGACGCGCCCGGCGGCCTCGGCGAAGGTCGGAACGCCGTGGGACCGGCGCTTCTCGGCCAACGGATCGCCGCCCGCGCGGGCCAGCTTCCGGTTCGCCAGCGCCTGCTCGCGGGCCTCGGCCAGCGAGACGAGGACGACGCTGCCCAGACCGATCTCGCGCTTGCGGCCCCGGACGACGAGCCTCTGGATCCAGCTGCGGGTTCCGGTCTTCTTGACGTAGAGGTAGAGCCCGTTTCCGTCGCAGTGTCTTCCGGGCGGAGCCGAGCGCACGAAGGCGGCGGACAGCCGATTGTTGGGATGGCGGCCCTTCGGCTTGCCTCGGCGGCGCTTGCGGGAACTGGTGACATTATTCATTCCCTAATCGTAATCGGGATGACAGTGGATCGCAAGGGACGCAGCCGGTGGAAAGAAGCAAGAGGGTACGGACGTAACCTGTTGATATACAGGTTGTTATGGAACTCTACGGACGCCTATGGACGATAGTGGATTCCAAGTGTCCGCTCCCATGGCGGAATGGGACGAGCGGGGGCGATGATGGCCGCCCACCAGCCGCATTGTCCGCCACTTTCGCCCCAGGATCGCGGACAACGCCCCCCGTAGCTCAGGAGAGTTCGGCGCCCGGAATCAGCCTCCCGACGGGCCCCTCCTCAGGCAGACCTTCCAGGTCCGAGGCGTTGCGCCAAGCCTTCTATCAACGATTCGAAGGCCGCGTAGACCGGTTTCACTCCGAGCCCAGCGACGAAAGCCGTGGTCATTACCGGCAACCGACTTGCGTCGTTACTGAATTCCGTGAAGAGCTGTGTTGCGACCACACCGATCACCGCTCCGAGGACGACGCGCACCAGCTCTCCTCTCTGTCGGGATTCCTCGTATGAAAGCTCGAAGAGCTTATCCGAGAGCCTCTTCATCAGGAATGTGCACGCGCCGATTCCACCCCAGAGAGCCGGGAAGAGGAGCGGAGCCAGTGCTGTCGTCACTTGGGCCCAGAGATCATCTTCGGGAACGATGGCCGGGTTCATCACCACTTCCATCACCAACGCTGCCAGAAGTAGCACCAAGCCGACCCCCACGGGCCGGAATCGCCTTGTGAACACCTGACGGATTCTCCGTTTCCACCATTTTTCGGGATGGTTTCCATCACCGGGCAGCATCGCCTCCGGTCGATCGTCACAGGTGTCCAGGATCGTGCGGCCGTTCACGCCCTTCTTCTCGTAGGTGACGGCCGTGACCTTGGCGTAGGTGGCCATCAATCTCCGCCAGTCAGCGCCAGACCGAGATACCGACACCGCCTCAATGGCAGCGAGGAGGTCTTCATATGTCGCTGCCTCGGTGTCCCCCCGATCCGAAAGGAGCGTGTCACCATGTCGGGCCAAGTAGAGCGCAAGCGCGTTCGCCTCTGCCAGAAGTGGCTTGAGTGACTCCGGTGACCAAGGCGTCAGACGATCGTTCGGCGGGCTCCCCGCTTCGCTTGCTTCGTCGTCGGGTCGGACAACAGGGTTTTCCGGTGTCGAGTTGGTCGCCATGATTCGGTTCCCGAGTGGGGCGTCAATACCTACGGTCCCAATATCGATATACTCGGTTGCGTACACCAGCTACCCCGAGGCCTCGGATCGCGTGCGCAGCGCACGGGGGTGTCAGCGGCGGCCTGACCACGCTACGCTGTCCGCGCTCGTCCCGTCCCATCATGGCGTCGTCCCGCAAACCTCGTCATCTTCTCGCGGTCTGAAAGTGGCATCGAGGCTCACTGATGGCGTGGCGAGAGTTCTGAGCCCGCGGGGACGGAAAAGGCCATGAAAGTTCGGAACCCAACAGGAGAAGACGGTTGGCACCACCCGACGTCGAAGCGCTACGTGCGGTGTCCGAACGTCCGCTGAAGACTCGGTGGAAGCCCGTGGATCTCGCGTGCCGCCATGGCGAAGAGGAGGTGACCGTTCGAACCAAGCTGGCTCGGGACCAGCAGTCGGGGGCGGTGTCCATCGCGGAGGCCGTATCGCATGCACTTCTCCTGGCCAATGGATTTCGGATGGCTGAGCCCTCTGTGTGGTCGTCGGCGAGAAGTTCGCTCGCGACCTGACCGCCCAGTACGGATTCGAACAGCCGGTTCGGCCGGGACGGCACTGGGGGACACGGCTAATGCGCCACGGAGTCCTAGAGGTGGAGTTCACTGCCGACTTGGTCGGTGATCTGGCAGACCCACCCGCTCTGTTTCGGCTCTATCTCGCGGATGTCGTCCTCGGAAACCCGGACCGCCGGACTCACTCACGGCAACGTACTCCTCGCTCACAGCGCCACGCATTCTGGTAAGTTCGATCTGATCCCGATCGACCAGAGCGACGCCTTCCTCCACCCATCGACCATGATTGATTCCCAGAGGCTTCGTGCTCGTCGTGACGAAGCAGGCGCCAAGCCGCTTGATGGCATGGAGAGCGTGCTGATCGACGGCTGGCTGAACCTTGTCGAGAGCTGCTTTGCGGATGTGACGGCTCTCAAGGATCGCATTGGCGACCTCTTGGACGCCTGCCATGACGAATGGCTCGGCCGGGCAGACGTGGACCCCGTCGCGCTGGAGGGATTCCTCGAACACCGGGTAGACAGATTGGGTCGTTGGCTCAGAAGAATTATTGGCTGGGAGTGGCTTCCGTTAACCCAGGAGGGCAGCATGTACTCACGTTCGGGTAGACAGATTGGACACGGGTACTCCGTAATCCGGGTCAGTCTGGACGATCATCGCGACCACACCGTCCCCGTCGGGGTGGTCGCGTGGCAGACGAGCGACCCGTGGTACGGATGGCGGTGGCTGGAACAGGATGAAAAGGTGCGCGGTGTCGACCCCGCGATCCGGAGGCTCATGGGGATCACCAAGAACCAGATCCGGCGCTGGGCCAACACTCGGAAGGTCCCCTATGAGCCGGCACCGGTTGAACCGACAAGCGACCGCTTCTGGAAGGCTGTCTCCGAGATCCTCTCCACCGGTGTGCGACTCGATCTCCCCAAGGCAATGGATCCGATGGATGAACCCGACGCGGAAATCGAAGCGCTCTTCGAAGCGGTGGTTCAACCCACGCAACCGCAAAAGCGCCAAGCGCAACGCATCGACTCCGCGATCAATCGGGCCCTCGGAGAGTTGGCCAGCCGCATCCCTCCGAAGCCGGAGATGGCTGCCTTCGGTGGTGCGAAAGAGCGGGTTCGCCGGGGTTTGGAGACGAACCGGGGTGTCCTGCTGGTCGATGGCGTCAACCTGGCCGCTTCGAAGGGGCGCGAGAACGCAGACGCCCTGGTTTCGCGCTTCCTGAGAATCCGGGCGGCATACCCTCGCAGACCGGTTCGCATGATTGTGGGGTACGCGTCTTCTCCGGGTGGTCTGAACGGCGAAGCTCACATGTGCGAATGGATTCGTGCCCGGCTGACCGACCAGGTGTTCGATGTGGTCACGCAGAATGTGGAATTCCAGAAGGCCGCAGCGGAAGCCTGGAGAGAGCTCCGAGTGGAGGAGCAACCGGGTTTGGGGGAGATGGTTGGGCAGAGGGACTAGCTGACTGGTGAGTGTGGCTCGGTAACCGCTCGGCTCCTGCCCGGGAAGGCGTATGTCGGGTGGATTCTTAACCGACGGATCCGATTCCAGCCGCTGATCCCCCGACCACCAATGGCATGTCGGAACCGGGTCGGCTTGCTACCTTGTGTCTCCGAATTGACCCACGAGGAGCCAGCCCATGCCCAACGGCAGCAACACACCGCAACAGACGACCGCAGGTATCCAACCGCACGAGGATTCGCGTCGCGTCCGCATCCCGTTGTTCCCCGTGTATCGCGAAGTACGCCACCTCCTCCGGGCTTGGTCCGGTCGGTCCAAGGGGCAGATTGCGGGGCTCCGCAGCGCGTTGGCCCAGCTCACTGGAACACCCAAGAATCCCGTTGATTGGACCGATCCAGACTCCTGGATCCCAGCGCGACTCAGGGGCGAGGCCCGTAAACTCGCCCACGCGATTTGGACTACCAGCCACGGGGAGGTAAACCCCCGGCACACCACCGGCCACTGGCTCCTCAGTCAGAAATACGAGCTTCTGGCCGAAGGCCCGGGCGGAAGTCTGGTCTTGACGGACCGAGGCCGTAACTTCATCGAGCATCGACTCGGCGAGGCGGAAGCGTTTCTCGACATGCAAGAAGGTCTCGTCGAGTTGCTAACCATCGTGGCCGATAGCGGACCCGCCCAAGTCCGGGGCTTCGAGGAAGCATGGAGCGACTTCCTCGAACGGCATTCCCGGTTTCGTGCGGCCTCGAGCGTCCGCAACACCCTGCGCCGCCGCCTGAACAACCTCCTCGACCGAGGCCTGATCGAGCGCGAGCGCGCCAAGTACACGGTGACCGATGACGGGCTCTCGTACCTAGCGAGCGCCGCGCCTGAACCCGGCCCGCGACAGAAGATCCAAGAGCTCGCCAAGGAGCAAAAGGCGGCCGTTCGCGAGTCTCTTCGTGAACACCTGCTTCAGATGGACCCGAAAGGCTTCGAGGAGCTCGTCGGTCGATTGCTCGAGGAGATGAACTACCAGAACGTCGGAGTTGTCGGGCAGTCCGGTGACGGCGGTGTCGACGTGGTCGCCGAAATCCAACTCGGCGTCACCTCGGTTCGCGAGGTCGTACAGGCAAAGCGCCACAAGCGGACCATCCAACGGAAGGATCTGGACGCCCTCCGGGGCTCCCTGTACCGATTCAATGCCGTCCGAGGAACCATCGTCGCGACATCCCGCTTCGCAAAGGGCGCGGTGGAAGCTGCGTTCGCCCAGGGTGCGGCACCGATCACCCTCATAGATGGCGACCGGCTCATTGACTTGTTGATCGAGCACGGCATCGGTGTGCGGGCGCGAGCAATTGAGGTACTGGCCTTCGATCCCGAGGGATTGGCGTCGGTTGTTGCTGAGGACGAGCAGTGAGGGCTGAGGTCGCATCTGGAAGGCGACAACGACCGATTCATCTCGGTCGCCATGCAGGTCGCCGCCCATGAAGCGAAGCTGGGCCACCACGGGAAACTGGCCACCGATCTGCGTGACATCATCGATCGCGCCAGGAGTCGGCGAGGGGCTGGATCCGCGGTCCCCATCGGTCGGCCGCGTGGAGAACTGGCCAGCCTGCTCGAAGCTTCCTACCCCAAGGCGCGGCTGGGAGACATGATTCTCGGGAAGACCTTGGCGAGCAGTATGGACCGGGTCATTCGCGAACAGCGTCACGCAGGGGAAATCCTGGGTCACGGCCTCTCGCCGAGGCGCAAGCTCCTGCTCGTCGGCCCTCCGGGCACGGGCAAGACGCTGTCGGCCTCCGTTCTGGCGGGGGAACTCGGCCTCCCCCTGCTTCAGGTCAGGCTCGACGGCCTCATCACCAGGTTCATGGGAGAGACCGCAGCCAAATTGCGCCAGATCTTCGACGCCACCGGCAGGACAAGGGACGTCTACTTTTTTGACGAGTTCGACGCGATCGGGCCGGAACGCGGGAACGTCAACGACGTGGGCGAGATCCGGCGCGTGCTGAACAGCTTCCTCCAGATGATCGAGCAGGACGACTCCCACAGCATCGTGATGGCTGCGACCAATCACCCCAAGGTGCTCGACCGGGCACTCTTCCGCCGCTTTGACGACATTCTTCACTTCGAGATGCCCGACATCGCCCAAATCGCCGAGCTACTGAAGACGCGGCTTGGTCGGGCTGCCTCGCCGGGCACCGAGTGGAGCGATTTCGCCGACCGGGCGGTGGGACTGAGCTTCGCGGATGTGGCGCGGGCCACAAACGATGTTCTCAAGGACGCGCTGGTTGGCCGGCGTGATGATGGGAATGCCGCGGAACGGATTCAGGGCCAGAAGACCGGCGTCTCCGGTGATGATGGCCCGGGCCCGGTCAAAAGCCGAGCCCGGCTTGGAGGCGTCGACCAGGGTCACCAGCTCCCCGGCCTCCGCCTCTGCCACGAAGCCCGGCGCGGCGTCCGCGAGAGCCGCGGCGGCAGCGACGACCCCTGGTCGTTCTGAACGATGCGGACGACCATCGTACCGGGGTTTCCGCCGACCATCGTTCGGCCCCGGCTCTCCGTGTGAAGGAGGTGCCGGCCGGGCTGGAACACTTCATCGGGCACTCCGTGGAGGCCCGGCCGCAGGTAGAAGCGGAAGTCCCTGCCACCACTCGGGCGGTCCACGTCGATGTACCGGAGACCGACCCTGTGGACCACGCCCAACCGGTCGTGTTCGGACTCGGCCAGCACGGTGTGGACAGCCATCTTCAACCGCTCGGCGAAATGCTCGAACCGGGTGTGGGCCGTGGTCTGCAGGATGACAAGCGGAGTTGTCATAATGTAAAGTAGCGATTACATTGCGAGCGTAAGCAATTGGCTCGTTCGGCACTCATCGCGCTTCAGCTGTGAACGGCTGGATGAGTGTTTGGAGATCGGAATCGCGTCGGTCCCAACCCTCGACGATCCCCAGACCCATCCTGCCATACCGCAGGCTCACCCGAATCGCTACGTTGCCCGCCAACCCCGAAACCCCGTCAGCGCAACCGGGAGATTCCCCATGGCCAGTGCCGAGCAGCTCAAGGCGTTGCTGAGGTCGCATCTGGACGGTGACAACGACCGATTCATCTCGGTCGCCATGCAGGTCGCGGCTCACGAAGCGAAGCTCGGGCACGGGAGACTGGCCACCGACCTGCGCGACATTATCGACCAGGCCAAGAGCCGGCGTGGGGCTGGGTCCCCGGTTCCAATCGGTCGGCCGCGTGGGGAGCTGGCGAACCTGCTCGAAGCTTCCTACCCCAAAGCACGGTTGGGGGACATGATCCTCGGAAAGGCCCTGGCGGGTCGCATCGACCGAGTCATTCGCGAGCAGCGCCACGCGGGAAAGATCCTGGATCACGGCCTCTCGCCGAGGCGCAAGCTCCTGCTCGTGGGCCCTCCGGGCACCGGGAAGACGCTGTCCGCCTCGGTCCTGGCGGGAGAACTGGGTCTTCCTCTGCTCCAGGTTCGACTTGACGGCTTGATCACCAGGTTCATGGGAGAGACCGCAGCCAAGTTGCGGCAGATCTTCGACTCCACCAGCCAGACAAGGGGCGTCTATTTCTTCGACGAGTTCGATGCGATCGGCTCGGAACGCGGGATCGCCACCGACGTGGGCGAGATCCGGCGGGTGCTGAACAGCTTCCTCCAGATGATCGAGCAGGACGACTCACACAGCATCGTGATGGCAGCGACCAATCATCCCAAGGTCCTCGACCGCGCACTCTTCCGCCGCTTTGACGATATACTTCATTTCGAGATGCCGGACATCGCCCAAATCGCCGAGCTGCTGAAGACGCGGCTTGGTCGGGCTGCCTCGCCGGACACCGTCTGGAGCGACCTCGCCGGCTGGGCCGTGGGACTGAGCTTCGCGGATGTGGCGCGGGTAGCAAACGATGTTCTCAAGGACGCACTGGTTGGGGAGCGCGAGCGGATCCGTGAGGAGGAGATTCGGGCAGTGATCGACGAGCGTAAAGAAGTCAGCAACGAACTGGCGGCGCCAAGCGCGTAGTCGGCGCACGATTCTCGCATGGCGAACGGAAACGGCGGACAGAATCCGCACTTCATTCTCGAGGGCGTGACGGAGACCGAGGCATACCGGTACCCGGGGGGTGGGGGTGGGGACCGCCCGGAAATCCCTGAACGCGATCGGCCCGAGCACGCTGCGGCGCTTGGAGGACAGCTGGCTGAGGTTCGTGCAAGCGCCAAGGTCGCCGCGGACGCCCAGCGGCACGCTGGCATGGAGGACGGCCTGGGACTTCAGGTCGAATTCGAGAGCTTCCCTGAGTTGGAGCTGGCCTTCGAGAGCCTAGCTCGAGAGAACCAGGGCATCGAATTGCTCAATGTCCGTCACGACGACGACGTTACTCGGGCCACTGTCTTCGTGCCCGATGGCAAGCTCGAGCACTTCGAAAAGCTGATCGTGGCTTACCTGGAGCGCCGCAAGAACAAGCTGGGCCACGCGAACGATCACAGGCGGCTACTTGACGCCATTCGACAGATCCGGGCAGCCAGTCTTCGGGCGCTCTGGACGGATGACGACGAAGCATTCCCTGTCCTTGAAGATCTGCCAGTGTGGTGGGAGGTGTGGCTACCGGTCAGGCAGGACCGAGAAGCGTTGGTCTCCGCGTTTCGCGACAGAGCCGGGCTTCAAGACATACGCGTGGCCCAGGGAGAGCTGCGATTCCCAGAGCGCACGGTCGTCCTGGTGCAGGCCACTGTGGAGCAGATGCGGGCGTCCATGGTCACACTGAACAACATCGCCGAGCTGAGGCGCCCGAAGGAGACTGCGGAGTTCTTCGATTCCCTGGACCCCTCGGAGCAACTGGAGTGGCTTGAAGACCTGCTGGCCAGGACGCGCTATCGGTCCAGCGACGAAGATGTCCCCTATGTCTGTCTACTCGACACTGGCGTCAACCGTGGTCATCAGTTGCTTGCCCCCGCATTGGCTACCAAAGACCTGCACACGGTCGAACCCGGTTGGGGAACGGATGACTCCGACGGCCACGGAACGGAAATGGCGGGCCTTGCCCTGGCTGGAGACCTCACGGAACTACTCGCCGGAAGCAGTCCGGTCGAATTCGCGCACCGACTCGAGTCGGTGAAGCTGCTGCCCAAGGGAGGCGCCACGGGCACCGATCCCGCGCACCACGGATACCTGACCATTGAAGCTGTAGCTCGGCCCGAAATCGCCGCTCCGAGGCACCGACGAGTATTCGGAATGACCGTCACAGCTCGAGACAACCGCGATCAGGGACGCCCGTCGGCTTGGTCGTCAGCCCTTGATGCACTGGCGGCCGACTCGGGCGACCAGGGCGGCCATCCGCGGCTGCTCTTGGTATCGGCGGGAAACGTCGAAGACCCCACGGCTTGGAGCAACTATCCGGCAAGCAACGATACGGACGGCGTGCACGATCCGGCCCAAGCGTGGAATGCGCTGACCGTCGGCGCGTGTACCGACTTGGTGCGGATAACCGAGCCGGATGCAAGTGGACATGTGCCCATCGCTCCGAAGGGCGGCTTGAGTCCCTTTAGCACCACTTCGCTGCCCTGGCAGAGATACTGGCCGTTGAAGCCGGACATTGTAATGGAAGGCGGGAACGTCGCAAAGGACTCGCTTAGTGCTGTAACGATCCCGAGCCTCAGTCTCCTAACCACGTATCATCGTCCAGCGCTACGGTCCTTTACGACGAGCCACGCCACCAGCGCGGCGACCGCGCTCGCTTCACGACTCGCTGCCCAGGTGATGGAGGCATATCCGGACCTCTGGCCGGAGACGGTTCGCGCGTTGATCGTGCATTCCGCGGAGTGGACCGACGCGATGAAGGACGTTTATCTGCCGACGAGCTCGAATCCGTCGAAGGGCGATTACCGGAACCTCCTGCGTCGCTGCGGCTTCGGGGTGCCGGATCTCGATCGTGCGCTCTGGAGTGTCGCCAATTCGCTGACCATGGTAGTGGAAGAGACCCTGTTTCCCTTCAAGCGTGGCGCATCGGGAAGGGTGGTGACTCGTGAGATGCAGATCCACAGTCTCCCGTGGCCGCAGGAGTCTCTCGAAGAGCTCGGCGATACTCCGGTCGAGATGCGCGTCACCCTTTCCTACTTCATTGAGCCGAATCCGTCGCACCGAGGAGTCCGATCAAGATATCGCTACGAATCCCATGGTCTCCGATTCGATGTGAAGCGCCCGCTTGAATCGGTCCAGGCATTCCGTGGTCGAATCAGTGCCGCGGCCCGCGACGACCAATACGCCAGCGGCACGAGCGGTGGTGACCCGGCGTGGCTGATCGGTACGCAAAGCCGCCATCGAGGATCCCTTCACGGCGACATTTGGCGTGGAACCGCAGCCGATCTCGCCAGTCGGGGCGCCATAGCGGTCTATCCCACTACTGGATGGTGGAAGACGCGCCCGACGCTAAAGCACTATGACCGAGCGGTGCGGTATGCCCTGGTTGTGAGTATTCGTGCGCCAGAGGTCGACGTGGATCTGTATGCCGAAGTGGCGAACCAGATTGATGTCGGGGTGGCGGTCGAGGTCTGATTGATTGGGGACCCGCTTAGAGCAGCCTCCTTACCCCCAGTCGCCCGATGGCCTTGTCACACGACGGCGAACACGTCATGGTTCGACCTCGCCGCGTCGCGACGCCTCGTTCACATCTTGACTGACGCGCCACACCCGACCACACGCGTCTAACCACGCCCCATTCACCACAAGACGGCGAGAGGCTTGCAGCTAATGCCGGAAGACAGTTCCAGGGAATCGCAGACGCCGACCGAGACCGCCAACGAAAGCGAGCTTCCCGATTCCGCCGGCCATGCACGGGCCGGAGGTCGCGTGACCCATCGCATCCCCTTCGGTCGTCTTGCGCTTGAGTTCGTGGTTATCGTGGTCGGCGTTCTCGTCGCCCTCGGCTTCGATCAGTGGATGACCAGCATCGACCACCGCCGACTCGTCAACGAGACGCTCTACGCCCTGGCCGCAGAAATCGCCGAGAACACGGTGACCCTCGACCGTCGCATGGCCTATCACGACCGGATCCTGCCGGGGCTCGTCGAGAATCAGCGGGCTGCCGAACGAGGCGAACACCAGAGCATCTCGATCAGCGGAGCACTGCCCGAAGGACTCGGCCTCACGCCGTTGAGGAGTACGGCGTGGGAGTTGGCCAGCGTGACCGAAGCCGTGCGGCACTTCGATTTGCCGATTCTCTCCACGCTCTCCCTCACGTACGCCCTTCAGGAATCGCTCCACGAGTACGATCGGATCGTTTCCGCCGGGATCATCCAACCGCAGTTCTTCGCGGCCACGGACTGGCCCGGCCCGATCATCTACCTCGGCGTCATGGTAAGCGACGTTCGGGAACGGGAAGACGAGCTCAGGCGATTTTACGCCGAGACGCTGCGGCATGTGCGTCAGCAGCTGGGAGATCCCGAGGCCGGCGCGGTGATGGAGGTCCGTTGACGTGAAGGCACAGCCCTTGAGTTGTTTGCCGGCGATCGGAACCCTCCGCACGACGTCCGCAACAGTGGCAGCAATTCTGGCCGGACTGGCCCCTTTGCCGGCCCACGCCGCGGACGGCGCGCACGGACCCGCCCACAGGAGGTCGTGGTCGACACGGTTGATGGGCGTCCCGTGGTGACCAACCAATTCCCGCAGCGGGGCAGAGACGCCGGGGCGTGACGCTTGGTCGAGGAACTCAGACTGGGCAACGTCCCGGGTGACGGACCGGAGGGGTTCGGGGACATTCACGACATTGCGGTGGACCCGGCCGGGCATATCTACGTGCTGGATGTAGGCTCGAAGGAGGTCCGCGTCTTTGGCCGGGAAGGCGTCTACCTGAGAACCATGGCCCGCAACGGTGACGGGCCGGGAGAGATCAGGTATCTGCGTATCGCCAATCAGAGAATCACATGGCGGGCGCCCGACCAGCTGTGGATCGGCGATGGTAACCAGCTGAAGGTTGTCGACACGCTGGGGGATGAGTCGCGCCGGTACGTCTGGGTACCGGCGGCCCGGCGCGACCGGCCCGGGCGAGGTACGGGTGTACAGGCGGGTGATTGCCGCCGGGACGGAAGGTTCGGTGTTCTCGCTCGTGAGTGTGACTCCGCCGTTTGGCTGGGAAGACATCGAATTCCCTCAATACACGTATATGGTTCGTTCGCCCGTGTCGGTGGACCACGAGATGCTGCCCGGAGACACGCTGGCGATACAGACACTGACACGGAAGTTCGCGGCAGGCGGCGCAGGTGCGGACGCACGGGCCATTTCGGTGCGACACGTCCAGCCTGAAGAAACACGATTGGTGTGGACAGTCGCCCGCGACGGAATGCTGTGGCTGGCGTACCGTGCAAGGTATCGCCTCGACCGGCTCACGTTCACCGGAGACACGGTCCGCACGGTCCAGGTGGGCGATGTCCCGCCTCCGCCGGCGGAAGAGTCGGAGTTCGTCCCGATCCTTGCGGCCCTCGCAACTTCGCCCGAGGGATGGCTGTGGGTGCAGAGGGAGGAGCCCGAGACGGAAGGGGATCGACCTGGGATGTCCTGGACAACTGCGGGCGATACCGCGTCGCGGTGTCCGCACCGGTCAGCCTGCGGAGGGTGGAGGTTGGCCCCGGCGGCGAGCTCTACGGCATCTCCTCGGACGAAATGGACCTCGACTTCGTGCACCGTTTTCGTCTGCTGAACGAAGTCGGTACGGCCATTGCCGAGGAGAGGTGTGCGTTCTCGCTCGGGACCAGTTCAAGCGGCGCGTCATAGGGTCGGACGCCGGTGTGCGGGCCCGACAGGCGGGCCAAACGCCCACGTCGCGTTGACTACTCGCGGGAGTTCCTCAAGGACTGGAGGCGCCTCTTGCAGAGCGCGCAGGTGCTCGCAACGGATCTTGTCGGCGACTCGCTAGGCGTCCCGGGGCGGCAAATGTCAACTTGCATTCACTTTATGTAACACGGACTTTACATTTCGCGACCCATTCCGTGGGCAGCGCCACGCCTCTGCTGGCGGAAGGAGGAGGAGGAGAGGGCGACCGCCGCGGTCCCGGCCGAGTTGAACGCCCCGGCCTGCAACGATCGGAAACCGGCACGAGGGGAGGCTGACCGTGTCACACGGTCCAGCTTGTGATCTGATTCACAAGCTGGGATAGGCGTCGCCGCGACACTGCTCTCTAGTTCCCGTCCGTTTTCTACCCTCGCGGAGCCCCAGGTCTCCGAGTGTTTCGGTGTATATGCGGGTGTCAGAACCGTTTCGGGGGCAACCGGGGTGGTGAACGGGCGGATTTCGGGCGGATCGGGCCGCTTCGGGGCCGGTCGAGCGGATTCCGGAGACACCGGCGCGCCGTTCGGGTCCTCCCGGCGACCGACGGCCCGCGCGGCCGCGTCAGGCCGGTTTGAGCTTGAGCTTGCGGAGGGCGATCACCCAGAGGTTGTGCGTCACGACCGCGGACCAGACGTATGCGCGGAAGTGTTCCAGCCCCCGCCAGTTGCAGCGGCCGAGCCCGAAGCGGCGCTTGAGGTACGAGACGACGGCCTCCATTCCCGCCCGGAAGCGGCGCAGCCTCCCGTACGCCGCGGGCGACGACGCCATCTCGGCGACGCCGAGGCCCCTGCCCTTGTGGAAGACCGCTTCCCGCACCCCCATGGCCTTCGCCTCGTCGAGGTTGGCCCTGCTGGCGTAGCCCCCGTCGAAGGCCACCTGCTCGGGCGGCGACCCGAAGTTTGCGGCGTGCCTCTCGATCATCGGGACGCACCGGGAGCTGTCGGCCGGGTTGCCCGGCTCGACCACGGCGTCGAGGACGAGGCCGCTCGCCCCGGCGGCGAGGTTCAGCTTGTGGCCGAACTGGACGCGGCGCCCGCCCTTGATGATGATGTCGGTGTGCGGCTCGAACAGGCTCACCACCTTCTCCTCGGCAGGCACCTTCTCGCCTTCGAGCACCCGGCGCACCGTCTGGTCCACGACGGCTCCGCCGAGCTCCCGGTAGCGGGCGACATCGGCGCGCCAGCGCTCCAGCCAGGGCTCCTCGCGGCCCTCGACGGCGGCGAGCGCGCCGTCCGCGTAGCCGAGGGTCCGCCGCGTCGCGACCAGCAACTCGCGGTACAGCTTGACCTTACGCTTCTTCGCCCGGGCCTTCGGGATCTTCCACTTCCTGCGCTTCGCCAGCCTGCGGTGGTCGTGGAAGGGGAAGACACCGGGGCCGAGCTTCTCGCGGCCCCGGACCAACAGCCGCGACAGCACCCGCACCGCGTCGTACAGGAGCTGGCTGTCGCTGGGCTCGAGGATGTGCGTCTCCGTCACCGTGCTGTCGATGCGCACCCTGCGGCCCTCCTCGATCCCGTCGCGCCGCGCCGTGCCCAGGAGAACCCGGTTGATATCCTCCCAGGTCGCCGGACGGACGGCGGCGATGCACCGCTGCAGCGCCGAGCGCTTCGGGGGACCCAGCGGATCCACGCGGGTGAAGCGTCTCGCAGAGTCCGAGTCGAGCAGGGCGAACTCCAGGTCCCGGTAGTCCATCCGCCGCAGATGCTTCAGGACCCCGCAGCGCAGGACGACCTCGCAGGGCAGGCCCGCCCGGCCCCTTGACGACGGGCCGCCCCGGTCCACGTCGCGGGCGATCCAGCCGAGAAACTCAGGGTGCCCGTCGAGAAGGTCCGAGATGGCGGCGAGCGCCCGGCCGGTGTCGTGGTCCGGATAGTCGCTGTCGAAGATGCTCCGCTGCTCCATCCGCTTCGCCCGCATGGCAACGCTCCTTCCGAATCGGTGTGGCCGCAATCGTCGTGCGATGCACAAAGATAACGGGTTGTGCCTCCTGTTTCCAGCGGAACGGACCCGCTCCGGCGTCCGTATCTCGTTGCCCACAAATGAGTTGCGAGTTTATGGACGGGAACTCTCTAGTTCGGCCACGGCTCAACCCGCCGCTGCTCCGCAAGCTTCGCCAGCTAGATACCGAGCCCACTAGGTGCGGAGCTTCTCGATGGTCGTCATGACTTTCCTCCGGGTTGGTTTTGGTCGCTGGTTCCCCGAAGATGCGATCACCGTATCACTTGAACCATCAGCGTGCCTTCCACCACCCGCCCATGGTACACATCTGTTCTGGCGTGCTCCCGGAGATGAACGGGCCGAAAGCTAGGAGGATACGGAAGCAGGTGAGTCGTCCGTAAGTCGCAGTCGTGCAAGAAGTTGGTCGCCCATTTCTCTGACCTCATGTTTGCCCGCGCGTGTCATGAACATCAGCTTCTCGGGATCTGATTCAATCAGTGATGTCGCGTATTCAGGCCTAGTGTAGTCCTTGTGGACTCGAATGATCTCCACATCTTTGAAGAGAACACTAACAAGCTGCGACATAGTGTTCGCGCTAGCAGATTGAACGGTCTCCAGAAGCCGCGTTGACCAGTACTTTCTCATCACCTTCGCGATAGAGGGAAGCTTCTTTTCAGGATATGCGCCAACACCTATGCTCAAAGCGACTACATCCTCTCGGCGTCGATTCAGTGTGTAGATCGCGTCGGTCAAGGCGAACAAGCAAGGATTGTTGGCAACGAAGCCTCCGTCAATTACAGGGACATTGCCCTCGTTGGTGGGCACGGTTACGCTATGAAAGACCGGCTTCGCCGCACAGGATCCGACCAAAGCATCCGCCAGAGATGCTCCCCAGCCGGGTACGAACGTTGAGCCGCCTTTGATCGCTTGGTCGGCGGAGGTCTTAAAGATCATCGGGCGATAAAAGTCAGTTCGAGTCGCTACGATTCCAAGTAGCGTATCAACGTCGGCGAACTTACGTTCACCAAACACTCGGCGGATGCCTTTACGAAGGAGGCGAGTACGTCGGCCGGGCCGCCACGGTCTCATAATCACTGGAATCTCCTTCAGGAACCACCTCTCGACTTGTTTCGCGTCACAGCCAATAGCAATCATCGCGGCTATGATAGCACCCACGCTGGTTCCGTACACGAGATCGAACGCTTGTTTACAGGTCTGATCCAACATCTCTTCAAGTTCAAGTAAGGCGCCAATCGCGAACATGCCCTTGGATCCACCACCATCGATGGCCAGAACCCGAAAGGTCGTGCCAGCGCCTTCCCTCGCATTCGTCATCTTACCACTCCCTCCACAGTCTCCGAAGGCTGTCCACGAGCAAGACGGCGCTTGGAGTATCCCACTGGTCATTGCTGGATCCGAACAATGGCCGGACTCGATTCTGGCAAACGTACTCAGGGTAGTCGCCCTGGGCGAGGTCGCCTAGGACAGCTTGGTACAAAGATTGCCATGACCCTGAGTAGCAATGGTTGGCTGCGTTGTACGCAAAGCATTCCAGGAAGTAGGAGGGCACTGCGGATGACGACATCCACCGGCGCCTGATGATCACGTCTCGGGCGTTCTTGAAGATTCGTACACCGGCCTTGTAGCTGACGGCACAGCCTTCATTCTTGGTGGTTCCATTCTGGTAATGCGGCTTCGGGAAATTGATGATCGTGCGACGATCCCGCCGTGTTACGAACTTCATGCCTTCAACGGAGGAGTAGTTATCTAGTGAGTAGAAGTGGCTGAACTTCTTGAATCGCTGGCAAACGACTACGTCTGCTGGCAAGCGGTTGGAGCTACGCTTGATCTTAATGGCTTTATTGTCTGGGACAACGCTGTCATGACCAAACCGCTTACGTAATGCGGCCAACACAGCCGTGTAGAAAGCCTCCAATGAATGAGTGGCAGGTTCGTATGCCCGGTCAACCGCTCTCTGTTGGGCTTCTGTCAATTCGCGCCTATTCCAAGCGAAGGAGTCGTTCATCTGCGCGATCACATCGACATCGCTGCTTCCACGGATGTTGGTGGAGTTCTTATACGACCCTTGGAGATAGACTTCGTACCTGCGGTCACGGAGATCGTCCCACTCGCGAAGCGCAGTCCTAATCGCCTCGTGTGTGCGCTTTGACGCATCAATAGCGCCTCGACGCGACCAGACGGCGAGTTGGCTTTCTGGTATGGGCATGTTGCTGGATCCTTTATGCTGTGTAGGGGAGGATGCGAGGTGCGGAAGGTAGTAGGCCTTCCCAGTGCGGTCAAGAGCAGGAGTTCGTCTGCGTGTCGCGCCGATTTAGAAATGTTTTCTTACGGATCATGGTCGGTCAACGACGGGACGGGATCCGGGAGAGGAGCAGATGGACTTGAGTCTGAAGGAGAAGGATCGCATCTCGGTGCTGAGGCAAGTGAGTGAAGGAGTGGTGGTGAGCGCGGCTGCGGGAGCGGCGCGGATCGGCGTGACGCGACGGCATTTTCGCCGGTTGCGCGGGAGGTTCGAGGCATGCTGATTCCGACGCATTTCGTCCACCTGGATGCGCCGTCGGAGCGGAGGGTTTGAGCGGGTAGGGAGGGGTGCTGGATTACCTGATGTAGGGAGCCGTTTCTTTCAGCCTCGCGAGAGATCCCTGAGCGAGGAGGAAGACGGTGGCCCGGAAGAGGTTGTCCAGAGCGCCAAGATTCGAGACGTACTCCGGCTGAAGTACAGTGTAGCGCGACAATCAGGATGAGAAGCCAGCGACAATCAGGATGAGAGAGCGGGGGGTGGTCGCGAGCTGCCCGAGATTTGGTGTTTTTCCCGAGAGCGGAGAGATGCCAGGTGCCGGGCCGACACATCACGGACCACCAGATGGAGCTCTACATGACGTACCGGAAGGAGGACCGCCCGGCGCTGGCTTCGGCGAAGGCGGGATTCAGCACGTCGACGGGGTACCGGATCGAGTCTGATCCGCGGCCGCCGTCGCAGAAGCGGAAGCGGAGGGGACGCAGGAGGCCGGATCCGCTGGCGGGGATCTTCGAGGAGGAGATCGTGCCGCTGCTGCGGGCCAACCCCGGGCTGCGGGCGGTGGCGCTGTACGAGGAGATGATGCGGCGGCACCCGGAGTTGCATGCGGGGGTTCGCCGCACGCTCGAGCGGCGGGTGCGGGCGTGGAAGGCGAAGCATGGGCCGGACCAGGAGATCATCTTCCTGCAGAAGCACAAGCCGGGACGCCGCGGCCTGTCGGACTTCACGGACGCGACGGGCCTGGGCGTGACGGTTGCCGGGAAGCCGTTGGCGCACAAGCTGTATCACTTCCGGCTCGAGTACTCGGGCTTCTGCCACGCCGCGGTGGTGTTGGGCGGGGAGAGCTTCGTGGCACTTGCCGAGGGGCTGCAGGATGCGCTCTGGGCGCTGGGCGGATGTCCGAGGGAGCATCGGACGGACAGCCTGTCGGCGGCGTTCCGGAACCTGAAGTTCGACGTGCGCGACGACGTGACGCGGCGCTATGAGATGCTGATGGCGGACTACGGGATGGAGGCGAGCCGCAACAACCGGGGCCTGGCGCACGAGAACGGGTCGGTCGAGGGGCCGCACGGGCACCTGAAGCGGGCGCTCGGGGACGCGCTGCTGTTGAGAGGTTCGCGGGACTTCGAGACGATCGAGGACTACCGGGCATTCCTGGCGACGGTGGTGAGCCGGCGCAACGCCCGCAACCGGGAGCGGATCGACGCGGAGCGGCAGGTGCTCCAGTCGCTGCCGAAGCGGCGCAGCGACGGCTTCGAGGAGACGCTGGTGCGGGTGACGAGGACGGGCGGATTCTCGCTGCGCCGGGTGTTCTACACGGTGCCTTCGCGGCTGGTGGGACACCGGCTGCGGGTGCGGCTCTACGACGACCGCCTGGTGCTGTTCGCGGGCACCGACGAACTCATGACGCTGCCGCGGGGCCACGCGGGCCCGGGAGGGCGGCGCGGGCGGGTCGTCGACTTCCGCCACGTGCTGCCGTCGTTGCGCCGCAAGCCGATGGCGCTCCTGAACTGGATCTGGCGCGATGGCCTGTTCCCCCGCGACGCCTACCGGCGCGCCTTCGAGGCACTGGTCGAAGACCTGGACGGCCGCGAGGCCTGCCACCGGATGGTGGATCTGCTGGGCCTGGCCCACGACCACTGCTGCGAGGCCGGGCTGGCGGCCGAACTGGACGCACTGCTCGACGCGGGACAACTGCCCGATCCCGCCGCGCTGCGCGAGCGCTTCCTGCCAAAGCCGGACCCCGTGCCGGACGTTGACACGCCCCTGCCGCCGATGTCGGTCTACGACGGCCTCGCACCGGACGCCCACGCCTCGCCGGCTTCGCCCCCCGGAGGACTCGCATGAACGCCCCCTTCATCGTTGATCCCCCCGAGATGGACCTGCTGCTCAAGCAGCTGCGCCTGCCGACCATGCGGGCACAGTGGCGCAGCTTCACCGAGCGCGCCGACCGGGAGGGCTGGCCCTCGGCGCGCCTGCTCGCCACGCTGTGCAGCCACGAGGTCACCGACCGCGAGCGGCGGCGCTTCGAGCGGCACCGGGCCGAGGCGAAGCTGCCGCCCGGCAAGACGCTCGACAACTTCGACTTCACCCTCGTCCCAGCGGTCTCGAAGGCACGCGTCGGCGTGCTGGCGACCGGTGACACCTGGCTCGCGGAGGGCGCCAACGTGTTGTTTTTCGGACCGCCCGGCACGGGAAAAAGTCACTTGGCGGCGGGTCTCGGGCTGAAGCTCGTCGAGAACGGGTTCCGGGTCCTCTACCAGCGCACTACGAACCTGGTCCAGAGGCTTCAGACCGCCCGCCGGGACCTCGCCCTCGAAGCGGCCATCCGCAAGCTCTACAAGTATCACCTCCTGATCCTCGACGACTTCTCCTACGTCACGCACGAGCAGGCGGAGACCAGCGTGCTCTTCGAGCTGATCGGGGCCCGCTACGAGAACCGGTCGGTTCTGGTGATCGCCAACGAGCCCTTCAGCACCTGGGGCAAGATTTTCGGCAGTGACGCCATGACGCTGGCCGCAGTCGACCGCCTCGTCCACCGCTCCCACATCTTCGAAGTCAACGCCGAGAGCTACCGCAAGCGCGCCGCCTACGCGGCCCAGGCGGCTCTTGCGAAGGAGCCGGCCGCTGAAGGCCCGGACCCGGCGGAGGCGGGCTGAAGCGCTCCACAACGCGGGTCCCTCCCCCGAACGGGACCGAAGAGGCGGCAGAGATGGCCCTGAGAGGCCCGTGGAGCCGCCGGAAGGGTCACCGACGAACCCCTCGGAGCCTCTGACAACCCGAATCCCGGGGCCGGACGGCCCGAATCCGGAGCATCGGGGCGAACAGGGGGCGGGAAATGCGCCCGTCGAGGGCGCTTTGACGCACTCGGCCTACCGTTACCCCTCGGAAGAAGGCCAGCCGACGCTCCGGCCCGGCTCGCTACGCTCCCCGCGCCGGAGCGTCGGCCGAGCCACCCACCAACCCCCCGCAGCGCACCCCTCCCCACGTCCCCACCACCCCACCACCACCCCCCCCTCCCTTGCCCCAGCCCCCCAAACCCCTCATCATCTCCACACTCGAAGCGTCGCGGCCTCTTATTCTCACCTTGATTGTCGCAACGCTCTCATCTTGATTGTCGCCGCGCAGTACAGCCTATGGCGAGAGCAACAGGGAGATCGGGGCCATTCTCCGGATCTCCCACAGCACGATCGGCAGCTACGTCCGGCGGGCCCGGAAGGCGGGAGTGTCCTGGCCGCTGCCGGACGACCTGGATGACGCGCGGCTGGAAGCGGCGCTGTATCCGCCGACGGCGGCGTCGCGAAGGACTCCGAACTTGCCCAAGCCGCGTCGGATGGCACGGCCGTAGGAGGGAAGAGCTTATCGGTGAGGAGGCGGACCTTCATCTTCATTGTGGTTGACCTCGGACACGCCAATCGCAACATCTTTCTCTGTGGAGGAGGGTCCTCGGGCGTATAGGGAGCCCGACATCAAGGTGATTCAGCAATTGGAGAGGGAGAATGAAGGACGATACACAGATGCTTCCCCACGTTAGTGGCTTGACGGACGAGAACGGGGTGACAGATCACGGCGTGGAACGTGGCCACCGAATCAGAACTCGCAAGAACGGTGATAGGTGGGATTTTTCCATCGACGAAGGTCCCTTTCAAGTAGGTGATTGGAAGGACCAAGATGCGGCCGAGGTCGCTGCTAGGGAAATGGTCCGTCGACTGGGCGCGACGAGAGTGTAATTCCACAGCTGGCTGATGGGGTGCGGGAGTGCCCGGACGGGCGTCTCGGGGGGGGGTCCGCTGGGCTGGCATGAGCCACCGTTATTGGCCAAGCAGGATACTTCCCCGTGGCCACACTCCGTGCGTCCCCGAGCGAGGCTGGCGGGGGCGGTGTCCCCACTGACCCCCAGAGATCGTCGCCGGGCGTGGGGGCGTCGCGGATGTCAATGGGATCGCGTCAGCGCTGGCATGACGGGGACCCGAGGGCCCGGGCGTAGGGGACTAGTGGCCGGATCATGGTCGAGCGCTGAGCGGGATAGGGGTAGCGGCTGGCGGCCAGCCCGGCGCGTGTGGCTCCCGGTCGAGGGGGGAGGGGGCGGGCGCTGCCCTGTTCGGTCAGTTGATCGAGAAGAGCGGATGTGGTCATTCGTGGCGTGAACCGTCTGTGAGCATCCGCAGCACCTTCGGGCCTCGTAGTCGCCACGACCTCACCCATCTTGCCAATGTTGACCCGACGTACCTTTCCTCTTCACGGATCACCTGGACGATTTGTGCATGTGATTGCCTCACTTGTGCGTCAACAGTGAGTTCGTCTGCTTTCCCCACCGCATATTCCTCTAGTCGCTGCAGCAGACCGTCCTCTAGTTCTTGACACGCTTCTTCTAAGGCCGCCTCCATGCTATTGACTTTCACCGAGATCGCTGCGTATAGGAGCTCGCGTTCTAGTTGCCGTACGCAGGACTGAACCAAATCACTCTGTTCCTGATACAATTCCTGACTTGGATTACGTACCACCATTTCCTTCAACTGCGGCACTACATGTGCATGGAACTCTCTTAGCGCCTTCCGACTAGGCTCCTCACACCACCTCATGAATCGTTCTCTAGCTCGCGCAGTCCGCGCTTGGCGCCAGGTGGTCCCCACTGCTATCGCGGCCGCAATTGCCGCGACTGCGCTGGAGATAGTCCCAATAGCGGTCGGATCACTCAACATTAGTCCAAACAGGCATCTGGCGCGCTAGAGGGCGCCGCGCTCCTTGGCTGCATACCTGATCACCGCTTCAAGGGTCTCACTCACTGGACGGCCGACGAATTTGTACCGCTCACGGAACTCCGCTTCTCCCAACCTTCGGATGGATGGTCCAACAAGCCCTGAGAGGAATGACGCGGTCACAGCGAATACATCCGGTGGAACGATAATGGTGACCGTCTCTCCGCGACGATCACATCCGTCTAGGTCCGCTGCCCGTCGCACCTCGACACCCCGCGGATTGCCTGAATAGAGCCCGATACCCTGCTTACCGTACTCCGAGAGGTCAACCGACTTCATTCTGTCTCCTCGCTCTTCCGAAGGTCTTCTTTGCTGAGCCTGAACCCAAGTGAAATAACCGTTCCGGGGAAGAACCCCCGTAGTTGTCGAACATACCTATTGTCAGGCCTTTCCGTCAAGTCGTTTTCCCTGTTAAACGCGATTATTGAGGCGGTGCCGCTTTCTGTCGTCGTCTCTTCTGGCCAATACGAACCGTCAAAGAGGATATGTGTATCTCCAGAGACGATGCACATTCGCGCCGATCCTCTCGTCGCTGCATCCCCGCTCAATTCGCGAAAATACTTCATCAGCTGAACCGTACCGTTTCCGCGTCCAGCCGGATCGCCGTCGTGATTTTGCCGGTGGACGCCCTCTTGGAGAGCATATAGAGTCCAGAGGTTGCTCTCGGCCCAAGTATTGCTACGAAACAGTCCGTTACGGACGTGTATATCGACAAGGTGTTGGATCTTGTTGCGCATAAAGCAGCCGTTAGGAAGTGAGCCATCCAGTGTTTCGTATATTGTCTCTCCTATTGTGAAGATGGTAAGGTGGCACGTGCCTTGCTCTCCCTTCGACTGTCGTAAATACGCCGAAACCCACCAGTCTGGCCTCCCGGGGTGCTCCTCGGCGTTGCCACAAACCTCGCCGAGGAGGCCAAGCAGCCTTCCTTGGCTGCTTTCGGTTAGAGTAACGCCAAACGTCTTTACGCATTTGGAGATGTGTTGGTGCACTTCATGAGCGACTAACTCATGTGGTGAGCTTAGCCGGGCATGTGTCCTTGAGAAGGCGGTAACCCGCTTTAATGGAAACGATTCGAAGTGCTCAGGGATATCGGTGCGTGCGTACTTGAGTACCCTTGGTGGGCCTACTGCCCACATCATTTCGTTTATTGCCGGTTCCCTCGGATTCTGACCGTTCACATCAATGTGGCGGGTTCGTGCCGCCATTGCTAGGGCAGCGACGACCGACGCAGCGCCGTGGTCGATTTGGGTGCATGGCGTGTGGTCGAGGAAGAGCTCTCTTGTGCCCCATTTGCACGCTTCTACGATTTGCCGTAACGCATTGAGCGTTTCCTCTGGATTGTCGATGAAAGACAGGACGGCCGGGAAACTCACGGTGACCCTATCGGTCTGTCGCCATTGCCAGTTGTCAACACCAATTCGCTCTGCATAATAGGTGAGCAGCGCACTCCTGCTTGACCTAGAGTCCCTGCTGGGAATGTGGGGCCCTCTAAGTGCATTCGGGATGCGCTGGCGGATCTTCCGCAGACGCTTCGATCGACGGCGTGCTCGGTGGCGGGCAAGGCGGAGCTGACGACGCTTGGCATATGCACGGCGATTAGGGTCCGGGTGTTTTTTCAATTCAATTCTCCGCAGCACCGCGCCTCACCACCCTCACACGTTCCCCCACTCCCAACTCCCTTTCCAACACGGCTTCCACCTCGCGTACATCCCCCTCCCCCACGCCATCACTGCCGCCCGCTTCGCCCGCCGAGATCTCCTCCAACCGCACCGCCCGCAGCACGGCATTGAATTCCACCAGCTCACGCCCCCACACCGCTGCCAGCTCGCCCAGCAACCCCTCCAACCGCCCCACCATCACCCCAAACACCTCCTCCATCCCGCTCCCCGGCCGCCCATCCCCCCTCTCCGACATCGACAGCAGATTCGCCAACCGATTGTTCACCTTGATCGGAAAGTACAGCGGATCCTGATTCGACCGATTCCGCACTTGGTAAATCTCCCCCTCGATCTCCTCCAGCGCCGCCCTCAACCGCTCCGCCGCCCCCCGCAACCCCTCATCATCCACCCCCTCCAACCGCTCCTCCAACTCCCCCTTCACCCTCCGGATCTCGATCACCGCCCGGTTCGCACGGTCCACCTGGTCCCGCACCCGCACCCCGAACTCATACTGCGCCAACAGGTCCTCATCCGTAACACCCGTAATCCACGGGTTCCGCTTCACCACCAGGCGCTCCGACATCACCGCCCGCCCCACCCTCAGGCGCACCCGGTACTCCCCCGGCGGCACCACGGGCGCCATCGTCCTCACGCCCCACAGGATCATCCCCGGAAACGTCGCCGCCGGATCCGTGCGCAGATCCCACCGCACCCTCTGCAGCCCGGTCCCCACCGGCAGCGCCGGCCCACTCCACCGGTCCCGCTCCTCCCCCTCTCTCGCAGGCTCGAAGGTGCGCACGACTTCGCCGGTCGGGTCGAGCACCTCCAGCGACGCATCCGTCGCACTCCCAACCCCCTCCCCCACCCACCACGAAATCACCACGCCATTCGCCGACCGGTACGCCACCACCGGCTCGAACAACACCAGATCTCTCTCGGTCGTCGGCAACCCGGACCGCCTCTCCGCTCCCGGCCCACCCCCCACCCCCCGCCCCCGCCTCCGCCTGCCTCAGCGCCGCGATGTTATCCAGCACCGAAAACCCGCGCCCGTGGCTCGCCATCCCCAGCTCGTCGTGCTCGGGGATCACGTCGGTCACCGGGATGTCCGGCAGCCCCGGGTTGAGCTCCTGCCACCAGCCGCCGTCGTCGTACGTCACGTACACCCCGTGATTCGTCCCCGCGTAGAGCAGCCCCTCCCGGTTCGGGTCCTCGCGCACCGAGTTCACGTAGGCGTCGTCGCGGATCCCGTCCACGATGCGGGTCCACGTCTCGCCGTAGTCCTCCGTCCTCCACACGTGCGGGCGGAATGTCGTCGAGCAGCGGCAGGCGCGCCGACACGTACGCCTTGCCCGCGTCGAACGCCGACGCGTCGATCAGGCTGACGCGCCCGAAGTCCGGCATGTCCGGCGGCGTCACGTTCCTCCAGTTCGCGCCGCCGTCGCGCGAGGGGAAGTAAGGACGTGATCCGCACGTACGCCACGTCCTGGTCGTGATGGTCCGGGTTGCGATGCCTGTCACGGGGGCGGGAGTCCTGTGGGTGCGGGCGGCGTGGCCGAGTCAACGTACCGGGGGGGTGGAGGTTGGGACAAGCGGGGGGGTCGGCGATGGAGGCCGAAGAGCTCGGTCCGGTTTTCGCTGCCCAGGCCCATGGCCCTGCCGCGGAGCGTACCGGACGCCCATTTTCCGGAGCGGCCTACCATCGCCAGTATGAGACCGGCGCAAATGATCCGACCAACAGAAGTCACAGCCCTGGACGGCTACCGCATCCGTGGAACAGTTCATGTGCCCGCGGGAAGGACCGGGGGCAACTCTCCGGCGCGGGGCGTTCCGCAGGCAGGGGCACCGCGGATCACATGCTGAAGTGCGCGGACCCCGGAGACCCCCGTGCCCGACGGGGAGGGTTGCGAGAGATTCCTGAGCCCTCCTACGTTGCACTTGACACGTCAGTTCGCGAATAGGGTGGGATGAGGAGATTGAAATGACTGCGAAGCATCGGATTTTCGGGAACGCCGGCCTTGCCGTGGCCGCAGTGCTTGCCGCTGGCTGCGGTGACGACGATGAACCGGCCGGGCTGACCGGGGAGGAAGCCGGGGCACTGGCCCTCAAGGTCGGTGCCGTGTCCTCGTTGGCCTGGTTTGAGAAACGGGGACATGGGTCCGGCGAGTACGAGTTCGTGGTTCCGTGCTCGGGGTCCGGCAACGTGACATTCTCCGGCAAGCGCGAAACGGACGTTGGACTCGGGAGTACCTTCGACGTGGACGGCACTCAGAAGTACAACGCCTGCGCCGAGGTCGTGGAGAGCGGTGAGACGATCACCCTTTCGGGCACGGTCAATGAGCGCCTCTCGTTCACCCGAAGACCCCTGATCGGTCCGACGGTCATCGATATCGAGGGCACATGGAAGGGCGCGGTCGTGTGGTCGAGCAGCAACGGCGACAGCGGCGAGTGCGAGGTCGATCTGGCGCTCGATGCCACGTTCATGGATGATGGATGGTCGGAGGAGCTGGGCCTCTTGGGTGGACTCGACGGCACGTTCTGCGCGATCGCGGTGAACGCACCCTTCAAGGAGTGGTACGGGACGGATTGACAATACGCCCCGGGCTTCCGCACCGGCCGCCGCCGGGGCCGGTATGGTAGCTCCGGGCGGGGTGCGCGCTTACCAGGGGTAGGCGCGCCGGCCGTGAGCGTGCCTGGCAAGCGGCCTGGCCCCGGGGACGGAGTCCCGCCGCCGCGGACATTTCAATTCAACACGACAGGAGGCACGAGATGGCAGGGAAACAATGGATCAGAGGTCTGGTCGGCGTCTGGCTCCCGAAACACGCGCGTGGAGCGCTTCGGCTTCCGGGGAGGCTGGCGGTCGCGATCGCCGTGGTCGGGCTTGGAGGATGCGGCCTTTTCGATTCGAAGGATCGCGTGATCGGGGTCATCGAATTCGACGACACGCATTGGCCCCTGCCGGAGGTCCCCGAGACTGCGACCGCCGGGGTACCCCTCGAGATGACGATCTGGACGGGGGAGACCGGCTGCTACAGCATCGGGGAAACCGACGTGGCCGTCACTGGTCGAATCGCTGAGGTGACCCCATTCGACTATGTGACGACCGGAAACTACGTCTGCACCGCCCATCTGGCCTACTTCGAGCACAAGACGAAGGTCGTCTTTCAGGAACCGGGAACCGCCGAGATCGTGCTTGTGTACAGCACGTCCTGGGATCACAAAGGGGAGGGGCGGAAGGTGTACACCGTGGAGGTGACGCCTGCGGGCTAGAATCGTCGATGGAGACGGACTACCTGCTCCGCTCTCCGGAAAACGCGGAAAGACTGAAGGAGGCCATGGCCCGGGCTGACGCGGGGGAGGGGCAGCCGCTGCGCCCGTCTCGTGCGCGAAGCGCTCGCCGACACGCCCGTGGTGTTCGGCATGGAAGCGCGGCAGGTGGGGAGGACGACCCCGATCCAGGACCTGATCGACGACAGCGCGCGGAGGTCGCTCGCGCGGATCCCGTCGGTTTCATCCGCAATCCACCGGCCAAGAGGATTGCGCTGGACGAAGTGCAGCGGGTGCCCGCTTCGCGGCCTTCGGATCAGACGCAGAGTCAGGATGGCGGCAGTTCGCGACGCCCTCACGCACGCCGAAGAATCTCTGGGAGTCAGGCGCCTGTTCCTGCGGGACGAACTCCGCACCTCAGGCCAGGACCTCTTTCTCGAACGGCTTGGGTCGCTGATCACGCTCTCGCGTTCCGGTCTCTACCGGGGCACTGGTCGAGCGGATCGACGCCGGTGAGAGCGTCGAGACACTGGCGTGGGACTACGGGCTGGAGATCGCCCAGATCGAAGACGCGATCCTCTGCGAAAGGGCCCCCCCGCTCGCTCGCTCCAGGGTGATCCGCATGCTCCCTTGTCGGCGGGGGACGTGGCGGCCCGAAGCTCACAAGGGAGACGGGCGCAAGGTATACACCGTGGAGGTGTCGCCGGCGGACTAGGACCACCGCCCGCCCGGGGGCCACATCCGTGATCTCCGTACTGATCTCGACATGCTACATTGGAAGTCCCGTCACGCGCCGGCGGGTGACAAGCGACCCCCACACGAAATGGAAGTCGGCCGTCAATGACTCCGGCCAGCGATACCGTCATCCGGCAGATGGTCGAGGCCATCGTCGACGTCAGCGATCCCGAGCAGGTAATCCTGTTCGGGTCCCGGGGCCGCGGGGATTTCACGGAACGCTCCGATGTGGACCTGATCGTGGTCGAGGCGGCGCCGTTCGGGCCGGGCCGCAGTCGCCACCAGGTGATGAACCGGCTGTATCGCGCGGTCGCGGGGTTCGGTGTGCCCGCCGACATCCTGGCCTACTCTCTCGACGATGTGCACTACTGGCGCGACTCGCTCAACCACGTTCTGGCGCGTGCGCTCAGGGAAGGCACGGTTCTGTATGAGCGATCCTAAGTGCGCTCGCGTGATGCTGCAGGCGGCCGAACGGGATCTGCTTACGCTGCGGCACATGGCCTCCGGAGTCCCGGACGAGTCGTTCGGTTTCCACGTCCAGCAAGCGGCCGAAAAGGCGCTCAAGGCCCTTCTGGCCGTCCTGGGCCGCAGGTATCCGCTGACCCACAATCTCCACGATCTCTTCGTGTTGCTCGACGAGGAGGGTGTGGCCACGGGTTTCTACCGGCCGCTGTCGTCCTTCACGCCTTATGCGGTCGAGTTCCGCTATGAAGGAGTCGGGCCCGGCCACGAACCCATTGACCGCGCAGCCGCGCTCACGCTCGTCGAGGCGTTGGCCCGGGATGTCCGGGACCGCCTCGGTACGGCCGCGGCGGACCCCGGCTCGTGAGCGACCTCACCCCGCGCAACCTCCTTCCTCTGATGCTGCCAGCCCTCGCCGCGTGCGGGGGCGACCCCTCCACGACCGGCGACACCCCCGCCCGGACCTGGGACAGCGCGGGCGTTCGGATCGTCTCGTACCAGGAGACCCCCGCCACCCGACCCGCCTTCCAGCTCGCCGCGGAACCACGCTACCGCCACGGTGCCGGCCCGGGCGACTACACCTTCCAGGAGGTCGCCATCGGGCGCCTCCTGCCCGACGGCGGCGCGGTCGTCTTCGATCCGTGGAACGTCGAACTGGTCATGCTGGCCCGGGACGGCGCGGCCTACGAAGTGCTCGCCGCGGAGGGCGAAGGACCCGGGGAAGTGGGCAACGTCGACGGTGTCTTCGCACTCTCGCAGGACAGCATCCTGGTGGCCGACCACCACCTCAACCGGTTGACCCTCTTCGTCGACGGTTCGGCCGCGCGCACCACGGCCCTCAGCCTCGCCCCGGGTCTGAGTGTGCACGGGATCGGCATGTCCGGCGAGCTGCTGGTGGCCAACCACTGGGGTCCGTCCGGATCCGAAGCCGAGTGGTTCCCCGGGCACATGATGCGGTTGGACATCGAGACCGGCACGCGGGACACCGTCGCCTCGTACGACCTCAACCCGCCCATTCCCGCAGGGCTGGAGTGGAACCCGATTCCGGCGACCGGCGAAGTCATGGTCGCCGCCGGGCATTTCGTCCACACCAGGTCCGACAGGCCGGAGGTCACCTGGCGCCTGCCCGACGGCACTGTCACGCTGATCGTCCGCTGGCGGGCCGACCCGGCTCTCCTGACCGAGGAATGGCTGGAACCCATCGAGGCCGAAAGCCGGGCGATGTTCCGCCGGCACGACCCCATGATCGACGATGCGCGCCTCGGCGAAGTCATCCGGGACCACATGGGCGGATTCCGCGCCCTCATCGGCCGGCCGATGCCACTCTTCGGTTCTCCCTTCGCCGACGCGGAGGGAAGGGTCTGGCTTCCTTCCTACAGACCGGGCGACGAGAACATCGGCACCTCCCCCTACACGGTGATCGCGTCCGCCGGGGAGTGGCTCGGCACGGTGGAGACGCCACCCCGATTCCGGATTCTGGATGTGCGTGCGGGCCTCGTTCTCGCCGCGCGGCGCGATGAATCGGATGTGGAGAGCGTGGTGGTGCATAAACTGCGCGGGGGTTAGCGGTCCTTGGATCGGGACACTCCACCGGGCGGTGTCGACCCCGCGATCCGGAGGCTCATGGCGATCACCGAGAACCAGCTCCGCTCCACCGGTTTGCGCGTCACGTGCACGAGCCCGTCGTCCGTCCCCGTCCGGATCACGTCGGTGTCCATCTTGCCGGGGCCGGCAGCGTTCAACGGTACCATGCCTGAGCCTCGGACTCCCCGAACAGCGGGTGTTCACCGTGGAGGTGTCGCCCGCGGGGTAGGCGGATCGCTAACGGCTATCGGAGCGAGGAAGGAACCGCCATGCTGGCGACCCTCTGCAGGCCCAGGGAGTCGGTCACAACGCCCAGCAGCTGCGATTCCGATATCCTATAGGGTCTGAAGCCGGGGGGCAGGGCCACCTGCGAGTACCAGGTAGAGGTGTCGGTCAACCGGGTCCAACAACGCGATCCGGTCGTCGGGACACACGTCCCAGAGAGGTACGGGCACCAGAGCAGTTCCCGCCCCCAGGTCCATGCGTGACGCCCCGCGCAGGTCCGCGAAGTCAACCACGTGTTCGAAGCTTCCCTCATCATCAATTCGGGCCAGCCTTCCCGACCACAGACCGCGACCGGATACCACCACCCCCCCTGTATACTCAGCCCTTACAGTACCTTCCATCGTTGCCGCGACACGCAGGGCATCCCCGAAGGTCACGAGGTCGATGTCCCCCCGGACGGCGCCCAAGCGACCCGCTTCTCGCGTCGAAACGAGCGATCCCGTGGCTGAGAACGTGCGATACAACCTCGACGCGGCATCCCACACGGTGATCTCGCCATCGCCACCCAGGTCCACCAAGGCCCGGGCTGATCGAAGCTCATTCGGACCGTCGCCTTGCCGTCCGAAACTGACTACCTCGGCACCCCGCTGGTATCCATGCACGAAGGGGCCGGTAGACGTGAGAACCCAAACGATGCCGTCCCTTTCCAATACATCGACGATATCCCACAACTCGTCTTGAGGAGACTCCCAGGTCATCTGGTCGGGATCGATTCGGATGTTCGCAGAATCGGCATCATGAGGTCCGCCGCAGGCGCAGAGCAGAAGCGGAACGACCATCGCGAGAGACCGGTTCACGGCAAGGCTGTGCAACGGGGACTGATTCGGGGGCGTGCATGTGCGCATGACAACTCCTCTCAACTCAACCTAATCCCGGCCGCGCCGGGAGGGATGCGGACCTCATAGTATTTTCGGCGTAGCTTCGCCACCCCCCCACAACGCCCCCACCGGAACCGCGAACAGCCCCTCCCCGAACGCCGTCGTGTGATCCCCGTCGTACAGCAGCACGCCCATCCGAAACCGCCTCCCCGCCACGCGCCGCAGCCGCCTCAGCCCGGCGAAGTCCCCCGCCCGCAACGAGGCCGCCGCCTTGACCTCGATCCCGTAGCATCCGCCCGACGCGCTCTCCATCACGACGTCCACCTCGACCTTGTCCTTGTCCCGGTAGTGATGAAAGGCCAGGGGCTCATCCACCCAGAGCCCTCACCCGCACGTCCCCGGCCACGGGTGCCTCCCCCCGGAGCAGAGAGTCCAGGAACGTCGGTTCGCGGCCAGTTATCTCGCATTCCGACAACGGCGCGAGCCGCACGGCCTCCATCCTCCCAACCAGGGCGCCGGAGACCCTCGGCCGCGGCAGCGCATCGGCCGAACCCGTCAGCAGGAAGCGCCCGGGCGTACGGTCCTCGTCCACCGCCTGCTTGATCGCGAGCAGCGTCTCGGGCACCCGCTGCACCTCGTCCAGGGCAATCCTCTTCGGCGGAAGATTGCGAATGAAGCCGACGGGATCCGCTCGGGCCACCTCGGCCTGCGCGATGTCGTCGAAGGTGATGTACTCCCAGCTGTCGTCGATCAGCGCCTGGACCAGGGTCGTCTTCCCCACCTGCCGCGCGCCCATGACGAAGACGACGGGTGTGTCGGCGAGCGCCTCGCGGACGACACGGGCGCTGAACCTTGGAAACACGACGGCGGGCTCCCGTGCTGGAGGAGGTTGCGGCGGCGCCCCGACGGGAGCGTCCGATTGTCAATCGTAATAGCGGCCAATCGTTATCGAAAGGGCGTCTGATCGTCGACTGACTGAGCGTCCAATCGTTATCGGATGCCCCGGGCGGCGCTCCGGCCGGTGCACATTGCTCCGGTCCCGCGGAGTACTCCCTCCCTCCCCGGCGGTGATCCTGGGCGTCAGGCCCGGATCGGCAGGACGGTGGGCTTCCATGGAGCACGACCACCGCGCCCCCCCCCCGGTGCCCGTCTCCCGCATCCCCTCCCGCAGTTGCGATTCCACCGCCATGCTGATTGCGATTCCACGACTATGGGCATTGCAATTCCGTGATTGGCAACCCATCTTGAACGCCATGGACCCCGAAGAACAGGCAGCCTACCGGCCCCGGATCGCCGACCGCGAGCTGGCCCGGCGCATCGCCGCCGCCGGTGCCGTCGTCATCGAGGGACCGCGGGTGTGCGGAAAGACCACGACCGCACGCCAGGCGGCGGCGAGCGAGGTGCTCATGGACTCGGACCCCCGTGTCGCCGAGACCATGGCCGTGGACCCCGCACTGCTGCTTGCCGGAGCGTCCCCGAGGCTGATCGACGAATGGCAGGCGGAACCGGCGATATGGAATCATGTCCGGCGGGCCGTGGACGACCGGCCGGGGCTGGGCCATTTCATCCTGACCGGCTCCGCGGTCCCGGCCGACGATGTCACACGGCACACCGGGGCCGGCCGAATGAGCCGACTTCGCCTTCGTCCGATGTCCCTCCGGGAACTGGGACACTCCACCGGCCGCGTGTCGCTCAAGCAGCTGATGGACGGGAGTCCCCCGCGCGGCGCTTCCAGCGAACTGTCGCTCGAGACCCTGGCCGAACTGCTTTGCGTGGGAGGGTGGCCGGGTCACCTGCGCCGAAGCTCGAGTGATGCAGCGATGCTCGCGAACGAGGACTACCTGGCCGAGATCCGCCGGGTCGACATCAGTCGTGCAGGGGGAGTCGGCCGGGACCCGGAAAAGGTCGCACGGTTCCTGCAATCACTCGCGCGCAACACGGCAACGCCGGCCACGGCGGCGACAATGGCGCGGGACGCCCATGGCTCGGATCCGGCGTTCACCGAGCAGACCGCGCGCTCCTACCTCGCCGCGCTCGAACAGCTCATGGTCGTCGAACAACAGCCGGCATGGGCTCCGCACCTGCGCTCGCGCTCCCGCCTCCGGACCTCAAGGAAGCGGCACTTCGTGGACCCTTCGCTCGCGACCGCGGCACTCGGGGCCGGGCCGGAGCACCTCCTCCGGGACGTGCCGTGGTTCGGCCTCCTGTTCGAGTCCATGGTCGTGCGGGACCTGCGGGTCTACGCGCAGGCGATGCGCGCCAGGGTGTATCACTACCGTGACAACACCGGTCTGGAAGTCGACGCCATCGTCGACGCGGGACCCGGGCGGTGGGCCGCGTTCGAAATCAAGCTGGGCGCGGGCCGGATCGAAGAGGCCGCGAGGACGCTCCTCACCTTCGCCGAGCGGGTCGACACGACCCGTTGCGGCAACCCGGCAGCGCTCGCAGTGGTGACCTCCACCGGCTTTGGATACGAGCGCCCGGACGGCGTGGCGGTGATTCCGGTGGGCGTGCTCGGGCCGTGACCCTCCCGCAGGCTCAACGGCGCCCGTCACCCCGCTGGTCGCGCCGCCGGTCCCAAGCGTGACCCGGCCGAGCTCTTCCCCCCCAACCCACCACCGCGGCACGATACGCCGGCTGTCATGAGCAAGGGGACACCGAAGTCGAGGTCAACGGTCGGTCTGCCGTGGTGACCCCATACGATATCCTGACGACGGGCGACCACGGCTGCTTCGACATTGGTAACCGCTTCGAACACAGGACAACGGTGGTCTTCGAGGAGCCGGGAACCGCGGAAATCGTGCTTGTGTACAGCACGAGCGGGGCGAATTATCCCGAGGGTCACAAGGGGGATGGCCGCAAGGTGTACACGGTGGAGGTGTCGCCAGCGGGGTAGAGTCGAGCGTCCCCCCCCAAAATGACAACCCGGGTCGACAATTGGTCAACCAGAGTTTACACCGTTCCCATCATCCCGGCCGGCGACCGGACGGCGTGGCGGTGATTCCGGTGGGCGTGCTCGGGCCGTGACCCTCCCGCAGGCTCAATGGCGCGCATCACACCGTCGGTGGCGTGGCCGGCGCGCTGCGTGACCCGGTCGCGCTCTTCTCCCCAACCCACCCCAACAGCACCATACCACCCGCCGACCCACGCCGGGTGTCGCCCGCGCCCACCGAACGCTTGCCCGAGGGGTGCTCGTCTCGTAGACTCTCGCCGTGTAGGCAGCTAGGCCGAAATGGACGGGTGAATGGTAGGCCCGGGCGAGTTGCACGCTTTCAGGGGTACGAACCGCTGTTCCGTTACCTGCAAGGAGGAAGCTCGTGAATCACGTTCCCATCATCCCGGCCGGCACCTCTCCGGCCGCCCGTCCGAACCCCGCGCGTCAGGTCCTTCGCCGTCTGGCGAGGCTGGCGGCCACCATCGCAATCGTCGGGCTGCCCGGCTGCGGCCTGTTTTCGACGGAGCACCGGGTGATCGGGATAATCGACTTCGACGATTCCGCCTGGCCCTTGCCCCGGATCCCCGAGACTGCGACCGCCGGGGTCCCGCTTGAGATGGTAGTCTCGACAATGGCAACCGGCTGTTATCGGCAAGGGGACACCGAAGTGGAGGTTGACGGCCGGTCGGCCGTGGTGACCCCGTACGATTTCCTGACGACGGGGGGCGACGCCGCTTGCCCGGCCCCACTTGGCTTCTTCGAGCACGGGGCGACGGTGGTCTTCGAGGAGCCGGGAACCGCCGAAATCGTGCTTGTGTACAGCACGGGCCGCACGGGCAGACCGTGGCATCCCGAGAGTCACAAGGGGGATGGGCGGAAGGTGTACAAGGTGGAGGTGGTGGAGGCGGGTTAGTAGGGCCCGGGCGATGGGCCGCGTTCGAAATCGAGCTCGTCCCCCCAGCCCGGGTGCGCGTGAGCTAGATTCACCCCATGTCCCTCTTCTCCTCCGGCCGGGAACGCCGGCTCTGGATCTGGACGGCCGTCGTCGTCGCGGCCATCTACTCCACCCTCGGCCTCGCGCGCACGCTCGTCGACCATCTGGGCAACGACTTCGTCTCCGTGTGGCTCTTCCTGCTCGGCTGCCTCCTGGTGCTGCTGACCGTCGTGACCCAGGGGCTGAAGGTGCGCCCGGGCGGCGCCGAGATCGCGGTCGCGCTGGGCGTCGCGGCCGCCTACCTGCTGATCCTCGTGCGCATGTCCGTCCCGACGGAGCGCTCCCACCTGGTCGAGTACGGCGTGGTCGCCGTCTTCATCCACGAGGCGCTGACGGAGCGGAAGCGCCAGGGCCGCCGCGTGCCCGTTCCCGGCATGCTCGCGATCGCGGCCGCGTCCCTGGTCGGCGTGATCGACGAGGGGATCCAGAAGCTGATTCCCAGCCGCGTCTTCGACCCGGTCGACATCCTGTTCAACGTGCTGGCCGCGGTGATGGCCGTCACCGCGAGCGTGGCGCTGCGGCGGGCGCGTCGGTGGGGCGCGTCGGTGGTGGGGCCGGCGACGGGGCCCCCGGAGTAGCCGCGGGGGATCACCTCCGACCACGAGGCGACCGACACCGAGGTGGACGTTGACCGTCTGACAGGGGTGGTGACGCCATACGATATCCAGATTCGGAGCACTGGCGGCTGCACCGAGGAACTCAGGCGCTTGGAGCACAGGGCGACGGTGGTGTTCGACGTCCCCGGTACTGCGGAGGTCGTGCTTCGGTACAGCACGAGCTACGAGGAATACAGCGCCAATGCCCGCAAGGTGTTCAGCGTGGAGGTCTCGTCAGGGGACTAGCAGGCCGTAGGAAGTGCCCCGCTGGCACAATGACAGCGTTGTGAATCCGGTCTCTTCTGCCGTAGATTGGTTTCCCGCACCGCAGCACGAACGCAGGAAGGCAACCTCATGATCCGGGCCCCGCTCCACCCGCCCGCTCCTCCCCGTCAGGGCCCGCCGGACGAATGAGACGGTTTCCACCCCTTTTCCTGCTGCTCGCATGTGAACCGCCCCCCGAGCCGGAGCCGCCGTTCGCCTGCGCCCCCGCCCCCGAGCTGACGGTCTTCGTCGGCGAATGGGCCCAGGGAGATCTGTGTTTCGAGGACCCCGAGGGCGCCGAGCTTGCGATCCACCTTGCCCTCACGAACGATCGCCCTCTCGCCCAGGTGCAGGTTTGGGGCGAGGAGGAAATCCGGGTGCTGGGCCGGTGGCCGGACACCACGACGGTCATCGTGACGGCCATCGACCCGGACAGCCTGAAGGCCACCCTGAATGTGCCCGTGCTCGTCCCGAACCGGGTTCCGGCCGGGTCGCTCGATGATGTCGACGTGCACGCCCGCTTTGGCGCCACAATCAATCTCTCCGACCACTTCTCGGATCCGGACGGGCAGCCATTGTCCTACTCGGCATCCTCATCGGACCCGTCGGTCGTGGATGTCGCCGCATTGTCGGACGGTTTTCTCAGGCTCGAGCATTCGGGCGGCCAGGGTTCAGCGGAGATTTCCGTGACCGCCTCCGACGGTGAAGAGAGCGTGACCGCGGCATTCGAGGCCACAGTCGTGCCGTCCGAACTGGTGCTGTCCGACGAGTTCGACTCCGAGGAATCGCTCGACGACTGGGCGGTCGGCCGGAAGGCCCGGGCGGAGATCGAGGACGGGTACTTTGTGCTGACGGCCGACTCGACCGGCTACTACGGCGAGGCCTGGCAGGGATTCCACGGCACGGCGAGCGAGTGGATCGTGGACATCACGCTACGGACGACCGACGCGGATGCGCAGGCCGGGTTCCTGGTCACCACGGGGGTACGCCCCATCTGGAGCTATCAGTTCCTGCTGGGCGAAGCGGATATCCCGGAGCTCGGGGGCGTCAACTGGCTCTTCGGCTGGTGGCACGTGGACCGGGGATGGGTGACGCCTTCCTGGGCATATGGCACGTCCAGCCACATTCGCGACTTCACCGACGTCGAGGTCTCGCTCTCCATGACGGAGACCGGTGTCCGCGCCACCGTCGACGGCGAACTCCTCTTCGAGCGCGGCGACGTCGGCTATCTGCCGCGGAGGGGCGTCGGTCTCACCCTGGTGACCCGGCCCGAGGGCAAGGGAGGCGTGGCCTCGAGCATGAACCGGGTGCAGGTCATCACCCCGGAGTTGACCGTGGACAGCCTCCTTCACACGCACCTCCCGCCCGACATCGCTCCCGGGCATCTCACGCGCCGGTGGAACGCCCTTCCCACGAACCGCACCTCACGGCGAGACCGTTCGATTGCAAGGCCGGGCGCCGAATGAGACGGCTACTACCCCTTGTCTTCCTGCTCGCGTGTGAACCGCAGCCACCGTTCGTATGCGGCCCCGTCCCCGAGTTGAAGGTCTTCATCGGTGAGTGGGCCGAAGCGGATCTGTGCTTCGAGGACCCAGAGGGTGCCGAGCTCGACCTCTCCAGTTTCGTCTACGATACGATCCCCGTCGCGCAGGTGCAGCTCACGCGCCAGGGCAACATCCGGGTACTGGGCCGGTGGCCGGGCACTACAGTGGTCTCCGTCACCGCCACGGACCCGGACGGCCTGACTGCGGAGATGCGGGTGCCTGTGCTCGTCCCGAACCGCCTGCCCGCCGGGTCGCTGGGTGACGTCGAGATTCCCGCCCGCTTTCGGGAGACGATCCGTCTCGCGGACCACTTCTCGGACCCGGACGGGCAGCCGCTGTATTTCCAGGCGTCCTCCTCAGCCCCATCGGTGGTTCGTGCCCTCATTCTGTCGGACAGTCTGCTCGGCCTCACACCGCTGGAGGGCGACGGCTCGGCACGGATTTCCGTGACGGTCTCAGATGGTGTGGACAGCGTTACCGCGACCTTCGAGGCCACGATCGTGCGCCCTCTCCCGGTCCTCTCCGACGAGTTCGACTCCGCCGCATCGCTCGACGACTGGAGGCTCACCGACTACGCGCGCGCTGAGATCCAGGACGGGTACTTCGTCCTCACGGCCGATTCGGCCCACTACAACGGCCTGGCCGGTCGGGATTTCGGGGGCGGAGCGACGGACTGGCTGATCGACATCACTCTGCGGACGAGCGACGCGGATGCCCAGGCGGGGTTCCTGGTCTCCACGGGAATCTTCCCGGTTGGGGCCTATTTGTTCCTTCTGGGCGAGGCGGACATCCCCGGGTTTCCCCCTGTGAACTGGGTCTTCTCATGGTGGGACTCAGGGGCCGAACTCTGGGTGACGGACCATTGGGCATACGGGAAATCCGGCCACATTCGCGACTTCGCCGACATGGAGGTCTCGCTCCTGATGACGCGGAGCGGTGTTCGCGCCACCGTAAACGGCAAACTCCTCTTCGAGCATGGCAGGGCACCATTCCTGATACCGAGAGCTACCGGTCTCTTTCTTGTGACCCGGCCCGAGTTCGAGGATGACGTGGCTTCGAGTATGAACCGCGTGCAGTTCGTCGCCCGCAGATTCGCCGAAGACAGCGGCCGGCGCACTGTAAGCTCCGGCCCCTTCCCGCCGTAATTTTTTCTGTCCAGACCGCTGCACCAGTCACAGGAGCGAAGGCCAATGACCCCCATTCCCCCACATCCGGCCTTTCGATTCCGCCGCTGCACACCGCGACGTCTTCACCGCGTCCACCTCCGCCGGCCGGCCAGGCTCCTGGTCGCCCTCGGCGCCGTCCTTCTCGCCGGCTGCATCGACCCAATCGATCCCGACGAGTTCCGCATCGTCGGCTACATACCTCCCGGAGTCCTCGCGGGTGGCGACCTCGAACCCCAGATCCCCGACTCGGCGACCGTGCGGGTCCCGATGCAGATCAGGATCTGGACATTTCACTGGTGCGCCGCCGACGCCGGCGTCGAGGTTTCCGAGTACGGTGGCTCGGCCGTGGTGACTCCGTACGTCGCCACGCTCCAACAGGACTGCACGGAGACGGACAAGCCCATAGAGCATTCGGCGGAAGTGGTGTTCCTGTATTCGCGACCCTCGGAGATCGTGCTGCGGTACAGCACGGTGGAGGGCGGGACCTGGAAGGCGAACGGGACCAGGGTGTATGCCGTGACGGTCTCGCCGCCAGGGTGATCACCGCTCCAGGCGTATCCGCGTCGGCCCCGTTACGGCCATGTCCATCGAGCCCGCTCGAACTCTGGGTGATCGACATCCCGCCCTCTTCGAAGGCGCTCTCGACCTCGATTGCGGTGGCCACCGCGATGTGCACGAGGCTCCGGCCGTCGACCACGGTGTCGCCCACGAGGGTGTAGGTGCTGGCGGCGGTCGTCGACGTGGAGGCCCCCTCCAGTTCGTTGACCGAAGTCACCGTGTCCACCCAGGTCGCACCCGGATCCGCGTCGCCGGGCGGCATGCGGGAGAAGAGAAGGTAGGCGAGCGCGGGGAACGAGGACATCTGCGCGACGGCGCCCGAGAGTTCCGGGAACGACACGAGCTCTTCAACACCGTGCCGGCCGATCACCACTTCGAGGTTTCCGCTCAGGTCGTCCAGGCCCGCGATCTGCGTTCCCATCATCGGATGCGTCATGGAGCCCGCGAAGGCCTCGACGGTGCCGACGACGCGCACGCCGCCCGGGTCGGACCGGAAGGCCAGGGCGATCGTCACGGAACCCTCTCCCGTGACCTCGGTGTTCCCGAAGGGCGATTGCATCTCGATCGACATGGTGTCGGCCATGTGGTAGACGGCGCTCGGCGGCGACGGTATCCCGTACGTTAGCGTGTCGTCGGGGGTCGGGCCTTCGGGTCCGCCGCAGCCGCTCGCGCCCGCGGACACGGTTGCGGCCGCAGTGATCGCCAGCAGGACTCTTCCGGTCATTGTTTCTCTCCGTGTGCTGTGTTGGGCTTCACCTCGCCACCCGTTGACGGAGCCGTGTGCCGCGTGCCGTGGACAACCCCGGGTCCGTTTGCGGGAGAGCGGTCTTTCCGCTTCTATTCTACCAGCCTTGACCGTCTCCCCACGAGTGGAGAATGAGATGAGACGTTTCCTCCCGCTTCTCGGGGTGCTCGCTTGCAGTGACCCGAAGCCGCCGGTCGCCTGCGGGACCCTCGCTCCGATGAACGTCTTCGTCGCTACGTGGGAGACCGCCGAACCGTGCTTCGAAGACCCCGAGGGCGGCCTGCTCACCCTGGCCGCGACCAGCCTGAACCCCGACATCGCCGTGGCGCTCGCATTCGACACCGACGTCCGGATCCAGGGCGTATCGCCGGGTGTGACCACGGTGACGATTAGGGCAACCGACCCGGACGGGCTGGCCGCCACCCAGGATTTGGAAGTGTTCGTCCCGAATCGCCCGCCCGTCGAGGACCCGCCGCTGGACGACGTCAGGCTGCGGCTCGGCGCCGAGATGACGATCGACCTCGCGGTGCACTTCACCGATCCGGACGGACAGCCCCTGACGTACACGGCCTCCTCGTCGGCCTCCTCGGTCGTGAGTGTCGAACTCTCCGGCACGATGCTCACCCTCAAAGCGGCGGGGCTGCAGGTGGGCACGGCCGAGATCTCCGTGACCGCCAGCGACGGTGAGGAGAGCGTCACCGCGACCTTCGCGGCCACCGTTGTGGCGCCGGTGCTCCTGATCTCGGACGATTTCGACTCCGATGCGTCCCTCGACGACTGGGTGATGAGCGACTTCGCGAGCGCGGCGATCGAGGACGGCTACTTTGTCCTGACGACGGACTCGACGAACCGGTACGGCCTCGCGAACCGGACCCTGGGCGGTCAGGCCGGGGACCTGACCGTGGATATCGTGCTGCGGACGACCGACGAGGACGCGCAGGCCGGCTTCTGGATCTTCACCGGTCACAGCAGATACGAATTCTACGTCTTCGCACTCGGCGAAGAGGACCTCGGTGAACCCGGTACGGTCAACTGGACGTTCTCCTGGTACGACGGCATCGAGGGGCACCTCGTGAACGCCGACTGGTCGACCGGCGAGTCCGGCGAGATAGCCGACTTCACCGACGTGGACATCTCGCTCTCGCTGTCGGAGGACGGCGTCCGCGCCACCGTCGACGGAAAACCGCTGTTCGAACACGGCCCGGAGCCCTACCTGCTGAACACCTTCGTCTCGTTCGCTCTGGCGACCCGGCCGGAGGGCCAGGCGAGCGGCCCGACGTCGTCGAGCATGAACCGGGTTCGGGTCACGGCGTGGGAGTTCGCGGGGAACGGCCGTCGCCGCACGCACCGGCCGCCGGAATAGGGCCTACCTCACCAGCCGGATCCGCACGACACCCGCGAGGGTCGTCCCGGTGGATGGCCTGTCCGGCGGGGTCACGGTTCCTTCCAGGGTCCGCTCATACTGCTGGTAGGCCACCAGTCTCCGGTCGGGGTCCCACAGAAGGAAACCGGTCACCGGGCCCTTCACGTCGTGCCACGTCAACCTCAACGGCCGTCCCAGGGCATCGTCGGTTTCGATCTCGCCGGTAAACGCGACGCGCACGAGGGCCCGGCCGTCGACCACCGTGTCCCCGCTCAGGGTGTACGCGTAGACCCCCGTGAAGGTCCGCTCCAGGGCCTCGCTGTCGGTGTGCCAGACGACCGTATCCACCCAGGAGCCGAGCGCCTCCATCTCCTCGCCGGGCAGGGGCGGAAAGATGTCGTACGGCAGCCCGCCGAAGGAGAACAGCTCCGCCGGCCGGCCGGACAGTTCGGGATACGAGGCGACCCTTCTCACGCCCCGGCGGTTCAAGGTGAACTCGATCGTCTTGCCCAGGTAGCCGAGGTCCGAGAACCGGTCCGGTTGCAGGAGGTTGGACATCGAGCCCTCGAAGTCCTCCGCGATGCCCGTTACCCGGATGCCGGCCGGGTCCTGCCGGAAGGACAGGTCGACGGTCATGGCATACCGGGCCGCCATCTCCAGGTTGCCCCCGGGCCGGTGCATTTCGACGGTCAGCGTGTCGGCGACCGTGTAGACGGCGTTCGGGGGCGACGGCAATCCGTAGCCGAGCGGACCGGCGGGGGCGGGCTCGGCGGGACGGGCGCAGGCTGTTGCGGCTGCCAGGAGGAGGTGGAGGGATGCTGGCAGTCCGCGGATATTATAGCCCGCCCGAGCGCCGAGAGCGGCGAGGCGCCGGGCTGGCAAGGCGCGACGAGAGGTCAATGGCAGGGCTATTCGCCCGAGGAGCAACGCACAGCGAAGCCTCGGAAGCGTTGAATGTACACTGGACATGACATAATGTAAAGCTGTCTTTACGTCTTGATAAGGTGAAACGAAGCGTTCAGGCCGGATGCATCGCCGGTCGAATGCCGCGGGGATTTTGTCCACGGGCTCCCAGGCCGTGCCGCGGGCGGCGGGGCGGGGGGCGGGTGGGGGGGCCGGGCTGGCGGGAGGGTTGCCGGGAGTTCCTGTGCAATCCAGGCTCCGATCGGGCGTATGTTCGTCTGCGGGTGATTTCCAATAATACTATCGCCTTAGGAGGACATGGTCCAGCCGTCCGGCGCATTGCCTTGCGGCCGGTATCGGCGCGCAGGTGCCGCTCGGCCATTGAAGGCGGGAACGGGTGTCTCCCGGGCCGGGCCGGATCGCATTTCTTGCCAGCCGGACTCCCTCTTCCTAATTTGCTTAGCTTGCGGAGCGCCCCGTACAACGCCATCCGCTTCGAGTCTCTCGCCGTTTTGGGACCGGAACGTGGCAATGCGGTACGGGACCGAGCCGGGAGCACCACAGCGGCTGGACCGCTCGCGAAGGTCGCAACCGAAGACCCCAGGACTGGAGGAAAAGAAATGAGACGTTTACTGCCGTTCGCCGGCCTGCCGCTTCTCACCCTGTTCGCGTGTGGCGAGCCCAAGCCGCCGACGGTGTGTGGGGAACTCCCGCAGGTTACCGTCCATGTCGGCGAGAGGGAAGTGGTCGAACCCTGCTTCGAGGACCCTGAGGGTGGGGCGCTCAAGCTTGGCGTCGTCATCGACGACGACGAGATCGCCGCGGCGGGTCTGGTCGGTGCTCGTCTCAGTATAACGGGCAAGGCGCCGGGCACCACCACGATCGCAGTGACGGCGACCGACCCGGACAGCTTGCAGGCCACCCAGAATGTCGCCGTGCTGGTGCCGAACCGTGCGCCTACGGGGTCACTGGATGATGTCGAGGTGCTGCGAGGCAGTGCGTTGGTGATCGATCTCGCTGGAAGCTTCTCCGACCCCGATGGACAGGATCTTGCCTACACGGCGTCCTCGTCCCAGCCGGCAATCATCAGCGCGGCGTTGTCGGGCAGCATTCTCACACTCACGGCGGTGGGCCAGGAGGGTTCATCGCAGATTTCCGTGACCGCCTCGGACGGTGAAGAAGATGTCACTGCTACCTTCATGGCCACGGTCAAGGTGCCTGTCGTTGTGATCTCGGAGGACTTCAACTCCGACGATGCGCTCGACGACTGGGAGCTCAACGACTATGCGAGCGCAGAGATCGACGATGGCTACCTCCTTCTGACGGCAGACTCGAGCGGCTTCTACGCCTTTGCAGGCCAGAGCCTCGGGGGCACCGCGAATGGCTGGACGGTGGAAGCCGCGGTAAGGGTCGTCGACGAGGATGCGCAGCCCGGTTTGCTGGTCGGTACCGGCCACACCACCTACACTGCCTATCTGTTTCTCGTTGGCGAAGCAGACTACGGAGGCAACCTCGGTGAGTTGAACTATCTGTTCGCCTGGTTCAACTCGACGACCGGCTGGACTGTTGACCAATGGAGCTTTGGACTATCCAACGCCATTGACGAGTCCTCGGATATCGAAATCTCGCTTACCATGTCGGATAGCGGGGTCAAAGCGACGGTCGACGGGGTCGTTCTTTTTGAAAACGGCCCTGAAGACTACCTGGTGACCCGCGCCGCGGATTTCGTCCTGGTGACCGGGGCGGAGGGGGATGAGGTGGGGGTACCGGGAGGCACGAACTGGGCGCGGTTCCTCGCCCTGGATTTCGACGACAGCAGCCCGGAGGCGTATGCTCTACCCGATCTGTCCAAGCTCCCGACGATACAGATTCTGAAGAAATGATCTCGTAAGAGGGTTGGTGGGCGGCGACGACCGGCCACGGATCGCGCCGCCCCCCCCCCCTCACCCCACAAACCCCGCCTCGCGGTGAGACCCGTCGCAGAACGGCTTCGTCAACGACGCTCCGCAGCGGCACAGCGCGCCCTTCGCGCCCGCGGACGTCTCCCCGTCGGACGCCACCACCGTGAGCGGCCCCCGCACCAGCAGCGGCCCGTCCCTGGCGCAGACGATAACCACCGTCTCGCCCGGGGCGGGCTCTTCGCGTCCCGGCACCAGGCGCCCTCCCCGGATCACTCCCGGGTCGTCGAACCCGGCCCCGCGGTGAGACCCGTCGCAGAACGGCTTGTCGCCCGAATGGCCGCAGCGGCACAGCGCGACATCGTCCGTCTCGGCCACGATTTCGCCGTCCGCCTCGATCCGGATCCGCCCGGTCAGGCACAGCGGCCCCCCGGGAGGCACCTCCGCGACATTGCCTCGCCCTCGTCCTTCGCTCATTCTCGCCTCCTGTTCCGGTACTCGCTCCCCGCCGGGGTGATGGGCGGGCTCACGCCTCACATGCGCCGGTAGCGCGGTCCGCTGCCGCCCTCCCGCGGCGACCACCTCGGTCCCAGAACGTCGGTGGCCTTGCAGTCGACGCAGTTGGGGGCATTCACGCGCAGTCGGTCGCCGTCGCGCTCGTAGACCCCCGCGGGGCACAGGTGAACGTACATATCCGCAACCTCGGCGGGCACGTCGGCGGCGACGCTCAGGTGCGACGGCAGGTCGTCGCGGGTCTGGTTGCCGCTCCTGAAGACGGCGTCGACCTTGGAGACCGCGAGCGGCCCGCCTCCGTCCGCCGCAGCGCCCATCACCTTTCGCTCCGCGGCGTCCGGCGCAGTCGCGATGCGGCCGCCGGGCACCCTTCCCCCCGTCACCGTCGCCAGCGACGCCTTCACGCCGCCGGCGAAGAACCCGCTCTTGAAGGCGAGCCGCATGTTGCGGTTCCGCCTCAGGTCCGCGGCGATGAACGAACGGTCGGCCGCCTCCGTGTAAGAAGCCAGCCCCGCCTCCGATACGTCGTCCGCCTTGAGCGCCCGGTAGATCGCGCGCGCGGCCAGGACGCCGGAGTGCATGGCGTAGTGGATCCCCTTGAGCGACGCGACGTCCACGTACCCGGCGGCGTCGCCCACGATGCAGATGCCGCTCCCGTGCCGGCGCTCCGGCAGCGAATGGTAGCCGCCCTCCGGGATCGTCTTGGCGCCCCATTCCACCATTTCGCCGCCCTCCAGGATGCGGCGAAGGAGCGGGTGGTGCTTCATGCGCTGGAGCAGGCCGTGCACGTCGAGCCGGGCATTCCGGTAGTCGAGGCTCGCCACCAGCCCGAGAGCCACGAGGTCGTCGGCGAGCGGATAGACGAACGATCCCCCGAAACCGTCGCTGATGAGCGGCCATCCCATGGTGTGGATGATCCGGTCGAGCGGCCGCGGAACCTGCCAGAGCTCCTTGACGCCGAGCGAGTAGATCTGCGGGTTCGCCGATCGCACGTCCTGCCACTCGAGGTAGGCCTGCGTCAGCGTGCCGCGGGTACCCTCGGACAGGACGGTTACGCGGGCGGCAACGTCCACCGGCGGCATGTAGCCCCCACCGCCCGGCCGGCCGTCGCGGCCCAGGCCCCGCGGCGCCGTTCTCACTCCGGTCACGGCGTCTTCGTCCACGAGCAGGGCGTCGGCGGGGAACCCCGGCAGGATCATGACGCCGAGCTCCTCCGCGCGCTCCCCGAGCCAGCGCACGACCTCGCATATGGAGGCGATGTGGTTGCCGTGGTTGCGCATGGTCGGCGGCGCGGGAATGCGCAGCGCCCGCCGCCTGGTCAGCAGGTACACGGCCTCGCGCTCGACGGGCCGCCGCAGCGGCAGGCCGGACCATGACATGCCCGGAAAGAGCTCCCGGAAGGAGCGCGGGTTGATCACCGCGCCGGATAGGTTGTGGTCCCCCAGCCCTTCGGCCTTCTCCAGCACCCCGATCTCGATCCCGCCCACTCCGTCGCCCGCCTCGTTCCCCTCGGCCACCAGCCGCGCCAGTTCGATCGCGCCGGACAGCCCGGCCGGCCCCGCGCCCACGAACACCACGTCGAGCGGAACGGCTTCTTCGCCCGGCGGCTCGCTGACGATCAGCTCCGCCAGCGGCAGCCCGGGCTGGTGCCGGGCGGGATGCACGGGACTGCCGGGTTCGATTGCGGACATGTGCTAACTTACCCCAATGACACGATCCGCACCCCCCACCCTGGGCGGACTCAGAGCCGCCGGCTACCGGAGCCGGTCCGTGAAGGACGAACTCAGGGACAACCTGATCCGCAAGCTCGAGGCGGGAGAGACGCTCTTTTCGGGCATCCACGGGTACGAGGACTCGGTCGTGCCCCAGATCGCGAACGCGATCCTCGCGCGCCACGACTTCATCCTGCTGGGCCTCAGGGGACAGGCCAAGTCCCGGATCCTGCGGCAGCTCGTCGAACTGCTGGACGAGCGCATCCCGATCATAGCCGGCAGCGAGGTGAACGACGACCCGCTCGCGCCGATCTCCAAGTACGGGCGCCAGGTGGTGGCCGAGTGCGGCGACGCAACCCCGGTCGAGTGGCTCGCCCGCGAGCAGCGCTACCTGGAGAAGCTCGCCACCCCCGACGTCACGATCGCCGACATCATCGGCGACCTCGACCCGATCAAGGCGGCCCGCGGCGGCCACATCCTCTCCGACGAGCTGACAATCCACTACGGCATGCTGCCGCGCGCGAACCGCGGGATCTTCGCCATGAACGAGCTTCCGGACCTGTCGCCGCGGATCCAGGTCGGGCTCTTCAACATCCTCGAAGAGGGCGATGTCCAGATCAAGGGATATCCGGTGCGCCTTCCCCTCGACCTGCTCATCGCCTTCTCGGCCAATCCGGAGGACTACACCGCGCGCGGCAAGATCGTCACGCCGCTCAAGGACCGGATCGCAGCCGAGGTGCGCACCCACTATCCGCAGGGTTTGCGGACGGCGGTCGCCATAACGGCCCAGGAGGCGTGGGTGGAGCGCAACGGCCGCCAGGTGCGAATCCCGGATTTTGTCCGCGAAGTGGTGGAGCGCACCGCGGTCCTGGCGAGGCTCGACAACCGGGTCGACCAGGAGAGCGGGGTCAGCCAGCGCATGCCGATCGCGGTCCTGGAGACGGTCGTTTCCAGCGCGGAGCGGCGCGCGATCCGCCACGGCGAGGCGGCGGCGGTTCCGCGCATCGGCGACGTGTACGCGTCCCTGCCCGCGATCACCGGCAAGCTGGAGCTCGAGTACGAAGGGGAGCTGAAGGGGGCGTCCATCATCGCCACCGAACTGGTCTCGGCCGCCGCCGGCTACACCTTCCTCGGCAACCTCGAGGGTGTCGACGTCGAGATACCGGAAGACTTCGCCTCCATCATCGAGTATTTCGAGTCGGGCGGGGTGATCCAGGTCTCCGAGGATGCCACCGCCGCAGCCTGCGTCGAGGGCTTTCGCCGGGTACCGGGGCTCGTCGAGGCGACTGAAATGCTGGAACTGGCTGCGGCGGAGGGCGGGGACGGGGTGAGAGCGGCGGCGTGCGAGCTGGTGCTCGAGGGGCTGGTCTTCGAAAACAGGATCAGCCGGACGCGCGGGGGGGCCTACCGGGCGACCGGTTCCTGAGAAGGCGGTCCGTGGAAGAGCCCCGCGAGCACCGAGATCGGCGAGGTGCCGGGCCGGCATGTCCGTGTTGATTCGCATCTTCTTGCGGTGAATACATTTACGTGTTCGTCAGCCCGGATTCCCGCTGAATGACTCCCGCTACTTTCGACTTCCGTTGCGAGCCCGGCAGCGGTCTTCCAGAGCCTTCCGAAGCTGTCCCTCGTCGGCCCGCTGATAGCACCGAAGGACCGTCTTGGCCGTCTTCCAGCCGCCGAGTTGGCAAAGCACCTTCAGCGGCTGGTCCATCAGGTCGGAAGCAAACTTCCGCCTCAGCGAGTGCCAGCCCCTGCCGGGCTTCGGCTCCAGTCCCGCAAGAATCTGGGCCTTCTGCCACCAAGCGTGCAACCGCGCGGCACCCACAACCGCCTGCCGATTCCTCGGCGCGGGCAGCACCGGAGCCTCCCCCGTTGCGGGATTCATCGCCCGCACCTCCGTCAGCGTGTCGAGGGCCTCGTCGGTGACGGGCGTGACGTGCTCGTAGCCGGATTTGTCGTGTTCGGCCCGCCAGAGGATCGTCCTGCCCTCGAAGTCGATGTCGAACCATCGAAGCTGGCGGATCGCGCCGATCCGGTGGCCGGTTTCGTGCGCGAGCACGAGGGCGACATGGAACCGCCAGTCCACGCGGCGCGACACCTTCAGGAGCGCCCGGTACTCGTCCTCGGCGAGCACCACCCGGGTCGGGTTCTTCTCCGTGGGCGTCCTGAGTCCGCTCAGCGGATTCCGGTCGAGCAACAACCGGCCCCGCTCGTCGCGGGACTTCGCCGCCCAATTCAGGACGGCGATCAGGAACTTCAGGTCGTATTCGACCGTCCGGTCGGATACGGGCCGTCCGCTCGGTCCGGTCCTGCCCGCCCGCCGCGCCCGGATGAACCGGTCCCAGTCCCGTTGGGAGAGTGTCGCCGGATCGCGGTTCCGTCCGAAAAACCGGAGGAACATGTGCGTGGCGGCCCGGTCGTGCCCCCGCGAATGCGAGCCCTTGGTGGGCGTCACCTCCTCGCCGTAGGTGTCAAACAGCTTCTCCAGCGTGAGCGGCTCGCGCTTGGCTTCGGCCTCGCCGTTGGGCGCGTCAATGAAGCCTGCGGCGAACTGATCCGCCTGCCTCTTCGCGCGCGCCCAGTCGCGGTGCTTGAGGGAGCGGGTGAGCCTGCGCCCGTTCTCTCGCCACTCAATCTGGAACATGCCGGTCTTCGGGTCGGGGAAGATCCTGACCCGGTTCCGGCCCCACTCGCCGGCGCCGTAGCTCCGGCGGCTTCTTCTCGTGCGTCCCATCGTTCGATTCCTCTCTCGATTGATGGACTGCACGATCTGCGCGAACGGAATGTCGCCGAGGAAGGGGTGTTTGACCAGTGGCAGGTCGTCGGAGCGGTCCGTCCCGTCCCGAAGGAAGCGGTTCAAGCGCATGATCGGGGGTCGCTGGGAGCGTGGCGCGCAACACGGCTTTGGGAAGCCGTTGCCGGACCCGTCCGGGGCCGTGCGGGGACCGCACATGTGAAACCGACGTGCATGTGCGCGAAATCGCAGTTCGGACGTGCACCTCCGCGACTGCGCATGTCGTTGTCCGGCTTTCGGTTGCATCACGGCCTCCGGGGCGGCTGCGCCGCGCGGGAACCGGAGGCCGTGACCGGAGCGACCCCCCTTTTTCTATGCCTGTCGTGGCATCGGGGAGGACTGGGATGTGCACTTCCATCCCACCCACCCTCGGGGGTCGCTCCGGGCCAGCAATCCCGTGCGGGAAGGCCATAGGTCGGCCGCGACGGACGCCGTCCTGAAGCCAGGAGGACGTCTGCTTCGGCCAGCGCCATCGGGGCACGGCTTCGCCTTGGCGCGGCCGGTGGGACCAGCCGCCGTGGGTCGCGCCGCAGGTTATCATACTGAAGGCAGGACTCGGCCACACTTCGCGCGAGGAGAACAGGATGACCAAAGCCGAACTCGTTGAGCAGGTCGCCGACGTGGTCGGACCGCGAGTCACCAAGAGGGAATGCGGGCGGGTGGTTGACGCCTTCCTTGACGCAGTGAAGGACGCGCTCGCGCGAGGCGACCGCATCGAACTCCGGGGCTTCGGCACCTTCAAGGTGCGGCACCGCAAGGCCCGCACGGGCCGCAACCCCAGGACCGGCGAGCCGGTCGAGGTTCCGCCCCGGGATGTGCCGGTCTTCAAACCTTCGTTGCACCTGCGCAGCCGGGTGGACCGAGCCTCCGGCGTGTCTGGAATGAGAGAGCCGCTGAAGGCCGTTCGCGAACGGTAGTCCGACCGCCGGGGCCACGATGCGGCCCGCGCAATCGGGGCTTCCGGCTTGCCCGGCGATGCCCCGACAGCGTGGCGGCCGGGCGGGCGGCAAGCGGCTGATCCGCAGCCGCCGAGGCGGTGCCCAACCCCCCTTCCCGGAGGGATCGGTGCTGCGGGAGCGACCCTCTGGAGGGCGGGGGGCGAGGTGTGAATTTCCACTTGGCCCCGAGCCCGTACCGAGCCCTCGGGCCGGGGGGTCGCTCCCGCCACGGCCCGACTGGCCCGCGTGCCACGGCCCACCGAGCATCCGGGCCACAAGACGTTGCCGTGCCAGCGGATAAGCAGGCAGGCCGGTGTGCATCGCCGGAGGGCCAAGTGTGAATCGAGCCCCCATGTCGTTTTCGCACTCCGGTGCGGCTTTAGCACGGGGACCGACCGTGGCTCCGAGCAACCCTCTCGCGCTCCACTGTGCCAAGTGGGCGGCGGCGCGGCGAAGGCAGGGCCACATCGCAGTCCCAGCGATCCGTCTTGCGGATTCACCAGAAAACGCCCCCTCATCTGCGAAGGCGAACAGCCTCGAAGACTCCTCTCGTCGTTTCCACCTCGAGCCCGCCGGTGTCGCCCAGCACAGCCGGCAGCGGCCCCGCCCAGTCGCGCAGGACCGCCCGGATCCGCCCGGTCGCGGGATCGGTCACCACCGTGAGCGACCGCGGGTCGCTGTCGTCTACGGCCACTTCGCCCTCGGGCCCGGTGAGCGTGATGCGTTCCAGCGAGTCCTCCCAGTCGTCCTCAATGGGGACGGTGAAGAAGAAGTACCTGTTTCCGTACGCATCCTCGCCGGGCGTGAACGACAACGAGAACTCGACGTCACCGCCGGCGGCGATCCCGTCCAGACGGTAGGGACCCGGCTCGTCCGGGAGCATCGCCGCCGTGTACATCGGATGCACGGGCTCGATGCGCAGCTCGCCGTCCAGGACCCCGCCCCAGAGCACCAGCATCCGCCCCTTCGGTCCGGTTCCGGCCCTGCGCTCCTCCGGGTCGTCGCCCTCCTTCTCCTCCCGTACGCGGATCACCTTCTCGAAGTAGTAGTCGCTCAGCCAGCCCAGTTCGTAACAGTACCCCATGATGTCGCGGCGGCGCTCCGGCGCCACAACCGTGCTGTCGCGGAAGTCGAATCCCCACACCCCGATGCTCCCGTTCTCATAGGGGAAATCCGGATCCGTGCCGCTCGGTCTTCCGCACGGCGCGTGCAGGAGATCCAGGTTGTGGCCCACCTCGTGGGCGAGCTCAGTGTCCCACGGCTTGCCGAAGCTGACCCAGCCGTTGAGAATTGCGATGCCGCGCACATAGCCCTCTTCGCTGTCCGCGACGGCGTACCAGTAGCCCGTGGCCTCCTCGGCCCTGTACACCTTCTCCAGCTCGAGCACCAGGCGCCAGGTATTGCTCTCGTTGGTCAGGTCGAGGTCGGTGATGTAGGCGGTGTCCCAGGAGTTCGCGGTGAACTCCGAGAACGGGAAGGAATACTTGAACAGGCCCACCTGGGGGCTGTCGTCGTCGATGTCGTCGGTCCACTCGAAGATCGACGAGTCCGGGTTCTCCGCATTCAGCACCGGCACGACCGTCAGCTCCAGCGGCGGGACCCCGACCACGTCGAGGGCAGCCGAGCCGGTCGCCGGGAAGCGCGTCTGGCTGCCGGGAGCGCGGGGGACCACCTCGGCGGAGTCGGCCACGACGACGAACTCGGTGCCGTCCACGATGTGCCTGGCCGGAATCACCGCGTTGTACGACTTGACCAGGTCGCCCTCGTCCGCTGACGTGGGCAGGAGGTAATGCTCGCTCGGCATCACCACGCGGTGAACCTCCCTGCCGCCGCGCGTGAAGGTCGCGAAGACCTCGGGCTCGAAGAAGGCGTTCTCCTCGTCGCCGACCAGGAACACGCGCAGAAGTGCCTCCCGGTTCGAGAGGAGCGGGACATCGCCCTCCCGCCTCTGGATGGCTTGCGTGAGGTAGACGATCGGCAGCGACAGCCTGACCTCGTCCGGGTTGTCGCAGGTCGTCCCCTCCGCGATGTCGAGAGAGTCGACCCATACCCGGAAGGCGGACGCCGGTGGCGCGCAGAGGTCGGTGTCCGCGTACTGCAACGCCCTGAGGTTCTCCAGGTCGATCATGCGGAACGGAAGCAGGCCTTCCATGTCCGCATTGTCACTGACCCTGATGGTGTCCAGGGGATCGATGGACGCGATGGTGGCGGCGAACCCGCCGGTGAGTTCGTTGTCGGCGAGATCGAGAGTCTCCAGCGCCTGCAAGCTGCCGATTTCCGGAGGCAGCGGTCCCTCCAGCCCGTTGCCGGCGAGCCTCAGCTGCTGCACGAGCGAGTCTCCCACGGTAACGCCATACCAGTCGCCCACCTCGGAATCGCTGCTCCAACCGTCGTTGTTGGTCCAGGAATCGCCGCCGGTGCTGGCGTAGAGTTCGGAGAGAGCGAGCCGTTCGATCCGCGTGGCCGGACACTTCGCGCTGCGCACCTCTTCGATCGTGGCCAGCCACTCCTGGAATTCGTCGTCCAGCTGCGCACACAGGCCGGTGCCCGTCGTGGCAAGGTGGGCGGGGGAGAGATTCAAGACACTTCTGGGCAGCAGTCCCTCCAGATCGGGGTTGTGATGCAAGCGCAAATCCACCAGAGCAATCAGGTCGCCGAGTTCGGGTGGCAGTGGCCCGGACAGGTCGTTGAAGCCCAGGTCCAGGACGGTCAGGTTCGCGAGGCCGCCCAGCTCCGGGGGGATCGAGCCCTCCAGGTCGTTGCCCTGAAGGTCCAGCACCTCCAGTCCGGCGAGGTTCCCGGTCTCCGGGGGGATGGAACCCTCCAGGCCGTTGAAGACCAGGTCCAGGACGGTCAGGTTCGCGAGGCCGCCCAGCTCCGGGGGGATCGGGCCCGTCAGGTTGTTGCCCCGAAGGTCCAGCACCTCCAGTCCGGCGAGGTTCCCGGTCTCCGGGGGGATCGAGCCGGTCAGGTCGTTGAAGCCCAGGTCCAGGACGGCCAGGTTCGCGAGAGCGCCCAGCTCCGCGGGGATCGAGCCCTCCAGGTTGTTGCCCCGAAGGTCCAGCACCTCCAGTGCGGCGAGGTTCCCGGTCTCCGGGGGGATCGAGCCCCCCAGGCCGTTGAAGCCCAGGTCCAGGACGGTCAGGCTCGTGAGATTGGCCAGCTCCGGGGGAATCGAGCCCACCAGGTTGTTGGTCCCGAGACCGAGCGAGTCCGCGCGGCCCGTCCCGTCTGCCGACACCCCATGCCATTCGAAGATCGGGGCGTCCGTCAGCCATCCGTCGTTGCTGTGCCAATCCGGCCCGCCGGTGGCTTCGTACAGCGCCTCGAGCACGGCCCGGTCCGGAGACCGAACCGTCACGCCGAACGCGGTTTGTGCCGAGAGGCCGTCCGGGTCCGTCGCCGTCACCGTCAGGGTCGCCGTGCCCAAGCCCACCCCCGCCACCCTCAACGTGCCGCCCGACACCGACACCGTCGCGACTCCGGGACCGGACGAGGCGGCGGCGTAGCTCAGCGCGTCGGCGTCCGGGTCGGTGAAGTGCCCCGACACGTCCACCTCCGCCGTGTCCCCGGCGAGCATCTCCATGTCCGGGACCGGGTCCCCCGCCTCCGGAGCCCGGTTCGGGACGGTTGCCCGGAACGTCTGGGTTGCGGACAGCCCGCCGGGGTCCGTGGCCTCGACCGTCACGTCGGTCACGCCCCTGGCGACGGCCGCGACCGCAACCGTGCCGCCCGACACCGATACCGTGGCCACCCCGGGACCGGACGAGGCGGCGGCGTAGCTCAGCGCGTCGCCGTCCGGGTCGGTGAAGTGCCCCGACACGTCCACCTCCGCCGTGTCCCCGGCGGGCACCTCCATGTCCGGGACCGGGTCCCCCGCCACCGGAGCACGGTTCGGGACGGTCGCCCGGAACGTCTGGGTAGCCGACAGCCCGCCGGGGTCCGTGGCCGTGACCGTCACGTCGGTCATGCCCCTGGCGACGGCCGCGACCGCAACCGTGCCGCCCGACACCGACACCGTCGCGACTCCGGGGCTGGACGAGGCGGCGGCGTAGCTCAGCGCGTCGCCGTCGGGGTCGGTGAAGTGGCCCGACACGTCCACCTCCGCCGTGTCCCCGGCGCGCACCTCCACGTCCGGGATCGAATCCCCCGCCACCGGAGCACGGTTCGGGACGGTCGCCCGGAACGTCTGGGTAGCCGACAGCCCGCCGGGGTCCGTGGCCGTGACCGTCACGTCGGTCATGCCCCTGGCGACGGCCGCGACCGCAACCGTGCCGCCCGACACCGACACCGTCGCGACTCCGGGGCTGGACGAGGCGGCGGCGTAGCTCAGCGCGTCGCCGTCGGGGTCGGTGAAGTGGCCCGACACGTCCACCTCCGCCGTGTCCCCGGCGCGCACCTCCACGTCCGGGATCGAATCCCCCGCCACCGGAGCACGGTTCGGGACGGTCGCCCGGAACGTCTGGGTAGCCGACAGCCCGCCGGGGTCCGTGGCCGTGACCGTCACGTCGGTCATGCCCCTGGCGACGGCCGCGACCGCAACCGTGCCGCCCGACACCGACACCGTCGCGACTCCGGGGCTGGACGAGGCGGCGGCGTAGCTCAGCGCGTCGCCGTCGGGGTCGGTGAAGTGGCCCGACACGTCCACCTCCGCCGTGTCCCCGGCGCGCACCTCCACGTCCGGGACCGAATCCCCCGCCACCGGAGCACGGTTCGGGACGGTCGCCCGGAACGTCTGGGTAGCCGACAGCCCGCCGGGGTCCGTGGCCGTGACCGTCACGTCGGTCATGCCCCTGGCGACGGCCGCGACCGCAACCGTGCCGCCCGACACCGACACCGTCGCGACTCCGGGGCTGGACGAGGCGGCGGCGTAGCTCAGCGCGTCGCCGTCGGGGTCGGTGAAGTGGCCCGACACGTCCACCTCCGCCGTGTCCCCGGCGCGCACCTCCATGTCCGGGACCGGGTCCCCCGCCACCGGAGCACGGTTCGGGACGGTCGCCCGGAACGTCTGGGTAGCCGACAGCCCGCCGGGGTCCGTGGCCGTGACCGTCACGTCGGTCATGCCCCTGGCGACGGCCGCGACCGCAACCGTGCCGCCCGACACCGACACCGTCGCGACTCCGGGGCTGGACGAGGCGGCGGCGTAGCTCAGCGCGTCGCCGTCGGGGTCGGTGAAGTGGCCCGACACGTCCACCTCCGCCGTGTCCCCGGCGCGCACCTCCACGTCCGGGATCGAATCCCCCGCCACCGGAGCACGGTTCGGGACCTCGACCTGGAAGCTCTGCCCGGCCTCCAGTCCGCCCGGATCGCTTGCCGTGACCGTGACGGACGCGCTTCCGGGCGCGACCGCCGCGACGGTGATGCTGGTTCCGGAAACGGACGCCGCCGCCACACCGGGGTTCGATGACGTGGCGGAGTACACAAGCATATCCCCGTTGGGATCGCTGAAGCATGCGGTGACGGTGGCCGTCTCGCCCGCGTTGACCGTCACTTGCGGGATGGAGCCGCAAGCGGCGGGGGGCTGCTGGTTCTCGCAGGCGGCGAGGGCGAGGAGGGGGAGAAGGGCGAAGCGTTTCACCTTGGAGGGCTTCTCCTGGCTACGGAGTGGGATGAAAGTTGCCGTCGCAAGCCATCTCGATCACCAGGCTGCCAACATATACCCGGATCCGCAACTGCGCTACTCGCCGAAACATCGGTCCCGGCACTGACGGCGGCGCGCGGAGCCCCGGGGGTCTCGGGCGTAGCGCCCCGTTGTCAGACCGCGATGTTCAAACAGAGCGTCGGTGGTTGAGGCTACGCAACGCGCACCAATCCGCCACAAGGCGCCCATCGAGCGACTCCCGGAGAGCTGCGCCGGCGCCGCCGCGCCCTCCGCCTCCGGATCGCCGGCGACGGGGCTTCCCCGGGCGGGCGCCGTCCGGCCAGGATTCCGCAGGCCCGTGAGAATTGCGCTGCGGCGAGGTGGGGCTTGGTTGCGCTATGTCCTGGTGAGGTTCAACGGATTGGTCTCTCCGTCGGTGTCGCGAACCGTGCCGGTGATCGTGTTCCCGTCATCCTCGACGGTGGCGGTGTAGGTAAACACCACCGCCTCGGATCCCGGCCCTTCCGGAAGGCAATGACGCGGTCGAGATCCACCTCGCGAACCGGCGACGACACCTTTGATCTGCCTGACGGTCCGATTCCGGCACGACTGCCTCGGAAGGGCCAGGAAGGCGTGGCCGGTAGGTTTCTGGGCAAAGTGACCGGCCTGTCTCCAGCCCGGCATCAGCGTAAGAGGACCGCTGCATCCGCGACCACCGCAGGAAACCCCCCCGGTTCTCACGCCGCCACATTTCCCCAAGTGGCCGAAGGCGCCATGCTGCGACTACATCCGCCCGCCACCCTGCTCGTTACGCAGCAGCTCGATCTCGCTACGCAATGTCTCCACCGTCTTCATTACCTCCAAGACATCCTCTCGCTCGCGGGCGGCGGCTCTCGCGAGGGTCTCCGCAACCAAGGCCTGCTCCTCCAGGTGGCGGATCAGGGTTGACATTGAAACGCCGGTCGCAGGCGTGTGGCTCACGTAGGCCTCCGGGCAACGCGGACCCGACCACCCGTAGCGCATTCCCCTCAGCCACGCTTCGAACTTCTCGGTCTTTGGAGCGCAAAGACCGGCGTTGCCATCCCACTCGGCTTTTTCGACGCTACCAAGCGACGGGAACGAAGCGGGAAACTCGTCCGTGAGCTCGTTGTCGTCGAGCAACAGGAACACGAGCACCGACAGCTGATCCAGATCCGAAGATACCGGACCCGAAAGGTCGTTGGACCACAGAGCCAGGTAGACCAACTTCGAGAGTTGACCCAGCTTCGGTGGGATCGAGCCGGAAAGTTCATTGGCGGCCAGTCCAAGGACCTTCAGCTTCGAGAGTTGACCAAGCGCGGGGGGGATCGAACCAGTCAGTTCGTTGAGGGCCAGGTCCAGCTCCTCCAGGTTCGCCAGGTTCCCGAACTCGGGAGGAATCGAGCCCGTCAGGCGGTGGCAGCCCAAATCCAGTTCGGTCAGGTCCGTGAGGTCGGCGAGCCAGGCCGGAACCGGACCGGTATAGCCACTATTCTTGGAACAGGAACCTTGGCTGCCGAGGTCCAGGACGGTGAGGTCGGCAAGGTTGGCAATCCAGCCCGGGAAAGAATCCGTCACGGTCAGGTCGTTGAAGCCCAGGTCCAGGACAGTCAGGTTCGCGAGGCCGCCCAGCTCCGGGGGGATCGAGCCCTCCAGGTCGTTGCCCTGAAGGTCCAGCACCTCCAGTCCGGCGAGGTTCCCGGTCTCCGGGGGGATGGAACCCTCCAGGCCGTTGAAGCCCAGGTCCAGGACGGTCAGGTTCGCGAGGCCGCCCAGCTCCGGGGGGATCGGGCCCGTCAGGTTGTTGCCCCGAAGGTCCAGCACCTCCAGTCCGGCGAGGTTCCCGGTCTCCGGGGGGATCGAGCCGGTCAGGTCGTTGAAGCCCAGGTCCAGGACGGCCAGGTTCGCGAGAGCGCCCAGCTCCGCGGGGATCGAGCCCTCCAGGTTGTTGCCCCGAAGGTCCAGCACCTCCAGTGCGGCGAGGTTCCCGGTCTCCGGGGGGATCGAGCCCCCCAGGCCGTTGAAGCCCAGGTCCAGGACGGTCAGGCTCGTGAGATTGGCCAGCTCCGGGGGAATCGAGCCCACCAGGTTGTTGGTCCCGAGACCGAGCGAGTCCGCGCGGCCCGTCCCGTCTGCCGACACCCCATGCCATTCGAAGATCGGGGCGTCCGTCAGCCATCCGTCGTTGCTGTGCCAATCCGGCCCGCCGGTGGCTTCGTACAGCGCCTCGAGCACGGCCCGGTCCGGAGACCGAACCGTCACGCCGAACGCGGTTTGTGCCGAGAGGCCGTCCGGGTCCGTCGCCGTCACCGTCAGGGTCGCCGTGCCCAAGCCCACCCCCGCCACCCTCAACGTGCCGCCCGACACCGACACCGTCGCGACTCCGGGACCGGACGAGGCGGCGGCGTAGCTCAGCGCGTCGGCGTCCGGGTCGGTGAAGTGCCCCGACACGTCCACCTCCGCCGTGTCCCCGGCGAGCATCTCCATGTCCGGGACCGGGTCCCCCGCCTCCGGAGCCCGGTTCGGGACGGTTGCCCGGAACGTCTGGGTTGCGGACAGCCCGCCGGGGTCCGTGGCCTCGACCGTCACGTCGGTCACGCCCCTGGCGACGGCCGCGACCGCAACCGTGCCGCCCGACACCGATACCGTGGCCACCCCGGGACCGGACGAGGCGGCGGCGTAGCTCAGCGCGTCGCCGTCCGGGTCGGTGAAGTGCCCCGACACGTCCACCTCCGCCGTGTCCCCGGCGGGCACCTCCATGTCCGGGACCGGGTCCCCCGCCACCGGAGCACGGTTCGGGACGGTCGCCCGGAACGTCTGGGTAGCCGACAGCCCGCCGGGGTCCGTGGCCGTGACCGTCACGTCGGTCATGCCCCTGGCGACGGCCGCGACCGCAACCGTGCCGCCCGACACCGACACCGTCGCGACTCCGGGGCTGGACGAGGCGGCGGCGTAGCTCAGCGCGTCGCCGTCGGGGTCGGTGAAGTGGCCCGACACGTCCACCTCCGCCGTGTCCCCGGCGCGCACCTCCACGTCCGGGATCGAATCCCCCGCCACCGGAGCACGGTTCGGGACGGTCGCCCGGAACGTCTGGGTAGCCGACAGCCCGCCGGGGTCCGTGGCCGTGACCGTCACGTCGGTCATGCCCCTGGCGACGGCCGCGACCGCAACCGTGCCGCCCGACACCGACACCGTCGCGACTCCGGGGCTGGACGAGGCGGCGGCGTAGCTCAGCGCGTCGCCGTCGGGGTCGGTGAAGTGGCCCGACACGTCCACCTCCGCCGTGTCCCCGGCGCGCACCTCCACGTCCGGGATCGAATCCCCCGCCACCGGAGCACGGTTCGGGACGGTCGCCCGGAACGTCTGGGTAGCCGACAGCCCGCCGGGGTCCGTGGCCGTGACCGTCACGTCGGTCATGCCCCTGGCGACGGCCGCGACCGCAACCGTGCCGCCCGACACCGACACCGTCGCGACTCCGGGGCTGGACGAGGCGGCGGCGTAGCTCAGCGCGTCGCCGTCGGGGTCGGTGAAGTGGCCCGACACGTCCACCTCCGCCGTGTCCCCGGCGCGCACCTCCACGTCCGGGACCGGGTCCCCCGCCACCGGAGCACGGTTCGGGACGGTCGCCCGGAACGTCTGGGTAGCCGACAGCCCGCCGGGGTCCGTGGCCGTGACCGTCACGTCGGTCATGCCCCTGGCGACGGCCGCGACCGCAACCGTGCCGCCCGACACCGACACCGTCGCGACTCCGGGGCTGGACGAGGCGGCGGCGTAGCTCAGCGCGTCGCCGTCGGGGTCGGTGAAGTGGCCCGACACGTCCACCTCCGCCGTGTCCCCGGCGCGCACCTCCACGTCCGGGACCGGGTCCCCCGCCACCGGAGCACGGTTCGGGACGGTCGCCCGGAACGTCTGGGTAGCCGACAGCCCGCCGGGGTCCGTGGCCGTGACCGTCACGTCGGTCATGCCCCTGGCGACGGCCGCGACCGCAACCGTGCCGCCCGACACCGACACCGTCGCGACTCCGGGGCTGGACGAGGCGGCGGCGTAGCTCAGCGCGTCGCCGTCGGGGTCGGTGAAGTGGCCCGACACGTCCACCTCCGCCGTGTCCCCGGCGCGCACCTCCACGTCCGGGACCGGGTCCCCCGCCACCGGAGCACGGTTCGGGACGGTCGCCCGGAACGTCTGGGTAGCCGACAGCCCGCCGGGGTCCGTGGCCGTGACCGTCACGTCGGTCACGCCCCTGGCGACGGCCGCGACCGTAACCGTGCCGCCCGACACCGATACCGTGGCCACCCCGGGATCGGACGAGGTGGCGGCGTAGCTCAGCGCGTCGCCGTCCGGGTCGGTGAAGTATGCGGAAACATCCACGGTGCCCGTCCGGCCCGGGACCGATAGCGGCGGAATCGTGCCTTTCGCTTGCGGAGCCCCGTTCGGCACCTCGCAGGCCGCGAGGGCAAGGAGGGGGAAAAAGGCGAGGCGTCCTACCTTGGAGGCTGCTCCCGACTTCGGAGTGGGGTGAAATGTGCTGTTAGCAGCCATTGATCGCGCCGGCATGGCCCCGCTGGCCCGCCGGTTCGGTTCGTCGTTCCGCGAGGCCCAAGGGGTCGGTTTCACGGCGCAAAATGACCGGGAGGGTCACCGCAATCTCCGTGGATCTCGCGCGCACCTCTAGAGGGAGCCGAGACCTCAACTCAATCGTCTTCGCAACGCCAACGGTCAAGCGGAAACGGGATGTCCCCGAGCCAAATGTCGAATGCCCTCGTGTTCGGAACGCATAGCCCCGAGTTCTCCCACACCGAGAATTCCTCCAGGTCGAGGTTCAGAAAAGTCTTGGGAATCTCGCCCGACAGGTTGTTACGCGCGAGGTGCAGCCGAGACAGCGCGTCGAGTCCCCCCAGGCTGCGCGGAACCTCGCCCGACAGGTCGTTGCCGTAGAGGTATAGATCCTCCAGCCGGGCCAAGGCCCCCAGCTTCGACGGGATCTCGCCCGACAGGTTGTTATTCTGAAGGGCCAGCCACTTCAATTTGGAAAGGGCACCCAGATCGGGCGGGATCCTGCCCGACAGGCCGGTGTTGATCAGGTACAGGATTTCCAGCGAGGCGAGGCCGCCCAGCTCCGGCGGGATCCCGCCCGACATGTTCGTGTTGTGCCGGAGATCCAGTGCAAACAGGTTGGCGAGTTTCCCCAGCTCAGGCGGGATCCCTCCCGTAATCGAGGTGCCGGTGATTGTCAAAACCTCCATCGCCGTGTTTCCGAGTTCCGCCGGAATCTCGCCCGAAAGAGAGGTCTCGTAGAGGTCCAGCCACTGCAGCCGCGCGAGATCCCCCAGCTCCGGCGGAATGCTGCCCGACAGGTCGCCGTTGTCGCCGAGGAGCAGCCATTCCAACTGCGTGAGATTCCCAACCTCCGGCGCAATCCTGCCCGACAGGTCGTTGTCGAGGAGTATCAGGTCAACGACGCGCCCGTCGTCATCCGTCCAGACTCCGTGCCACTCGCTCAGATCCTCATCCGTCCCCCAGTTGGTGTCGTCCTTCCAGTTCTCGCCGTCCGTGGACTCGTGCAACGCCATCAACGCCGCCCGGTCGCCGCTGGCGGCAAGTGCCGCCAGTTCGCCATCCGCGGGAGGAGGAACCGTCGGTTGCTCGCAACCAGCCACTCCCAAGACCCCGGCAACGACCGCGAGCCGAAATCGTCCGCGAAAGCGGAACTCCGTTATTCGAATCCTCATCTCGTCGCTCTCTTTCCTTCACTCACTCGAGGAATCGCATGGGCCGAACTCCACTTCACATCTTACTATTCCTTAGTCTGGAGCCGCAATGGGCCCGAACGCCACGAGGAACTGGAGGGACTCGTCGTGCAGCTCGCGGGCAAGGTGCTTCCGCTCGTTCTCGGCAGCCGCCACCCTCACTCGGGACAGCCGCCGCTTCCGCTTCCGGTCTCGTCGCCGTCTCAGCAGTCGCGGTGCGGAATCGCCACTCCGCAGAGCGGGAGGAGCACCAGCAGGAACGCTGCGGCGGCGCCACTCGTGGCGACCCCGGGCCGCGCGGGATCAGCCTTCGAGTTCGGCCAGCATCGCGCGGGCCTGGCGAGCCGGTTCGAACGCCGCGTCCGCGGGTTCCCAGGCCGCAAGCGCGCTGCGAATGTGCGCTGCGGCGCCGGCGGTGTCCCCGCGCTCCTCCAACACCCTGGCCATTTCGAGGTGCGAGTGCGGATCGGAGGGCACGAGGCGAAGCGCTTCCCGGACTTCCGCCTCGGCCTCGTCCAGGCGGCCCATCTTCCTGAGCGCGCGTCCCGTCCGGCGATGGAGGTCGAGGGTGGGGTCCCGGGACATCGCATCCCTGTAGTGCCCGACCGCCAGCGCGTAGTTGCCGTCCTCCTCCTCGATCCGTCCGAGGTCGCCGGTCAGGATCGGGCGCATCATGTCGGCGCCCCACTTGTCGATCCAGTCCGACGCGGCCCGGTAGGCGCTCCGTGCCACACCGGTCTCGCCCGCTGCGAGAGCGATGCGGAGCTTCGAGTGCGTGACGAAGAAAGGGGGGTCGCTCTCGAGCGGTCCGAGCTCGGACCGCAGCTCCTCGAAAAGAGCCAGGGCTTCGTCGTGCCGGCCCATGTCGAGATAGATGCCGATGTCGGCGAACCCGTGCTGGACGATCCGAAGCGGGGTGTGCGACCCGGAGGCCTCGGCACGCCAGGCCTCCGCCGTCCGGATCGCGTCTTCCAACTGTCCCCGGAACCGGTGGTAGGCCTTCAGCCCGTCGAGCGCGGCGGCCTTCTGCCGGGTGGTGCGAGCCAGTTCGCCCGCCCTTTCATATCCGGCCAGCGCCGCGTCGAAGCGCCCCGAGTGCAGGTCCGCCAACGCCAGTTCGCGCACAGCTTCCGGGTTGAGGGGATCGACGACGACCGCCCGCTCGATATGCTCGCGCGCAATGTCGTGTGCCCCGAGCCGCCGGTGGAACCGGGCAAGGTCCACATGGCCGGTGTAGTCCGCCGGCATCCGTCTCGCGTACCGTTCGAGCGCGGCCAGCGCCAACTCGTCGTTCCCGGCGTGCATGTGAGCGGAGGCCAGTTCCTTGAGCAGCGCGTGGTTGGCGGGATTCAGCCGGTACCGCGTCTCGAGCGTCGAGATCAGACCCGTCCAGTCTCCCCGGATCGACTGCAGTAGGCTGTAGTAGTCGAGTCCGGCCGGATCCTCGGGATGGAGCGCGACCCACCCTTCGACGACGGCCCACGCTTGTTCCGGCTGTTCCGTCAGGAAGTAGTGGTCGGTCCTCGCCAGAAAGGCCACCCTCTCGGGGAGCCGGTAGACGTGGTCGATGGCCGACTCCATGGCGGCGATGGCCTCCTCCGTCCGGTTGTCATCCAGGTACGCGACCGAAAGGTCGTACTGCGCCACGGCGAATGTCGGATCGAGCGCCGTCGCGGCTCGCAGCCCCTCGATGGCGGCCTCCCGGTCCGGATGATCGGAGAGCAGGTTGGCGTAGGCCCGGCCGAAGGCCGCCAGCGCAGCGTCATCCCCGGTCAGACGGTCGCGGACCGGGAGATCCTCGACACCGTTCCGGCCGGGGAGGTCCAGAGCCTTCCCGAGGGTCTCCGACATCTCGTCGACAAGCGCCAGGAAGTCGGGTCCCTCGTGCACCGTCTCGCTGATCCGCTGGCCGCCGTCCGTGTCGTCGATGTTCATCGCCACCCGGTATCCGTCTCCCGTCCGGCCGACGGCGCCGCTGACGATGAACGTCGCGTGGAGCAGCTCCGCCACCGCCCACCTCAGCGGCAGCGGCGCGTCGCCCGCATGCCGGAGCCCGAACTCGGACATGCGCCGGGTGAACACGGAGACCGAGACCGGTTCGAAGAAGTCGTTGGAGGCGAGGTCCAGCTCGAGCGCGAGCGGTGCCATGTGGGTGAGCCAGGCCTCGTCTCCGTCCAGTCCGGGTCCGGCGTTGAACCGGGACAGGGCCGTCCGTTTCCGGAACTCGGGTTTCGCCACGGTGCGTTCGACCCTCTCCCCGCCGATCTCGACGGTGGCCGCGGTCGTCCGCGCATCCAGATTCGCGCCGCCGAACAGGAGGAACAGGGCGAAGGCCGTGAACGCGAGGTTCGCGGGAATCGCGAGCCTCCCGGCCGCGGAGCGCCTCGTCGCGCGGTCGTCCGGGCGGTTGCGGAACCACGCGGTCACGGCCACGCTCGGCAACTGCAACCCGAGCGCAACCATGGCGACCGCCGGCCAGCTCTCGGAGAGGAGGAGCTCGTCGACGATGAAGGCGGTGAATGCGACGAGCGCCCACGCCGCGCCCGCGTAGACCAGGAGCGCCTGCGGAACGCGGCGCTCGAACAGGCTCCTGGCCAGGCTCGTCGCCATTTCGGGTTGCGGCACGGCGGCCCGAACCGTGGTTCCCCCGCCCGGCGAGGTCCGTACGGTGAGGCTGCCCCCGGCCAGCTCCGCCCTCTCGCGCATCCCGTCGAGGCCGACGCCGGCGTGGCCCTCCTCCGGCGCCGCTCCGGAATCGGACAGCTCGAACCCGCATCCTTCGTCGCGGATCTCCGCGACGATCATCCCGCCCTCCAGTCCGAGCGTCACGGCGGCCTCGCCCACCTTCGCGTGCGCCGCCGCGTTGCCCACGGCCTCCTGCACGATCCGGTACAGGGCCAGGGCGGTCACCGGGTCCAGCTCGTCGGCGACGCGTTCGAGGTCGACGCTGGCGCGGATCGTGACTCCGTGCACCTTCCGGGCATCGCGAAAGAGCGTGGCGAGCGCGGAAACGAGCCCCTGCCGTTCGAGTTTCGGAGACCTCAACCCCCGAATCATCTGCTTCACCCCCCGGATCGCGTTGAGGATCTCGTCGGCGATCACCGCCCACGCACGTTCCCTCTCCTCCCGGTCCGTCTCGTCCACCAGGAGCCTCCCCCTGATCTTGAACGCCACGAGGAACTGGAGGAACTCGTCGTGCAGCTCGCGGGCAAGGTGCTTCCGCTCGTTCTCGGCAGCCACCATCCTCACTCGGGACAGCCGCCGCTTCCGCTTCCGGTCCGAAATGTCGCGGATCGCGCGGATCATGTGTCCGGCCCCGAGAGAGCCCGCGGGTTGAGATCCCGGATCACGACATTGGAATCCACGACGAGCATCGCATGCGGCGATGCTTCGAACACGGTCCCGCAGTCCCTGCCGACGAGCACGACAAGACAACTCCTTGGGCACCAGGCCCCGATCCCCGCCACCTCCAAGGCACACAGGACCGGGAGCCGCCAGCCAATCGGCACTCTGTGCTCAGCAAGAACGAAAACCAGGGCCATCAGGGTTCACCGCGTACTCCGAATTCGGCGCCAAGATAGGGGGGCTGCGATGTCTCCGCCACTCTCTCTCGTCGCCGTCCCAGCAGTCGCGGTGCGGAATCGCCACGCCGCGGAGCGGGAGGAGCGTCGGCAGAAACGCCCCCGCGGCACCACTCATGGCGACCCCCCGGCCGCGCGGATCCGGCTGTCCGGCAGCGCCCGGCGTCGCGGCGGGGACGCGCTCGCCAGCAGCCACGCCCGCCGGGAGGTTCCGGCGGAATGAGACGTTCGCCGACGGCGCAGGCTCCAGAGAGCGGTGAGCGCCAGCCCGAGGCCGAGTCCGACGACAACCGTTCCGACCCCGCGGCGCCCGCCGGCGACACCATGCGGCGGCTTCACGAACATCCTCCGGTTCATCGGACGCGACCGCGTCCGGGCTCACGCCCACCGCCGCCAACATCCTCCCGGCGGACGACCAGGCGGTCGCCCGGTGGTGCCGCCCCCGGACCCTGGCGCAGTGTCGTGCCGTGGCCGCGAGCTCTTCGAAGATCCCGCCCATGGTCGCCATGCCGGCCAGCCGCACATACTCGTCCCCACCGCCATGCTGCGACGGCTGGACCCTGATTGCTACGATCATTTCAATTCAATCCTCCCGTCCGTTCCGCTGTCGACGGCCCCGAGGGGCGAGTGGGCCATCCCGCCCTTCGCTCCCGTAACGGTGATACCGCGCATCCCCGGCTTGAGATCCGCCCCCCTCACGATGCGGCTCCGGCCACCCGCTGCCTGTCCGCTCCGTTCGGCGAGAGCGGACGCGGCTGCGGTCCGCGCCGATCCGGAACCGGCGCCTCGGGCATCGCCGCGATCTGATCGGCGAACCTCCCGAACACCTCCCGTGTCGCGAGAAAGACATGGGTTCTCCCCGCGACGACGATTCCCACCACCATCGACGTGTCGCCGCAGGTCGTGCGCATGCCAACCCACATCTCCGAAGCCCTGCCGCCCTCGTTGTTCTCCCGGTTGCCACTCATGGTGTCCCATCTTTCCGTCTCGTGGCCTCGGTTCCCCGGCGGGGATCCACACCCGCCGGGGACTCCGGCACTCCGTCGAACGGCCAAGCGCCAGACGCGCACGGCACCGGAGCGAACATTAACGGGTCGCGCCCACCGGCCGTCAGAGGGAAAACCCGGCGGTTCCGGGGGGGAATACCCTGCGGATTCGCAACGGGGGTTTTTCCCGTCACGATCAGTGGGGGCAGCCGGGTCCGGGTGCTACCGCTCGCCTTCGGCCTGCAGGAGCCCGGCCTCGAGGGCGAAGCGCACGACGTCGCGCCGGGTGTGCAATCCCAGCTTGGTCTTGGCGCGCGCGATGTAGCCCTCGACGGTCTTGGGGCTGAGAACCATCTCCTCGGCCGTCTCCCTGGCCGAGAAGCCCTTCGCGTACAACTCGACCGCGGCGCGCTCGCGCGACGAGAGCGCCCCGGATCCCGGCTTGCCGCTCGCGACGCCCCGTGCCTTCCGCCTCGCGAGCAGGGCGGCCGCGCGGCGCGGCAGATAGGAGTGGCCGCGCACGAGCGCCTCCAGGGCGCCCATGAGATCCGTGTCGGCGACGGACTTGTTCAGATAGCCCGCGGCGCCGGCGTTGAGGGCTGGAACGAGGAACTCGTCCTCGTCGTGGATCGTGAGCACAAGGACCTTCGCCCCGAGCCCGAGTTCGGCGATGCGCCGGGTCGCCTGGACGCCGTCCATCCCGGGCATCGCCAGATCCATGACGACGATGTCCGGCTCCAGGGTCCCCGCCTTTCGCACCGCTTCCTCTCCGGAGGATGCCTCGCCCACGACATCCACCCGGCCGGTGGACTCGAGCAGCGCCTTCAGACCGGCGCGCACCACCTTGTGGTCGTCGACCAGCAGCACCCTCACCATTTTTTCGCCGTCACCCCCGGATCGCGTTTAGGATCTCGCCGGCCATCGCCGCCCGGCCGGCAGCCGCCGGGGGCCTTCAGGCACCGGACGACTCTCATCCACGAGAAGTGCTCGGCCACCCAATGTCAACGGGGATCGGCCGGCCGTGGGGTCCGCGGGCGGTGGAAGGGTCAATGGGCTGGGACGGATTCTCGATCAGATCGGCGCGCGCCGCCCGAGCTGAGCTGAGAGCTAGCCTGCCAGGTCCCCGTTCCTTGCCGTTCCGGGCTCCGGAGGCAGGCCCGGGCTTCGAGCCGCACACCGGGCCCCCGGCGGAAGGGCGCACCGCGGGAAGCAGGCCCCGCGAGGATGTCTCCGGGCCGGCGCAAGCATCGGGGAGCCGCGGGAGAGCCACACCCGCCGTTTCAGCAGTCTCGGCGCGGAATCGCCACTCCGCAGAGCGGGAGGAGCACCAGCGGAGACACTGCGGCGGTGCCACTCAGCGGCCCCTTGGCCGCGCGGATCCGGTTGTCCGGCAACGCTCGGTTTCAGCCGGTGCGGCGGGGGTGTGCTCGCCAACAGCCTCGCCCCGGACCCGCGTGCAGTGCCCGTGCCGTCGCCCGCGAGCTCTTCGCGACGTCCGGTCGGGCAGGGCGGTGGCCCGGCGCGGCGGATGGGAGTGCCCGCGCACCAGCGCCTCAATGGCCCCCGGCAGGTCGGTGTCGGCCACGGACTTGTCCAGGAAGCCCGCGGCGCCGGCGGCGAGGGCTGGAACGAGGAACTCGTCCTCGTCGTGGACCGTGAGCACCAGGACCTTCGCCCCGAGCCCGAGCCCGGCGATGCGCCGGGTCGCCTCGACGCCGTCCATCCCGGGCATCGCGAGGTCCATGGTGACGATGTCCGGCTCCAGGAGCCGGGCCTTTTCCACCGCCTCCTCCCCCGACGACGCCTCGCCCACGACATCCACCCGCCCGGTGGACTCGAGCAGCGCCTTCAGACCGGCGCGCACCCCCTTGTGATCATCGGCCAGCAGCACCCTCACCCTCCCATTCGCGAAGAGGCCCGCCGAACGCCGGGGTGGAATGGCCCTCGACACCGGATTCCTCCTTCCCGTGAGTGAATGAAGTGAAGTGAACTGAATGAAGGGTTTTCGAGTGGCCGCGAAGGAGATGCGGTCAGGTGACGCAACAACGTTCGGCAATCGCGAGAGGCCCGCATAGAGGGTTGACACCCCATTCGAGCAGGGGTTTTCCCGGTCTCAGCGCAGGGTCTTCCCCCAAACGGCGCGGGTGCGATCACCCGCATGCCCCTTCAGCGGTTCCGCCGCCCGGACGCCCGGCCGGGCACCGGCGGCTCGTGGCCCCGGAAGATTCTGCCGTGATTCACGCCAACCGCGACCCGCCGGAACAGCATGCCACTCGCAGAGGGGCCTCGACTGCCGGGAGGGGCATTCGGGCGGCCATCGGGTCCGAGGACATCCGGCGGGCGGAGTTGGCGGGGGTCGGCGTCCGCGAGGCGGAACGGCAAAGACGCTGCCAGACTCGAACCGCGAGTCGATCCGCCCGCTTGACAGTCCCGGTCCGAGCGCATTCCTTCCACTCCTGCCCGCGCACCGGCCAGGTCGTGCGTGCCCCGATCCAACCGATGGAGCGAAGGAGGACCGATGTCCACGAGGTACGCAGTCCCGCCGGACCCGGTGCGGCGCTACGGCTATCTTGCCGCCCGGGTCATGCTGGCGGCCATCTTCCTGCTCACCGGCTGGGACAAGCTTGCGGACAGGCAGGACGCGGCGGCCGACATTGCGGAGGTGGGCCTGCCCGCCCCTTTCCTGCTGGCGGTTCTGGCGGGAGTCGTGGAGCTGCTGTGCGGACTGCTGCTCATCGTGGGCTGGAAACCCGTCTGGGCTGCGGGCGGCCTGCTGCTGTTCCTGCTCCCCGTGACGGCCCTGTTGGAAAACCCCCTGGCGGCTTCCGCCGATTTCGGCACGCTGATCGACTTCCTCAAGAATCTCGCGATCATGGGCGGCCTGCTGATGGTCGTGTTGTGGGAGCGCCGACGCGACGCAGACCGACACCAGCCGGAGGCCCCGGCTTCACCGGGATGACCGGCCGCGCCCCGGGTCCCCGGGCGGACGACATCGCCCCCGGAACGCTCGCTTCGGCGCCCTCGGGGTCGACGCGCAACTCGGCCGGAGCGCGCGCAATCCGGGGGGACCGAAGGGGGATGGCGGCTTCGCCAGTCCCGCCGTATTGCGATGGGTATGCTGCTTCCGAGCATGGCGGACGGGAGAATCCACTGGAGGTGGCGTTCCTCGACCCATGCCCGACGATTCGAACGAGCCCGGAATCGACGGCTCGTGAGCAATCATCCGTTCTTCGGCAGCGGCATCATCGGCTTCACCTCCATGGGGCCGGAGCCGGCGAGCGGGGGCGTGTTCTTCGCCAGGCCGTCCGACCGACAGGGCACAATCGGGTTCTGACAGCCTCAGGGGCGCTGCCGGGGGCACACGGCCCGGCTCTCCCGCCCCCTCGTGCGCCGGATCCCGGCCCGCCCCCGCCAGCGTATCGGACCCCGGCCACTCTTCCGCCAGGGGGGATGGGATGAGGGGACACCGGCGTCCCGGAGCGACACGGAGCTCTGCAGCCGTCTCCAACCACCACCGGAGCCAGTTGCGTCGGAGAGCTCTGGCGAGTGCGAACGGGCGCCCGGACGGGAGCCCTCGCCGAGCCGAAGTCCCGCCATTCGATGCGGGTTTCCCCGCCGTTACGATGCCGTGGAACCAGACATTCACCAAGACGGGAAACGGCAGATCGTGCAGTCCCGGTTGACTTTAGATGATTCCTCGCCGCGATTCACGCCAACCGCAACCCGACGGGCCGGCAGGTGGCAGGTGGGGCCGTCTTCCGGCGCCGCTTGGAGTTAGCAACCACACTCGGTCGTCGTGATCCTCAACCACCGACTGGGAGAACCGCCAGCGAGTATGGCGATCCTGTTCCGGTGCCCCAAAGGACGAGTGCGCCAACGCGCTGAAGCGGGCGCCGTCCCAGCGCTCCCCTGGCAGCCCGTGGACAAAATCCCCCCGTCATGGCGCCGGCGGCCCGGTCCGCCCATTGTTCAGCATGCGCTTCACCACCTACACCAAGTACAGGAAGAGCTGGCTCGACGCTCTCAACCTGGAGAAGCTGCTGGAGATGCTCTCCGAGTTCCTCCTCGACGGCGGCTTCGCCGGAGGACCGCACTTCCACCCCTACTGGGGCTGGTCCGGAACCGAGGATACGTCCTCGCTGGACGCGCTGAAACAGGCGCTGCTGCGCGCGCTCATGGAGAGTGGCCAACTGACCCGGGAGATGTTGGAGGAGCTGCGGGGCGAAGGGCCCGGCAACCCCGAGGTGCGGAAGGAGATCGCAGACCTGCTCGACGGGATCATTCGCAAGATGATCGAAGAGGGGTACATCACGGTGGACGGACAGGCGGGGGGGCTGGGGGGCTCGATCGGAGAGGCCGCCGGTGACGGCCAGGTGGACGAGGCGCGCGACGCAGCTCGCCAGGTCGACTTCAACCTCACCCGGAAGGGACTCGACTTCCTGGGCTACCGCGCGCTCCGGAGTCTCATGGCGACGATGGGCAAGTCCAGCATCGGCTCACACGAGACCCGGGAGTACGCGACCGGGGTCGAGGCGGACGCCGGCAGCAGACCCTACGAATTCGGCGACACCCTGAACCTGGACCTGCCGGCCACGCTCAGGAAGACGATCGCGCGCGAGGGCCTCCAGATTCCTCCGGCGTGCCGTGGCACAGCGGCGCCGCACGTGGCGCCCGCGGAGTCACCGGGGATTCCGCTGCTGAACCTGGACTACAAGGACCTCATGGTCCACCAGACCGACTACCGGTCGTCGTGCGCCACCGTCCTCATGCTGGACATCTCGCACTCGATGATCCTCTACGGCGAGGACCGCTTCTCGCCGGCCAAGAAGGTGGCGCTGGCGCTGTCGCACCTCGTCCGCACCGAGTATCCGGGCGACTCGCTTCGGGTCGTCACATTCGGCGACCGCGCCGAGGAGATCCCGCTGGCACAGCTGGCCAAGGCGCAGGTGGGACCCTTCCACACCAACACGGCCGACGGGTTCCAACTCGCCCGCAGGCTGCTCAAGGCGCAGAAGAAGGACATGCGCCGGATCATCATGATCACCGACGGGAAGCCCAGCGCGATCACCCTCCCCCGCGGCCGCATCTACAAGAACTCGGCGGGCCTGGACCGCAACATTCTGCGCGCCACCTACCGCGAGGCCTCCGCCTGCCGCCGCGCCGGCATCCCGATCAACACCTTCATGCTCGCCAACGACCCCTACCTGGTCCGCTTCGTGCGCCGGGTGACGAAGATCGCGCGCGGAAAGGCCTACTTCACTTCGACGATGACGCTCGGCCAGTACATCATGATGGACTTCCTGAAGGGGAAGGGCCGGGCGGCCTGAGGGGCTCCCTGACGGCCGCAACTCCGCACCGCCCCACGACACTCACCTCCGCAATGTATGGGGGTCGGCTGCGCCAAAGACGGCCAGCCGCAAGCGGCCTGGTCGAGCTTCATGTCCACCACCTGCTTCTCCCCCAGATCGGAGCCAGGGGCCGGATTCAGATAAACGTACCCCACGTATTCGGTGATGGGGACGATACGGTCATCTCCCCGAAGAAGCACTCGACATCTCTGGGGTCCATCATCATGGCTGCCACCGGGGTCTCTGCGGTGGCTTCCGGCTGGACGGGCGGAGCGCCCGCAACCTCCTCCCGGTTCACGGGCCCGCGGGGCGGCCCGCGATCGCGTCGATCAACCGCGCCTCCATCTCCTTCCGCTCCCGGCGCGCCCTCTCGAACCGCTCGCCGACCTCCCTCCGCGGCAGGTCGTCCGGCGGGCAACCGGATTCGACGACTTGCCGCAAGCCCTCCTACGTCACCCCCTCGAACGCCTCCGGATTCACGGCCGCGGCCCGGCTTGCGCGCAGTTCGGGCATCACCTCGCGCTGCGAATACAGCACCAGGAAGGCCCCCTCGACCGCCAGGCCGAATACCACCAGCCCCACCCCCGGCACCGCCCCGCTCAGGTCCGTGGTCTGCACCGCCAGCGCCGCCGCCACGAGGCTTGCGACCCGCAGCACGGCCCCCGCCCCCACCACCCCGGTCCGCCCCGAGCGCACGAAGAGACCCTGGTAGTATTGGCGGATCGCGTAAAGGAGCGGGTAGGCGGCCGCGATCGGGAGCGCCGCTCCGGCCAGCGCCACCAGACCCGCATCCAGCGCGAAGACGTGGTGCAGCACCGGCCCGCGGATCGCGGGGACCGACAGAACGAGGAGCACCGCCATCATGGAGAGGGCGACGATCGCGCCCCACCCCCTCACGCGGCGGTGCGTCTCCGAGCACTCGACCAGCGCGATGCCGGCGTGTTGCAACTGCCCGACCGGCGCGGCGACAAACCACGCCATCGCTTCGACCACGCCGAAGGCTGCAAGCGCGGGGTCCGGGTCGGCGGTACGCGCGAGCACGGCGTTGATGATGAGGGGCGTGGCCCACCACAGAAGGACGTTCACCATGAGCGGTGCCGAGAAGCGGGCCACGTTTTCCCGGTCAGCCTCGCAGTCCCCGCGCTCGAGCCGGAGCCCCGGCGTGCGCGACCACATCACCAGGAGCGTCTCCACGATCAGGCCGCCGGTGAAGGCCGCCGCACCGACCCACGCCCCCCCGCCCGTCGCCAGCAGCGCGAAGGAGACCAGGGCCAGCACTCCCGTCCGTCCCCCGGCGGCGGCCGCGATCGGGAAGGTGCGGTGGCCCGCGACCAGCCGCCCCTGGTGCGCGGCCCTGACCGCCGTGAGGACCGGGACCGGCCACAGGAGCTGCATGGCGCGCACGGCCTCGTTGAGCACTCCGGGCCCGACGCCCACCACGCGCCCGAAAACGAGGTCGCCGGTCCCGGTGAACGCGATGAGCGCTCCGGCAGCCGACATCACCGCGCCCACCAGGTATGCGAACCGCCTGACGGGTGAGAACGAGGCTTCGGCGAGGAGTCGCGCCGCGGCGACCTGCTGCATGACGAAGAGGGGGGCGTAGAGGACGCCGCAGACCGCGAAGGCGACGCTGTAACCGGCGAGCGCGGTGACCGGATCGGCGGACCGGGCGAGGGCGGCCGCCAGGATCGGGTTCGTGGCCGTGAGAAGCAGGCTGGTGGCCGCCAGCGGCGTATAGAAGCGTGCAAAACCGCGCGCCGTCAGGCGACCGCCGGGGTTGCTCACCCGCAGCCCCCCGTTGAACGTCGTCACGGCGTCACGGGCCGACCGGCGGACCCTCATGGCCGCGAGCGGCCAACCCCACGGCCCGAGACTCCCGTCCTACGGGGTGGAAGCCTTACGGAAAACAACTGGTCGGGTGAACCGAGCGAGACCATGGACGACTTCCTGCGGCCCGTGCTCATGCTGATTGCGCTGCTTGCACTGTGGGGGTTCATCCTTGCGGGCGGCAACTTTCTGATCCGGCTGTTCTTCCATGCGTGGGAACGAATCGCGGAGCGTGGAATGCCTACCCGGCAAGCGCTCCGCCGGCAGGACGAGGAAGACGTCGAGAACGGAGAACCCCGGCAGTCCGTGGATGCGTCCTCCCGGTGATCACAGGCCCGAGACGTCGATTGACTCGTCGATCAGCATGATCGGGATGCCGTCGCGGACGGGGTAGAGGATCCGGCCGTCCTCGCGCAGAAGGCCCTCGCTGACCGGATCGGTTACCCGATCGCCGGCCCGGGTGCGGGCACCGCCGCCGTCCACCGCGGCGTTGAGACGGTCGAGCACCTCCGCGCCCGCGGGGACAACGGGCTGCTTGCTCTCGGGGCATACGAGAATGGCCAGGAGTTCGGGGTCGAGAGGCATGGGCGTTGACGGTGGCCGCGGATTGGGTGTGCTTTGGACGGGCAATAAGTTAAGGCGGCGGGAGGACCAGGAAAGGGAGGCGCCCCGCCACAACGACGACGAGGTGACCGCATGACGAGGACGTTCGCAGAGGGACGGTGGGCGCTCGCGGGGCGCGGCGGGGTACTGGCGGCCGCGACGGCCATGGCCGCTGCGTGTGGCGCGGGGAGCGGCGGGGGGGCTGGGGGGAAGGCCGAAAACGGCGCCGCCGAACCGGCCGCGGCCGCCCGGGAGGCGCCGCGTCCCGCCGCGGGGATGGCCTGGGTCGTCTTCGGGGCGGACACGATCCTGGCCGAGGTTGCGAGCCTGCCGGAGCAACGGGAACGGGGACTGATGGACCGCGATTCGGTCCCCGACGGGACCGGCATGCTCTTCGTCTTCCCCGAATCCGAGGAGCGCTCCTTCTGGATGCGGGACACCCGCGTCCCGCTGGATCTCGCCTGCTTCGACGAGACCCTTGCGATCGTGAGCATCAGCCCGATGCAGCCCCTCGACGAAACGCTCATCGGATCCGGCGGGCCCACGGCCGTTGCGCTCGAGGTCCGGCAGGGATGGTTCGCCGAACGCGGCATCGAGGTGGGCGCGAGGGCGAAGGTGGTCTTCGGCCCGGGGATGACGGTGCGCTGACCTTCAGTCGTCCAGCGCACCGGTGAACGCCGCGACGAGGGCTTCCACGTCTTCCTCCGTGTTGTAGACGCAGGGAGACACCCTCACGCCGGTTCCCCTGAAGGAAACCCCGACCCGGTGGCGTTCCAGGCTCTGCTTCAAGCGATCCGGTTTCATCCGCGGCGGCAGATCGAGACCGAAGATGTGGGGGCAGCGCCAGCGTTCGTCCTCCACCCCCAGGCCCAGCTCGCGCAGGCGGGGGAACACCCCGGCCATGAGGGCCGCACAGTAAGCGGAAACCCGTTCCGGCCGCCACGTCAGGACCAGGTCCAGCGAAGCCGCGAGAGCCGGAATGAGCGCGAAGTTGCTGCGCTGCCCCACGTCGAAGCGGAGAGCGCCCGGCTGGTAGGCGTCGCGGTAGTCGACCAGGCCGGCGAAGTCCTCCGACCCCCGGCGCCCGATCCACGTCTCCTCCAGCGGAATCCCGTCCAGGTAGCGCTCGCCGAACCACGCCAGCGACAGCGAGTAGGGTCCGAGGAGCCACTTGTACGCCGCGACGATCAGGGCGTCCGGTGCGAGGGCCCGGACATCGAAGGGCGCGGCCCCCACCGTCTGCGTCCCGTCGAGGATGAGCGCCGCTCCCACGGCGCGGGACCGTGCGCGCACGGCTTCCAGGTCGAAACGGGTGCCGTCGGTCCAGTGCACGGTGCCCATGGCCACCGCCACCGTCGCTCCGTCGATCTGCTCGAGGATGCGCTCCGTCCACCCTTCCCCCCTCACGCCACCGCCGGCCGGCCCGGCCACCCGGAGTTCGCCCCCCTTCTCCTCCACCAGGCGGCGCCACGGGTAGACGTTGCCGGGAAACTGTTCGTGCACGATCACCACGTTGCGGCCCGGCCCGGCCTCGGTGTTGCGGGCAATCGTCGACACCGCGTAGGAGACCGACGGCACCATCGCGACACAGTTCGGATCGGGCGCGTTGACAAGGCGGGCGAAGCGCGCGCGGAGTTCGTCCGCGGGACGGAAGAAGTCCTCCGGAGCGATCGCCTGCGGAAAGTGCTTCGCCCTGAGCCCCTCGATCCCGGCCCGTTCCGCCACCCTGGGAAGGGGGCCCATGTAGGCGCAGTTGAGGTAGTGGAAGTCTTCGGGCAGGGAGAAGCGATGCCGCTGGCAGGTGAGCGGTGCGCCGTCCCCCGCCGTCACGGCGTGAAGAACGCCCCGACCACCGCCACGATCACCAACATCGCCACCAGCACCGCGGCCGTCCGCCCCCAGCGACGGCGCTCGTCGAGCAGCGACAGTCCGAGCCCGGCAACCACACAGGCCCAAAGCGCGAACAGGTCCAGACCGTTCAGCACCTTGTACAGAAAGCCGTCCAGGAACGGGAAGAAGTCACCCACGGCGAGCGTTTCCTGGATGTTCAGGCTTCTTATCCGCAACGGCGTCAGCAGCAGCGCCCCGAGGGCCAGGATGACGCCCGTGTGCGATATCACGCAGAGGTGCTGCCTGAAGGTCGCCCGGTCACCCCGCATGAAGATGAAGAGCACGGAGGTGACCAGACCCAGGATGACCGGCACCGCGATCATGGCTCCCGCACCGAAAACGACGGCCGGCAACTTGTACAGAATCATGGGCGCATCCTGCAGGGCACCCAGCTGCTCGGGCGACGTCGCCTGCTCGGCGACCGCCCCGTAGAACACTTCCGCGGGGGTAAGCGCCAGGGAGATGCCCACCACCACCGCCGTGAAGGCCGCCACGGGAAACCACGCCGGGTTGGCGGCCAGCGCCATGAAGAGCTCTTCCGGCCGCACGAGAACCATCCACAGGCGTTTGAAGAAGGCGGGGCGCGGCGGGGTCTCGCCCGCGGCGGCCGCCCACTCCGATGCGTATCGGTCGTTCATGTCAGGTCATTTCTCCCGCCTGAGTCGCTGTGGTCCCGAGAAGCGGAGCGATGTCGACGGCCGCCCCTCCAACGTGGCCCGGCCTTCGAGCCGGCGCATCAGTTCGGCGCTGTGGAGCAACCCCGATTCGGTGTCCCAGAACAGGTGCCCGGTCAGCGAGCCGGAAAGACTGTTGGTGGTGGCCTGGCCCCCCGGTCGCCCCTGCCCGCCTATCGCCACCTCGGCGGAGAGGGCGATCGCCACGAGCGCACGACCGTCGACGACGGTGTCGCCGACAAGCGTGTAGGTACGGGCCGTGGTCGAGGTCGTCTCCATGCCCTCCGCGGACGAGTACCACACGACCGTATCGCTCCACGTCTCGCCCGGATCGGCCACGCGGCCGGGCAATCCCGGAAACAGGTCGTACGGCAGCTGGTTGAAGAGAGACAGCTGTCCCGCGTCGCGCGAAAGCTCCGGCCGTGCGACCGACATGACCCCGCCGGTGGACCCGACGACGAACACCATCGCCCCGCGGGCGTCGTGGCTCTGCAGGGACCAGGTGCTCCCACCGGCCCGGTTTCTCGTGAAACCGCTGAAGTCCTCGATCTCGGCGTTCACCCGCAGGCCGACCGGATCGTCGCGGAAGCGCACCGACAGCGTGGCCGTGGCCACCGAGAGCAATTCCGTCGTGCCCGGCGGTGAACCGAGGGACATCATCATCGTGTCCACCACGTCGTAGGTGGCGCTCCCCACCGACGGGACGCCGTGCGCCAGCGCTTCCTGGGAACGGGCCGGAGACGATGGCGAAGGCGCGCCGGCGTCCGGCGGGGTCCCGGGGTCGCCCGCACCCGAATCGCTCGCCGTGACCAGGGCCGCGGCCACGGCCACAAACACGCTCCGCTTCATGGGATCGACTCCGATTATTCGGCTTCACGGTGGCGGGGCCGAGGGAGGCTCGACCCGTCGGGGCCACCAACCTACCCCCCGGTTTCTGGCCGGGCAATAAGGAAGGCGTTATCCTATTCGGCCTTCCACGGGTTACAGATTCCGCGAGGTGAAATGAGCTACAGGACGAACCCCGACAGAATCCTAGAGAACATCGACCGCGCCCGGAGCCGGGACATGGAGCGGGCACTCTCCCTCAACGACCGGCAGGCCCGGGGCAGGGAAATGGACACCACGGTTCCCGATGGGGACGCGACCACCCCGGAGCGCATGCGACGTCTCTTCGAGCTTGTCGACTCGGGCTACCGCAAGGCCGCGCAGGGTGCCGAGATCAGTCCGCTCGCGGCCCGCTTTCGCGCCATCGGCGACATCTCCCACCAGATGGCGGTCGGAGACGTCAGCGTGTCGATCCAGTACCTGGACCACGAGCGCCACGACGACGTGGGCGTAGTGCCCTTCGAAATCACCCCGCGCGACCTGGAAGAGGCCAAGAAGGAGACCCGCACCAGCCGGCCCGACGTCAACGCGATCAAGGTGCTCAGGCTGAGGTTGAGGGATGGTGTGCTGGCCGCCTACCGGAAGATCGACCCGCGCCTGCGGGATGCCCTGAAGAACCGGGCCGACATCGGACACGTAGGCGCCGAGGTCACCCTCGACCTGCGCCCCAGCGTCCCGGCCTCGTAGTTTCGCGGAGCCCGCGGAGCGGATCCTCCCGGCTCCCGCCCCGGCGGCCCGGGGCCGTGGCCGACACCACCCCCGGCTCGTTTCCCGGGCCGCGCCCGGGAACCGGTCCCGTCCCGCCATGTAAGCGCCCCGGCCGGCGGTCCAATCTCTCCCGCGATGACGGGGCACGACGAACTACTCGGGCAACTGTTGCTGGACAGCGGTGCGATCACACCTTCCGTCCTGCGTGACGCCGGCGAAGAGCACCTTCGCTCGGGCCGGAGTCTGGCCGAGGTTCTGCTGCGCAAGGGAGCGGTGGACGAGCTTCAGCTGGCGCGGGCTCTTTCCGCGCAACTCGACCTTCCCTTCGTGGCATCCCCCCTGCACCCCGAACCCCGGGCGCTTGCGAAGATCGACTCCCGGCTGGCCCGCCGGAAGGGCGTACTCCCCCTTTCCCTCGAGGGCCGCCGCCTGACCATGGCCATGGCAAACGCCCTGGACACGGACGCGCTCGACGACCTGCGGTTCCAGTCGGGCTGTCATGTGGAGCCGGTCGTCGCGCCCGCCTCCGAGGTGCAACGGGCGATCCGCGAGGCGTACGGGGGCGAGTTGCCCGAACTCCTCGACAGCCTCGACCACCCGGACGTTCAGGAGCAGGAGGCCGGCCCCCGGCTCCTGGAGCAGGAAGCAGGCGCGGCCCCGATCATCCGGATCGTGGACCACCTCCTGTCCACGGCCATGGACAGCCGCGCCAGTGACATACACATCGAGACGATGGCCGCGGGCTCCAGGGTCCGCCTGCGCGTCGACGGCCTGCTGGCCACCGCCATCGAGTTGCCGCCAGGTACCCATCAGGCGGTCATCTCGCGCATCAAGATCATGGCGGGGCTGGACATCTCGGTCCGCCGGCGTCCCCAGGACGGGGGTTTCACCGTCAACCGGCGCGACACCGAACTCACCGTCCGCGTCTCCACAATCCCGACCCAGGGCGGCGAAAAGGCCGTTCTGCGTCTCCTGGATCCCGGGGACGCGCCCTCGGATCTGTCCTCGCTGGGCCTGTCCTCGCACGACCTCGAACGCCTGCGCCGCCTTCTCGACCGGCGCCAGGGGGTACTCCTGGCCGCCGGTCCCACGGGCAGCGGCAAGACCACCACGCTGTCGGGGGCGGTGGCGGAACTGGCCGCCGGGAAGATCAATGTCGTGACGCTCGAGGACCCCGTCGAATACCGGTTTCCCGGGGTCGCCCAGATGGAGATCGACAGGAAGGCGGGCGTGGGGTTCCCGTCGGGATTGCGTGCTATTCTGCGCCAGGACCCCGACGTGATCCTGGTGGGAGAGGTGCGGGACCGCGAGACCGCCGAAATCGCGATGTCCGCGGCGGTGACCGGTCACCTGGTCCTCACGACCATCCACACGGTCGACGCGCCCAGCGCCATCGTGCGGCTTCTCGAGATGGGCGTGCCACCCTTCCTGGTGGCCGGCGGCCTGTCCGGCGTGGTCGCGCAGCGGCTGGTGCGTCGCCTGTGCGCACGTTGCGACGGGCGGGGTGGGGACTGCCCCGTCTGCAAGGACGGCTACCGGGGCCGCAGCGGCGTTTTCGAAGTCCTGGTGGTCGACGACGACATCAGGACCGCGGTGACCACCGGCGCCTCCATAACCTCACTGCGCACCCTGGCGCGCCGCACCGGCATGCGATCGATGGGACGCGACGCGCTGCGCCAGGTCGCCGAAAGGGCGACGACACCCCACGAGGCGGGCCGGATCATTGCGCTCACCCGGGGCGCCGGCGTGCAGTGCGCCAACTGCGACGCGGCCATACCCCCCACCGCGACCGGCTGCCCCATGTGCGGCCACCCGCGAGGCGGCACCTGTTCCTGCGGTGAGCCGATGGAGCGTCGCTGGCGGTACTGTCCGGCTTGCCTGCGCCCCACCGCGCCGACCGCCCCTCATCCCTGAGAGATTCGCCGCAACGTCACACCGCTTGTCCACCCGGGTGTCAGGACTCGAACACCAACTTGCGCGTCGTGAGCGCTTCGATGCGATCCCTGCGCGGCGCCACGCCGATCCCCGGGCCTTCCGGAACCGGCATCAGCCCGTCGGTCATTTCAAATTCGGGGACGACGATGTCTTCCGCCCAGTAGCGCCTGGAGTTGGAAATGTCGCCCGGCAGGGTGAAGCCCGGGAGCGTCGCCAACGCCACGTTATGCGCGCGGCCGACCCCCGACTCCAGCATGCCGCCACACCACACCGGCCAACCGTCGGCCCGGCACATATCATGAATGGCCATTGCAGAAGCGAACCCACCCACGCGACCCGGCTTGATGTTGATGATTCTTCCCGAGCCCAGATGCAGGGCCAGGCGGGCATCTCCCGGGGAGCGGATCGATTCATCGAGGCACACGGGTGTAGCCATCCTGCACTGGAGTGCCGCGTGATCCATATAGTCTTCGTGGGACAGTGGTTGTTCGATCATCATGAGATCGAACTCGTCCATCGCCGTCAGCGGCTCAAGGTCTCCAGGCAGGCGGTAGGCCGAGTTCGCATCCGCCATGAGCGGCGCTTCCGGAAAACTCGCCCGTACCGCTTGCAGCATGTCCACATCGCGCCCCGGCCTTGTCTTGATCTTGATCTTCCGATATCCCTCGGCCAGGTATTGCTCGACTTTCCGGAGCAGGGCGGCATCGGTCTTCTGGATCCCGATCGAAACACCCACAGGCACCTTTTCGGACTCGCCGCCGAGCAATTCCCTCAGCGACAGGTCACGGCGTTTCGCCTCCAGATCCCATGCCGCCATCTCTACGGCGGCCTTTGCCATGGGGTGACCCCGAAGCCACGGTGCCGGGCGCAACTCGCGGGCATCGTCGACTTCCTGTCCCAACAGGTCCGGCAGGAGCCAGCGTGTCAGAATATGCCACGCCGTGTCGGTCGTTTCGTACGAATAACCGGGTCTCTCGCCCGCGACACATTCGGACCAACCCTCGAAATCGTCGGTCTCAAGGGTTAGCAAGAGAATGCGCCGGGACTTTGTCCCCCCGCTGCTGATCTCGAACGACTCCTTCAGTTCGAGGGGCAACTCCCGGACAACCGCTCTCGCGATCTTCACTCTTGCCCCCCGTGGATGGACATGGGCGAGCAGCCGCCGGATCGGTCTGCCCACCCGCTACTGTCCCCGTGTTGCGGTCCGGAGTCCGTGGATGTTGCCGCGCGAGCACCCGGAGCGGCGAAGGCGCCGGGCCGGCAAGGGGCCGCTAGTCCCCTCCGGCCGCACTCCGCTCGGCTTCCTCCTTGAGGCGGTCACGCCGCCTCACGGAATGGAGCCCGGTGAGCAACGACGTGGGAGAACTGGAACTTACTCCTCCCTGGATCAAGGCGTCCCTGATCTGTGGCACGCTCCATCCACTCCCGTACATGGTCAGGAACTTGCGGTATGCGGCCGTCGGCCCCATGCCCTTGAAGGTGTTGGCGGGAACTTCCGGATGGCCGGCTCCGGCGCTCTTCCGGCGCCGCCTGCGCTTCACGGGGCCACGTCTCTGAACCCGCGTTGCGGGAGAGTCCGCGGCGAGCAGGGATTTCAGCCCTTCGACGGCCGCGCGCAACGCTTCCCCCCGCTGCGCGTGGGTCGCCAGATCGGCTTCTGCCTGTTTCAGTGCCACCCGATAGTTGCGTCTTGATGCTGCGTCCATTTGATCAGTTTGCCTCCGTGGTTCTGATCGTTGATTGGGTGATCCCGTCCGAGGCGGGAGATTCGGTCGGGATTGTCGAATGATCGAATAATAGGCATAAGGGGTTAGGCGCACAATAGCGCAGCATGCCTTTGCCGACGTGAATGCCGGTGGCCGCCGCGCGGCCCGGTGCTCCTATACAGCCTCGAAGAGCGAAGCCATCAGAGCGATCCGGCGAGGAACCTCTTCCTCGAAGATGTGCTCGCAAAGGGTGTGTGCACCTCTTCCATCGGGGCCCAGGCCATCCAGTGTGGGACACCCCATGGCCGCGATGAGATTCCCATCGCTTGCCCCTCCCGTGGATTCCTCACCGATCTCCAATCCCAGTTCGGCGGCCAGCGAACAAGCCTTCTCGAGCAGCAGGCGCGAGGCGTCCGTCTTTTCGAGGGCCCCTCGGTTCAGGCCCCCCTCCAGATGCAAGCTGCACCGTTCATCGAACGGCACTGCGGCACTCAGGGAGGCATCGACGCGGTTTGCTTCCGCGTTGCTGAAAAAGCGGACGTCGACGGTGCAGCTCGCGGCATCCGCGACCACGTTACTCCCCGTTCCACCCTCGATTACGCCTATGCTGACCGTTGTACCGACGTTCAAGTCCGCAAATCCCTGGATCCGGCAGATCTGCCGGGCCAGTTCGTGGATCGCGTTGGCTCCCGCTTCGGGTTCGATCCCCGCGTGCGCCGCCTTTCCCTCCACCCTCAGCACATATGCGCTCACACCCTTGCGCCGGCTCTTCACGGCTCCCCCCGGTGCCGAAGGTTCCATCACCAGGGCGGCCCGGTGCCGGCGGGCCTCCGCTTCGATGCGTTCCCTGGAGACGGGCGAGCCCTTCTCCTCGTCGCAGGTGACAAGGTAGGTAAGGCCGGCACGCGGACCCGAACCCTGCTCGGCCAGGAGCCGAAGCGCGAACAGGGAGACCGCCAGGCCGCTCTTCATGTCATAGACGCCCGGGCCGTGTACCTTGCCGCCGCCCACCGCGAAGGGAAGGCGGCTGAGCGTACCCACCGGGTGAACCGTGTCCATGTGCCCCATCACCAGGATCGGAGCGCTTTCTCGCGCACTCCCCCGAAAGCGGCCCAGAAGGTGTACCCCGAACCCCGGTGCCCGGATTCGCTCAACCCGGCCGCCCGCCTCGGCGATGGCGTGCTCGAGCAACCCGGCGATGCGCAGATTGCCCTCCTCGTCACCGGTGGGCGATTCGCATTCGACCAGAGCGCGCAGGAAGTCCTTGCATTCCTCCGCCCGCCGCCCGGCACCGGCCAGCGTCACCGACGGGCGGCTCACCGTGCCGCCCGTTGGTAGAGGCCCCCAAGGCGGTAGCTCTCGTCGACCACCTCGACCAGGTGCAGGACGGAAACCCCGCTCCCGGCGAGCGCAAGGCCAGCTCCGATCTGCATCATGCAGCCCGGATTCCCCGTGACCAGGGCTTGCGCGCCCGTCGCCAGCACGCTCTTGACCTTGTCGGAACCGATCCATCCGCCCAGGCGGGGATTGGCAAGGGAGTAGGTTCCAGCTCCGCCGCAGCACTCGGCGGCACCGTTGAGCGGCGCGATCTCGACTCCCGGCACCGACCTGAGAACCCTGATCGGGGCATCCGCGACCCCCTGGGCGTGCAGGAGGTGACAGGGAGCGTCGTAGGTCACCCGGACGGGAACGGCCGCGCCCGCGACCGGACCGCACTCGTCGAGCAGCTGCGAGATGTCCCTGACCCGCCCGGCGACGGCGTTGGCGCGCTCCGCCACGGCCGGGTCACCGGCGAGCAGCGAACCGTACCGGGCCATCGCCGCGCCGCAGCCGGAGGCGTTCATGGCGACGAAGTCCACGGCGGCGGCCGCAAAGGCCCTCACGTTCCGCCGGGCCAGGGCCCGCGCGCCCCCGAGATCACCGCCGTGTGCGTGGAGCGCCCCGCAGCACCCCTGGTTCCGGACCGGGACGACACGGTAGCCGTTGGCCTCCAGCACGCGGACGGAGGCCGCATTCACACGGGAAAAGAGTCCGGCCTGAACGCACCCGGTCAGCAGGGCCACCGTGGGAGCGCTTCCACGCACCGTCCCGGGCGCGTCCGAGGCCTCCCCGGCCACACCCCGGGACCGTCCCGCCGTGCGCCCCGCGCCTCTCCCGGACGGTGCCGGAGGCCGCTTGTGAAACATTTCACGAGCGGGTGACGAAGCCGCCAGCATCGCCGTGGCCAGGCCCATGCGACCCGGGCTTTGCGCATGTGGCTCCCCGCCGGCGCGTCCGGCCATCATTCTCGTTGCGAGCGCCGGGAGCCCGCTTGCCCGCAGGAGACGCCCCAGGAACATTGCGGGACGGGCGATCCAGCCCGTGCCGAAGACACGCAGGAGCAGGCGCGTGAGAAGGGGCGGTGGCCGCGAACCCCCTCCCACCTGCCGGGCGAGCTCGAGGAGGTGGCCGTACTCGACCCCGGACGGGCACACCGGCTCGCACGCGCGACAACCCAGGCAGCGTCCGATGTGCGTCTGGAAGGCGTCCGAACCGGCGTCCAGCCTGCCCTCCACGACCGCCTGCATCAGGTACAGCCGACCCCGGGGGGAATCCGCCTCGTCGCCGAGGCGGCGGTAGGTCGGGCACGCAGGCAGGCAGAAACCGCAGTGGACGCAGTTGAGGAGCCCCCGCTCCTGCTCCCTGACCGCGTCGGCCAGCTGGTTGCCGGCCGCCTTCAAGGGCACCGGGCCGACAGGATCGACCGGGGATCGAAGAGGGACTTGATTCGCTCGGCCAGGGGGCCGCCGCCATCCGGGCTCCCGGTCCAGCCCACTCGTGCGCCCAACTCCGGCCGGGCCCGGCTGAGGGTCATGGTGCCACCCGCCTCCTCCATGGCGAGGCGGGTCCGGACCAGGATCCCCGCCAGCCCGTCCGCACCGGCCGCCCCCGGAGAGCCCTTCACCCGAACCAGCCCTCCCAGGACGTCGGCCGAAACCTCGCCCCCCAACCTCCCCGCCACCCCACGTGCCCGCGCCAGCGTCTCCGCGAGCCGGTCCGGCAGGGCGGCCAGGCGGACCACCAACGACGAGCCATCCTCCCAGCCGGCGCGGCGCCGGTGCAGGGCCCGGCTCTCCACACCACGCAGCGTCCGCCCCGGCCCGGCACCGATTTCGCGCACCAGGCGCGAGCACACCTCCTCCACCTCCGCGTCCCCACCGAGCACCCGAACCCGCAGCTCCATTTCGCGCCCGGCGCCGGGTGCCGCGGCCACCGCCTCCGCCGCCGCGACCGGCAGCGCCACCGTGCGCACCTTCGCCGCCATCGCCGGTACTTCCTCCACCTCCCCCGCGAAGCACAACGTGACGTCGGCTCCCGGGAGCGGGAAGAGGCGCACGGACACGCTCGTGATCACGCCCAGGCTGCCCCTGCTCCCCGTGAACAGGCGCACCAGGTCGTACCCGGCCACATTCTTCACCACCCGCCCGCCGACGCGCAGGACCCGGCCACGCCCGGTGACCACCTCCAGCCCCAGCACGTTGTCCCGGACTGCGCCATAGCACCCCTGCAGGGGGCCCGACACCCCGCACCCGACCACCCCGCCCAGCGTCCCCGCCCAGGCACCCGGCGGATCCGCCGGCATCCATTGCCCGTTCGGACGCAGAACGCCGTCCAGGTCCCCCCACCCCAGCCCGGCCCCCGCGGTGAGTGTGAGGTCGGCGGGTTCGTAGTGATCCACCCCATCGAGCCGCTCCGTCGAGACGATAACGCAGCCCTCGCCCGTCCACCCCCCGGCCCACAGCCAGCTTCCCCGCCCGGCGGGCACCAGGCCCGTCCCGGTCTCGTTGGCCACCCGGACCAGGGCGCGCACCTCATCCGGGCTTGCGGGGAAGACCACGGCCTCCGCCGGGAAACCACGCGACCAGGCGAGCCCCTCCTCCCCGGTGAGGACCTGATCCGCCGGAAGCAGATCCGTCACCACCCCGGGCGCCGCGGCCGCCTTCACGGCTTGGCCGCCGCCACGGTCGCCGGCTGTCCCTTGTGCACCCCGCTCCCGTCGCGCGCGCCCCCGGCCGGCGGCAGGTCCGGCAGCACCTTGCCCGGGTTCATCACCCCTGCCGGATCGAAGACGCGCCGCACGCCCCACATCGCCCGCAGTTCGGCGGGTCCGTGGATGAGCGGCATGTGATGCTTCTTGTCCAGGCCGACACCGTGTTCGCCGGTGATCGTGCCACCCGAGTCGACGCACAGCTGCATGATCTCCCTGGAAGCCCGCTCGACGCGCTCCAGCTCGTCCCGGTCCCGGCGGTCGAAGAGGATGTTGGGATGGAGGTTGCCGTCGCCGGCGTGGAAGACGTTCGCGACGACCAGGCGGTACCGTTTGCCGATCTCGGAGATGCCCCGGAGGATCGACGGCAGGGTGGTCCGGGGCACGGTCGCGTCCTGCACCAGCAGGTCCGGAGCTATTCGTCCCAGGGCGCCGAAGGCCTTCTTGCGTCCCTTCCACAGCGCCGTGCGCTCGTGTTCGTCGCGCGCGCTCCGCACCTCGCGGGCCCCGGCGTCCGCACAGAACGCGGCCGCCCGGGCCGTGTCGGCGTCGAGGCCGGCCTCCATTCCGTCGAACTCGATCACCAGCGCGGCTTCGGCGTCGGTCGGATATCCCGCGGCGAAGACGCTGTCCTCGACCGCGCGGATCGTGGGCCCGTCGACGATCTCCATCGCGGCAGGCAGCAGGCCCGCGCTCACGATGTCCGAAACCGCCCGCCCCGCATCCTCGATGCGGTCGAAGACCCCGAGCAGCGTGCGCACCCCTTCCGGCATGGGCAGGAGCCCGACCTCGATCTCGGTGGCGATCCCGAAACACCCCTCCGAGCCCACGAACAGGCCCACCAGGTCGTACCCCGGCGCATCGCGGCCCTGTCCCCCCAGCCGCACCGCCGACCCGTCGGCGAGCACCACGGTGAGCCCGGTCACGTAGCGCGACGTGACGCCGTACTTGAGGCAATGGGGCCCGCCCGAGTTTTCGGCCACGTTGCCGCCGATCGTGCATGCCGTCTGCGACGAAGGGTCGGGGGCGTAGTAGAGGCCGTGGGGGCGGGCCGCCTCCGACAACTCGGAGTTGATGACGCCCGGTTGCAGCACCGCGCGCCGGTTCGCCACGTCGATCGCGAGGATCCGGTTCATGCGCGCCGTCCCCACGACGACGGCGCCGTCCAGTGCCACCGCACCCCCCGACAGGCCGGTGCCGGCACCTCTGGGCACGATGGGGAAGCCGTGTTGCGCGATCGCCCTCACCACACCCCGCACCTGGGCCGTGGTGCGTGGCAGCACGACCGCGCCGGGGCGGTGGCGATAGGCCGTGAGCGCGTCCGACTCGTAGACCACGAGGCGGTCCTCGTCCACGATGACGCCGTCACGGCCGCAGGCGCCGACCAGGGACCTGGTGAGACTCGCGGGAATCATGCGGGAAGCTACCCGGAGCCCGAAAGGTAGTCCAGAATCGCTTCCACCCCGGAGGCGGCCATGGCGAACAGGTCCGGGGGCATCGTGCCGTATACGTGCCGGGTCAGGGTGCGGACATCGTCCGTGCCCGTTTCCGCCAGCGCCCGCCGGACCTGCTCGATCCGCGACAGCCGGTGGCGCCGGAAACGCGAGATGGCCTCCGCCGGGTCGCGGAGCGGGTCGCCGTGGCCGGGGTAGAGCACCCGTGCGCCGAGCCCTTCCAGCCGGTCCAGCGAGGCCAGGTACTCCGCCACGGCACCGGGGTACTCGCCCACCCAGGTCGTGTCTCCCTCGCCCAGGATGACATCGCCGGTGAAAACGGCGCCCCGTCCCGGCAGGTGGAAGCAGAAGTGCCGCCGCGAGTGCCCCGGGGTCGAGACGGCGACGAGCGGGCCGCAGTCCGTGATGAATTCCCGGCCGTCGACGAGGTCGCGTCCCGCATCCGGACCCCAGACCTCGGCCCCGGTCCGCTGCGCCAGATCTGCCGCCGCGGCCGCGTGGTCGCCGTGGCCGTGCGTGACCAGGACGACGACGGATCCGGCCGCTTCCAGTGCCGCCGCGAGGGCCGCGAGATGCTCCTCGAGAAGCGGTCCCGGGTCGATGACGGCCGCCATGCGGTTCCCGACGACGTAGCTCCTCGTCCCGCCGAAGGTGAGCGGGCCGGGGTTGTTGGCCACGAAGGACCGCACTCCGGGAAGACCACCGTCCGCGCCGGCCTCGCTCCGTCCCCTGGGAGGCAACTCCCGCCTACCGGCGCTCGCGCGCGATCTGCTCCGCCAGCTTGTCCGCGATCATCTGCACCGCCACTTCGTCCTGGTCCCCGAAGGCGGCGGGAAGGTGTGAATCGATGTCGAACTGGCCGTAGATCCGGCTGTCGGCGCGGATCAGGACCACCAGTTCCGATCTCACCGCCGGGTTGCAGGACAGGTATCCGGCGAATTCGGAGACGTCCGGCACGTTCTGGTTGGCCCCATGGGCGACCGCAGTGCCGCAGACGCCCTGCCCGACCGGGATCTTCGCATGGTCGGTCGGCGCGCCGACGTAGTTGTGGAGCCAGAGTACCGCCTCTTCGTTGTCGAGCAGGTACACGCCCACCCAGTCGAAGCGGTCGTCGGCCCGGTGGAGCGTCTTGACGGTGTACCGGAGAAGGGCGTCGGAAAGGTGTCCCTCTTCCCTCATTTCCTGGAGTTCTCTGACTACGGCGCGGGCGTCGACCATGTATTGCCTGGGTTGGAGGGATTTGGGTTGGGCTGTTTTCGCCCAATGGAACGCCGGCGGGCCGACCCGTCAATACGGACGGCGCCCGCGGAATGGGCGAAAAACGGGGCGCGCGTCAGTTTCGGTTGAAGTCAAGGCCCTCGTCGAGCCGGTCGGAGAATGCCGCCAGGAGTTCCGCCGTGTGGAAGAGGTCCGAGACCGCGACCATTTCGCTCGGTGAGTGCATGTACCGGTTCGGTACCGACACCAGGCCGGTCGGGACTCCCCCGCGGGCCACGTGGATGGCGTCGGCGTCGGTGCCGGTGCGCCGCGGGGCGGCCTGGATCGAATAGGGGATGCCCCGGGCCTCGGCCGTTTCCGCCAGGACCTCGAAGACCCCCGGATGCGTGGCCGATCCGCGTGTCAGCACCGGACCGCCGCCCAGGGAGTGGTCCCCGACTTCGCTCTTGTCGACCTCCGGAACGTCAGTGGCGTGGGTTACGTCCACCACGAGCGCCACATCGGGGGAGAGGCCGAAGGCGCTGGCCCGCGCCCCACCACCCGCATACCCGATCTCCTCCTGGGCCGTCGCCACCGCCACCGCCCCCGCCCGCCCCTCCTGCGCGGCGACCAGGCGCAATGCCTCCAGCACGATGAACGCCCCTACGCGGTTGTCGATGGCCCTGCTCGCCACCCGGTCCCCCGCCAGCCGAACCATCCCCGCGTCGAGCACGGCGGGATCCCCCACGCGCACCCCCAGCTCACCCAGCTCCTCCCTGGATCCGGCTCCCACATCGATCCAGAGCTTCTTCACCTTCGCGGCCCGCTCCCGCTCCTTCGGCTCGATCAGGTGGATGGCCTTGCGTCCGACAACGCCGGGAACATCTCCGTGCGCGCCCAGGACCCGCACGCGCTGCCCGACCAGCACCTGCGGGTCCCAGCCGCCGATTCCCCCGAAGTAGAGGAGGCCCGACTTGTCGGCGTGGGTAACCTGCAGCCCGATCTCGTCGATGTGGCCGGCGAGAAGGATGAGCGGCCGCGCCTCGGGGCGGACGGCCGCGTAGCTGTTGCCGACCACGTCGGACCAGCATTCGGCGAACGACTCCGCTTCGCTCATCCACACGCGGGCCGCGCGGGACTCGAAGCCCGATGGGCCCGGGGCGTCGAGCAGGCGCTCCAGGAAGGAAATGCCGCGGCTCATCGCGCCTGGCCCGAGCCGGGATCGCGGGTGTGGACTTCGGCGCGCCGGGTGGTCGGCTCGCCGCCCGCACCGTAGACCTGAAACTCGACGCTCCCTTCGCGAATGCGGCGCTCCAGCCCCCGGCGGGCCAGGCGCTGCAGCCAGCGCCGCGAAACCGGAACCAGAAGGCCGAAGCCGATCACGTCGGTCAGCACCCCCGGGGTCAGGAGCAGCGCCCCGCCCACCAGGATAGCGAGCCCGTCGAGCAGCGACCGCCCCGGCAGACGGCCGGAAGCCAGCTCCCGCTGCACCGCCAGGAACGCCCGGATACCCTGCCGGCGTGCGAGCGCCGCCCCGGCGACGCCGGTCGTCACGACCAGCGCAACCGTGGGCAGAAGCCCGATCCACTGGCCGATTTGCAGCAGGATGGCCAGCTCCAGCAGTGGTACGGCGACGAAGATGAAGATCAGCCTGCCCAGCAAGACTCCGGCTCCTTCCGGGTTGGGGGCGCTCCCGTGCGGCGCCCTTCCTGTTCGGGCAGGCGCATACCGCCGACCCGCCATGCAATGTATATTCTTTGCTCCCGGCCGGGGCGTGAGCCGCTCCTGGCCGTCCGGCCGCCCCCCGCCCCCCGCACCCGGCATGCGAGTCAACACGCAACAGACCTATTTCCGCAAGGGCTTCGGGCTCAAGGCCCGGGTCCGGCCCATCATCGAGTCGGAATACCATTCCGGCCTGGTCGAACGCATCCGGTCCCGGGGGTACACCGACCGCTTCGGCGACGTCACCGTGCGCCTGGCCCAACACTTCGGCTTCTGCTACGGCGTGGACCGAGCAGTCGACTACGCCTACGAGACGCGTCACAAGTTCCCCGACAAGCGCGTCTTCCTGGTGGGCGAGATCATCCACAACCCGCACGTCAACCTGCGGCTGTCGGAGATGGGCATCGAGCTGATCCTGCCCTCCGTCGAGGGTGGCTTCGACTTCGGCCACATCACCGCCGACGATGTCGTGATCATTCCGGCCTTCGGCGTCACTCTCAAGGACATGGAGAGGCTGCAGGACATCGGCTGCATCCTGGTCGACACCACCTGCGGTTCCGTCCTGCTCGTCTGGAAGCGTGTGAACGGCTACGCCCGGGACGGCTACACGGCGGTCATCCACGGCAAGTACAAGCATGAGGAATCGCGGGCCACGGCCAGCCAGGTGAACCGTCACGCGGGCGGCAGGTACATCATCGTGCGCGACATGGCCGAGGCCGAATCGGTGGGCGCCTACATGACCGGAACGGCCGACGCGCCGAGCCGTGAAGAGTTCCTCCGCCGCTTCGGCGACCGCAGCTCCGACGGCTTCGACCCGGACCGGGACCTGCAGAGGATCGGCGTGGCCAACCAGACGACCATGCTCGCCACCGAGTCGCTCGCCATCGGCGCCCGCCTGCGCGAGATGATGGCCGAGTCGTTCGGCGAGGAGCACGCGCAGGAGCACTTCCGGTCCTTCGGGACGATCTGCTCCGCGACCCAGGAGCGCCAGGACGCGGTACTCGCGATGATGCAGGACCCGCCCGACGTCATGATCGTGGTGGGAGGCTACAACTCCTCCAACACCAACCACCTGGCCCATCTCTGCCGCGAGTACACCACGACGTACCATGTCGGCGATGCGTCGTGCATCGACCCGGCGACGGGCGCGATCCACCACAAGCCGGAACTCGACCCCCACGCGCCCGAGGTGGTCGACACGGACTGGCTGCCGCCGGGTCCCTTCGCCCTGGGGATCACGGCGGGTGCCTCCACTCCCAACAACAAGATCGGCGAAGCGGTCGCCCGGATTCTGCAGATCAGGGGGATCGACCCGGAGTTGTAGCCCCCCGCGCCTCGGGGGCCCGTCGGGTTCAATGTGGATCAGCTGGAGCCCCAGCGGAGTGTAAAGGCTGCCCTCCGGCCACGTCCGGCCCTCCGGCCACGGATTCCGGCGCCGCGTTCCCACACGGGGCAGGCTTACCGCTTACCGGCCTCCGCGTGCCGGGCTAGGGGGGTGGGATCCCCGGCTTTCCGGTCGTGGGATGCCGGGCCTTCCTCGCAACGGCCGTCAACTCCGGATCGCCCAGCAGCTTGGCGATCTCGACGGCCTTGTCGAAATGAAGGTCGCGAGGTTCGGCCGTGCTGGCGAAGTGGCCCGGCGGCCCCTCGAGGTGCAGGATCGCGGCACCTTTTATGGCCTCGCGGGCCTCCGCGCCCAGCTGCCCCGGCCCCCACCGCTTGAGGCCGTCCAAGAGCACCCACAATGCCCCGTTGGCCTCGTCCGAGGTCGCCTCCGGAGTCACGGTCAGCGCCGCCGCGCCAGGAAGCACGCCGGGGCCGAAGTGGAGGAGCGCGTCCGTCGCTCCGCTGCCCACAAACGCCGAACGCGTCAGGACGTCGATCGTCAGCGGATGCCGCGTCGCGGCGACGGCCTCCAACAGCCCAAGAATCAACTCCAGGTACGGGTCGAGGATGCTCTCCTTGCCAAGCCACAACTCGTGTTCGAGCGCGGCGATCAGCGCCTCGACAAGCTCGACCGTGACGTAGCCCTCCGGGAACGGGGTGTCGTAGGCGAACATGGGCAGGCGTCCGAGCGAGGCGTTCACCCTGCCCCGGTCGCCGCTCAGCAGGTCGCTGACGATCGAGTCCCGGGCCTCCGCCACCGCATCCTGTGCGGCCGCGTCCGTTGCGAGCCACCCCGCGGCCAGCGCGGCCAATACGATCCTCTTCATTTCGGCGTGCTCCCTATTTCCCGGAGACCCTGAACCCCAGGTGAACGTGGTTCCTGTCGGTGTACCGATAACCCTCGTTCGCGCCCGCGTTGTCTCTGGCCCATTCGATGATCTTGCGCTTGTACTCCCAGGTCCACGTGGTGTCGCCGAGAAGCTGGAAGTCGACACCCCGGCCGCGCAGGTGGGCGCTTCCGCCGGCGCCGGGGTCGCGGGCGCCGGGAAGGACCGGGCCGCCGCCGACGTCCATGGTGGCGAACCCGCATGCATCGATCCGGTCCGGGATCCTACGTCCTTCGATTCGCCGCGGCGACCGAACAAGGACCCTTCAGTCCCAACCCGTTGCTGAATCGTCACGCGGCTCACCACGTGCTACACATGCAGCGCCCGCCCCAGGGCTCCCAGCGCCCCCTCCGCCACGGCCTCCGAGAGCGTCGGGTGCGGGTGCATGGCCAGGTCGATCTCCTCCACCGTGGATTCCAGGTGCCTCGCCATCACGAATTCCGCGATGAGCTCGGTGGCGTGGGGCCCGACGATGTGCGCGCCCACGAGCTCCGAGTACCGCTTGTCGCGGATCACCTTGACGAAGCCCGTCGAGTCACCCGCCGCCAGCGCCCGCCCGTTGGCCACCCACGGGAACCTGCCGACCTCGATGTCCAGGCCCTTGTCACGCGCCTGTTCCTCGGTCAGCCCCACCGACGCCACTTCCGGGTGGCAGTAGGTGCAATTGGGCACATTGCCGTAGTCGACCGTGTGGTGCCCGACGCCCGCGATGTGTTCCGCCGCCACCACACCTTCGTGCATCCCCTTGTGGGCCAGGAGCTGGTTGCCGGCGCAGTCGCCCACCGCCCAGACGCCGGGAACGTTGGTGCGCGTGGCCTCGTCGACCGCGATGAAGTTGCCGCGTTCGGTCAGCTTCACGCCCGCCGCGTCGAGTCCGATGTCTTCGGTGTTGGGAATCCGCCCCACGGCCGACAGCACGTAGTCGACATCGAGGGCATGCGCCTTCCCGCGCTTGTCGGTGAAGGAGATCGTCACCCCGTCGTCGCGGGCCACGGTGCTCTCCACCCGCGCGCTCGTGAAGATGTCCATCTTGCGCCGCTTGAAGGCCTGCGCCACCGCCCGCGACGAGTCCCGGTCCTCGAGCGGCAGAACCCGCTCCAGGGCCTCGATCACGGTGACTTTGGTGCCGTACGCATTGTAGATGTCGGCAAACTCCATCCCCACCGCGCCCGCGCCCACCACAACCAGCGAAGCCGGCGCCCTTTTCTGGAACAGCGCCCCCGTCGACGACCAGATACGCTCCTCGTCGATCTCCAGGAAGGGAAGGCTGCGGGGCCGCGAACCGGTGGCGACGATGATGTCCCCGGCAGTGATCGGTCGCCGTTCGCCGTCCCTCTCGACCTCGACCGCTCCGCCGCCCGCCAGACGTCCATACCCTTCGATATGGGTCACCCTGTTCTTCTTCAGCAGGAAGCCGACCCCGTTGGAAAGCCGGTTCGCCACCGCCCGGCTCCGCACCTGCGCAGGCCCCAGGTCGACCGCCAGTCCGTCGAAGGAGATCCCGTGACCACCGGCGTTCCCGAGTTCATTGACCATGAGCGCGCTGCTCAGGAGCGCCTTCGTGGGGATGCACCCGATGTTCAGGCACACGCCGCCCAGCTTGTCGGCTTCGACGCAGGCCGCCTTCAGTCCCAGTTGGCCCGCTCGGATTGCGGCGACGTATCCTCCGGGGCCGCCGCCGATGACGATCACGTCGAAGTCCGTCTTCCTGTCTGTATTGCCTGCCAAGAGATCGCCTCCCTCCAGGGGTGACTTGCGCAGCTCCGGCCATGTGCGCGGGCTGTCAGATCAGAATCGCCGCCGGCTCCTCCAGGAACGACTTGAGCGTGGCCAGGAAGCGGGCGCCCTGCGCGCCGTCGATCACCCGGTGGTCGCAGCTCATGGTGACCCGCATCCGCGGCCGCGCGACCACCTCGCCGTCCACCGCGACCGGCCGCTCCTCGACCGCACCGACCGCGAGGATCCCGGCCTCGGGTGGGTTGATCACCGCGGTGAACTCCTCGATCCCGAACATCCCCAGGTTGGAGACGGAGAAGGTGGAGCCGGTGTACTCGTGCGGCTGCAGCTTCTTCCTGCGGGCCCGTTCGGCGAGTTCCCGGACTTCCGTGCTGATCCGGCCGAGGCCCTTGGTATGCGCGTCCCGGATGACCGGGGTGATGAGGCCGTCGGGCACGGCGACCGCCACACCGATATGGACTCGGTGGAAGCGCCGTATGGAGTCGCCCCGCCACCAGGCGTTGCACTCGGGGTGGTGGGTGAGCGCGACCGCCGCCGCCTTGACGACCAGGTCGTTGATGGACGCCCTGGAGCCGCGCGCCGCCAGCAGCTCGTTCACTCGCTTGCGCGCGGCGAGCGCCCGGGTCATGTCCACGTCCACGGTGAGGAAGAAGTGGGGGACCGGTCCCAGCGATTCGGCAAGGCGCCGCGCGACCGTCTTGCGCATCTGCGTGAGCGGGGCATCGTCGAACTCGCTGCCGGGCGGGGCCGGCCAGGGTGTGGTGGCCACCGCCTGGGCCGCCGCCTCCACGTCCCGCTTGACGATGCGACCACCCGGGCCGGAGCCCTCCAGGGCCGAGAGGTCGAGGCCCGCGTCCCGGGCGAGGCGGCGTGCGACGGGCGAGGCCTTGACGCGGGTGGGGGCGGAGGCCGGGGGTGGGGGGGACGGACCCGTCGCGGGGGCGGCGGGGGCCGCGGCCACGGCGGGCGGGGTGCCTGCAACCGGGGTGTCCGCCGGAGCACCGCCGGCTCTCCCGGTCGCCGCGGGCGCGGCGTCCCGCCCGGTTTCCCCCGCCCCCCCCGCCCCCACCAGCGCGGCGATATCCTCACCCTTCCGGGCGATTATCGCGATTACGTCTCCCACCGGTGCGGCCGCCCCTTCACCCACAAGGATCTTCCTGAGCACGCCTTCGCCCCGGGCCACGAGCTCCATCGTGGCCTTGTCGGTCTCGATCTCGGCGAGGATGTCACCCTGCGCGACCTCCTCGCCTTCTCCCTTCAGCCACCGGACGACCTGGCCTTCCTCCATCGTCGGAGAGAGCGCCTCCATGTGGACCCTGGTTGCCATCGTCTCCGTCTTCGCTCAGGCCGCGGTGCCCGCAGTGTAGAGCGCCTTGCGACAGGCTTCCACGACCGCCTTCACGCCCGGCTTGGCCAGCTGCTCCAGGTTCTTCGCATACGGCATCGGCACGTCGGCCTGGGTTACGCGCAGCACCGGCGAGTCGAGGTCGTCGAAGGCCTCGTCCTGGATCAGCGACACGATCTGCGCCCCGACGCCGGCATAGGGCCAGCCCTCTTCCAGGTAGACCACGCGGTTCGTCTTCGCCACCGTGCGCAGTATCGCATCCGCGTCCAGGGGGCGCAGCGAGCGCAGATCGAGGACATCGGCCTCGATCTCCTCCCGGGCAAGCGTCCGCGCCGCCTGCAGCGCCACATGCACCATCTTGCCGTGCGTGATGATGCTCACATCGTCCCCGGAGCGCTTCAGGTCGGCGACGCCGAGCGGAATCACGTATTCCTCGTCGGGGACCTCGCCGCGAACGTTGTACAGCAGCTCCCCCTCCATCACCGCGACGGGGTCGTCGTCGCGGATGGCGGCGGCGAGCAGCCCCTTGGCGTCGGCCGGGGTTGCCGGGGTCGCCAGCTTCACCCCGGGCGCATGCACGTAGTACGTCTCGCACGCCTGCGAGTGCTGTGCCGACAGTTGCAGGGCCGCACCCGTGGGTCCGCGGAAGACGATGGGAATCGGGATCTGCCCGTTTGTCATGTACAGCATCTTGGCGGCGCTGTTGATGACCTGGTCGAGGGCCAGGATCGAGAAGTTGAAGGTCATGAATTCGCAGATCGGGCGCAGGCCGGCCATGGCCGCCCCCACGCACAGCCCGGCAAACCCCAGCTCGCTGATCGGCGAGTCGACGACCCGGCGGTCACCGTAGCGGGCCAGCATGCCGCGCGACACCTTGTATGCGCCGTCGTACTCGGCGACCTCCTCGCCCAGCAGGAAGACCGAGTCGTCCCGGTCCATCTCCTGGCACATGGCCGCGTTGAGGGCCTCCCGGTAGGTGATCTCAGCCATGGCGGCCACCACCGTCCACGCGGGCCCGTCCTCCGGTCGGCGCACCCGGGCGGCCATCCAGGAACAGCCGGCCGTGCGGATTGATCTCGGCGTACACGTGGTCGTACAGCGTCGCGGGGTCGGGGGGGGGCGATGCGTCGGCGAATTCGGCCGCGTCTTCGCAGGCCGCACGTGCTTCCGCGTCGAGGGCTTCCAGCTCCTTGCGTGTGAGCAGGCCCGCTTCCATGAGGCGTTCGCGCAGGATCGTTATGGGGTCCCGCTCCTCGACCTGGGATTCCACCTCGTCCCTCGAACGGTAGGTGCCCGAGACCGGGTCCGACATGGAGTGGCCGCGGAAGCGGTATGTGATCGCATTCACAAACTGGGGGCCCGCCCCGCCGCGCACCCGCCCCGCCAGCTCCTCGAAAAACCGGTACGTCTCGAGCACGTCCTGCCCGTCGACCGTGTGCGCCGGGATCCCGTACGCCCCCGAGCGGGCCTCCATTTCCGTCGCCGAGACGCGGGCAAACGCCGTCCCCATGCCGTAGCCGTTGTTCTCGACCACGTAGATGACCGGCAGCTGCCAAACCGCCGACATGTTCAGCGACTCGAGGAAGGCGCCCTGGTTCACCGCCGCGTCGCCCATGAAACAGATGCAGATCTGGTCGCCGCCCCGGTAGCGAATCGCCCACGCGAGCCCGGCCCCAAGCGGAATCTGCCCGCCCACGATGCCGTGCCCGCCGTAGAAGCCGACGGTGGTGTCGAAGAGGTGCATGGAGCCGCCGCGGCCGCCGGAGCAGCCGGTGGCCCGGCCGTACAGCTCCGCCATGACGGCCCGCGGCGTGATTCCCTTTGCGATCGCCTGCGTGTGCTCGCGGTAGGCGGTGATCACCAGGTCGTCGCCCCGGAGCGGCCTGATCGCGCCGGCGGCCAGCCCCTCCTGTCCGATGTGCAGGTGGCAGAAGCCGCCGATCTTGCCGATCGCGTAGCCTTCCTCCGCCTTCTCCTCGAAGCGGCGGTAGAGGAGCATGTCGGCGAGGAGCCCGTGCAGTTCCTCGCGGGAGAAGCCGCGGAGACCGGCGGCGGCGGCAGGCTCGCGGCCGTTGGCGGTCTCCGGCCCCTCGCTGCCGGCCAACGCGGCCCCCATCTCCCGGGTTGCCCGGGCCACCTGTCAGCCTCCCGCCCCGGCGGCGCGCCTGCGGGCCCGGTCGTCCCGAAGCTGCACCAGGGGGCTCGGTCCCGGCCTCACAATCTCCGCCGGTGCCGGGACATCGGCCTCCATGACCTCACTGATCCGGCCCGGCCCCCCCGCCTCCACCTCGCGCGCCTGCTCCTTCGCATGGTAGCTGGAGCGCACCAGGGGCCCCGACTCCACATGCCGGAAGCCGTACTCCGCCTCGCCGACGCGCTTCCACTCGCCGAACTCTTCAGGAGTAACCCAGCGGGCCACGGGAATGTGCTGCCGCGACGGCCGCAGGTACTGCCCCAGCGTCAGGATGTCGACCGCCGCTTCGCGCAGGTCGGCCATCGCCTGGCGGATCTCGCCGGCGCGCTCGCCCATTCCCAGGATGATGCCCGTCTTCGTCAGCATCGAGGGATCGATGCGCTTGGCGCTTCCCAGGTACGAGATCGAACGCCAGTAACGGCCGCCGGGCCGCACGTCGGGGTGGAGGCGCTCAACGGTCTCGAGATTGTGGCCCAGGATGGCGGGGTGGGCCTCCATGACCGTTCGGAGCGCGTCCTCGTCGCCCTTGAAGTCGGGGATCAGCACCTCGACCGAGCAGTGCGGCAGCCGGGCCCGCACCTCACGGATCGTGGCCGCGTAGATGTTCGCCCCGCCATCGGACAGTTCGTCCCGGTTGACCGAAGTGATGACCACATGGTCGAGATCCATCGCGGCGATCGTCTCGGCAACGCGGCGGGGCTCGTCCAGGTCGAGTTCCGTGGGCATGCCGTGGGCGACCGCGCAGTACTTGCAGGCGCGCGTGCAGACGTCGCCGAGGATCATGAAGGTGGCCGTTCCCGCTTCCCAGCACTCCCCGATGTTGGGGCAACCCGCCTCTTCGCAAACCGTATGCAGCGACCGGCTGCGCATGAGGCGCTTGAGGCGCAGGTAGTTGGGCCCGCCGGGCGAGCGCACCTTGAGCCACGACGGCTTGCGCGAGGTGATGGGGATGGTCTCGATGCCGCAATGGGCCCGGATCCGGGACGAGCCCTTCGGCTTGACCGTCCCGGTGTCCTTCCCTCCGGGCGCGTACCCGCCCGCCCTGGCGGACCCGCCCGTTCCATTTGTATCTGTCGGAATCACTTCCGGTGGATCTCCGATAATCGCTTTCCTCCCCTGGGCGCCGACGAGGCTTCCAGGGGCTGCCTGGGCGCGCCCGGCCCCTCGGCGATGGGGCCGTGAATCATAAGAAGGTCACGCTTTTCGCACCATGGAAAAGGACGGGAGCACGTGCCCGTCGTGAACGGGTGGGCGCCCCATCCCAAGAAAACGAACCGATCACCGGGGGGCGGCGACGCGGGGGAGGATCATGATCCGTTCGTCCTACCGGGAACCTGCGAGGTATTCGTTCGCCTCCTGCCGCAGCAGCGGCAACAGCTCCGCGTGCCCTTCCTCGGCCTGAGGATCGTATTCCTGCAGCCCGGTGCCGATCTCGTCGTCGTAGGCATCGACGAGGGCCTGGTAGTGGGCGCGCGCCCTGGGTGCGTCGCCGCCCAGCAGCGCGGCCCGGGCGGCCGCCGCGAGGCACAGAAGGTGCGTGGGCCTGACCGCGAGGCCGGCTTCCGCGACCGCCAGCGCCGAGGCCGCGTCGTCGGCCGCAGCGTGCAGGAGGGAGAGGTGGAAGCGATCGTCCAGGGTCAGGGCGGCGATCAGATCGTATGAGTCGATGGCCATGGGCAGAAACAGCTCCGCCTGGGCCCGGTCGCCGCTTTCGAGCGAGCGCATGACACGGTTGAAGAGGCGCGTCGCGGCCTGCCGCGGGGTCATGGAGCCGAGGTCCACCGCCGAGGTGGGGCCGAGCGTGCCGGGAGGGGTGGGGGGGGGTGCGGTGGCGGGATTCTCCGCCCCGGGTGTGAGGCGCACAACCAACACAATCAGCAGTCCCAGGGCAAGGATGCCGGCGGCTGCCCACCGAACCCGCGCATTCCCGGCGTCCAGGGTCGCCCGGGCCGGGGTCAGCCCGGTGCCGCACCGCGTGCAAAACCGGTCTCCCGATTCCGATGGCGCCGCGCAGGCGGGACACGGCGGCCCGCGCAGCGCCGCTCCGCAGCGCGAGCAGAAGTTGGCGTCGGACGCGCCCTCGCGATGGCGGCAGTTCGGGCATGCAACACCGCCGGCGGTCGTCATCGGATCAGCTTCCCCACAGCATCAGTGTCGGACGGCACGGTGTACGTTCCGGAAATCGATTGGTCCGGCAGCCCGGGTCACAGGTCTGTAGGCGAGTCTACGAAGCGGCCGTCGATTCCGAAATGGTCCCGGAGGAGGCCGAGGAGTGCCTTTACGCCCCAAACCTCCGTCGCGTAGTGCCCGCCCAAAAGAACCGTGACCCCCAATTCGACGGCCTCGATCGCGTGATGGTGCTGCGCCTCACCGGTGACCAGCACATCGAGACCGGCGCCGGCGGCCTCGTGCAGGGTGGACGCCCCGGCACCGGTCACCACACCCACGCTGGATACTGGATCGGGTCCTCCCGGCAACGCCTGGACCCCGGTTGCCGTCAGCGCCGCGAGCGATTCCACAAGCTCGGCGACCGGGGCCTCCTCCCGCTTCCCGTGCCAACCCATGGCAAACCCGCGGTAGTCACCGAGAGGTTCGAGGGCTTCGAGTCCCAAGCCCCGTGCCAGCAGCGCGGCATTGCCCACCTCCGCGTGTCCGTCCAGCGGCAGGTGCACGCTGTACAGCGCCGTCCGGCTCCGGATAAGACGTCGGACGCGGCGAAAGTGCGGCCCCGTGAGCGGTTGCAGACCGCCCCAGAAGAGCCCGTGATGGACGATGAGGAGATCAGCCCACGCGCCTGCCTCGGCGATGACGGCCTCACTCGCGTCGACCGCCACCGCGACCTTTGAGACGCGCTCGGGCCCCTCCACCTGCAGCCCGTTCATCGCGTAGGGGTAGTCCGGCACATCCTCCACCGCGAGGTATTCGTCGAGAAACCCGGCGATGTCCGCCAGCAGGACCGCAGGCATCGTCCCGGCGGATAACTACTTGGCCATCCTGGCCTTGGGCTTGGCCTTGCCCGTCCGGCGCAACCCGCCCGCAGCCTTGTCCAGAGCCTTGGGGCCCGCGGCCGCCCCGGGCATCGCCGCTGCCGGCGGCTGTACCGCCCCCACATCTCTCCGGCCGATGCTGACACTGCCGTTGAGGACTCCGCCTTCATCCAGCTTGAGCCGGGTTGCGCGAACCTCTCCTTCGATCACGCAGGTGGCCTCGAGCTCGAGCCGGGAGTCCACGTCCAGCGCCCCCTGGACCGTTCCCGCGATCACGGCGTCCTGGGTTTGAATATCGCCCGTCACGTGTCCTCCCTTTCCGATCACGACAGCTTTCTCGGCGCGAACCGATCCCTCGACCCGGCCCTCGATGCGAACCGTATCGGTGGTGTCGCAATCGCCGACGATGTGCATTCCGGGTCCGATGATCGAAATCACCTTGTCCGACGATGCCGCCGGGTTGGCGCGGACTTTTGACATGAGCTGGCCTGCTTTCTCTCGGATCCGGTTCCTTGGGTGGCTTACGGTGGAGTCACCATTGTGAATGGGTCGATGGGTGTCCCGTACTTCAATATCTCGAAATGGAGATGCGGTGCGGTAGACTTTCCGGTCGACCCGGACAGCGCGATCACCTCCCCGCGCCGGACCGTCCACCCCCGGTCCGGAACGAGGTACGACGCGTGGCCGTAGCGGGTTCGCACTCCGTTGCCGTGTTCGATGAGTACGAAGAGGCCGTAGTCGGGATCCTCCGCCGCTTCGACGACCAACCCTCCTCCGGCCGCCCGGACGTACGAACCGCTCGGCACCGCGATGTCGATCCCGGGATGGTCGGCACCGGCGCCGCCCAGGTGCGACCGGGTCACAACGCCCGTGACGGTGAGCGGCCAGACGGTCGGTTCGGCGACCGTGTTGTCGGCCGGCAGGGCCTCACTCCCGCCGGCCGGCGCCCCCGTCGCCGGAATCCACAACGCGGAATCCGCCGATCGCGAGACTCCGAGGCGCTGGCTGTAGTTGTCCCGCACCCCCTCCAGCCGCGCGAGGCGCCGGGCAAGGTGCTCCATCCTCGTCTGGTTCAGCGTAAGTGAGTCTACCTGGCGGGCCAGATCATCCGTACGCGCCGCACGTTTCGCAAGCGGTACCCAGCTCGCCACAATCACGACGACCGCCGCGCCCACAAACGCCCCGAGCGCCCCGAGCAGCCGAAGACGACGACGTGACAGACTGAACGTCCATGGCTCCGATACCCCGGCGGGCACAACGATGACCGACAGGTTGTCGTCGCGGTCAGACACCCTGGATACCTGTCTTCATTTCCTCAGCCCTCCAATGCTCTCCGGCGCGAGCGTCGTGCGGCCCGCTTCCGCGAGACGCTGCTCGCAATATTCGCTCGTACAGAGGCGAATGCCAAGCCGAACCCGTTGGCGACAGTCGGCGAATGTCGGTGTCGCGAGTGACGAAGCAGCCACTCCCGGCTCTCTCCGGGGGCCGGATCGCGGAGAACCGGAGACCGCGGCAGCCACGGTCGTGCGCCACTCGGGCGGGTCATCCCACAATCTCGGATGCCTCCTGGCCGGTCACGGCCGCGAAGAGCCGCTCCAGCCCATGTGCCCCGTTGAACGCAATCCTGACGACACCCGCTCCCTTTCCCCTCCACTGGATGGCCACACGCGCTCCCAGATGTCCTCCCAGCGCCTCTTCCAGGGCACCGATCGCGGGATCCGTGCCCTGCGCCGCCGGTTTCCCGGTATCGGGGGTCGCCGGACCGCGCTTTTGCGCCTCCCGGACCTTCCGTTCGGTTTCCCGGACCGACCAGCGACCAGCGACCGCCTCCCGCGCGAGTTCGGCCGACCTGACCGGATCTTCCACGGCCAGGATCGCCCGGCCGTGACCCATGGACAGCTTACCCTCCTCCAGGAGTCGCCGGACCGACGGTGGAAGGGTCAGGAGGCGAAGCATGTTGGCCACCGTAGGGCGGCTCTTTCCAACCGCGGCCGCGATTCTCCGCTGGGACAAACCGAACTTATCCCGAAGTGTTTCGTATCCCCTCGCCTCCTCCAACGGCCCCAGATCTTCGCGCTGGATGTTCTCGACCAGGGCAAGGACCAGGAGTGTCCGGTCGTCAACCTCCCTGATCTGGGCGGGGATGTCCACCCAACCCAACTGTCTTGCGGCGCGCAACCTGCGCTCGCCGGCCACAAGTTCGAACGTTCTCCCAGTGGCGGACCTTCGAACCACGATAGCCTGGAGGAGGCCGTTCGCCTCGATCGAAGCGGCGAGTTCGGCCAGGTCGGCAGTCCGGAAATCCCGGCGGGGTTGGAACGGGTTGGGGGCGATGGCCCGTACGGGCAGTTTCGTAGGCTGCGGGAGGTCGTCGCCCGTAACCGCGGCTCCGCCCGCGTACTCCCCGAGGAGGGCGCTCAGCCCTCGTCCCAGGCGGTCGTTTGGACTCATCATGCTCGCTCCTCCTCCTTTGTCTACTCCTGTTCGAGTCCTACTGAACCGCCTTGTCTCCTCGTCGCGAGCTCTCTGGCGAGATCCGCGTACCCGCGTGCGCCGGCCGACGTTGGCGCGTACTCGGCAACGGGTTTGCCGAAGCTCGGAGCCTCCGCAATGCTGACGTTGCGGGGAATGACGGTGTCGAAGACCAGCCGCCCGAAGTATCTCTTGGCTTCCGTAGCCACCTGGCGCGACAGGCTCAGGCGCTGGTCGTACATCGTGAGCAGGACTCCCTCGATCGTCAGCCCCGGGTTCAGGCCGCGCTGGATGAGCTGAACCGTGTTCAGGAGCTGGGAGAGGCCCTCCAGAGCGTAGAACTCGCATTGAATGGGAATCAGCACCGAGTCCGCCGCCGCCAGGGTGTTGAGGGTGAGGAGTCCCAGCGACGGCGGGCAATCGATAAGGACGAAGTCGTAGTCGCCGGTGACCGGCGCGAGGGTCTCGCGCAGGATGGTCTCCCGGTCCCGCACACCCACCAGCTCCACCTCTGCACCCACGAGGTCACGGTTCGCAGGCAGAAGATGCAGCTTGGGTTGTCCGTTGGGGCAGCGTATCGCCCTGAAAGCGGGAAGTCCCCGGATCAGGACATCATATGTCGTCGGGATCGTCTCGCGGTCCACCACGCCCAATCCACTGGAGGCGTTTCCCTGCGGGTCGATGTCCACCAGCAGGACCCGCGCACCGTTCCGAGTCAGTGCACTTCCCAGGTTCACGGCGGTGGTCGTCTTGCCGACGCCGCCCTTCTGGTTCGCCAGAGCGATGATGCGACTCAAGGCGCCTGAATCTCCATTGCGGAGGCTGGAATGCAGGGCACGCCTCCCGTGGAGAGCCTAGCAGCCCGTGGACAAAACCCGCGCGGTATTCGAGCGCCGATGCATCCGGCCTGAACGCTTCGCCCCACGTTTCCACAACGTAAAGACAACATTACATCATGTCATGTTTAGTATACATTTGATGATTTCCAAGGCTGCGCTCTGCGTTGCTCCTCAGCCGAATAGGCGCTGCTATTGGCCCCTCGTCGCGCCTTGCCAGCCCGGCGCCTCGGTGCTCGCGGGGCCTTTCCGTGAAACTCCGCCGCGAGGGACGGGAGTTTCGGGTTGCGGGGGTGGCCGCTCGCGGCCATGACCGTTATCCACCGACTGCTACCCGGCATCCGGGAGCTCCGCGAACGAGTGGGGTGTGTTTGGAGCACCCGAAAATCTAACACAAGGCAACCGTGTTCCACATGGAACGGTTTGGCGAGTTCCACGCGAACAGGGTTCCGGGGAGGCGGAAGGCAGTCCGGCTCTTGAAACCCCGCCCCCGGTTTCACGTGGAACACCGGCGAGAATGCTCCTCCGGTGACGCGGACTTCTCTCTGCGCACCTCCATGACCAGGTTCTGGAGATCCGCAGGGGAAACACCGGGAATCCGGCCTGCCTGGGCGAGGTTCCCCGGGCGTACGCGGGCAAGCTTCTGACGGGCTTCCTTCGAGAGGGTCTTGAAGTCTGCGTACGGAGCGTCCTCCGGAATGCTGAACTCGGCCTGGGCCCGAAGCTTCGCCGCCCGATCCACCTCGCGCTGGATGTACCCCTCGTACTTCGCATCGATTTCCACGGTCGCCAAGGCATCCGCTTCGAAGGCCGGAGCGTCGTCTCCAACCGCTTTGAGCAGTGCCGCCGCCGAGACGCCGGGTCGGCGCAGCAGCTCCCGAGCACTCTTTGACTGTCTGACGGACCCTCCGTCGGCTTCCTCCAACGCCGCCCTGGCAACCGCAGGTGAGATGACGCGGTCACGGAACCAGACCTGAACCCGCGCCTCCTCGCGCAGCCTGTCCTCGAGGGCAACCTCCTGCTCCGGGGTAAGCAGACCCACGGATCGGGCCAGAGTACCCAGGCGGGACGGCGCGTTGTCCTGCCGGAGCAACAGACGGAACTCCGCGCGCGAGGTAAACAGGCGATAGGGCTCGTCCACCCCCTTGGTGACGAGGTCGTCGATCAGGACGCCGATGTAGCCCTGGTCCCTCTCGACTACGAATGGGGGCCGCCCCTGCACGGCGAGCGCCGCGTTCGCGCCTGCCACCAACCCCTGTCCGGCCGCCTCTTCGTACCCCGTAGTCCCGTTGACCTGTCCCGCGAAGTAGAGCCCGGAGAGTGCCCGCACCTCCAGCGTGTGATGTAGTTGATACGGCGGAAAGTAGTCGTATTCGATCGCGTAGCCGGGCTTCGTCATCTTCGCTTCCTCCAACCCCGGGACCGACCTCAGAAACTCGAGCTGCACCTCCGGCGGCAGCGAGGTGGACAGGCCATTCACGTACATTTCCGTCGTGTCCAGGCCTTCGGGTTCCAGGAACACCTGGTGACGGCGCGCCTCCGGGAACCGCACCACCTTGTCCTCGATCGAGGGGCAGTAGCGGGGCCCCCGGCCGCCGATTTCGCCGCCGTAGAGGGCGCTTCGCTGCAGATTGCGGGTAACGACGTCCTTCAGGCCGGCACCCGACCAGGTGATCCAGCACGGAAGCTGCTTCGGGATGGGTTCCCGCGCATAAGAGGAAAACCGGAAAGGCTCGTCGTCACCATCCTGGCGCTCACAACGGGAAAGGTCCACGGAACGTCCGTCGATCCGCGGTGGCGTGCCCGTCTTGAACCGCGACACCTCGAGGCCGCGAGCCTCAAGCGCCTGGGCCAACTCGATCGACGGCCCCTCTCCCGCCCTCCCCGCTCCCTGCGCGGTGCTCCCGCCAACATGGATTCGCCCCCGCAGAAACGTCCCGGCGGTGACCACAACCGCCCCTCCCTCAAAGACGATCCCTCCGCGCGTCTCCACACCCCGGACGCGCTCATCCACATGCAGCCCGGTGACCATCTCCTGAAAGAGGTCGAGGTCTTCCAGTCCGTCGAGGAGCCGGCGCACGCCGATCGGGTAGAGGGCCCGGTCGCACTGTGCACGCGGGCCCCACACCGCCGGCCCCTTCGATCGGTTCAACATCCGGAACTGGATGCGCGACGCATCGGTCGCCTGCGCCATCACGCCGCCCAGTGCGCCGACCTCACGGGCCACCGTCCCCTTCGCCACCCCGCCGATGGCCGGGTTGCAGCTCATCTGCGCGATCCGGGTCAGGTCGGGAGTGATGAGCACCGTCCTCGCTCCCAGGCGCGCAGCAGCGGCCGCCGCCTCGGAGCCGGCGTGCCCGCCACCCACGACGATTACGTCGTACGTCAGCCTCACGGCTTCATTTTCCTATGCAGAAGTCCCCGAATACACGGTCCAGCACGTCGTCCGTGGCGATGACCCCGAGAATATCCTCCAGCGCGCTCTCGGCACTCTTCAGGTGCGCGGACGCCACCTCCGGAGGGATTCCCCCGGCCAGCGCCACCCGGAAACCCTCAACGTCTTCCCGTGCCCGCGCCAGCAGGTCGGCCTGCCGCCTACGCGTTACCACCGGCACATCGGCACGGTTTTCCACCACGCCCTGAAAGACCAGATCGCGCAGCACGGTCTTCAGAGCATCGAGTCCTTCACCGGTCTCCACCGATACCGCCACTGCACCGTCTTCGCGGACATCTCCGCTGCCCGCCAGATCCCACTTCGTCCTCACGGACACAACCGGCGCCTCCAGTCCGCCGAGGAAGCGGAACTCCTCCCCCGTCGGTTCGCGGCCCGCCTCCCGACAATAAAGCACCACGTCCGCACCGGCCAGGAAGCGGCGCGCCACCTCGATCCCCAGACGCTCGACTTTGCCCGCGGCTTCTCGGAGACCCGCGGTATCAACCAGCCGAAAGGGAAACCCCTCCACCTCGACTACCGCTTCGACCGCGTCCCGCGTCGTCCCCGGCTCATCGGTCACGATGGCGCGCTCGACACCGACCAAGGCATTGAACAGACTGGATTTACCAGAGTTCGGCGCTCCCGCCAGAACAGTCACTGCGCCTTCGCGCAACGCTTCTCCTGCGGGGGCGGTCGCCAGCAGGCGACCGATCTCCACCGCCACGCGTCCTGCCTCCGCGGCGATTCCGTCCAGGGGTGTCGGCGCATCGTCCTCCTCGGGAAAGTCGATGTGCTGGACAAGTAGCGCCGACAGCCCGATCACCTGTTCGCGAAGCTCCGCGATGCGCGCGCCGAGTCCCCTCTCGAGCTGGTGGAGCGCCACCGTCCGTCCCTTGGCCGACCGCGCCTCGACGAGATCGGCGACCGCCTCCGCCTGAGTCAGGTCGAGCTTCCCGTTGAGGTAGGCGCGCTGCGTGAATTCGCCGGCCCTCGCCTCTCTGGCGCCCAGCGCCATGCAGGCTGCCACGACGCTGCGCGGGACCCGGTGCCCGCCGTGTGTCGAGAATTCCACCATGTCTTCGCCCGTGTAGCTCTCCGGCGCCCGAAACAGCGTGACCACCGCCCGGTCCAGGGGTTCTTCCGAGCCGGGACGGAACAGAGGCCGGAGGCGGCTGAACCGGTCCGCCCACCCAGCCATTGACGGCGCATCCCGGGCCATCAGGCGCCCGGCAATCTCCAGCGCCAGGGGACCCGAGAGGCGGACCAGCGCGACCGCGCCGACTCCCGGCGGGGTCGCCAGTGCTACGATCGTGTCGCGAAGCCGTGCGGTACCCGTGGTGGCAGCTGACTGATCCAAGAGATGTATATTACCCATGACATATTGGAAACTATACTTTACATCACAACAGCCCTGGAGAGCGCGGTCGCAAGGCGCGTGTAACGCCGGTTTCGCACTCTCGCGCGTGATCGATGCACTTCGGCCTCCCGCGGGCCGACGACCCCTGGTCCCAGGGTCATTTCGGCTTGCGCGGCCCCGCCGCCTGCGCCTTCCTCCGCTCCCGCGCGATGAGGATCTGCTGCGGGATCATGGCCAGATTGAAGGTGGCGTAGTAGAGGTTCAATCCCGAAGCCAGCCGCCAGAAGATCCACAGCATCACAAGTGGCAGAATGTACATCATCATCTTCATCTGCGGGTTGGCCGCAGCCATCGCCCTCATGCTGATCCACTGCAGGACGAACATGCTGACCGCAAGGAAGATCGGGAGGATATAGAGGGGATCCGGCGCCGACAGGTCGGCCAGCCACATGAAGGACTGGCCACGCAGTTGAATCGTGTTCTGGAAGACGAAGAAGAGCGCGATCAGCATTGGCCAGGGAATCAGCAGGGGAACGCATCCGGCCAGCGGATTGATTCCCTGCTCCTTGTACAGCCTCAGCGTCTCCTGCTGCGCCTTCTGGGGATCGTCCTTGTACTTCCGCCGGATCTCCTCCATCAGCGGCGCGGCCGCCATGTTCTTGAGCTGCGACCGCATCGCCTTCTGGTTGAGCGGCCAGAGCACGACCCGGATCAGGAGGCCGATCACGATCAATACCCACCCGTAGGACAGGTGGAGGTGGTCATGGAGCATCCTCATCGTCCACAGGGCCACTGCCACGAAGGGTCGGATGATCGGCCGGAAGATGGGCAGGCCGATGGGGTTGACCTCGTGCAGATCGTCGCCCACTCCGACCAGGAGATCCCGGTCGATGGGGCCCAGGAAAGCCCGGTAGGCGTACCTGCCGTCCTCGCCCATCGGCATGCCCACGCGTACGGCCACCCGGCCCGTTCCCGGCACCGGTTCGGCCCAGATTCCCGCAAGCGACCCACCCTCCCCCTCGCCGTCGCCGGCCAGGACGACCTCCACGAAGTACTTGCTTTTCACCGCCGCCCAGCGCAACGGACCCGGCACCGCTTCCGGCTCCTTGACCTTGGCGAAGGGTCGTGAGCGGACCCCTTCGTCCACGTGGTTCGACGAGAAAGCCATCAGCCTGCGTTCGTCGTCCTCCTTGAGTTCGTTGATCGCGAGGCCCGGCCCCAGATCCACGAATATCGCCGCCCGGTCCGACGCGGGCAGCTGTCCCTCGACGCCGATTACGTAGGAATCGGATGAGAAGGTGTACCGTACCTCGCTCACAAAGGGCTGAGTCGGGTGTTCGTACCGAAAGGTGAGGCTCCGCGGTCCGCCGCCCTCGCCCAGGCGGAGGCCGTCGCGCGGGCTCACCTCATACGAGAGCCGCGTCAGGTCGAGTTGCTCCGAACCCGGTCCCCTTTGCCAGGTTCCCGCCAGCACCCGCTCCACGCCGGGGGGCACGAGTTCGACCGGTCCCTCGTGGGCGAACGACTCGTACGCGGGCAGCTGAATGGAGCGAATGGCCGCCCCGCGGCTGGTGAATACGATGTGATAAAGGGGTGTCTGAACCGTGACAAGCCGTTCCCGATCGCCTTCACCGGGCAGCCGCGCCCCGCGTTCCCCCCCGGGCTCCGGCACCACCGCCTCGCCGGGTTCGCGCAATCCACCGCGCTCCTCCCCGCCGGCCTCCCGCGCCGGCCGTTCCGCCGGCGGCTCCGGCACGGCCGGCGGGAACAGCCGGTTGGTGACCACGAAAACCAGCAGCATCAGGAACATCGCGGCGAAGAAGCGGAGGCCCGTTTTCATGGCGCGTCCACCTCCGGGTCGGGGACCGGGTCGTACCCGCATCCACCCCACGGGTGGCATCTCGCGATACGCCTGACACCCATCCACACCCCCAGGGCCGGCCCGTGTCCCAGGATCGCCAACCGCGTGTACTCCGAGCAGGTCGGATGGTACCGGCAGCACGGGAGCTTCGCCGCCGCCAACCAGCGTTGGTAGAACCGGATGGTCGCGGCCATCAACGATGTGAGCATGCCACCTCCACGATCCTCATCCACTGGGCTTCGAGCTCCTGATACGTAGCCCGATACCCGCCCCTTCGCGCCCGCACCAGCACATCCACACGGCATTCCACCTCCCGCAGCCTCTTCAGCACCCTTCTTCGCCCGATCTCCCTGAGCCTCCGCTTCAGCCGGTTCCTCTCCACGCTGCCATGGCCCAGCTTGGGCACGATCCAACCGATACGCGGTCCGCGCAATTCGCCGGCGCCCCCTGTCGGCGGGTCGAGGAGGTACACGTCGAGAGCGGGGGTTCTCATCCGTGTTCCACGACGAAGCTGCAGCCGGATATCACGCGTCCGGCGGATCCGGGCCGCTCGCGGGAGCCGCTCGTGCCCCGCGTCCACCGACCCCGTCAACCGGCGTTCTTGGATCCGGTGCGCACGACGAGCGCCCGCCGGCCCCGCCGCCGCCGCCGACTCAGCGTCGCCCGCCCGGCCCTGGTCCTCATTCGAGCTCGGAAGCCGTGTTTGTTCAACCGCTTACGGTTTCGCGGCCGGTAGGTCGGTTTCATCTTCGGAATACCCGGGTTCAGTTCTGGCAGATCGTGTGTCGGTCCCCGTGTCTCCTGAGGCGACCGCTGGTATTGGTACAGCCGTGGAAGCTACCAAGACCACTGGCCGTCAGTCAATATTGCCGGGAACCCCTGACTCCGGCGCGCCGATCACACCCCCCGCCACGCCAGGACCTCCGGCCCACCCCCGCGATTGACTTCGCCGCTCCCCGCCGATAAGCTTCGCGCCCCTTCCACCGTACGCCGGGGCATGACGCCGACCGCTACCGACCTCTGGAATCGCATCCTCGAGCAGGCCAGGACCGGCCTTCCCGAGCAGACTTTCCGCACCTGGATCGCCAGCGCAAAACCGGTCTCCTGGTCCCGCGGTGTCCTGCACATCGCGGCGACGAGCAAGTTCCACGCAGAGTGGCTCGAAGACAAGTACGGGCCGCTCCTTCACAATATCGCCGTTGGCGTCGTACGGGGGCCGGTGGAACTCGAAATCTCCTGGGACGCCTCCCTCCCGGAGCGCCACGCCCCGGAAATCACGGTGACCCAGGTGGTCGAGCCGGAATCCCGGCCCGCCAACGATTCCCGACCTCCCGCTCCGCGCCCGGCGTTGAACGCCCGCTACACCTTTTCCCGCTTCATTGTGGGCGAGAACAACCGACTTGCCCAGGCGGCGAGCCTCGCCGTCGCGGCGAGACCGGCCCGCAGCTACAACCCCCTCTTCCTCTACGGGGCCACGGGGCTCGGCAAGACCCACCTGATGCAGGCGATCGGGCACCGGCTGCTGGAGAAGGGCCCGCGCACCCGCATCTGCTACATTCCGGCGGAACAGTTCGTCAACGAGATGGTCACAGCCATCTACGACCAGACGACCGATGCATTCCGGGCCCGCTACCGGTCCTACGACCTCCTTCTGGTGGACGACGTCCAGTTCCTCCGCCGCAAGGAGCACACGCAGGAGGAGTTCTTCCACACCTTCAACGTCCTCTACAACGCCAGCCGCCAGATCGTGCTGACCAGCGACCGCCATCCCAAGGAACTCGACGGCCTCGAGGACCGCCTCGTGTCACGTTTCGAGTGGGGTCTCGTCGCCGACGTGAACCCCCCGGACTACGAGACGCGGGTGGCGATTCTCCGCAAGAAGGCGGACGAAGACCGGATCTTCCTCCCCGCCGACATCCTCGATCTGATCGCACGGCGCTGTACGTCGTCGGTCAGGGAACTCGAAGGTGCCATCATCAAGCTGCTCGCCTACTCGTCGCTCACGCGCCAGGAACTGACGCTCGACCTCGCAAACCTCGCACTGGCAGGCCTGGGCTCTGCCGGCGAGACCCCAACACCCCTGGACCCCGGGACAATACGGGAACGCGTCGGCAAGGTATGGGGCGTCACCGGAGAGGCTCTCGCATCGCCCGGCCGCGCCCGTGCCCTCGCCGTTCCCCGCCAGGTCGCAATGTTCCTGATTCGGGAAATCCTCGATACTCCCCTCAAGCAGATCGGGCAGGCCTTCGGGGGCAGGGACCACTCGACCGTGATCCACTCCATTCGGAAGGTGGAGGAGCGTCTGCACGCCGACGATGCCTTCCGGGCGAGGGTAGACGGACTGCGCCGCGACCTTCAGAAGAGCGCCTGAGGAGCTGTCCCTTTTCCTCATGTCCCTGTGGAAGAACTGTGGAAAACCGGCCGCCGCCCATCGTGTTCTCCACACTCGTCCCCTTCCCGCTGCCGAAATGCCTTCTTTTCCTCCATCTGTGCACATGCCCCCGAACCCCCGGATTCCCCGACCCCCCCTGTATCCCCCGCCGTACGGCACCCGGCCTGTGCACTTTTCCACACCCCTTATGATGATGACCTGTTACCTTGTTACCTACATAATAGGGATTCACCGCTGAACCACCGGATTTTCGCTCTCTCCCACCCCATCACGAGCCTCCCATGAGACTGACCATCACACGCCAGAACCTTCAGCGGGGCCTGGCGGCCGTATCGGCAAGCATCCCCAGCAAGACCACGCTGCCGGTCCTGTCGAACGTCCTGATCGACACGCAGGAGGACTCGATCTGGATTACCGGCACCGACCTCGACGTGTCGATACGCGTCCGTGTGTCGGCGGAGGTGGTGCAGGCGGGAGCGATCACCGCGCCGGGGCGCAAGCTCCTGGAGCTTACCCGCGAGCTTCCGGACCAGCCCGTTGACCTGCAGGCCCGCGGCCACCAGCTGGAGATCGGTTGCGGACACAGCCGGTTCAAGTTGAACGGGTTGCCGAGCGAAGAGTTCCCGAACCTTCCCGCCATGGACTTCGAGCAGGGCTGGGGCGTCTCGGAAAAATCCCTGCGTCGACTGATCCGCAGTACCGCTTTCGCGGTGTCCCACGAGGAGAGCCGACCGATCCTCAACGGCGTTTACTGGGCGTTGGGGGACACGAGCATGGCGATGGTGGCCACGAACGGACACCGCCTGGCGAAGATGGAGGTCGGCGCCGCGGCCGCGCACGGGAGCAGCGGCGAGTTCATCGTGCCCCCCGCGGCGCTTGCACAGGTGGAGCGACTGTTCGACGCTGACGGGGAACTCGCCGTCGGAAAGGGTGGGAACCACCTGGGGTTCCGCTCCGACAACCAGGAGGTCTACACGAGGCTGATCGAGGGACGGTATCCCAACTACGAGCAGGTCATCCCGAAGGACAACGACAAGATCGCGCGCGTCGACAGGGACTCGCTCGAAGCCACCGTGCGCCGCATGGCCGTCCTCGCGAGCGACCAGACCAGGCGGATCAAGCTCTCGTTCGAGTCCAACCGGGTCCACATGGACGTCATGACTCCGGATCTCGGGGAGGCCCATGACGAGCTGGAACTCCACTACGAGGGTGAATCGCTGCAGATCGCCTTTAACGCGAACTACGTCCTGGAGGTCCTGCGCAACATGCCGGAAGGGGATGTCAAGCTCGCGTTCAGGACTGCCGAGCGCGCCGTAACGGTCGAGCCGGGGGACGGGGACCTCGACTATCTGTGTCTCGTCATGCCGCTGCGCCTGGTGGACTAGGAGCTGGACCAAATCGTCCCTGGCGGTGAGAACGGGGAAGAGGGACCGCTTCCCGGGCCGGAGGCGGAACCTACAGGAGTTCCGCGGCCGTGAAGATGGCCCGGAAGTCGTAGCCCGCTTCTGCGACCCTTCTCGCGCCGCCTTCCTCGCGGTCGACGAGAGCCAGCACCCCGCCAACGACGGCGCCGTGCCGTTCGACCACATCGAGGGCCGCAAGCAGGCTGCCGCCGGTCGTCACCGCGTCCTCGACGACCACGACCCTCGCACCGACCGGCAGACCACCCTCGATGAGCCTGCCCGTTCCGTGCTCCTTCGCCTCCTTCCGAACGGTGAACGCGTCCACCGGGCAGCGCAGGCGCGCGGAGTGGTTCGCGATGGCGTGGGCGATGGGATCGGCGCCCAGGGTCATGCCACCGACGAAGGCCGGCCGCCAACCGGCGTCCGCGATGGCCTCGTAGCAGACCTCGCCCACGAGAAGCTGGCCTGCACCGCTCATTGTCGTCAGCCGGGCGTCGATGTAGTATGTTGAGCGACGGCCGCTGGCAAGCGTGAACACTCCCGTCTTCACGCTTCTATCTCGGAGAAGGCGGCGCAGGCGGGAGAGGGAGGACATGACCATGGAAAGATACACCGGCACACCTGCCAGGGAAAGGTCACCACGACGGTTTTCGGCAATTCGCATAACACTAGGTCTGACCACAACTTGCATCGCCTTTACAGGTTGCGATCCGGTCGGCCCGACCCTCTTGCGCTTCGGATCGGACGGGTTGGTGCGGGTGACGGTCGAGGTGCCCCTGCAGGGCGGCCTCGGGTGGATGGAGCAGGTGTTCACCTGGCAGTCCGACGGTGCGTGGAGCCTCTTCGAGGAGATTGGATACGACACGCTGATGGGCGACAGGAGCCTCCTGAGAAGCCCGGGTTTGCCGTTCAGATTCGCGGCCAACTACGTCAGCCTGCTCCATCTTGTCAACGAGAACAGGGGTACCAGGCTATGGGGCCTGCGCGATCTGGACCCGAATTGCGGCATCGGCCGAAGCCAGGTGAGCTTTCTGATCCATGACAACCTGCGCGATGACCAGAAGGAGTGGACTCGTTGCGCTCCCGAAGCGACCCCGTTGCGTGGTTTGAGCATCCAGGGAGTGGACCCGGACGACGGCTCCGCACGTGTGATCCAGGTCGTGTTGCGGGCCAGGGACTTCACCCTGGGAGCGAATTTCGACGGATACGCCTACACGGGCAGCCTGCCGTTCGGGACCCTTGAGCGCGGCACCGAGTCGGGAATGGACCTGAACGAATCCACGGTCTTTCGGTCCACGGGTGAACGAGGGCGGAGCGAGCCCCCTCAGGAATGGCTGGATTTCTGGAAAAAGCACACCAGGGACAGCGGCCGCCCGCCGCCGGAGGTCGACTGGGCCAGTGAGATGGTCGTAGTCGCCGCCGTGGGCGTCAGACGGGAACTGGGAGACTCCGTCGAAGTCCGCCGTGTCCTGGTTATCGACGAGGACCGGGACATGAAGTTCGAAATCGTGGAGCGGATCCCCGGGGACTATTGCGCTCCGCCGCGGCGCACGGTCCGGCCCCATCACATCGCGGTGACGCGCAGAGATGTTGCCCGGGTTTCGTACGGGTTCCGGGAAGAGAGGGTGCCCTGCGGGGTGTAGTGCCATGAGCATTGGCGCAGCATACGTCGGCGCCGACCTTGCTGGAGGCGAACGATAAGACTGCGCAACCGCTTCGCGCTGTTCTTCGTCGCCTTCGCCGTGGCGATCAGCGCGGTTCAGGGGCTGTTGAGTTGGAACGCGTCCCGGCAGGCACTCGACGAAGCGCTCGACAAGAGGCTGCTTGACGTGGCGAGAGTTGCGGGAGATCTGGCCTTCGGAGCGGACGAAGTCCTGCTCGGGCTGCGGCCGGGCCACGAAGAGGGAGAAGAGATCTGGGTTGAGTACCGCGCCCTGCTGCTCCGCCTCGTCGACAGCACGAGGGTCGACCGCAACCGCAAATCATATGTCGACCGCGCCGACATCTTCCGCTGGGAGCCCGGCGATTCGGCGACCGTCCTGGTAAGCGCCGAACTGCTCCCGCTGGGCCAGAAGCTCCACTGGGTTGAGCCGTACATCTCCACGGCAGTCCCGGAAGCGCATGAGCGCGGCTGGGCCACAACGGAGCTCTTCGCGGGCAGGGACGGACGGTGGTACAAGTACGGCATCGTGCGTCTGAGCTCCGGCAAGGCCTTTCTGGCTGTGCTGATGCCGGCCGACCACCTGGAACCACTTCACACGCTGGGCTGGACGGTGGTCGCGCTTTCAGTCGGGGCGGGGCTGCTGGCGGCGCTGATCGGCTGGCGCCTGGCCGGCGGCATCGCTTCACGGCTCGAGGTGATGAGCCGGGGAGCACTGCGGATCCAGCGGGGCGCGATGGATCGCCCCTTCGACCTCGAGGGGGAGGACGAGGTCGGTCGGCTGGCCAGGGCCATGGAGCGCATGAGAACCGGGATTCAGCGCCGCGATGAGCAGCTGCGCCTCATGCTGTCGCGCGTCGCCCACGAGATCCGCAACCCGCTTGGGGGCCTCGAGCTCTTCGCGTCCGCGGCGCAGGATACGGAGGATGCCGTGGAACGCCGGCGCATCCTGGAGCGGGTGAGAAAGGAAGTACGGGGCCTGAACGCCATCATCAACGAGTTCCTCGGATTCGCCCGCCCCGGGCAAACCGAGCCGCAGCTGCACGACGTGCGCGAGCCGCTTGGCGAAGCCGCGGCCCTCGCCGAAGCCGAACTCGGGAAGAAGGGTGGGGAGCTCCACGTTGACCTGCCGTCGAGACCGCTCCTCGCCATGGCCGACCCACTCCACGTCAAGCGGCTGGTGCTCAACCTGCTGCGCAACGCCGCCCACGCCGGCGACCGCGTGTGGCTGGGCGGGGCGCTTGTGAACGGCGAAGTGCGGCTCGCGGTGAAGGACAACGGGCCCGGGATTCCGCACGAACTGCGGGACCGGATCTTCGAGCCCTTCGTTGGTGACAAGGCACAGGGTGCGGGTCTCGGCCTGGCAATCGTCAAGGAGATGGCGGAGGCGAACCACGGCCGCGTGGAGCTGGCTTCCGGGGGGCGGGGGACGGGGGAAACTGGGGATGGCGCGGAATTTCACGTATACTTGAGTGGTCCCGAAGACCTTCCCGACGACGGGGGGCGCCGGCTGGCGGGCCCGGAAAGCGCAACGCCATGAGCACTCCAAGGCAGGTTCTGATCATTGACGATCACGACAGCGTGCGGGAGGGGCTTGAACTCCTGATGCGTCGGCGGGGGCACCGGACGATTTCGGCCACGGACGGTGAGGAGGGGTTGCGAATCCTGGAAGAGCGGGGTGCCGACCTGGTGATCACCGACCTGAAGATGGCCAAGGCGGACGGGATAAAGGTTCTCGAGGGCGTAAAGAACACCTCTCCCACGACGGATGTGCTGGTGATCACCGGCCACGGCACCGTCGAGACGGCCGTCAAGGCGATGAAGCTGGGTGCCCGGGACTTCATCTCCAAGGATTTTTCCACGGAAGAGTTCGGCATCAAGGTGGATCGCATCCTGAGGGAGCGCGACGAGCGCATGCGACTCCAGCAGGAGAACCTGGCGCTGCGCGTCGAAAACACGTACCTGCGCAGTGAGGCCGGGGACGGGGGAACGCCTTACGGAGAGATGGTGGGCCAGTCGGAGGGCATCCGACAGGTGAAGCGTTTCGTGGAGCGGGTGGCGCGTTCGGACTCGACTGTGATGGTCTACGGCGAATCAGGCACGGGGAAGGAATTGGTCGCCCGCGCGATCCATGCCCGCTCGACCCGTCACACCGGACCGTTCATCCGGGTCAACTGTGGCGCCCTGCCGGAAGGGCTGCTGGACTCCGAACTCTTCGGCCACGAGCGGGGCGCCTTCACGGGCGCGGCGAAGCAGCGCCGCGGCCGCTTCGAACTGGCCGATGGCGGCACCCTGTTCCTCGACGAGATCGCCACCATCAACGCCGCCACCCAGGTTCGGCTTCTGCGGGTGCTGCAGGAGCGGGAGCTGGAACGGGTCGGCGGCGAGGAGACCATCCCCGTCGACGTGCGCATCGTGGCGGCGACGAACATGTCGGCGGCCGATCTTCTGCAGGCGGAAGGCTTCCGCGAGGATCTCTACTACCGTCTTCACGTCGTGCCGTGGACGGTTCCGCCCCTGAGGGACCGAAGGGACGACATACCCCTGTTGGCGGAGCACTTCGTGAAGAAGCTCAGGGGCCGCACCCGCTCCGCCGTCAGCGCCATCGGCCGCGAGGCCATGAACCGGCTCATGGAGTATGACTGGCCGGGCAACGTCCGCCAGCTCGAGAACGTGATCGAGCGCGCGCTGGTGCTGGCGGAACGGGATGTGCTCGAGGAGAGCGACCTGCCCCTGCTCGTCAACGTCAACGGGCCGGAATCGAGCCACTCGCTCGCCATCGACGCCAACGGAAGCGAGACCATTGATCTTGGCCGGGCCGTCGACGACATGGAGGCGGGCGTGATTCGCCAGGTCCTCGCCCGGACCGCGGGGAACCGCACCGCGGCGGCCAGGCACCTCGGAATCACGAAGAGCAAGCTGCTCTACAAGATCCGCAAGTACGGGATCGATGGATGAAGGGCTTACCCCGTCTCCTCGGGCTGCTTGTGGCGGCGGCCGCTCCGGTTGGCCTGGAAGCGCAGGGGACCGTGCACCAGAACGTGGAGGACAGGCGGATCGAATACCGGCCCGCGAAGGAACAGCACGAGGCGGCTTTCACCGAGGCGCAACGGCTCCAACACGAGTGGGACCGGCTCCTCGAACGCTACACGGCTGCCCGGCAGGGGGGTGACGAGGCTCTCGTCAGCGAGCTTCTCGCCGAGTTCCAGGAGCGAAGCGGAGAGAAGGACAGTGCCGAGACCGGATGGCGAACGAGCAGAGAGCGGTGGGTTGCCGCCGCCGACGCGCTGATCAGTGCCATCGATGCGAGGCTTACCCTGCTCGTGAACGAGATCGAGATGTCCGTGGGCTCCGCCGAGGGTGCGTGGATCCTGTACGGCAATCTGGAGGATGAACTGGAGCTGGTGGAGGGGGAGATAGAAGCGGCACGGGAGCCCCTCGAGCTGGAGCCGATGCCCGAAATCGAGATCGGTCCGGACGATACACCCAGGGAGATTCGATACAAGGCCACGGTGATCGAGAACACCGTGGCCCGTTACGATTTGCTGCTGCAGGACCTCGACCGCGAGATCGAGTCCCTCGTAAAACGCCAGGAGCGGGAACAGAAAAGAAGAGACATACTGGCGGCGCGGGAACGATTTAGTCATGTTGTTACCCCCACCGGAACCGAGCGGCGCAGTGCTCCCGGGGCCACGGGGGTCACGGACTCAACGGCGGTCAACCTGGCTCTCGAGCCAGTCGAGGCCCGAATCGAGAAGAAGAAGGCCTTGAGGAAGGAAGTCGCAGATCGCATGGAGGAAACGAGGCGGAAAGCGGAGGAATTCCGACAACGGGCGGGAGGCCGATCATGAGACCATTGGAGTGGCTGGCATTCAACAGCATGCCGGCGCGGACGCGAGCGCATGCGATTCTGGCAGTGCTGGGGCTTGGCGGGCTGCTCTGGTTCCCCGCGACCCTCACCGGGCAGGCACGCGTCAAGGACCTCGTGATCGCCGCGGGGATGGCGGGCGAAGCGTGGCGCGGGGACTTCACCGCCATCACGGTACCGCAGATCGATTCCACCGAGCATGCGGAGGCCTGGATCGGCGAATGGAGCGTGAATGGGATCTTCACGCTGCTGAGTCGGAAGCACAGCAGGGTGGAGGCTACCCTCGACGCCGGATTGCGCCAGTTCGCAACCGGAGGATTCCAGCTGCGCAACTACGCGCCGCGCGAACACACCGGGAGCCTCACCACGAAACTCACGCACAGTATCGGGGGCGGCCGCGCCGGCACGTTCAATGGCGAGGCCACGGTGCGGATGCGCGGGATTACCGATCACCCTCCCATGCCGCTGTACCTCTCTCCGGGATATGAGATCTACCGGCTGGCGGCAGGGTACCAGAAGTCCGTCCGGGGCATGTCCGCGGACGTCACCCTGACGGGCGAAGGGGCCGACTACACGGCACCCGCCCTGCTTCGCAACCTCGATTTGCTGGATCGGCGCTCGGTGACCCTGGAGGCGGGGGCCGGAAGACGGTTCTACCGGACCCCCGGTACCCCCAACTTCGAGGACGACGAAGAGGAGTATTCGGGCTTTCGCGTCTTCGGTACCTACCGCTACCACAGCTACCCGAAGCAGGCATTGGAGCAGGTGCCCCGGGTCGATCACGCCACAGGACTGGGGGGAACCTACGACCTGCGAACGACGCGGCTGGATCTCACGGTGACGATCGACGGCACGCGAAACCGGTCGAACTCCGGGCGTGTGGAATACAACCGCGGGCGCGTGGACGCGAAGATGGACTTGTGGGAATGCTGGAGGGACATTGACCTCAGCCTTGCGGCGACGCTCGCCAGGAAACGGTACATCGACCCCGGGCAGGACGCACTGGTGCCGGGCGAGGAAGCCGACAACGAGTCGAGTCTCTACGCGACCATCACGCGAAGCCTGGGGCCGCGCGTGAACGGCTCGTTCCGCGTCGGGTGGCAGAAGGTGGAGACCAACTTCAACGGCGCCTACTACAGCCGCTTCGGAGGGGCCTTCTTCCTGCGCGTGAGGCCGGCGGGGTAGGAGGCTACAGCGAGCCGCCGGTCTTCAGGACCGTTCCCAGCTCGGCCGGCAGGCCGCAGGCGGCGATGGCGGCGACCGCCCCGTCAACGTCGTAGGAGACCCTGGGGAAGGTGACATCGGTGCCTTCCCGCATGTCCACGATGGCGTAGGCCCCGCGCGCATCGCCGTCCTTGGGACGCCCGACGGATCCGGTGTTGACCAGCGTCCGCCCGTCGAAGGTACGGGTCCACGGCTTGTGGGTGTGACCGAAGAGGATCGTGTCGCCGGCGCGGGCGCGCAGGAGCCGGATCATCCCGGCACAGAAGCGGTCCGACCGGTCCGCGTGCCAGTAGACCGTGTTCAGAGTGGCGGCGGCGTGGACCAGGACGAGGGCGGGACCGGGCGCATGGCCGCCGAATGGGCGCACGTCGAGGCGGAAGGGGAGCGTGGCCAGGAAGCGCCGGTTGCCGGCGGAGGTGTGGGCGGCGGTCCAGCGGTAGCTTTCGCCGGAGAGCGCACGGTGGCGGGGGTCTTCGTGCTGGCAACCGCAGCTGGGGTGGCCGTGGGCGACGGTCGTGTCGTAGTTGCCGGCCACGCCGGGGATGCCCTCGGTGCGGATCCGTTCGATGACCTCGTTGGGCCAGGGGCCGTACCCGACGAGGTCGCCAAGGTGGTAGGTGGCGTCGGCTCCCCGAGAGGCGATGTCCGCCAGAACGGCTTCCAGCGCGGGGAGGTTCCCGTGGATGTCGGAGATGAAGGCGAGCCGCACGGGGGGGTCAGGGGGCGGGGCGGGCGGCGGCCAGCGCGGCGAGGACCTGGTCGATCCCCGCCTCGGTGTGGTCCGCGTTGACCTGGAACCGGATCGACTCGTCACCCCGCGGCACGACCGGGTAGGCGAGCCCGGTGGCGAGGACGCCCGCCTCGAAGAGGGCTGCGACGAGGCGGCGGGTTTCGCCCGTGTCGCGCACCATGACCGGTGTGATGGGATGGTCGCTCGGGATGGTCTCGAAACCGTGCACGACAAGCCCCGCCTCGAACCGCTTGGTGAGGGAGCGCAGGCGCCGTAGCCGCTCGGCTCCCTCCGGGCTCTGCAGGATCCGGAGCGACTTGCGGGCGGCGGCGGCCTCGCCGGCCGTGATGGGGTTCGAGTAGATGTACAGCGGCGAAGACTCGCGCAGGAACCGAATTACCGGCGAGGCCGACACGGCGTAGCCGCCGTTGACGCCGAAGGCCTTGCCGAGGGTGCCGACCAGGATGTCCGACGGCGGGCTCCCCGTGTACTCCTCGGTTCCCCGCCCCGTGGCCCCGAAGGCCCCGACGCCGTGGGAGTCGTCGACAACCACGACGACGTTCTCGGGGTAGTCGGGATCGTGCCGTGCGGCGATGGCCATGATTTCGTCCACCGGCGCGTGATCTCCCCGCATGGAGAAGATCCCGTCGGTCACCACGATCGCCCGCCGTGCCCGCCCCTTCGCCTCGTCCAGCCGAAGATCCAGTGCGGCAAGGTCCAGGTGCGGATAGATCGCCTTGCCCGCCGGCCGCGACAGGCGGATCGCGTTGATGATGCAGTTGTGATTGAGCTCGTCGGAGAGCACGAAGGTGGTCTTGTCGATCAGGGAGACGAGGACGCTCACCACCGCGGCGTAGGCGGACGAGAAGATCATCCCCTCCTCTCGCCCGTGAAAGCCGGCCAGCTCCCGCTCCAGCGCGGAGTGGGGCGCGTACGTCCCGGCTATGAACCGCACCGCCCCCGGCCCGGCCCCCATGGCCCGCGCCGTGGCCTCCTCGGCCTCGATCACCTCGGGGTGCAGGCTCAGTCCCAGGTACGAGTTGGCGTTCATGCGGATGTAGGGCTTGTCGCCCCGCCCCTCGAGCAGGAAGCGCGGGCCCTGTCCATCCGCAGCCGGGATCACCTCCCGCACCACGACCTCGGCACCCTTCGCGGTGCCCTCCTCCTCCATCCGCGCGACCAGTCCGTTCAGCACCCCGGTCAGTCGTTGCAAGGGCATTGCGTTCAAGACCTCCCGGCGGGGCCCGCCGCGTGCCGGGCCAGGTGTGTCTTCAGCCCCCGGAACATGTCCGCCACCATGTCGGGGAGCTCGTATTCATGACTCCACCCCCACTGCTCGCGCGCCTCCGAGTCGTCGAGCCGCTCGGGCCACGAGTCGGCGATGGCCTGGAGCAGGGGATCCGGGGCGTAGTCGACCTCGAAGCCGGGGACGTGGATGCGAATGGCGTCGGCCAGTTCGACCGGCGCGAAGTGCATGGCCGTCACGTTGAAGGCGTTGCGGTGCAACAGAGCCTCCGACGGTGCTTCCATGAGTTCGACGATCGCCCGGATGGCATCGGGCATGTACATCATGTCCATGCGCGTGCTCGGCTTGAGGGGGCAGGCGTACCTCCCGCCGTCAAGGGCGGCGCGGAAGATCTCGACCGCGTAGTCGGTGGTGCCGCCGCCGGGAGGTGCCGTGTAGGAGATGAGACCGGGAAAGCGCAGGCCCCGTGCGTCCACGCCGAACCGCGCGTGGTAGTAGTCGCATAGCAGCTCTCCGGCCACCTTGGTGACGCCGTACATGGTCGTGGGGCGCTGCAGGGTGGACTGCGGGGCGGGGTCGCGGGGGGTTTCCGGCCCGAAGGCCGCGATCGAGCTGGGGGTGAAGACCCGGCAGCCGGTCTCGGCCGCGACCTGCAACACATTCACCAGACCGTTCATGTTGATACGGTACGCCTGCAGCGGGTCCGCCTCCGCCGCCGCCGACAGGATGGCGGCCAGGTGGAAGATGTCGGTGGCGCCGAAGCGGGTGACCGCGCACCTGAGCGCGTCCAGGTCGAGGCAGTCCAGCCGTTCGGCGAGGCCGTGCCGCGCCCAGGCGGCGGGGTCGCGGATGTCGGTCGCCAGCGTAACGTCCGGCCCGTACCGGTTCAGGAGGCAGCCTGTCAGTTCGGTCCCGATCTGGCCGGCCGCGCCGGTGACGAGAATGCGCTTCATCGGTGGAGTGTGGGCTGGGCCCTCTGTTGGGATCACGGCCTCGGCAGGCCGTGCGTTCCGCCTGCGGGGACATGACAAGATGCCCGCAAACCGGCTGGAGGCAAGGTGGAGCGGGTGGGGGCCGCCCGGCGAAACCGGGCCCCGGGACAACATGGGCCGATGCCACGTGGAGCCCTACTGCCAGCCGCTCCGGCCGGGCCTCCGGAACCAGCGCCTCCCTTCCCTCCTGAAGCGGTCCCGGTCCCGGCTCCGGAACTCGCGGAAGGTCTCGCGCTGCTCGTCGGTGAGGATCCTGTCGATCTCGGCCTGGAGCGAATCCAGGCGGCCCTGCAGGCGGGGAAGCACCTCGGCCATGGCCTCCTGGGCGGCGGCGCGCGAACGCTCCATGGCCTCGTCGATCGCCTCGCGCTGCTCGTCGGTGAGCTGGAGCGCCCTCGCCATCCGGTCGGTAACCCGCGAATGGGCGACCTCCATGTAGCGGCGGGATTCGCTGAACAGCCTGCGGGGATCCCCCCGACCGGGTGCGCGTGGACCACGGTCTCCGGGGAAGGGCGGGCGGGCGACGACCGTCGAGGGCTCCCGTTTGTGCTCCACCAGGTGAAGCACACCGAGCGTGGCGGCGGCTCCGGCCAGGAAGACGGCGGCCAGAACCACCGCCGCTGCCGCCTTGTACCTCATGGCGCGTATTCCTCCATGGCCAACACGAGTTCCTCGACCGTCGGCGTGTGGCTCCCGTCCATCCACGCGGCGACCGACCAGGGGACCACGACCTCGTCGAACGCCGCCTCGACCGGCGCCGGATCGCCTCCCGGCAGAAGAAACAGCGCGGCCGCCGCGGCGGCCGCCAGCGACCCGGCCCCCACCATTACGGGTCGGCGCCAATCGGCGAGCGTGCGGGCGAACGGGTGCCGGCGCCGCCGCGCCTCGAGGAGGGGGCGTGCCTCGGACACGATGCGGGCCACGAGTGCTTCCCACCGGTTCGGATCCGATTCGGGGGCCAGGGGCCGGACCCCTTTCCCGTCGGGCGATCCCCGGCTTCCGGCGCCTCCGTTTGCGGGTGTGTGCGGTTCGGTCATTCCTTGAGCTCCCTTCGGGTCACGGGCTCCCCAGCGCGAAAGGGCCCGCGAGACGCTTTCGCATGGCCTTTCTGGCGACATGCAGGTGCACCCGCGACGAGCCGGCGGAAATCCCCAGCTCGCTCGCGATCTCGGCGTGGCTCCAGCCCTCCAGATCGTAGAGGACGAGAACCCTTCTCTGCAGCTCCGTGAGGTGTGTCATCGCTTCCCTCAGGTGGTATCGGAGCTCGGCCCGTCCGGCATCCGCCAGGGGGTCGTCGCCGGAGGCGGCCGCGTAGGCCTTCTCGAGCGGCGCCGCCGCGCGCACCTGGTTGTACTCCCTCCTGTTGTGTGCCGTGTTGCGAACGATCGCCTTGAGCCACGGCCCGAAACGGTCCGGATCGCGGCAGTCGTCGATCCGCTCCAGCGCCCGGATGAACGCGTCCTGGCATACGTCGTCCGCGTCGTCGGGGTTGTCCAGGTTGGCCCGGGCAACGGCGTGAGCCGTCCTCAGGTGCCGCCGAACCAGCTGGTCGAACGCCCTGCTGTCTCCGCGCCGGACGCGAGCGACAAGGATTCCGTCGGTCTCCCCACTGTCCATTCAGGTCCGGCTGGTTGAAGTGATGCGAACAAGGCACGCCTCTTCCAGGGAGACAGGCGAGGACGCCGATTCGTTATGGACCGGTGCCGGGGACCGTGGCGGGAGCCGCCGCGGCACTCCGCCGGCCATCCTCCCGGGCTCGATCGCTCCGCTCCGCGTGGCTCAGCGTTCAAGGTGGCGAACGGACATCGGACGGAGGTGTTCGGGGTGTCCACCGGTCGCGGTCGCGCTCCTCGTACTTGTCCATGGCCCGAGCGAAGGCGCGGTCCAGGTCGATTCCCTGCTGGTTGGCGAGCGAAATCAGTACGAAGAGGATGTCGGCGATCTCGAGCTCGAGCTCCGCCGGCGCCTCGTCTTCGCGCTTGGGCTTGGAGCCGAAGCGGTGGTTGACCTCGCGGGCCAGCTCGCCGACCTCCTCGATGAGGCGGGCCAGGATCGCCAGCGGCGGCCAGTATCCCTCCTCGAAGCGGCTTATCCAGCGGTCGACCCGGTCCTGCGCGTCGCGGAACGTCATCCGGGCCCCCCGTCCGGCACGAGCACCAGCTTGCCGAAGACCTCGCCCGCTTCGAGAAGTTCGTGAGCTCGCCGCGCGTCGGAGAGCGGCAACACTGCGTGGATCGGCGGGGCGGCCACGCCGGTGAACACCATGTCCATGGCCTCACGGAATTCGGTTGGCGTGCCCATCGTCGATCCCAGAATCGAGAGTTGCCGCCAGAAGAGCAACCGGATGTCGATCCTGCCTGCCTGCCCGGTGGTCGCGCCGTACGACACCAGGCGTCCCCCGACGGCCAGCCCCCGCAGGAGCTCGGGCCAGATGGCCGCGCCCACCGAGTCCAGGCAGAGGTCCACCCCCTTTCTTCCGGTGATGCGGTAGACCTCGCGGGCCCAGTCGGTGGTGGTGCGATCGAAGACATGGTGGGCGCCCAGCTCACGCACGCGGCGCACCCGGTCGTCGGAGGAGGTGACGGCGAAGACCTCGGCCCCGGCGGCGTTCGCGAACTGCACGGCGAGTGTCGAGACGCCCCCGCTGGCACCGGTCACGAGCACGCGCTCCCCGGCCCGCAACCCTCCCCGGGCAAAGAGCCCGTGCCACGCGGTCACCCCGGCGAGGGCGGCGGCGGCGGCCGTCGGGGACGGGACGTGGTCCGGAATCTCGACCAGGTTCGCCGCCGGTGTGATGGCGAACTCCGCGAAGCCTCCCTGCGTGTGCTCTCCGATGACCTCGTAGGGCCGCGGCCGCGCACCCGGAAGGCGGGCCATTTCGTACCAGTCGTACCCGAGCGACGGGTCGGCGACCACGCGCTTGCCGGTCCAGGCGGGGTCGGCCCCGGCCCCGACCTCGTCCACGACACCCGCGATGTCCGAGCCCCCGATGTGCGGCATGGGGATCTCGATGGGAAGTCCGCGGCGCATCCACAGGTCCAGGTGGTTCATCGAGGAGGCCTCGACCCGGATCCTGGCCTCGGCCGGCCCCGGACGGGGGACGGGGACCTCCTCGACGCTGACGACCTCGGGGCCGCCGTTTCTGTGAAAGACCGCAGCTTGCACTTCGGGGACGACCTAGTTGGGAGATCCGGGGGATCGGGCGCGCAGCTCATGGAAACCCTTCGCGCATTCGAACGGCGATGCATCCGCCATGGGCGCTGCGCTCCACTCAACCGTTCACGATGTAATCGCAACCTTACATCCTGTCAAGCTCAGTATACATTCCGTCCCTCCGAAGCTCCGCCCCGCGTTGTTGCGGGCCGGTGGCGCTGCCTACTTCCCTTCAAGGCGCGGCCCCGTGCTTCAACCAGGTGATCGCCGGTGTGATGGACGGGTGAGTGGTAGCATCGGGCAGGTCATCCGCTTGTGAGGGTAGGCGGTACGGAAGAGAGGAAACGCCAGGCAGGAACGGGAGACGAATGGGAGACGAATGGACGCAGGGCCCCGCAGGCCGCATCGTGAGCGGGTCCGGAACCGGTTCCGTGCGGCGCGCAGTGCGGACGTGCGACCATCGCTTGCCGGTGGCGGCGACGGGGGCCGTCCTTCTCGTCGTGCTCGCCGCTCTGCTGCCGCTGGGCCTCGCCGCCCAGGACCCCCGGCAGATCGCGCTGATGAGGGGCCGGATTGGCGTCGATCCCGAACCCGGCTCGCTCCTGGCCGCGCCCGCACGCGTCACGGTTAGCGGGCTGCCCCTCGGTGAAGCCCTCTCCCGGCTTGCCGAGCGGTCCCGCGCATCCGGATCGCGTTCAGTCCCAGCCTGCTGCCCGCCGACCGCCATGTCGACTGCGAGTGCGCGACCATGAGCATGGCCCGCGCACTCGACCAGCTCCTGGCGGACACGGACCTCGGCTATGTGGAGCTGGGATCACAGGTCCTTCTGGTGCCCAGGGCCGAAGTGGGCGGCCACGCCACCGCCGCCCTGGCCGGCGTCGTTCGCGACAGCGTCAACCTGGAGCCGGTCGCCTTCGCCCCGGTCACGGTGACGCCGGTCGGGGGCGACCCGGGGGCGGTGTCGGGAGTCTCCGATCGCTACGGCGCGTTCGTGTTGCCGGCGGTCCCTGCGTAGGTGCCGGTGCGCATCGACGTAGGGACGGTGGGATACGCATGGACCCGCACCTACGATGTGCTGCCCGCCGAGCCGATCCGCGCGCTGCTCAGTCCCATTCCAATCAGCCTCGAAGGTCTTGACGTGTTCGGCAGCGGCCGGGCGGGCGACCCGATGTCGTTGTCCCGGGACGCATTCGTTATCGATACGGTCCTGCTCCGGAGCCTCCCGACGATCCCGGAAACGGACGTGCTGCGGGCTACCGAGGTCGCACCCTCCGCGTCGGCAGCCTCCGACTACACGTCGGTTCCTTTCATCCGGGGCGGTACCAGCGATGGGACGCCGACGCTGCTCGATGGCATGCGCCTCTTCAATGCCTTTCACCTCGGGGGATTGGTTTCCGCGATCAACGCGGACGTGGTGAAGCGCGTGACGGTGCTGCCGGGGTCGGGCGGAGACGGACTCGCCACGGGGTCGTTGTCCGGCGCCTTCGACATTGCAACCCGCGACGGTTCGCGTGACCGGCGGCGCACGTCCGGTTCCCTGGGCCTCGTTTCGTCCCGGTTCTCCGTGGAAGGGCCGGTCGGTGAGAACGTATCCTATCTGATCGGCGGTCGACGCACGTGGCTCGATGGACTCACGAAGGGGCTCACGAAGATCGGAGTCATGAAAGAGAGCTTCCCCTACTCATTTCGGGACGTGGTTGCCAAGGTCGCGACCGATCTGGGTGGAGTCCGCCGGTTATCGGTGAGCGCCTACCTGAACTCGGAATCGATGAGCGCCTACCTGAACTCGGAATCGGGGATCATAGCCGAATCAACCGCGATCCGAGACTCCACGGAGACTGCGCTGACGTGGGGCAACGCCGGCTTCTCGGTTCACTATCGCGACCGGTTCGGTGTACAGGGGATTGTCGACGCCAACCTTGGATACAGCCGGTTCAGGGGTGACGTGTTCCATCGGTGGGAGAGACCGCTGTTGGAAGATGGTCCCAACGACACACTGTCGGGAGCCGGGTCCATGAGCGAAACCCGCCTCGGCCTGCGGCTGACCTGGCATGCGGCGGGCGCCACGATCACGACGGGGACACAGGCGACGCGGTTTCTGGGCCGCCATGACTACCACGTCGCCGAACCACTCCGGAGGGCCGGTCGGGGCGGAATGCTCTCCGACTTCCTTACGCCGCTGGCCTTGCGCGGGAGCCAGTGGCGGCTGGCCGCATACTCGAGGGTGGAGGTGCCGCTTCGGCGCGGAGTCTCGACGCGGGGGGGGGTGCGGGTGGACCGTTTCGCTGATCTCGCCACCACCCTCGCCCCGTTCGCCGAGTTGGCTTACACGGGCTCCTGGTGGGAGGTGCGCATCGCGGGATCCCGTTCCTACCAGGCGCTGGCCTCGTTGCGCAACGAGGAGGTGTTGCTAGCGAGCGTCCTCGCCTACGACCTCCTGGTTCCCGTCCGCGAGGGGCCGATTCCCCACAACACCGAGTTTTCGATCGGGTGGCAGGGTGGGCGAAGGGGACTCCGGGTCCGCGTGGACGCCTACACACGCCACCTGGACCACCTCAGGCTACCGGACCTGGGAACCCAACCGGACACAGGCAAGGTGCTGGTGGATCCGTCTCTGTGGGTGCTGGCAAGCGGCGCGGCCCACGGGATCGAGACGTCCTGGAGCTGGATCTGGGATCGGGGGATGTCGGTTCTGGGGAGCTATCGCTGGGCCGCTTCGTCCCGCACGGTGGGTTCGCGAACCTACACACCCCGCTTCCACCGAGATCATGAATTCGAACTGGGTTGGTCCTACAGGCACGGTGCGTCTTCGTGGTCGGCCCGGGTTTCCCTGCGCTCCGGGCAGCCGCATACGCCGTGGCTGGCGGTCGTCCCGGCTCCCTTGTACCGGAAAGGGCACACCGGCGTCGTGTTGGTCAAGGGCGAATACAACTCCGCCAGACTGCCCCATTATGCCCGGTTCGACGTGGGATGGCGCCGCGAGAGTCGGGTATCGTGGTTCGGCGGCGGGTCGGTTGTCGGATACCTGTCCGTCGTCAACGTCTTCCGCCGGAGCAATGTGGTCGGACCGCTGCCGAGGCAGTGGGAGGTCCTCCGCGTGTCGCCGGAGCCCACGGCCGACAAGGTCTATCGGCAGCAGCTCCCGATCATCCCGTTCCTGGGCGTGGAGTTCCGGTTTTGAGGGCGCCCGGGCGATTCGGACGAGCGGCCGGTGGGCTGCTGTTGACCCTGACGCCGGTCGTCTCGGCGGCGTGCTACATCACCCAAACGGCCGACCTGGACGCCGACGTGGTTGCACTGTCGCTTCTTCTGGTCGCTGGACGGGACGACGCCTACATGCTGGCGGTCCATCCCCACCGCGAACCGGACGATGCCCCGCCGGAGATCAGCGTGAGCCTGGACGGACCCGGCTGGACAGCCCGTTTCTCGGACACGGCCGTGGGCGGAGTGTGCGAAGACTACCGCTACGGGATCGGCCCCGCGACGTGCCTGCGCGCGCGGCTTCCGGAGCCCGTCCGGCCGACTGGTGAGTACGGTCTCCGCGGAACGGCGCCCCTGGGTTCGTTCACCGGCGAAGCGGTGGTGCCATCCGCCCCGATCGTGGTCGAACCCGCGGACACCCTACACCTTCCGCCGCCGGACGGCGGGCAGGTCCGAATACCCCTTCGTTACCGGGTTGACCCGGAGACCGGCCTGTTGCTGGCCGAGGTCACCGAATCCGGCGGGAGAACCGGCTCCTGGACCGAGCGTCTCGAGGTTGCCGGGGCCGACACGGTCGAGTTGGGCCAGCGGGACAATCCGTTGAGCGTCCACCTGACGCTTCATGCACTCGGCTGGAATTACGCCAACTTCACGAGGCACATGGGCCACAATTTCGTACCGCCGCCGTGGCCGGACTTCGGAGTCGACGGCGAAGGCGTGTACGGGTACTTCGACGGCGTATCGACCCCCTCACGGATCGTGTACGTCCTGGCAGGCGAGACGCACGGGAGCGACTACAACACCGGTTCGGAAGCCGATGCGGACGCCCGCCCGCCCGCCCCGTGTTCGCGGTTTCGATTCTCACCACCCGCAACGACAGGCGAAAGGCCGGTCCGGAATGCTCCTGAACGAAGCGTCACGTGTCTTGATAAGCAGTGAACCAACACGTCGCAATTGACTGCGGCTCCCTCCCGAAGAGATCGGGGGGGACGAAACTCCCACGACGGAATGGAGGCAGGAAATGGCAGGGAAACAATGGATCAGTGGCCTGGCCGGCGTCGCGATGCTCGCCTTGGTCGTAGCGAGCTGCGACAACGCGGACGATCCCATCGCCCCGGAGGTGGCCCGCGCCTTCGCGCAAGTGATTCTGGGCGCGAGTCCGGATGCTCAGAGCCAACCTGACGGTCTCGCGGCGGCGGCGGCGGATATCGAAGTCGAGGAGTACGACATCACCTTGGCCTGTCCGGAAGGGGGAACGCTGCGCATCGTGGGGACGATCACGGAGGACAGGGAAGCCGGGACCTGGAAGAAGGAGGAGACCATGACTTACGACAACTGCGACATCGGGGAGTTCACGGTTGTCGAGGGGGTGATCGATCATGTGCACGAAAGCGTAAGGGTTTCCGAGCTCCTCACTACCTGGGAGGGCCACTGGGACGGCGCTGCGCTCTTGGAAACCGGCGACGGTGGGGGTGAATGCGCGGTTGCCCTGACAGAAGACGGTACGTTCAAGAGGGACCCGGAACACCGGCAGGCCGGTGATTTTGAGAAGGTCATCTCGGGAACGGTTTGCGGGGTTCCGTTCTATGAGCATGAAACCTGGGGGCTTGACTGAGGTTGGCGGGTCGCCCACGCCTACCGGCCACCCCGGGGAACCGGGATCCGCGGTATCGGCCGGCGTTTGTCCCGAGGTGATGGCGGAGGGGCTTCGAAGGAACCGTTAGCTTTGGGATCGTGGAGAACGGCGCGGGAGAACGGCGCGGCGGCGAACCCGGCGGACGCCGAGGAATGGGGCGAAATGACCGAACCCGATGGAGCACCGGAGGCCGGCAGGGGAGAGGACGACCGCACCCTGGGGGGATACTTCGCGGTTCACTCTCGTCCGCCCGCCTTCGAGGCGGCCGACGGCCAGCCGTACACGGTCTCGATCGAGACCGAGAGGACGGGGGACCTGAGGGCGCCGGTGGCCGGATACCTGCTCTTCCCGCGGTGGGCCGCGACCGGCCTGGGCATCGTGGGCCACGTGGAGAGTCCGTCGATATGGCGGGGAGCGACCCGCGGCGAGGTGGTGGAGCGGGCGGGCGCGCTGACCCTGCGGGAGGTCCAGCGCCTGCTGAACGAAGCCGTGGCGAGAAGGGCGGACGAGGAGGGTGTGGAGGGGAGGGGGACGGGGTGAGGGGATCGCGCCCGCACGCGGGCCCCGCGCGGTCGGTCCGCGTGACCGAGATCTTCCATTCGATCCAGGGCGAGTCCACCCGGGCCGGCCTGCCCTGCACCTTCGTGCGGCTCACCGGGTGCCCGCTGCGCTGCGTGTGGTGCGACACCGCGTACGCCTTCCACGGCGGCGCCCGCATGGGAATCGACGAGGTTCTCCGGGCCGTGGCGGAGAGGGATTGCCGCCTGGTCGAGATCACCGGGGGCGAGCCGCTCGTGCAGCCGGGGACGGCGGTGCTCGCCGGGCGGCTCCTCGACGAGGGCTACACGGTCCTGGTCGAGACCTCCGGCGCGGTGGACGTGAGCGTCCTCGACGACCGGGTGCATCGCATCATGGACCTCAAATGCCCCGGCTCGGGCGAGGAGCACCGCAACCTCTGGTCGAATCTGGACCACCTCACCCGTCGCGACGAGGTCAAGTTCGTGGTGGCGGACCCGGCCGACTTCGAGTGGAGCGCGGAGGTCATCGGCCGCCACCGGCTCGACGAGCGGATCCGCGACGGGTCGCTCGGGGCGCTGCTGGTGTCGCCGGTGTGGGGGATGGAGTCGCTCGAGGAGCTGGCCGGGGCGATTCTGGCCAGCGGATTGCCGGTCCGGTTCCAGACCCAGCTGCACAAGCACATCTGGGGGGCGGAGCGGGCGGGAGTGTGAGCGTGACGGGGCCGGGCGGGGGCGACCGTCCATGATCCTCTCCGCGGCCGCGGCCGCGCTGGAAGGACGCTTCGGTTCCGTCGCGTCGGCCGCGCCCGACCGGAACCGCCGGAACGCCGCGGTCGCGCTCGTGCTGCGCGGGCCGCCGGGGGTCGCGGACCCGCCCGTGCGGCGCTGCGAGGTCCTGGCGATCCTGCGGTCGGAGTCGCCGCGGGATCCGTGGTCGGGGCAGATGGCGCTGCCCGGCGGGAGCCTCGAGCCCGCGGACGAGGGGCTGCTCGCGGCGGCGGTCCGCGAGACGCGCGAGGAGACGGAACTGGTGCTGGATGCCGGTCGGGACGTGCTCGGCCGGATCGAGCCGATGCGGCCGCTCGGGCCGCGGCTGCCCGCGATCTCCATCTGGCCCTTCGTCTTCCGTACCTGCACCGGCGCGGCGGCGCGGGCCGCGAGCCCGGAGGTGGCGTCCGTGTACTGGTTCCCGGTCGGGGAGCTCGCCGACCCCGAACGCCGGGGGTCCCACACGTGGCGAGAGGGCGGCCTGGTGCGGCGGTTTCCCTGCATCGAGGTGGAGGGACGAGTGATCTGGGGGCTGACGTACCGGATCCTCACGGGGTTCCTGGAGGTGGTGGGGGAGTAAGGGGCGTCCCGCCTGCGACCGGTGGGTGGGGCGGCTGGTGGGGGACCAACGCCGCCAGGCTTTGTCAACTATGATTTACATCAAGTACACTACAGTTGACATTTGGCGCACCACTCAGTTCTCCTCCCGCCACTCCACCAGGAACAGGTTCGTGTTGCCGTCGTGCGACATGTTGCGGTTGGAGCCGAAGACCAGGCTGGTGCCGTCCGGGTGAAAGACCGGAAAGCCGTCGAAGCCCTCGGAGAAGGTGACCCGCTCCAGTCCGGTGCCGTCGACGTTGATGAGGTAGAGCTCGAATTCGCGGCCCCGCGGGTCGTCCATGTTCGAGGAGAAGAGGATCTGCTCGCCCGAGGGGTGCCAGTACGGGGCGAAGTTGGCGGCGCCGTTGTCGGTGAGCCGGCGCGGGTTGGAGCCGTCGGCGTCGGCGACCCAGATATCGAGCGCCGAAGGGCGGATCAGGCCGTCGGCGAGGAGCGAAAGGTAGTCCTCGCGCTCCTCCGGGGTCTCGGGGTAGTGGGCGCGCCACACGATCATCGTGCCGTCTGGGCTGTAGAAGGCGCCGCCGTCGTAGCCGGGCCGGTCGGTCAGCCGGCGCACGTCGGAGCCGTCGGGGAGCATGGAATAGAGGTCCAGATCGCCGTCGCGCACCGAGGTGAAGACGATGCGGTGGCCGGTGGGCGAGAAGGTGGCCTCGGCGTCGTAGCCGGGCTCGGTGGTGAGCTGCACGAGGTTCGAACCGTCGGCGTCGGCGGCGAAGATGTCGAAGGTGGCATGGATCGCCCAGACGTAGCCGCGCGAGCGGTCGGGGGGAGTGGGGCAGGCGGGGTCGTGGTGGTGGGTGGAGGAATAGAGGATCCGGTCGCCGGCCGGATAGTAGTAGGAGCAGGTCGTGCGTCCCCTGCCGGTGCTGACGAGTTGGCGGGCGCCGGTGGCCGGGTCGAGGGTGTAGATCTGGTCGCACCCCTCACCCGGGACCGGACTCGACTGGAAGATGAGCGAGGAGCCGTCGAAGGCCCAGTAGGCTTCGGCGTTCTCGCCCGCGAAGGTGAGCTGCCGCATGGCGCCGAAGCGAGACTCACCGGGCTTCACGAGTTCGGAACCGTTGGGGCTTCCGTTGTTCTGGGAGAGCGTCGCCGTGGGCGAAACAATGGCCAGACCGGCCAGCAGGAGAGATGAGACGTGGCGAGTCATGGTGCGGTTGGGTCGTAGTCGGGAATCCGTGGATGAATCGGGCCGAAGGCGGCTCGGATTGGCTCCGCGGGCCGTTGGAGCGTGGCCGGCGCGACGCCGGGCCGGACGTGGGAAGGCCGACCAAGATAACACGGTCTTCCGTGCCTCACCCCTCTTCGGAGCACACGACGCGAACGCCACGCCGCCTGAGCGCTTCCACATACGGCTCGGCCGGGATCACCTCGTCGGGCGTACCTACCCCCCCCGCGGCCACCTCGCCCCGGGCCTGCATCAGGGCCACGATGGCCAGCGAGAACCCGGTGGTCCGCCCCATGGCGGTGATACCGCTCGCCGGGTCGTGATAGTCGGTTACGTCGTACCTGATCCGGGCGGGGCGGCCGCCCTTCACCCCTTCCACCTCGACCCGCGCGACGACCAGGTCGTTCCCTGCCTCGTTCGTGAGGAGTGGTGTGACCTGCTGGATGAAGAAGCGGCGCGGGTTGACCGGTCTGCCCCCGTAGTCCACATCGCGGTCGCTCAGCAGTCCCAGATCGCGGATCGCCCGCATGATGCGGACGTGCCCCGGGTAGCGAAGCGTCTTGTACTCCAGAGTCCGGATTCGCCCTTCGTAGCGAGATGGCAGCGTGGAGGTTCCGCCGCCGGTGTGAAAGGCTTCCAGGCACCCGATGGGAGCCGGGAAGTCCAGGGTCTCGACCCCGGACAGCGCCTCGACGGTCGTGCGTGCGCCCGCCCTCAGGATTTCGGCCGGCGTGACGTAGTAATCGAGCATTCCCTCCAGCGAGTAGACAATCTGGTAGTTGAGCGGCGGCTTGGGGTCCCGCGGCAGTCCTCCGACCCACAGGCGCACCGAGTCCGTGGCGTCCAGGCGGTCGATCACCCCTTGCGCCAGCACGTTGACCATCCCCGGGGCGAGCCCGACATCGGGTACGACCGATAGTCCCGCGACGCGTGCGCGTGCGTCGAGTCGCTTCTGCCGGTCCACGATCGCGGTGTTGCCGCCGAGGTCGGTGAAGTGGGCCCCCGCATCCACCGCCAGCCGGGCCATGTCGTAGTTGAAGTAGTAGGGAAATGCGCAGAGGACCCCGGTGACGCCGTCCATCGCGGCTGATACCTCCCATTCACAGGATGCGTTGGCACGGACTATGGCCAGGCGGCCTCCGACGTAGGGTCGCAGAGCGGGATGGAACTTGTCCGTGCTCAGGTCGGCGATGACGACTTCCTCCACCGCATCGTCCTGCAGGAGATCGAAGGCGGCGGCCGATCCCTGGGTTCCCCCGCCCAGCACGAGGAACCTCATGGGGCGGTCACGCGGGCGAGAGAAGGTCGCGGCCGCCGCTCGCGGGGGCTTCGCCGTAGAGGCGGGTGACATCGACGATGCGGTCGCCGGGCCCGGGTTTGACGATCGGGTGGCCGGGCGCGGTGCGATGCCGAAGGGCGATTTCCGCCGCCGCGACGCCGGTCACGGCGCCGGCCGCCGAAACGAGCACGACCTTGTCGTCGTCGAGGGCCTCGAGCGCGCCGACGAGGTGGCCGCCGCGTTCCCTGGCCGGCATGGCGCGCATCCCGAGTCCGCCCCGCCGCTGCACCGGAAACTCGGCCATCGGCGTGCGTTTCCCGGTCCCGCCCTCCGTCACCAGCATGACGGACGCCTCCCGCAAGGCCACGATGAACGCGATCACCTCGTCGTCTTCCCGGAGCCCGACCCCTTTCACGCCGCGGGCGGTCCGGCCCACCACCGAGACCTCCGGTTCCGGAAACCGGATCGCCCGGCCGCCCCGGGTCACGAGCAGGAGTTCGGCGTCTCCGCTGGTACTGGCCACATCCAGCAGCGCGTCACCGGCCCGAATGCCGGAAGCGATGAGCGTTCCCGCCCTTGGATTGGCGAAATCGGCGAGCCGTGTACGTTTCACCAAGCCCAGGCGGGTCGCGAAAGCCAGGTAGCGGTCCTCCTCCAGATCGTCGATTGTGCGTGTTGCCACGATCGGATTGCGCCGGTCGATCCCGAGGAGGGCCCACAACGACTTCCCGCGGGACGCCCGCGACCCCTCCGGGACGTCCTCCACCCGCAGGAAGTACACCCGGCCCGAGGTGGTGAAGGACAGGATCCATCCGCGCGTCCGCGCCACCACCACGGACTCCAGGTAGTCCCCCTCGTAGCGCTCCATGGCGGCCAGCGACAGCCCCGCGGCGAGGCGGCGGCGGTAGAGATGCATGGGGATGCGCTTCAGGTACCCCTGGCGCGAACGGGTAACGACCACGTCCTCGTCGGCGATCCCCGTCTCGACGTAGGCAAAGCCGGTCTTGTCCTTCCCCTCCAGGATCTCGGTGCGGCGCGCGTCACCGTAGCGCTCCACGACCTCGTCCAGCTCCTCGAGCATGACTTCGAGTTGCAGCGCCTCGTCGGCGAGCAGCGCCCGCAACTCGCGAATCGAAGCGCCCAACGACCCCTCCCGCGCCCGCAGCTGGTCTCCCTCCAGGGCGGTCAGGCGCGAGAGGCGCATGCGCAGGATGGCGTCGGTCTGGACATCGCTGAGGCCGAAGCGATCGCGCAGCCGCTCCGCCGCCCGGGCCCGGTCGGTCGAGCCCCTGATCACCCCGATCACCTCGTCGATATGCGCCAGGGCCAGCAGCAGCCCCTCCGTGATGTGCAGATCGGTCTCGGCCTTCTCCAGGTCGAAGCGCGAGCGCCTGCGGATCACCTGGAGACGGTGGTCCCGGTAGCGGGAGAGCAGCTCAGTGAGGGTGAATTCGGTTGGTTGCCTGCCACCGTCCAGCGCCAGGAGGATGGCGCCGAAGGTGCACTGCAGCGCGGTCTTCCTGAAGAGCTTCGCCATGATGCGGCCGGCATCGGTTCCGCGTTTCAACTCCAGCACCAGCCGGATGCCTTCGCGGTCGGACTCGTCGCGGAGATCCGCCACGTCGGGGAGCGCCCCCTTCCTGGACAGTCCCGCGATCTGCGCGATGATGCGCGACTTCGAGACGGCGTAGGGCAGCTCCGTCACCACGAGCTGCTTCCGCCCCCCCCGCACGGCCTCCGTGACCACGCGCGCCCGCATCGTCATGCGGCCCCGTCCCGTCCGGTACATCGACTCGATGCCCCCCCGCCCGACGATGTACCCGCCCGTGGGGAAATCGGGACCCGGCAGGACCTCCATCAGCTCCTCGGTGCCGCACCCCGGGTCAGCCACCAGCCGGCGCAGCGCCGCGGCCACCTCCACCAGGTTGTGCGGAGGCACGTTGGTGCTCATTCCCACCGCGATGCCCGAGCTGCCGTTGACCAGGAGGTTGGGAATGCGGGACGGCAGCACCGCCGGTTCCTGCAGGCGGTCGTCGAAGTTGTTCTCCCACTCCACCGTGTCCTTGGCGATCTCGGCGAGCAGCTCGGTGGCCACGGGGGCGAGGCGCACTTCGGTGTAGCGGTAGGCGGCGGCCGGGTCGCCGTCGATGGAGCCGAAGTTGCCCTGGCCGGCGACCAGGGGATAGCGCAGCGAGAAATCCTGAACCATGCGGACGAGGGCGTCGTAGACCGCGGCGTCACCGTGCGGATGGTACTTGCCCAGGACCTCGCCGACAACGCTCGCGCTCTTCTTGTAGTTCCGGTCGGGGTGGAGACCCAGCCCGTGCATGGCCACGAGGATGCGGCGGTGAACGGGTTTCAGGCCGTCGCGGACGTCGGGCAGCGCCCGCCGCACGATCACGCTCATCGAGTAGTCGATGAACGACTCCCGCATCTCCTCCTCGATGAGCCGGGGAACGATGCGGTCGCGCATGCGGGATACGATCACCTGTCTCCCCCGCGGCTCGCCGGTTCCGTCACGCTCCCGCCCAGCCAGGCACCCGGCACGATCCCCCGCTCCGTCACTTCGATACGGTCCCCCACAGCGATCCGCCCCGGGCCGTGGTGCACCACGTTGACCCCGAAATACACCGACGACTCGATGCGCCGGTAGAGCGCCAGGGTGCGCAGCGGTTCACGTTCCGGGTCGCGGGCGCCGGTCTCCTGGTCGGTCGTGGTGACCTTGCAGCGGGCGCACAGCTTGACGGCGCTGAAATCCAGATCACCGACGGCGAAACGCCTCCATTTGTCTTCGTCGTGGGGGTAGGCGCCGGCGACAACGAGGTTGGGCCGGAAGCGTTCCACGGGGATCGTGCGGCCGGCGCGGCGGGCCAGTTCGTCCACCGAAGCCTCGCTGACCACGAGCGCGGGGTAGCCGTCGGCAAAGCTCACCCGGTGGCCGCTGGCGTAGGCCGGATCGGTGGCACGCGCGTTCTCCCGCAGCATGAAGACCAGGCGGAACTCCCCGCCGAGCACGCCGGAAAGCCAGGCGTCGGCTTCGGGAGACACGCTGGTGGCGAGAGCGCCGGATCCGTGTATGCGCACCCGCACCGGGCTTCCGGTGGCACGCACGGGGAGGATCAAGGGCTCCGCGTCTGTCGTCTCGAGCCGGAGCGCGCCATCGGCCAGGCGGGGATGGACGGTGGCAAGGCGGGGCGTGTCCCGCTGGCTCGCAAAGCCCCCGTCCGCCCTGACCACCATCCAGCGGCGGTCGAACCGGGGCCCCATGTCGTCGAATTCCATGGACTGGAGTTCGGTGCCCCGCATCCCCTTCACGGGGTAGACGCGGAGGCGAATGGCCCGCAGTCCGTTCGCCGGATCCGAATCGGAGGGGGGCTCGGCCGGCCCGGTCATGCCATCGCCCGGCCCCCGCCCCGGCTGACGATCGAGAGCGGGAGGGTCGCCTGGTGGCGCCCGTCAACGAGGATGTGGAAGGTGTGGACTCCAGCCTCCTGAAAAACGATCCCGTCCAGGTTGATCACATGGGGGACACGGATTCCCGTCTGCAGGCTCCTGCGGCCGGGAGAGACCTTCAGTTCGCCGCTGAGCGAGACTAGTTCCTTGCCCTTGGGACTCGACAGCTTGATGGTCAGCTGGTGGGTCCCGGCGTCGTCCACTCCCCCGAGAAAGCGCAGCACCAGGGACAGGCGGCCGTGCCGTGCCGGAAACCGGCCCACGCTGATCTGATCGAATACGCCGAGCAGGTTGAGCTTCCCCGACCCGTCAATCGTGGCGGCGTCGGCTGTGAGCACGAGATCTACGTCCACTTGGCTCCTTTCACCGCCGGTTCCGCCGGCGGTTCCCCCAGTAGTGACTTGTTGAACACCAGCCCGAAGAGCAGGTCCAGGACCGCATGCGCGAAGATCGACGGCCACAGGCTTCCCGTCCAGGCGACTCCGACCGCCAGAATCCCGCCGATGGCCGCGGCCCGCGCGATTCCGTGAGGACCCTGATAGGCATGAAGGAAGCCGAAAACCACCGCGACAGGCAAGGCGCCGAGAAGATAGGACGTCGGCCAGGGCATGATGAACCCCGGCAGGAAACCCCGGAAAACCAGCTCTTCGGAGAAACCGGCGGTCGCGGCGAGGAGCACGAACATGCCTTTTTCCCGTCCGGTGACGGGTATGATTCCGTGTACCACTTCGGTTTCGCGCCAGCCGAAGAACCTGGAGAGCCCGCGGAAGAGGAAGGCGACGGCAACGCCGGCAAGGGTGAGGAGCGCCGCCGGACCCAGCACCCGGACCGGCGGGGACGGCCAATCCAGCCGCAAGCCGGGCGGATGGGAGAGCCCGGTGGCCAAGGCCAGCGTGACCAGCCCCGCGACCACCAGAACCGCGACCGACGTCGCGTAGAAGCTGAACCGGTTTGCGCGCAGCCGGGATACGGGCGGGGCAGGTTGCGCCAGGGCCAGGATCGGTAGAAGGACGAGCCAGGAGGCGGCGACCAGGGAAACCACGACGTTCCCCAGTCCCGATGCGACGAAGGCGGCCGCCAGCACGGCGGTGGCCGCCGCCGCCACCCGGACATGGCCGCGTACCCGGGTCACGCCGGGCGTCCCGGACCCTCGCTCAACTCGCGGCCCAGCTCCACGACGCGGTCCAGTATCGCCAGCACGTCCTCATCGGTGGTCCGGGCATTCAGGACGCAGAACCGCAGGGAAAAGCGGCCCGCGAGGCGTGTGGAGGAGATCATGGCGATACCCGAGGCGACGATGCGGTCCTGAATCTCCCGGTTCAGGTCATCGATGCGTTCGGGCGAACTCCGGAAGGTCCGGCCCCTCTCCGGTCCCGTCTCTTCTTCTCTTCCCCGAAAGCGGAAACAGACCACCCCCAGGCTGTGGGGGGCGAGCAGATCCAGTTCCCGCTCCTCCCGAATCCGCGCCGCGGCTCGGCGCGCGATGGCGATGCCGCGGGCGATTTCGCGGCGGTGGGCTCCCACACCGTACCGCTGCACCGCCAGCCACACGCGCAGTGCGCGAAAGGCCCGTGTGAGCTGTAGCCCGCGATCGCAGAAATTCACATGCCGCTGTCCCCAGTCGGCATCCTGCAGGTAGTCGGGCATGATGCGAAAGGCCGACTCCAGGCGGGTCACGTCGCGGACCATGAGGCATCCGGTCTCGTACGGCTGGAAGAGCCACTTGTGGGGATCGAGGGTGATGCTGTCGGCGAGTTCGAGACCCTCCAGAAGCGGCCGTGTTTCGGGGTCGAGCACCGCAAAGCCCCCATAGGCAGCGTCCAGATGGCACCACATCCCTTCCTCCCGCGCGATGCCGGCGAGCTCCTCCAGCGGGTCGATCGCGCCGGTGTTCGTGGTGCCCGCCGTGCCGACCAGGCAGAACGGCTCCCGTCCGGCTTCCCGGTCGCGCCGGATGGCTTCGCGGAGGCGTGCCGTCACGATCCGGCAGGCCCGGTCGGTCGGGACCAGGCGCGTTCGGTCCGGATCGATGCCGACGATGCGGGCCGCTCGCCCGACCGAGCCGTGAGCCTGGTCCGACATGTACAGGGTGCCCCGCTCCGGGTTTCCGGCGGCCTCGCGCGCCGCGACGATGGCCATCAGGTTCGCGGCCGAGCCCCCACTCGTGAAGAGCCCGCCCGCGCCCTCGGGGTATCCGAGCCATTCGCGGAACCAGTCGGTCACGGTGAGCTCGATCTGGGATGGGCCGGCCGATTCGAGCCACGTACCCTGAAAGACGTTGTACCCGCTCATCAGGAAGCTGGCGAGAACGGAGGCCCAGGACGGGCTCGAGGGGACGAAGGCCAGAAAACGCGGGTGGTCGATCCGGCCCGCCAGCGGCATCACGTCGTGGAGAACGGTTTGGAGGAGGGGGCCGAATGCGCGGCCCTCCTCGGGCGGTGGTCCATGGAGCAGGGACTCGGTGGCGTCCCGGGTCGCTGCCCGCCAGGGCGGGCCATCGGCCAGCGTGCTCCAGCGGTCCACGATCGCGTCGACCACCCGGTAGCCGGAACGGCGCATCTCCGCGGCTTCCTCCAGCATCCGCGCGGGTGGCGCACTCTGTCCTGTCCTGCCGTCGTTCATGTTGCCGACTGTTGTTGACGCCTCGTTCCAGCGTTGGCCGCGTCACGAGATTGTGGCCAGATTACGACGCTGGGCAACACACCGGACCACCGCAACCGAGGGCCACCGTGACGACAACAGCTACAGCCAAAGCGACCTACCGCGTCATCGACGCCTACGACCACCCCCATGGGGGACGTATCCTCCGGCTGCGCCTCGGCCGGGGTGAGGCGTTGGGCGTCAAGGAACTGAAGAGTGGTGTGATGGTCGCGACTTCGCCGGAGGGCGAGGAGGTGAGGGTCAAGGCACATGGATTCGCGTTGTTCGGCGGCAGGCCCAGCGACGCGCGGCTGGCCCGCACGGGGCGTGTCGACATACATGTGGAGGGCGAGGCGGCGCGGGGAGTGCAGCCGGGCTGGCTGGTGCTCGGTACCACCTGAGCGTCGCTCCGGCAGTCGACGTTCAGCGGGTTGCCGGAACGCCCCTGAGTCCCGGCGGGTCGCGCTCGAAGGCCCTTCGGAACCAGTCGATGTACTCGTTCCGGCCGTTGGGGTTCTCGGCCTCCCACGCCCTCCTCGCCTCGACGAATTCATTTGGCCGGGCGGTCAGGATGAAGGCGTCCAGAAAGCCGTTCTCCTTTGCGTAGATCAACTCGTCCATGACTCCGTTGGGACGGATGTCGAAGATCGACCGCTGGTAGAGCCAGGCATCGGCCACCCGCGAGAGGATCGCGCTCTCAATCTCGAAGGGGGTGCCCCCGGCGACCTCGGGGAGCCACCGGTCCAACCGGCCCTGGGCCTTCATGAGGTGCAGATGGGCGTAGATCAAATACGGTCCGTACAGCCCGGGACGGTCCTGATGCACGATCTCCGCGGTGTCGCCGGCCTCGTTGATCCGCAGGGTCTCCCAGGGGTAGGCGGGGCCGACCTGTTGGAGGGGGTGGATCATGAAAGATGGGTCCAGGCGGATGCTGTCGACCTGTTCCCGTACCCAGAGGTCCACCTCCTCCATCCGCTCCGCCGTCGTGGCGATGCGTTCCCCGGAATGGATGACCAGGCGCCGGGGTGTTGGCAGATTGCGGATGCCGGCGCCGCAACCGGCAGCCGCGACGAGGACGGCGACGAGGACGGCGACGGCGACCGCCGTGCGGAGGACCGATGAACGGCGATCGGGGGATACGGTCATCTCGGGCTGCGGATTCTTCCTGGACGAGGGGCGAACAATGGCAGACGACACATTAGTCAACCTCCGGCGCCGGGGCCATGTTGCTGCGCGCCGCCGGTCCGCGGGCCTCGCCAGCGGAGGTACTCGAACGGGCTGCGGCAGTCCGCGCACCAGCAGGTGGTGAGCGAGGCGTGGCTTCCGAAGAGTGACATGATTTCGGTCCGGTTGCCGCCGCAGAAAGGGCATGGGGGTGGTTGCGGCGCGGTGGGGGACTCGTCGCGGTCAATCACGCCGCTACTCGACGAAGAGGGCCCGGTTGCGGTCTCCCCGGGCCCGCTCCACGGCCTCTTCCCCGGGGGCTCCCGGACCGCGGCGGCGCTCCGGGTCCCAGCCCCCTCGGGCGGGCTCCACGTCCGCGAGGGAGAATCCCGCTTGCCCGAGCACACCGGCCAACCGTTCCTCGCACCGTTCCCGCACGCGCCCGACGGGCCAGACCCACCCCTCGGCCACCAGTTCCACGTGCACGTCGTCTTCGGGAAGCAGCCAGGCCAGGGTCGAAGGCAGCATCGCGAGCGCCGCCTCACGCAGGCGGGCCTCCGCCTCGCCCCCCGCCGCCGCGAGACGAGCGAACCAGGCGAAGCCGAACCGGCGGTGGTATTCCTCCTCGGCGAGCATCTTGGGGATCCGGGATGCCGCAAGCGCGAAGTTACCGGCGGCGAAGCTCTCCAGCGCCACCGCGAGGGCACCGTCCACCACGACCACCGCCGCGGTGAAGTCCGCCCAGTCGGCGAAGGGGCGGTCCAGGGCGGGCACGGAGTAGTACCGCGCGGCGGGGCGGGTGTGCTCGACCTCGAAGGGATCGAAGCCCTGCTTCTTGAGCATCGCGTACAGCAGCCGGGCGTGTCCCCATTCGTCCTGCGCCATCGACGAGGCGGCGATTCCGGTCTCGATCGAGGGACTGCCCAGGATCCAGTCGCTGTAGCGGATCCCCAGCAGCCGCTTGGTGTCGGCCAGGGTGAGGATGTGGCGGGAGAGGGGTGCGGGGGCGGTCTCCTGGCCGGCCGGGTAGGGGTCCTCGCGGGTCCCCGCTGCGCCGGTCACGGGTTCCCGGCCCCCGCCGGCAGGTTCCGGGCCCACGGACCTTCGGGCCGGTTGACGGGGATCACCGCGCGACGCGGCACCACGCACATCTCGAACCAGTTCTCCTCGTCGTAGGTCTTCCATGCGTAGACACGGGCCAGCTCCACGCCCGGCGCGTCGACGTAGCCGATGTGGCGCAGCGGGTCGCCCCGGCTCTTGCGCGCGAACACCTCGTAGACGCTTTCGTCGATTCCGGACATCACGCGCCGACTCCCAGTCCCGCGAGCTTTCGCCGTCCCGCCTCGCTGATCCGGTCGGTGGTCCAGGGCGGGTCCCACACCTCATTGATCTCGACCGCCTTCACCCACGGCTCGCTGCCGATGCGGTCGCGCACGTCCCGCTTGATGAAGTCCATGCAGGGGCATGCGGTGGCCGTGAAGGTGAGGTCGACGCGGGCGGTTCCGCCCTGGAAATCCACCCCGTAGACGAGACCGAGCTCCACCAGCGAGATCGGCAGCTCGGGGTCGAGCACCTCGCCGAGGGCCGCGTGCAGGGCCGCGGACTTGTCGGCCGGGGGCTCCGGCAGCGGCGCGGACCAACGGTCCCGGCCTCCGGAGGCGTGAATGCGCGGAGCGGGCTGCTCCGCCAGGAGCGTCTTGAGCCGTCGGCGACGAGGGGGAGCGGCGCCCACCACCACCGCCCCGCCGCGACCGTTCAGTTCAGCCACGACGCCACCGCCCCGCGCGACCGTCGGACCGACTCGACGTAACGCTCGTTCATCGGGCCCCGTCCCTTCCACCGCTCGAAGACCGCCTGCCAGGTGATTTCCCCATCCTCGAAGAGCCACCGCTTGGCCCCGGGGTCGTACTCGCACGGGAACGGGTACTCCAGCACGTACTCCTCCGCCTCCTCGTCGTAGTGCGCGGGCACGGAGAGGCCCAGGCTCTCGCAGAGCGGGACGGTGGACGACATCCACACCTGCCGCAACTCGTCGTTGGTCAGGCCCTTGAGCTGGTAGTCGAGCTGGCCGCTGTGCCGCTTCAGGTCGTCGGGGAGCCCGAACCACTCGATCGTCATGGGGAACATCCAGTCGACGCAGCGCTGCAGGAGCTCGGTCGCGGCCCCCCCCGCCCGGGCCAGGCGCCGCATCCACACCTCCCCGTGGCGCAGGTGGAAGGTCTCCTCCATGTCCACCTTCACCAGCGCGCGCTTGAGCGGCCCGTACGAGGTGTTGCGGTGCACGTCGCCCAGCAGCGTGATGCCGGCGCGGTCGAAGAACCCGTTGGCGACCACCAGCTCGGCCCAGTTGTCCAGCGGCTGGTCGAAGCCGTAGGGGTGCTTGAACTCGTGCGGCTCGCGGCCGTAGACGAGCTGCTCCTTCGACACGCCCATGTCCTCCAGCAGCCGGTAGGCGATGTTGGCGTGGGCGAGTTCGTCCTGGATGATGGCGTGCGCGCTCACCTGGGTGTTGGTGGAGGGCGCGTGCCGGGCGGCGAGCCAGTAGGCGGGTGCGCTCATCAGCTCCGTGTCGGCCTGCACCGTCAGCTGCACGATGATCGCCTTGCGGTAGCCGGGCGTCATCTCCTCGGGGGATTCGAGGATGTAGCCGTCCCGGATCTTCGCCTTCAGGTCGTCCTCCGTGTATGGGGACATGTGAGTTCCTCTCTTCACCGATGTTCGCGAAGCCGGCATCGCCCGTCTCCGGTGCGATCCCGGCCTGCCGCGGGCGGTGTGGCCACCGCGGTCAGATCCCCAGCGCCGAACGAATCAGCGGGCTGATCCGTTCCGGGGTCCAGGGCGGCTCGAAGGTGAGTTCCACCTCGGCATCCTCGACCCCTTCGACCGAAGCTATCGCCGCTCGGGCGTCGTCGACGATCTGCCCGGCCGCCGGACACATCGGCGTGGTCAGCGAGATCGTCGCCTTGGCGCTCGCGCCCTCGACCTCGATGTCATAAACCAGACCCAGCACCACGAGGTCCAGGCTCAACTCCGGGTCCTTGACGGTCTTGAGCGCGTCGCGAACGGCCTTTTCGGTTAGGGGCACCTCGGAGCACCTCCGGCGGTGTGGGGGTGGTGTGCGCGGCTACGGGAGGCCAAGATGCCTCCGGCGGCGGGGTCCGTGCAAGATAGTCAAACGCGGAGGAGGCGGCCGTGCCCGCCGGCCCTCCCCGGAGAAGCGAAACCGGCGAACCATGCGAATTGCCATCAACACCGGCGGCGGCGACGCTCCGGGCCTCAACGCGGTCGTGCGCGCGGCGGTGCTCTCCGCCGAACGCCGCGGGTGGGATGTCGTCGGCATCCGCCGCGGCTACGACGGACTCTTCAACCCCGGCGGCGTGGTGCCCCTCGACGGGGCCGCGGTGCGGGGGATCACCCACCTGGGCGGGACAATCCTGGGGACCACGAACCGGGGCAGCCCCTTCTCCTTCCCCGTCCGGCAGCCCGACGGCACGACGGAAATGGTCGACCGCTCGGACGAAGTGGTCGAGCGGATGGAGCGGCTCAGGATCGACTGCCTGATCGCCGTGGGGGGGGACGGTTCGCTCCGCATCGCCAGCGAGCTGTCGCTGAAGGGCCTCAACGTCATCGGCGTGCCGAAGACCATCGACAACGACCTCGAGGCAACGCAGGTCACCTTCGGCTTCCACACCGCGGTCCAAACGGCCACCGACGCCATCGACAAGCTTCATTCCACCGCCGAGGCGCACCAGCGGATCATGGTCGTGGAACTCATGGGCAGGCACGCCGGCTGGATCGCACTCTTCGCGGGTTTCGCCGCCACCGCCGACGCGATCCTGATCCCGGAAATCCCGTACGACATCGAGAGGGTTGCCGCGAAGATCCGGCGGCGGTTCCGGGAGGGTCCGGAGTTCGCGATCGTGGTGGTGGCGGAGGGCGCGATGCCCAGGGGTGGGGACGCCTCGTACCTGGACGAGACCGGCCTGGGGGGCGGAAAGCGGCTCGGGGGAGTGGCGAAACGGGTGTCCCGCCAGCTCCAGGAACTCACCGGCCGCGAGTCGCGGAGCCTGGTGCTGGGGCACCTGCAGCGGGGCGGCCGGCCGATCGCCTTCGACCGGCTGCTGTCGCTGCGTTTCGGAAGCGCGGCGATCGAGCTGGCGGCCGGGGGCCGGTTCGGATGCATGGTGGCGCTGGATCCGCCGGTGGTGAAGGCGGTGCCGCTCGCCGAGGCGGTGGCCAGGGTGAAGACGGTGCCGTTGGACGACGAGGTGCTGATGGCGGCGCGGGGGATGGGGATTTCGTTCGGCGACTGACGGGAGGGGAGTGATGGTCGTCCGGTGATCCCGTTGTCTCGCGAATCGCTTACCTTTGAGTAGATGCCCGCTTCCTCGACCTCGACCGACTGCCCGGGAGCACAGGTGCCGTCATTGGCGACACTGGTGTTGTGGCGACACAGGAAGGGAGTGGACTCCACGGCTATCGCATCACCAGCCGCGACGGGTTGAACATCGCGCAGATTCGCCTGGACGGATTCACCTTCAGCCGACTCAAGCCCTACCAGTCCTGGCAACGCATGGTGGGCGACACCCGGCCAATCTGGGAAAGATACGTGTCCGAATTGCGACCTGCGGGAGTGGGAAGGGTCGCCACCAGGTTCATCAACGTCTTGCAACTTCCCCGGGAGACGAGCCTTGACCGCTTCCTGGCTGCGCCTCCGCGAATACCGTCGGGGCTCCCGTCCACCTGTTCGGCGTTCCTCTTCCGGTACGTCACCGAAGCAACCAGCGGAACTACCGCAACCGTCTCACTGGCTGCGGAGCCCCAGGCCGAGGACGAGCATCGAGCCGACCGTCACCGTCGCGCGGCCCGACAGGCCCGATACCGCTTCGGCCGGCGTGAGGATGCCGCCCAGGAGGAGGACCACGGGGACCGCCATGGCGACCTGGTCCAGCCGCAGCCGGTCGAGGGCGAAGAGTACCAGGGCGGCGAGGGTCAGGCCGAGCACGAATACGATGTCGAACGTCATGGGGAGATGTCCGCCCTCAGCGACGCCAGATTCGCGAACAGACGGTACGCACCCGCCACCCCCGCCGGGAACTGCCGGAAGAAGGCCAGCCCGGTGTAGACGTAGAGCCCGTCCCCCACCCGCGCCACCACCAGCCCCCCGCGCTTCGGGTCCTCGCCCGGGTCGGCCATCTCCATGACCGGCGTGTAGCGGTCGTCCCATTCGCCCAGGAAGTACAGCCCCCGCTCCTGCACCCACCCCTCGAAATCGGCGGGGCCGATCGCATTGGGCGCCGTGAAGAGGGGTGACCCGGGCGCGAGGATCGTCACCGGCGCGGTCTCGTCGGTCACGCGATCGTGGGGCCTGCTCATCGCGACCGGGTACGGGGCGAACCCCCCTGCGGGGAACCCGTACTTGTTGTACTGCACGATCACGGTGCCGCCCGCCCGCGCGAAGTCGAGGACCGCCTCGTTGGCGGCGGCCAGGCCCGGCCGCGTCTCGTAGGCGCGGATGCCGAGCACGAGCACGTCGTAGCGGGAGAATTCGCCCGCCCGCACCGCCGCGGGGCCGAGTTCGTCGACCTGCATCCCGATCTGCCTGAGCACCGCGGCGCCGTCGTCTCCCGAGCCCATGATGTAGCCGACCCTGAGCGAGGTGTCGGCCGTGACGGGGACGACCGAAACGCGCACCGCGGCGTCGCGGACCGTCATCGCGCGCGGAATGTGCGGATAGTCGATGATGTCGGTCTGTGTGCCAAAAACAACCCCGAATCTGTCCGCCAATCTGTCGTGGACCGCTATCGGGGTCTCCGGCGGGGCTGCCGAGGCGCCCACCACGACGGCCTGGATGACAAAATCACCCGCCAATCTGTCCGTCGCTGGAGCCACCGCGAAGGCGAAGGACCCGCTCGCACCGCCGGGCTCCAGCACGAAGGGCACGTTGGCGGGCTCGGCCGACCACCCTTCGGGGACTTCCAGCCGCAGAAAACCGGACCGCGCCCTGGTGGACGTGTTGGTGAGCACGACGCCGATCTCCCGCGCCTCTTCCGCCCCGGCGGGCCACACCATCCACGGCGGGTCCACCGCCACGTCGATCGCGGGGGCGACGAGCACGGCCCTGCGGTACTCGCCGATGCCGCGGTCCACGCCGATGAACTCGCCGTCGCGTTCCACCTTCAGCGCCACCCCCTCCAGCTCCAGCCCGATCCCGGCCCGCACGGGAGCGGGGCCGAACGGCAGCGACCACAGCTCCGCCTCGTCCGGCCACTCGTACATCTCGCCGTCGCGCCCTTCCGCCAGGTAGTACGGTGCCGAGGGCGGCGCATCCCGGGGCACAGTCACGCGCCAGCTCCACCGCCCCACCTCTCCGCCCCCGATCCGCCCGTCGCCCGGTGTCTCGACCGGAGGCCCCCGAAAGAACCGCGACATTGACCCCGCCTGCGCCGACTCTTCCGTCGGGGACGCCTCCCAACCGTCGGGAAGCAGCAACGCGGGATCCACCCCCGCCAACCCGGCCGCGCCCCCGTTCCACACGGTGACGTCGACCAGCACCGATTCCCCCGGCGTCAACAGCCCACGGCCGACCCGCACCTCGGTCGCGACGCCGGCCGCGGACAGCACTGCCTCGGTGACCCGCGCCAGCCGCCGCTCGAGCACGCGCTTCCCCTCTCCCTCCGGCGCGTCCGCCACCAGGCCGCGCAGGATCGCCGCCGCCTCCGCGAGCCCCCCCACCGCCCCATCCGAACTCGCCCCGGAAAGCCCCCGCCCCGCATCCGCCAGCGCCCCGCGGTACCGGCCCAGTCGCCGCTCGGTGTCGGCCGGCCATCCCGCAGGCAACGGGGTGCCCAATTGCCCGATCAGCGTGGTGTCCACGCCCGCGAAGATGCCGTCGTCCTCAAACCCCTCCACCACCGAAGCCTCGAGACGCAGCGGACTGGCGCGCGGCCCCATCGCCTGGCCCGAGCCCATCTCCTGGGAGCGATGCCGGCTGCGGCTCTCCATGGCCACCTGGAAGTGCGACCGCCCCAGCACGGGATCGAAGCCGCCCGTCGGCACGCTGAGAGTCGCTTCGCGGGGGGAGAAGCGGGCCGAACGGTACAGCTTGGACGGCGTCCACGGGGTGACGCCGTGCGCGGCCAGGTCGGGGAAGCGCTCCGGGTCGCCGGCCACCGCGAAGGCCTCCCGCGCCGCGACCCCGGCGAGCTGGTGCTGTCCGTGTCCGGAGCGGGCCGTCGCCGAGAAGACCGACACGATCACGTGAGGGCGGAACCTGCGCACCACGAACACCACGTCGCGGAGCACCTCTTCGAGCGGCCAGAGCTCGAGCGTCTCGTCCAGGCTCTTCGAGTAGCCGAAGTCGTAGGCCCGGGTGAAGTACTGCCCGGCCCCGTCCAGGGCGCGGGCCGCGAGGAGCTCGCCGGTGCGGATGACTCCCAGGCCTTCGTGCAGGCGGGGTCCGATGAAGTTCTGGCCGCCCTCGCCGCGGCTGAGCGACAGGTACGCGGTCTCGGCGCCCATCCCGCGTGCCAGCGTGGCCAGCAGGCCGGTGTCCTCGTCGTCGGGGTGGGCTGCGATCATCAGGACGCGCTTGACGCCGTCGAGCTGGCGCATGAGGAGGGCGGTGCCGGCGACGCCGGCTTGCTGCTGGGCGGAGATCGGGGTTCCTCCCGCCGCCGCCAGGACCGCGACCGCGGTCGCAGTGAGTATCTTCCCGTGCTTCAAGTGCCAGTTGCCCCGTGATGGTTGGATTGTTCGGGCGCCACATCTCGCGCGAGGCGGCGCCGGGAAGGTAACCTGCGTGCGGCGAACCGCGCCCCCGCGCCGGACGCGCAGACGATCCGCGGGGACGCTCACTTCATTGGCACGGGCCGACATGGACATCGCGCAAACGCTCAGGAGCTACGACGGCAGGCGGGTCGCGCCACGCCTTTGTCAGGGCGTGGGCGTACAACGGGCTGGGCGTCCTGGCTGCCGGGAACCCGGAGCTGCGAGGTGAGGTGGAAGCTTTGTTCGACGAGGCGGCCCGGAGGGAAACGGCCGCGGTCAGGGCGCGAATCCGGCACGCGCGGGCGGCATTGGCGCGGAGTCTTGGCCCAGCGCGCGAGCTTGCGGTCCGCGCCGATCCGGTGGCCGAACCGGTAGCGTTGGCCGACGGTCGGCACGGCGCCCGCACCAGGGGCGCCCAGATCGAATCCGGGTGTAACGCAGGCGACCGTCCATCGTAGAAGGAGGCAATCGGATCGCGGCGAGCGCCGCGCACGGGAGTGTCGCGCCAACTAAAGGAACCCGACGATGAAGAACCTGCGAATCCTCGTGGAGGACCTGTTCCCGTCCGCCGTGAGCGAAGCGGGGTTGCGCTATGGTGCCGCCCTCGCGGGGCTTGTGGCCGCCGCCTGCGGATACAGCCCGGTGGCGAACCGCGCGCCCGTCGTGACGGACGACCTCACCGGCGCCGACGTGTTCGTAGGGTACTCGCTTACGGTGGATCTCGCGGGCCACTTCGAGGACCCCGACGGGGATGACCTGCGGTACGAGGCGGAGAGTTCGGCGCCCGCGGAGGCCGGGGTGGCGGTGGCGGGCAGCGTGCTGACCGTGACGGCGCTGGCCTGGGGAGAGGCCGCGGTGACGGTGAAGGCCCATGATCCCGGGGGACTCACGGCAGACCAGGAGTTCATGGTGACGTTGGCTCCGGTCATCAGGCGGCTGCCGAAGTACGGCTGGGGCAACTGGGATATGTCGCCCGCGTGGAGCCCGGACGGGACCAGGATCGCCTTCTCTTCCCCTAACGATCGCAGCTTCGAGGTCTGCGTGTTCGACTCGGATGGAAGCGACCTGGAGCGGCTGACGAACAACAATGCCGCCGATGTCGATCCCGCTTGGTCCCCGGACGGGGCCAGGATCGCTTTCGCGTCCACCCGCGACGGCAACGTGGAAATCTACGCGGTGAATGCGGACGGAACCGACGCGGAGCGGCTGACGAACAACAGTGGCATCGATAGGGAGCCTGCGTGGTCCCCGGACGGGGCCAGGATCGCTTTCGCGTCCGACCGCGACGGCAACCGGGAGATCTACGTGGTGAATGCGGACGGGAGCGACGTGGAGCGGCTGACGAACAACAGTGGCTTCGATGGGCAGCCTGCGTGGTCCCCGGATGGGACCGAAATCGCTTTCGCGTCCGACCGCGACGGCAGCCTGGAGATCTACGTGATGAATGCGGACGGAAGCGACGTGGAGCGGCTGACGAACAACGGTGCGACCGATTTTTCGCCCACGTGGTCCCCGGACGGAGCCAGGATCGCTTTCATGTCCAACCGTGACGCCGAGCGGGGCGAGCGGTACGTATGGGAGATCTACGTGATGAATGCGGACGGAAGTGATGCGGAGCGACTTACGAACAACGGTGACGGGGCACGGGACCCCGCGTGGTCCCCGGATGGGACCGAAATCGCTTTCTGGTCCGAGCGCAGCGCCGCGATCCACGTGGCGTACATCGCAGTCCGGTGATTTCGCCACGCATCCGGCATGCGCGGGCGGCGCTGGACCGGAGTTTCGTTCCGCGGGACGCCCCGGGCGGACGATCCTCTTGACGGCATACCTCTTTCCGGGCTCTTCGGGTCCTCGATCCACGGAGGGACTGACCCCTCACCGCGGCCAGGGCAGCGCCAGCCCCTCGGGCGCCCGCGACCTCCCGAACCACCCCGCCAGAGCCGCCAGGCTGAGCACGTAGGGCAGCGCCAGGAACAGCGGATACGGCAGGTCCGCGTCCCACGCCTGCAGCGCGAACTGGAGCGCCTCGGCCCCGCCGAAGAAGAGCGCCGCCGCGACGATCCCCCACGGGTTCCACCGCCCCAGCACCACCACCGCGATCGCGATGAACCCCTTCCCGGCCGACATGCCCTCGGCGAAGGTCCCCGTGTGCACCAGGCTCAGGTGCGCGCCCGCCAGCCCCGCCATCAACCCGCCGAAGGCCACCGCGAGCAACCGCGTCCCGACCACCGGCACCCCGGCCGCGTGCGCCGCCCCGGGCGATTCCCCGGCCGCGCGCAACGCCAGTCCCCAGCGGGTCCGGAAGAGGAACCAGGCCAGCACCGGCACCATCAGGTAGACCAGGTACGCCGTCACCGCCTGGTCGAAGAGGGCGGGGCCGGCGAGCGGGATCCGCGACAGCAGCGGCACCTCCCACGCCGGAACCGTGGGCAGGTCGAGTGCCACCCCGGTCACCCCGAAACGGCTCTGGAACACCGCCCCCGTGAAGCCCAGGCTGCCGAGCGTGACCGCCGTGCCGGTGATGATCTGGTCGGTCCCCAGCCGCACCGAGAACAGCCCGAAGACCAGCGCGGCCGTCCCGCCCGCCAGGGCGCCCGCGAGCAGCCCGGCCCAGGGTCCCGCCGCCAGCGCGCCCAGAGCCCCGCCGAGCGCCCCCCAGATCACCGAGCCCTCGAGCCCGATGTTGATCACCCCCGCCCGCTCCGACACCGCTTCGCCGAGAGCGGCCAGCGCCAACGGCACCCCGAGTCCCACTGCGGCGACGAGGAAGGAGGAGAGGGCGGTGATGTCAGTCACGGGAACCTCCGCCGGCCAGGACCTGCCAGCTTCTGTCCACGGTGAGCACGGCGAGGATGACCAGCGCCTCGATGCCCCGCACCCAGACCTCCGGCACGCCCGCCTCGCGCTGCATGGCCCCGCCCCCCGCACTCAGCGTCCCGAAGACGATCGCCGTGACCACCACCGCGAGAGGGTTGAGCCGCGCCAGCAGCGCCACCGCGATGGCGGTGTATCCCCACCCGGGCGACAGCCCCTCGTACATGCGGTGCGTGACGCCCGCGACCTGGATCCAGCCCGCCAGACCCGCGATCGCCCCCGACGTCAGGAACGCCAGCCACACGACCGGCGTGGCCGGAAACCTGCCGCTCACCTCGGCCGCGCGCGGCGACGCCCCCACCGCCCGGAGCCGGAAGCCGCCCGGAGTGCGCGTCAGGTAGAGCCAGAGCGCCACCGCGATCACGATGCCGAGGAGGAAGCCCAGGTGCAGGCGCGTGTCGGGAAGCAGCGCCGGGAGCCGCGCCGCGAGCGGGATCTCGTCGGTCTGGTTGAAGACGCCGCGTGGCTCCTGCAGCGGTCCCTGCACGAGGAACTGGGCGAGGAAGACAGCCACGAAGTTCATGAGCAGGGTGGTGATCACCTCGCCCACGCCCATCCGGGTCTTCATCGCCGCGGGCACGGCCGCCCACAGTGCGCCCGCGGCGGCGGCCGCGGCGAGGGTGGCCGGGAGGACGAGGAGGGGGCTGTGCACGGGCAGGAGGATGGCGACGGCCACCCCTGCGAGCGCCCCGGCGTGGAGCTGTCCCTCGGCGCCGATGTTCCACACGCGGGCCTTGAAGGCGAGGGCGACGGCGAGGCCCGTGAGGAGCAGGGGGGTGGCGCGCACCAGCGTGAAGGAGAAGAAGCGGTCCCAGGTGCCGAAGGCGCCCCGCAGGAGGGCGGAGAAGACGGCGCCGGGCGAGTGGCCGCCGAGCGCGAGGAGGGCGGCCGCGACGGCCAGGGTGGCCAGGAGGGCGGTCGTGGCGGTGAGGACGGGGGTGAGGGAGCGGTTCACCGGGGATCGCCGCCCTGCCGCGCGCCCAGCATCAGTTCGCCGATGGCCGTGCGGGTGTGCCTGTCGGGCGGGACCGGGATCAGCCGTCCCCGCACCATCACGGCGATGCGGTGCGCGAGCTCCAGGATCTCGTCCAGGTCGGCCGAGATCAGGACGATTCCGGGGGGGCGCTTCGGGGCTGCGGGGGGCCGCCGGGTGGTTTGGTGTTCGCGGGCGCCCGCCGACGGGGTTGTTGCCAGCCCGGCGATCCGGGCGCGGACGGCCACGGTCGCCTTCACGTCGAGCCCGCGGGTGGGCGACTCGGCCACGAGCATCTCGCCGCTGCGCAGGAACTCCCGCCCGGCGACGACCCGCTGCTGGTTCCCCCCCGAAAGCGTCCCGGCGGTGGTGTCCGGCGACTCGGCGCGCACGTCCATCTCGCGCATCAGCGACCCGGCCGTCTCCTCCACGCCCGCCCAGTCGAACCACGGGCCCCTGCGGTACCCCGCCTTCCCGTGGAGTGCGAAGGCCACGTTTTCGATGATTGTGAAATCGTTCACAAGCCCTTCCTCCCCCCGGTCCTGGGGGATCCAGCCCACTTTGCGCGGGAGGGTCGCGGTGCCCTCGTCGGGGGTTCGGATTCCGGCAAGCACCGCCGCCAGGGTGCGCTGGCCGTTGCCGTCGACTCCGGCGATGCCCAGGATCTCACCCGGGCGGACGGCCAGGGTGATGTCGCGAAGCGAGAGGGTCCCGGAGGTTCGCACGGTCACGCCCTCGAGGGTTGCCACGGGTTCCGGTTCCAGCCTGCCGGGACCGCTCTCGGGCGGATGGTCCCGTCCGGGCCGGCCAACGGGCTCACCCACCATCGCTTCGGCCAGCCCCGCCGCCGTCACCTTCCCGGCTTCCTCCGTCAACACCCTCCGCCCCCGCCTCAGCACCGTCACCCGGTCCGCAACGGCCAGCACCTCGTCCAGCTTGTGCGCCACCAGCACGATTCCCGTCCCGGCTTCGGCCACCCGCCTCAGCACGGCGAAGAGCCCCTCGACCTCCCGCGGCGCCAGCACGGCGGTGGGCTCGTCCAGCAACAGCACCCCGGTCTCGCTCATCAGCGCCTTCAGGACCTCGATCCGCTGGCGCTCCCCCACACCCAGCCCCGCCACCGGCGCGTCCAGTTCGACCTCCAGTTTCAACTCTCCCGCGCGCGCCTCCACCAGGGCACGGTAATCCGGTGCCGCCGTGCCCCTACCCGTCCACGCCCCGCGGTTGAACAGGGCGATGTTCTCGAGCCCGGTGAAGCGCGGCACGAGCGAGAAGTGCTGGTGCACCATGGCGACGCCCAGCGCCCGGGCCTCGCGGGCGCTTCGGAGCGCGACGGAACGGCCGCCGATCTCGACGCCGCCGGCGTCCGGGGCCAGAAGACCGGCCAGGATCCGGGCCAGGGTGGTCTTCCCGGCCCCGTTCTCGCCCAGCAGGCCGTGGATCTCACCGGGCGCGAGCTCGAAGTCGACCTCGCTGAGCGCGGTCACCGCCCCGAACCGCCTGGTGACTCCCCGAAGCCGCGCCGCCGCGGTCACGGGCTGCCGCCTCCGCTCCCGGCGGGCCGGGCGACCGCTGCCGACATTCCGGTCAGGGGGAAGGCGGATCGTCGTCCTCGGGCTCAAGGTATTCGATGCGCGGCACCCCCAGCTCGCCGGCGATGATCGCCTGCCGCGCCTCGTCTATGCGGGCCAGCGCCTCAGGCGGGATCACCCCCTCCTGCGCCGGGTTGGGGACGAACTCCACCGCGCCGACGCGCAGTCCCGCGTACTCGGCCACGCCGCCCAGGGTCCCGTCCCGCCAGGCTGTTGCCGTCCTGAGGAACATGGCCGGGATGTTGATCACCGCGCTGCCCACGATCACGTCGGGGGCCACGTCGTTCTGGTCGCGGTTCATGCCGAAGGCCCACGCCTCGCTTCCTCCCTCGCGGGCTTCGCGCACAGCCTGGAAGAACCCGAAGCTGGCGGCGTCCAGGTTGTGGATCAGCACGTCGGCGCCCTGGCGCAGCTGGGCGGCAGCGGCCTCCTTGGCCGCGGAGGGGTCGTACCAGTCGCCGGTGAAGGTCTCCAGCACGGTCGCGTCCCCGCGAACCGCCTTCACCCCCGCCTCGAAGGCCACGAAGGTGCCCTTCGCCGTCGGGATCTCGACGCCCCCGACCATGCCCACGATCCCGGCGCCGGTCACGGCCCCGGCGGCCATCCCGGCCAGGTAGGACGCCTCGTTGAGGTGGAAGAGCAGCGGCACCACGTTGGCCGACGGCCGCGAGCCCCCCGAGACCACGAAGGTGACGTCCGGGTATTGTTCGCCCGCCCGGCTCGCCGCGTCCTGGTACTCGAAACCGTGCCCGAAGATGAGGCCGTAACCGTCTTCGGCGTACGAGATGAAGGCCTCGTCGAACTCTGCGGGGGTGCGTGTCTGCTGGTGGGAGATCTCGAAGCCGAGGGAGTCGCCGATGAGCTGCAGGCCCTCGTAGGCGCCGGCGTGCCAGCCCGCGTCGCTGACCGGGCCGGAGGTGAGGAGGGCGACGTGGGGGGTGGGGGGGTCGTCGGTGGTGGCCGGGGCGTCGTCCCGCTTGCGGTCGACGGTGCAGGCGAGGGTGGCGAGGAGGGCGAGGAGGGTGGCCGTGGTGGGGGGGTGGGGGTTCATGGTGCGTGGTCCTGATGGGGTGGAGGGGGCCGATGACCGGGACGGATCGGGCCGGATGGTGAAAGATACCATGGGTGGGTTGGGCGGTGGGTGGTGTGGCATCCGGCGACCGGCGACGCGGGCGACAGGTGCCTCGACACCCTCAGTCCCACGCTGGAGCGCAGGCGGAGGCTGTTCGACGGAGTCTTCGCCGACCTCGGCGCCCGCGGTGTTGCGCTGCCCACGGGTGACGGCGCGGTTGCCGCGGCCCCGGCGGGCGCTGACCTTGCCATTGTGGAAAGCTCCCGGGCACCCCTTGCATTGCCGTTTGACCCACCGGCGGAGGCCGCCGTGAGGTACCGAATCCCGATTGCGCTCATCGCTACCCTCGCCGTGCCCCCGTGCCCAGGTGGTTTCGATTTCCACACGGCCCCCCGTGATGAGGGGCCCTGGCGAGGCGAGACCGAGCTGGCCGTATTGCCCTGGACCCTGGACTCGATCACCCACCTGGCGAGTGTTCCTGAAGGAGGAGGCCTGGGCGCTCCCGTACGAGGAGAGAGGGTCCTAGCCTTACCACATTGTAAAGCATACATTACATTATGTCATGTCTAATATACATCTTGCGGGTCTCCCACCCAGCGAATTCCGTTTTGACAGTGTACGGCAGTCTGTAGTATCATTAATGCAGAATGCAGTAGCGCAACCGATGTCCAGGACCGAGGGAGAACACCGCGATGGGCTTGCCGAGAATACCGAACTCCGAGTTGGCCGTGATGGAACTACTCTGGCGGAAAGGCCGGCTGTCCGCACGCCAGATCCTCGGACACCTGTACCCGGACTCGGCCCGGTCCCAGCACGGGGCGGTTCAAAGCCTCCTGCAGCGCCTCGTGAAGAAAGGATTCGTGGTCCGCGACCGCGACGTGGGCGTCTACCTCTTCTCCGCCGTCCCGAGCCGGGAGGAGTACGCGAGTGATCGGCTCGATGCGCTCGCCGGCCGGCTGACCGGGGGGTCGGTGGTTCCGATCATCACGCAGCTGCTCGAGGCGGACAGGCTGCCGAAGGAGGAGATCGAGAGGCTGCGACGGATTCTGGAGGAGTGGAAATGACCGATATCCTACTGCAGATCGGCGCTACGAAGCTGGTCCTCGCGGTTGTGCTGGCAGGCGCGGTCTGGCTGGTGACGCGGCACGTCGCGCGACCCGCCATCGCGCACTCCCTTTGGCTCCTGGTTCTCGGTGCGATCCTGGTTCCTGCCGTCGTGCCCCTTCGCGTCCTGCCGGAGGAGCCGGTAATGGAGGTCGCGGCGCAGCCCGGGGTCGCGGCGCAGCCCGGGGTCCCGCCGATTCGAGTTAAGTCGGAGGAGGTGGCGGTGGAGATGGTCCAACCCGAGGTCAGTGCGCCCGTGGTGGTCGCCGACGCCGGCGAGAGCGGGGAGGGCATGGCCCCCGGAGGTTGGCTCCCAATGAGCGGAAAGCCGCTGGCGGTGCTCCTATGGCTTCTGGGCTCCGCCGGATTCTTCGGGTGGACGGTGGTGCGGACGGTGCGTTTTCACCGAACGCTTACAGAGGCCGCCCGACCGGCCCCGCGGTTGCAACGGCTCGCGACCGAGATCGGCAGGAGGTTGGGCCTGCGGCGAGTGCCGCCGGTCTACACCACGGGTGCACGGTTGCGCCCTCTGGTGTGGTGGGCGGGTGGGCGCGTCAGGATCCTGATACCGTCGGTGTTCGTGGCCGATCTCGACGAGACGGAACTTCGCGCGGTGCTCGCGCACGAGCTGGCACATGTGCGGCGCCGGGACTACCTGGTGCGAGTGGTGGAATTGCTGGCGTGCTCGGCCTACTGGTGGAATCCGGTGGTCTGGTGGGCCAGACGCAGGATGAGGTCGGCGGAGGAGTCGAGCTGCGACATCCTCGCCGTCTCCGCGTCGAGGTTGTCGCAAGACCGGTATGCAAGGTCATTGTTGCGCGTGGTCGAGGTCATGTCGGCTGTTCCGATCCCGCGGGCTCCGGCCCTGGCGAGCGCGGCTGACAGTTGCCGGGATTCGAAGCTGCTGGAGAAGAGGCTGAGGGCTGTGCTGACAACCGCTCCCGCGGCTTCGGCCACGACCGGTGGGCTTTGCGTGTCAGGTGCCGCCGCGCTCGTGTTCGGGTTGTCCCTCGGTCTCGTGTACTGCGCCCCCGGTGTCCGGCAGGCCTTCGACCAGCCGCAGTTGCCGACTCCCGTGATTTCAGAAGACAGTGCTGGCGTACGCATCGTCGAGTACGCCGGCGCGCCGGACGCCCAGGCGTCCTTCGGCTTTTCCACCGAACCGCTTTACCGCCACAACAACAACCCGGGTGATTACCGGTTGCGCTATGTCTCTGCGGGTGCCCTGCTCGCGGACGGCAGTGCCGTTGTCGCCGATGCGTACACCAACGAACTGATCGTGTTGAGCCAGGACGGCACACCGCCTGAGGTGCTGGCCAGACGGAGAGCAGGACCGGGCGACTACTACTCCGTCGACGGCGTATATGTGGTGGGTGGGGACAGTGTCATGGTTCCCGGTCGCGACCTGGGCGCCGTAACCTTCTCCGTCAGCGGCGTATACGCGCTGGGTCGGGACAGTATCATGGTTGCCGATCGCCAGCCGGGGTCCGTAACCCTCTTCGTCGGTGGTTCGGTCGCCCGCAAGGTGGAAGCACCGATCGATTTCCACCTTGACATGCGGGGAGTCGGTTCCACCGGCCACCTGCTGTTGGCCAAAGGGACCACTACGTACGGGTTTGAGGAGGAGTGGCTCCCTGGGCACATGGCCCGTTTCGACATGGACACCGGCGCCTTGGACACGATTGCGTCCTACGATGCCCAGCCTCGTCCTCCGCCGGGAATGTTCCGGAATCCGATCGGAGCGCGTGGCTGGGTGAGAGTCTCGAACGGGAAATTCGTCTACACGCGGTCAGACAGGCCGGAGATCATCTGGCGGCAGCCGGACGGCACGGTCACGCAGATCGTTCGATGGCAGGCCGACCCGGCTCCGCTGGCAGAGGAGTCGCTGGAAGGTGTGGAGGCGGTATTCCGAAAACGCAATCGGAGGGCCACCCCGGGCGCGTCGGATGCAGACATCGAGCGCATGACCTCGTCCGACATGGCCCCCTATCGGGCCGTCCTCGGGTACTCGGTGCCCCTCTTCGGTCCCCCCTTCGCTGACGGGGAGGGGCGGATATGGCTACCAGCCTACCTGCGGCCCCATGCCTACTTGGTCGAAATGCCGGTAACCGTGTCGAACTACACCGTCATTTCCACCGATGGCCAGTGGTTGGGCACGGTCGAGGCCCCGCCGGGGCTTCGCATCCTCGATGTGGCCGGCGGACGCGTCCTCGGGGTGCTGGGAGACGGAATGGGGCAGAGTGTCGTGGTGTACGAGCTGGTGCGGCGCGGTTCGTGAGAGATCGCGACGAAGGAGGTGAACCATGCCGGGAACAAGAAGAGGGCGGTATCCGCATCAAATACCCGGTCCCCAACACGATCTTCGTAATCGTCGCCGCCCTCGCTTGCTCCGCCGACCACGACACCGACGGCGCCGGGGTGCGCAACGGCGAGGCCGTTGAGGGATCCGCCCCGACCGACACCATCTGGCGAATCGAACCGGAACCGGCCCTGGTCCTCGGCCAGTTCGAGGAGGTGGAGGAGCAACAGTTCCACCAGATTCGCGGCGCAGTTCGCCTCTCAACCGGGGTGGTCGTGGTGCTGGACGGGGCGTCCCGGGAACTGCGGGCGTTCTCACCCGCTGGAACGCATCTCTGGACTGCGGGCGGCCCCGGCGACGGCCCCGGCGAGTTGCGCAACCCCGGGCACCTCGAGAAGCTGCCCGGCGACATTCTGCAGGTGCAGGACGGGGTCGCCAGGATTCGCTACGGTCCCGACGGCAGCGTAATCGCCGATGAGCAGTTGCCGGTGGCCGAGTTGTCGAGGTTCGGCCAGTACTACGCCTGGGAGTGCCCCCTCCCCTCATTCGTCGGCGACCGGGTGCTCGCGTGCGCAGGTGGTGGTTTTGATGCCAGACGGATTCCCCGCGAGGCCGGACCCTGGAGAGGCGAGGCCGAACTGGCGCTGCTGCCGTGGAGTCTGGACTCGATCGCCGCTCTGGGGACTTTCCTGATGGAGGAGGCCTGGGCGCTTCGTCCCGAGCAACCTCTGGTCCTGCCTGAGGGAATCGCTCTGGTGGGTGGCGGGTCGATGTTGGGACTTGCTTTCCCACCCATGTCCCGCAAGGGGTTGTTCGCGTTGGGCGGATGGCCGCGGAAGCTGGTGGTCGCGGACAGCTGGCGGGATTCCGTTCACGCATTCGGTCTGGCGGCGGATGGTGCACTCCCCGGGGTGTCCATCCCCATCCGGAATGTCCGGCGACCTCCCACAGCGGACGAACTTGCGGCAGCCTGGGAAGCCGCGTCCGCTCGGAGCCGGAATTCACCCGAGTACCTTCGGGAGCACCTGCCGGCGCCCGACTCGATCCCCAACGTCGACGATCTCCTGGTCGATGACGAGGGCATGATGTGGGTCGGGTCGTATCAGGCCGATCCTTCAGCGCCACGATTGTATCATGTGTACGACTCCGAGGGGCCGCTCCTGGCCCGGGTCACGATGCCGGCGGGCATCGAGGTGCTGGAAATCGGGGTCGGCCATGTGCTCGGGGTCACCCGTGACGCGCTGGATGTCGAACGGGTCGTGCTGCTGGAGCTGAATCGAGGGGGGTGATCGGCCCCGGCAAGGGACCGCGCTGGTGAAGCCGTGCAGCTTCTGGGAGCCGGATGGCACGCAAAGCCTAACCGGGCGGCTCGTCCGTGCCTTCACGCAAGACCGCAACGTAACGCTCGTAGCTGAAAATCCTGCCCCTCCGGCGGCCGGTGATCTCGCGCGCGATGCCGAGGTCCTCCAGCAGCCGGAGCACGGCGGCCACGGTCGGCGCGGACAGGCCGGTTCGCCGCGCGATATGACGGATGCCGCCGACCGGACGTTCGACGAGTGACTGGTGTACGCGCAACGCCGACCCCGAGCGACGTCCCTGGCGGCCAAGTCGGGACCGGTCGTCCCGGATGGTATCGCTGGCGGACCGGGCCGTCGTGACGGCTCCTTCCGCCACCTCCCGCACGCCATCAAGAAAGAACCGCAGCCAGGCTTCCCAGTCTCCGGTGTGGCGGATGTCGTTCAGGTGGTGGTGGTAGGTTCGATGTCTCCAGGACATCTGCTGTGGGGACACCGGGCGCGCCTCCCGCTTCGTGGAGAATCAGGTCGTCGAGCGACGACCGGGTGCCCTCGATCTGAGAGGACAGGACGGCCTCCTTGCGGATGTAGCCGAACACGAGGACGGGCGCGTCCGGCAGAAGCTCGGTGACCGCGGCGAGCCGTCCCAGCGCCGCGGTGGCCGCATCGAGGGGGCGGTGAAGGCCTTCCCGGAAATCGACCTCCGGGACGGGAGGGAGTGGTTGGGGGACGAAGGCTCGCACGGTCTCTCCCCCGGCAACGGTCACTTCATAGGTGCCTGTGGATTCGCGTCGCATGCTGTGAGGGGTATTCGCGACCGGGGGGTTCTGTCCGCCGGGCGACACTGGTCCCGCCGGGGCGGGAGCTGAAGGATGGGGCGCGACTTAGACTGACCGGAGCGCGTCGAGGTGCCTCGGTGCTCGCGCTGGTCCATCCAAGGGCCCCCAAGAATGGTTTCCTAACAGGGGGTGGAGGTCAATCGGATGTCGTCAGACCCCTCAGGCCTCCCGCACCCGCTCGAGAAACTCCTCGGCGGTCTCGCATTCGAAGATCAACTTGACGATGTGGGGCACTTCAGCCGCCTCCGGAAGCTCGTCGAGAACATGCGACAGCTCCCGTGCGGCGCCGGGACCGAACCTGTCACGGGCCAAGTGGTGGGCCAGGGCGCGTTCACCTTCCGCGCGGCCGCGTTCGATCCCTTTCTCGATCCCCTTCTCCATCCCCTTCTGCAACCATTCCCGGTCCCGCTCCTCACCCCATTGCCGTGCCCGTTCGATGAGCGTCGTCATCCTGGTCTCCTCCTCTCTTCTCAGCTTGCGTTGCAGCTCCCTGCCGCGTTCACCATGCCGTTGCGTCACCACGTGCGTGACCCAGGCCATGAAGAGCTCCTCGAGTTCCGGCAGCCCGATCCGCGACAACCAATCCGGCAGCGAGCCGACCAGCTCCTCCAGGACCGTCGCCGTGGGCGCCTGCTCGAACCTCGCGATCATCGCGAACACGTTGTCCGGCGGCAGGGCCGCGGGATCCTCAACCTGAATCTCAATGAGAAGATACCGGTGGCGGGGCCGGTATCCAAGCAGCTCCTTCGGCACCGGGGCGAGCAGATCGCAGACGTCGGTGGGTGCGGTCCAGCGGCGCTCGCCGTTGTAGACGACGACGGGCAGCACGAACGGGTACTCGCCGCCGGGGCCGAGGTCGCCGGCCGCGAGCCGCTTCCAGATGGCGGCGGTGTACTCCATCATCCGCAGGGCCATGCGGCGGTCGACGGTGGACTGGAACTCGAGCAGGATGAGGATGTAGAGCCAGCGGCCGCCATCCATCCGGACGCGCCAGAGCATGTCGGCGTGGCGCTGGTCCAGTGCGCGGGTGACGAAGCTGGCGGGCATCTGCTGCAGGGTGGCGAAGTCGAGGAGGCGGGCGAGGTCGCTTGCGAATGCGCGCAGGGTGTCGGCCACGGTGCGGCGCCGGGCGAAGAAACTCTTGTACGAGACATCCGTGGAGACGCCTGACCCCGCGATGGTGGGGCGTAGCTGACCGCGTTGCGAACCGCCCCCATCCTGACCCCTCTGCCCGCGCGCAGGCTCGAAGGACATGCGCCTCGACCAGATTGTTGAAGGAAACCTCGTTGTCCGAGCTGGCGACGCAACCCCGAATCGCATTGCGAGTGTCCACGGGCCACGCAGTGTTCGTTTCATGTTACTCAAACGAGGATACCAGGATGTTGCCGCCGATAGTCCCGTCGTACGTACGCACGATTCGTCACCTGACCTTGGCCACGACGCTCTCTCTCCCTCTCAGCGCCTGCCGCTCCGGCTCCGACGCGGGCGGCGGCTGGTCCGGAACCATGGACACCCTTCCTTCCGGCGAGGTCGTCGTTCGGAACACGGTCGATCCGCTCTGGACGCCGGAAACGACCTGGCGGGTGGTCGAGGAACTGAGGATTGGGGAGGCCATGAGCGAGGGACCCGATCTGTTCGGGGCCGTTTTCTCCTTCGATGTCGATGCGTGGGGCAGGATCTTCGTCCTCGACGATCACGCGCAGGAGGTGCGAATCTTCGATTCCGAAGGCGCGTTCGTCCGAACGGTCGGGAGGAAGGGCGAGGGGCCGGGGGAGTTCACCCAGGCCGGTTCAGTCGGCCTTTCCCGCAACGGAGAGATCTGGGTGATGGGAATGTCCCTGGGACGCGTCTCGATCTTCGACACGACCGGAAACTACCTGAGAGGGGAGCGGACCAACACCGGCGGCCGGATCATGAAGCCGTATCCCGGAGGGTTCGACCCGATGGGTCGTTACAACGTCGTGATCCCGCCCGGCGTGATGAACGGCATGGCCCGCTTCGACCAGTCGTTCAACCTGATCGATACCATCTCCCTGCCAGAGAATCCGGTCGAGGCGGAGTACTTCGAACTGGTCAACGAGGACGGTTTTGCGACGATGAGCGCCGCCGTCCCGTTCCAGGGGTTCATGGCGTGGCGCCTCTCGCCTGCAGGGACCGTGTGGATGCTTCTCACCGGCCGGTATGAGCTGATGGAAACGACGACCAGCGGGGAGGTGTTACGAAGGGTTGCGAAGGACCACGAACCGATACCGGTGACGGACGAGGACCGGGAGCGGGCCATCAAGAACCTCCAGTGGTTCACCGGCCAGGGCGGGCAGATCGATCAATCGAAGTTCCCCAAATCCAAGCCTTCAACGGCTTCGTTCTTCATCGACGACGAGGGCAACCTCTGGGTCGAACAACAGGTCGCGGCCGCGAACGCGGACAATGCGGGCCGAATCTTCGACCTCTTCGACCGCGAGGGGCGCTATCTCGGAACGCTCACGCTGCCCTTCTCGCTGGCGTGGTCCCGTCCCGAGCCGGTCGTGCGCGACGGAGTCCTTTACGGCGTCACGACAGATGGGGTCGGCGCGGCGTACGTTGTGCGCGCCCGGGTCGACAAGCCATGAGGGGGGACGGTGGCCGTTTGGAACGGGTTGAAGGGGGGGCGCTAACGCTAACCGAGCGGCTCGCCCATGCCTTCGCGCAAGACCGCCACGTAACGCTCGTAGCCGAAAACCCTGCCCCTCTGGCGGCCGGTGATCTCGCGCGCAATGCCGAGGTCTTCCAGCAACCGAAGCACGGCGGCCACCGTCGGCGCTGACAGACCGGTTCGCCGCGCGATATGACGGATGCCCCCGATCGGACGTTCGACGAGCGACTGGTGTACGCGCAGCGCCGACCCCGCGCGACGTCCCTGGCGGCCAAGTCGCGACCGGTCGTCCCGGATGGTATCGCTGGCCGACCGGGCCGTCGTGACGGCTCCTTCCGCCACCTCCCTCACACCCTCAAGAAAGAACCGTAGCCAGGCTTCCCAGTCTCCGGTGTGCCGGATGTCGTTCAGGTGGTGGTAGTAGATGCTCCGGTTGCGCTTGAAATACAGGCTGAGGTACAGAAGCGGCTCTCGGAGGAGTCCGGCATCGCACAGCATGAGGGTGATCAGCAGCCGTCCAAGCCGGCCGTTGCCGTCGAGGAACGGGTGGATGGTCTCGAACTGCGCATGCGCGAGTCCGGCCTTGACCAGGTCGGGAAGTCCGTCGTCCGCGGCGTGGATGAAGCGCTCCAGGGCGGCCATGCAATCCTGGACTTGGTTGGGGGGCGGTGGCACGAATGCGGCGTTGCCCGGGCGCGAGCCGCCGATCCAGTTCTGTGACCGCCGGAATTCGCCCGGCATCATGGAGGCGCCGCGCCCGCTCCTCATCAGCCGGGCGTGCGTCTCCCGCAGGAGGCGGTTCGAAAGCGGGAAGCCGCCCTGAAGGCGCTCGACGCCGTGATTCAGGGCCGCCACGGCGTTCGATGTCTCCAGGACATCGGCGGTGGGGACACCGGGCGCGCCTCCCGCTTCGTGGAGAATCAGGTCGTCGAGCGACGACCGTGTGCCCTCGATCTGGGAGGACAGGACGGCTTCCTTGCGGGCATGGCCGTACACGAGGACGGGCGCGTCCGGCAGAAGCTCGGTGACCGCGGCGAGTCGCCCCAGCGCCACGGTGGCCGCTTCGAGGGGGCGGTGAAGGCCTTCCCGGAAATCGACCTCCGGGACGGGTGGGAGTGGTTGGGGGATGAAGGCCCGCACGGTCTCTCGGCCAGCAACGGTCACTTCATAGGTGCCTGTGGATTCGCGTCGCATGCTGTGAGGGGGATTTTGTAGTCGGCGGGTTCTGGCCGCCCGGCGGTGGCGGTGGTGCCGGGGCGGGAGCTGAAGGATGGGACGCGGACTTCGTCAGACGGGTGCCTCGCGGTGCCTCGGTGCTCGCCCTGATCCATCCAAGGGACCCCGAAGAATGGTGTGATCGTAGGAAAGATTCAAGAGATTCGCTTTCGTTAGGGGCTTGGTTGGGAAAAGAAACTTTAGTACGGGGGCCTCTCAGTCCATCATCTTAACGAAAGCCTATCACCATTTTCTTTCTTTGGAGATTCGGAAAAGAAGGAACTTTTCCTAACGGGGCCGTTGAGGATTGCGTTCCGAGGGCCACACCAGGCACGATAGTCAACTGGGGATTACATTTTGTCAACTACAGTTGTCATTCCGCGAACTGAGCGACTGGACACCGGGGTCGGTGATCTCCCCGCCTACACGCGATTATGGTGTCCGGCGATTCGTATCTGGGTCAAGCACTTCCGCCGGCCCGGAGATTCCCAGCAATCACTGGCTCGCCTTCGACGCCGAAGGAAAACTAGGTCGCCGCGTTGTCCTGCCATCACGCCTCGTCGCCGAGCAGATCGGCCCGGATTGGGTGCTGGTTCGGACCACGGACGAACTGGGGCTCGACAAGTTGGCGGTGTTCGGGCTGGTGGAGGGGGCGGGGGAGGGGTGGGGGATAGGAGGATTGGGCGGTTGAGCTGGGGAGGGTGAGGTGGTGGCCGCGCGCGAGAACCTCGATGATGAATCATTGACGGGCTCCTCGGCGGGCTCTACTCTGAGACCGCTCAGGCTACATCGGGAACCTCCATTCCGTCCATTGTCGAACGCTCGATCAACGCCGCCCGACTCCATGATCACGGATTCCACAACGCAGGGATTGCAGACTGCCGGAGGTGCTCCGGCGGAATTGCTCCAGCCTGCCCACCGAGTCGTGGCAGGAGCTCAACCCCGACCTTCCCATCACCGACGTCATCCCCGAGCACGAGGAGCTGGCGATGGCGAGCCACGGGCTTGGGTGCGACATGCACGCCGTGTTCGAATCCATGGTGAAACGGCGAGAAGGCCTGGTCCGGCAGGCCCTCGAACAGCAAAAGGGAAAAGCGGAGACGCAAACGTGAGAAGGGCCAGAAGGTGAGACAGGAGAAGATCACCCTCGCCCAGCTAGAGTCCTTCCTACTTAGGGCCGCCGACATCCTGCGCGGAAAGATGGACGCTTCGGAGTTCAAGGAGTTCATCTTCGGCATGCTGTTCCTGAAGCGCCTCTCAGACGAGTTCGACCGGAAACGCGAGCAACTCCGAAAGAAGACTTTCGCACACCTTCAAGGTCAGCCGGATCTTGTCGCCGAACTGCTCGAGGACAAGACATCCTACGGAGAGACCTTCTTCGTCCCCGTTAGAGCCCGCTGGCACGAGACCTGGAGGGACGAGAACGGAGATCTCGTACCGGCCTTGAAGGACCTCAAGCACGACATCGGCAGCATGCTCAACAAGGCCATCGCGGCCATCGAGGACGAGAACGATGCGCTCGCCGGGGTGCTGAAGAACAACATCGACTTCAATGCGGTGAAGGGCAGGACCAAGATTTCGGACCAGAAGTGGAAAGACCTGCTCGATCACTTCAGCCAGCCCGGGTTCGTCCTCGTCAACGACAACTTCGAGTTCCCCGACCTGCTCGGCGCCGCCTACGAGTACCTCATCAAGTTTTTTGCCGACAGCGCCGGCAAGAAGGGCGGCGAGTTCTATACGCCCGGCGAGGTCGTCCGCCTTCTCGTCCAGCTCACCCAACCGGAGGCTGGCAACACCGTCTACGACCCTGCGGTCGGCTCCGGCGGCTTTCTCATTCAGGCCCATCAGTACGTGGAAGAGCAGGGCCAGAACGCCGACGACCTTGCCCTCTACGGCCAGGACTCTAACGGTACGGTCTGGTCGATCTGCATCATGAACATGATCCTTCACAACATCACCCGTTCCACGATCGAGAATGGGGACACGCTGGAGGACCCGCTCATCCTTGACAACGGCCAGATCCGCAAGTTCGACCGGGTTCTCGCCAACCCGCCGTTCTCACAGAACTACAGCCGCGCCGGTATGAGGTTCACCAGTCGCTTCCGCGAGTGGTGCCCGGAATCCGGAAAGAAGGCGGACCTCATGTTCGTGCAACACATGCTCGCCAGCCTCAAGCGCAACGGCCGGATGGCAACGATCATGCCGCATGGGGTCCTGTTCCGTGGCGGTAAAGAAAGACTCATCCGTGAGCTCTTCATCAATGACGACTGCATCGAGGCCATCGTCAGCCTACCGCCTGGCCTCTTTTACGGAACGGGCATCCCTGCCTGCGTGTTGGTCTGCAACAAAAGCAAGCCCGACGCACTCAGAGACAAGATCCTCTTCATCAACGCCGATCGCGAATACGCAGAGGACAAGAAACAGAACCGGCTTCGCCCCGAGGACATCGAGAAGATCGATTTCGTCTTCACCCACAAGCGGGAATTGCCCAAGTACTCGCGTCTCGTGCCTAAGTCCGAGATCGTGGGCATTCACGACTACAACCTCAACGTGCGTCGCTACGTGGACAATACGCCCGACTCCGAGCCGGAGGACGTCCAAGCGCACCTCATCGGCGGAATCCCCGAGGCAGAGGTTGCCGCGCGCAAGACCGATTTCGACAAGTTCGGCGTCAACCCGGCTTCACTCTTCGAGCCCGGGCGTCCCGCCTACCTCGCCTTTCGCGAGTCCATCGACGCGAGGCCCGCTATCAAGTCCACGCTCGAAGCTGATCCGGCCCTGCTGGACACTTTCATCCAGCACCACGGCGCCGTCGAATCCTGGTGGGCTATTGCCAGGGACGACTTCGCCCAGCTCCAGCATGCGGACAACGGTGGCAAGAAGATGCCCGATGTCCGCCACGAGCTGCTCACTACCCTCGAGGGCAAGCTCGTGCCGCTGGGCGTACTCGACGAGTTCAAGAGTGCCGGCGTTTTCGTCAACTGGTGGCAGCAAATCCGCTACGACCTCAAGACTATCGCATCCATCGGCTGGCATCAGACGCTCATCCCCGATGAGTACCTCGTCGCCGAGTATTTCCAGTCCGAGGCTGACACCATCGAAGCGCTGGAGGCGACCATCGCCGAAGAGCAGAGCGAGCTGGCCGAGTTGGTTGAGACCGCCCAAGAGGTCAGCGGCTACGAGCCCGACCAAGACAAGAAGGTTACCGCGGCCGTCATCAAGAGGGCCCTCAAGGCGCTGATTGAAGACCTGAAGGGCAGCGGCGGCCCTTCTGCCCGGAAGGAAATCAAGAACCTCACGGACCAGGACAAAGCCATCAAGGCGCTCGAGAAGCGTATCAGGGTCGCCAGGGCAACGCTCAGGAAAACGGCCTCTGAGCTTGAGTTCAAGCTCCAACTCAAGCGCCTCGGGGCCGACGAGTTCAAGGCGGGAACACAGGTGCTGATCGCGCAGGCCGATGAACGTCTGCAGGGGCTGGATCCGACGAAGAGGGCCGACAAGAAGACCATCAGGGCGCTCGGCAAGGACAAGGAAGCGCTGATCACCCGCCTCACCCAAGTCGATGGCGTGCTTGCGGTGATCGGAGGCCAAATCAGCGAGGTCGGTGCGCGCCGTCTGATCCTGAAAAAGATCTACGGCATCGCCCGCGCGGAGCTGGATCGCTACCTTAATGCGGAGAAGCGGGTCCTGGTGCGAGCCATCGAAAACCTATGGAAGAAATACGCCATCGCCGCCGACGAGCTGGAAAATGATCGAGCGGCTACGCTCGCCACGATGGATGGTTTCCTGACGGGATTGGGGTACCTAAAATGAGAACGCCAGCCGAAGTAAGGCTCCGCTCTTGTGTCACCCTCAAAAAGGGAAAGCCGCCTGCCGCGCAACCATACTACGGACCAAATGCGGACCGATACTTGACGCCGGAGTATCTACGCACCGGTGGGGAGTGCGCACTGGTTAAGGCTGCACCTCGCTCTGCTCGCGTGGCGGATGGCGACACAATCCTGCTTTGGGACGGATCCAACGCAGGGGAGGTTCTCCGTGGCCGCGCTGGCATTCTTGCATCGACGATGAGTCGCGCATCGCATTCGGGCCGTTTTGACGACGCCTATTTTTTCTATGCACTCAAACAGTGGGAGCCATACCTTAAAGGACAGACTTCGGGATCCGGCATCCCGCATATTGACAAAGAGATTCTCAGCAACCTTGCAATCATCGAGTTCGACTTACGCGAACAATCCAAGATCGCTGAGGTGCTTTCGACGGTGGATAGGGCGATCGAACAGACCGAGGTGCTCATCGCCAAGCAGCAGCGCATCAAGACCGGCCTAGTGCAAGACCTGCTCACCCGCGGCATTGACGAGCACGGCGACCTCCGGTCCGAACAGATCCACAGGTTCAAAGACTCCCCGCTCGGACGGATTCCGGTGGGCTGGGAATGCAAGGAACTTTCTCAAGTACTTTTCCAGCGGCCGCGAAACGGTCTTTACAAACCTGCGTCCCTCATTGGACGCGGTACGCTTCTCGTCGGACAAACCAGCTTCACGCAGGATCGCAGACTCGACTTTTCCCTTTGCCGACGGGCCGTTGTCAGTTCCTCGGAGATTAAGACCTATGGACTAAGCCATGGCGACATTCTGGTTACACGTGTATTCGCAACGGTCGATGGCGTTGGCCAGCCAGTGTTAGTTGAATCACCACCGGAACCAGCAGTTTATGAATCCAACATGCTACTTCTCAGACCCGCCGTTAGCATTGTCGACTCGTTGGTACTCTTCGCTTGGTTACGTTCGGCAGCGACTCGACGTCGCGTCCTATGTTCGGTTAATGCGTCAAACCAAGTAAGTGTCAATCAGGCGGCCTTGAACTCGCTTCCAATACCGGTGCCACCGATCTCCGAGCAGAGGCGTATAGCGCAAGCTCTTCGGCAGATGGACGCCGTTGTGCGGTGTACCGATGTCTCACGCCAGAAGCTACGACGATTGAAAACCGGCCTGCTGCAGAATCTCTTGACGGGTGCACGGCGCGCAACTGCTCTCTTGGAAGCTCGAAGGGGCTAATCGACACATGAGTATCTCCGTCGACAACTTCGTGGGTAGGTCGAAGGGACCGCGCCAAACCGTGGCAACTAGGTGCACCGATTTTGAGACGGCCTGCGAAGCGGCAGCAAAAGCGAGTGGGCACCCGACCGCCCTTTACAGTTGTGTGGGCCGTATCGTATCACGCCGTCGGTCGAACCCATCGAATCACACTAGTCAACGAGTATTGCGATGAACGAGCCCAAACCACTCGACAGCCTCTTCAAGGAAAAGCTGTTCCGCATCCCCGACTACCAGCGCGGTTACGCTTGGGGGCGCGAGCAGTTGGACGGCTTCTGGGAGGATCTCGTTAACCTGCCGGACGGTCGCTCCCACTACACCGGCGTGCTGACAGTGAACGAGGTGTCGTCCGCTGAGGTTCGGCAGGATGACAAGGAGTTCTGGCTGATCGATGACCATTCGTATAAGCTGTACCACATCGTCGACGGCCGGCAGCGGCTGACGACTTTCACTCTGTTTCTGCAGGCATTCATTGAGTTGCTTCGTAGCTTGCCCGAAAATGAGGGCCAGGCGGATGACGCGATTTACCTGACGGAGACCCTCAGCATCGCCGCCGTCGAAAGGAAGTTCCTGTTCGAGGTGAAACCGGCCGGGGATGCCTTTCGCACCTACAAATTCGGCTACGCGGTTGACAATCCCAGTGACCAGTACATGAGATACAGGATTCTGGGCGAGGAGGGTGGTGGCACGGTGTTCGAGACGTTCTATACGCTAAACCTGAGTAATGGAAAGCGCTACTTCAGAGAGCGACTGCGGGCCGTGCACCAGGAAGAAGGCATCTCAGGGCTCCAAGGCGTGTACCGCACGCTGACCAAACGCCTCCTGTTCAACGAGTACATCATCAAGGACGAGTTCGACGTTTTCGTTGCCTTCGAGACAATGAACAACCGCGGCAAGACCCTTTCGGACCTGGAATTGCTGAAGAATCGCTTGATCTACCTGACGACCCTCTATACCGACGCGGAGCTGGATCCGGCGGAGCGCAGAGATCTCCGTGACTCAATCAACGACGCTTGGAAGGAAGTCTACTTCCAGTTGGGGCGCAACAAGTCGAAGCCGCTGAACGACGACTACTTTCTGCGGGCCCACTGGATGTTGTATTTCAAGTACTCACGGAAGACGGGGCGAGACTACATCAAGTTCCTGCTAGAGGACCAGTTTACACCGAAGCGTGTCCATCGCAAGATCGTTCAGCCGGTGGTACTGGAGGAAGCCGAGGAGCAGACATCTGCCGCGGACCTAGAAGCGGACGACGAAAACGGACTGGATGAGGTGGAAAGCAGCGCGCCGACGATGATGGCTGAGTTGCGACCGAACGAGATTCGCGATTACGTCAAGAGCCTCAAGGCATCGTCAGTTCACTGGTTTTGCACGTATTACCCCGAGATGTCTACCAATTTATCGCCGAGTGAAATTGAATGGATTCAACGCCTGAATCGACTGGGGATGGCGTATTTTCGCCCATTGGTGATGGCGATTCTGAAGAAATGCGATGATCCCGGCCAGCGCGTCGGTGCCTTCAAGGAGATCGAGCGTTTTGTCTTCGTTGTGTTCCGGCTGACCCAAACGCGTTCGCACTATCGCAGTTCGGAGTTCAGCAACGCCGTCCGCGCGATCGACCGTGGCGACACGGGTTTGGTGGAACTGAAGGAGCGACTTCGGAACCGGGTGAGCTTTACGTTCACCGACTTCTATCTATTACTTCAGAAGAAGTTTGAGAACGGTCGAGGCTACTACGACTGGCCGGGGTTGCGGTATTTCCTCTACGAGTACGAGTTGGAGCTGCTTTCCAGCAGTCGCCAGAAAAAGGTCGACTGGGCGGATTTGCGCAAGACGCCGAAGGACAAAGTGTCCATCGAGCACATTTATCCGCAATCCGAGACGGTGGCGTGGAGGTCGGCCTTCCAGGGGATCGGCATTCAGGAGCGGAAAGCCTACCGCAATAGTCTCGGGAACCTGTTGCTCCTCTCTTCCGCGATCAACTCGTCGCTGCAGAACGACGCCTTTGTCGAAAAGAAGAAGCCCAAGTACAATCGGGATGGCGGTAAGCTCCGCAACGGGTACGCAGACGGGTCACACTCGGAAATCGAAGTTTCACATTGCGAGGACTGGGGGCCCGATGAGATTCGCGCTCGAGGCATTCGGTTGATTAGCTTCATGGAGAGGCGCTGGAACATCCGTTTCGCGGATGATCGGGCACGGGAGAGGCTGCTGTTTATCGGTAGGGTCGATGGCGACGAGGCAGATGGAGGAGATTTGGAATGAGGTTTCCAGGCGAGACGTCGAGGCAAGTCAAGCTGGATGAACGCAACCACGTGGAGAAGCCGCTGCTCGACCAGCTTTCGGGCTTGGGCTGGGAGGTGATCGACCTCACGGAGAAGCAGCAGACCCCGGCCCGCACCCACCGGGAGAGCTTCACGGAGGTGGTGATGACGCCAGTACTGCGCGAGCGCCTAAAGGTCATCAACCCCTGGCTCGAAGACGATCAGATCGAGGAGGTTGTCAAGCGACTCACCGCGAGCTTCCCGAGCGCCGGTTTGCTGGAGAACAACAAGCACCTGTTCGAGCTTCTGCTGGAGAACACCAGCGTCAGCGAGAACCGCGAGAGCGGCGAGAACAGCCCGAGCGTTCGCTTCGTGGACTTTGCGAACCGGGACAACAACCGCTTCATCGCGGTCTGCCAGTTCAAGGTCCGCGTCCTCGGCACCGAGCACCACATCATTCCCGACATTGTCCTGTTCCTCAACGGCCTGCCAGTGGTAGTGATCGAGTGCAAATCGCCCAAGGTAAAGGACGCGCTTCCAGAGGCTATCGACCAGCTCCTCCGATACAGCGAGCAGCGGGGGGCCAGGGGCGAAGGGAATGCGCCGCTTTTCTACTACAACCAGTTCGTCGTGGCGACATGCAGGCAGGAAGCCAAGTTCGGCACCATCACGACGCACACGGAGAAACACTTCTACCGCTGGGCCGACCCGCATCCACGAACGGTGGACGAACTGGACCACGGCTCAAGCAGCCCCAACGACCAGCAACGTCTCGTCGCCGGCATGCTCGACCGGGACAACCTCCTCGACCTGATTCGGACCTTCACGCTGTTCTCGACGAATGACAAGGGCCGGACGGTCAAGATGGTCGGTCGCTACCAGCAGTTCCGCGCGGTGAAGCTGGCCGTGAGGCGGCTGCTCCAAGGCCGCAATCCCCGCGAGCGCAGCGGCATTATCTGGCACACCCAGGGCTCCGGCAAGTCGCTCACCATGATGTTTATGGTCCGGGAGATGTACCGCCACGCGCGACTCGCGAACTGGAAGATCGTCTTCATCACCGACCGGACCCAATTGGAACAGCAGCTGCACGAAACCAGTCAGAGCATCGGTTTCACAGTGAAGCTGGCCGACAGCATCGAGAGGCTCAAGGAACTGCTCAGGGCCGACACCTCTGACCTCGTGATGGCGATGATCCACAAGTTTCGCGAGGTGGATCTGACCGAGACCTTCCCGGAGCTGAACGCCAGCCCCAACATCCTCGTCATGACCGACGAGGCTCACCGATCTCAATACAAGTTGCTCGGGGCCAACCTCGACAAGGGCATCCCCAACGCCGCCAAGATCGGCTACACGGGCACGCCGATCGACAAGACCGAGAAGGTCTTCGGCGACTACATCGACAAGTACACGATGCGCCAGTCCATCGAGGATGGTGTGACGCTGGAGATCGTCTACGAGGGCCGCACCCATAATGCCGAGGTTCCCGATCAGGCCGGGATGGACGCCGATTTCCAGGACGTGTTCAGCGATTACAACATCAAGCAGCGCCTGGAGGTTCTCGGGTACGGATCGCGAGACGCCTACCTTGAGGCAGAGCCTACCATCGAGGCCAAGGCCAAGGACATGGTGAAGCACTACCTAGCGCATGTGTTCCCCAACGGCTACAAGGCGCAGGTAGTGGCGACGTCACGAGAGGCGGCCGTCCGCTACAAGAAGCACCTGGACACCGCGCTCGCGGCGGCGATCGCAAAGCTGGAGCAGGCCAACGTGGACGACCGGGACCTGGACCGGCTCAAGGCGATGAAGACGGACGTTGTGATCTCCCGCCGGCACAACGACCTGCCCCACCTCAAAGAGTATTCCGACTCATCACGGCACGAGGCCAGCATCAAGAGCTTCAAGCTGTCATTCGGAAGTGAAGACGAAGGGGTCACCGGCGACCTGGGCATTATCATCGTCAACAACATGCTACTTACCGGTTTCGATGCGCCGGTCGAGCAGGTGATGTATCTCGACAAGGTCGTGGTTGCCCATAACCTGCTGCAAGCCATTGCACGTGTGAACCGAGTGGGCGGGGAATCCAAGGACAAGGGCTTCGTGGTTGACTATGTCGGCATCGGCCACCACCTCAAGAAGGCGATCGACTCCTATGACGATCGTGAACAGAAGGAGATCATCGAAGCCCTGAGCTTCCCCGAGGAGGAGCTGCGAGAACTCCAGGACGCCCACCGCGCCGTTTTAGAACTGCTCCAGAAGCACGGGCTTACTGACCTGAGCGATCACGACGCCTTCTACGATATATTCTACGACGAGGACCTGCGCTTTGCCTTCATGCTGGCCTTCAAGCGGCTGACCAAGTCGCTCAATCTCCTGTTCCCGGCCCGCCAAGCCCTAGAGTTTATGGGCGAATACAAGGCGCTCGCCGAGATAAACGTCTATGACATCGACGATGAAGACCAAATCGGCTATCTAGTGAGTTTGACACAGCAGATTACTCTCGCTATTGAGAGAGAGCTGAATTTGGTAGGATTCTGGGAGAGCATTCCGGCCCGCAACAAGCTGAAGGCAGAGATTCAGGAGATCTTGATCGCGTCTGAATTCTCCGAAATCCCCGATCTCATCAAGAATCGTGCGCACATCATCAGCCGAGTTATGGAGATCGCTGAAAAGAACAACGACATTATCCTTTTCGCGGAGTAAGAGTGACGATGAATGTCACTTATTCGGTAAAGAGATCGCCAAAACGAGCGAAGGTCACGATCACTGTCGAACGTGACAGGAAGGTTGTTGTGCATGCGCCGCAGCGGGCGTCGGACGAAGCAATTGCGCGGATAGTCGAAGCCAAGCGGCAGTGGATCTACGAGAAGACACGGCATGACCAAAAATACACTGACCGGCCTCATCCACCTGGTAAGGAGCTCGTTAATGGTGAATCGGCGTTGTACCTCGGGCGGAGCTACCGTATTGAAATCGTCGCCAAAGAGGCGGAGTGTATCCGCCTTGAGGAGCGTTTTCTGATTCCGGCATCATCGGCGCCTCACAAGAGGGATGCAATGCGCGAGTGGTACATCGCGCGAGCGAAGGAGCGCATTCTACCTCGCGTTGTGACGCAGGCTCGGGAGCTTGGCGTTTCCTTCGGGCAGGCGCGTATCGTGGATAGTAAGTATCGCTGGGGCTCATGCACAGTCCGTGACAACGTTAACCTGAATTGGCGATTAATCAAGGCGCCGATGTTTGTGATTGATTATGTTATCGTTCACGAACTCGCCCATCTCTTGGAGCCCAACCATACGCCGCGATTCTGGAACATAGTGAAGACACAGGTACCCCAAATGGACAGAGCGCGCGGCTGGCTAAATGAGCACGGGCAGATGCTCGAGGAAGAGATATAGGGGTTCGGCATGGGCCGGGGATCCCGCGACGGCGGCGCGGCCGGGAACAGCGCCGCCTCCAGCGTGGCATCGTCCAGCCCTTCCGGCATCGTCCAGCCCTTCCGGCATCGTCCAGCCCCTCCGGCAACGGCGACGAGAAGCCCGCCGCCCTTGCCCGCCGCACGTAATCGCTCACCGTGCTGTTGGCGATGCCCAGCGACGCGGTGATCCTCGTCTCGGGGGACCTCTGGCGAGGATAGGAAGAAGGTGTCGCTACAGCAGGTTCTTCAGCGCTCCTACTCGCTCACTCCAAGGCGATCGACATGCTCTGGAATCCGTGATTGGCATGGGCCGGAAGCGGCACCAGTTGCGGGTGAGCGGATCCCGTTTGGACACCCGACATTGACAAGGCCGCCTGACTGTTGGCAAGCACCACGGTGGCCACAAGTCCGCGGTCCACTGGACACGCGATGTCAACCGGAGTTCACCAAATGGAAAGTGCGATTGACATGTCGTGATCCGCGGCCGGCGGGCCGTCACGCCATCGGAACAAATGGATGCGATGCGCATTGGAACCTGCGGTCACCCCGAAAGAAGTCCCTCAAACGCTCCCACCGGAACCCGAAACCGATTCCGCTCCAGCTCCTCCGCGACGCCTCGGAGATCCGCGACCGAAATGACGCCGCCACGAACCGCCAGCACGAGGATCCCAGGTGTCGTCAGAATCCGCGAGTCCCCTATTCGCCCGCGAGCGATTCTGCGGAACGCGCGGCGCTCGTCCGAAGCCAGCAGCCATCCGCGAGGCTCGGCCGCTGCCAGGCAGGCCGCCTCTCCCAGTCCCATCGTCCTTCTGTGCTCCGCGAAGATCTCAAGTTCTTCCGGGGTAGCTGCACCGACCCGATCGACCAGGCGGTGTTCGACGGCGGCGGCCAAAGTGGCCTGCTGCTGGGGCCGCAGCACCTCCCCCTCGACCGCATCCAGGACGACAAAGCGGTGACCAGGCAGGTTGGCGAGGACATCTACTCGATTCAGGATCAGGAAGTTGATGAGGACGCTGGTATCGAGTGCGACGGTTGCGACCCGGCGCGCGGAGGACAGCCTAGTGCCCACCGGATTCCTCGCCATCGGGAATGAGATCCCCCCCAACCCCCGCCCCCTCCACCCGCTCACCAAGGCACCCCACCCCGACCAGCCGCCCCAATTCGTCCACCTTACACCTCGTGATCCTGCCACGCACGTACGCTTCGATCGCCAACGCCAGGAAAGCGGACCGCACCCTCTCCTCCCCGCCGGAGCCGTCCGGTTCCGAAAGCCCGAGCACCTTTCTCAACGCCTTGGACCGCCCCGCACCATCCCGCTCCGCCAGCCGCCCGCGCTCACCTTCGGTTAGGAATCGGAGCCCCTTCAGCCGGTAGAGCATGGCCGCGCAGCTGACCCCGAAGTGGTGGGCCATCCTGACGACGTCGTGCAGCTCGAGGTCCTGCGCCCGGGCGCTCACCCTTCCTTCGACCCGCATGGCCGCCTGTTCGTCGAAGATGTCCGCCGTCGGGCGGCTCGGCAGCCCCTTCGACAACGCGTCCACGTAGCTTCGCACTCCCTCGGCGGGCATGAGGAACGCCGCGGCGAACGCGTTGGCGCGCACCTCCATCAGGCTGGTCCGGTCTGCCGCGCGGCTCAGGATGGCCATTCGATTGCGATCCAGCAGGACATGCGCGTATTCGTGGGCGAACGAGAAGCGACGGCGCAGAATGTGGTGGATCCGGTTCGCCGCGACGAGGACGTTGCCGTCGGCGCCGATCAGGCTGAGCCCGGAGATCTCGTCGTCCATGTCCACCAGTGCCGTGCCGATGCCCTGTGCACCGAGCAGGTCTGTCACGTCGGGCAGCGGCGCGATTCCCAGGTCGAGTCGCCGACGCTCGTCTTCGGCCGCGGCGTGGCCCTGTTGGACGGCATTCCACTTCGAGTTGGAGGTGGACGGCGAATACCTTGGAATGGTGGACGAGCGACGGGTCCGCCCCAGAACCTCGCGCAGGTTCACGAGTTCCCGGTGGAGTTCCACGCAGCGCCGCAGCGACTTCATGGCTGCGGGACTGCCCCGCAGTTCGGGGTGTGCCCGGAACATGGCGGTGACCGGATTCGACTCCTCGAACCGGTCCACGAGGAAATCCCGGACATCGCGCTGATACAGCTGGGCCAGCCGGTGCAGCTCCAGGCCCGACACGCTCCGCTGCCCGGTTTCCATCTGGGACACCGCCGAGCGGGAGACTCCGAGCGCCTTCCCGGCCTTCGCCTGCGTGATGTGGCAGGCCTTTCGCGCGCTGCGAAGTCGTCGACCAAGTTCGATTTGGGTGATCGGCATCGGGGGTCCCCCGGTTAACGTGGATCCGGACAGCGTGCATTGAGGGTAACGGCCCATACGAATGCGGCCATCATCGACGTCGCACCCTGGGAGGTCCCGATCCCGACCGAGCGTAGCCGCCCGTCAGCGATCGAGCGGGACCATCGGAACTACCTGCGGAAACCGTATGACCTGCCGCTCATCTGCCCGAGGTGTGCTCTCATGGCGCTGTTTACGTGCAGCCCGTCGGATTCCCGCCAAACGTCAGCTACCCGCCGTCCGTAGACATCGCGGGCCTTGGTCTGGATGGTCACCTGGCGCTGGAGGATCAACCTCGTAAGTTCTTCCGTGGCCTCCTGATGCCCGATCTGACCGCGTTCGGGAGCATTCACCCCCTGCAATCGGACACTGGGACTCTGGCCCGCAGTAGTGAACGTGTCTCCGTCAATCACCCGCGTGACGTACTCGCTGGTTCGCATTCTCATGCTCCCTTGTCATGTGGTTCGTTCCGAACCCGGTTCGGATCGGGATCCGGCTGTAGCTCGGGAAGAGTCGGGGCTCCCCCCAGTCACAGAAAGGATAGAGAATCGTCCGTTACTTGGCAAGATATGCCATGTTACGTTGGCCTATTACACATCGAACCAGAAGACGCTGATTCCGCCACGATCCAGCCCGCCGAGGTCAACTTCCACGGGATCCATGGGTCCCCGCCGCTGATCCCCGGCTCGCCCACCCACAGATGCGCCAGCTCGTGGAGCAGCGTGAAGCACCTCGCAGCTGCCGAGTCCTTCGGGTTGACGACCACGAACGGCACCAAGTCGTCCGCCAGCGAGAAGCCCCGAAAGACCTCCACGCCCAAATCGGTGTGGTGGCTACCCAGATTGCCCAACACGAGGACGAGAACGCCAGCCCGTTTGGCTACCCTCCCGCCTCGTCCGCCACCCGCCGCTCGTGCTCCCTCCATGCGTCCTCCACGGCCCTCACAAACTCGATCAGAGCCCCTTTACCCGTCTGCCATGACCGCTCGTCAAGGCGGCAATACCACTGATTCGGTGCGCGACGTGTCGCGGGCGCGTTCGGCGGCTTCTCGGCTTCGAATGGAATCGCGTTCTTCAGTTGCTCGAACTCCCTGTGGCAAAAGTCGACAGCTGCCGGATAGAACGTGATCCGTATCTTCCCGGGTTCGTCAATCGTCACGGAATGCGACACGCGGACACGCACGTCGTCGGGCAGGGTGGTCGTCCGCTGCTGGTAGGTGATACCGGATTTCGTGTAATAGGTCCGGACACTGTAGTCCAGCGACTCTCGGGCATCCTTCCACATCGCCGCTACCTCGTGTTCGGTGGCCTTCCGAATCAGGTCAGCGGCGCGTGTAGGCTTGCCGGACGACGGACGGGGATCGTCCGCAGCCCGCACCTGCCTGGCCAACAGCATCGCATCGCCGTGAACGTAGCCATGGAAAGTCACCAGCCGGATGTCGATACCCCTGTCCGCGAGGTAGGACACCATCCGGTGAGCGCTCACATCGAACCCGAGACCAACCAGGACCATCCTCACGGGCCTGATGGATTCGCCCCTCTGGCTCCCGTACCATTCCTCGAAGTTCCCAATCTTCTCGATGCCCCCCTTGCCGGATCGCTCGGCCAGGAGGGATCCAATTTCCGAGTCCGATAGCGTCTCCAGGTAGGTGCAGTAATCCAGTACCTGCGCGACAGCGTCTCTCGTGAGCTTCTCGCGCTTGAGCTCGAAGACCACCAGTCGACCGTCCTCGTCAATGCCGAGAAGGTCAACGAAACCGGTCTCGACCGGAACCTGCCTGCCGACTAGGGTGAGCCCGCTCATCAGCATGTCGGGGTTCGCCACCAGCACGGCTTCCAACATCTCTTCCGTTTCAACCCGCTCAGTGAGCCGGAGCTTGGTTCCGGCGCGGGAGTTGCGGTCGACGTTCCAGATGCCGATGTCAGTCTTCATGCGGAGACAGTCCTCATGACAGTTGTCAGGTGGCCACTCACCGTGACGCCGTTCTGAGGTACGAGGCGGGCGGCGGTTGAGCAAGCCCCTCGGTGCGGCCGTCGGCCACCATTTGTCAACCGAAGTTCACATAATGGAAACCGCGGTTGACATTCCACCGGCCTTAGGGGGCTGCAACCCAAACACGGCACCCCGTGTGGCGTACGCGGTCCCTGCGACTTGAGGTAGCTGTCGGCGATTCGCTTTGATCGCGTAGGTGGATTTGGGGACCCTTCCTGCCCCCGCCCAATGCACTCCTTGGCCCTCGCTCATTCCACGGCGCCCGCCTCCTGGAACGCGAAGTACGTCGCGAAATCGAACGGCCGGGCACTGCGAACCTCGCCGACCGGAAGGACGACGCGGAAGTCGCTCTCGGTCGTGGGCTCCGGATGCTTCAAGGGCATGGCCATAACCGGCGCATAGTTGGTCGTGAACAGCAACTTGTGATCCTCCTTGGCCCTGTAGCCACTGGCCAGCGGCAGCATCTCGACGAACTTCCTCTGAGGTTCCGCTACGCTGGCATTGAGGATCCACCCGACATACGCCTTGCCGGACTGGAGGGTGAGCTCAACGAGCGAATCCGAGCGCATGGACTCGACGAACAGGAGTTCCATGGAATCCCTGGAGCGGTGGACGGCCCGCATGGCTCCCCTGGACTTCGAGTACAACAGGTTGGTCGCAAACGCGGCGATCGGACCGAGAAGGAAGGCTGCGGCGATCGTGCTCAAATGGGAGAAACGCGCCTCTCCCTGCGCCCAGTCCACGACGCGCGAACCACGCTTCCACTTGGGCGACCACCTCCAGCACCCGGGCCACCGCGAGCAGGACGAGGCCGACGCACGCGGAGCTGAAGAGCAGGTGGTGGCCACTCTGACGACGGACCAGGAATCGGGTCAGGTTGCACGATGTCAGGAACAGGTACCCGCCCACGAGCGGAACGAAGAGGAGGCCGAACCCCATAGAGCTGTGTGCCGCGCCGCGAAGTAGCCTACGAGGAGGACTTCGCGGGTCGATCCGGTGCTTCCGTCCGGGAAACCTTCAGCTTTTCCGCGACTTCGGAGATGACCTTCCGAACTCGCTCACTTCGAAGGAGCTCCGCACGATCGACCGAATGGCCGCCGCCGACCGTGTGGTGAATGGTACGGACCGGCTCGGTCTTGGTATCCGCGTCTTTCCGCATCAGAGGCTCCGTGTCAGCGGCGGTGGGTCTGCGAGGGGAGGAAGGCCCCTTCCGGGATCGAGAGCATAATAGGGTGCGTTCCGGGTCAGTACCATGACTGAATGGGCCGGATTCCTTCCTCCGCGGTCTGCGGGTCTCGGTCCGCGACTCGCGATGACGTCGGTGGTCTGTCGGGCGCCGTTCACTCTGGCAACTGAAATGTAATCTGTACTTTCCAAAGAGACAACTACAGTTGTCATTATGTAGGGGATTCGTGTGAGAGCGGCGTCGGATTCCGGGGTGTAGCGCGCCAAGTTAGATTGGGATCGCAGTACCGCCGTCCCAGCTTGGGCTGCGGGAACCACCAGTCTCGTGAGGAGTGCCATGGCCACCCTACGTCACAATGTCGTAGACCCGCAGCGGGCGGGCGTTGACCCGGGGTGCGGCTGGTGCAAATGGTGGGAACCCTTCGAGGACGAGGAAGAACGGGGAACGTGCCGCCATCCGAACGACCCCCAGGAACAGCCCACCATGTATTTCAACGGCTGCGACCTCTGGCTCCCCCACTGGGATGCTCGGGCCCACATCGAGCGCATCCGCATTCGTGGCTTCAGATCCCTGGCCGACGTGGAATTCCGCCCGCCACCGGGCGCGAGCGTGCTGATCGGGGCCAACGGCTCCGGAAAATCCAACTTCGTTCAGTTCATCAACCTGCTGAGCTGGATGCTCAAGGCACGGCGCCTTGCGGAGTTCGTGAACCGCGAGGGCGGGGCGGACGATCAATTGCACGGCGGAAACGAGACTACGCCGCGATTGGACGCGGAGATCGCGATACGGACGGCCACCGGCCTGAACGAGTACCGGTTCACCCTCGCCTTTGCGCATCCCGACCGGCTGATCCTCGGCCTCAGCCGACGGGACCGGGTTCTTGACCCTGCTCATGGCGTTGCTCCACCATCATATGAGTCTGAATGGGCTGAGGGCGGCGGGCGGAGGAAGACGCCGCTCACGGCGCTTCCAGAATCGAGTGCGCGTTACGCGGGTTCACGCCCATCACGCGCCCCGCCTTGGTGGCGGTGAGGCATCCGTTGGACACCAGCCGAGCCGCCAAGCCTACCAGGCCCAGACCGAGACTATAGCGGACGAGCACACCGTAAGCGGGACCCCCATCCCTCGCTCGCCGCTGTTGCCGCTCACGAATCTGGCTGTCGCGCCAGCGGCCCTCAAACAGTCGCTGGAGACCCTGCCAGGTCTCACGATCGATCCGGTCATGACGGTAAAGCCGGTAGACCACCATAGAGGAGCTGACGTTGAGCCGCCCGGCGAACGCGGTAACCGCCTCCGCCCAAGCGTCCAAGCCCTTTGTCACAGGCCCACGGAACGCACCCAACTCCTCGTCCCGGAGCAGAAACCCGGACGCCACCCTGTTACAGAACACTTCCACGGGATCCATGGGGTCCCCGCCGCTGATCCCCGGCTCGCCCACCCACAGATGCGCCAGCTCGTGGAGCAGGGTGAAGCTCCTCGCAGCCGCCGAGTCCTTAGGGTTGACGACCACGAACGGCGCCAAGTCGTCGGCCAGCGCGAAGCCCCGGAAGACCTGCACTCCCAGATCGGTGTGGTGGCTGCCCAGATTGCCCAACACGAGGACGAAAATGCCGGCCTGTTCCGCATGTGTCCGCAGGAGGCGGAACGCATCATCCGGATTCCCGGCGGCCCGGTAATCCTCCAGCCGCAGTCCGAGCGTCGCCCGAATCGAGGCGACCACTTCCGTCACCGGCGTGCCGATGGTCACCGATGCGAGGAACGGGAGCGGGGCGAGATCTTCTTCGTCGTCCAGCATCGCCTCGCGAAGGAGTCCCTGCCGGGCCTGGACGTTTCGGACCAACGCGTTCAGCACCGCCTCGTCCTCGCGCGAGCGATCCGTCCGCGGTGCACGGAAGTCCTTCCCCCAATCACCCCGGCCCGGTGGCTGGGCCAGGTAGAACGTCAGGAGGGGCCTGCGGTACTTTCTGGCCATCGTGGACAGCATGGCCCGGGTCGGCGCGACTTCCCCGCGCTCAAGCGCCGCCAGCCGGTCGATGGCGGCCACGCCCCTGGCGTCCTTGATCCCCAGCTTCCTGACCGCGTCCTCCGGGCTGAGTCCGGCCGTCTCACGGGCCCAACTGAGGATCTCCGGGTTCACCTGAGGCACTGCTGGTCCTTTCGTGGGTTGGCTTGCGCGAAAGAGAGGTCCGACAGTCCGCAAACCGGCAATCAGTAGCTTCGCGCGGATCGTGGGACATCGCCATGGCTGCAACGGCCAAACTTGCGAGCGGGGTCGAATGTACACTCCGCTTTACATTTTGACAACGCCAGTTGTCATTTTGCGGAGGTCATTCGGGTGCGGGGTGTGCCCCATGCGACGACGCCGACAGTTGCGAACCGATTGGCCGGACGCGCTCGCCATGGGCAGCTGCCGGCTCGAGCCCCCGTCGACACCTTTGGACCGTGGAGGGCACCGAGACCGAGCAGGAGGAAGGCCCCGGGGCACGCCGCTGCGGTGATGGTTCGGCGTTCTTCACCACGACATCGCCATCCACCTACCCCGGCCCCTCAACCTCCTCGGCGACCCGCCCGATGACGTCGAGCTTCTCCTTGATCTCAGGGTCGATCTCATCCTTCGGTACGTGGCGGGCAAGCACATGAAAGCTCTTCTTCGGCATGACGTTCGGCAGAGCCAAACTCTCGAAGTAGTCGGCAAACAGCGGTGTGAGGAAATCGTCGCTGGCCTTGACGCCGGGATCCCAGGGAGAACCCTTGCCGAGCTTCTTCATCGCTTCTTCGATCGATGCGATCGAACGCCTCATGGCGGCAACCCGCTTTGACTGCTCGGACTCGGCGAAGAGCGGGCCCGGGGTGGCGTCCGTTCCCGACGCGGCCGCATAACGTTCCAGTGTCCGCCGCGTGGCAACATAGTTCTCGAATTCGCGCCGGCCCCACATGAGCCATTCCACCCCACCAACGTCCGGAGGCTCTCTGTCGAGCCGGTCGAACAGTGCGGCCCCGCGAAGATCGGGGAGCACCTCGCACAGGGCGTGGAAATGATTGGCGGCAGCCATTGGCCGGTTGCCGACATAGTGCACGTACGGCCGTTCGAGTGCGCGGAGGGTCGGCTGATGGTCGAGGTGCACAGCAAAAGCCCGGAGCATGGACAAATCGGTCGACCCCTCCAGGAAGAGGACCCACCCCGTCTGTTCTGCCTGATAGTAGTGCTCGAAGCCGATCTCCCGAAGCGACTTCAAGACTTGACTGCCCCGGTTGTCCAGCCGGTGCGGCTTGCCCACGAACGCGATGACCATGTCGCGGCCGGCCGCCTCGTTGAGCAGCACTTCGGAATGGCTGGCGGCGATGATCTGGCTGCCGGTCTCCTCGGCCGTTTCGGTCAGAAGCTGGTAGATCTGGCGCTACCGCAGAATCTCAAGGTGTGCGTCCGGTTCGTCCAGCAGCAGCACGGCGCCCGGATTCGCGTACATGTATGCCAGAAGAAGCAACGTTTGCTGCAGGCCGCGCCCGGCGGACGAGAGATCCAGGTCGATCCCCTGTTCCTGATAGCTCATCGCGATCTCGCCACGCTCGGCGATGTAACGCGGGGGTTGCAGCCGCGCGCCGAAAAGGGCTTCGATCTGGCGCACCAGGTCGTTCCATCGGCTCCCATCCTGGTGAACGGCGTGGCAGAGATTGCGCAGGACCTCGGCGGTTCGCCCTTCCCCGATGCGGACGTTGATGGCGCCATGGTCCAGACGGGTTTCCGTGGCGGCCAGCCCGGACATTGGCGGAAGAAACGCGATTCGCACCTCCCCGGCCGCTGCGGGGACGACCATTCGCTCGGGGTTCCGGTCCTCGGATCGCCTCAGGGGCCGACAGTAGAAGGACTCCTCGTTGGCGTAGTCGAACTCGAGGCCGCATTCCCAGACATCGTCCTCCCGGACACCGCTGACGGTGACATCGATCCTGATATTGCTGGTCCTGACGGTCTTTCCGGCTGCCGTGTGAACGTTCCGCACCGTCAGTCCCCGCCAGAGCAGATTGGCGTGGGGCACCGGGATGGAGACCAGGTCCCGGCGGTTCACGGCGACCCCTGGCCGCTTCCCCGGGGTCTTGTGGCCGGCCCACTTTTCGTTCCATCGCCGCAGCCCGATGTCCCACAGCGCGAGCGCCTGCATGGCCGATGTCTTGCCGGAGTTGTTGGGCCCGATGAAGACGACCGGGCTCCCGAGTTCAATCTCGACCGATTCGAAGCGCTTGAAGTTGCGGACGGTGAGGTGGGTGAGCATGGAGGGGGACTGGCTCCGGGCGTGGCAGGAGGGCGGATTGTGAGGCTTACGCTACACTAATGTAGGGTCGGCGTGTCAGTTGGTGGAAGCCAATCGGACGGCACTCCGGCGGCTTCCCGACAGACAGGCATGCGCGGGCTGTCCACCTGTTCAAAGCATGGCATTCCACGGGCCAGCGACAGCCCGCCTCACCCCACCCCCCTCACCCGCCCCATCGCCGCAAGATCCATCCGCACCTGAAGCGGCACGGCGTCTTCCGACATCAATTCGCCGCGGAATGCGCCGACGTGCACGTGGGGGTGGAAGGACCAGCCGTTGTTCCCGATGCGGGCGACCGGGTCGCCTGCCCGCACGGTGTCGCCCCGGGATACGGTTACCTCGCGGACATGGACGTATACGACGTGGACATCGGTGGGTTCGCCGTCGACCAGCTGCTGGAACCCGATGGCGCTCGAGCGTCCCGAGCCCATGACGCCGGGGAGTGTGGTTTCGGGATTGATCTGGACGCCGATCACGATTCCGTCGAAGGGTGCCAGCAGCGGCTCGCGCCAGCTGTGCCAATCCTCGTTGCGGGTTCCGTCTCCCGTATGCAGCGACGGCAGGTTGCCGTCCCGGACCGCCGTCCCTCCGCTGCTATTCCTCCTGGTAACGGCGGCGGAGACCGGACTTCAGGATCTTCCCCATCGCGCTCTTCGGCAAGGCCTCGATGAAACGGAATTGGCGCGGCACCTTGTAGCCGCCGATGAGCCGCCGGGCAATGCGCGATCAGTTCATGCGGTCCGACGTCGGAGACCAGGCTCGATCCGGGTGCGGGAACGATCACCGCGAGAACCGCTTCGCCCCAGGTTTCGTCGGGCACCCCGATGACAGCCGCTTCGATCACGTCGGGGTGCGCGTAGAGTGCCGCCTCGACTTCGGCGGACCAGACGTTCTCCCCGCCGGTGATGATGATGTCCTTCTTGCGATCCAGCAGGTACAGGTACCCCTCCTGGTCCAGCCGCCCCACGTCCCCCGTGAGCAACCCACCCGTCGCGAAAGGCCGCCGCCGTCTCCTCCGGCCGGTCGAGGTAGCCGCCGGATACGTTGGGACCGCGTACCACGATCTCCCCCGCGGCCCCGGCGGGCAGGGGGTTCCCCTCGTCGTCGGCGATGCGAAGCTCGACCCCAATGACGGGGCGGCCCACCGAGCGCAGGCGGTCGCCGCCCCTCGAGCCCGGCCAGATGCTGGTTCCAGCCGAGGGTCGTCAGGATCGGCGACGTCTCGGTGAGCCCGTAGCAGTGCACGAGTTCGACCCCCGGAAACGCTTCCGCCGTCCGGCGGATCCAGGCGGGGTCCATCGGAGCGGATCCGTAGGCAAGCCGGCGCAGGCTCGAGATATCGAAGTCCGCGAGTCTGCCCGACCGGATGATGCGAATGAGGAGGGTCGGCGTGAGCAGCGTGAAGGTGGCGTGGGTTCTTTCGACGGCGCCGGGGAACGCCTCGCAAGTGAAGTCCGGCGGAGCCATGGATTCGCGCGCTGTGTTGGCATTTCGAAGATCCTGTCGAAGCGGTGTGGATCTCCGATGAGGACATTCTGGTGGTAGACCTAAGGTTCCCCCCGGAGATCGAGGCAACCGGGAAGATTGGATTCGGGCCTTCCGGTGCGCGAGTGTACGGCGTGCAAGATGGCCCGAGCTACCGAACGAGTTCATCGTCTTGGCCAGAGACCGATCGATTCGGCGCGGATACGCCAATTGAGACGCTGGATGAACTCGGCCTTCGGCGAAGGAGCGCTACACCGTAGTGCGCGAATCTGGCCGGAGCGTGACGAGGGGTGGGGGGAGTCATACGTTGACCGGCCGAAAGCGCGCGACGCACATGTAGGCCCAACTGGTCGGCGACGCGCTGGACATGGCGATCCGCCGCCGCCAGCCGAAGGAGGGAGTCGTCCATCACTCGGATAGTGAGGCGGGACGGGGACATGCCCGGTTCGCTGCGGAATCCGGCGCGGATAGCACCGGAGGAAATCGGAACCGCCCTGGTCACGCCGTGCGCGATCCTGCGTAACCCCGCGAGCGGTCAGATTCGGCGGTCCGTGCGTCGATCGCGCCCCCACCACTCCGCCAGCACGTCCGCCAGCTGCTCGGTATCCCGGCTGCGGAAGAAGTATCCCCTCCCCTTCACCGGACGCAGGTAGATGCCCGGACGGCCCAGGCCGAAGGCCAGCGGCGGTCCCCGCAGGAGCCGCCGACTCAGCCACACCTCGGGAAAGCGCATGACCGAGATCTCGGCGATATCCCCGCCGCGCAGCACCCGGGAGCGCCAGGCTCGGGACTTGATGCGCACATGGTCGGTGAACAGGAGCAGCTTGCGGGGCGCCGCGGCGTAGACCATACAGGCCGCCGCGAGCGCCACGACCCCCGCGGCGGCCGCTACGGCCGTCTGGAAGAAGTAGTTGTCGACGGACTGGACACGGGGGCCCACCCGCTCGACCAGGAAGTCCCCCAGGATGGCCAGGGCGGCCAGGGCCGCCACGAGGCCGATGATGTACGCCACGCGCAGGACGACCGGCAGGCGGAAGTGTGCGACGTAGCGGATCTCCCTCATGTCGGCCGGCCTGGTCAGCAGCCGCCCCATAATCCTCAGGGTGATCCAAGCGAGTGCCACGGCCAGGGCCGCCAGCGCCGCCTGGTCGACGGGTTGCGGCCGCCAGACGGACAGCCCATGGCGCGATTCGTCGAAGACCCTCCGTGCGAACGTGGCGACCCGCTCCTGCGTGAGTTCCTGGTAAAAGGAGATTACGTCGGGGAAGTCAACGAAGGTTGCGGGATCGTAGAAGTGGTTTCGGGCCCAGAAGTTGAGCGACTGGGCGGTCTGGTTCGCGGAGCGCAGCCGCTCCACGACGGCCGCCCGGTCCGCTTCGAACTCCGCCGCGCCCCGGGCACCCGTGCGCAGGAACTCGATCTCCTCGTCGATGACTCTTCTGGCGAACGCGTAGTCCTCCTTGTCGATGCGGGTGTCGAGCACGAGAACCTTGGCCGGGCCGCGCTGGACCAGGTCGAGGCTGGCCCCGTACACGGCCTTTCGCTCGCCGTAGCGCAGTCGCTGGTCGAGCCGGCGGTTCAGAAGGTCGCGGACGAAAAGCGCGGTCAGCATTTCGTCCGCTGTCGGGTGGAAGAACTTGTGCCGGGACTGGTACCCGACGGTGGCGCGAGACACCCAACCGAACTCGGACCTGCTGCGCCCCGGGTCTTCGAGTTGGATCTCCCAGCGGTGGACCGGACGGGCGGGGAAGGAGCCGAAGGAGCGCTCCGCCGCGGCCAGAGCCTCGCTGGCGTCGAGATCGCCCACAATCGTCACCGTCATGCCGGCGGGGGCATAGTAGCGGTCATAGAACCACCGCAGATCCTCCGGCGTGATTCCCTGCAGGCTTCTCCACATGTCGGGGTCGGGGTCCCGCCGCCGCTCGATCCCGAACTCGCGCTCCCAGAAGTCCGGAGGCGCCAGCCAGGGAGGGTTGAGCAGCGCCAACAGGTGGTCAGTGACTTCGCGGGGCCGCGCGCCGATCTCGTTCTGCACCGGCTGCCGCCCCCGCTCCACGACGTCGGCGTCCATCTCGTGCGGGGACAGGATTCCCGCCAGCCACTCGATCGCGAAGAGTCCGTGCTCCCTGCTGATCGTCACGTAGTAGTACGTGCGATCGGGGTAGGTGAAGCCGTTCCGGCGTCCTCCAAGCCCCTCCACGGCGTCCTTGATCTCCCGCTCGGTCTTCCCGTCGTGGTCCGAGAAGAGCATGTGCTCGGTGAAGTGGGCGAGCTGCTCCTTGCCGGGCGGATCCGCGTACGATCCGACCGCGATCCCCGCCCCCACCGAGACGTTGGGCACGCCGGGCAACTGCTTGAACCACACCTTCACCCCGTTGGACAGGTGGTGGGTCTCGAACCCGGCGAAGGGATTGGCGAGGGCGGCGGAGTCGGTTTGAACGGCCTCGGTCGGTGGCACGCCGGGCTGCTGGCCCGCCATTGCCGCTCCGGGGGTCTGGATCATGAGGATCAGAGCCAGGACGGCGCTGTGGATTCCGGCGAAACGGGCAGCGCTCCGCGCCGAGAGTTTCGGCGCAGCCAGCACGCAGTCGAGACGCAGCGGGACCGTCATGGGCAGGATGACGTCCTGGTACTTGCCGCGCTTGAAGGTGTCGCGGATGAGGTCCGCGACGCTCCAGATGAACCGACGATCTGGCTGTGGGTCACTGGGCAGGACGCTGGACGGTGAGAAATCGGTGGAACGAACCGAGTAATATCGGAAAAAGTGGCAAGTGTCAACCGCGGAGTCCAAGTTCCGCATCGGAATGCTCGAAGCCGCATACCCCCCCGATGACATCCTGACGATCACCCGCGACAAGACCGTGGAAGAGGCCGCCACTCGTCAAGCTGCTGAACGATGTTCGCGAAGTCGGAAACGACGTGATGCACTTCCGACCGGACTCGTTCGAGCCCGAGGACCTGCACAAGGCGCGGATGCTGCGGAGTCTACTGGAGCAGCAACTGTTGCGGCGGATGAGGCCGGAAGGCTCAGACCAGGATGCGGAGTAAAGACTCAACGCGCCAAGCCGAATCCCTGCCGGAGGCCCTCAGGCTCGACCCGGTGTTCGCATTCGGGAAAGCGTCTTCTCCAGGTTCATGTCGGCCTCTACCTGGTGGTCGCACATTTCCCCCTTGAACGTACCCACCGGCTCGTCACCGGACGGCATGTTGCCCAGGTCGAATTCCAGCCCGACATTCATTTCGCAGCGCCCTTCCCGGTCGTCAAGCCGCCACTGGAAGGCTCCGTCCATTTCTCCCAACATGTGAACCTCTTCGGCATAGCCAATCATCCGCCACTCCATTTGCTGGCGGAAGCTCGGGTCGCCGGTTATCCCGAAGTCCATTCCGTCGGCCGAAAAGCCGCACCCGACCGGGAAAACGGTCCTGTCCTGGCCGAACCACAGGGTGTCGGCTGAGGTTCGGTCCCTGTCCGTCTCCTTCACGGTCAGGGTGCCGCCGAGCGAGCAGGACGCGACGATGCTGTCCTGGGAGCGATGATCTACGGTGAGTCCTTCCCCCTTGGCCAGGTGGGCAATGCCCGACAGAAGCGCCGTTGCCTCCTCCCGGGTGAGGTCCTGGACGATCTCGGCGGGTGAGTCGCCGCACCCCGCCAGGGCAACCACTGCTACGGGCATGGCTCGTATCGTCATCATGGGATGTGTCCTTTGTGCCGTGGGGGGGCGTGGACCACGCATATGGTGAATCAGTGGCAGGTCTTACACCACGGGAACGAAGGAGGGTCCATGAGCGAGCCGGCCGGCAGGTCGATCTCCGGCTCGGCGAGGCCCGTCCGACAGACCATCGGGAACCCCCTCGACGGTATCGTGGTAGAGACCCACCGCCGCATGCATCGCCGACTCATGGCAGGACCGCTACCGCTGGTGGCCCTGCAACGGGGACCGTAGAATAGTCGGGCACGATTCCCGTCCCACCCCTGACCCGAACTGGAACCCCCATGAGCCAGCGCCGCGACCACTGGAGCTCCAACACAGGCCTCGTCCTCGCCGCCACCGGCAGTGCGATCGGCCTCGGCAACCTCTGGAAATTCCCCTTCATCACCTGGGAGAACAACGGTGGCGCCTTCGTCCTCGTCTACCTGATCTGCATCGCCGCGGTCGGGCTGCCGATCATGATGGCGGAGCTGCTGATCGGGCGGCGGAGCCAGAAGAGCGCGGTCGGGGCGCTGAAGGAGGCCGTCGCGTCCAGGTGGCCGGGGGGCCGCCGGCTGGGAGGGCTGGTGGGGTTCTGGGGCGTGCTGGCGGGGTTCATCCTGCTCAGCTACTACACCGTCATCGCGGGGTGGTCGCTCTTCTACTTCGTCAAGGCCGTGGGGTGGACATTCGGCGGATACCCGGCGGCCATGTCGGCGGGGGACCTCTTTACCGGGCAGGCGCTCAACACGGGCCTGCAGCTGCTCCTCTCGCTGGGCTTCAGCGTCGGGACGATCGCCATCGTCTATTTCGGCGTCAGCAGGGGGATCGAGCGGATCGCAAGGATCTTCCTGCCGATCCTCTTCGGCATCCTGTTGCTCATGCTGGTCAGCGCGCTCAGCATGGGAGGAGCCGGAGAGGCGCTGGCCTACATCTTCCGCCCCAACTTCGGCGAACTGGAGATGGGGGCCGTCCTGGAAGCTCTAGGCCACTCCTTCTTCACCCTGTCGCTCGGGATGGGAGCGATGATCACCTACGGTTCCTACATCTCCCGGAAGCACTCGGTGGCGAAGGCTTCCGGGGCCATCGTCGGGCTCGACACGCTGATCGCCCTGGTCGCGACCGTGATCATGTTCTCGGTGATCTTCTCGGTTGCCGGGATGCGCGAGGAGGTGAGCGGGTCCACGGTGGGGATGCTCTTCATCTCGCTCCCCGAACTCTTCTACAGCGAGGTCCCGTTCGGCGTGGTGCTCGGGCCGCTCTTCTACGTGCTGGTGGCGCTGGCCGCGCTCACCTCGACGATATCGCTCCTCGAAGTCGTGTCAGCGTACCTGATCGACCAGCGTGGCATCGGGCGCCACAAGGCGACGATCGGCGCGGGGGCGGCGATCTTCGTGTTCACCACGTTCGCCGTCCTGTCGATTCCGGGGCTCCTGGGAGCCCCCTCGGGGAACTTCCTGGCCACCATGGAGGTCTTCAAGGACAAGATCGGCTGGTTCGCCACCGCCGACCACTTCGTCTCGAACTGGATGCTCCCGACGGGCGGGTTCTTCATCACCCTGGCGGCGGGCTGGTTCATGACGCGAGAGTCCACCCAGGGCGAACTCGTGGACGGGAGCGAGCCGCGCTGGTTCCACTACGGCGCGTGGCGCTTCTTCATCCGCTGGGTGGCTCCGATCGCGGTGGCGGCGATCATCGTGTTCGTGATCCGGGGGGTGGACTTCAGCTAGAGGCTGCAAGGCGCCACCGGGGCGAGCGGGTTCCGCCGCTTCGCCTCGACACGATCTGCGGACGTAGCGTAGCTCAATCGCCCCGCATCGTGCGCGCCCAACGAGGCAGGCTTGGGCATCTGGCCGCCCGATCTGCGCCGATTCGCTCGAGCACTTCCCGGAGCCTGTCGCGGGGCACGACCTGCATTCTCGCATCGCGCAACGCGCGGAAGATGGCGTCGCGCTGGCCGGATTCCCCAAGCGCCCTCGTCACCGGGCCGTGGCAAAGGACATCGACCGATGAGGCAAGCCGCAGTGTGGGGAAGCGGTCGGCGCAAATCGTTCTTGCCTTGCGTTCGTCGATCAGGGCGACGGCCCCTCCTCGACCGACGGCATAGGCGATCGTTGCGGCCTCGCCGTCGTCCAGGGTCTCCTTGAACCCTCCTTCGACCAGTGACCGATAGATAGGGCCGTCTCCCGGCTCCAGCTCCACCAGCTCAATCGAACCATCGCGGATCAGCGCTTCGAGTCCCTCGCAGGATCCGTGTCCACGGGATCCCCCCGTCAACAGCTCCCGGCGAACGGTGTCAGTCACCTGGAAGCGGTTCGGGAAGGCACCGATGACGGCCGCCGCCGTCCGCGTCGCGTTGAGGTTGATGATCACGCTGGCATCGGTCACGACCGGGACGTCCGGTTCACCTGGGAAGCTTGACGACTTCATCCGCTTCGCATCTCTCGGTCTCCACGCCGTCGAGGAGCTCGCGCACTTCAAGCCGATGGAGCTTGAGCAATCGGGCGAGCTGCCCCTCGCTGTAGTAGCCGCGTTTCCATGCCTCGCGCACCAGCAGCCCCAGCCGTTTCGGCACGTAGTCCCCTTCGGAAGTGTCGGCGGCCGTGTGGTGCGAGGTCCCCAGCACACGGTCCGCCTGCCGGTCGGTGATGCCCCCGTTCGACAGAAACCAGTCCCAGGTGCCCCTTCGGGCCAGGCCCAGCTCCTCGAGACGGCGCACCATGGCTTCGCGCGAGACGCCGAACCGGTCGGCAAGGAGGATCACGTGGCGGCGGGTCAGATGCGAGTGACCGGCGGTCAGCTCGTCGAAACGCTGCCTCACGGCCCTCGCCGGGGTCAGCAGGGAGCGCGCGAAGGAATCCGCGTATCGCTCTTCGCGCGAGCGGGGACTCTCGTCGGACCTGAGCACGCCGGGCTCCCGCCGGGTTGATGTGAAGTGCCCGAGCTCATGGGCGGCGGTGTAGGTCCGCCGGGCTACGGGGTGACCGGCGTTCAGGAGCACGCACGCGCCCACATCGTCGTCGTAGGCGAACAGTCCTGAGATGCGGCTGTCCAGACGCCGGACATGCACGCGAATGCCGAGGTCCAGTTCCATTACCGACACGATGTCTCTGACCGGGCCGGCTCCCAGCCCGAGCCACGCACGCAGTTCCTGGGCGTCCTGTTCCGCCTGGGTCCTGACATCGCCGGGCAGAATGGGTCTGGTCCGAGGAAAGTTCGGGCGCCGCGCGACGCCCAGCGCATTCTCCAGCTCGACCTCAGCGCCGACGAGATCGGTCAGCAGCCGGGCCGCCTTCTCGGTGCCGTCGTCCGGGCAGCGCTCCATGCTCCGGAACTGTGGGACGAAATCGAGGTGGACGGCCTCTCGTCGCAGGATCGCGTTCGCCGACGTGCCGTACCGGATCGCGAGTCCCTGGAGCTCGTGCGTGCGGACTCGCCGCTTCCCCTGCTCGATGGCGACAAGCGTGGTGCGGGCGACCTCGATCGCGGCGGCCGCTTCGGCTTGGGTGAGTTGCGCCGTCCTTCGGGCGATGCGGAGGCGCTGCCCGATCTCGCGGTCATTGGGGTGCGCGGTGTTCACGGTCATCAGTTTCTCCGAATCCACTGATTGACGAATGAGGTCGGCTTCAGGGCGCTGCGGTTAGTCGCGCCACTCATCCGCGTGCTTCTCCAGGTTCGTCGTCGAGAACTGGATGCCTTCACGTACTTCTCTCCTCTTGGTGGGGAGTGACTCCGTCCAAAGATGTCAGGAAAGATCCTCGATTACTCGACAATGTCAACATCTCATCTCCCCACTCCCCTGTTCGTCACCGTAGGCTCCGCCGCCAGCATGACCCGACACCCGACCACCGTCTCCGCGCTCACCCACAGCGCCATGGCCGCGGCCTCGTCAATGATCCGGCGAGGCTCGCACCCCTCGGCGTCCCGCATGGGAAGAAGTTCCACGTCGCGGGTCTGTTCCTCACGCGTCGGCGAGCGCGTTCCACGCCGGGTTGTTGGGGATTGGGGACGCGGATTTCGCGGAGATAGTGGACCGGCCAGCTACTGAGCCCGCCTATCGCCCCATCCGCGTCCCCCCTCCGTCAAGTCGAGCTTTTGGGGAACCCGTACCTTCCCTGAAGGCGAGCCACTTCCACGCTCCGGCAATACCCGAACGAGGACCGTGAATAGCGATGTGAGCAAACGGACGGCGGCGACGCTTACGCCGGCAGCAATCAGAAGTTCGGGAGCTGCGGTCAGCACGACCAGTCCCACCACGACCACATCTCGCCACTCGACATCTTTGGCGACTCCCTTGAGAGCCTGTCCGACCTCGGCGACTAGGGACGCAAGGAACCCAACGACTCGAAGGCGACCCTTCTTGTCGTTCGCGGACTTGGCAGCCGCCACGAGTTCGCTGATCACCTCGCCGACCTGATCCGGGTCCAAGCGAACCACGACGCGCTTGAGCGCTCTTGTGACCTCCGCGGCCATGTGCACGGCTCTCTCAGGGCCGATCCTGTTGACGGCGGCCTTCGCCATCCTGTCGAACCTCGTACCTCGACCCGGCTTGTCGATTGTCGCCACGAAACGGTGAACGGCATCCTCGACCAGACGCGGATCAAGCTTGGCGATTGTCGTCCGAGCCAACTGAGCTATTTCGCGGGCCACACGGGTGGCAACGCTTGGATCGATATCCCGGACCAACCTTCGGATCGTGGTGGTGACCACTCGAACGCTGCGCGCCTTCCGGGGTGAGATGAAGCTAAGCCGACCGCTCACGCTCTTCGCTCCACGGCCGACGCCATGTGCCAGCCGGGCAAGGTCGGCCGAGCCGATTCTGCGGAACTCTCGGACGGCTCTAGCCAACCTGCGCGGGTGAAGCTTGACCACTACGGACCTAGCTGCCCGGCCTGACCTGCCCAATGCGATCCTGACCGGTCGGGCTGGATTGAGCCTACGGGCCAAGTGACGAGACTGCGCCAATAGGCGCGTTGCGCGCCGGGGCGGCTTTGTCCGGAGTGCCTCAATGGCTGGCTCGCCGTCGAGCAGTTCATCTGCCGGAAGCTCGATCACGACGAGAGCAACACTGTTGGAAGTGCTCTCCGACCCTCTTTTTCGCATGTTCACCAGGCCCTTGCGTGTCCAGCGGCAAGGTTACTATTCGCACGGTTCATCCACTCCCGCGGATCGTCGTGCGGGTATCGCTCAGGCGGCCTCATAGGCCACCGATCCCTCTTGCAGCGCGGGCTTGACGACCAGAGCGTGGCTGTCGGCGTACCGTTCGATGTCCTCCGGAGTCACCACGATCACGTCCACGGCGATCCCGACCCCGACGAGTCCCTGGTAGATCCTGCCCGCCAGGTCGCGCCGATGCACGCCGGCCTTTACCACCAGCAGGTCGATGTCGCTATGCGGCCCCATCTCGCCCCTCGCAGCCGACCCGAACAGAATGATCCTCTCCGGCCGCGCGACCTCGACGATGCGCTCGATGACCTCGTCGAGCACGTCGCCCACCACTTCGCTGCTAGTGGCCATTCCCACCCCGCTTGACGGTGATCTGAACACCCATAGCCATCACCCTACAACGCGCGGACAGCGGTATGCAAGGACCGGGGAGACGCCGTCTCGGGGACCCTCGATGCCCGTGAACCCACGTTGCTATACAAGCGCCAACCGGCTCCGCTGACAGGGATGTCCCCCGTCACCCCCACCCGTCGCGCCACCCCTAAAGCGCTTCCTCGAGCTCCTCCGCGAGCGGCTGAATGTCGCTGTCGGCGCGCTCGGCCTCGATCCGTCCGACCGCCCGGCAGATGTCCGCCGCCTCTCTGCCCTGCCGCTCGGCAAGGTCGTGGAGCTTCTCCTTCGCGACCTCCGAAGCAGGCCCGGCCGCTGAGGCGTACATTGCGTCAATCCGGGAGATGTGGGACTCGAGCTCCACCGCACCCATCCCGAAGACCCGCGCCACCGCTTCCCCGCACCGAGGCAGAGCATTCCATACCCAAACTTCGGGTGCCTGATCGCCGGGCAGGAACAGGACCGGGACGCCGGTACCGGCACTCTCCCGGATTCTGCTACCGAGGCCCTGCCCTCGCGCGTCCCCGTCCAGGACGAAGATCGTTGCGAATGCGCCCGAACTTCCGGAGCGCCGCCGCGTGGGTCGGGAATTCCGAGGCCCCCGTGTCGCGGCCGATTCTGACCGACTCCCTCTGGATCCGCAGCCTTTGCAGCATCTCGTCGAAGACCCCCTGCAGGATGCCCTCGGCCGCATCATCCTCGCACAGAACGCTCGCCACTTCCTGGGCCCGGCAATAAAGCACGTCTTGCACCAGGTCGCGGTAGGGCTCCCGCACGACCACTCGCCCTTGGGAGTCACGATCGAGGAAGATCCGCCCCTGCCGCGGCACTGAGTCCAGCACGACGGGGCTGTGCGAGGTAACCACGACCTGCAGGCTGCGGCGCGGCGCCAGTGTTGCAGGTGGAGCAGGAGCAGCTGCTGCACCCAGGGATGCAGACCGGCCTCCACCTCGTCGATGAGCACCAGGGCGCCCTCGAGCTGGGCTATCTCCTGCGACAGCCTCAGGATCGCGCGCTCTCCGGCCGCCATGTGCAGCTCGGAGTACCTGGCCCCGCTTCGCCGCGCGGCGAACAACAGGTTCTTCCTGCCGCTGGAGAAGTCGACGACCTCGTTGTACTGGAAGGGCAGGACCTGCTGAGCGAACCTAATCTGGGAGGCGGTCAGCGGATTCTCCGCCAGTGGCGCCTTCGCGCGCGACATGCTCAGCACGCCCCTCACCTCGGAAGGGTTGCTGAGGTTGCTCTCGTCCGCAGATAGAGCGCCCTCTCCGGTTGCCGTGCGTTCCTTCGGCCCAGGAAGCTCCGGTTCCAGCCCTTGGATCGCCGCCATTGCATGGAGCGGCGGCCGCGCGGAGTGAGGTAATCGAAACGCAGGACCACTGTGTTCCGGTCGTCTTGCCGATCGCCCAGGCTGGGCCGGAAGTCGGGAAACAGAGTGGAGGGAACGAAGTCCCTGACCCCGGCCCCGGGCACCTTGTAGGCGCAGGCGGCGGCGAAGAGTACGGTGACTTGCCCGTCGCGTTGCCCCCGGCGATAACGCTGACCGGGTAGTCGAAGACGACCCGCAGGTCCTCGATGCCCCGTATGCCGTCCAGATACACCTCCACCAAGAAGTGCGGGAGGTGCGGCTTCTTCCCCTTGAAGCTGTTCCCACACCCGGTTCGGGCGTCTGTCGATCTTGATCGCTTCCCCCGAGCGGACCGGCCGGTTCCGGTTGCCGGAGTGCCTCACGGCGCACTCGCAACACCAGCCACGCCGCAACACTAGCCCCCCGAGCGACGGGTTCGCAACACGCGCCCACGCCGTCTGCGTCCCGTGCGCTACCCGGCTCTCGACCGCTACGGACACGGGAAACACGGCTCGCCAACCGCCCCACCGTGGTATCTTCCTAATACGTCCACACCCATCCCTGCTCGCAGAATGCACGCCACCATACCCGTCCCCCCCAAGAGGCCGTCCGAGATCTCCTTCGGCGGCCGCGTCCTCTTCCTTGCCGACGACGCCGACCTGATCCGGCGCCAGCTCCACGAGGGGCTGGATCCGGTGCTCACACCCGAGCTCAAGGCCCGCCTCCGCGACCAGATCAGCACCGACGAGATCACGCCCGCCTACATCTGTTTCTTCTACGACGAGACGCTGGGCGAATTCCCGTACCTGGGGCTGGAGGTGGCGAGCGCAAACGGGGGGGCCGAAGCGCCAATCGAACGCGGAACGGTGAAGGCGGGCGGCTTCGTGTGTTCGGTGGCGGGGAAGCGGCGGGGGAAGGGGTCGAGCCGCGAGCAGAGCCCGTACGCGGAGTTGATGGCGGGGATCCGGGTCGTCGTCAGCGAGAGCATCGAGCGCATCTACAACGAGAACTGCCAGAACCTGGGCATTCTCACCACGACCGACTTCGGCCTCATCGACCGGATCCGCTCCGGCGAGCCGATCCCTCTGAGCGAGTTCACGGCCGGGACCGACGACATCACCCGGCAGATCATCGAGTACGGGGGGCTGTTCGAGTTCAACATGGCGCGGCTGGCTGGCCAGGTGACGCTCCCGCCGCCGCGGGCGGAGGGAGGGAATCCCGCAGGCGACACGGGGATGCCGCCGGCCGTTGCGCCGAACGGGCGGCCGGACGACACCCGTCGCGCTTCTTCCCCCCACCCCATGACCCTCGGCGAGAAGATCTTCGCACGGAAGTGGGTCGTCGACGCCGCCGAAGGTTGCATCGGCACCGCGTCGACCGAACCGGGCGAGGCGGGCTTCTTCCGCGCCGACATCCGGTTTTCGCACGAGTACGTGACCCCGATGGCCGCCATCTTCTTCGAGCAGAAGCTGGGTGCCGACGCGAAGGTCCTCGATCCCGATTCGATCCTCTTCTTCCGCGATCACCTGACGTTTCTGCACAAGGTGATGAGCCAGGAGCGGATCGAGCAGGGGCTGCTGGCGGTCGCCAACGAGCTGGAGGTCAAGCAGCGCGAGTTCTCGGAGAGGCAGGGGATCCGGCTCTACGGCGAGCAGCAGGGCCACGTCATGGGTTCCGAGGCGATCTGCCACTCGAAGATCCTGGAGGACTACGCCGAGCCCGGAATGCTCATCATCGGGACCGATTCGCACACGCCGCACGCGGGGGCGGTCGGGGCGCTGGCCTTCGGGGTGGGCACCACGGCGATCTTCAACTCGTGGATCACGAAGGACGTGCGGGCGCGCATTCCGCCGTCGTTCAAGGTGGTGGTGGACGGGACGCTGTCGGCGAACTGCACGGCCAAGGACCTCATGCTGGAGATCCTGCGGCATCCGTACGTGCGCGACGGCCACGCCATCGGGCAGATCATCGAGTACGCGGGGCCGGTCGTGGAGCGGCTGAGTGTGGATGAGCGGGCGACGATGACCAACATGGCCGCCGAGGTGGGCGCGTTCACCGGGCTGGTCGCGGCCGATGAGCGCACCGTCGAGTTCCTGGTCGGGGAGCGGGGGATGGACCCGGCGAAAGCGCGGGCGCTGGTGGAGGACGTGCACAGCGATCCCGGCGCCGGGTACGTCAAGGTGATCGGGATCGACGCTTCGCGGCTGCGGCCGATGGTGGCGCTGCCGGGCGATCCGGGGAACGGGCTCTACATCGACGAGCTGGCGGAGCCCGTGAAGATCGAGATCGCCTACGCCGGGTCGTGCACCGCCGGCAAAAAGGAGGACATGGACATGTACGCCCGGGTCTTCGGCGAGGCGTGGGAGGGGGAGGGGCGGGGGGTGCACCCGGGGGTGAAGTGCTACATCCAGTGCGGCTCGACCGACGTGCGGGAGTACGCGCGGGAGCGGGGATACCTGGACCTGTTCCGCGCGATCGGAGCCGAGTTCATCGAGCCGGGGTGCGGCGCGTGCATCGCGGCCGGGCCGGGGATCACGCGCACGGCCGAGCAGGTGTCTGTGTCGTCCCAGAACCGGAACTTCCCGGGGCGCAGCGGGCCGGGGCAGCTGTACCTGGTGTCGCCCTATTCGGTGGCCGCGTCGGCGGTGGCGGGGAGGGTGGTGGGGTGGGAGGCGGGGGGCGAGGGGCTGGTGAGTCTAACCAAAGCTGACTCGTATCGGAAAGCGGGGTGGGAAATGAGGGGTGGGAAATGACGTGGGAAACGAGGTCATTCCAGGTTGTCGTGCTGTTGACGCTGGCCGTTGTGCTTCCGGCAGCAGCCCCGGTCACCGGCGGCGCCCAGACGATCGTGGAGATCGACGACCGGATCGCCTGCCCGAATTGCTTCATCGAGGCGGGCCCATCCATGACGCTCGCCGCCCCGGCGGATCGCTTTTCGTTCACGAGTTTTCCCGGCATCGACGTCGCCCGCGACAGACAGGGGAATTACATCACGGCTCCGGTTGTGGGGGACGCGCTGGTGGCCGTTTTCGGCCCGGACGGCGGGTACAGGGCATCGTACGGAAGGATCGGAAGGGGACAGGGTGAATTCGCATCCGACTATCCGCTGATTGTCGAGGTCGGAGAAGACGATGTCCTGTACGCGGTCGATCCGGTTCAGGTCCACACGCTCGCACCGCTGGCCGCAAGCAGCTTGAACCAGGTCCGCCTCCCCTTCCAGGTGACGGACGTGGTGGCCCTCGGGGACGCTATCGCGGTTCAGGCCACGGTGCGCACCGAGGCTGGAACCACTACGGTCCAGATTCTCCGGCCCGACGGGACGGTGGAGACGAGCATCGGAGCGACCGGGGCAGACGGCGAGCCGTTGCAGCCGGACATGGTCCGGCGCGTCCTGGGCCGGTCGAACGACGGCACCGATTTCTGGAGTGCCCATGTCCTCCGGTACCGCATCTCCAGGTACGGGCGTGATGGAGAGGAGAAGACACGCATCGACCGCGTCTCCGATTGGTTCCCGCCACGTTCCACCATCGAGCCGGGAGCCCCTTTCCAGGTGCCCGCAAATCCGGGCGTATCGGGCATTCACCAGGATGCGGACGGGCTGCTCTGGGTCGTGACCACGCGGGCCCCGCGTTCCTTCAAGCCGTTTGGCGGTGGACGGGTATCAGGTCGCTCCGAGATGCTGCTGAGTTCCTACATGGACATGAATCGATTCCTGCACACCACGGTCGAGGTGCTCGATCCGGTCGCAGGGGAACTCGTCTCCAGCCGTGACTTCGATGAGTTCGTCCAATTGGTGAGTACGCCGGGTGACGAGGTGTTCGTGTTCGCGCTTCGCCCGGATGCGCTCGGCAGATTCGATTGCGTGGTGACGCCGCTGAAGCTGCGGCGGGAGTGAACGCAGAGTAATCCGGCGGCGCTCGTGCTTCAGGGTCACCGTCGGGAGGTCACTCGACCGTCGGCAACTCGACTCCCAACCCGAGCGCGACACTGGCCAGGGCACGATCCAGCGTAGCCAGCGGCAACCGCATCCGCACCGCCAACTCCAGGTACATGGCGTCGTAGACGGAAAGCCGGCGTTCATGCGCAAGCTCGAGGACGCTCCCCCACACGCGGGAAGTGGAGACCGGCGCGATCTCGATCGGCAGGGCTTCCAGATTGGTCCGAATTCGTGCCCAATCCTCCGTGCGGATCCGGCCTAGGCCGGTGGCGACCCGGAGAACGTTGCCGACCTCGATCGGCCAGATGGCCGGCACGAACGCTCGCCCGGCGAGCAGGGAATCGCGCAGGAGGCCGGTTTCCTCCGTGGCCTCGTCCGGGAACACCCACGCCATGGTGACCGAGCAGTCGAGGACGAACGCCATCAGCGCTTGCGGCCCTCTTCGATCAGATCCCGGACCGAAAATCCACCGAGACTGTGGGTGGCTTGAAAGGCCTTCAGGTCCTCGATGGCGGCCTGGACCCCGGTGGTGTCTCGAGGACGAAAGGGGATCAGTTCGGCGACGGGGCGGTTGTGCCTGGTGATGACGAACCGCTCCCCGGCCTGCACGCGCCGCAGGAGCCGGGGCAGATGCGTCTTGGCTTCGAAGGCGCCTATTCTGGACACGGCGGCCACTCTTTCGGAAGAGGTATCTTGATCTACAGACCAGACGCAGACTAGTCTATTCGGCGAATTGAGTCAAGCAAGCTGAAATTCTTTTCTGTCGCCGTGCGGTGACGATTGTCGAATCGCGCTCAACCCTTCCGTGAAACAGGGCAACGGTCGCGCGCGGCGGGTTTCAGCCCGCTGGGTTGTCGCGCTAGGGGACGCGCCCTATAGTCGCGCAAACGGGGGGGGGCGCTCCGAAATCTCCGGAGCGGCCCCCCTTTTTCGGCTAGGCCGGCCGGCCTACTTCCAGAAGGGTTTCCGGCCCGCCGCCCGCAACACCCGCTCGTACTCCCGCTCGAAGGCTTCGCGGCCCGCCGCGCCGGGCCCGCCGCGAGCAATCCGGAAAATTTCCGGGCCGTACTCCGAAAGCGGAGCCCCGGCGGCCAGGTCGAGCGCCACCGATCGGTAGGCGTCGCGGTAGCGTTTCAGCTTCCCCGCGCCTTCGTCCCATACGTCACGCCGCCCCTCCGTGTCCCCCTCGCCGAAGTATAGATCGACCAGCCTTATCGCCGCGTCCTCCCGCCACGGCTCCCACACCGCCGGGTCCCTTGCAATGTCGCGCACAAGCTCCCGCGTGGACGCCTCCGTTCCCCACACGATGGCCGAAAGAAGGGTTCCAACGACCACGCTCCGGCCCATCCCGTCCGCGTCCGGGGCCAGCAAACCCCGCTCCCATTCCCGCCGCAACTGCGCGGCAAGCCACGCCTCGTAGCGGGGATGCTCGGATGGACATTGCGGGTCCAAGTCTCCACGCCCGTGTTTTTGTCTGACGGCCCTAGCGAGTTCACTGCCGCCGAGCTTCTGCGCCAGTTCGCGTTGAATGTGCGGGTCGGTCTCCGCCGCCTCCATCATGGCCGCGAACGCCGCCCCGGCCCACCCGCCTTCGGACGGGCAACCGGCGGCGAACACGTCCCATCCCGACCGCTCCCCCGTTGCAACCAGCCGGACGAATTCGTTCGGGTCGGTGGGAAGCTGAAGCCACGCCACCGAGTCCGGCAACTCGTAATCCTGTCCGGCCAGCGCGACCGGCGCACCAAGGACCGCCGCCAAGACGGCGGCGAGGATAGTGTTTCGGATCGTCATTTTCGGGTCTCCTTTCCCGTTTCTAGAACTGGCTCCAGTCGCATCCGGGGCTGCTGAAGTTGAAGTTGTCCCTCGGATCGTACAAGTCGTTTTCGAAGTCGGTGTACGGCGACCTCCCCGGCTTCCAGTACGCGATGGGCGAGTTGTCGTGGTGGCCGTAGACGTGGTTGTGAAGCGTGGCCATGACGAACGCCGTATCGGCGATCTCCTCGGTTTGTCTCCGCAACTCCTGCGCCTTGCTTTCCGTTGGCGCGACGATCCGGGAGGTGATCGCCCCCACGTCGCCGCACGCCTCGACCGTCACCACCTTCTCGATCTGCCCTTGGTGGCCCTTCGCTCCGTTCCAGCCGTACCCCTCGTGTCCCAGCAATCCGTCGAGGAGCCGGTACGGGTCGTAGCCCTTGCTCTTCAGGTAGTCCCAGTGGCGAACCACCGAGTCGCCGTCCGGTATCTCCTTCGGGCCGGTCGCCACAACCCGCTCGTTCAACTGCCGGTAGCGGTGGACGGAATACATCCAGTAGTTCACCATGGCGTAGCCCGTGTTCGGGCCGCTCGCCACCGTGTAGACGGGGGCACCGTCGCCGCCCATCATCTGGCCGACGGCGTCGCTGCTGTTGTTTCGACCTCCCCGGCGCCGTCCGGGTCCGGGACCGGGCCGTCGTCCCGCCCGGCGGAACCGGCCGGGGTGAGACCGCCCCCGCGCGGGTCCGGGTCCGCAAGGCAGGCCACGGCAACGGCCAGCACGGCCAAGGCGGCTGCAAGGGTGAATGATGGCGGACGTCTCATCTTCGGACTCCTTTCCGGATTGGGGTATCCCCGGCACCCGTTGGTGCCGGGAACCGCTTCTCCACCTCGGGATTATGCGACAGAAGGTGGAACGCGTACGCGAGGGTCGTCGCCGTGGTGTCGTGCCCGGCTATGTACAGGGAGACCGCCTCGTCGCGCACCAGCTCGTCGCTCATCCCGCCGTCTTCCTCGCCCCCGGCATCCTCGTATCTCACCTGCAGCAGCATGCACAGCAGGTCGTCGCCCTCGGCGCCCGACAGCCGCCGCTCCCTGATCAGGCCGTAGATCAGCTCGTCCAGGTACGCCCGCGCCGCCCTGAAGCGCCGGGTGGAAGGGATGGGAAGGCGATGGAGAAGCCGCCGCTGCCTCAGATGGAACGCTCCGGTGGAGGCCGTGAGGCCGTCTCCCATCATCCAGCGTATGGTCTCGAACGCGATGGCCCCCCTCCCGGTCTTCTGGTGGTCGGTCACCAGGATCTGCCGGTTGAGATCGGGGTGATTCACGAGATGGATCAGGAGGGGGTTCACCGACACGGTGCTGACATCACCGGAGGTGGCCGCATCTCGCAGCAGGCCGACAAAGTCGGATCGAAGGCGGAACGCCTGCCCGACGAGCGGCAACCCGGATGGCCCCGGAGGCATTTCAGTGCGCCGGATGGAAGGCGTGGGCGGATCTACGAGCGACTCCGTGGCGGTCGTCACCGATTGCCTGCGGGTCATCGTCCCGACCCCCTTCTCCGAGCGGTTCGCCGCCCGTGGTTGCCTGCCCGAGTCTTCGGCATCGCCAGCCTGGTCCTTTACGACGGTCGCATCGATCATGCGGAATCCGGTTGCGCTGCGGACCCGGTCATTGTACCTGTAACGTGTCCGCCTTTGGCGCGCATCTCCAATATGATTTCTACATGTCCAGAACACGGAAGTAATATGGTCTTATTGTGAACCATACGGTCCCGGGCTGAAGCCGCCAGTCATTGCCTCCGGCCCTCACGCTCCGAGACGAAGAGCGTTGGCCGCGTGGCGCGACGGGGCATCCGGGGCGCTCGCGGCACCCCGGCGACCATGGGACCGTGCGCCAACCTCGCTGCCCGAACCTGCATCGCGGGCGGTGCAAGTGTCCACGGAAGCGATGGCTGGTTGACCCCACGCCCTGTCGTGGCTCACTGCCCACACCGTCCGCCGACGAGGTCCTCCAATGAAGCTGCGACACATGGTGCAGAGGTCGGACACGGTTGCCGGTCGCTGGTTCGACCGCTCCGTGCTCCTGCTGATCGTCGCGTCGGTCGTCCTGATGTCCCTGTCGACGATCCCCAGCCTCTCACCGGCCTTGAGGACGGCCCTTGCCGCGGCCGAGTTCGTCATCATCGTGCTCTTCACCGTCGAGTACGGTCTCCGGATCGTCACGGCCGACAGCCGATGGAGGTTCGTCCGCAGCTTCTACGGGATCATCGACCTGGTGGCTCTGGTGACGTTCTGCCTGACCCTGGCCTGGGCCGGAATGATGGACCTCCGCGCGGTCCGCGCACTGCGTCTGCTTCGAGTCTTCCGCGCATTCGAGTTCCGTCGCTACGTCGTCGCGACGGCACGCATCGGCAGGGCCTTGAAGTACGCGCGCGACGAAGCGGTGGTCTTTCTGTTCGCCACGTTGGTCCTGCTGTACATCGCCGCGATGGGCATCCACCACTTCGAGTCGCAGGCGCAACCGGAGAAGTTCGATTCGGTGTTCCACAGTCTGTGGTGGGCTGTCGTCACCCTCACGACCGTCGGTTACGGCGACGCGTATCCGATCACGCTGGGTGGCAGGCTGTGGACGTTCGTTGTGCTGCTGCTGGGAATGGGCATCGTGGCCGTTCCCGCAGGACTGATCGCATCGGGGCTGTCGAGGGCCATCGAGGAGGAGCGCGCGGATGCTCGCCGAAAAAGACGTGGGAGGCACCAAACTGACTAGTCACAGGACTAGTCAGCTGTCAGTAAAGTGGCAACCCCCGCCGGCGTCACCCGGCGACGACGACTCGCCCCGCCGCCCCCCCCGTCACCTCCCCCACGACGACGGCGGCATCTCCTGCGCGATCCAGCGTCCCCAGCAGCCCGGCCGTCCGCTCCGGCGGACACGCGATCAACAACCCCCCCGACGTCTGCGCATCCGCCAGCAACAGCTGAACCGTCTCGGACACCTCGCCCTCGACCGTAACGCTCCCGGCCCCGTCCGCCCGGTTCCGCCGAGTCCCCCCCGGCACGAACCCCGCCTCCACCAGCCCCCCCACCCCCTCCAGCATCGGCACCCTGCCCGCCTCGATCCGCGCCGCCACCCCGGAGGCGCGAGCCATGATCCCCAGATGCCCCGTCAGCCCGTACCCGGTCACATCCGTGGCGGCATGCGCGGCAACCTCCATGGCCGCCTCCGCCGCCCTGCGGTTCAGCCTCGACATCGATTCGACCGCCGCCGCCAGCAACCCCGGCGGACACTTCCCCGCCTTGACCGCCGTGGCCACGATCCCCGTACCGATCGGCTTTGTCAGCACCAGGTGGTCCCCGGGTCGTGCGCCGTCGTTGGCGAGCATCGCGTCCGGGTCGACCTCCCCCACCGCGACCATCCCGTACTTGGGCTCGGCATCGTCGATGGAGTGGCCGCCCAGCACCGGAATCCCCGCCTCGGCGGCCTTCTCGGCGCCGCCCCGGATGATCTCCTCGGCCAGGCCCTCGTCCAGCAGCCCGCGCGGAAAGGAGAGCAGATTCAGGGCGAAGAGCGGCCGGCCCCCCATTGCGTAGACGTCCGAGAGCGCGTTGGCGGCCGCGATCCGGCCGAAGTCGTACGGGTCGTCGACGATCGGCGTGAAGAAGTCGAGGGTGACCACCAGGGCCCGGCCGTCGGCGAGACGGTACACGGCGGCGTCGTCCCCGGTGCTGGCGTCGACGAGCACGCGGGGGTCGGCGGAGGGGAGGAGGGGGCGCAGGACCTGCGCCAGCTCGGCCTGGCCGAGTTTACACGCTCACCCGGCGCCGTGGGACAGGGTGCTGAGCCTGATCCGCGGTTTCTGGTCGTGAGGTTCGGTGGTCATGGATCAAGCTAACATGGCATCTGGGGGGCAGTGGGGGACGAGGTGCCGTCAGCGGTCTCCCAGGCATCAGGATGGGCCGTTCGGCGAGAAACCGTGTCGCCGTTCGCCCACATGACACGATTGTCGCCGTTCGCCGCCATTGCCGGAAAGTCGCCGTTCGGCGTCAATTCCTGTCATGCGAATCCGAACACCAGTCGACTTCGGCCTGATGATTCGCCGCGCGAGGCGGTCGCGGGGGATGACCCAGCAGCAGTTGGCGCGCGCCGCAGCCGTCGGGCGGCAGTGGATCGTTGAGGTCGAGGCCGGGAAGCCACGGGCGGAGCTGGGCAGAGTGCTCCAGACGCTGGCTGCGCTGGAGCTGTCTCTGACCATACACGGCGAGGGGATACCGGAGCTTCGCAAGTCCGGCAAGCCGATCGAGGCCGTCGATCTCCAGGACGTTCTGGATGCGCACCGGCGCAAATCCCCATGACGAGCCGCCTGATCGCGGTTGCCAACGGCCGGCTGCTCGGCGAGATCACGCGTAACGCCAGAGGGCGGCTCAGCTTCACATACGACGCTGCGTGGCGCTCTGACGACACGGCATGCCCGCTGTCCCTCTCGATGCCGCTGACAGCCTCGGGGCACGGTCACGACAGGATCGAACCATGGCTTTGGGGGCTCCTCCCCGACAACGAGAACGTGCTGGCCCGTTGGGCGAGGAGGTTCCCGCCTTGCGGGAGCACAGTCGAAGACCGCCCTGCTCCTTGAGGACGGCCGCTGGGGGAATCCCTCGTGGCGTGACGCCGACGACCCATATTCTGAAGCCGCCGATTCCCGGCTTCCCCGGGCACTGCGAGAACGAGCACCTCTGCCTGGCCGTCGCAGGTGCTCTGGGCATTCCCGTGGCGCGATCCCGGGTACGCCGGTTTGGCGAAGAGACGGCCATCGTCGTCGAAAGGTACGACCGCATGAAGGCAGGGAGTCGTCTGGCACGGCTGCACCAGGAGGACTTCTGCCAGGCGCTCGGGCGAAGTCCCCTGAACAAGTACGAGAGCGAGGGCGGGCCGGGCTGCCGGGAAATCGCCGGTCCGATTCGGTCGCACAGCAGCCGCCCCGGCGAAGACCTTCGCACCTTCGTCAAGGCGATCGCGCTGAACCGGGTTCTGGGGGGCACCGATGCGCACGCCAGGAACTTCTCGCTGCTGATCGGAGCCGCGGGGAACACCAGGCTGGCTCCCGTCTACGACCTCGCCAGCGCGCTGCCCTATCCCGGCCACTACCCGCCGAGGCTCAAGGTGGCGATGAAGGTCGGCGGCGAGGCGCGACTTGGGTACATCCGGGACGAGGTCCCGTCAGCAGTCTCCCAGCATCAGGATGGGCCTTCTGGCGAGGCTGTCACGGGCGTAGGTGCGGATGTGGTCGATGTCACCGGGGTCGGTGACGCCGAGTGCGGACACGGCCGCAGGGTCGTCTGCGAGACGCTCGACGAGGGCGACCAGCGCGGGCGCGTCGGCCGCGGCCGCGAGGTAAATGGCGGAAATCACGATATCGTCGCGGCGAAACCGCATCTCGGTTCCGAACGACTCCAGGGCCGTGCCGTCGAGATAACCGCGGGCGGCGGCCACGATCCCTTCCACGAGGTCGTCCGGAAGGTTGCGTGACCGGTTGTTGCCGACGAGGAGGACCGCCAGGTCGTGGAGTCCGGCCTGGACCCGCCGAGGCCGCGCACCGGGTTCGGTGATCGCGGTCAGGATCTCGCGGGCGCTTACGACGGGAAGGGTATCGAGCAGCCCCGAGCCGCACCACAGGCCCACACCGCTGCGTGCGAGCGCCGGAAGGGCTCTCGGCTCCGAAAGGCGAACCTGACCGCGAGCGCCTGTTCCGGGCCGTACTGGCCCGTGGGGATCGCGCGGATCGCCGCAACGGCCGTGGACGGAGCGAAACCTGCGCGCAACCCATCCTCCAGGGCCGACTCGACGCGGTACCAGTCGTTGCCGTCCGCGGCGCGCCTGGCATGGTCCCACGCTTCGATCATGGCGGCCCGCAGCGTTTCCGACAGAAGGCCGGGGTCGATCCGCGCGGCCAGTGTCGCGGCTTCGATCTGGGCGAGGGTCTCACGGGCGATCCGCGTGACCGTCCTCAGCTCGGCGGTGATCTCCGCCTGCGGCCTCGCGGGCGGGGTCCAGCCGATCTTCCGGCGCACCTCCGAAACGAGTCGATTGGCGTTCCCGGGTGCTACGCCGGCCCTAACCGTCTCCGCCGGGTCCGAGGCGATGCCGCGAATCATCGCGAGCGACACCGAATCGTCCAGCGCGACCGCCAGGTCGACGGCGCAGGCCTATCGTCGCAGGATCTCTCATCCCGGACACCGCCTAGTGTCATGTCACACAATAAACGTCGGATAGAGGCGCTTGAGCCTGACCCGTGCGTCGTCAGTGGTGAACTGCCAGTCGACCTTGGCTCGGATCCGGTCTCTGGCCGCCTGCCAGGCGGCGACCTCGGCGCGCAGGGCGTCGATGCGGCGATTGAGGCACTGGCGGATCAAGACGTTGAGTTCGACCTCGGCGACGTTCAGCCAGCTGCCCCGTGCTTGGGAGTGTAGACGAACTCGAAGCGATCCCAGAGCGCCTTGGCCTCCGCGGGCTCGAAGGCTTCGTAGAGCGCGCCGGGGCGGTGCGTGTTGAGGTTGTCCATCACCAGGGTGATCCGGGTGGCGCCGGGGTACTGCGCGGCGATGTCGCGCAGGAAGTGGGCCCAGTCGGTCCTGGTTCCGCGCTCGGTCACCTCGGTGTGGCGCCGGCCGGCCAGCGGGTTCGGTCGCCATGAACACGTTGCAGGTCCCGAGCCGCCGGTACTCGTAGTCCTCTCGGGCCGCCCGGCCTCTCGTAGGCCTCGTCCCCCGGCGGCGCACCCCCGCAAGCTCCGCTGCCCACCAGAAGCGCTGTCGCGAACCGGTGCCGAATTCTCTTCAGAAAGGTAATGGTCCCTCCGCGCCCGCACCCCGAAAGATGCCCGTGTCACCGTTCCGGGTGTACGTTATCGGGATGACGAAGGCACAACAGGGACCGGGGACGAAACCGTGAACACCGGCTTCGCCACATGAGCGCGCCCGCCTGGTCGACGCGCCGGGAGTTCAGCCGCGAGGTGGAACGGCCGGACGAGGAGCTGAACCTCGCCCGCGCGGCCCTCCTGGTGGCTCGGGAGGAGTACGTGCAGCTTCCGGTCGAACGCTACCTGCTGCGCCTCGACCTGCACGCCGAGGAGACCCGGGACCGCCTGGGCGCCGAGAGCGTCCCGCCGGTCGTACTGGCCGAGGCGATCCGGCATCTCTTCGTGGTGCGGAAGCTGCGCGGAAACCGGGAGCGGTACCACGACCCGCGCAACTCCTTCCTGAACGACGTGCTGGACCGGGGGCTGGGCATTCCGCTGACGCTCGGGATCGTGCTGCTCGAGGTGGGGTGGCGGCTGGGGCTGCCCGTGGAGGGAGTGAACTTCCCGGGCCATTTCCTGGTGCGCTACCGGGGCGAAGCGAAACAGTTCCTGATCGATCCCTTCCACGGGGGGATGATGCGCACCCGCAAGGAGGTGGGGCAGATCCTGGCCCGGCAGCAACGGACACCGGTCCCGCTCGACGACCGGCTCCTCCGAACGGCCACCAAACGGGACATGATCGTGCGCCTGCTCCTCAACCTGAAGGGCATCTACCACCGCTGCGGTGACGACACGCGGGCGCTGGCGGCGGTCGAGCGGATACTGGTCGTGTCTCCGACGGCGCGCCGGCAGATCCGCGACCGGGGCTTCCTCCTGGCCCGCCTGGGGCGGGACGACGAGGCGGTGGCCCAGCTCGAGACCTATCTGGCCTTCGCGCCCAACGCGGGCGACGTCGAGCGCGTCGAGGCGCTGGTCCGCGACCTCAAGGCCGGTGGCCGCCCGCTACCGGGATCTTCCTGAGCGATCCGGCCGATGGGCGACCTGTTCGAGCTTCTCCGCGCGAGGGGCGCGATCCTTGCGGGGCGGGGCGGGAACCGGACGCCGCGCCACTTTGGTAACCCGCGGGGCGAGTACGACGCCGCGACGAACGGGTGCGGGATCGTTCACCGTGCGGACCGGCGGCTTCTGCGCGTTCACGGGCGCGCACCCCGCCAGATGCTGCACGGGATCCTCACAAACCGGATTCCGGAGCCGCCGGCGGAGGTGGGCGCCGCCCTCGCGGGTGAGGCGGTCTACGGCGCGATCCTCACGCCGAAGGGCCGGATGGTCACCGACCTGGTGACCCTCTGGTCGGGGGCTGGCGAGGGGGAGGGGCTGGGGCTGGATGTTGCCACGAGCGGGCACGAGGCAGTGCTGGAGCACTTCAAACGCTTCCTCCCCCCGCGTTTCGCCCGAGTCGACGACTTGTGCGATCGAACGGGGCTTCTCACGGTGCTGGGTCCGGGGGCGGACGCGGTGGTCGAATGCGCGTTCGGGCAGGCTCCGGCGGCGGGATACGCGCTGCTAGGGGGTGGGCCGGCAAGCGACGGCGTGCTGTTGGCTCGCGGGGTGGAGCAGGTGCCTTCGTGGAACGTCTGGGGTCCGGTGGGGCAGATGGCGGAGAGTTGGCTGCAACTGGAGGAGTCGGGCGCGGCTCCGGCCGGGCTGGGCGTCTGGGAAACGGTGCGCATCGAGGCGGGCCTGCCTGCGTTCGGCGCCGACATGGACGAGACGACGATTCCGGTGGAGGCGGGCCTGTTGGACCTGGCCTTCGACCACGACAAGGGCTGCTACACCGGGCAGGAGGTGATCGTGAGGATCCGGCACCGCGGGCGGGTCAACTGGCACCTGCGGGCGCTGCGTTTCGGAGACGCCGCGCCGGTGCCGGGCGACAAGCTCTTCGAGGCCGGCGGTGCAAAGGTGAGGGGAAGGGTGACTTCGGTGGCGCAGTCGCCGCGGTTCGGACAGACGATCGGGCTGGGGTACGTGCGGCGCGAGGTGGAGCCTCCGGCGGAACTGCGGCTGGGGAGTGGGGCGGGGGAGGAGGTCGGGGTCGAGGAACGCTGAGCCCCGCTGGTTGCGGGGGACGAATGTGGCCTCCCGGTCCGGTAGCCGCAGTCGGGGCGGCGTCGTGGCCTTCAGTTGGCCCTACGTACATCGAGCCGTTGACTCCGGGACTTTGTCTGAATTACATTGGAGTGGATCAGATGCAAGTGGATGTAACCAATTCGATGTCAGGCTGAGGTCTTTGATGATGAACCAGATCACCGCCCGAGTCCCCCGTGAACTCATCCAGGCAATCGACGCGGCGGCAACGCAACTGAACCGCAGCCGGGCGGCCGTGGTGCGCCAGGCGCTGGAGCGGTACGTGGAAGACTTTGACGATCTCGCGGTCACCCTGGAGCGGCTTCGCGATCCCTGCGACCCCGTTCTCGACTGGCACGAGATTCGGCGTGAGTTACTCGATTCGGATTAAGCGGAGCGCGGTCACGGAGCTGGCGCGGATCGCCAAACGCGACCGTATCCGGATCGTACATGCCATCGACCGCCTTGGAGAAGAACCCTTGGCGGGCAGTGTCCTGAAAGGGAAACTGCGGGGCTTGCGGCGGATCAGGGTCGGGCACTACCGGGTCGTGTACGAAATTCAGGAGGATGCACTGGTAGTGCTGGTCGTACGTGTCGCACACCGGAGGAAGGCGTACCGGTAGCGGATCAAGCGTCGCTGCCGAGCGATGCACGCCGCCGGTAGTGCAGCATCCGGGCCGCGTACGCGAAGCCGAAAAAGTACCTGCGCAGACCTTCCACCGAGCCGGTTGGCGCATCGGGGCCGAAGAAGAGGCGGCAGAACTCCTCGCGGGCACGCCGAATCTCCTGGCAGCGGTGGCCGTGCCAACGGGGGTCAGAGGCGGTTAGGTCGAAGAGTTCGAGTGCCCGGGCGAGTGCGCCCTCGAAGCGGGTGGTCCGTCCCTCATCGTGAGCACGGATGGCACGCTCAACCTCGCTGCCCACGTTTCCGAGCTGCTCCACCAGCTCAAGCCGCGCCCACGCGCCGTCGGCCGCCCGCCTGTGAAACGTTCGTTCCATGCCAGGCCTACGCGTCGGCAATCAGGGACGCCACGACCCGCCGGATCCGCGCACGCATGCGCTCGTCGTCAACGCCGCGAGACCGGTTCCCGTCGCGCGGGCGAATGTTGATCATGGAATCGAACTCGATCCAGTCCCGGCCCTCTTCATCCGGGTAGAGATTGATTCCCCAGAGGTCCCGCTGCCTGGAACCACTCGCCAGGAGAAGGGCCTCATCGTCCGCATGCAGGTCTCCGCCGACTGCCATCACGCCGCGTGACACGTCGACCACCGCCTTGATCCAGTCGCCGAACTGCTTCTCCGCCATCCGGGCGAGGTCCGCGCGGGAGACGGGCTGCGAGACCACCCGTCCGGTGTTCAAGTTGCCGTTGTCCGGCAGGCAGCCCTCACCGGGCTACCTCGTGCCCAACGGCCATCAGAAGCGCGGTCGCACCGGCATGCAGCACGGGCCCGAGGAAATACGCCGCCTTGCCGGCCATCATGGTGGCCATCACGACCCGGTACGCCGAACGGTTCGATCCTGTGCGAGGCTCTCGCCCGGGTTCGCGAAAGTGGAAGTCGCGGCGATCGCAGCAAGGAGAATCGACTGCGGACGAATGGTCATGGTCATGGTCGACGGCTTCCCTGTTGTTGCAACCCTGCAGGTAGTCTCTTCCCGCGGAGGATCCCGGGGTGTTCGTAGGATAGCTCCTACCGGTCCCTGACAGTACCCTGGCGGCAGTGCGCCTGTTCCGCTGCTGGTGGGCCGCCAGCGGGCCTGCCTGGGCGCGGACAGCTTGCAGTTTGCGGGGCGCCGGAGGAAGTTGGGACATCCCCGAACCTCTTCGACCGCACGACGCGCACACCCCGGAACAAGATGCCCAGGTCCAGTCGCCCAAGCCCTCCGAGCCCCACCCTCCCCGTCCCCGCAACCACACGCGCGACGAGCACGTTCGCCACCGCCCTCCTCCTCACCCTCGCCGCCGCCACCCCCGCCCACCCCCAGTCGCGCTTCGAGCCCATGGACGTCTTCCAGCTCGAATACGCCGCCGACCCGCGGATCTCCCCCGACGGCGCCCGGGTCGTCTACGTGCGCACCTCGATGGACATCATGAGGGACCGGAAGCGCTCGGAGCTGTGGATCGTGGGCGCCGACGGCTCCGGGCACCGCCGCCTCGCTACCGGGAGCTCTCCCCGCTGGTCCCCCGACGGCACGCGCCTCGCGTACACCTCAGGCGGCCAGATCCACCTGCGCTGGATGGACACCGGCGAGACCGCGACGCTCACCCAGCTGACCGAGTCGCCCAGCGGGCTCGGCTGGTCCCCGGACGGACGCCACCTCGCCTTCAACATGCTCGTGCCGCATCCGCCGCCCCGCCTGGCCCCGCCGCCCAGGCCCCCCGCGGGCGCCGAGTGGGCGCCGCCGGCGGTCATGGAGGACCGCTTCAGGAACCGCCAGGACGGGGTCGGGTACCTCGACTTCGGGTACAATCACATCTTCGTCGTGCCCGTCGAGGGCGGGACGCCGCGGCAGATCACCTCGGGCGACTTCCAGCACTCCGGCGCGGCGGCGTGGACTCCCGGCGGCAACCACCTCGTCTTCTCGGCGAACCGCAACGAGGGCCGGGAGCACGACCACCGGAATTCGGAGCTGTACATCGCGTCGTTGCCGACCGGTGAGATCCGCGCGCTGACCGACGGGCCCGGCCCCGATCACAGCCCCGCCGTGTCGCCCGACGGCCGCCGCATCGCGTTCGTCGGGTACGAGGACCGCACGCGCACGTACCAGGTCAGTCGGCTTCAAGTCATCAACGTGGACGGAACCGGCCACCGCGTCGTCACCGGCGCCCTCGACCGCAGCGTCTCGAGTCCCGTGTGGGCGGCGGACGGAAGGGGCATCTACTTCAGGTACGACGACCGGGGGAACTCGAAGGTCGCCTTCACGACCCTGGACGGCGATGTCACCGTCCTCGCCGGCGACCTCGGCGGCACCTCGTACGGGCGCCCCTACGGCGGCGGCTCCTTCTCCGTCGCGAACGACGGCACCTTCGCGCTCAACCGGACGCGACCCGACATGCCGGGCGAGGTGGCGGTGGGGAGGCGGGGCGGCGCGAGTGCCCGCACGATCACCGCCCTCAACGAGGACCTCCTCGCCGGAAAAACCCTCGGTGCAGTGGAGGAGATATGGTGGGAATCGTCCTTCGACGGCCGCCCCATCCACGGCTGGATCGTCAAGCCGCCCGACTTCGACCCGGGCCGCCGCTACCCGTTCATACTGGAGATCCACGGCGGGCCGATTTCCAACTACGGCGACCGTTTCTCGGCCGAGATCCAACTGATGGCGGCGGCGGGGTACGTCGTGCTCTACGCGAACCCGCGAGGCAGCACCGGCTACGGCGAGGAGTTCGGAGACCTGCTCTACCACAACTACCCCGGCGAGGATTACGACGACCTCGTTTCCGGGGTCGACGCGGTGATCGAGCGCGGGTACGTCGACGAGAACAACCTGTTCGTGACCGGCGGCAGCGCGGGCGGGATCATGACGGCGTGGATCGTCGGCAAGACGGACCGCTTCCGGGCCGCGGCGGCGCAGAAGCCGGTCGTCAACTGGATCAGCAAGACGCTGGTCGCGGACAACTGGTACGGCTACTACCACAGCCGCTACGAGGGTCTGCCGTGGGAGAACCCGGAACCGTACTGGAGGTTCTCTCCGATATCGCTGGCCGGGAACGTGACCACGCCGACGCTGTTCATCACCGGTGAGGAGGACCTGCGGACGCCGCTGTCGGAGTCGTACCAGATGTTCCACGCGCTCAAGATGCGCGGGATCGACACGGCGGTGATCCGGCTGCCGGGGGCGTGGCACGACATGAGCCGGCGGCCGAGCCAGCTGATGGCCAAGGTGGCGAATGTGCTGGCGTGGTTCGAGAAGTACCGGGTGAAGCCGCCGGCGAGCTGATTTCGGATGCCGAAGCCGAAGCTTCTCTCGGGCGGGAATCCGCAGATTCCGAAGGGGGACGGGGACGGACCGGTGCAGGCGTACATCGCGGCCATGCCGGGGTGGAAGCGCGAGGTGGGGCGCTCGCTCGACGCGCTTGGGGAGCGCAGCGTACCCGGAGTGCGCAAGGCGGTGAGGTGGAACTCGCCCTTCTACGGGGTGGAGGGGCGGGGGTGGTTCCTTTCGTTTCACTGTTTCACGGAATACGTCAAGGTGACTTTTCTGAATGGAGCGTCGCTGCGTCCTCTCCCGCCGGTCAAATCGAAGCATGAGCAGGTTCGGTATTTCCACATTCATGAGGGGCATGAGATTGACGAGGAGCTGTGGGTGAGCTGGCTCGATCAGGCGGCGGGGTTGCCGGGAGAGGGACTGTTCTAGCCCGTGGACAAGATGCCGCGGTGCGAATCGTCGGCGTCCGGAAGGGACGAACCCGGCGTCGAATCAATTCGGAGTCTTTCGGCTGGTTCACCCGTAGTGTAAGCTGTCGACGCGTTCCGGCCATGCACCAAGCGAGACACCAGATGCTCCACACGCGAACCGCGCTCATCATCACGGCCCTCTCCGTGGCCGCCTGCAACGGAGGCCCGCCTCCCATTGCCGAACTGGCCTTCGACACCCTCGCCGATGGGACGGTCCTCGTATCCAATCCGCCGCACGGGCTCTGGGACGCGAACCCGGACACGCGCTGGCGCCTGGTCGAGACCCTGCGGATCGGCAGCGCCCCGGAGGGCGGGCCGGATTCGTTCGGCAGCGCCGCCTCCGTTGCGGTTGACGCTCTGGACCGCCTGTGGATCGTGGACTCGCAGGCCAGCCAGGTCCGGGTCTTCGACGGGGAGGGCAGGTTCGTGCGCGCCATCGGCGGCCCTGGCGAGGGGCCCGCCGAATTCATGGGGCTACGCAGCGTCGGGCGCGGTCCGGACGGCGAGATGTGGGCCGCGGACCATGGTCTTGAACGCTACGAGATCTTCGACACCGCCGGCACGAGGATCGGGGGACAACGATTCATGACCCGGTTCGGCGGGGGATGGAGAAACGGGCTGTTCCTTGCCTATGACGGTTTGGAAGACTCGGATCGATACGTCTACCGGGTCTATCGGCGAGGCGCCACGGGCCGCCTCGGTCCCGACGGGCGGGTCTTCGAACTGCCGGAAGATCCGCCGGATCCGCCCATGATCGAGTTCAAGGAGGGTGGCTCTACCTTGCTCCGGCCGGCACCGTTCAGCCCACGCCGCTGGTGGACTTTCGGCCCGGACCTCAACATCTGGTGGTCTGACGGGGTTGAGCTGGGCGGCCGCTATGAGCTTCGCGAAGTCGACCTGGAAACCGGCAGGACGCTGCGCAGGGTTCTGCGGCAGTACGAGCCCCTCCCCATATCGGAGGACGTGCGAGTTGCTGCGATTCAGGCGGACCTGGAGAGTGTGCGGCGCGATCATAACATGCCGGGCGCCGAGCGCCCCCCCCCGGAAGCGATGAGCGTGGTGCCGCGGGTCTATCCTCCCTTCGAGAGGTTCTCCCGGTCCCGGGAGGGCACGCTGTGGGTCCACCGCATGCTGGGGGACGGAGCCTTCGGCTTTGACGTCTTCGACAGCGAGGGCCGCTACCTCGGGCAGCCGGAGTTGCCTGCCGGGCTGGCCAACATAAGGGTCCAGCGGGTCGACGGTGAGCGGATGTACGTGATCGATACGGATGAACTGGGGGTCGACTACGTTGTTCGGCTGGAGATTCTTCGGTCACGGGGAGGGTGATCGGGGCGACGACTCGTAGTCCGTCTCCGTTTCGCAATCCTCCCACTCCAGCAGGTCTCCCCCCGCCCCCTCGGGCGCCTCCAGAAAACGCGACACAGGCGCCGCATGCTCCGGCAGCCAGACCCGCGTGACCAGCTCCGCCCGGCCCGGCCCGGGATCTCCCGTCGTCACGGCCACGATCTCCACCGCCGCTGCGACCGGACTGCCCTCTTCCCGCAACATCGCCCGACGCCACCTGAGACGCGCATGGTCAATGGCCATGCATCTCGGGTCCAGCCCGAGTTCGCCGGCCAACGCCACCACCAGCGTATCCCACTCGCGCCGTGCCCGATCCGCCTTCATCTCGTCCCGGACGTGGTCGATGTACACGAGACGGGATCCCTTCCGGGGCGGGTTCGAGGTGAAGCCGTAGTGATATGAGCCATGCATGAGCGCTTCCACGACTCCCGTGTCCGGGATCAGCGTGGCGCCGGGACGCGAGTTCATCAGGTCGCTGTAGGTCATGTTGAGGCGAACTCCGCGCCTGGGGAGCTGTGCCGACTCCGGCAGCGGGACAGGGGGCTCGCCGCACCCGGTGGCAATGGCGACAAGCAGCGGGAAGCCGTGCGACGCCGTGCGTCCGGAGCGTCGGCGGTGCGTCATGGTGCTTGTCGCGCCACCGCCGCCGCGATCAGCGCCCAGTGCTCGCGCCCGTTCTCGATGAAGATCCGGTTCGCGTTGAACCCCGCCGCGATCACCCCCGCGATGTACACGCCGGGGACGTTCGTCTCCATCGTCGCGGGGTCGTGGCCGGGGATTCCCGTGCGGGGATCGGTCCGCACGCCGAGGCCGTGCAGAAGCGTGTGATCCGGGCGCCAACCGGTCATGGCCAGGACCCAGTCGTTGGCGACATCGGTGGCCGCGCCCGTGTCGTCGCACACGATGGTGGCCGTGCGGGGTCCCAGCGCCGCGATGCGCGACTTCCAGTGCATGACGATCTCGCCGTGCTCGATGCGGTTGTCGATGTCGGGGCGAACCCATGGCTTCACGCCACGGTCGAAGGTATCCGCGAAGTGCACCATGCGCACCCGGACCCCGCCCCGATGCAGCTCCAGCGCCGCCTCGGCGGCGGAGTTGCCGCCGCCCACGACCAGCACGTCCTGGTCGAAGAACGGGAAGGGCTCCCGGTAGTAGTGGATGACCCGCCCGCCGGCCCCGCCGTCCGGCAGCTCCAGCCGGTTGGGCTCGCCGAAACCGCCGGTGGCGATGACCACGGTCCGTGCGAGCAGTTCGCCGTCCCGACCGTTGCGGGTGCGGGTGTGTATGCCGAACCCCGTGTTCCTTCCGACGATATCGTTTCCCACCGGCGAGTTGTTCGCCATTTCGCCACGTTCAAGGCGGACGACACGCGTCACCTCCTCGTATTGACGTACCGCGAGCCGGTGGTGCGCCGCCACGTGCCGGTAGTACGCGAGAGCCTCGCGCCGGGTCGGCTTCGGCTCCGGGATCGTGAACGGCACGCCCCCGATTTCGAGCCTGTCGGCCGTGGAAAAGAAGGTCATGTAGTAGGGGTAGCGGGTGAGCGACTCGGTGATGGCACCACGGTCGACGATGGCGAAGCGCAATCCCCGATTCTTCGCCGCCACGGCCACGGCGAGCCCGCATGGGCCCGCACCAACGATGGCGAGGTCCCGGGGAGGTGTCTCGGGTGGCTCGGCGTTGGCTTGCATCCGGATCCCGTCTGCCTGAGGAGGACTCGTGCTGCGCGAGGCTCAAATATCGCTCCATTCGAGTCCGTGCGGGGGCCGATACGGGCGTTCTGGAGCGGATGGCGCGATCCTTCCGCCGACCGCCCGGAATGGGTGCTGCTCCGGTGCCGCGGCATCCCCGACCGGGAAGAGTGGGAGCGGTAGGGTGGCGTCCTACCGTTCCGGCCGCCCCCCCCGCAACACCACCACCCCGGGCAGTGCCTCCGTGAACTCCCCGCCGTCCACCGTAAACACCCCGTTGACCATCACGTAGTCGACCCCCTCGCTGAACAGACCCGGCTCGAGCACGGTCGCGCGATCCCGCAGCCGTTCCAGGTCGAAGATCACGAGGTCGGCCCTGTACCCCTCGCGCAGCAGCCCACGGTCCTTCAACCCGATGATCCGGGCCGGCAGCCCCGTCATCGAACGCACGGCGAAGGGGAGCGAAATGACCTTCAGGTCCTTCACGTAGCGCGCGATCTTGCGCGTGAAGGCGCCGAAGTGGCGCGGATGCGCGCCCGCGACCGATGCGAAGGGCGTACCCGCCACCCCGCTCACCCCCGCATCCGACGCGGTGGCCGTGTACTCCAGCCTGGAATAGTTGACCACGTCCACATCGTGCATCCCGTACCCCCGCGTGCGGCCCCCGCCGATCAAGTCCGGGGACCCGTTCAGCGCCATGTGCACCACGACGTCCTGGAAGGTACCCCCCATCTCGGCCGCGAGCTCCGCCAGGGTCTTCCCGATGAACGACTCGTCGGGGTAGTCGAGCACGACCACCCGGTCGGCGCCGCCGTTGTGGTCGACGATCCAGGCGATGTCGCGGGCGATGCGCTCGCGGGTGGCGGGGTCGTTCCAGCGGCGCTCCAGGTGCACGCGGGCGCTGTCGAATATGTCCGGCCGGGTGTAGACGGGGCTGTCCCGGCCCCCGCCGGTGTCGACGCTGTCGTGAACCAGGCTCCACTTCGGGATCATCGGCCGGGCTCCGCCGCCGAAGGTCTCGTAGGGGTATGCGTCCAGGTAGATCTCCAACCCTTCGGCGCGGGCGGCATTCAGCAACAGCGTGTCGTGCCCGGAGCGGCCGAAGCTGGAGCGCCCGCGGGCCTTGTGATGGCTGGCGACCACGCGGATCCCCGCCTCGCGCGCGATGTTGACCGTCTCCTCCAGCGCCTGCAGCCCGTCGACGGGCCAGCCCTCCACCATGCTGGGCAGTTGCCAGAGCGGCATGGACGCCTCGCTGCGCTGGTGCGCGATGTAGAAGCCGTCGTAGGGAGCAAGCGCCGACGCCAGCGCGACGATCTCGCCGGGGTCGCTGTACCGCGCGGGCCGGTACTCCAGCCCGGCGCCGAGTCCCCACGCCCCCGCCTCCATCCCGTCGCGCACGAGCTCCCGCATGCGGGCGATCTCCTCCGGGGCGGAGGCGCGCTCGTAGTCGTCTCCCATGACCCGGCTGCGCACCGTGCTGTGGCCCACCATGGGGACGAAGTTCATGGCGTGGCCCCGGGCGCCCAGCGCCGCGATCTCCGCGGTGAGGGGCCAGGTGGTGTTGCGCCCGTCCGGGGCCCCGACGACCGTCGTCAGCCCCTGGCTGTTCAGGTTCCTGGCGCGGCGCGCTTCCAGGTGTTCCGACACCATGGCGCGGTCGGCGTGCGAGTGCAGGTCGATGAAGCCCGGCGCCACGTACAGGCCGGTCGCGTCGATCGTGCGCCGCGCCACGGCGTCCGGCAGCCGCCCGATGCGCTCGATCCCGTCTCCGGAGACGGCGATGTCGGCCCGGAACCAGTCGTTGCCGGTGCCATCGAGGACGCGGGCGTTGCGGACGAGGACGTCGTATACCTGGGCGGTGGCGGGGGAGGTGGCGGCGGGCGCCATGGCCAGCGAGGCGAGGAGGAGGCGCGCGGGTGGGGCTGGAAGGCTCCGAACGCGCGGTTTGCCGGTCATGTGTTCGTCACTGTCTCCAGTCTCTTGGGCTCGCCGCCACCTCGGTCTTCGGGCACGGGCGGTCGACTCCGGGGCTTGCCGCACCCCGGTCAACCATCGCAATATAATGGGTTACACGGCCGCCCTTCACCATTCGGGCCAAAGGAAACAGGAAAATGCCTCGATTCGGTCCACTCCTTCGATTGATTGCGGTTGTCGGCGCGGTCGCCTGGACCGCGGGGTGCGGAGACAGTACGCCGCCGCCCGAACCCAACAAGTATCCTCGGGTGACGGAGCTCATTCCGTCCCAGAAGATCTTCATCGGAGACACCGTCGTCGAGGATCTCTCCGAGCACTTCACCGACCCGGACGGAGACGTACTCACGTACGAGGCAACGTCTTCCGACCCGGCGATCGTCGCCGTGAGCGTGACGGGGTCGACGTTGCGGATCATGGCGGTGGCGAAGGGGCAGGTGACCGTCAAGGTCACCGCCACCGATGAGGGAGGCCTGTCGGCGGAGATGGACGTCAAGGTCACCGTGGGGAACCGGGCGCCGATTATCGTCGACACGATCGCCAACGTGGAGACATACGCCGGCGAAGGCCTCGAGTACGCGCTTTCCGACCACTTCACCGACCTGGACGGCGATCCGCTCACCTACGCGGCCTCGTCTTCGAACGAGGCGGTCGTCGTCGTTCACCTGTCCGCGGACAACGTGGAGGTGGAGGCGGTGGGCAGAGGGGACGCGACGATGACCTTCACCGCGACCGACTCCGACAGCGCCAAGACCCACATGGTCATCCCGACCGTGGTCACCCCGATTCCGGAAAGGGTGGTGCTGGGACTGCTCTGGGACGCCGCCGGGGGGTCGAACTGGAAACGGGACGACAACTGGGGGAGCGACGCGGATCTGGCCACCTGGTACGGCGTCGAGGTCAATGCGGATGGGGAGGTCCGCTCTCTGTCCCTTGCCGACAACAACCTGGAAGGTGTCATTGCTCCGCAGCTGGGAGACCTCGCCGCCCTGGACCACCTGAACCTGGCGTCCAACAAGCTCACGGGAGAGGTCCCCGTTTCGTTCTCCCGGCTGCCGCTGTCGGAGCTGCACTTCACCAACAACCCGGGGCTGGGGGGCGAACTCTCCACCGACTTCCACGCGAACCTCAGGGGTGTCAACTCGCTTTTCGCCGGGGGGACGGACATCTGTGCGCCCAACGAGCGGTTGTTCCGGCAGTGGCTGAGAGGCATTCCCTCACGGCGGGTGAGGATGTGCAAACGGGAGGATGCCGCGGCCTACCTGGTCCAGGCGACCCAGGCGATCACGGACTCGGACAGGGTTGCCCTGGTCGGCGGCAAGGAAGCTCTTCTGCGGGTCTTCCCCACCTCGTCGCACTCGGCCCACGAGGGGCTGCCGCCGGTGCGGGCGCGCTTCTACGTGGACGGTGAGGAGGTCCACACCGTGACGACGACCTACGACACGTCCACTGCGATCCCGGTCAACGTCGACGAAGGGTCGCTGCGAAAATCCGTCAACGTGAAGATCCCGGGCGAAGTCCTGAAGCCCGACCTCGAATTGATGGTCGAGATCGATCCCGGGGGAACGCTGGACGAGGAGTTGGGCGTGTCGGCCCGGATCCGGGACGAATACAGGGTCTACGATCTGCCGGTCTTCAAGCTGACCGTGATCCCCTTCCTCTATGAGCCGGATCCCGACTCCGCGATTCTGGACTACGTCGAGGAGATGGAGGAAAAGAAGCAGAACTACAGCCTCCTCCACTCGACCTACGACCTGTTGCCGGTCGACAGCTTCGTGGTGACCGCCTACGAGGCCGTCGAAACTTCCACGGAGGTCGCTCGGGAGCTTCTGTCCGAAACGGACGCCATCCGGAGGTCGGAGCGAACCGGCGGATACTTCCAGGGACAGATGAGCGGCAGGGCGAACCCCGTAGCTGGGATCGCGTATCTGGGTGGTAGGGCCAGCTATTCGAACCCCAGCAACCTGGTCATCTCCCATGAACTGGCACACAACATGGACCTCCGGCATGCGCCCTGTGGAAACCCCGCGGGCGTCGACCCCAACTTCCCGCAGGACGATGGAACGATCGGCAACTGGGGGTATGATTTCCGCCGGGAGCGTACGCTCGACCCCGACACCTACGACCTGTTGAGCTACTGCAATCCGCAGTGGATCAGCGGTTACGGCTTCGACAAGGCAACCCGCTACCGGCGTGCCCGCGAGTACCGCGGACAGCACGGCCCCTCGGGGGCGGTGCAGACGCTCCTGGTGTGGGGAGGGCTCGACGAGGACGGAAAACCGTTCCTCGATCCGGCGTTCGTCATGGAGGCCTTCCCGGGAATGCCGGCCTTCCCCGGCCCGTACGCGCTGACCGGGAGAAGCGGTGACGGGACGGAACTCTTCTCCCTCAGCTTCGATATGCCCCAGGTCGCCGATGCCCCCGGCAAGTCGTCCTCCTTCGTCTTCACCCTGCCGGTTCAGACCGGGTGGAGCTCCCTGGCGAGCATCACGCTCTCCGGGCCGGAGGGTTCGTTCACCCTGGACGGGGACGCGGACGACGCGATGACGATCGCCCGCGAGGGGATCGGCGGGAAGATAAGGGCGTTCTGGGACGGATGGCGGGAGCCCCGGGCCGACCGGCCCGAACTGGTGCTCCTGCGGAGCCGCGGCATCCCGGGCCGGGCGGAGTGGGAGCGGTAGGCGGAAGGCTCCGCTCTCGTTTTCAGCCGCTGCGTCCCCTGCCCACCAGGGCGCGTCCGGGCGTCGCCCCGGGGACATTCCGGCCGTTCCGCACGACGAACTCGCCGCCCACCAGCACGTGGACCACCCCCACGGAGTGCGAGAGGTCGTCCTCGAAGGTGGCGGTGTCGATGATCCTCGCCGGGTCGAAGACGGTGACGTCGGCGTCCATCCCCGCCTGGAGCCGTCCCTTGCGCCCGGCCTGGTCGGTCATCCGCTCCAGGCGCCGTGCGGGCATGATCGTGATGCGGGCCAGGCCCTCCATGAGCGGCATGAGCCCCTCGTCGCGCACGTAGCGGCCCAGGAAGCGCGAGAAGGTTCCGGCGCTGCGCGGATGCGCCCCGGGCGCGTAGCGCATGCCGTCCGAGGCGACCATCACGAAGTCGCGTGAGAGCGCCTCGCGGATCCACTCGTCCTTCATCATGTGGATGATGACGGTGCCGCCCTCGGCCCGGTAGCGCTGGAAGGTCTCGGCCGTTAGGCGCTCGCCGGTGTCCTGCCACTGCAGGTCGCCGTAGCCGATCCGCAGACTCTCCTTCCAGCCGGGATCGAAGAGGGCGGATTGGAGCCCGGTCGAGGCGGCCGTGTACGGGTAGGCCTCGGTGGTGACGTCGAAACCGCGGCTCCGGATGCCGCCGATCAGGTCGAGGATCGGGCCGATGCGCCACAGGCTGGAGCTGTTGACGTGGACGATGTGCAGCGGCGCACCGGTCGCGACGGCGTTGGCCAGCACCTCCTGCATGGCCGCGATGCTCATTTCGCGCACGTGCGTGTGAATGGTGGCCCCTTCGTCGGCGGCGAAGCGGAAGACCTCGAGGATTTCCTCATGGTTGGCGCCCGGGTAGTACTGGTGGGCCATCCCGATACCGAGGGCGCCGGCGGCGAGGCCGTCGGCCAGGGCGGCACGGAGCGCGCCGTAGTCTTCGGGCAGGACCGGGTCGTAGCGGGCCGCGGAGCCGACCGATGCGAGTTCGCGCAGGGCGCGTTCGGGGTCGCTGGCGGTTAGTGCGAGGGCCTCGCGCACGGCGTCGGCCCGTGCGGGCATCGCCTTCGGCCGGACGGACATGTGCGAGACGGTCGCGCCGTAGTTGAGGATGGCGCCCTTGCCCCGCCGGGCCAGGTAGGCCGCCGGCAGCGCCGCCCCGCTCTCCAGCTCCAGCGCCGTGGTGACGCCGTCGCGGGCCTGGAACTCGTTGGCCTGGTTGGTCTGGCCGTGCGCGTGCAGGTCGATGAAGCCGGGGGCGACGACGAGACCGGCGACGTGCAGCACGATCGTGCCGGAGAGAGGGTCCTCGGAGATCGCGGCAATCTCCCCGGCGCGGATCCCGACGTTGCGGACCGCGTCGAAGCCCGTTTCGGGGTCCATGACGCGCCCGCCCGACAGCACGATGTCGTAGCCGTCCTGGGCGAGGAGGGGGGTGGGGGCGGGGGCGAGGGTCGCGGCCGTGATGAGGAGGGGGGCGAGGGTGGGGTGGGCGCGCGCGCGCATCCCGGGGGTGGTCGAGGGCAACGATGGGTTCAAGTCGGTTGGCTCCGTGTTCGGGGTTTCGTGAAGCTTGGCGGATTCTATCGGCACGGGCCGGCACGGGGTAGTGGGAGGGGCCGCGACGACGGCGGGCGAGACCGGCGGAATCGCCCCAGCGCCCCGCGGCGCCGACGGGTGGCGACCGTGGCCTCCATCTACACCCCAAGGCGTACCGGACACCGGCTCATCGTTCTCGCCTTCCCGGCCTTTGGTGCAGCAACCTGCGACCGCCCCACCGAACCGGATCCACACCCCGCCGTGGAAATACGAGACTCGGCAGGAATCGAGATTGTCCGGAACCACGCCGCCGAGTGGGACTCCGCCGCGCTTGGGCGGGTGGCCCAGGGTCCCGGCGATTACATGGATACACATAGCGCATGGCCCGGCCCGCGTCAAGTCCCTTACCCACAACAGGTTACGGCCCGAAGTCTTCGGGCCGGTGAAGGGTCAGACCTTCCCGGCCCCCATTCTCCGGTTATTCTTGACACAGGAGAGAACCGCACGTTACTATGGGGGATACCGGATTGCGGGCCGTTGGAGGGGGCCGCACGAAGCGGTCCCCCCGGACCCGCGACGGTTGGTGCGGAGGCAAGAGCCATGAAGAGGTTGTACCGGAAACTTGCCATCGCGCAGAAGGCGGCGCTGTTCGTCCTGGTGTCATGGACGGGCTTTTCCTGGTGGGCCGGTTGGCCCGTCCAGGGTTTCGGCCCGTCGGCGGCATATCCTCAGACAGGCCGAACGTGATCTGGAAGAAGTGCGCGCACGATATCCGGACGATGCCAGGCGGATCAAAGATGCCGAACTCGGAGTTAGGAAAAGCCGTGATTTCGTGGACATGTATGAGATGGAGGCGGCCCATCTCCACCCCAAGGCGTACCGGACACCGGCTCATCGTTCTCGCCTTCCCGGCCTTTGGTGCAGCAACCTGCGACCGCCCCGCCGAACAGGATCCACAGCCCGCCGTGGAAGTACGAGACTCGGCAGGAATCGAGATTGTCTGGAACCACGCCCCCGAGTGGGACTCCACCGAGTTCTGGACCGTGGACCCCGAACCGGTATTCGCCATCGGAGGATACCACGCGGCGTCGGATTCCCCGAGCGCCTCCCACCTCGTATGGCGAGTCTGGGGGGCCGCACCGCTCTCGGACGGCCGGGTGGCCATGCTATCCCCCGATGGCGAGAGGAAGGTGCTGGTATTCGAGTCGTCGGGAGAGCTGTCCGCCGCGTTTGTGCGGGAGGGCCAGGGTCCCGGCGAGTTTTCTTACCCCATACGCTTCCAGGTCCTCAAGGGCGACACGATCGTGGTGTGGGACCGAATGTTCGGCCCGGTCAGCTACTTTGATCCGGATGGGAATCTGCTGAAGCATCGGCGCATCGACTTCGGTGCCGTGGTCGAGGCCAGTTTGGCCGCCAACTGGGCGTTGAGTGAGTCGGTAGCCGTTCCCTTTCTCGACGGGTCCTTTCTTGTCGAAGTCAACCGGCTTGACTGGGAACCCCCGAAAAAGGGCGTCTACCAGCCTCCTGTAGCGTACGTGAGGATCGACTCGTCGTACGCCGCGCATTGGTTCGGTTGGTGGGATGGTGTCGAGATGTTGGCGGTACCCGTTCCTTCCCCCGTGATGGTGCCCTTCCCGAGCAGGTCGATCATTGCCGGAGGGGGAAACCCGTTGTCGGTGTACGTTGCGCCCGGCGACCGGTACGAGGTTCATCAGTTTTCGGCGAACGGGGTCCTGCAACGGATCATTCGGCGCAGCGCCGATCCGATTCCCATCACATCGAAGGAACTCGACGAAGAGATCGGGGAAATGGTGGGCAGGAATCCACAATTCGAATGGTCCGCCTGGAAACGAGCGGTGGCCGCGCTGCCGAGGCGATTCCATGACCCCATCGATATGTTCCTGGTGGATTCGGCCGGATACCTTTGGACGATGGACAAGAGGAAGGACAGCACCAGCGAGTGGAGCGTCTACGATCGAGAAGGACGCTGGCTGGGCACCCTCGAGATTCCGCTGCCGACGGCGACGGTCACGTGGATCGGGGACATTGTGGTAGGGGTGCACACCGACCCGGTCACTGGCGCCGAAACGGTGAAGGGGTACCGGTTGCATCGTCACGCCGGCCGGTCCTGAGCCGGATCGGCGCCGAACAGCACGACCCGCCCGCCCGCCGGTAGCCTCACCGGTCCACAGCACTCCGCACAAATGCGGGTCATTGGCATGATCCCCTCGCCCGCCCCTCCCGCCCGTCCCGTTTCGCCGTTGCAACGCCCCGGGCCCGGCGCCATCCTTCATGGCATGAAGACACCGGAAGCGGAGACCCGCAGGGCGCTGACCAGACTCCGGCGTGCGGTCGAGAAGGCCCGGCGCGAGGTCCGCGGACTCCGCGAAACCCTGGACCCCGCCGAAGCCGACGGTTTCCCCGGCGACGACTACGCGGCGATGGCCGAACACCTGGCTGCGGTCACCGAACTCGTGAACCGCGAGCAGTCGCGCCAGCAGGCGAAGATCCTGCGCGCCGGAGGGATCGGCCCGGGCCGGTTGCGGCGCGCCGGTGAGCCTTCCTTGCGGGGTTCGGCGGGTGGGGACGAAGGACGGCGCCCTTGAAGCGGCGCGATTTCGTCACCGGCGGCACGAAGGGCACCCTCGTCGCGCTGGCGGGGCTCGCGGGCCTCGGGGCGAGGCCCGCGGCGCCCTCCGTCGCGGGAACCGGCAACACGGGCCGCCCCCTCCACCGGCACGGCCGCCCCGGCCGCGTCTCCCGCCCCCGCGCCGACCTCGTCATCCGCGGCGGCACCCTCATCGACGGCACGGGAGCTCCCCCGCGCAGCGCCGACGTGGCCATCACCCGCGACCGCATCAGCGCCCTCGGCCGGGTCTCCGTCGCGGGAACCGCCGAGATCGACGCCCGGGACATGGCCGTCGCGCCCGGTTTCATCGACATCCACTCCCACGCCGACCTCTCCCTCCTGGTCAACCCCCGCGCCGAGAGCTGCGTGCGGCAGGGCGTCACCCTGGCGGTGGTCGGCCAGGACGGCAGCTCGATCGGACCCTGGAGCGACGCCGCCTTCGAGTCCGCGCGCGACCGCTACCGCCGCACCTACGATGTCGAGATCGACTTCCGCGACATCGGCGGCTTCCTCGACCGCATCGACCGCTTACAACCGGCGGTGTCGGTCGCTTCGATGATCGGCCACGGCACGGTGCGCGGCTACGTCATCGGCGGTGCGGACCGCCCCGCCACCGGTGCCGAACTGGACCGGATGCGCGCCCTGGTGCGCGACGGCCTCGCGGCCGGCGCCGTGGGCCTCTCGACCGGGCTCGAGTACACGCCCGGCAGCTTCGCCACCCGGGACGAACTCGTCGCGCTGGCCGGCGAGCTGCGCGGGACGCCGTACCCCTATGCCTCGCACATGCGAAACGAGGACGACCGCCTCCTCGCCGCGCTCGAGGAGGCGCTGCACGTGGGACGAATGGCCGGCGTGGCCGTACAGGTCTCGCACCTCAAGGCCCAGGGACGGCGCAATCACTGGAAGGCCGGGGCCGCCCTCGCGGCGATCGAGGCCGCGCGCGCCACCGGCGTTGACGTGCACTTCGACCGCTACCCCTACGTGGCCTACGCGACCGGCCTCTCGAACCTCTTCCCGGCCCCGGCGCGGGCCGGCGGCACGGCCCGGTTCCTCGCGCGCCTCGCCGACCCGAAGACCGGCCCGGCGCTGGAGCGGGCCTGCCGGGAAAAGATCGCGCTGCTGGGCTCCTGGGACGCCGTCCGGATCACCCGCATCGGAGCCCCCAGCGCCTACGCGCGCGGGCGGCGGCTCGGCGCACTGGCCGCCGAACGCGGCGAGGACCCCTACGACCTCACCGTGCGGCTCCTGCGCGAAGCGGGCGGGAGCGTGGGCATGATCGGCTTCGGCATGTCCGAGGAGAACACCGAGCGCATTCTGGCCCACCCGCTCGGGATGGTGTGCTCCGACGGGGGCGCCTACGCGCCGTATGGTCCGCTCTCCGGCTCGTCGCCGCACCCGCGCGGCTACGGCACCTTCCCGCGGCTGCTGGGCCACTACGTCCACGACCGCAAGGCGATGGCTCTGGAGGCGGCCGTGCACAAGATCTCGGGGCTTCCCGCACGAAAGCTCGGTCTGGCGGGCCGGGGAGTGCTCCGGGTGGGTGCCGTCGCGGACGTGGTGGTGTTCGATCCCGACGGCGTGGCCGACCGGGCCACCTTCGAGGACCCGCACCAATACCCGGCGGGGATTCCGCACGTGGTCGTGGGGGGCGTGCACACGATCCGCGACGGGGAGCGGACGGGGCGGACGGGGGGAGGGGCGGTGCGGGGGAGCGGGGTGGGCGGGTAGCCGGGGGGTGGCGGCCGAAAGAGGATCGCGGGTTGCGGACCGGATCCCGAAGGCACGCGGGGCTGGTGCCCGGGAGAACGAGGTCCCGGCGGAGATGCGGGCTATTCTGGACGAGCTGAGTGCGGTGTTCGGGGGATGGGACGGCTGCGGCCGGGACGATGCCGGGGCCGGGTGTGAAGGCGGCGGGCGGGTGGTGCGGGGAGCCGAGCCGAGCCGTGCCGCCGCCCTGGCCTCCGACGCGGCCTTCAACGAACTGGCCATGAGGATTCACGAGGCCCAGCGGGCCACGAATCCGGTGCTGTGGCGCTTCTGGGACGCGTCGCCGGGCGGGAGACCCGCCGCCTGGCGTGAAATCCCCCCGGTTCCGGCGGCCGCCTTCAGGGATATTGCGATCGTGGCGGGCACCCCCGAGCACGTCTTTCGCACCAGTGGGACGACGGGTGGGGGCGGCCGCCGGGGCGAGCATCATGTGCTCAGCCTCGATGTCTACCGTGCCGCCGCGCGCGCCGGCTACCGCCGCCACCTGATGCTGGGTGCGGAGCCGCTGCGGCTTCTCTCGCTGGTTCCCGACCCGCGCGATGCCCCGGACTCCTCGCTGTCGGCCATGGCCGGATTCATCGCCGCCGAGCCCGGTGTCGCGGGTGCGGCCTGGGGCTTCCACCCGCACGACGGTGTGGACGTCGCCACCGTGCGGTCAGCCGCGGCCGGCGGCGGACCCGTCCTCGTTCTGGCCACGGCCTTCACCCTGGTCCACCTCCTCGATGCCCTGGGCGAGGAGCGCATCCCCTTCCCCGACGGGTCCCGCATGATGGAAACGGGCGGGTTCAAGGGCCGCGCGGCCGAGGTGGACCGCGACACGCTGTACGGACGGGCGGAGCACGCGCTGGGCATCCCGCGTTCCCACATCGTGAACGAGTACGGCATGACGGAGCTCCTGTCGCAGGCGTACGACGGCGTTGCGGGCACCGCCCCGGGGCTGCGCGAACGCCTTCACCGCTTCCCCCCCTGGGTCCGCACCCGCGCACTCGATCCCGCCACCCTCGCCCCCCTTCCCCCCGGGGCACCCGGCCTCCTCGCCCACTTCGACCTGGCCAACGCGGGTTCGGTCTGCCACATCCTCACCGAGGACTTCGGCCATACGACGGCCGATGGCGGGCTGAGCCTCCTCGGGCGGGTCCCGGGCGCACCCCCACGGGGCTGCTCCATGGCGGCGGAGTCGTTCCTGCGGGCAGCCCGGACGACATCATGACGGCGTCGCGGCCCCCGGCCTTCGACGCCTGGATCTTCCCTCCCGGGCTGCCGCAACCACGGGCGCTCGGGCACGTCGGCGCCGATACTGTAACAATACGTTACCCTAAGTCAGACCATCACTTAGCTCACCGTCTCGTCTCGGCGCTGCGCGAGGCCCGTCCCCCCCTTGCCAGCCTCCAGACCCATGACCTGACCACCCTCCTCGGTGCGGTCGGCGAGCGCTTTCCCCACACCCTCGGCGAGAAGGCCGTCGCGCAGGTCGCGGCGAATGCGGGGCTGTCTCCCCCCATGACCCGGGAAGTCCTGGGCGGCATGGCGGCGTCGTGGAGCACCGACGCTCTCACGCGTCTCGTCCGGGCCGAATTCCCGGACCCGCGCGTACTGGACGGATTCGTCGCGGAAGACGGCCGCAGGATCCACGCGGCCGCCCCCGGCGTCACCCTTCACCTCGGGGCGGGTTCCGTGCCGGGCGTCACCATCACGTCGATTCTGCGGGCGCTGCTGGTGCGGTCGCCGGTGCTGGTCAAGCCCGGAGCCGGGGACGAGGTCCTCACGACCCGGTTCGCACGGGAACTCCACCGCGCGGACCCCCGCCTCGCGGCGGCGGTGGCGGTGCACTACTGGCCCGGCGGCTCCCCCGGACGCGCCGCCTGGGAACAGGAACTCCTCACCCTGGCCGACCAGGTGGTCGTGTACGGCGACGACGACACCATCGAGTCCGTCCGCGCGCGGGCGCCGGCCTCCACCCGGCTGGTCGAACACCCCCAGCGACTCGGAGTCGCGATCGTGGATCCGGATTCGGCCCCCGGCGCGGCGTCGGATGCCGCCCGGGCCGTGGCAATGTTCGACCAGCGCGGCTGCGTGAGCACCCACCTCATCCTCCTCCTGGGCGACCATGCGGCGGCGCGGGAGTGGTGCGGCCACCTCGCCGGCCACCTCGCGAGGATCGATGCAATGCTCCCCCCTGCTCCCCCCTCCCCCGCCGAGCTGTCGGCACGCCATCAACTGAAGGGCCGGCTTGCGTTGCGCGAGACCATTACCGAAGAGGTAACCTCCTGGGCTCCCGAAGGGGCCGGCTGGACCCTCGTCCTTGGCCCCGCCCGCGCCTTCGAGCCGGTGGGTGGCCGTACGGTCTGGGTTGTCCCGGTACCGGCCGCCGCGGCCTGCGCCGACGTGCTTGCTCCCTGTTCAGGGACCCTGCAGACGGTGGGCCTGGCGGGAGTCCGGCCGGACCGCGGACGTCTCGCGGAAGCGTTGTTCGCCCTCGGCGCTTCCCGCATCGTGCCTTTGGACCAGGTCCCCTTTCCACCGCCGGACTGGCTCCATGACGGACGCCGTCCACTCAGCGAACTTGTTTGCTGGTCCGAACTTAGATGATTTCGTACGGCTTCGCGGGCCGCATGCTGCTCAGTCGTCCGGATCCGGACTGGCCCGCCACATCACCAATTGCCTGACCCCTCCGGGATTTTCCTCCACCCGAACTGTCAAGGTATCCCCCTCGCGAATGCCGCAACTCTCGCGCATCGTGAGCGGGATCGTCATCCGCCCGCCGGTCCCGACCGTAACGTCGCCGTAGAAGAGCGTCCTGTAGATTGCCACCTGTATTCCCCGATGTGCTTTGGGCCCCTCCTGAAGGATCCGGATCCCGGCGAGTCAAGCCGAATCTCCGGTCCGTTCCGACCCCTTCGGCATCGTCCGGTCGGGGCCCGTCACATGTCGCCAACAGAAATATATGCGAAATGACCACTTCGAGTTTCCAGGTTCCCCTCTCCGGGATCCAACCGGGCGGAAGTGGTCCCGGTGACGCCTCCACCAGGACGGCGCGTCAATTCTTGCTCCGGACGACGCCGATCGGGCGCGGGCGGGGACCCCGGGCCGCCGGCGGGTGCGGTCCAACGGTGAAGACATCGCCAACGCGCGGCGTAGACTGCCCCGGCGGCGGACAGGTAGTGTAGAAGGGAGCCGCTCCCGGGGAACACGCCCTGGCGTACACCGGTGTCCGGCATTGCCGGGCTGCCGCCAGGCCCTCCGCGCAACCTCAACCAGGACCGAATCCATGTCAGACACGGCAGTACGCCTCGCAGGGGTAACCAAGACATTCGGCGACCACACGGCGGTCTCCGACTTCGACCTCGAGATACCCCGCGGCACGATTCTCGGCCTCCTCGGCCCGAACGGCTCGGGAAAGACCACCACCATCCGCATGATGATGGCCATCCTGCTCCCCGACCGGGGGACGGTCGAGCTCCTCGGCGCCTTCCCCGACTTCGCGCGCCGGGCCCGTGTGGGATACCTGCCCGAGGAACGGGGAGTCTACGAGAAGATGAAGGTGTTGGAGCAGCTCGTCTTCCTCGGAGAGATCAGGGGCATGGAACGGAAGATCGTGCGGGTGCGGGCGATGGAATGGCTGGAGCGGCTCGACCTCGGCGAGTGGGCGGACAAGAAGGTGCAGGCGCTGTCGAAGGGGATGCAGCAGAAGGTGCAGTTCATCGGCACCGTGCTCCATAATCCGGACCTCCTCATCCTGGACGAACCGTTCAGCGGCCTCGACCCGATCAACCAGGAGGTGCTCGAATCGATCGTGCTGGAGCAGCGCGAGCGCGGCGCCACCGTTCTCTTCTCCACCCACCTCATGGAGCAGGCGGAAAGGATCTGCGAGCGGGTCTGCCTGATCTCGAAGTCCCGGAAGGTGCTCGACGGCGATCTGAGGGAGATCAAGCGGCGAGAACGGTCCGGAGTGGTCGCCCTCGAGTTCGAGGGGGATGACGGGTGGCTGTCCCGGCTGGGGATGACCGGGGTCGAAAGGGTCGGCTACGCGCACCATCTCACCCTGGGCCCGCGAACCGGCAGCGACCGGATCCTGGCCGCGGCGGTGGCGGAAGGCGTCAGCCTGCGGCGCTTCGAACTCCTGGAGCCGAGCCTTCGCGAGATCTTCGTCAGACACGCCGGGGATGCACCGGCCGAACCGGCGCTCCGGGCCGCGGGAGGTGCGCGATGAGACAGGTATGGGCGGTGCTGCGCCGCGAATACGTCGAGCGGGTCAGGACTAAGGGCTTCATCTTCTCCACCATCGCGATACCCGTGCTGATGCTCGGGTCCATCGGGCTGAGCGCCTTCATGGCCGTGCGGGCCGAGCGCTCCGAACGGCAGCTGGCGCTCGTCGACTTCACGGGCCGGCTCGGAGAGGAGGTGGCTGACGGGATGGCGGCGGCCGGATACGACATCGAGATGGTGGGGCGCGATGTGGGAACGGAAGAGCTGGACCGCCGGGTGCTCGACGACGAGATAGAGGGGTTCGTCGTCCTCGACGAAGAGACGTTGCGGGAGGGCGTCTTCGCATACCGCAGCAAGGACTCGCCCGGAAGGATCCGGAGAACGCTGCTGGAGGGCGTGGTCGTGGAAAAGGTGCTGGAGATCCGCCTGTCCGTGACCGAGACCACCGCCGGCGTTCGCGAGCTGCTGGGAGGCGGTCGCCTGACCTTCGAGCGCCTCGGCGAACAGGTGTCCGAAGCGGAGGAGATCTCGGGAATCGCTACGGGGTTCGCCGGGGCGATCATCCTGTACATGTCGATGTTTCTCTACGGGGCTTTCGTTCTCCGCTCGGTGCTGGACGAGAAGCGCAACCGGGTGGTTGAAGTCGTGATCTCCGCGGTCACGCCGGGGCGCCTCATGCTGGGCAAGATCCTCGGGGTCGGCTCGATGGGCATGACCCAGCTCGGCATCTGGGCCGCGTGCGCGGCGCTGATCGGCCTGCTGGGTGTTCCCATGCTCGCAGCTCGACTGCCCCAGGCGGATCTGAGCCAGATCGTCGAGCTTCTGCCGGGTGCGGGGGCGCTGGTGCTTCTCCTCGTCTACTTCCTGCTGGGGTTCTTCCTCTTCGCGTCGCTCTTCGCGGCGGTGGGGGCGATGTGCAACACGGAGGAGGAAGCGCAACAGGCGAATTTTCCTGTGGTGATGCTCCTGCTCATCCCCTTCATGCTGCAGATGTTCTCCATCGACGGACGCGGGTTCGCATGGATCGACTGGGCGGCGCTCTTCCCCTTCTTCTCCCCGATCCTGATGTACCCGCGCGCGGTCTCCGGGACCGTCGAATGGTGGATGGTCGCGCTTTCGCTGGTGTTCATGGTGCTGGCGGTCGGAGCCACGGCGTGGGTGGCGGGCCGCATCTACCGCGTGGGCATCCTGATGCAGGGCAAGAGACCGACGCTGCGCGAACTGGTTCGCTGGGTCAGGGAGGCGTAGCGGCCGGAGGGTCTATCCCCCCGCGACGAAGGCGTCCACGAACCTGCGGAGCAGTGAATTGGCCTCGGGAGTCTCCTCGAGCCGGGCGACTATTTCCTCGTACGTGGTGCCGGCAACTTCGGCCAGGTACCGCGGATAGGCTGACAGGCGCGCCAGGATCCCCGAGGCGTCGAGTTCGGGGTGAAACTGCGTGCAGTAGACTGGCGCGTCGTCGAAACGGTAGGCCTGGTTGGCCACCAGCGCCGAAGAGGCGAGCAGGGTGGCGTGGGGTGGCAGGGTCTCCACCCTGTCCTCGTGGCCCATCTGTGCCTTGAAGGAGCTGCCCAGACCGCCGAAGACGGGGTCGGCGCGTGCTGCGGGAGTAAGCACGAGATCGTGGGTTCCGATCTCGGCGCGACTGCGGTCGTTGACGACCTCCCCGCCCATGGCGGCGGCCATCGCCTGGAACCCCCAACAGGACGCGAAGGCGGGAACACCGGAAGCGTGCACGGTGCGCAGGGACTCGAGGGCGGTGGGGAACCAGGGTCCTCCGGTGGCCGCCGAGTAGGCGCCGCTGCCCCCCAGAAGGACGAGGTCCACCTCGGCGAGGTCGCTTGGCCGCAGCAGTCCGCCTAGGAGGTCGAAGACCTCGATCCGGGCGGGACGGGGCGCGATAGCCCGCTCGAAGGAGGCGATCTCGTGCCCGCGCATGGGGTCCCCGGGGTCCCGGACCTGGAGGAGGAGGCAGCGCAGTGGCTTGGGGGCGCGGTTCATTGCTCGGTGCGGCGCGACTCCTGGGGGACCGGATGCAAACCGGGCAGGGGCGACCTCAGGTCACTGAGCGCAGCATGCCCGCCAGATGATGGCGGTCCAGGGCCCTGGCCGCACGCACGGCCTCTTCCCGGCTGGGCTCGATGAAGATGACCGCCGTTCGCTCGGGCTCCTCGTGCTCGGCCTGGTCCGCGGGTACGAAGCAGAGGCGCGCCCGAAAGGAATGCGGGTCGCGGTCGTCTTCTACGAATTCGAGATGGACGTCCCAGAACCTGCCCTCGTGGGTGAAGGTGGTGAGATGCAGATCCATGGACGGTTCGGCGCTCTCGTCTCCCGCGGGTTCGAAGCCCCCCGGTGGGGTGGTTGTCGACGCCATGGCGATCAACGGCCCTTGGACCGAACCCACATCGCGTTCGGACGGCGGCCGATGGCTTCACTCTGCGTTGCTCCTCGGGCCAACAACCTGCCATTCTCCTCTCGTCGCGCCTTGCCACTCGGCGACTCGCTGGTCTCCGGGACACGGCTTTAGTGTAGCGAAGCGGAAGCGCCGGCGCATCTTGAAGCCGCGCGCCGGTCTGCCGGGCGAACGAAGGAGACTGCGCGCCGCACTTCGTTGACACCGTCAAAGGCGGTTCCTACCTTCCTTCGGTTTTCCAAGCATCCCTTGCACTGCCATCCACCCTCAACTCGACCCGGCACCGGGTCCGCGATGCCTACCGCTCGAATGAAAAGGTTGTGGCTGGCGACCGCGGCGGGAGTTTCCCCGCTGCTCCTGGCCGTCGCATTCATCGGCTTTCGGCAAGCCCCCGCAGGGAGTTCATATTCCGGGGCGGCAGAGGTGGATTCGCAGTCCCAGCCGATCCGGTTCCCGCACGACACCCACGCCGGCCAGTTCACGATCCCCTGCCAGTACTGCCATTTCTCGGCGGAGCGGTCGGTGGATGCGGGGATCCCCCCGGTGGCGGTCTGCGCGGGTTGCCACGCTCCGGGGAAGGTGGAAGGGCGAACCGAGGAGGCTCGAGCCGAGATAGCCAGGCTCCGGGAGTACTTTCCGGATGATCCGGCCCTCGGCGAGGGAGGCGCACCGGGGACGCCCATCCCCTGGAAGCGCATCTACAAGGCCAGAGACCACGTGAAGTTCCCTCACATGCGTCATGTCGCGGCCGGGGTGACCTGCCAGACCTGCCACGGGCAGGTGCAGGAGATGGGGGTGCTGGAGGAGATGGCCCCGGAGGCGGGAGACCTGAGGATGGGCTGGTGCGTCTCCTGCCACCTGGAACGCGGGGCGTCCCGCGACTGCACGGTATGTCACTACTAGCAGCGCATGGCCCTGGCCGGCAGGCCGTGCCGGACGCGTCGCCGGAGGTGTTGCGGTGAGCGACGGCCTGCAGCGACGGGACTTCCTCAAGATCATCGGCGTCGGCGGGGCCGGGGCGACCGTCGCCGGGTGTTCGACCGACAAGGTGGAGCGCCTGATCCCGTATGTGGTGCCGCCGGAGGAGATCACGCCCGGGGTGGCGACCTGGTACGCGTCGACCTGTGGCGAGTGCCCGGCCGGGTGCGGGATCCGGGTTCGGACCCGCGAGGGCCGCGCGGTGATGATCGAAGGCAACCCGGACCACCAGGTTTCAAGGGGTGGCGTCTGTTCGCGGGGTGTTTCGGCGCTGCAGGGACTCTACGACCCGGACCGGGTGGCAACGCCGCTGCGCGCAGGGGCCCAGGGTTTCGAGGCGATCACCTGGGAAGAGGCGCTGGCGCTGCTGGCCGAGAGGCTCGGCACCGGCGGGCGCTCCCTCTTCGTGACCGGGAGGAAGGGTCCGACGGAAGGCGGCCTCATGGACCGCTTCGTGGAGGCGGTGGGAGGCGACCGGGTCATCCACGACCCGCTCGACGATTCGGCGCTGCGCGCGGCGGTGAACATCGCCTTCGGGGTCAACGCCCTGCCCCGCTACGACATCGGGGCGGCGAACCTCCTGGTCTCGTTCGGGGCCGACTTCCTCGAGACCTGGATCTCGCCGGTGCGCTTCGCCGCCGACTTCGCGCGGATGCACGCGGTGGATCACGGCGAGAAGGGAAAGTTCGTGTTCGTCGGGCCTCGCCTGTCGCTGACAGGCCAGAACGCCGACGAGTGGATTCCCGCCCGGGCCGGTTCCGAGGCGCGCGTGGCTCTCGCGCTCGCCGGGGAATTGGTGCGGCGCGGTGCGGATGCGGGGCCGTACACCGAGATGGCCTCCCGCCACACCCTGGAGGAAGCGGCCCGCGAGGCCGGTGTGGAGGTGGGGGTGCTGTCAGAGCTGGCCGGCCGATTCGCCTCAGGGAGCGCGCTGGCGCTCGGGCCCGGACTGGCTGGACACCACCAGGGCTCCACGGCTGCCAATCTCGCAGCCCTGATCCTGAACGTGGCGGCGGGAAGCCTGGGCCGGACGCTCCATGTCGACGCGGCAGCCGACACGGAACGGTCGTCGTACCGTGCGCTTTCGGACGCCATCGCCGCCATGCGCTCAGGCAGGTACGGCGTGGCGGTCGTCGCCGGCACGAACCCCGCCTACTCGCTGCCTACCGGGTCCGGTTTCAGCGATGCCTTCAGGGCGGTGCCCTTCAAGGTGGCCTTCGCTACCGCCCTCGACGAGACATCGTCGCTGGCCGACCTGGTCCTCCCCGACGCCCACCCCCTCGAGTCCTGGGGGGACAGCATCGCCGTCCATTCCCGGGAAGGCGCCGATACGCCGCATGCGACCTATGCGGTCCGGCAGCCGGTCATGCGGCCGGTGCCGCTGTACGACTCCCGCCCCATGAGCGACGTGATCCTGGAGACGGGGCGCAGCCTGGGCCACGACTTCGCGGCGGCCACCTTCCGGGAATACCTGCGTGCCGCCCACGACGCCCGGTTGGCCGGGAACGGAGCCGGAGCCGGAGCCGGAGCCACCGGCGACCCGGACGCACGGTGGCACGAACTCCTGCGCGCCGGCTCGGTCACCTATCCGGAGACATTCCCGCAGGTCACCGCCCTGCGGGCTCCCACCACCGCCGTCGACTTCGACGTGCCCTCTCTGCGCGGCGACGGCGAAGTGACGCTGCTCGTGCACCCCTCGCCCCGATTCGGCGACGGCACGCACTCAAACCGGCCGTGGCTGCAGGAACTGCCCGATCCGGTGTCGAAGGTGATGTGGCAGTCATGGGTCGAGATCAACCCGGCGACCGCCGAACGAATGGGTCTCCGTTCGGGAGACATGGTGCGCGTCCACACCGAGCACGGTGCGGTCGAGTTGCGGGTCTGGGCGTACCCCGGAATCCGCGAGGACGCGGTGGCCATCGCCATGGGAGGGGGCCACACCGACTACGGCCGGTTCGCAAACGGCAACGGCGTCAACCCCATGGGACTGCTTCCGGTGGCCGTCGATGGCGCCTCGGGCACCCTGGCGCTGGTCTCAACCCGGGCAAGGGTGGACGCGACGGGCGCCTGGCGGCGGCTGGCCTCGACCGAAGGCTCCAGCGACCAGGACGACCGCAACGTGACCCCGGCGGTGGCGCTGTCGGCGCTCGGGCACACGGCGGCGGAAGGGGACCACGACCCGCACCAGCAGGTCCGTGAACTGCAGGAGGCCGGCGGCTTCCAGCGGGTGGTGACCGAAGGCCGGGCCGAGGACTATCCCCTGCCGGGATCGGACTTCGGCGAGTACGGAGAGGAACATCCCCGCTGGGCGATGGCCATCGACCTGGACAAGTGCAACGGCTGCGGGGCCTGCATCACCGCGTGCCAGGCCGAGAACAACATCCCCTGGGTGGGCGAGAACCAGGCCCTCAACGGCCGCGAGATGCACTGGCTGCGCCTGGAGCGGTACTACGAGACGGTCGATGCGACCCACTCGGGACCGCTGGACATCCGCTTCCTGCCGATGCTCTGCCAGCATTGCAACAACGCGCCCTGCGAGCCGGTCTGCCCCGTGTTCGCCGCGTATCACACGCCGGACGGGCTGAACGCGCAGGCCTACAACCGCTGCGTGGGCACCCGCTACTGCGCCAACAACTGCCCGTACAAGGTCCGGGTCTTCAACTGGTACCGCTACACGCGCGAGAACATCCCCGAGCCGATGAACTGGCAGTTCAACCCCGATGTGACCGTCCGCGACAACGGCGTCATGGAGAAGTGCACCTTCTGCGTGCAGCGGATCCGGGACGCCGGGAACCGGGCGGCGCTGGAGGGGCGCGAGGTGCGCGACGGCGAGGTACGGCCCGCCTGCCAGACCGTCTGCCCGAGCGACGTGATCACCTTCGGCAACATCAAGGACCCGGATTCACGCGTGGCCGAGCTGGCCCGTGACGAGCGGACATACCGCGTGCTGGACGCATTCATCAACACCCAGCCCGCGGTCCACTACCTGAAGAAGGTCACCCACCACGACGTGGACGAGGGCGGCCACTGACCGATGGCGGCCGCTGACCTGGCCCGGCGGGGGGCGCTCCCCAACCCCGACGTGCGGAAGTACGAAGACGTCAACAAGGCCGTCCTCAGCGTGCTTTCCAGACCCGGGAAGGGGTGGTGGTTCCTCTTCTCGATCGCGGTCGCGGGGGTGGGGGTGTTCCTCGCCTCCTGGTTCTACCAGATCTACAAGGGCATCGGCGTATCGGGGCTGAACGCGCCGGTGGGGTGGGGGGTCTACATCACCACCTTCGTGTTCTGGGTGGGCATCGCGCACTCGGGCACGCTGATCTCCGCGATCCTCTTCCTGTTCCGCGCGCCGTGGCGGCAGGCGATCTACCGCGCGTCGGAGGCGATGACGGTCTTCGCGGTCATGACGGCGGGGCTCTTCCCGCTCATCCACGTGGGCCGGGTCTGGCACGCCTACTGGCTCGTGCCGTACCCCAACTCGCGCTTCCTGTGGCCGAACTTCCGGTCGCCGCTGGTCTGGGACGTCTTCGCGATCACGACCTACTTCACCGTGTCCGCCGTCTTCTTCTACCTGGGCACGATCCCCGACCTGGCCGCGGCCCGCGACCACGCACGGGGGCTCAGGAAGAAGTTCTACCAGGTCATCTCGCTGGGTTGGCGGGGGACCGACCGCGAGTGGCACCACTTCTCGAAGGCGTACATCTACCTGGCCGCTCTGGCGACGCCGCTGGTGCTCTCGGTGCACTCGGTGGTGTCGTGGGACTTCGCCATGGCGATCGTTCCCGGGTGGCACACCACGATCTTCGCGCCCTACTTCGTGGCCGGCGCGATCTTTTCGGGCGTCGCCCTGGTGATCACCCTGGCCGTCCCGATGCGGAAGTTCTTCGGGCTCGAGGACTACCTCACGGTCAAGCACTTCGAGGCGATGGCCAAGCTGTGCATGCTCACCAGCCTGATCGTGCTCTACGCCTACCTGGTCGAGTACTTCCTGGCCTGGTATTCGGGCGAGCCGCCCGAGCGCGGATCGTTCTGGAACCGGGTCTTCGGCCACTACTGGTGGGCCAACTGGATCATGCTCACCTGCAACGGGCTGGTGCCGCTCATGCTCTGGTTCCGGCGGGTGCGAAGATCGATCGCGGCGCTCTTCGTGATCTCGATCTTCATCAACATCGGTATGTGGTTCGAGCGCTTCGTGATCATCGTGACCTCGCTGTCGCACGAGTACGAGCCGTGGGCCTGGGGTCTCTACCGTCCCTCGGTCGTCGAGATGGGGATTCTGCTGGGCAGCTTCGCCTGGTTCGGGTTCTGGTTCCTGCTCTTCACGCGGCTGCTGCCGCCGGTTGCGATCGCCGAGATGAAGGAAGTGGTGCCGCCACCGAAGCGGGGGAAGGGGGCGGCATGACGGACAGGTGTGTCTGCAACCTGCGGGGCCCAGCGAAGGAGAGGGTGCCATGATCTTCGGAGCGAAGCACCGCCACGGGCACCAGGGCTTCTTCGCGCTCTTCGAGCACCTCGACTCCACCGTGGACGCGTGCAAGGCGTTGCGGGCGGCGGGTCACAAGGGCTTCCGGGCCTACGCACCCCTGCCGGAACACGAGCTGCTGGAGGAAGGCCTGGCGCTGAAGCACAGCCCGGTGCGGGTCTTCACGCTGGCCGGAGGACTCACGGGCGCCGCCACGGGCTTCGCCTTCACCTCGTGGACCTCCATGGACTGGCCGCTGGTGACCGGCGGCAAGCCGATCCTGTCGATTCCGGCTTACGTGGTGATCGCCTTCGAGTGCGCCATCCTCTTCGGGGCGCTCTCCACGGTGATCGGCCTCTTCATCAACGCGGGGCTCCCGAACTTCCGGCCCATGGTGGCGTACCATCCGGAGTGCTCGAACGGGAGCTTCGGGGTGTACGTGACCGCCCCGCCCGCCCGGGCGGCCCAGGTGAAGGAGATCCTGTCGAGCCACGAGCCCGCCGAGCTGCGCGAGGATCCGGAGGGGTTCGATGTGTAGGGGTTTGTGGGCGGCCGGGGCGGGACGCGGGGATCCGCGCGACTCGGCCGGCAGATCACGTCTCCGCGGGTTCCTGTTGGTCGTGGCTGTGCTGGTGGGCGCCGCTTCAGGCGCGTGCGTGCCCCTGGACGACTTCATGGGCGATGTCTTCGGGCGCAGCATGCGGGACCAGCGGTCCTTCGACCCCTACGAACACACGCTGCTGCCGCCTGAGGGTTCGGTGCCCTTCTCGGCGGGCAACTACGCTGCGGGTGCGTACGAGGTGAACCTGGGGCAGCCGGAGGGGAGCCTGAGCGTGCCCCCGCCGTTCACACAGGGCGACATGGCGGACCGTCCCGAGGTCGTGGACACCCTCACCAATCCGGTCGCGCCGACCCCCGCGTCTCTCGCGCGGGGCGAGGAGCTGTACGAGCGGCTTTGCGTCGTATGCCATGGCCCCGACGGCTCGGGGCGTACCGGCTACATCATCGAGGTGTTCCCCGCGATGGCCGCTTACCCGCTGGGGAGTGATGCGGCGCTGGCGCACAGCGACGGCTACATCTACGGGATGATCCGGGTCGGGCGAAACCTGATGCCTTCCTACGGCCACCAGATCGGCCACTACGACCGCTGGCATGTCGTGAACTACGTGCGGCAGCTGCAGGGGTTGCTGGAGGTGGAGGCCGTGGGTGAGGTGGAGGAGACGGCGGCGAATCGGAGGGTGATGCGGCCAGCACGGATTCACGCGGTGGAGCGGGGGCGAACTGAGCGATGGCGCACCATTCGATCCCGCAGGAGATACCGGTCCGGTACGTGAGCCGCGGCGGTGCCGGAACGGCGATCCTGCGCCTGATGGTGTTGATCGGCGCGGTGTCCTTCTTCGCGGCCCTGTGGAGGGATCCGGCACTCGCCTGGAAGTCCTACGTGGTCAACTGGAACTACTTCGCGTCGATCGCCATGGGCGGCGTGATCGTCGCGGTTGTGACCTGGATGGTGAAGGCGAAGTGGAACTGGTCGGTGCGCCGCATCCACCAGTCCTTTGCGGCCTACCTGCCGATCGCCTTCATCCTCTTCATCCCCATGCTGATCTCGCTCAGGGAAGACTACTTCCCCTGGATCGAGATGATGGAGTACGACTACATCGTTCAGAAGAAGGCGGCCTATCTGAACATTCCCTTTCTCGTGAGCCGCAACCTGGTTGGTGTGCTGGCCCTCTTCGGGATGGCGTGCGGGTTCGTGTACCTGGCGTTGCGGCCGGACCTCGGGCGCGTCGGCCGGGCGCGAACCGCCGAGGAGCGAGCCGGCAGAGGGCGTGCCTGGTGGCGTGAGCGCTTCACGCGCGGATGGGTGGGCCAGGCGTGGGAAGAGGACCAGAGCTATCACCGCATGACCCGCATGGCGCCGCTGCTGGTGCTGGTATTTGCGGCCGTAATGTCCATCCTGGCCTTCGACTGGGCGATGTCGCTCGAGCCGCGCTGGTTCTCGACGCTCTTCGGCGGCTGGTTCTTCATGGGGGCGCTCTGGGGCGGCTTCGCGGCCACGGCGGTGATCGCAGTGTGGCTCAAGGGGCACGACCCCGTCTTCGACGAGCATGTCGGCAAGTCGCAACTCTGGGACCTGGGCAAGCTGACCTTCGCCTTCGCGGTCTTCTGGACCTACCTGTTCTGGTCGCAGTACCTCGTCATCTGGTACGGGAAGCTGCAATGGGAGCAGGCGTGGATAAACACACGTGTGGCGGAGCCGTGGGGCGGCTTCTCGGCCGCCGTGATCGTGATGTGCTTCGTGGTCCCGTTCGCCGGCCTGCTGGGGGTGCGCCCCAAGCAGACGCCGCGGATCCTCCAGACCTTCGCCCTGCTGGTCCTGGCCGGGCTCTGGCTGTGGCACTACATGCTGATCTTCCCTTCGCTGCACCACGAGGGTGATCCGGCCTTCTCGGTGGCCACGCCGCTCATCGGGCTCATGTTCCTGGGACTGTTCCTGATGGCCGTGCGGTGGTTCCTGGCCACCTTCCCGGCGGTGCAGGTGTGGCAGCCCCAGGCGGATCCGGAGCCGTTGGAGGCGGAGGGGTAGGACTCCGGAGACCTGCGAACCGGCGTCGTCGTCCGCACGGAGGTCTTTCCCGCCGGCCGCCTCCCTACCCGCCCGGCGCCTCGAAACCGGAGACGGCCGGCAGAATGCGCTCGTGGAACGCCGCCCCGCTGTACTTCTCCACCCGCTGGTGCAGCGTCCAGCCGTTGAACACGGAGATCAGGTCGTACTCGGGAGCCACCTGGAGAAACTGCCCCCCGTAGCCGTTGGCCGAGAAGACCCGGGTCTTGCCGCCATCGTGGACCGGCACCCACCACTGGTAGCCGTACCCGGCGTCCGGGCGGTCGTTGCCGGGGTTGAGGTCGGGGACGACGGGTGAGGTGGAGACCCGCACCCATTGGCTGGAGACGATGCGCTCGCCGTCCCATTCGCCTTCGCGGAGCATCAGATACCCGATGCGCGCCAGGTCATGGGCCGCAAGGTACAGTCCGCCCTCGGTATCGACCTCACCGCCCGGCGTCAGCTTCCAGTAGTACTCGTCGATCCCGATGGGACCGAAGAGATGTTCCTCCGCCCAGGTGTCGATGCGCTTCCCGGTTGCCTCGCGCACGATCTTGCCCAGGAGCACGCTCACCCCGTCGTTGTAGTCGAAGCGGGTGCCGGGATCGGTGCCCACCGGACGCCCCACCACGTACTCGATCCAGGCATCGCTGCTCTCGAGTTCCACCGTCGGATGCGTGCCGTCTTCGTAGGTCTGGCCGGGCCGGGCCCAGTCGATGCCGCTCCGCATGGTGAGAAAGTCCTCGACCGTGGCGGATGTGCGGCGAGGCTGGTGCATGTTCACGCCGTAGGCCTCGAAGTACGGCCACGCCGGGGCCTCGACGCCGGGTATGTGCCCCGCGTCGACGGCGATGCCGAAGGCGGCCGAGAGCACGCTCTTGGTGACCGACTGGAGGCTGTGGAGGCCGGTGTCGCGGTAGTAGGGGTGCCAGGCGGGATGGTCGTAGTTGTACTGGTGGTTGGCCGTGTCGTCCTGTTCCAGCAGAAGCTGGGCGTAACGCCCGCCGTGGTCCCACTTGTGGTCCGCGATGACGCGGCCGTTGCGGATGAGGAGGAAATGGTCGATCAGGCCGTAGTGCCCCGCGTCGATGTGCGCGACGAGAGCATCGATGGCGGACGGGTCGACACCTTCGGCCTCGGGGGTGGAGACGGGCCACTCTTCGCCGGGCCAGCCCGGAGGATCCGGGGTTTGCTGCGCCGTGGCGGGGGCGGCGGCGAGGGTGAGGAGTGTCGGGAGCCGGAAAATGGCAGGTGAAGTGGACATGTCAGCCGGATGGTTGCCGGGGATCTTCGGTTGCGGGCCGGGGGCCGCTTCCTTCGGCCCGTTCCAGCCGGTTTCTCACCTGGTAGCCGATCGAGCGTATCAGGCGGGCCTCGTGCGCGTCCAGTTCAGTGCGCCCGAACACGGTGCGGAGGATCCGCATCACGCTCTCGGGCTTGCGCGCCCGGAAGAACGCGGTGCGGTCCAGCCCCGCTTCGAGCGCCTGGTACATCTCCTCCAGCTCGGCGGTGGTCGCGGCCCCCAGAGACCGCTTCCCAGCGGGGAGCGCCTCGTGCGCATCCGGACCCGCCATTAGGAGTTCGTAGGCTACGAGCAGCACCGCCTGGGCCAGGTTGAGCGACGCGTATCCGGGCGCGGTGGGGATGACCATCACCTCGTGGCACAGGTCGAGGGCGTCGTTTGAGAGCCCCCGGTCTTCGCGGCCGAATACGATGGCGACGCGGCCGCGCCGGGCCCGCCGCAGTATGCGGGGGGCCAGTTCGCGCGGACGGCGATAGTTGCGCTGGGCGGTGCGGGGCCGGGCGGAGGTGCCGACCACGCAGGTCGCGTCGGCCAGCGCCTCTTCCAGCGACCCGGCCAGGGTGGCCGCCTCGACGATATGGTCGGTGCGGTGGGCGATGCCGGTGATCCGCCAGGGATCGAACTCGGCCGGGTCGACCAGGGTGAGTTGCTCCAGCCCCATGTTGGCCATGGCTCGCACGGCTGCTGCGATGTTCACCAGATCGCGGGGCTCGTGAAGGACGACCGTGATGTTCACGGAGACGGGTCCCCGGGCTGGGCCAGGCGGGCGGCGAACGCCGCCGCGACCAGGATCAACGCCGCACCCGCCAGGTAGGGGAGTGCGAGCCGCACGTCGAAGAGCTTCCCCGCCATGGCCGGACCCAGGACCCGGGCCAGCGATCCCACGCTCTGGCCGAGACCGAGTACCGCCCCCTGCCGTTCGGGGTCGGTGGCGCGCGAAAGGAGCGCCAGCACGCTCGGAATCGAGCCGCCGTATCCGATCCCGGTGAGGACGACGCCCGCGAGGAGAGTCGGGACCGTTGTAGCCGCTCCCGCCAAGAGCAGTCCGAGGCAGAAGGGAATCCCGCTGACCTTGAGGAGCCAGCGTTCGCCGTAGCGCGGAACCAGCCGCCGCACCAGCCCGCCCTGCACGATCACAGACACGATCCCCAGAAGGGCGAAGAGATACCCGGCCTGACGCGGCCCCATGGCGAAGCGTTCGGATGCCAGCGGTGACAGGGTGGGATGCAGGACGGCAAAGGCCATGGTGATGCAGAGATACCCCGCGAGGATGAGCCGGATCTGGCTGGATCTGGCGGCCTCGGAGAGAGCGGCACCGAGGTTGAAGCGCGAGGTGCCGCCGGGGGTGCCGGACCGCCGCGATTCGGGAAGCCACACGAGGGCGGCCAGCGCATTGGCCAGGCAGAGCGCGGCGGCGGTGTAGCCGGGGGCGGCGGGGGAACCGGGTGACAGGCCGGAAAGGATGCCTCCCAGCGCCGGACCGATTACGAAGCCGAGCCCGAAGGCGGCCCCGATGAGGCCGAGACCGCCGGCCCTGCGGCCGGGAGGCGTCACGTCGGCGATGTACGCCTGGGCCACGGGGATCGTGGACCCCCCGATTCCGCCCACGATCCGGGACAGGAACAGCGTGGCCAGCGAGTCGGCCCGCGCGAAGATCGTGTATGCCAGGGCGCTCCCCAGCAGCCCCAGAATGATGACGGGCCGGCGTCCCACACGGTCGGAAATACGTCCCCAGAGCGGAGCCATGACCAGCTGCACGAGGGAGTAGATGGCGTACAGGAGGCCGACCTGCAGGTAGTCGGCCCCGAAGTCCGTAGCGTAGAACGGCAGCACCGGCAGGACGATCCCGAAGCCGACGAGATCGACGAGGACCGCGAAGAAGAGGAGGCCGAGACCTTCGCGGCGAGCTGGAGGCTGCGTCACCGGGCGCGCTGTTCCGCGCCGCAAACCAATCGAATGCGGACGGATCGCCGCTCGAATGCCGGGGGGATTGTGTCCACGGGCTTGTGGCTAGTGCAGCTGGTCGTCGCCGCCGCCGGAGTCTTCCCCGCGGGGGCCTCGCAGGGACCCCTTGAAGTTGCGGATACCGGCACCCAGGCCCCGCGCGATGTCAGGGAGCCGCTTCGCACCGAAGATGAGCGCCAGGACGACCAGGACGAAAAGGAGTTCCCGGATGCCTAGCGAAGGCACGGCGCCCCCTTCCGCAACCGCCCCCCGCGGGTGCGGCTACCCACGAAGCAGGTCCTTGGCGATGGTCTGTAGCTGCATGTTGTCCGTTCCCTCGTAGATCGTGCCGATCTTCGCGTCACGATAGAGCTTTTCGACGGGGTATTCCCTCGTGAAGCCGTAGCCCCCGTGCAGGTCGATGCACCGGGAAGATACCCTCTGCGCCATGCGGGAAGCGAACAGCTTGGCCATCGCCGCCTCTCGCAGGAAGCGTGTACCCCGATCCTTGAGCCGGGCCGCGTTGTACACCATCAGGCGGGCCGCTTCGACGTCGGTGGCCATCTGCGCCAGTTGAAACTGTACGGCCTGGAACTCCGCGACCGGACGCCCGAACTGCTCCCGTTCCTGAACGTACCGGATGGTATGGTCGAGCGCCCCCTGGGCGAGTCCCAGCATCTGGGCCCCGATGCCGATCCGTCCCTCGTTCAGAGTCTCGATGGCCACCTTGTAGCCCCGGCCCACCTCTCCCAGTACGCATGTGGCGGGAACCCGCACGTCGTCGAGCACCAGCTCCGTGGTGGACGAGGCTCGAATCCCGAGCTTGTCTTCCTTCTTCCCTACCGCAAACCCGGGCATGTCCCTCTCGACGATGAACGCGGTGATGCCCTTGTACCCCAGCTCCGGCCGGGCGTTGGCGAAGACGATGTAGAGCCCGGCCTCCGCCCCGTTGGTGATCCACATCTTGCGACCGTTCAGAACCCAGTCGGCTCCGTCGCGGACGGCCCTCGTGGCAAGGGCGAATGCGTCGGAGCCGCTTCCCGCCTCCGAAAGCGCGTAGGCACCGACCGTACCCGACGCTAGGCGGGGAAGGTGCCGGCGCACCTGTTCCTCCGTGCCCCACTTGAGAAGGGCGTTGTTCACCAGCGTGTTCTGGACATCCACCAGCACCCCGACGGAGGGGTCGACCCGGGAGAGCTCTTCAACCACCAGCACCGCGGTGAAGAATGAACTTCCGATGCCGCCGTAGTGCTCCGGGGTCTCGATCCCCATGAAGCCGAGCTCGAACAGGAGCGAGATCAGATCGGAGTCGAGCTGGTTGCCCGCGTCCATCCGGGGGACCCTGGGCGCCACCTCCGATTCGGCGAAGTCGCGGACGGCCTCGCGGAACCCGGACTCGTCTTCGCTCAGAACCGTGAGAGCGGCAGGATGGGTCAGCGTGGACATCTCTCTCCGCAAAAGTGGCCTCTAGCAGCCCGTGGACAAAATCCCACCGGCATTCGAGCGGCGATGCATCCGGCCTGGACGCTTCGCCCCACGTTTCCACAACGTAAAGACAACATTACATTATGTCACGTTTAGTATACATTTGATGACTCCAAGGCTGCGCTCTGCGTTGCTCCTTAGCCCAATAGCGCTGCTATTGGCCCCTCGTCGCGCCTTGCCGGCCCGGCGCCTTCGCCGCTCTCGGTGCTCACGGGGCCTTATCCACGGACTGCCGAACTTCGTGTTGGGGGCACGCCTGCAGCCGAAAGGGATGATAATCTAACCCTGGGCGGCAGGTTCCGCATGACGGACCGGGGCCGGAATAACCGGGCCGCTTGACGCTGCCGCTTCCGGCGGCTTTTTTTCTGTCGCTCCAGGCCCCTTCGGACCGAAGGCTGGCGGATCCGACCGAACTCCAGCGGAGAAGGCGATGTCCGAAATCCCGGAAGGACTCAAGTACACCACCGAGCACGAGTATCTTAGACAGACCGAGGATGCCGACGTCTTCTGCATCGGGATCACCGACTACGCCCAGGGAGAACTGGGCGATGTGGTATATGTGGAACTGCCCGAACCGGGGGAGGCGTTTGCTCCGATGGAGACGTTCGGGACAATAGAGGCGGTAAAGGCGGTCAGCGACCTGTACTGTCCGGTGGCCGGAGAAGTGGTCGGCGTCAACGAGGCGCTCGAGGACGATCCGGCTCTCGTAAACAGCGACCCGTATGGGGAGGGGTGGATGATCCTGCTGCGGGTGGACGATCCGGGTGAAGTGGAGGAGTTGCTGGACGCGGATGGCTACGGGGTGCACATCGGCTAGCAATTCGTGGAGCCCATGCGCACGCCCATCGATCATTCTCCGGATTTCCTCGCTCGGCACCGGGGACCGACCCCGCAAGATGTCGCGGAGATGCTTGCCGTCGTCGGGGTTGCGAGTCTCGACCAGCTCATTGAGGAGACGGTGCCGGAATCGATTCGCCTTGGGCGGCCGCTCCGGATTCCCGAAGGCGTGCCGGAGGCGGAGCTGCTTGCACGCCTGGCGAAGATCGCCTCCGGGAACCGGACGTGGCGGAGCTTCCTGGGGATGGGATACTCGGGCACTATAACCCCTGGGGTCATCCGGAGGAACATCCTGGAGAACCCGGGCTGGTATACACAATACACACCGTATCAGGCCGAGATTGCGCAGGGTCGGCTGGAAGCGCTGCTGAACTTCCAGACCGCGGTGATCGACTTGACGGGACTGGAGATCGCCAACGCATCCCTGCTCGACGAGGCGACGGCGGCCGCCGAGGCCATGTTCCTGCTCTTCGGGAAGGGCAGGAAGCGGCAGGGTCACGTCTTCCTCGTGGCCGAAGACTGTCATCCGCAGACGATCGGCGTAGTTGCCACCCGCGCGGAACCTCTGGGGATCGAAGTGCGGGTCGGGCCGTCCCGGGACTTCTCGTTCGACGCGAAGGTCTTCGGAGCCCTCGTGCAGTATCCCGCCACCGACGGGGGCGTCCACGACTACCGCGCACTCTGCAAGTCCGCGCGAGCTGCGGGGAGCCATGTGGTGGTCGCGGCCGATGTCATGTCGCTGGCCCTGCTAGCGCCGCCGGGCGAATTCGGGGCGGATGTGGCGGTGGGGAGCACGCAGCGCTTCGGCGTTCCGATGGGCTACGGCGGCCCCCATGCCGCGTACATCGCCTGCCGCGAGGAATTCAAGCGGCAACTCCCCGGACGGATCATCGGAGTGTCCAGGGACCGGCACGGGAATCCGGCGCTGCGGATGGCGCTCCAGACCCGGGAGCAGCACATCCGGCGCGAGCGGGCGACCTCGAACATCTGCACGGCCCAGGTGCTGCTGGCGGTCATGGCGGGAATGTACGCGGTGTATCACGGACCGGATGGGCTCCGGCGCATAGCCGCGCGCATCCACATGCAGGCCGCCACGCTGGCGCGGGTACTCGGAGCCGCCGGAAACGAGATCGTACACCGGGTCTTCTTCGACACCCTGCGGGTCGGCCCCGCCCAGGGAGCGGCGGCAGTGCTGGAGGCTGCAAGAGAGGCCCGCATCAACCTGCGGGACTTCGGCGACGGCACGGTCGGTGTCGCCCTCGACGAAACCGTCACCCCGGCCGACCTCGACGACCTTCTCGCCGTCTTCGGCGCGGGCGGATCGTCGCTGGAGGTGGCCGGGTCGTTCGAGCCCGCCCGATTCCCGGGTCACCTTGCCCGCTGCAGCCCCTACCTGCAACACCCCGTCTTCAATTCGTGCCACTCCGAGACGGAAATGCTGCGCTACATCCGCCGCCTCGAGTCGCGCGACCTGTCACTGACCACCAGCATGATCCCGCTGGGTTCATGCACGATGAAGCTGAACGCCACGACCCAGATGACGGCCGTGACATGGCCGGGGTTCGCAGCCCTCCACCCCTTTGCCCCACCGGAGCAGGCACCCGGATACGCTCGTATCATCGGCGACCTGGAGGCGTGGCTGGCCGAGATCACCGGGCTGACCGCCGTGTCTCTGCAGCCGAATTCCGGGGCGCAGGGCGAATACACAGGACTGCTGGTGATTCGGTCGCGGCTCCGCGCGCTGGGCCAGGAGCACCGCGACGTCTGCCTCATCCCCTCTTCGGCCCACGGCACCAATCCGGCCAGCGCCGTCATGGCGGGGATGAAGGTGGTGGTGGTCCGGTGCGACGAACGCGGCAACGTGGACGTGGCGGACCTCGAGGCGAAGGCCGCGCGAAACGCCGCCCGCCTTGCCGCGGTGATGGTCACCTACCCGTCGACCCACGGGGTCTTCGAGGAGGAGATCCGGAAAGTGTGCGAGATCGTGCACCGGTACGGAGGATACGTCTATCTGGACGGGGCCAACCTGAACGCGCAGGTCGGACTGTGCCGTCCCGGCGATTACGGTGCGGATGTGATCCACATCAACCTGCACAAGACGTTCGCGATTCCGCACGGGGGCGGCGGTCCCGGCATGGGTCCCATATGCGCGACGGCGGAGCTGGCCCCGTACCTGCCCGGCCATCCCGTGGTCCCGGTCGGCGGGGAGGAGGGGATCGGGCCGGTCTCGGCGGCCCCCTGGGGAAGCGCAAGCATCCTGCTCATCTCCTGGGCGTACATTGCGCTGCTCGGCCGGGACGGCGTCACCGAGGCGACGAAGACCGCGATTCTCAACGCCAACTACATGGCCATCCGCCTCGAGGACCACTTCGACATCCTCTACTGGTGGGGAAGCGGAAGCGGACGGGTGGCACACGAGTTCATCCTGGATCTGCGCCCGCTCAGGAAGGCCACGGGAATCACCGAGGAGGATGTTGCGAAGCGACTCATGGACTACGGCTTCCACGCACCGACGATGGCCTTCCCGGTTCCGGGAACGATCATGATCGAGCCCACCGAGAGCGAGTCCAGGGCCGAACTGGACCGTTTCTGCGACGCCCTGATCTCGATCCGCGCGGAGATCCAGCAGGTCGAACTGGGCCTTCAGGATCGCCTCGACAACGCGCTCAGGAACGCACCGCACACGGCGGCGGCGATAGCTGCCGACACCTGGGAGCACGGCTACACCCGGCAACAGGCGGCTTTTCCGGCACGGTGGGTGCGGGAGCGCAAGTTCTGGCCCCACGTGGGGCGCATCGACAACGCCCTCGGCGACCGGAACCTGGTGTGCGCCTGCCCCCCCATCGAGTCCTACGACACTCCGCAACCGGCGAAATCCTGATCCGGCGGCCCATGAAGCTACCCCCCTCCAAGTCACACCCTAACCCATGGGAGGAGATCCGTTGGCAAGACTGACATTCCACGGCCAGTCCACATTCACCGTCGAGACCGGGGACGGCACCCGGCTGGTGATCGACCCGTTCTTCGACGACAACCCTGTCGCCGACATCAAGCGGGCCGAGGTGGGGGCGGTCGACTACATCCTGTGCACGCACGGCCACTTCGACCACTTCGCCGACGCGATCCCGCTGGCCGGCGAAACCAGCGCCACCCTGATCTCCACCTTCGAAATCGTCTCCTTCGCCGAGACCCGGGGGATCGCCAACGGGCACCCGATGCACATCGGGGGCGGTCACGACTTCCCCTTCGGGCGGGCGAAGATGACCGCGGCGCTGCACGGCGGCCAGGTCCACGGCGACACCACCGGGCAGTTCACCACGATCCCGGGCGGCTTCCTCCTGCACCTGGACGGCAGGAGGATCTACCACGCGGGCGACACGGCGCTGCTCCTCGACATGCAGCTCCTGCGCGGCAAGGTGGACGTGGCGATCCTGCCCATCGGGGACAACTTCACGATGGGGCCGGAGGACGCGGCCGAGGCCGTCGGGTTCATCGAGCCGGAGGTCGTCATTCCGGTGCACTACAACACCTGGCCCCTCATCGCCCAGGATCCGGAGCGCTTCCGCGAGCTGGTGGGCGACAGAGCCCGCGTGCAGGTCATGAATCCGGGGGATGTGTTCGCTCCCTGACCGGGGCCGCACACCCGCCGCGTCCATCCCCCGCGCCGACCCGCTGGTGTGGCGCCTCCTGGTGGACGAGCCGCTGCCGGGTGCGGTCAACATGGCGCGCGACCACGCACTCGCCGCCCTGGCGCGTCCCGGGACCGGCACGCTGCGCTTCTACCGCTGGAGCCCGGCTACGCTTTCGCTGGGTCGCAACGAACCCGTGACTCTCGGATACCGCCAACTGCTGCGCCGCCACCCGGAGATGGGGGTCGTCCGGCGTCCTACCGGGGGGCGTGCTGTGCTCCACGACCGGGAGGTGACCTATTCGGTGGTCCTGCCGGTGCGGGTGTTCGGGGGGTTGCGGCCGGCTTACGGGAAGATCAACGAGGGACTGGTCGAGGGACTGCGCCGTCTGGGTGTCGATGCCGCGCGGGCCACGGGCGGCCCGGGCCGTGCGCGGAACCCCGAAGCGGGGCCGTGCTTTCTGGAGCCGGCCAGGGGAGAGGTGGTGGTAAGGGGGCGGAAGCTGGTGGGGAGCGCCCAGGCCCGGATCGGCGGGGCGATCCTGCAGCATGGGTCGCTGCTTCTGGTGGCCGACCAGGAGGCGCTCTTCTCCGGATGGCATGGGGAGCGGTGTGGTCCGGCCGGGTGTGGCGATGGGGTGGCGAAGGAACCGCTACGCGCGGTCACGCTTGCGGAACTGGGCGAAGTGCCGCCGTGGAACCGTCTCGTGACGGAACTCGCGGCGGGATTCGAGCATGTCGTCGCGGGACGATGGAAGCGGGGCTCGCTGACAGGGAGCGAACGGGCACTGGCGGCGAAGCTGGAAAAGCGATACGGTTCGCGGGAATGGACGTGGCGCCGCTGACTTTGTCCCGGAACCCCCGGGCGCCGGTTTCCGCCGGATTTGACAGCCATGTTTCGCGGGCGCATTATGGCAACCCTTGCAGAATGGGCCTGCGGGCGCAAGTATCCATGGTCGCGCCAGGGGGCGTGACGACCTCCAAACACTCAACCAGCATCAAAAGCGGGAGGAACCGTTGACCAGCTTGACGAACGTCTACCACGCACTGCCCCAGCTTCCGGGGGTGACCGGTCCGGAACTCACCTACACCCAACAGCTGGCGGAAGCCTGGGACAACTCCGGGATCATGCGCTGGCCGTTGGGGCTCTGTGTCCTGGTCGGGCTCGTGGTGATCATCTGGAAATTCTTCGATATCCTCTTGAAGAGCGCCGCCACCAGGAAGATGCTGCAGGAAGTGGACGAGCTTCTGGCCCAGCAGCAGATCAAGGAGGCTCTCGAGTTCACTCGCGAGTCCGATTCGCCGGCCGCCAACATCCTGCACGCGGGGCTGGAGCGCCGAGACGAGGGAACGGACCGCATCATGAAGGCGATCGAGAACCAGGGGCTGATCGAGCTTTCCAAGCTGGAACGCGGTCTCGTGGTGCTCGCCACTCTCACCAACGTGGCGCCGCTCCTGGGCTTCCTCGGAACCGTCATGGGCATGATCGAGGCCTTCCAGGCGATCGAGTTCGCCGGGGAGGTGGACGCCACGACGGTGGCAGGCGGCATCAAGACCGCGCTGTACACCACGGCGGCCGGGCTGGCCATCGCGATTCCGGTGAGCATCTGCCACAACTACTTCGTGTCCAGAATAGACCATCTGGTCATCGACATCGAGGAGTCGGCGCAGAAGATGATCGACGCCCTGTTCGCCGCGCAGATGGGGCAGTAAGCCGGGGACCGAACCCCCCGCGCGGTAACAGAGCAGCCATCGATGCCCCCCCGCCCCTGCAAAAGCGCGGGGCGTCGCGCGGGATTTCCGGCACCGATCCTCATTGTAGCCGGGCTTGCCGCCGCGGCCGTAGTGCCGGCGGCGGCTCAGTCCGGGGCGGCCTCCGGTCCCCGCTCGTCCATTCCCGATTCCGTGCGGCGGGATCTCGCCCACGGACGCTACTGGAAGGCCAGCGCGGTACTGAGGGCGCACCTGGCGCCCATCGGCTCGGCCGCGGTGGAGGATCGCATGGTGCTGGCGGAGGCCGAGGGCGGGTGGCGGAACTGGGCGGGGGCGGTCGCGGCACTTTCGCCCGGCGGCGTCGACCCGGCCGGTTTTCCACCCCGCTACTGGTACCTGCTGGGAATCGCGCACGAGGAGGCGGGAGACCCTGACGGGGCGATCTCGGCCCTGATGCGCTTCGTGGCGGTCGCGGTCGGCGATTCCCGCGAGGGTTTGGCGGCGCGGTCGCGCCTGGTCGGCGTTCTCGCGGCGGCAGGCGATCCGGGCCGAGCGCTGGAGGAGGCTGAGGCGCTCTGCGCGCTGTCGCCGAGCCTGGGAGACTGGACGGCGCTCGCGGCCGCACGGGCACTGGCCGCGCGTGGGAAGGGAGGAGAGGTGCGGTGGATGCTGTCCCTGATCGCCGACCCTGTCCCGCGCCGGCGGGGGTGGCGGGCGGGGGTGGAAGTCTGGGCCGAGGCGGGGGACACGGCTCGGGCCCTTGAGGCACTGGCGGAGTTGGAGGGGCTTGAGGGGGAGGATGGTGGCCGCGCCTCGCGCACCGAAATCCTGGCGCTTCGGTGGCGCTTCCGTCTGGCGCTCGGGGACTCGGCGGGGGCGGTGGCGGCAATGGAGGAGTTGCTGGTACGCACTACGCGCGGGGGTGAGGCCCTGGAGGCCGCGATGGCGCACTGGAGGGTGGCGTCGAACTCCGGGCCGGCCATCCTGCGGCGGGTGGCTCTGGCGCTGGGCAACGGCGGCGAATACGGCACGGCGGTGCGCGCGTGGAGGCTGGTGGAGCGGCGCGGCGGAGTCCTCACGCCGGGCGGGCGATCCGCGCTGGCCCGGGCGTACAACGGCAGCGGTGACCGAAGCGGTGCAGTGCGGGTGTACCGGGATCTGGCCGCGTCTCGAGACCCGGAGGTCGCGGCGCCTGCCCTGGAGGCCTGGGCCGGTATACGCACCCGCCAGGGGCGCCACGGAGACGCGCTCACCCTGCGGGACCGCCTTGTGAACCGGTTCCCTTCCCGGCCGGAAGCCGTGGACGTGATCTTCTTTCGCGGTGACGACCACCACGATGCCGGGCGGCTCGGCCCGGCAATCGAACACTACCGGCGGGTGGTGTCGATGTCGCCGGCGGCGAACCGGGCGGGTCTGGCCCGGATGCGGCGGGCCCAGATCCACCTGGCACGTGGCGAGTGGGCGGCCGCGCTGGAGGTGTTCCGGTCCTATCTGGCGGAGTTTCCCGGCGGGCGGCGCTGGGAGGAGGCCAGCTACTGGGGAGCACTCGCGGCCCGCGAGTTGGGGGACACGGTGGAGGCCGCACGCCTCGTCGCCCGGATCCGCGACGAGAGTCCCCTCTCGTACTACGCATTCCTGGCGGCCGAAGCGGAGGGTTCGGATTTCGCACCGGAGGTGCCGGAGGGCCCTCCGCTCCCGGATCCGCCTTGGCTGGAGCGGGAAATGGAGGTGTTGGCGCTCCTGGAGGAGGCCGGACTCGACGAGGCGGGGGATGCACAGGTGTCGTTGATGAAGGAGATGGCCGCCGGCTCCGACGAACAACTCCTGCGCCTGGCGGTTGCGCTCAACGACGCTGGCCGCATCCTGGACGGAATACGGCTGGGACTGCAACTGCGGGGACGGGGCCGGTCCTGGGATCTGACCCTGGTTCGGGTCGTGTATCCTTTCCCGTACCGGCAACTGGTATCGTCCCGTGCCCGGGAACTGGGCCTCGACCCCCACCTGGTGGCCGGACTGATCCGGCAGGAGAGCGCCTTCGCGGCCGAGATCGTGTCGCCCGCCGGGGCGGTTGGCCTGATGCAGGTCATGCCCGCAACCGGGAGGCAGCTGGCGGCGGCGGCCGGACTTCGGGGATTCCGCAGCGAGACGCTCGAAACGCCGGAGTTGAACGTCCATCTGGGCACCCGCTTTCTGGCCGAACTCCTGCGGCGCTATGAGGGGGACATTCCGCTGGTCCTGTCCGCATACAACGCGGGGCCCACACGGGCCAACCGCTGGCGCCGCTTTCCGGAGGCGGAAGACCCGCACCGCTTCACCGAGCGCATCCCCTTCGCCGAGACCCGCGGGTACGTGAAGAACGTGACGCGCAACCGTGCCCTGTACCGATGGCTCTACGGAGCTTGACGCGTTGGGCGGACACCCCCATGATGGAGCCGTCGGCGATGGGGCGGCCCGGTTCCGGGACGTCCACCGTGGTGTTACCTCAGATTCTCTGGAGGATGGCTGAATGGCCAAAGGGACGGTCAAGTGGTTCAACGACGCAAAGGGCTACGGGTTCATCTCCCGGTCGTCCGGTGACGATGTCTTCGTTCACTTCAGCTCGATTCAGGGCGAGGGGTTTCGCACCCTGGCCGAAGGGGAAGAGGTGGAGTTCGAACTCCGGGAGACGGAACGCGGGCTCCAAGCGGCGAACGTGACCCGCGGCTGACCGGTCCGGTCGGTTCTTCCCGGTGGGCCTTTGCCGTCGGCCCGCCCGGAACTCCGACAGCTGTGCTAGTCCGAAGTTCTGTCCCCCAAAGGGGTGATTTCGGGCCGCAACCTGTTGTGGGGAAGGGACTTGACGCGGGCCGGGCTGCGCTATTTGTACCCATGTAATAGACACATCATCCTGTTGGCATGACATCTCTTGTCCATTACGATTGAAGACATGTATATCGAACGAGTGCCCAACCGGAAATCACCCCCCGCCGTGCTGCTGCGCGAGTCCTACCGCGAGGGCGGCAAGGTCAGGAAGCGCACCCTCGCCAACCTGTCGAAGTGGCCCGACGATCTGGTCCGGGGGTTCCGCATCCTGCTCAAGGGGGGCGTCGCCGTGAAGTCCGTGGACGACGTCTTCGAGATCCTGCGCTCCCGGCCCCACGGACACGTCGCCGCCGTGCTCGGGACGGCGCGCAGGCTCGGCCTCGAGAGGCTGCTCGACCGCCGCCCGTCGCGGATGCGGTCGCTGGCGCTGGCGATGATCGCCGGGCGCGTGCTGGACCCCCGCTCGAAGCTCGCCACCGCCCGCGGCCTGAACTCCGAGACGCAGGCCGACACGCTGGGCGAGGATACCGGCGCGACCGACGCGACGGCCGAGGAGCTCTACGAGGCGATGGACTGGCTGCTGCGGCGGCGGAGACGCATCGAGCGGACCCTGGCGGCCAGGCATGTCGAGGACGGCTCGCTCGTGCTCTGCGACCTGACGCCGGTGTACTTCGAGGGCTCGAAGTGCCCGCCGGCGAAGCGCGGCTACTCCCGCGACGGCAGGCGCGGCAAGCTGCAGATCGTCTTCGCCCTGCTCTGCGACCGCGAGGGCTGCCCGGTGGCCGTCGAGGTGTTCGAGGGCAACACGGCCGATCCCGGCGCCGTGGCCTCCCAGGTCGAGAAGCTCACCGCGCGCTTCTCGCTGTCGCGCGTCGTGCTGGTCGGCGACCGGGGACTGCTGACCGGCGCCCGCATCCGCGACGACCTGTCTCCGGCGGGGCTGCGGTGGATCACCGCGCTCAGGGCCCCGAAGACGGCCAAACTGGTCTCCGGCGGGGACTTGCAGATGTCGATCCTCGACGAACGGAACCTGGCGGAGATCTCCGCCCCCGGGCTCTACCCGGGCGAGCGGCTCATCGTCTGCCGCAACCCGCTGCTCGCCGCCGAGCGGGCCCGCAAGCGCGAGGAGCTGTTGCAGGCCACCGAGGCCAAGCTCGACCTGGTCGTGCGGGCCGTGAAGCGCGACAACCGGCCGCTGCGGGGCGCGGACAACATCGCCGTGCGCGCCGACCGGGCTCTGTGCTCGCACAAGGTCGCCAAGCACTTCACGACCACCGCGACCGACGACGGCTTCAGCTACGAGCGCGACGAGGAGAAGATCGCCGGGGAGGCCGCGCTGGACGGCATCTGCGTCATCCGCACCAACGTGGGCGCCGGGGAGATCGGGGCCGAGGACGCGGTGCGGGCCTACAAGAGTCTCAGCCGGGTCGAGCGCGCGTTCCGCAGCTTCAACGGGGTGGACATCAAGGTGCGGCCCGTCCACCACCGCCTCGAAGGCCGGATCCGCGCCCACATCTTCCTCTGCATGCTCGCCTACCACGTCGAGTGGCACATGAGGCGGGCGCTGGCGCCGATGCTCTTCCACGACCACGACACGGCCGCCGCCGAGGCCGCCCGCGCCTCGCCCGTCGACCCCGCGCTACGCTCGAAGGCCGCCCGCGCCAAGGCGGGCACGAAGCGCACGCCCGACGGCCAGCCCGTCCACAGCTTCCGGAGCCTGCTCGGCGATCTCGCCACCCTGACCCGCAACCGCGTCAGACCCGCCGTCCCCGGTGCAGCGACCGCCGACATACTCACCCGCCCCACGCCGCTCCAGGCCAAGGCCTTCCGTCTCCTCGGGGTCCGCCCATAGCCCGTACCCAGTAGCGTACACGCCCGGAATCGCACTATGTCATTGCACCACAATCACTTGCCCGATTCACGGCCGCCGAACTTCGTTCTAGTGCAGGATGTTGCGGGATCGCAGATGAGCGATCACCGCACCGGTCATGAGGGAACGAAGCCGGTAGCGGCCACCGGACCCTGATCCCCCCGAGGATTGCGGATTGCCGTCAGCGATGCCCGTGATGAAGTGATCGTCCTGGAGGGCGCGGAGCGTGTGCGCGCACTCGGCCATCGATGTCCGGAGGACCTCGCAGTATTCTTCCGCGCTCAGCGTGCCGTGGTCCAGGATTGCCTTGAGGGCGAAGCACCTTGTCAGGTCGAGCAGGTCCGTGGGGGGACTGAGGGGCTTCAGCGGCCGCACCAGCAGCCGACCCTCGGCCGTCGTGAAGTCCGCGGAGTGCAACCAGTGGAAGAGGGCCAGGCGGACCGAGCCGAGGGACGCACGGTGCAGACGGTCGAAATAGTCCTTCTCGATCAGCTTCTGCCTCCGGTCACCCTTGTGAACTCGGTGCGCCCGGGTACGCAGGGCCACGGTCCCGGTGCGCGGCTCGACGTACTGGAGCGGCAGACCGCTGCGCAGGTGGCGCGACGCGATCGCCTCTCTGAGTTCACCGGGCCCGAGGGGCTCCAGCGCGAGACGCGGCATGTCGGTCGCGAGGGTGGGCTCGCGGGTGCGGAGAAGCTGCCATGCGGACGTGTTGAGCGAGACTATCCAGAAGAGATGCGACTCGGTTCGCGACACGAACTCCAGAAACCGCCGAAAGAGCCGGCCGCCCCCGGGGGCGCGAAGGTGGAGGTGCTCCGCGCCCTCCAGGATGACGAGACGGGGGATCGAACCGGCCGGGCTCCTCTCCAGCGCGCGCGCCAGCCCGCCGAGATTCTCGGCCTTGCCGAGTCCGAGCCACGACGCGAGCCGGGCGGCCAGGGCGGCTTCCTCACGGAACCGCTCCCGCAGGGTCTGCCGCACTCCGCGCGGCGCCTCCCGGGCGAGTCTCCCGGCAGCGATGTTCAGAAGGCTGGTGATCCCGGCCCCGGGCGGCGCGACGACGAGCAGTGATCCGGGGCCGCCGGCCTTCCAGCGGGTCCAGCGTGCCGCGACCTCGTCCAGTTCGTCTTCTCGGCCTGCGAGGAACCGGGAATCGGTGACCGGCTCGAAAGCGAAGAGGCGCTGGTAGACGATGGGCAGCGTGCTCACGAATTCCGCTGCGGAGGCGAGCGTATTCTCGCCCGGATCCGCGGTCTGCTGCACGGCGGAACGCATGCCGAGCGCTTTCAACACGGGTCGCAGACGTGTTCCGAGCGTTCTCAGGGCGGCGGAAATCAGTAGGACGCCCCGTAGCGCGCGTCCCCGCAGCCGCTTCCAGTCCCCGGCCACCTCGGTGGCGAGGTAGGTTCGCGCATCCAGGTACCCGCCGACGAAACGGTCTGCCGTCACCCGGCGCACGAGGTGCTCCAGACCGTCCCGCACCTCGATTCGCACACGATGTCCCGCCGCCCCCATCCCTTCGTACAACACACCGCGGGCGGCCGCCGCCTTGTCGGCGGCGCGGGAGAGTCCGTCGGTCACCAGAACGAGGACGCGCGCCGGTGCTCCGCCCTCCCCTTCCTCCAGTTCGGCTGCGGCGGCCTGAAATGCGTAGGATGCCACCTGGCACAGCTCGAGGACCTCGAAGCGGACCCGTTCCAGCGCCTTCGCCACCTCCGAGGGCGCGGTGCGGATCCTCTCCATCCGCATGGTGTCGAAGGCCTGCACGGCGAACTCGCGCGTGGGCACGGCACGGGTGTCGGTCCCGGGCCGCCGGATCGTTTCGCCGAACTCCGGGAGATCGTGGACGTCGACCTCCGGGAGTTGAAGGCACTTGGCCTCCAGGTCCTCCACCGCCTCTTCCGCCCTTACCGTCATGGCTTGCACGAATGACGCCAGGTCCTCCAGGTCCGCAGCGCCCTGGTCGAGCGTGCGCAGGGTCCGTTCCTGCTCGGCGGAGAGGTCCCGGCCCAGGCGGTTCGGGTCTTGCGGAGCCTGCCGCGCCCGCGCAAGCCCCGCTTTCAGTGCGGCGTCGATCCGATCCAGGACCGCGTCGACCGCGCGGGCGGTCTCGTCCCACCGGTCCATAAGGCGTTGACGGATCGCATCGGCGGCGGTCCGCATGGAGAGAAGGCCACGACACAGTTCGAGGCGGGCCGCAGCCTCGTCGGCCCACCTGTCCCAGCGGTCGGCCAGACGCTCGCCGCCGTCCTCATGCCGCACACTCCGGGGTGTCGGCGCCACCAGGGTTCCCGCCACGGCCACAGCCGCCGCGAGGGTTTCGGCCAACCGCCGGAAGTCCTCTCCCGCTTCCCTGCCCGACGCCCCGGTGATTCCGTCGCGGAGTCCCTCGAGTTCGCTCTGAAGCTCCCGGGCTGCGGCCGAACAGACCCGTACCTCGTCGCTTGTCGCCCGGGAATCCCCGGCCTGCCGGCCCTTCGGCGGCAGCAGCACCGTCCTGGTCCAGGCTGACGAGGCGCGCTCCACCCGCCCCAGCCACCCCGCCCTGCCGCGTTGGCTGTCCCGGAAGGCACGGTGCTGGTGCGGCAGCACGTCGCCTTCAAGATGCCGAAGCGCAAGCGACGAAACCGCGACCTCGTGGTTCTCGAGTCTCCACACGATCGGGCGGAGCACACGCGCCCAGAGCCGCTTCACGTCAGCCGCGGCCCCCAATCCTGCGCTTCGGGTCAGCGCGTCCGGTGCCAGGGGAGCCAACGCGAGCTCCGGGAGTCCGGCAGCCGCCTCCCGCGCCCGGTTCGCGGCTGCCCTCAGTGACCGGTGCAACGGAACGGCCAGCGGGTTGTGGCGGAGCACGGCGTGAAGGGGTCTCAGCACGGAGCGTGCAGAACGGCGGCGATAGTCCGCCAGAACCGCTTCCGCATCGGCACCATCGCCCGGGCGCGAGACCGCCTCCGTGCCCGCTTCGAACGCGGCCAGCGCGGCCGCATGGGCGTCCACGGTCTGCTGCATGACCCGCCGGATCCGCCGCCACCCGGCTTCATCGTGGTCGCGCCAGACCGCGGCAAAGGGCCCGTGCACCGCGGCGGCGATGCTTGCCGTGATCTCGGGGTCGCCCATCCGGACCGGACCCGGCGCGCCCGGCTGCTCCCCGGGGGCCGTGGTCACGGCGCGGCCGCGTCGCCGGTGTGCGAGGCCTCGGCGGGGAAGGGCAGCGGATACCAGTCCCGCTCCGGAGCGAGGCCGGCAGCGCGGAAGCCGTCGCGCGCCCGCTCGGTGATGTCGCTTCGCAGCAGGAATTCGAACCGGGGGTCCAGCACGTAGGCCCGGACCCTGACGCGCGTCATGAACGTGGTCCGGAACTCGTCCTCGATGAACACCTGGATGGGCTTTTCCAGGAAGACGTACTTGGAGTTGAGGGCGGCCTCGAAGGCGATCTCCTTCGCCCGCCGCTCGTCGACGCTGCCCGGCAGGTAGAGGTTCGTCACCACCTGGCAGTTGAGCTGCCCGGCGTTCGCGTTGGCCACCTGCTCCTCCACGACCTGCGAGTTCGGTACGGAAACCACGTCGTCGTCGGCCGTGACGATGCGTGTCGAGCGAAGCCCGATCGAGACGACTTCGCCGTAGGTGTCGCCCACCGAGATCTTGTCGCCTACCTGGAAGGGCTGGTCGAAGACCACTATGAGACCGCCGAAGACGTTTTTGAGCAGATCCTGCGCCGCGATTCCCAGCGCCAGGCCCAGAGCCGCGCTCGCAGCGAGGATCCCTTGGGCGTCGACCCGGAAGATGGTGCTCACGATCAGGTACCCGGCGATCGCCCAGAGCAGCATGCGCGTGATCGGGATCAGCCACTTGAAGGTGAGGCGCCGGGTCCCGCTCCGTTCCGACAGCGTTTCCAGGATCCAGATGACCGCCCGGATGGCGAAGTGGAAGACGACGAGCACCACGATGGACCAGAAGATCCCGTACCCGAGGTTCGTGACCTCGTCCCGCGCCTCCTCCAGATCGATGCCGGCTGCTTCTTCCGTGCTGTCGGCTGTCGTGCCGCCGCCGGCGCCCAGGGCCTCCAGCGAGTCGAGGCGCGCGAGGATTCGCTGCTGAAGCGACATGATCCCCTCGAGCGTTGGGGTCCCCGTGTCGGCGTGCGCCGGGCCGGGGCCGCCGGTGTCCTGGGCGGTGTCCGGCGATGGCGCGGGTTCGAGGCTGACCGGCGCGCCGGTGTCCGCGCCGGCGGCGTCGGACGGGGTTGGCGTACCGGCCGGCGGTTCCGCGGAACGCTCCCGGGGCTGGCCGCCCTGCGCGTCGCTCCCTGAATCGGTTCGGGAATCAGCCCCGCATCCAGCCAGGACCAGCGAGGCGATGACGAACGTCGTGCGGATGACCCGCGACCACGTTCGAGTGACGGCCCTCCGGCGCCTGTAGGCGTCGCTTACCGCCTCATAATGTAAAGACAACATTACATAATGTCATCCATGGTTTACTTGATCTCACTCTGGGACCTGTCTGAACGGACGACCGTCCAGCAGTTTCCCGAAGGGGGGCTCGCAGGCTGTGAAGCCGTTATATTGCCGCGCGCCGTCACTCACGCAAGCCCCAATGGACATCCCCCGCAAGACCGCCCCCCGACTCTTCCTGATCGACGCCTACGCGCTGATCTACCGGTCGTTCTTCGCTTTCCTCCACCGCCCCCTTACAAATGCCCGCGGCGAGAACACCTCAGCCCCGTTCGGGTTCGCCAACTTCCTCCATGGCGTTCGCAACGACTACCAGCCCGACTATATCGCGGTGGTGTTCGATTCGGGGCACAGCCACCGGTCGAAGCTGTACCCCGAGTACAAGGCGACCCGCGAGAAGATGCCCGGGGAGCTGCGCGACAGTCTGCCGCGGATCCGCGAACTGGTGGGAGCCTTCGGGGACCGCGTGGTGGAAGTCGAGGGGTGGGAGGCCGACGACGTCATCGGGACGCTGGCGGTGCGCGCGGTGGAGGCGGGGCTCGAAGCCGTGATCGTTTCGGGGGACAAGGACTTCTTCCAGCTTGTGAGACCCGGCGTGCACCTGCTCAACCCGGGGCGGGGCGGCCCGCACGGCGTGGCGGCCAACTGGGTGGACGAAGGCAGTGCGACGGACAAGTTCGGGGTCGAGCCGGGCAGGGTGGTGGACTACCTGGCGCTTGTGGGCGACAGCTCGGACAACGTGCCGGGCGCGCCGGGAATCGGGCCCAAGACGGCGCGCAAGCTGCTGGAGTCGTACGGAAGCCTCGAGGAGGTGCTGGACCACGCCGAAGAGGTCAAGGCGAAGCGGCCGCGGGAATCGCTGCTCGGCAACCGGGAGCAGATTCTCCTCTCGAAGGAGCTGGTGACGATCCGGACGGATGCGGCGGTCGACGAAGACCTGGAGTCCCTGCGGGTGTCGGAGCCCGACGCCGTGCGGCTGCGGGCGCTCTACGTCGAGTTGGAGTTCCGGACGCTGCTGGATCGGCTCGACCGGGAGGCCGGCGCCGGCGCCCCGGGCCGCGAAGACCGCGGATCGGCAGGTGCCGAATACCGGCTCGTCACCGAACCCGGGAGCATGGTCGATATCGCGCGTGAGTGCCGGGAAACGGGCCTTGTGGGGCTGGTCGTGATGAACAGCACGCTGCAGCCGCTGCGGGGACGGGTGGCGGGGATCGCCATCGCCCCTGAACCGGGGACGGGGTATTACCTGCCGCTGGCCCACGGGGACGCCGTTGCGCTGGAGCTGGGTGACACCGCCGTGGACCGTGCCGCCAACCTGCCCCCGCCGGACAGCGACCACTTCGAGCCCATCCGGGCGGTCCTGGCCGACCCGGCGGTGACCAAGGTGGGTCACGACCTCAAGCGGTCCCTCATCGCGTGCCGTCGCGCCGGCCTGGAGTTGGCCGGACCCTTCAAGGACGTGATGGTCGCCTCGTACGTGCTGGACCCGGGGCGCCGCAGGCAGGATCTGGCCGCGCTCGCCACCGACCATCTGGCCCGCGATGTGACCCCCGCGGCGAGCGTGCTGGGCACCGGGAAGAAGCGCCGGGCGTTCGCGGAGGTGTCCGCCGGAGAAGTCCTGGACTTCGCCTGCGAACTGGCGGAACTGCCGCTGCGGCTCTGGGTGCGGTTCGCCGGGAGACTGGCGTCCCAGGGGCTGGAGGACCTCTTCAACGACCTGGAGACCCCCCTGATTCCGGTCCTCGCCGACATGGAGATCAACGGCGTTGGGATCGATGCGTCCTTCTTCACGGAGATGAGCCGCCGCCTGGGTCGAGAGCTGCAGCTCATCCGGGAGGACATCTACCGCGTGGCGGGGACCGAGTTCAACATCAATTCCACCCCGCAGCTGCGCGATGTCCTCTTCGAGCGCCTTCAGCTCCCGGTCCTCAAGCGAACCAAGACCGGTCCGTCCACCGATTCCTCCGTGCTCGAAGAGCTGGCCGTCGGCGGTCACGAGCTTCCGCGGCTCATGATGGACTACCGGCAGCTGGAGAAGCTGCGCAACACGTATGTGGACGCCCTCCCGGCGCTCGTCAACCCGGAGACGCGACGGATCCACACCACCTTCAACCAGACCGTCGCGGCGACCGGGCGCCTCTCGTCATCCGACCCAAACCTTCAGAACATCCCGATCCGCACTCTCCTGGGCCGGGAGATCCGCCGCGGCTTCGTCGCCCCCCCGGGGGCGGTGCTGCTGACCGCGGACTACTCGCAGATCGAGCTGCGCATCCTGGCGCACTTTTCGGGCGACGAGGTGTTCGTGCGCGCCTTCAGGGAGGGCAAGGACATCCACCGCGAGACCGCGGCCGTGATCTTCGACGTGGCTGTGGACGAGGTCACCGGCGGGATGCGCGACCGGGCCAAGACGGTGAATTTCGCCACCCTGTACGGCCAGGGCCCCTTCGGGCTCGCACGCCAGCTGGGCATTTCCATGGACGAGGCCAAGCGGTTCATCTCTCAGTACTTCGAGCGATTCGCGGGTGTGCGGCGCTTTCTGGACGAGCAGGTGGCAGAGGCGAGGGACCGGGGTTACGTGGCCACCCTCCTGGGGCGCCGCCGCTTCGTGCCGGAGCTACGCGCGCGAGCCTGGAACGTGCGGCAGTTCGGTGAGCGAGTGGCGCAGAACACGCCGATCCAGGGCACGGCCGCAGACCTCATCAAGGTCGCCATGATCCGGATCGGGCGCGTCCTCGGCGGTGCTTCCCGGGTGCGCATGCTGCTGCAGGTCCATGACGAACTCGTCTTCGAGGTTGAGGAATCAGGGGTCGCGGAGCTGACCGGGACCGTGGTGGAAGTGATGGAGTCGGCGGTCGAACTGAAGGTGCCTCTCAAGGTGGACATCGGAGCCGGAAGGACCTGGTACGACTGCAAGGCGTGAAACGGGACGGCGCGATCGGGCCCGTGGACGAAATCCCCCCGGCATTCGAACGGCGATGGATCCGGGCGGGCCGCTTCGCTTCGAAATCTGTCCCGAATCGCCATGTAGGCGCCCCTCGCCGCCACCGATCTTTCCTGGCAGCCAAAACTCACAGGGGTAACCGGCGCGGGTCCGCAGCGAGGTTCCGGCGCCAACCCCGCAATCGCAAGGGAGGATCGACCCGTGAGCCGTTCGGTCAACAAGATCATTCTGGTGGGCAACGTGGGCAGCGACCCCGATGTCCGCGTCACGAGCGCCGGGGCGAAGGTGGCCCGAATTTCCCTCGCCACGAACTGGCGAACCGGGGGAGAAGATCCCGAGGAGCGGACCGACTGGCACCGGGTCAACCTCTGGGGCAGGCTGGCGCAGGTGGCCGAGGACTACGTGTCCAAGGGGGACAAGCTGTTCGTGGAGGGCTACCTGCAGTACGACTCCTACGAGCGCGACGGAGTGACGATCCCGACGGCCGAGGTGAGGGCACGGGAGATGGTCATGCTGACCCCCAGGGGCAATGGCGAATAGCCGGTGCCGGCCGTGGCCGGGGGCGGGTGGTCAGTTCGTCGTCCAGAAACCCGAGAGGGAGTCGCCCTGGGGGCTGTCCCGCAGCTTCTCGAAGGCCCGGTTGCGGATCTGGCGGATACGTTCCCGGGTGACGCCCAGGAGCGAACCGATCTCCTCGAGGGTACGTTCCTCGCCGTCGTCGAGCCCGTAGTACAGGTACAGGATCTTGCGTTCCCGTTCCGTCAGGTAGCTGTCGAACATCGTCTCGAGGTAGTTGCGGCGCGCGATCGCCTCGACATCCTCCTCGATCTCGGAGCCGTCCGCCCCGGCGAAGCGTTCGCCGAAGCTGGAGCTGTCCCGGTCACCCCGGTCGAGGGGGGCATCCAGGCTGAGTTCGGCGGCCGCGACGCGGCGAAGCGCCCGCACCGTGTCCAGGGGCTCGTCCATCTCGCGGGCGAGTTCCTGGTCGGTCGGGGTCCGCCCAAGTTGCTGGGTCAGGGTCGTGTTGGTCCGGGCAAGGCGGGCCAGGTTGGAGTTCTGGTTGAGGGGAATGCGGACAGAGCGAGTCTGCTCGGCCAACGCCTGCAGGACCGTCTGGCGGATCCACCACACGGCGTAGGAGATGAACTTGACCCCCTTGTCGGGGTCGAACTTTTTGACCGCCTTGAGGAGACCCTCGTTGCCGATGCAGACCAGCTCGGCGAGTCCCAGCCCGCGTCCCTGGTACTTCTTCACGTAGGAGATGACGAACCGGAGGTTGGCTGTGACGAGCCGTTCCGCCGCCTCCTTGTCACCTGTTCGGGCCCGCCGCGCCAGAGCCCTTTCTTCTTCTGGATCGGAAATGAGTGGGTAACGTTCCACGTCCTGCAGATACTGATCGAATGAATCCAGGCCCCGAGAAGCTCCGAACAAAGCCGTCCTCCTGAATTGGGTGGTGTGCAGTGGGATGGCTCCCCGGTGGCTGAGGTAGCCGATCCGTCGTGCGGTGGCGGGGTGCCGCATTGTGTACGTCTCTGGATACCGGGGAAAGTGCAACCATTTTACAGACTTCGGCATCCGAAGTCAAATGTTTTCCGGGGTGGACGAGTGTGCACGGCAGGGAGGTGGGGCGATGCCCCGAATCCGTCAGTCGTCGAAGACCGCGGCGAAGGGATTCGGGTTTCGGCTTCTCCGGGCCTGGCGATTCGGAAAGCCGGTCAGGAGGCTGACCACGTCGTAGCCGATGCGGAACTGGAGGTCGCGAAGTCCGCCTTCCGCCAGGGGCGCGGCCACATCGACCCGTACGACCTGCTTGGCCCCGGCGGGAAATCCGAAGCGGAGCCCGGCCCCCGCGGCGGCTCGAAACCCGGAATCCATGCCGAAGGGCACGCCCCCGGCCCATCCGGCTCCCGCGTCGACGAATACGGTGAGACCCAGGTCGAACAACTCCGGAAACGGCCCCACGAGCTTGATCCGGTCCTCCAGGTGAGCGATCAACCTCCGCGCCACCGGGAATTCCTCCCGGCCGTAGCCGCGGACCGCATAGCGGCCCCCCAGCGTGAGCTGGAAGGGAAGCGAGCTGCGCCACCCCCCGACTCCCGACAACCCCAGGACGAGCGTGTGCCGGGTGGCGCTCGGCGGCTGCCAGTAGAAATAGGCGCCCAGCTCCCCGAGGATATCGCGCAGAGCGTTGTCGCGACCGGATTGCGACAGAAGCCGTGCCGCCTCGAAGGTCAGCTCCGAGTTGACTATCCAATGGTCTCCGGCGGCTCCGGCGAAGAGCGAAACCGTTCCGCGCAGTTCATGGAAATCGCCGTCGGGCGACCACTTCGGAGTGCCCACGGTGGTGGCGACGGTGGCCAGCGCCTGCGTTCCCACGCGTACGTCCTGCTCGCCGCGCAGTGCGTCCAGCCCTTCCCGGGTGACGAAGGCAATTCTCCTCCTGCCCGCCAGTACGTTGAAGCGCCAGGCCCGCCTTCCGTTCACCTGGTTCCGGAGTGCCCCGGCGGTGGCGGCGTCCGCGGTGTCGGGGTTGGCGAAGTCGGACCCGGAAACCACGGTGACTTCTTCGGGAAAACCGTCGAAGGCGACATCGTCCCACGAAAGTCCGGCACCGACGATCGTGAGGTTCCCGGGTGTACCGAAACGGCGCGCCATGGAGGCGACCGCACGGCGGGTCTGGATCGGCAGGTTCACGTGGGTGAATCCGGAGCCGTCCGCACTCGCATAGCGGAACAGGTCCTCCCGCCGGGAATAGGACTCCACGAAGGCCCACTCGCCCACTTCGCCCACGAACGGGTAGCTCAGCGACTCGTACAGAAAATCCCCGGTGCGCGTTCGCCCTCCGCCGATTTCGCCGTCGAGGCGCGTGCCCGCCAGCCGCAACGCACGCAGCTGCAATCCGAGGTCCCGCCGTTCGTCCTCCTCGATGAGGTAGGCACCGAGCAGGGTGCCCGTTCCCATCAGGTTCTCTTCGGTGAAGGACACCTGCGTGATCCTGAGCCGGTCGTAGAACTCCAGGCGCCCCCCGAGCTTGAGGGTCCACTCGTCGTGGGTGTCGACCACAACGTGGACCTGCGTCTCGTCCACGGGAACCGCGTAGACGTCGGAGTCCGCGATGAAGGGCAGGGCCCGCAGAATGCGCTCGGACTCTTCCAGCAGCAAGGGGTCGAAGCAGTCCCCCTCCTCGAAGAGCAGTTCGCCCGCGATGAAGCCCTTGCTGGTGCGGCGGTGGGCCCGGTTCGCGATTGAGCGGAGCCAACCGATAAAACGGCGTGTCACTCCGGCGGAAGCGGAGGAATCCGAAACCGGGGAGTAGATCGTGTGGTTTTCCACGAATACCCGGCCGATCACTGGACCATCGCAGAGGGTCTCGGCAGGCGAAGCCTCGATCTCCTGAGACGAAGCCTCTCGATACCCCGCCGCACCGGCGCCTACCAGTGCCAGGGCAATCGTGCAGCGCGCGGTGGCGCCGGTCATGATGTCATCGGGTGTGCGTATTCCGGTCTCTCAAAGGGAGCGATGCGAACTGTGAAGATGGTTAGACCGCCTGGACCGTCAAAGGGTGTGCCCGCGGCCGGGAGTTGCAGACCATTGGCCCCGGGGCGTTGACGAGGCTTCGTCGCTCCCGGTAGGATCACACGCCGGGCTGGATCGGCAAAACGCCGGTTTCCCGGGGGTACGCGACAACACTGGAGACTCCTACTTGTCGACATTCGCGAGTGATGCGCTGAAATATCACGCCGGGGGTCGCCCCGGGAAGATCGAGGTGGTCCCCACGAAGGCGGTCGCGACCCAGAGGGATCTGACCCTCGCATACAGTCCGGGAGTGGCGGAGCCCTGCATGGCCATCCACCACAATCCGGAGCACGCCTTCCGCTACACGGCACGAGGCAACCTGGTGGCCGTGGTCTCCAACGGGACCGCGGTCCTGGGACTGGGGAACATCGGGGCGCTCGCGGCCAAGCCGGTCATGGAGGGCAAGGGCGTACTGTTCAAGAGGTTTGCCGGGATCGACGTCTTCGACATCGAGATCGGCACGGAGGATCCGCACGAGGTCATCCGGTTCTGCCAGATGCTGGAGCCGACGGTGGGCGGCATCAACCTCGAGGACATTCGGGCTCCGGAGTGCTTCCTGATCGAGGAGACGCTCAGGGAGACACTGCGCATCCCGGTCTTCCACGACGATCAGCACGGCACGGCTATCATCGCCGGCGCCGCCCTCGTCAACGCGCTCGAGATCACGGGCCGCGACATCGGTGACGTTTACCTGGTCTTCGTGGGAGCGGGGGCGTCTGCGGTTGCCACAGCCGGCCACTGCCTGCGTCTCGGCGTTCGGCCGGAAAACCTGGTCATGGTGGACCGGGTCGGCGTGATCCACCAGGGGCGGCGAGAAGGGATGAACGACTACAAGGCGCCCTTCGCCACCAGCCGCCCGGTACGCACCCTGGCGGAGGCGATGGAAGGGGCCGACGTGGTTATCGGCCTGTCGGCCAAGGGGCTGGTTACTCCGGCGATGGTCAGCTCGATGGCCCCCGCGCCGATCATCTTCGCGCTTGCCAACCCGGATCCGGAGATCACCCCCGAGGACGTGGCCGGTGTGCGCGGCGACGCCATCATGGCCACGGGCAGATCGGACTACCCGAACCAGGTCAACAACGTGCTTGGCTTTCCCTTCATCTTTCGCGGCGCCCTGGACGTGCGGGCGCAGCGGATCGACCAGGGGATGATGCTCGCCGCCACCCGCGCTCTCGCGGAGCTGGCCCGGGACGAAGTGCCCGAGTCGGTCGTAAAGGCATACGGCGACGACGGTTTCGAATTCGGTCCCGACTACCTGATCCCCAAGCCCTTCGACCCCAGGGTCCTGCTCCACGTGTCGCCCGCGGTGGCCAGGGCGGCGATGGACACGGGGGTTGCCCGCGTCACGTTGGACCTCGAGGAATACCGGGACCGGCTCGAAGCGAGTCTCGGCCCGGGGCGCGAGGCGATGCGCAGGATTCTGGGGCGGGCCCGGAAGGAGCCCGCACGCATCGTGCTCGCCGACGGGTATAGCGAACGCGTGCTGAGGGCCGCCGCGCAGGTCATGGAGGAGGGCACCGCGCGGATCGTGCTGATCGGCAAGGAGGAGAAGATTCACCGCTTCGCCGCCGACCTGGGCGTCTACCTGGACGATGCGGAGTGCATCCACCCACCGGCCGTCGAGTCGGCCCGGTACGCCTACGCCGAAGCCTTCCACCGGCGCCGGGAACGAAAGGGGCTGACCCTTGCCGAGGCGCGGGCCCGCGCGTACCAGCCGGTCTACTTCGCGGCCATGATGGTAGCCGCGGGCGACGCGGACGCGATGGTGGCCGGAATCGACTCGAACTACCCGCAGATCCTGCGCCCTGCGCTGGAGGTAATCGGGACGTCCCGGAAGGTGCGGCGCGTGTCCGGGCTCCACATGGTCGCCTTCCGCGACCGCGACCCGCTCTTTTTCGCCGACACCACCGTCAACATCGACCCCGACCCGGAGACCCTGGCGGAAATCGCGATCTCGGCAGCGCGCTTCGTGAGCGACCTGGGAATCGAGCCGCGCATCGGCATGCTGTCGTTCTCCAACTTCGGCTCCGTCCGCCATCCGGAGGCGGCCAAGGTTCGTGAAGCGGTCGGCTGGATCAAGCGCCTGGCACCCGATCTGCTCGTGGACGGCGAGATGCAGGCGGACGTGGCGGTGGACCCGCACATAATCGCCACGAAGTACCCCTTCAGCGATCTGACGGGACCGGCCAACGTCCTGGTCTTTCCCACGCTGAGCGCATCCAACGCCTCCTACAAGCTTCTCGACGAACTCGGTAACGCGGAGGTCATCGGCCCGATCCTCCTGGGCATGAAGAAGCCGGTGCACATCCTGCAGCGCGGATGCAGCGTCCTCGACGTCGTCCACCTCGTCGGCATCGCATCTGTGGACGCCCGGACGTGAGGAGATCACATTACCGGGCTGCCCCGGTATCGCCCGCCATGCGGACGTACGAACATAAACCGAAATCTGAACAAGCCGATTCGGAGGCTCTAGAGGTGGACCTTACAGAACAGGGTCTGGCCCCCGTGGGACACGTGCGCCGGAACCTCTCGCCTTCGGAACTCTACGAGGAGACGCTGCGGCTGGGAACCGGGCGGCTCGCCTTCGGGGGCGGACTCGTTACCATCACGGCGCCCCACACCGGGCGCTCCCCCAACGACCGCTTCGTCGTACACGAGCCCGGATCGGCGGGTCTCATAGACTGGGGTGACGTCAACGTCCCCATGGGCGAGGAGCACTACGCGCGCCTCAAGGCCGACATCATCGACAGGCTGAACGGCGGCGATCTCTACGTGCGGGACGCCAGGGCCGGGGCGAACCGGCAGTACTGCATGCACGTGCGGGTGATTTCGGAGAGTCCCTGGCACGACCTCTTCGCCTACAACATGTTCCTGCGGCTCGACGCCGGGGAGGAAAGAGCCTTCCGTCCCGATTTCGTCGTATACCACGCGCCCTCCATGCAGGCCGATCCCGAGCGGCACGGCACCAATTCCGGCGCCTTCATCGTGGTCCACTTCACGGAGCGGGTGGTGCTGGTGGGCGGCACCGCGTACGCCGGGGAGATCAAGAAGTCCATCTTCTCGTCGCTCAACTTCCTGCTGCCGGCTCGTGACGTTCTGCCCATGCACTGCTCGGCCAACATCGGCGAGCGGGGCGACACCGCGCTCTTCTTCGGCCTCTCCGGCACCGGGAAGACCACTCTCTCGGCCAACCCGGAGCGCCGACTCATCGGCGACGACGAGCACGGCTGGAGCCACGACGGCGTCTACAACTTCGAGGGCGGGTGCTACGCCAAGACCATACGCCTGTCGCCCGAGGGCGAACCGGACATCCACCGTGCCACGCGAATGTTCGGCACGATTCTGGAGAACGTCATCCTCGACGAACGCACGCGCGAAATCGACTACGACTCGGGCAGGATCACCGAAAACACCCGTGCCTCCTACCCGATCTCCTTCATCCGGAATGCGGTGCACAGCGGCATGGGTGGCCACCCCGAGAATGTCGTCTTCCTCACCGCCGACGCCTTCGGAGTGCTCCCCCCGATCGCCCGGCTGGATATCAGGCAGGCCATCTACCACTTCCTTTCCGGGTACACGGCCAAGGTCGCGGGCACCGAACGGGGGGTCACGGAGCCCCGGGCCGCCTTCAGTGCCTGTTTCGGGGCGCCCTTCCTGCCTCAGCCCGCCGCCGTGTACGCCGACCTGCTCCGGAGCCGGCTCGATGTTTACGGGGCCCGCGTCTGGCTGGTCAACACCGGGTGGACGGGCGGCCGCTACGGGGTGGGCAGCCGGATGAAGCTGTCCCACACGCGGGCCATGGTGGCGGCCGCGTTGAACGGGGACCTGGACGACGGGCCGATGTCGGTGGATCCCGTATTCGGGGTGCACGTCCCGGCGCGCGTACCGGACGTGCCCACGGAGGTGCTGCTGCCGCGGGGGACCTGGGCCGACGGCAGCGCCTACGATTCCGCCGCTGCGGAATTGGCCGCCATGTTCAAGAGGAATTTCGAACAGTTCGCGGGTCAGTTGAGGGGTGGGGCGGAGAAGGCCGGGCCCGCGTAGTCGAACAGCGCGCGCCGGGAGGAGCATGGCTCGAACGCGATACGCTCGGTTCTCGCCGGTTGCGGCGCTCGCGGGGCTTGTTGCCTGCGAAGAGAGCGATAAGCTGCGGGACCGGTTGCGGGAGCCGACCCCGTACGAGGAGTATCAGGCGTCGCTGGCCGAGACGGGGCTCGACGAGACGGCCCTGGGGAAGGATTGGACGAGGGCCGGGCTGGAGGCGCTCAGCAACCCGACCACCGTCGCCCTCCCCTTTCAGGAGACGGGTCACATCACCCCGGAGCGACCCGCCGCCGTTGCCTATCGGGTGAAGATTCCGCGCGGACGCAAGCTCACCTTCGAGGTGTCCCTCGAGTCCGGGGAAGACACCCACCTGTTCACCGACCTGTTCCGGGTGCCCCTGGACCGCGAGGATCCCTTCAGGCCCGTCCTCTCCTCCGACTCGGTTTTCCGGGTCTTCACCCACGAGGCTTGGCGGGGGGGCGAATTCATCCTCCGGGTCCAGCCCGAACTCCTGCGGGGCGGCAACTACCGCGTAACGCTTCGCGAGGAATCACAGCTGGGGTTTCCGGTCGAGGGCCGCGGCATGAGTGCGATCCAGAGCGTCTTCGGAGCGGCGCGGGACGGGGGCCGCCGCGAGCATCACGGCGTCGATATCTTCGCACCGCGCGGGACGCCGGTGTTGGCCGCGACCGACGGGAGGGTGAGGCGCGTCAGGGAGACGCCGAGGGGCGGCAAGGTCGTGTGGATTCGCGAACCGGTGCACGAGGCCAGCCTGTACTACGCCCACCTGGACAGCCAGCACGTAAGCAGCGGTCAGCTGGTGGAGCGCGGAGACACGATAGGGTTCGTGGGGAACACGGGGAACGCGCGCACCACGCCGCCGCACCTGCACTTCGGGCTGTACCGGAGGGGGCCGATCGACCCGTGGCCGTTCCTGGACCCTCCGCGCAGAGAGCTTCCCGAGTTGACGGCCGACCCGGCGATGTTGGGAACACGGGTCCAGTCGGCGAACGAAAGCATACGGCTGCGTGCGGCGCCGGGGAGACGCGGCGAGGTCGTAGGCGAGCTGGATCCGGGGACGCCGCTCCAGGTACTCGGGGCGTCGGGTGACTGGTTCCGTGTGCGCCTCCCCGACGGGTCGGACGGGTTCGTGGCCGCGCGGCTGATGGAGGCGATCGAGGCGGATGCGATTGAGGTGGAGGCGGGGGCGGATGGGGGTGGGCGGGGGTAGGTGGGCGCGGCCGGGATCGCCCATCGCCGGGCGGGAAACCGGCTCCCGCCTCCGCACGTGTCTCGTCGACCCGTTCCGATTCTCGCCGCCCTTGCCGTCGTCGCCTGTTCATCCGACCACGACTCCGACACCCGGAACCCGGTCGATACGGCCGGCGGAGTGTCGCAAGCAGTCCCCATGTGGCAGATCGGCGCGGATCCCGCCCTGGCCCTCGGGCTGCTCGAAGGGCCGCCGGAGCACCTCTTCTCCCAGATTCGTGGCGCCGCCCGTCTCTCCACCGGGACGATCGTCGTGCTGGACGGCGCTTCCCGGCAGTTGCGCGCCTTCTCCCCCGACGGTGTGCATCTGTGGACGGCGGGTGGGCCCGGTGAAGGCCCGGGAGAGATGCGAAACCCGACCCACCTGGAGACCCTTCCCGGCGACACCCTCCAGGTGCAGGACGGTCTCTCAAGGATTCGCCATGCCCCCGACGGTACCGTCATCGCCCACGAGCAGCTTGCCACCGCGGACCTGCAGGAATTCGGCCGATACTACGCCTCCGAGTGTCCGGTCCCGAGCTTCGTTGGGGACGGGGTGATCGCGTGCACGGGCAGCGACTTCGACCCCTCCGGCATGCCACGCGAAGCCGGGCCGTGGCGACTCGAGGACGAGCTGGCTGTTCTCCCCTGGAATCTGGCCTCGATCGACCGTCTGGGCATGTTCCTGAAGGAGGCAGGCTGGGCGGTACCCTTCGAGGGGCTCCCGCGCCTGCCCGAGCAACTGGTGGTGCTGAGTGGCGGGATGGGATACGCTCCCCCGCCCATGGCCCGGAAGGGGGTTTTCGCGGTCGGTGGATGGCGGCGGAAGCTGGTGGTGGCGGACAGCTGGGGAGATGTCGTGCACGTCTTCGCCCTTGCGGCCGACAGCGTGCTTCCCGGTGCCACCATCCGAGTCAGACATGCCCGTCGCCCACCCACCGCGGATGAACTCGCTGCCGCCTGGGAGGCCGTTTCCGCCCGGAGAGTGGGTTCGCCGGAGTACGTCAGGGAGCACCTCCCCGCACCCGACTCGATACCCAACATCGATCATCTCGTTGTCGACCACCCGGGCATGGTGTGGGTCGGGTCGTACCAGGCCGATGCGTCCGCGACGCGAGCCTATCACGTATACGACACCGAAGGGCGGCTCCTGGCCCGGGTGGCGATGCCACCAGGAGTGGAGGTGCTCGAAATCGGGGCCGACTACGTCCTCGGGATCACCCGAGACGAACTGGAAGTCGAGCGAACCGTACTTCACACGCTGACGCGGAGCTGAGGGACGCGCATCCGGCAGACCCGCCCCGCCGGTTGTATCTTCGGAATCCCTCGTCACCCCCGGAGAACCCCATGCCCCGCCAGCACTGGCTCATGAAGAGCGAGCCCTACGTCTACTCGATCGACGACCTCGAACGCGACGGCACCACCCACTGGGACGGCGTCCGCAACTACGCCGCCCGCAACCTCATGCGCGACCGGATGCGGATCGGCGACCGCGTCCTCTTCTACCATTCCAACGCCAGGCCGCCGGGCGTCGCCGGAATCGCCGAGGTGTGCCGCGAATCCTACCCCGACTTCACCCAGTTCGACCCGTCCAACAAGTACTTCGATCCCAAGGCCACCGAGGAGGACCCCCGCTGGTTCATGGTGGACATCCGCTTCGTGGAGAAGTTCGAGCGCGAGGTAAGCCTCCCGGAGATCCGCGCCACGCCGGAGCTGGCCGACATGGTGCTGGTGAATCGCAGCCGGCTCTCGGTGCAGCCAGTGACCCGGGGCGAATTCGAGCACATCATCGGCATGGCCTCTCCCCCGGCCTCATAGATGTCGATCATTGCCGTCATCAGGTTGGTAAGGCGGCCACGGGAGGTGTCCTACCGTCTCCCCCGCAGCGCCGCCTCGTCCGGCAGCCCCCGGCTCACCGCCACCACCTCACCCGGCCCCGCCACCGGCGCGGCCTCGAAATCCCGCAGCAGCTTCCGAATGCGCCCGGTCGCCATGTCCGTCACAACAGCGATCGGCCGGCGCACCGTCGCGTCCAGCCGGTCCGAGCCGTTCGGCCCCGACACGGTGATGCTCGCCAGGGATCCCGCCCAGGCGGGGTCGACCGGGAGGGTGAAGACGAAGTGCTCCTCCCCGCTCTCCGCCTCGATATGCGGGTCGAACCTCAGCGCGAAGAGCGGCCCGCCACGCGCGGTCCGTCCCTCGATCCGGTAGCGGCCGCCGCCCTCGGGCAGGGACGGCACCGCATCCACAACGAACGCTGGGTCGAGGGTGACCCCGTCCGGGCCGGTGCGGCCCCAAAGGACCAGCGAAGGCGTCCTGTGCCCGTCCGCTGCCTGGGAAGTGTCCACCTCCTCCTCGTGGAGTCGGTATTCCAGCGCCTTGGCGTAGTGGTAGTCGCTGACCCAGTAGCCGAGGCCACGGCAGTAGGACATGACTTCCGCGGTGGCGGGACTCCAGAGCGTTCCCGTTTCCCGGTCGTGTCCCCATGCGCCCGTACGCCCGCCCGCGTGGGGAAAGTCCCAGTCGACGAAATACCGGGGATCGCCGCAGTTTGTGTGCAACAGGCTCATGTTGTGACCGAACTCATGCGTCATGGTGCCCGTCGTGGTGTCCGAGAGGTTCGCACGGCCGTTCAGATAGGCGACTCCTCCAAAGCCTATGATCCCGGTGTAGTACCCGGGATCGCCGTCCGCTATGCGCAGCAAGTCGACTTTCTGCAGCAGATTATACCCCCCCAGCGACACATGAAAGGTCTCCCGCACGGAGAAATCGTAGTCGCTGATCGGCAGCATCTTCAGCGTCTCCCGAACCGCTTCGCTCCGGGTGGTCATTCTGGACGCCCCCTCCGCGAGGGTAGTGCCAAGCCCTTCAATCTGGATCGGCACGATGGTCATCTTGAATTCGCGGACTTCGCGCACGTCCAGCTTGAGCCTGCCCAACCGGGGAACCCGCCGCTGGCTTCCGTGCCGCAGGGGCAGTTTCACGCCCGGGTCCAGTTCCACGACCATTTCGACTCCCGGAAAGAGCACGTCGCCCGGAATCGTCGCGTGGTGAGTGGCCTCGAGCCGGCTCTCGTCGACCCCCACCGGGATCCCGTGCCCGCCCCGGGTGGCCATTCTGGCGATGTGGACCACATTTCTGCCCCTGTAGAAGGTCACGCGCACGTCGGAGTCGAGGTGGTTGACCGAGTCGGCCACGACGAAAACCCGCGCCAGGGCTTCGCGACCGGCTATGAGAGGGACCGAGGCATCGCGGTTCTGCACCGCCTGGGTCAGGTAGACCAGGGGGATCCTGGCCTCGATCGGCCTGGCCCCCACACACTTGCTGCCACTCCATTCGCTCATGCCGTCCAGCCACTCGGCGATGTCCGCCGGAGGCGCGCAGATCCCGGTATCGGCGAAGTGGAAGGTCTCGAGGCCGAGCTCCGCCATCCAACTCGGGAGAATGCCCCGGAGCCCCGTGTTCCCGCTCACGTCCAGGCGGGTCAGCCCGTCAAGGTAGGCGAGCTGCCGCGGCAGCCTCCCGGAGGCGACGTTGTCCTTGAGGTCCAGGGCCGCCACCCGGCCGTTGTCGTTGACGGACACCCCGGCCCACTCTCCCAGCGCAGCATCCGTCAGCCATCCGGCCTCGCGCGTCCAATCGGAGCCGTTCATCGCCTCGTACAGTGCGGCAAGAACCAGTCTGTCGTGGCGTGACGCGCCGCAGGGTTGGGGCTCGACCTGGAAGATGGCATCCAGCCATCGCCGAAAGGCGGCTCCGCGCGGGACGCAGAGGCCGGTTCGCGCGTATTCGAAGCCACCGAGATTGAGCCGGGTCACACTCTCCGGCAACAGGCCCTGCAGCGGGTTCCCGGCAAGCCGGAGCCGGTACAGTGCCATGGCGTCTCCGATCTGCGCGGGCAGCGGCCCGGTGAGGTGATTGTTCCGGAGGCTCAGAAGAATGAGGTGCCCGAGCCTGCCGATCGAGGATGGAACCGGGCCGATCAACCAGTTGTTGTCCAGATTGAGCCACCTCAACCGGGAGAGTTCGCCGATCTCCCGCGGGATTTCGCCGGTCAGGTTGTTGTTTGGGAGGTTGAGCGTGATCACCCTGCCGAGGCTGTCGGTCCCGACGCCGTACCAGTCGGAGAGCGGCCCGTTTCCCAGCCAGGCGCCTGACCGAACCCAGCCGGGGCCGCGGGTCGCGTCGTAGAAGCGGGTCAGCACGTAGCGTTCGGGATCGTCGCTGACCACGATCTCCACCTCGGTCGAGAGCGTCTCGTGCCTGACCGCGATCTGCGCAACTCCCTCGCGACGCGCGACCACGAATCCCATCGGATCGACGCCGGCGACCCCGGCGGCGTCGGTGTCCCACTCCACGCTGGCATTCCGCATCCTGTCGCCGTTCTGGTCCCTCACCACGGCGGTGAGCTGCACGGTGCCGCTGTCGGCAGGAAGGATGGCGAAGTCGGGGGTGACCTCGATGGCGGCCGGGTAGAGCAGGGGACGCTCCGGCTCGATCGGCGTTTCGCAGGAAGCGACAAGCAACTGGGCGCAACAAAGCGGGATGATTCGGCGGCCCATACTCCGATGCCCGTCTCGACTCCCGTACATTCCGTACCCCCATTTCCTGGAAGTGACAGGGCGGTTCCAGTGTGTTCAAATACGGCGCCGTGCGCAACTCGTTTCCGCGGTGACCGGCTCACCGTCACCACCTCACCCGGCCGGACGGCGTCCACGACGGTCGCGGGGTCGAGGGTGACCTGCCCGGACCGGTGCGGAGCGCGCCGGGCGCAGGGACTGGACGGGACGGGAGCGACGGGCGAATATGACTTTCCTTCCCAGCCACGGATGTCACCCTAGCCCCGGATCCCGACAGATGAGCACAGCCGCCCGCGGCGCTTCGGCCGTGGTTCCGAGGTCCGGCCAGCCGTTGCCCGCCCCTCCGGAGGACGAGATGGAAGCGGTGACCGAAAGGTTGGAGCGGGCGTGTGCGAAGGCGGAGGCGGAACGATGATCGCCGGGCTCCCTTTCGACACCTGGGTGCTGATGGTCGCGTGCACCGTGCCTGCGCTCGTTCTGGTGGTGGCCGCCTACCGCGTGCACCGTGCGGCGGACATCGGGAAGGGCGCGAAGGACTCGGATGGGTGAAGCCAGCGCGAACGGCGCCATCATCGCCGTCCTCGTCTTCTACTTCTTCATCCTCATCGGCATCGGGTGGTGGGCCAGTCGCGATAGCCGTTCGGTCGCGGGGTTCTATGTGGCGGGCAAGAAGCTTCCGTCGTGGGTGATCGCGTTTTCATCGAACACCACCGGCGAGAGCGGATGGCTGCTGCTCGGCCTGACCGGGATGGGGTACCTGGTGGGCTTTCACGCGCTCTGGGTGGTCCTGGGCGAGGTGATCGGGGTGGCTCTGGCGTGGTCGGTGGTGGCGCGCCCGTACAAGGAATTCACCGACCGCTACGACGCGATCACGGTTCCCGACTACCTCGCGGACCGCTTCGCCGACCGGGCCCACATCATCCGGTTCGTGAGCGCGGTGATCATCTTCAGCATGGTGTGGGCGTACACCTCGGCGCAGCTGACCGCGTCGGGCAAGGCGTTCTCGTCGTTCCTGGGGACGAGCTACGAGGGCGGCGTCCTGATCGGGGCCGCCGTCATCTTCCTGTACACCAGCATCGGCGGCTTCAAGGCGGTGGCGTACAGCGACGTTCTGCAGGGCGTGCTCATGTTCCTGTGCCTGCTGGTGCTGCCGGTCGTGGGGATCTGGCACGCGGGGGGATGGGGCGAGCTCATGGCCGCGATCGGGGCGGCGGATCCGGCGCTGCTGAAGCCGATGGGCGAACACGGCCTCACGCTGACCGGGGTGATGAGCGCCGTGAGCTTCGTGGGGATCGGGCTGGCGTTTCTGGGGGCGCCGCAGCTGCTGACGCGCTTCATGTCGGCGCGAAGTCGCGGGGAGATCCTCGGGGGCGGTGTGATGGCGGTGGTGTGCATGATCGTCTTCGACGTCGGGGCGGTGCTCACGGGGGTGGCGGGGCGCGCTCTCTTCCCCGGCCTCGCCGACCACGAGACGGTGCTGCCCGTCATGTCCACCGAGCTGTTCCCGGCGATCATTGCGGGCGTGATCCTGGTGGTCGTGCTGGCGGCCATCATGTCGACCGTCGACTCGCTGTTGATCCTGGCCTCGTCGGCCGTCGTGCGCGACGTGGTGCAGAAGGTCTACCGGCCGGACTACCCGGACCGGAAGCTGTCGCTGATCGGGCGGGTGCTCACCATCGTGATCGGCCTCGGGGGACTCGCGGTGGCGCTGCCGGAGAGCCGGATGCTGTTCTGGTTCATCCTCTTCGCGTGGTCGGGGCTGGCCTCGGCGTTCACGCCGGTGGTGCTGTGTTCGCTCTTCTGGAAGCGGACTACGCGCGCCGGCGCGATCGCGGGGATGATCTCGGGGTTCCTGACGGCGGTGATCTGGACGCTGTTCGTGAAGCAGCACTTCTACGACCTCTACGAGATGATCCCCGGGTTCGCGGTGGGCTTCGCGGTAACGATCGGGGTGAGTCTGTTCACCGAGCCGCCGGAGGAGGCGGGCGCGGTGATGGACGATGTGCGGCGGGTGGTGGGGGGGCCGTGGGTGGCGGGGGAGGGGGGGTGAGACAAGCGCAGTGCTACGATGCTTCCGCGCCAGCGCAGCAGGACAGGACCATGAAGTCATCGACCGGAGGCCAGTTCCTGGGCACTGCGGATGAAACGTGTGTGTCCGCCACTGGCTTTGTTGGCGGACGGGACAGGTCACCGCGCCGACAACGCCCGCAGTTTCGTATCGGGATCGTAGACGACATCCCCTCGCCGCTTGAGGTGCTGCTGGGCGTTTATCCACGGACTGCTAGGCGTCCGGTTGAACCGTCACCGGGAGGGATCGGAAGCAGGAGGAAGGTGGGACGCCTTCTCGCAGCAGCTGCCGGATTCCAGGCGACCGGCTCCCCCGCACCTATGATCGCCTTGTGATCGCGGCCGTTTGGAATCACCGATGACCCGGGACTATCTTTCGACACGATGAGCGAGCAACCATATCTCGTCAATGCGCCGATTCGCGAGGCTCTGAGCCCTACGAGTCCTGGGACCGGATGGTCGAAGATGCCTGGGTCGTGTGGAGGAAGTACCTGGAAAGACCCGCTCCGCTCGGCGTCGAACGGATCGCCACCCGGTTCATCAATCGCATCGTCCTTCCGCCTTCGGGGCAACTTGCCGAGGTCTTCAGGGCACCTCCCGAAGCGGAGTGCCGGGCGGCCGGGTCGGCTCCCTCCTCTTCCGCTATCAGCTGGCACCGACGAACGGGGTGACCGCGATCGTATCGCTGGCAACCGAGGACGGTCCTGAACCGTCCATGATACTGGCGGGGGATGGTGGATGCCGCAGGCCCGCTCCGAGTGGACTTCGAAGAGCCGCCTCCAAGGCATGCCAACGTTGTTGGTGGCCGAAGAAGCGGGGACCGGCAGCTGGCCCTTGCCCAGGGATTGGCGAGCGCCGCTCGGTCGGTGCCGCCGATGGCTGGCTGAGCGAACCGGTTCGGACGGGAGGGTTTTCGCCTGTGCCGCCCACCCACCAACTGCTACCGTAGCAGCCGACCACCACCGTAGCGACAGACCGCCACCACCCCGGAACCCACCCCATGTTCGGCCTTGACTCCATCCCCAACCCGCTCGAGGGCGCCCCCTTCGGCACCGCGCTCGAGGTCTGCCTGGTCATCGCGTTCGTCGCATGGTTCCTGTCCGTGGTTACCTGCGAGTCCTCCTGGATCGACCGTCTCTGGTCCCTCTGTCCGCCCCTGTACTGCCTGATCGTCGCCTTCGCGACCGACTTCCAGTGGGCGCGCGTCAACGTCATGACGCTGCTCGTGGTCCTGTGGGGCGCACGCCTGACCTTCAACTTCGCCCGCAAGGGGGGCTACCGGAAAGGCGGCGAGGACTACCGGTGGGCGCATGTGCTCTTCCGGGCCGACCGCCGGGTCTGGTCGCCGCGGTGAGCGGGAGCCGGAAACAGGGGTCGTCCCCCGGCGATCCGATGCCCTCGGAACCGGTCTTCTTCCCAACCCCCGCCCACCTGCGCGCATGGTTCGCGGCCCACCACGACAAGGCCGACGAGCTGTGGGTCGGCTACTACAAGAAAGCGACCGGGATTCCGAGCGTCGACTGGCCCGAGTCTGTGGACGAGGCGCTCTGTTTCGGCTGGATCGACGGCATTCGCAAGTCGGTGGACGACAAGAGCTACAGGATTCGCTTCACGCCGCGCCGGAAGGGCAGCCACTGGAGCGCCCGGAACCTCGGGCGCATGAAACACCTGTTGGAGACAGGGCGGGTAACGGAGGCGGGTATGGCCGCCTACCGGGCCCGCGATCCCGCGAACGAGAAGCGGGCCGCTTACGAGCAGGGTGAGGTCAGGCTGCCGGCGGAGTATGAGCAGCACCTGAAGGCCGTGCCGGAGGCATGGCGCTACTGGGAGGCAGAGCGGCCATGGTACCGGAAACAGGTGACGTGGTGGGTGGTGAGTGCGAAGCGCGAGGAGACGCGCAAACGCCGCCTGAAGGTCCTGATCGAATCGTGCGCGCGCGGCGGCGTGATTCCGGCAATGCGGGGGCGACGGTAGCCGAAGAGACACCGGACCAGCTTCCCGGCAAAGCGACAGAACCGCCGGTACGGTGCGGTCCCAGGTTCGGGCGTGTGGTTGGGCGCGAGAATATCCGAACGGGACAAGTTGACGAGTGTTCCCGCAGGCGCGGACCCTCCGTGCGCTGGGTGACCGAGGTGAAGGAGCCGCGGCGGATGGCCTTGCGGGTGATGATGTTGAACCAGATCTCGACCTGGTTGAGCCAGGAGGAGTAGGTTGGGGTGAAGTGGAGATGGTAGCGTGGCCGGGCGGCGAGCCAGCGCTTGACCTTGATGTGCTTGTGGGTGCTGTAGTTGTCGACGACGAGGTGGACGTCGAGGCCGGCCGGCACGTTGGCGTCGATGTGGCGGAGGAAGCCCGGGAACTCCTGGTGGCGATGCCGCTGCTTGCACTGGGCGATGACCTGGCCGGTGGCCACGTCCAGGGCGGCGAAGATGGTGGTCGTGCCGTGGCGGATGTAGCCGTGCGTGACGCCTTCGACGTATCCGAGCCCGAGGGGCAGGAGAGGTTGGGTTCTCTCCAGCGCCTGCGTCTGGCTCTTCTCGTCCACGCAGAGGACCACCGCGTGGTCGGGCGGGTTCAGGTAGAGGCCGACGATGTCGTGGACCTTCTCGGCGAAGAACGGGTCGGTGGAGAGCTTGAAGTGCTTCTGCCGGTGGGGCTGGATGCCGAACGCGCTCCAGATGCGGTGGACGGTGGACTTCGAGATTCCCGTGGCGTCCGCCATGGAACGGCAGCTCCAGTGCGTGCTGCCATCGGGCGGCCTGGTCTCGAGCGTCCTGCTCAGCAGACCCATGATCTCGTCGTCTTCGATGGAGCGCGGCTTGCCCGGCCTGCGTTCGTCGTACAGGCCCATGAGGCCCTGGGTCCGGAAGCGCTCCCGCCACTTGCCGACCGTCTGGCGGCTGGTGCGGACCCTCTCGGCGACCGTCCGGTTGTCCAGGCCGTCGGCGCACAGCAGCACGATCTCGGCACGGCGCACCAGCCCGGCGGGCAGGCTGCGCGACCTCGCGAGCGATTCGAGTTCCTCACGGGCGCCCCGGCTGACTTCGAGCGCCTTCAACGGACGTCCCCTTGGCATGGCATCCTCCTCGTTCGGGTGGATGGGAGGAAAGATGCCTGATGTCCATTGTTATGTCACGTTATTTGTGGGACGAAACACTAGAGAGAACTGGGCTAAAAGGAATGCCAACCCATGAGTAAGACCCGGATTGCCCTCAGCGCACTCTTGCTCGCCGCCGCCTGGGGATGCGAACGCTTCGCGGTGAAGGTACCGAACCGGCCCCCCGAACTCACCTCACCCTTCGATACGCTGACCGCCCTGATCGGCGACTCGGTGTTCGCGAACATTGGCGAGCGTTTCGAAGATCCTGACGGCCATGGCCTGACCTACGAGATCGGGTCCGTGGACACGTCCGTGGTGACGGCCGCGATGAGGGGCCTGCGTCTTTGGCTCTACGGCCGCTCGCCGGGCCCGACGGTGGTGACGGTGATTGCGAACGACGGTTGGGACTCGCTGGAGGCGGACGTTCCGATCACGGTTCCGGTGCCTGTGAGGCCGTTCCGGGACGATTTCGACTCCGACGCCAGCCTGGACGACTGGACGGCTGTTCGCGCCGATGCCTCCGTACAGGACGGTGGTCTGCATGTGTCCCCCGACTCGGCCCTCGAAGGCTACGTCCACCGCCACACCGGGGACGCCCCCGCGGCCACCGACTGGAAGATCATGGTGTCGATGGTGAGCGCGGACAGCCTCGGTGTGGCCACGGTGAAGTGGCAGGCTACGGGCAGCGAACACACAGGCTACTACTTCAGCATCGGTCGGCCGACCGCCGCCGTCGACAGTACTAACTGGGCGTTTGGTACTTGCATCTCAGGTTTTCCCTGCTGGACCGCTCCGGGCTGGGAGGACCAATACGGATGGAGCTATGAGATCGAAGTGGGCGTACTCCAGGAGTTCCACATCTGGATGGAGGGGGAGCGCGCGTATGTCCGCATCGGCGAGGACGGCCCGTGGCTGATGATGAACGGCGTGAGGCCGGGAAACCGGCTACGACGGCGTCTCGCCGCAGCTTTACGGCCGGCTCGAACTCGGCATGTTCGACGACGACAGGCAAGGCCTCACGGCCGGCTGGCGTTGTCGGCCGGTGCATCGTACACCCTGGGGCTGCTGGACATAGGCGATGGCGGGAGTGACGAGTTCCTGAAGACCCGGACTCTGGCGCTACGCGTCGGCGTCGTCCTCCCGGTCGACTGACTCCGAGCCGCCACGTTCGGGGAAAACCGCCATCGCCCCAAAACTCCTTCCCCCGAGGGGGTCCCCTTGGGGGGCCGGTGTGGGATACGTCCGGTTACGTGTGGTGAAAGCCGCCCGTGTGCTTCACATAGATCTGCAATTTAGGCCAGGGAACAAAGAACTCCCACGGGCTCGAGCCGCCGTTTTCCCCGGGCGACCCCGGCCGCCGGCCAAGGCCAAGGTAGACGAAGCCCCTGACCGGAAGCGGATACGGCTCCCACCCGACCGGAACATGTAGCACCGCGCGGTACCCCTTCCTGGAGCCGAATGGTATCGGGGCAAGGCGAAACCCCACACCCGCCGAAATTCCCGTATCGCGTAACGTCTGCCGGAAGTTCAGCCCGAGACTCGGCCTGTCCATCCGTTTTCCGGCAGTCGTTTCAAATACGGGCAGCCCGATCACCAGTTCGACCTCGGTCCTGCCCCCGGTGAGGCCGGAATCGCGGCGGTCCTCCGTGTTCCCGAGGTGCATGCCGCCGTGGATAGCCACGGCCGTCCCTCCGCCTACGGAGATCCCCAGGGACCAGTACTGGGCGGTCACCGCGCCGGCAGGAAAAAGCGCGATGGCGCAGGACAACACTCCCGCGGAAATGGTGGACCTTCGTGTCATTGGCTGCACCTCCTTGGATTGGGTTGCCTTTCCGGCGACGCTTCGAGTGTCGCTTCATCCATTCACGATGTAGAGAACACGTTACATTCTGTCAATCACAGCACGCGCGAGCATCACGCGACCCCGAGGCCGGACAGGGTCCGGGTGCCGGCTTCCCCCGTGCTGTTCCGATCATCGTTGTTCAGAAGTCGAACAGGTACAGCTCCGCCTCGTGGCCGCACACCCGGCCCCGGTAATATGGGTCTTCAACCTCGGACCAAACGTCATCGAACCTGGTGTCGAGGGTGAAATCAACTCCGCACCGGCCGGACTCCTCCCCACGCCCCCAACCGAACGTTCCGGAAAGGGTCCAATGCGCGTGGCCCTGAAAGCCACCCCAGTAAGCGGTTCTTTGCGAGTGGGTGAGGGCGGGGTCCCCGTTCAGGGTGTACCTTCCCGCACCACCGACCGACACCTGGCATTGCGCGAAGGAAAGGCGGACCTCGCGGGCGAAAATGACGGTATCGCCTTTGGTGTGATACTTCTCGTCCCCCCTTGAAGCCGTCGTCTCACCCCCATGGTGACATTCCACGGCCTCAAACTCGAATCCGTCGAATTCCTCCAGGATCGTGCGGAGAACGGCCTGGGCCTCCGCGGATGTCAGCATGACTTCGGGGTCCGTCCCGCACGACGGGATCGCCAAGACGGCCGTGGTTGCCAGCAAAATCGGGTATCGTCGTCTCACCGCTCTCGATTCTCCTCTCGACGGGTCGGGTTGGTCCGGGCCTCAATATACGGCCTGCCACCCGCCGCGTTACGGGCGCTTCCGCCCGTCGGAGATGTGGAATAGACAAACTGATTGCGAAGATTCCAGGATCGCCTTCGACCGGGCGGCGACCCGAAGGTTCGCGCAGGCGTCGAAAGGGCGCTGCGGAGTGGGGAAGCCTGCGAACGGCGGCTCCGGGCCGTGCCGGAGGCGTGGGACTACTGGAAGAGCGAGCGGCCCTCGTACCGGAGGCAGGTGACCTGGTGGGTGGTGAGCGCAAAGCGCGAAGAGACGCGCGAGCGGCGTTTCAGGATCTTGCTGGAGTCCTGCGCGCAGGGTGAGGTGATTCCGCGATTGCGGGGGATGGCGCGGAGGCCAAGACACACCTGTCGCGTCTGATTCGCGCAGCCGCCGCCGGTGAACCGTTCGTCATCGCGCGGCGCGGCAAACCGGTGGTCAAGGTTGTTGCGGCCGATGCTCTGGAACAGGAGGCCGATGGTCGCACCGGGTTCCTGGCCGGCAGGATTGCGGTTCCGGACGACTTCGACCGGATGGGGTCCGGCGAAATCGCCGCGATGTTCGGTGCCGACGAATGACGGTCCTGCTCGATACGCGTGTTCTCCTCTTGGCCGCGGGCTTCCCGAATCGTCTTTCGCAGGGCACGCGCGACCTGATGGAGGACGAGGAGACGGAGTTGCTCTACAGCGCCGCATCGGTGTGGGAGGTGGCCATCAAGAACGGCCTGGGGCGCCGCGATTTCGATGTCGATCCACGGATCCTGCGCCGCGGCCTGCTCGAGAACGGGTACTGTGAGCTTCCGGTCACCGGGGCGCACGCGGCCGCCGTCGACCTCCTGCCCCCCATCCACGCCGACCCCTTCGATCGCATCCTGATCGCACAGGCCGGCATGGAGGGTGTGATCCTCCTGACCGCGGACAGGACCGTCGGCCGGTATCCGGGCCCGATCCGGGTGATCGGGGGGCGTCCGGGAGCCTTGTGACAGCCCCCGCGGACTCGCGCGGCGCACGACCGCACCCGGTCCTCACGCGGATTCATCCCCCTCCCAGCCACCGCTCCGGCCCCATCGCCCTCTTCCTCTCCCGGGGACGCCGGTTGAACCACGACACCGTGAGCAGCATCTCGGCGGCCGCGTCCCCTTCCAGCTTTCCGTCCCGGTCCCCCGGCACCGGCCGAAACACCTCCTCGACCACCTCGTTGGCCCGCCGGCGGGCCCGGTCCGACTTCGGCCAGGGCAACTCGGCGCACGGACGGCCGCGGCGAATCAGATGGATGCGATCGTCTCCGCCGTAGCCGGGCACCGGATAGACCAGGTTGAGGTTCTCCACCTGGCCCCGGAAGCCGGAGAGGTGGCTCCACAGCTTCTCCAGCGTCTCCATGCGGTCGCGGATGGTGGCCGCGTACTCGAAGCGCAGGTTGGCTGCGGCCGCCTTCACGCAGTCCGCCAGCCGGGCCAGGGGTGCGCGGCTGCGGGCCTCGAGGAAGGCGCGTGCGAGGCGCATACGGCGGTCGTACCCGGCGGTGGTGCAGCGGCCGGCGCAGGGCGCGAGACAGGTCCCGGTGTCGGCGCGGATACAGCGGGGCACCCTTGCTCCAGAGATGATCTCGAGCTGGTCGCCGAAGTGGATCGGAGTGTGGGCGGGACAGTCTCGCAGTCCGGTCGCCAGCGACAGGTCGTGCACCGCCTGTGCGAGCCAGCCCGTCTGCGCGAAGGGCCCGTAGTAGCTGGCACCGTCGCTCCGGACGCGTGAGACGGGGACCAGCCGGGGTGCCGGCTCCCGTGTGATCTTGATGAACCCGTACCGGCGGTCGCGCCTGTGCTGCACGTTGTACTCGGGCTGCCACGCGCGGATGAGGTGCATCTCCCGGACCAGCGCCGCGAACTCGTTCGGCCTGAGGTCCCAGTTGACGTCCTCCGCCTCGGACACCATGCGGGCCGCCTTCCCGCTGTCTTCCCGGAAGTACGACAGGAGGCGCGACCTGAGCCTCACGGACTTGCCGACGTAGAGGATCCTCCCGCCGGCACCGAGCCAGCGGTAGACGCCGGGACGGTCCTCGGCGTGCGTGCGGACCTTCTCTCGGAGAGGCGAAGTTGCCATGGGGATTGCAATTTCGTGGTTTATTCGGGTCAGGTCAACGCAGGATTGCCGGGACGATCAGTCCCGAATCCGCATTGCGCTGTCCCGGCACACGCACTATTGTGGCCTTCCATGCAAGGGCATGGACGCTCTCTCGTCATACGCGATCCGGTCTGGAACACGATTCGGATGGATGCGGTCGCCGTCGCGATCATGGACACGGCGGCCTTTCAGCGTCTCCGCTACATCCGCCAGCTCGGCCTGGCCCACCTGGTGTACCCGGGGGCCACCCATACGCGCTTCGACCATGCGCTGGGTGTCTATCACCTGGCGGTACGGGCGCTTGCGATCCTCCGGGCCGGTCCCCCGGTCCCCGACCACGTGTGGCGCGGCGCGCACCTCATCCCCCACGCCGCCCTTCTCCACGACATCGGCCACTACGCCTTCTCGCACGCGCTGGAGGAACTCGAGCCCGAACGGATCGCCGGCGACCACGAGGAAATGAGCGCGCGGTTCTTCGAGTCGGCACCCCTCAAGTCGGCTCTGGAGCCGCTGGGACCGACCGCCGCCGACGAGATCTTCCGCATCATCAGGGGGGAAGGGGACAATGCGCTCCGCGGCCTCGTGAGCGGCAGCCTCGACCTGGACAAGATGGAGTACCTGCGGCGCGACGCCCGCTTCTGCGGCGTGCCTTACGGAGACGTGGACGTGGAGCGGCTCCTCCAGGGCCTCGCGCTCCTGCGGGATCCCGTCTCCGGTGACTGGGAAGTGGGGCTGCGCGGCAAGGCGCTCAGCACGCTCGAGTCGCTCCTGTTCTCCAAGTACCAGATGTTCCGGACCGTCTATTGGCACCACGCGGTAAGGGCGGCCACGGGTCTCTACAAGCGGATCGTGGAAACCGCGGTCGAGGCCGGATTGCTGTCGCCGCTCGATCTGGTCGGTCCCACCGACGAGGAATTGCTGTATGAGCTGGGGCGGCGGGCAGGGGCGGACCGGGGTCCCACCGCCAAACGCCTGGCCCGGCGGTGGCTGCCGGCGCTGCGGGAACGGCGGCTGCCGAAGCGGGCAACGGAAATCCCGGCTTGGCAACTCGAAGGTAGGACCCTTCCGCACTGGGTCAGCGGAGACACACCGGCCAAGCGGCGCTGGGAGGACGGGATCGCCGCCGAACTGGGACTCGCCCCGGGAGAGGTGATCCTCGACTTCCCCGTCAAGAAACGGATGTTCGAGCTGGACGTACTGGTAGACAGGGACGGTCATGTGGTACGCCTGGGCCAGGAGGGCATTGCGGGTCTGATCGACCTGCCCAGGCTGGCGGAGGAGTTGTACCGCACGGCGCGGGTGCTGCGTCTCTTCACCCTGGAGCGCCGCCCGCTGGAACCGGAGTGGCTCCTGGAGCGGCTTGGGAGCGGGTCGCCGGGAGTGGAAGAGGGTGCAGCCGCGAAATCGTCGGCCATGGCCCCCACCGGGGCGGCGCCGTGACGCGCCCCGGGCACACGGGAACAATCGTCGCGCCCGGGGTACGTGACCCCGTTGATGACGGGGCGGACAACCGAATGGCGGTTCGCCGTGTCCTTGACAAACAGAGGCTACAGCCTTACCATTAAAGGCTGTATATGGTACTCACCGTGCGATCGGACAAGGCATCCGGTCGGCACCGGAGAATCGGAAAGAACGATGGCCAGAAAGACAAGGCGGGGACGGCGCCCGAAGGGACGGCGCAACCCGCTCACCGGTTTTGACGCCAGCCTGGACGAGCAGACCGCGCTTGACCAGTACCTGCGTGACGTGAGCCGTCACGAACTGATCACGCCGGAGATGGAAAAGATCCTGGGCGCCCGTGCCCAGAAGGGGGACGAGGAAGCGATCCAGGCACTCGCCAAGGCCAACCTGCGTTTCGTCATCAGCGTCGCCAAGAAGTACCAGAACCGGGGTGTTTCCCTCACGGACCTGATCCAGGAGGGGAACGTGGGACTGGTCACCGCGGCCCGGAAGTTCGATCCCGAGCAGGGTGTGAAGTTCATCTCCTACGCGGTGTGGTGGATCCGGCAGGCCATCCTGGCTTCGCTGGCCAACCACGGGCGGCCGGTGCGCGTGCCGCTCAACCGCGCGTCGGATCTTGCCCGTATCTTCCGCGAGAAGGAGCGGCTGAAGCAGGAGCTGGGCCGCGACCCGACCAGCGAGGAGCTGGGCAAGGCGACCTTCCTCACGCCGCAACTCGTGGAATCGCTGCAGACGCTCAACGCGGCGGAGATCCGTCTGGACGCGCCGATCGGCGACAGCGAGGACTCGCAGCTGGTGGAGCGCTTCATCACCGAAGAGGCGGCCGAGCCGGAGCTGGAGGTCGAGAACCGGCTGCTGACCGAGGCCGTCGCCAACGCTCTGGGCTCGCTCGAACAGCGCGACGCAAAGGTGCTCAGGCTGTATTTCGGGCTGGAGGGGGAGCGCGAACACACGCTGGAGGAGATCGGCAACATTCTCGGGGTAACCCGGGAGCGGATCCGCCAGCTCAGGGACCGGGCGCTCCGGCGCCTCCGCGAAGGTGAGAAGGGCAAGGCTCTGAAGTCCTTCGCGGCGTAGCGGGCGGCAAGCGCCCCTTGACGATGCGCGGGTGCGAGCACCCCCGCGGCGGTATGACCGTCGCGGGGGTGTTCCTGTTGCGGGCGGCGTGCGCGTGACGACCGGGCAGGTGATCGAGACCATCGGGGGCATTTACACGGTCCGTACCGCCTCCGGAACCCTGGACGCTTCGCTGCGGGGACGCCTCAAGCGGTCGGGCCGTGTGCAGGACCGGGTGGTTATCGGGGACCGGGTCGAGTTGGCGCAGGTGCCGGGAGGCGGCCAGGTCATCGAGTCCGTGCGGCCGCGACGCACGTACCTGGCGCGGCGGGCGGCGGGAGGCCGGGTGGCCAAGGTGGTGGCGGCCAACCTCGACCGCCTGGTGGTGGTGGCGTCGGTGGCCGGTCCCCCGGCGACGCCGGGGGTGGTCGACCGGATGCTGGTGATGGGAGAGTCGGGGGGCATGGACACCTGCCTCGTGCTGAACAAGGTCGATCTGGGGTGGGGTGGCGCCGCCGCGCGGCAGCTGTCCTCGATGTACCGCTCCGCAGGCTACCCCGTGATGGCCACGTCGGTGGTGACGGGTGAGGGGATGGATGCCTTCCGCGATATGATCCGGGCCGGGTCGTCGGTGTTGGCGGGGCCGTCGGGGGTGGGGAAGTCATCGCTCCTGAATGCGGTGGACCCGGCGCTGGAACTCCGTACCCGCCGGGTGGGGAGGCGTTCACGCTCCGGCAAGCACACGACGGTGTCCAGTCGGCTCATCGTCCTGAAGGGGGGCGGGGTCGTGGCCGATACGCCCGGCTTCACCGATGTGGGCCTGGGTGACGTGGCTGCCGCGGAGCTGGACCGGTGCTTTGCGGACTTCCGCCGTTTTCTTGGCCGCTGTCATTTCAACGATTGCAGGCATGTCCACGAACCGGGATGCGCCGTCCTCGCGGCGGTGGCCGGGGGGCGGATCCAGCAGGCCCGCCATGACAGCTACCGGGCGATCCTTGCGGAGCTGTAGCGGCCCGTGGGAGAATCCGGCATGAATGCACGGCCGTTGCACCGGATAGTGGAGCGTAGTCCGGCGTGCCCGGCATGGTGAGCCGGGCGCGGCGAATGATCTGGCTGCCCTCGCTGCTGGTGGGTGCGGCCACAGCCACCGGAGTGGCCACCGGTGCGGCGGTCCTCCTGTACGATTCGCAGGGACTGGCGCGGGCGGCTGCCGTGCTGGCCGCGGTCACGGTGCTTTCCCTGCTTGCCGGCCTGTGGATGGGAGCGGCCGGGGACGGCGACGGAGCCCTTTCCACCGCCGCCAGGTGGTGGATGGGACTCCTCGTCGCACTGCTCATGGGTGCCGGCTTCGCCGCTCTTTGGGAATCGATGGAGGGATTCGGGACGGTGGCGGTCGCCCAGGGCCTGGGCCTCGCCTTCACCGGTGCCCTCCCGGCGTACTTCGCCGGCGGAGTCTGGGGCCGCATCGGGAGTTTCGCAGGTGCGCTCGGGGTCTGGGTCAGGTGTCAGGTCGTGGTCGGGGCGGTGGTGGGGACGGCCGTGGGAGCGGCCCTGGTTCTGGCGGTTCTCGGCCGGCCCGTGCTGGCCGTCACGGCTTTCCTGGCGGCGACGGTGTTCGCGTCCGGGGGCGCTCGTTGCCAGGGGTGGATCTTCGACCGGCTACCGCGGCGGCATGTCGTTCTGCGGAAGACCGGCCGCCCCGAACTTCGCTTCGAAACCTGGCAAACGGCCGTTCCGAAGACGGAATTGCGGGTCCTCCGGGACGAGGGAAGGCGGCTGGCCATCGCTCCTCCTCCCGGCGGTGACTGGCGGCGGACAGTCGCGAGTTCCCTCGACCCCGCCGGCGCGGTCCTCTTCGTGGGGGTCGGCGGCTGGTTCAGCCGGGACGACCTCAAGGGATGGTGGGTGTACGAGCCGGACGGCGATGTGGCGGCGCTGGCGGCCGAGGGCTTCGCCTGGCCGGATGGATCGCTGGTCGGGTCTCCGGTACCGGATACTCCCGGCTGCAGCGTGGTCGTGGACTGGGAGCAGTCGGGGGACGCGCTTGTGAAATCCTTCACAATCCCGGAACTGCTTGCGGGGCTCCGCGAGGCGAAGGTCGAAAGGGTCTGGATCGGGTTGGATCCGGACCGGTTGCCGCCTGCCCTGGCCGAAGCTGCAGCACGGGCCGGATTCGGTGTGACCCGCTTTGCCGCCAGCGTGGCCGGCGTGGCGGGGCTGCCGCGCATGAAGCGGCGACGCAAGGAGCTCTGGCGCCTAGATCGTTCGGGGAACCTGCCGGGGCCGGTCTCCGAAGCGAGGATGCCGGGCGGGTACGCACAGGCGGCCGAATCCGAAGGCCACTGATGAAGGTGGCCCATCTGTCGGACCTGCACCTGGGCTACACCGGGGCGGGCCCGGAGCGGGCCCGAGATGTCTTGCGGGTGTTCGAGAGCGCGTTGGCGCGCGTCGCCGAGCTCGGTCCGGAGCTTGTGGTCATTGCCGGTGATGTCTTCGACCATGCCGATGTGACCGCGGGGCCGATCGCGGCGTTTTCGCGGGGAATCCGCAAGCTGCGCGCCGACCTTCCCGGCGTGGTGGTAGCCGTGGCGGCCGGGGCTCGGGACCTTCCCCTGGATGGTGGGAGGCACGGACCTCTCACCGTCATCGGTGCGATCGACGGGGTGGAGGTGGCGGGGACCGCGGTGCGGCGCCTCCGTCTGGACGGGGGCAGGGTTGGCGTTACCCTCGTTCCCCACCCGGTCGTGATGGCCACGCACTTCCCGGACCTTTCCCCGGATCCCGCCGCCGAGCGGAACATTCTGGTGCTGCATGCGGAGGTGGCATCGGGACGCTCGCACGCGCTCGCAGTTCCGATGGATGGGTGGGACTACGTCGCCCTGGGCTCCAGCCATGCGTACCGCCGCGTCGGGGAACGGGCCTGCTACAGCGGATCCCTGGAGCGAGTCGGTACCGATCCGTGGCGGGAGGCGGCGATCGGGAAGGGCTTCGTTACGGTGCAGTTGGAGTCGGGAGATCCGACCCTCTGGCCGGTCGAAGCGCGGGCGGCGGTGAGCCTGGCCCCGACGGAGGCCACGGGCGGCGGGACCGCGACGGTCGCGCGCAGGCTGGGAGAGGCGTTGGCGGGAGTGCCGGGCGGGATCGACGGAAAGCTGCTGAAGGTGCCTGTGCGGGGCCTCTCGCCCGAAGATCTGGCGGTCCTCGACCGGGAGGTGCTGACGGGCCTCGGCCGCCGGGTTGCCGAGTTGCGCGTGGAGGCTCTTCCCGCCGGGGACGGCTCGGACGAAGAGGCGGGGAAGCGGGTGGGGAGCGATGCCCCGGTGAAGCCCGCGACAGGCCCGGTCGACGACGAGGCCGGCGGCCGGCTGATGATTTCGACGCTCCGGGCGAGGCCCGGCGGACCCGTGCTCGACCTGCGGAGTTCGCGCGGTCTGGTGGCGCTCGCGGATGACTCCTCTGCGCTTTGGAATGAGCTGGTGGCGGGGTTGGATGCGGCATTCGCCGGAGAGGTGCGGGATCGTGGGGCGGGGGTGGTGGTGGACTGGAAGGGAGGTGCCGCCCACGTCGGAACGCCCGGCTTCGAAGAGCTGCTCGAACCGGTGCTCGCGTCCCACGCCATCGGGCGCGACGAGTTTGCGGCACTGTGGTTCGGCGGCGGAACCCGGGATTCGTGGCTGGAAGCGGTGGGGGCGCTGCTCGTAGGCCCGGAGGGTGCCCTCGGGCTGCGCGGGGGCGGAGCGGCGGTTGAGTCGCCTGATGCGCGCGCGGAATACGGCGCCGCGGGGTCGCTGATCCGGCGGGTCGAACGGTCGATCCTCGAGGCGAGAGAGAATGTGGAGCGGCTCGGCCGTGCCCACGCGGGGATCGCAGGCCTGGAGGCCCGGTTGTGCGCGGTGCGCGACGAGGAGGCGGTGGCGCGGGACCGGGTGGTGGCGGGAACGGAGGCGTGGCTGAGGGAGCGTCAGGACGCGGAGACCCGGCTCCTCCTGTACAGGGACCGCGAGCGGGAACTGCGCGAGGAGCTGAGCGGCCTCGAAGAGGCGGAGGAGGGTGTGCCGTGCGGGGGTTGCGGCCGGCCGCTCGGGGATCGTGCCGGGAAGGTGCGCGAGGAGCGCAGGGAGGAGTGGAAGGCCGTCGTGCAGGACGGGCGCTGGTGGCGCCGCCGCCGCGACCAGCTGGAGGGGAGGCCGGAAGAACTCGAGGCGGCCGAGGTGCGGGTGGCGGGGTTGGGCCGGGAGGGTGACAGCCTGGCCGAGGAGGTGGAACGGGGGAGGGTGCGGGCTGCGGAGCTGGGGGCTGCGGTGCGGCACCTGGACGAACTTGTCGAGATGCGGGCATGTCTCGGGTGCGGGGCGGCCGCTGTCGGTGGACGGGGTGCCGACGGTTCCGGGGCTACGGGCGGAGGGGTGGCGGGGGACCGGGACGCGCTCGCGGCTGAGACGAGGCAGCGCGTGAGGGCCGTTGTTCACGGCAAGGTGGTCGCGCTGACCGGGGGACGGCTGGCGGGTGTCTTCGACGAACTCTTCGCGGAGTGGGCAGGGGGTGGGCGGCGGGGAGGGGCGGATGCCGCCGTTCTGGATCTGGCGGGCCGTCTTGTGCTCGCGGAGGCGGCGGCCGGTGCAGGGGTGGAGCTGGGCGGGGTGGTCTTCCCGGTCAGCCTGGACCGCCTCCGCCGCGACGATCGACCGCGGGCACTGGAGGCGCTGGCCGGGTTGACGAGACTCTTTCGCGTGGTCGTGGTGCACGCGTCGCCGGGAGTGGTGGGTTCCGCGCCCGAGTATTTCGACTTCGTGTACTTCGCCCGGGATCAGGTGAAGGGGGGCGGCATCCGGCGCCGCAGGTCAGGGCTCGGTGTCGTCTGGCTGGGGGGGGTATAGCGATGCGGCCAGCTCCTCCCACGCGTTGATGCGGTCCTGGTGTTCGGCGATGGCGGCCGGGTCACCCCTGAGTGCGGGGTCCTGGGAGAGGGCATAGTACACCCAGACGTAGTAGTTCGGGATTCCCAGCGTGGAGCGATCCGGCCAGTACTCCCAATCGTCCGGAATGCCGGAACGATGCATGAAGACGCTGTCCGCCAGGAGACGGGTGCGGGGGATGTCCAGCCACGCCCCCAGAAGACCGCCCTGGGCACGGGTGTCCTGGTTGCGCAGGACACCCCTCGGCTCCAGCTCGGCCGGGTTCCCCGGCCAGAGCCGGAAGGCCAGACCCTGGCGCACGATGTGCTGCGCGATGCCGAAGCGTAGTGCCGGGGTCCTGGCCGACGCGAAGTACACGGGACGGTCCCCCAGGGAGTTGGAGATTGCGGCGAGCGTGAATTGGTGCCACGGATAGAGGATCTGGCCGCCGGCCATCCTGGCGGTCAGGAGACCCAGGTCGAACACCTGGTCGTTCCTGAGTTGTTGGTAGCTGCCGGCCACCCCGTCGATGCGGGCGTCGTCGAGGTCCGAGCGGAACATCCCGCGTGCCGGGGTACGCACCGGTTCGCGCAGGAGGATCGGAACCTTGCCCGCTGCTCTGGCCTCGGCGGGGTCGTGGGTGTACATGGCTCCGGTGTTCTCCGCGGTGTAGGGCCGCTGGCAGAGGATGCGCGTGGGATCCGCGTCCGGGTCCTGGCCGGGCTGGCAGGGGCGGGTGATATCGCGGAGCTGCTTCACATACCAGTCCGTGTTCAGGTAGGAGGTCACCGCGACGGTCACATCCCGCCGGATGCCCTCCACCTCCTGCAGATACCAGAGGGGGAAGGTGTCGTTGTCACCGTTGGTGAAGAGGATGCCGTAGGGCTCGACGCTCATGAGGAGGTTGTGGGCCCAGTCCCTGGCCGCATGGTCCCCGCGTCGGCTGGCCCAGCTGAAGTTGAGCACCAGGGGTATGAGGGCCAGCGCCAGCACCGGTGAAGTGGCCGCGAGCGAGCGCCCCGACTTTCGGGTGGCGCGGTCCCAGAGGCTCGTGATGCCGATCCCGGCCAGCAGCCCCCACACCGAGAAGCCCACGACGAAGAAGTAGTCGCGTTCGCGAACCTCGGCGAGGTCGCGGGGGGTGTCCGCATTCGCCTCTTGCATGGCGCGCCGGAGTTCCTCGCCCTCAGGCAGCGGCATGGAGTAGCCGTACTTGAAGTTCAGGTAGTAGACGAGGCCGGCCGAGAGCACGGCGAAGAGTGAGAGGAAGTAGACCCAGCTCGCCCTGTCCCGGCGGTAGTGTTCGAGGATGCCGAGTATGCCCAGCCCGATGAATAGCGCGGTGAGGGGTATCCGCGAGCTGCCGAAGGCGGAGTCGGTCGGCGAGAGGGATCTGGCCCACTGCCAGTCGAAGTACTGGAGCCAGTTGCCGACCTGGGAGGCGAGGGGGGCCTGACGCTCGGACACCGGCGGCTTTTCATACTGCTTGCGCTTCAGCGCGTCGGACAGATCCTCGCATCCCGCGTTGCCGTAGGTGACGACGCTCGCCACGGCCTCCCCGATGTTCTGGCAGGTCGGTTGTGCCTCGTTGATCACCGGGCCGAGACCGGAGCGGATGGGAAGGAAGAGATGAATGGAAAGGCCCAGGACGACGGCGGGGATGCCGAACAGGTACAGCCGGTGGTTCAGGAGGCACCGCGGGTGAACGTAGACCACGAACAGGAACAGCGCGGGGGCCGCGAGGAAGGCCATGAGATGGTTGCCCACCGAAAGCGCCAGCACGAACACCATGAGAATGAGCAGGTTGTCGTCTCCGGACCGGCCCAGTCTCTCCTGCCAGCGGAAGGCGAGCCAGGAAAGGAGGGCGATGGTGAGCAGCGACACCGTGTAGACCTTTTCGTTCACGTTCGACTGGTTCCAGACGGTGAAGGCGGTCGCGCTCACCAGAACCGCCGCGAAGGCACCGAAAAGGCGGAAGCGGCGGTCGGTGGAGAAGTGCCTGAGGATGTGGTGAACCACAAGGAACCAGAGGCCGTGCGAGAGGGCGCCCATGAATGCGGAAAGGAGGTTGATCTTGACGGCGGTGGACAGGCCGAAGACCCCGAGAAGGATATCCCAGGTACGGGCGAGAACCACGAAGAGGGGGTTTCCGGGGGGGTGCGGGATGCCCAGGATGTGTGCGGTGGCGATGTATTCGCTTGTGTCCCAGAACGCGGTCGTGGGGGCGAGGGTCACGGCGTAGAGCAACCCTACAACGGCCGCCGTCGCCCCCGCCCACAGGTAGGGTGGTGACGTTTCCTGGGTGGTCTGCGGATCTGTTCCGTGCCGCCGCATGCGCGCCTCTCCTTGCGTTGACTTTCTCCGGGGATGTTTCTAAAGGTATCCGGTCTCTCTCAAGCGAACACCTTGCCTGCCGTGAATCTGAACGCCGAGCCCTCCTTCGCGTCCTTCCTCGATGACGCCGCCCCCGGCACCCGCACCGCGGTGTGGTGCGAGTTTCTCTTCGACTCCGAAACCGCCGTCACCGCCTATCACAAACTTCGCGACGGCGCCTTCGGCTTCCTTCTGGAATCGGTCGTGGGAGGTGAACAGTGGGCCCGTTACAGCTTCCTGGGAAGTAGTCCGCGAGAGGTATGGCGTCTTGAAGGTAGCGATCTTTCCCTGTGGAGCCCCGGCCCGGGCTGGCGGCGGGCAGAGACCGACGACCCCGTGGCGGACCTGGAAGCGCGTCTGAAGCGCGCGCTGCCGCGCCCGGATTCCCGTCTCCCCCGGTTCTGGGGTGGTGCCGTCGGCTACTACGGCTACGACCTGGTTCGGCGGATGGAGCGCCTGGGGCCGGGGCCGCCCGACGACCGCGGGCTGCCGGCCGCGATGGTCATGTTCTCCGATGTGGTGGTCGCGGTGGACAACCTCCACGGCCGGGCCCGGGCGATAACCACCGTGGAGGTCACGGACGAAACCGACCGCGTGGCGCTCGAGCGCCTCTACAGGGATGCCGTGGGCCGGCTCGAGGACACGGTGGAGCGGCTTCGCACACGCCCGGGCCCGGCCCCACTGTCGCTGGCCCTCGCGGAGCCCGGGACGTCCCTCGAGTTCACCTCCAACATCAAGCGGGACGACTTCGTCGCGGGCGTCCGCAGGATCAAGGACTACATCGCGGCGGGAGACGCCTTCCAGGTCGTCCTCAGCCAACGGCTGGCAACACGGTTCGACGGACGCCCGTTCGACCTCTACCGCGCTCTGCGGACGATCAACCCGTCGCCTTATCTCTTCTTTCTCGAATGCGGCGGCTTCAGCCTCGTGGGATCTTCGCCCGAGGTGCTGGTGCGTCTCGAGAACGGGGTGGTGACGGTGCGCCCCATCGCTGGGACGCGCAGGCGGGGCCCGACCCCTGCCGAGGATCGCGCCCTCGCCCGCGAACTCACCCGCGACGAGAAGGAGCTGGCCGAGCATCGCATGCTGGTCGACCTGGCGAGGAACGACGTGGGCCGGGTATCGGAGTACGGTACCGTGACCGTCCCCGAACTCATGGCGGTGGAGCGGTACTCCGATGTGATGCACCTCTGCAGCCAGGTCGAGGGCCGTGCGCGCAGCGGCCTCTCCGCCCTGGACGTCCTCACGGCCTGCTTCCCCTCCGGGACCGTGTCAGGCGCGCCGAAGGTGCGCGCTATGGAGATCATCGACGAGCTGGAACCGGCGGCGCGGGGCCCGTACGCGGGGGCGGTCGGTCACATCGGTTGGGGCGCGCGCCGGATGGACACCGCGATCGCCATTCGCACCATGATAGTGCGGAATGGCTGGGCGCACGTGCAGGCGGGGGCCGGGATCGTGGCGGACTCGGTCCCCGAAGCCGAGTTCGACGAGACGATGAACAAGGCGCGCGCGCTGTTGCGGGCGGTGGCGATGGTGCGGCGGTCGTGAGTGCGGACTCTGATCGGCGCGGATGCGTCGCCGCCCGAATGCCCGGGCGGCCGCGTCTACGGGCGGCCTGCGTTCAGGAGGCCGCAAGCTCGTCGTAGAGGTGGATCAGGGTGTCGATTCCCTTTTCGAAGCACTCGGTGGCGAACCACTCGTTGGGCGCGTGCATGTTGGCGCCCGGGAGGGCGAAGCCCAGAAGCAGCGAATTCGCGCCCAGGATCTCCTCGAGCTCCACCACGATCGGGATGGTGCCACCCTCGCCGGTCAGCACGGGACGCGACCCGAACGAGCGCTCCAGTGCCCGGGAGGCGGCTTCGAAGAGCGGACCCTCCAGGGTCGCCAGCCAGGGACGGCCCCCGTGGAGCTCGACCAGCGAGAAGCCGACGCCGGCGGGCGCCACCTTCGCGAGATGTTCCTCCAGCAGGATCTTCACCCGCTCCGGGGACTGGTTCGGCACCAGGCGGAAGCTGACCTTCGCCATCGCACCCGCGGGGAGGACGGTCTTCGCCCCCTCGCCGGTGTAGCCGGAGAGCAGTCCGTTCACGTCGCATGAAGGCCGTGTCCAGAGCCGCTCCAGTGCCGAATAGCCGGACTCGCCGCCGGCGGGGACCGTGCCGACCTCCCTCGCGTACGCCTCAGCGTCAAACGGGAGCCCGCGAATCCCCGCGAGCGTCTCCCGCGAAGGCGTCACGACATCGTCGTAGAAGCCCGCGATCGCGATCCGGCCGGTCTCGTCATGGAGGCTGCCGATCAGGCGGGCGAGCGCGTTGGCGGGGTTCGGTACGGCCCCGCCGTAGGCTCCCGAGTGCAGGTCGGAGCGCGGGCCCGAGGCGTGGATCTCGAAGTAGGCCAGGCCCCGGAGCGAGAAGAGGAGCGAGGGCAGGCCGGGGGCGAACATGGCCGAGTCCGATATGACGACCGTGTCTGCCGCCAGCCGCTCCCGGTGCTCCTTGACGAAGGGAACCAGGTTGGGGGAGCCCACCTCCTCTTCTCCTTCGGCCAGCACGACGATGTTCACGGGGAGTCGTTCCCGCGTGGCCAGGTGTGCCTCGAGTGCCTTGATGTGCAGAAAGAGCTGCCCCTTGTCGTCCGCGGAGCCCCGCGCGTAGATGCGTCCGTCGCGGATGTGCGGTTCGAAGGGCGGGGTGTCCCAGAGCTCCAGCGGCTCCGGGGGCTGGACGTCGTAGTGGCCGTAGACGAGAACGGTCGGAGCGCCGGGCCCGGCCCCCCGCCACTCCCCCACCACCACCGGATGGCCCGGAGTCGGGAGCACTTCGGCATCCAGACCTGCACCGGCGAGTTGTTTTCTCACCCACCGGGCAGCCCGCGCGGTGTCTGCGTCGTGCTCGGATTTGGCCGATACGGAGGGGATGCGCAGGAAGGCCCACAGCTCCTTGTAGAAGCGGGCGCGTTCCCGGTGGGCGAACTCGACGGGTCGGCTCATGGCGCGGGAAGGGCTGCCGGGCGGGGTGGCCTCAGGTAAGGCCCCTGATGCCCCACCGGTACACCCAGGTCATGAGCACCGCCAGGGCGGCCGCGCCTGCCATCCCGCCGACGCTCAGGGCCACCGGGTCGTCGAACTCGAGAATGCCCACTCCCAGCATTCCGCCGATCACGGAGGCGAAGGCACCGAGAGCGCAAAGCAGGCGCGTGTGTCCCGGGGTCGTTTCGGGACGCTTCACGACCAGCTTCATGGCGAGTCCGATGGCGATTCCCATTACGATCCAGACAGCAACCCCGATCCAGTTTTCCATGGCCGGAATCTATCGCTTTCCCATGCGTCGCTTCAACTCCTCGAGGCGGGCGTCGGCGACCTCTTCCCGGCGCGAAGCTCCGAGCGCCTCGTCGAAGTCGCGCGCGTCCTCGAAGAGTGCCTCCTCCGCACCGGCGGCGGCCTCGGTGCCGCCGATCCGTTCCGCCATCCTGTCGATCTCCCCGAAGAGGTCGTCGGCCCCGCCCAGCGATTCGCGCGCCCGGGTGCGCCCGGCACTCGCCGCGAGCTTGTCGCGGTTGGCGCGCGCCTTTCCGATCTGCGCCAGCATCTCGGCGTACTCGGCCTCCTGAAGGCGAACTTCGGCTTCGATGGCGCGAGCCTTGTCGGCGAGCACTCGGCTCTTGCCGGCGTGCTTCTCGGCGTACCTGGCCGCGACATCGGCCGTGTCGGTGTCCTCGATTTCGCGCGCCAGGGCTTCCCGGCGCCGGCAGATCCCGGCGTTGTGCGCTTCCTCGCCGGAACGCTTCCGGGCTCTGGCGAGCTGGTCCTTCGAGGCTTCCAGGGCGGCCCTGGCCTCGACGGCCTCGCGCTGCATCCCCCTCAGCAGCCGGTCGACGGCCTCCGGAACGGCGTCCCGGTCCAGTTCGCGCTGAAAGTTGTCGACGGCCTCCCTGAAGGCCCGGCGCAGGTTTTCGAACATGGCGTGAATCCTATTCCGCCCCCCCCCGCACCGCCAGCCGGCCCGCCAGCCCGTGAAGCACACCGCCCTCGGAAATTCCTTCGTAGAGCGCGTGTTCGGGCACCGGCAGATCCCCGCGCGAAGCCAGAGCCCGCTCGGCCGCACCCTCGACCGCCGCCGTCGCGTCCGCCTCCACCTCCGCAAGGGTCGCCGCCGGTACGCCTTCGTCGGTCAGGTACGCCTCGAAGAGACCCACCGGGTCGCGCCGGCCCCAGTGCTCGAAGAGTTCGGGGGCGAACGTCTCCCGGGCTTCGCGTTCGTCGTGGGTGGCGTGCCCACCCATGCGAAAGGTATCCGCGACCAGCGCCGTCGGCCCGTTCCCCCGGACGCACCGCTCGCGCGCGAGGGCGGTGGCCGCGTAGACGTCGAGGACGTTGTTGCCGTCACAGGTGAACGTGGCGATGCCGTGGGCGGCCGGGATATCCACCAGTCTTCCGGCTCCGTGCTGGTCCAGGCGCGTCCCGAGTGCAACCTGGTTGTTCTGGATGACGACAATGGCGGGAACGGCGAGCCGGGACGCGAACACCAGCCCCTCGTGACAGGCGGCGGTCCTGGTGGCGCCGTCTCCGGTCCAGGTCAGCGCCACGCGATCCTCGCCGCGATTCCTGAAGGCCAGCGCCGTGCCGGCCGCGACAGGCACGCTGGTCCCCATGTGGCTGACCGGCTGGATTACTCCCTTGCCCACATCGCCGTAGTGGAAGTCGCGTCCCCCGCTGGGACTGTCGGCGGTCGCCAGATAGGCGGCGAAGCAGTCTTCGAGCGGCAGCCCCATCATGTGGCTGGCGCCGGCGTTGCGGATCATGGGAATCACCACGTCGCGGCGGCGGTCCAGGGCGGCCACGCAACCCACCGTCACCGCCTCCTCTCCGACGCCGAGCCAGGCCTTGCTGATTATGCCCTGCCGCACCCAGCGCTTGAGGCCGATGTCCTGAAGCCGGGTGAGGAGCAGGTCGCGGTAGAGGATGAGGAGCTGGTCGGACCGGAGCGCCTGAACCAGCGCCGCGCGCCGCGATTCCTGCTCGATGCGGCGGCGGAATGCGCGTACCAGGGCGGGGTCCGCCCGCCAGTTCCGGTATTCGGGTGGATCGAAGGCCGCGTATCGCTTCAAGGAAAGGGGTGCCGGCAGTCGGTGGATGAGTGGACCGGAAGGTAGAAAGCCGGGTCGGGGCGAGCAAACGCGCTTCATCCTCGCGATTGCCCGAAAGTACAGGCAATGCTCAGGTTATCATTGTAGGGAACGGCAAAGCCCTTCGGGCGAGGAGCTGCGGAATGCGCAGCCCCGGCCGGAGCATAGCTGTCGAGACATGAGGTCCGCAATTTGACCGAAACCCAGAAACCTCGTGTGGCCGCCCAGGTTGCTGTTTCGTTGCTCGAGGCCCTCCGGCGGCTGGACCATCCGGGTGAAATGCTCAAGGACGAGGTCATCGCCAATACCATCCCGCGGCGGTTCGGCCTGAGCAGGGTCGTGGAGCGGCAGATCGAGCTGTATCAGGAATACTCCCGCAAGGGCAGGAAGCTGAGCAACGATGAGCTGGCGGAGTTCGTCAACCTCGTCAAGAAGCGTCCCGACGCCGCGCGGGTCTTCCTCGAGATGGGTGCCCAGCTGGCCGGGGAACATCTCCCTTCGCGCAGACGTTGGCTGCCGCGTTCCACGCGGCTCATGCTGGTCAGGCGCGCGATCGAGCGCACGCTGGCCAGGCTGTTCGGGCAGCGCGTCGGTGGCTTCGTCTCCGGCCCCTTTTCGCTGGAAGTCTCCGCGTCTCCCTTTGTGCAGCTGGATGCGAGCGGCGACGCCTGCGAGCTGATCACCGGGTTCTGCCAGAGCGCGGTGCGGCGCGGAGTCGACGAGGGGTTGACGGTTGTGAAGCTGAGTTGCGAGACTGGCGGCGCCCGGTCGTGCAGGTGGTCCTTGAAGGAGCAGGAGCCCGGCGGGTCAGCCGTACGCGTGGTAGAGCATGAAGTAGACGAAGAGCCCGGTGACGGAGACGTATAGCCAGACCGGAAAGGTCCACCGGGCCAGTCGGCTGTGGGCCTTGAACCGCCGGTGCCTGAGCAGGTGGAGCAGGCGGAGCACCAGGGGCACGACCGCGGTAGCCAGGATCATGTGGCTGAAGAGGACTGCCAGGTAGACGCGCCGAACCGTCTCGGGTCCCTCGAAGGAATGGGAACCCGTCAGCGAGAAGCGCACGACATAGAAGACCAGGAAGAGGGCGGAGGCCGCCACCGCCCCGACCATGCACCGCCTGTGCCCCCTGACCTCCCTGCGCCGGATATGGCGCACCCCGGCGAGGAGAAGCACGGCACTGGTGAGGTTCAGCCCCGCGTTGATTGCGGCGAGCGCCACGCCGGCCGCCTCGGCGGTCAATGCGCCGTCCTCTCCCAGGCGTGGGCCGCCCCGGCAACGCTCAGAGAAAGCAGCATCGCAGCCAGGAGCGTGTGAAGGGAGACGTAGGGCGGTTCGAGGCGGACCGCCACGGAAACGAAGCCCAGCAACACCTGGGCGACGACTCCCGCGCCCAGTGCGATCGCGATCTTGCGGGCAAAACCGATTCGGGTGCGCGCCAGCACCAGCCGGCAGTAGCGGAGTGCGACGGCCGCCGTCGCCAGGCCGAGCACCCGGTGCAGGAAATGAAGTTGCACCATCGGGTTCTCCAGCGGAGGGATAATCCGGCCCAGGCACAGGGGAACGTCCGGGCAAGCCATGCCGGCGTCCGTGTGGCGAACCAGGGCTCCGGCCACCGACTGCGCGAAGACCAGTCCGGACACCCGGAGGCCGGCCCGCCGGACGAGGCGGCGCTCGGCGTCCCGGCCCCGATAGTCATCCCGGTCCCGCCGGGTGAGCGCCAACATCGACGTCAACAGGGCAAGGAAGACGAAGGCCAGCGCCAGATGAGACGTCGACACCGCGTCGGGGAGGAGGAAGAGCACGGTGATTCCCCCCAGGACCGACTGCACGAGCAGCAACCCGATGCCCGCCAGCCCGAGACGGAAGAGGACTGCCCTCTCCGGATAGGCGCGCCGGATCAGAATCACCCCAATTGTGAAAAAAATCACAAGCGCGCCGGCCCAGAGCCGGTGGAGGTGCTCCCAGAAGACGCCTCCGGTCATCTCGGGCATCATGGTGCCGAAGCAGGTTGGCCAGTCGGGGCAGGCGAGGCTCGCTCCGGTGGCGTGCACGTGGCTGCCCAGGAAGAGCAATGCCAGGGTCCAGAGGAGGACGAAGAAGAGGAAGGAGCGTGCCAACAGGGGGCGGGCCTTGGCCGCTCCCGGTGCGCGGGCGGCTCCGTCCACGCACTGCTACCCGCCGACTGCGGCCGGTTCGGGCTCCGGCCGCGGCGGCCGGGCCGTTGACGCCCGTTCGTCCGGGTCGGGCTCGCCGGCGATGCCGGTCTCCAGCCACGCGTAGCGATCGTCGAGCGCGCCGCGCGCGACCCTGTAGATGTCCGTGTCGTCGTTGCGGAAGACCGCACGGAAGTTGGCCTTGATCCTGCGCCGCGCCAGCTTGCAGGCGGCGTCCGCCAGTTCGAACGGGGTCCGGTCCCCGGGTCTTTCCCCGGTGAGCTTCATGGCCCGTACACAGGAGGCGGTAACCACGAAGAGGTCCGCGCCGATATCCACGAGCCTTCCCAGCACCGCCTGTCGGCGCTCCAGTCCGGGGCCGAACCGGAGCATGGCGTGGAAGAGCGCGCGTGCCAGCTTCCGCGCAGCCCGGCCGGCGTAGCGCATGTGACCGGCAAGGGGGCCGAAGGAGCGGTAGCGCGGCCACCGCGCCCAGCCCAGCCACCGGGACGGGTACCAGAACGCGTAGTGCAGTGCGGCCCTCAGGAAGGCGGCCGTCCGCGTGCCCGCAGGCAGGCGCGGGTCGATCGCCCCGCCCGCCACGCTCAGGTGTTCATCGACCGCCTCGCGCGCGATGAACAGCCGCATGATCTCGCTCGACCCCTCGAAGATCATGTTGATGCGAGCATCCCGGAGCACCCGCTCCACCGGGAACGGGTCCTCGCCGCGCTCGCGCAGTGAGTCCGCCGTTTCGTAACCCCTTCCTCCCCGGATCTGTACGGCATCGTTCACGAGATCCCAGGCCTTTTCGCTGTGCCACATCTTGGCGATGGCCGCTTCGAGGCGGATGTCCAGGGTGCCCTGGCCGGACATGGCCGCCGCCAACTCCACCGCGGCCTCCATCGCATAGGTCTCGGCGGCCATGCGCCCCAGCATCTGGGCCACGGCATCGTGCTTCCCAATCGGGGCGCCCCACTGGACACGTTCGGCGGCCCACCTGCGGCAGGCGCGCAGCAGGCCCTTGCCGGCGGCGGCGCAGAAGGCCGGAAGGGCCAGACGGCCGGTGTTCAGGGTGATCAGAGCCAGCTTCAGTCCCAGCCCTTCGCCCCACAACAGGTTCTCGCGGGGGACCTTCACGTCGCGGAAACGGAGCACGCCGTTGGAGATCCCCTTCAGCCCCATGAACCGGCAGATCTGACCGACCTCCACCCCCGGCCACGATGTCTCTACGATGAAGGCGCTGATCGGGCGCTTCGCCTTGACGCCCGCACGCGCGGGAGTCCGTGCCATGACCACGAGGAGGTCGGCGCGGGGGCCGTTGGTCGTCCACAACTTCTCCCCGTTCAGGATGTAGTGCGTTCCGTCGGGGGACGGCTCCGCGAAGGTGGACATGTTGGCCGGGTCCGAACCGACCATCGGTTCGGTCAGCGCGAAGGCCGAAAGCTCGCCGCCGGCCGCCCGGGGCAGGTACCTCCGCTTCTGTTCCTCCGTCCCGAAGAGGACGAGGGGTGTGGGGACGCCTATGGACTGGTGCGCGGAGAGGAACGCGGCCGTCGAGGCGCAACGACTGGCCACCAGCCCGAGAGCCCTGTTGTAGGACGTCTGCGAGAGCCCCAGTCCCCCGTACTCGCGGGGAATCTTGATCCCGTAGGCACCCAGGTCAGCCAGGCCCCGGAGCACCGAGTCGGGAACCCATTCGTCGCGGTCGAAGGCGTCGCCGTCCACATGCTCTTCGGCGAACCGGCGGATGCGGTCCAGAAAGGGCGCGGCCCGGGTGGCTTCTTCCGCGTCCTGAACCGGGTGAGGATGAACCAGGTCGAGCGACAGGCGGCCTCCGAAGAGCTCCTTCATGAAGCTGCGCTTCTCCCAACGGGCCTGGCGGGCGCTCTCGGCGACGTCCCGGGATTCCTGGGCGTCGGTCAGGTTCCGGCTGTCTCCTGCGGCATTCGTGCTCATCGATACACTCGTCCTTCTGCTTTGGCTACTGGCCGGCGGCTGCCGGAAGATTCGTCCCGTCCAGGGAGCACCCGTCCGTCTCCAACAGTTCCGCCAGGTCGTTCTCGCGCGCCGCGGCGTCGGCCTCGCCGACGCGGATCAGCTCGCCCAGGTAGTCCGGCTGGAACATGATGAGGCTGAGGAAGTCCGGGGCCTTCGTGTGCGTGGTACCGAGTCCCCGGGTCATGAAACGTATGGCCCGCGGCAGCTGCGGCTCGTACCTGTTCGCCAGCTTCCCTAGATCGACGGATGGCCGCAGAGTCAGGAGCCGCACATGGCGCATTCCCATACGCTGTTCGGGTTCGAGTCCCGCGAGGAGCTGGTTGACGCGGGAAAGACGCTGCGCGTCCTCGTCCAGAAGATCCAGGAAGATGGCGTTCATCAGCACGCCGGCGACCTGGACCGGCGGCGGGTAGCCGGTGATCGAGGGGATGTCGGCCTCGGAACTCGAACGGTCCCGGCGGGTGCTGATGGCCAGGATGCGGTTCGCGCCCAGGTGGAGGGCGGGCGACAGGGGTGCCGTCAGGCGGATGCCGCCATCGCCGTACCAGTGTCCACCGATCTGCACGGCGGGGAAGACGATGGGCAGGGCGGCCGACGCCATGACGTGGTCCACCGACAGCTTCGTGATCCGGGAGCGCCGGTTCGGGCGTTGCCATTCCACGACATCGAGGCCCTGGATCCAGAGGATGGATTGTCCGGTCGAGTAGTCGGTCGTGCTGAGGGCGGCCGCCCTCAGCCTGCCCGTGGCCAGGTTGTAGCGGATGCCGGTGAGCTCGCCGTCCGCCGTGTGCAGCGTCTCGGTCAGGTATTCGCGCAGAGGCTGGGTGTCCAGCAGGCCCCTCACCTTCCGCTGGCGCCCGGTGCCCCCGGAAAGGAGCTGCCGGCCCCAGCCGAACACGTGGGTCCGCAGCGACGCGACGTCCGTCCGGAAGACCTTGTCCACCGTCAGCTCGCTCCACAGGCGGGTCAGCTCGTCCGCGGCCTGCCTGAACGTCCCGTGATGGGCGGCCAGGTGGGCCGCGTTGATGGCTCCGGCGCTCACCCCGGTGATGATCGGGATCTGCAGCTCCGGGAAGCGGCGCGACAGGTAGCGGAGAACACCGGCCTGGTATGCCGAGCGGGCACCGCCGCCTCCCATTACGAAGGCGAGGGGTCCGGGTTTGCCGTTCTGGGGGCGATCTGACATGGCGCGTTCAGTTTAACAGTTTGGGACCGAGATTTCCGCCGGGGCTGCATTGTGACGGGCTCGCGTGGGCCCATGCCCAGTGCTACATGGTGCTCTGCAGCACCCCGCGTCCGATCGCCAGGACTCCGGCCGCCACCAGCCCCAGCGCCAGCACCGTCCCGACCAGGTGGGGTCCGTAGCTCTTCCGCTCCCGGGGTCGGCGCTTCATGACGCTGCCGGTGAACTGGGCCACGGCTGCCGCGGCCAGAGTCAGGAAGAGATGCCCGACGATGGCGGTGTGGAAGGTGCGGGTGAAGAGCACTGCGATTCCGGTGAGCACCTGCAGGTGAAGCAGTCCCGTAAAGGCGGCCGCGAGCCGGGCCATCACGGGCGAATACTCGCGCTTGCCCAGCAACCCGACAAGCGCGTACAGAACCACGAAGAGGCCGGCCAGCAGCACCAGGAAGCGGAGGCCGGAGTGGGCGGCGAAGAGCATGGTGCGAACTCCAGGTGTCTTCGATTGCGGGATGGAGGGAGTCTGTGGCCTGCTCGCTCCGGAGGCAATGAAGCGGGCGCCTCCGGCTCAACGATGCGATGTGTGGGCGTGTCAATGATGGGAGTGCCGCGTTCGGTCGCGCGAACCGCATGATCCGGCCGCCGGGCACCCGCACCCGTTCCGACCACCCGAGGACCTTCAAGATAGACAAGAATCGTGGCGGGCCGCCCAGCCGCTCCGCGGCCTTCGCCTGCGGATTCCTGGTGGCCCTGGCATGCTTTGCCGCCCCCCTTGCCGGCCAGCAGCGCGGAGAGGTGCTCGGCCTCCGCCTCAGCGTCTTCCTCGACTGCGCCACCCGCGGTTGCAACCGGGACTACTTCCGTACCGAACTCGCCTGGGTGAACTGGGTGCGGGTGCCCGAGAGTTCCGACGTACACGTCATCATGACGAGCCAGGCCACCGGTGCCGGCGGGCGGGAGTTCCAGCTGGACTTCTTGGGCAGGCGCGGTTTCGAGTACGAGCGCCGGCTCGCCCACCAGTCCCCGCCCACCGCCACGGATCGCGAGACGCTCGACGGACTGGTGCGCATCATGGGCCTGGGCCTGCTCCACTTCGGCACCGTGAACGGCTTCTTCGACGACGTGGCGATCTTCCGCGAGGTCGCCGAAATCCTGGAGGACGGCGAGCAGCTCGATCCGGGCGAGCGCCTCGTGGCCGGAGACCAGGTGGACGACCCATGGGACTTCTGGGCGTTCCGCCTCGGGGGACGCACGGAGCTCGAGGGAGAGCAAACGAGGCGCACGATGCGCATCGACGGAAGCGCGAACGCTTCGCGGGTGACCCCCACATGGAAGATGAACTTCCGCGCGAACGTGAACTTCAACCGCCGGGAAATCGATCTGGCCGAGGATTCCACCTTCAGGGACCGAAGGACGGATTGGGGATTCAACTCGCTGATCGCGTATTCCCTCGCCGGACACTGGTCGCTCGGCGTGCGGGGGGACGCCCGCAAGATCGTCCGCTTCAACCAGAGCTTCCGGGTCGAGGTCACGCCGGCGATCGAATACAGCTTCTTCCCCTACGAAGAGGCGACCCGCCGCGCCTTCACGATCTTCTACCAGATCGGGCCCGCCCGCCGGGAGTACATCGAGAAGACCGTCTTCGAGCAGTCGAGCGAGACGCGATGGGAGCATGCGCTCGAAATCGAGTTCTCACAGCGCCAGCGGTGGGGCGACGCCTCCATTCGCCTGGAGGGCTCGCACTTCCTTCACGACACCGACCTGTACAACGTCTCGATGGAGGGGGACCTCGAGTTCCGGATCGCCCGGGGCGTGAGCATCGGCTGCGAGGCGAACATCTCCTGGGTGAACGACCAGATCTACCTGTCCGCGGAGGGCGCCACCGACGCCGAGGCGCTGCTCGACCTGCAGCAGCGAGCCCAGGACTTCAACTACGGCGTGGAGGTCGGGTTTTCCTTCCAGTTCGGTTCGATCTACAACAACGTGGTCAACAACCGTTTCGGGGGGGGCTTCAACGGGTACCGGTAGCACCCGGCGAGGACCTCTTCACCGGGTTGCCAGCCCCGTGCGCCCGAGCGCGGCAAACCCCCGTTTCCCGCGCGCGGCCTGCCGGGCGAGCCACGCGGGACGGTCTCACCCGGGGGGATTTTGTCCACGGGCTGTTAGGGGGGCGGAATCCCCGGCTCCCCGGTCGTGGGATGCCGGGCCTTCCTCGCAACGGCCGTCAACTCCGGATCGCCCAGCAGCCTGGCGATCTCGACGGCCTTGTCGAAATGAAGGTCGCGGGGTTCGGCCGTGCTGGCGAAGTGGTCCGGCGGCCCCTCGAGGTACAGGATCGCGGCGCCCTTTATGGCCTCGCGGGCCTCCGCACCCAGCGTCCCCGCCCCCCACCGCTTGAGGCCGTCCAAGAGCACCCACAATGCCCCGTTGGCCTCTTGCGGGGTTGCCTCCAAGCTCACAGCCAGAGCAGCCGCGCCGGGAAGCACGCCGGGGCCGAAATCGAGGAGCGCGTCCGTCGCGCCGCTGCCTATGAACGCCAAGCGCGTCAGGACGTCGATCGTCAGCGGATGCCGTGTCGCGGCGACGGCCTCCAACAGTCCAAGGCCCAGCTCAAGGTACGTTTCGCGGCGTCCCTCCGCCTCAAGCCGGTACTCCGCTTCGAGCGCGGCGACCAGCGCCTCGACAAGCTCGACCGTGACGTAGCCCTCCGGGAACGGGGTGTCGTAGGCGAACATGGGCAGGCGTCCGAGCGAGGCGTTCACCCTGCCCCGGTCGCCGCTCAGCAGGTCGCTGACGATCGAGTCCCGGGCCTCCGCCACCGCATCCTGTGCGGCCGCGTCCGTTGCGAGCCACCCCGCGGCCAGCGCGGCCAATACGATCCTCTTCATTTCGGCGTGCTCCTTATTTCCCGGAGACCCTGAACCCCAGGTGAACGTGGTTCCTGTTGGTGTACCGATAACCCTCGTTCGCGCCCGCGTTGTCTCTGGCCCATTCGATGATCTTGCGCTTGTACTCCCAGGTCCACGTGGTGTCGCCGGAAGGAAGCTGGAAGTCGACGCCCCGGCCGCGCACGTGGGCGCTTCCGCCGACGCCGTCGACAGCCTTGTTTCCGACGGGGCAGCGGTAGCCGGAGTTGATCCGGAAGCTCTTGTCGAAGTGGGCCTCGACCGCCGCCATGCCGCTCGTCAGGTCGGAGTCCACGTATCCGTAGTAGCCGTGCTTGTTTCCGTACTCGATGCCCGGACCGTTCACGATGAACCGGCCGTTGGCCTCGCTGAACGAGTGGCAACTCCATGTGCCGAACGGGGCTTGCGGGACGTTCTTCCCGACGTATTCCGCCGCGAGCTTGTCCCGCAGGTCTCCGCACTTGTAGACATCGCCGCCACCACCGAAAGAGAATACGGGAAGCTTGCCCGGCTCCAGATACTCCACCGTGCACCCAAAGGTGTCCTGGGTTAGTCGCCTGCAGCTGCACCAGGTGGTCCAGCCATCGTCCAGCGGTTCGGGGCATTTGTCGAAGCAGGACTGCACGCCGCTGCAGAAATAGTACTCCCCTCTCCCGTCGTCCGCGTCGTCGTCATCCGCGAACAAGCCTGGAACCAGCTTGGCCCGCTTCGTGCCGTCCCGGTCGCGCACAACGGCGAACGGATCGTCCCCCGCGCCCGGCCGGCGGCCAGCACGTCCCGTGCAGCCCGGAGCGCCTCCCTGATCCGTTCCAGCTGTTCGCGCTGGGTGCTGGTAGGGGGATACAGGGTGCCCTGCCGCACGCCCCCGCCGTTGATCGCCCTGTATAGCCGCATGAGTTGGCTGCCATGCTCCGCGGCATCCGGGGCGGCGCCTTCGAGCCGGCCGTGCAATTCGAGGATCTCGAGCAGGAAGACTTCCCGTTCGCGGTAGTCCTCCACCGTGAGCGGCAGCTCCGGGTCGCCGGCCACCCGGACACCGGTCGCCGCCGTCGTGCCGCGCGCGGACAGCTCCAGCGTATAGACGCCGGGGGAGACGAAGGGGCCGCGGAGGCCCAAGGGGCGGGGGACGACGACGGGGTCATGGGCGGCCCACCCGGTTTCGCCTTCACCGGGGAGGGCGTGGCGGAGGTCCCAGTTGACGCGGTGCATGCCCGGCGTCGCGGGGACCGCCATTTCACGGACGATTTCGCCGGCGGCGTTCAGCACACGGAGCCGGGCGGGGCCCGAGCCGGACCCGAGCCGGTAGGTGACGATCGTCCCGTCGGCCGGGTTCTCGCCCGTGAATTGCGCCTGCGCCCGATACGAGGTGTCCTTCCAGTAGTTCATGAGGGTGCCGGGGCGGGGCGCGAAGAGCGTGGCCGGATCCGCGGCGGCGCCGTAGCGTGCCAGCGGACCCACGTCGTCGATGATGATGATGGAGCGGCCGTGCGTTCCCAGCACGAGGTCCTTCTCGCGGGGATGGATGACCATGTCGTCGTAGGCGGTGGTGGGAAGGCCGGGGAAGCGGGCCCACGAGGAGCCCCGGTCGGTGCTCGCGAAGACGTGGTGCTCGGTGCCGAGGAAGAGCACTTCGGGGTTGTCGGGGTGCTCGATGATCACGTTGATCGAGCCCGTCGGGAGGCCGCCGTGAAGGGCGGTCCAGCGGGCGCCGAAGTCCTCCGTGCGATAGACGTACGGACGGAAGTCCCCGTCGCGGTGGGCGTCGAAGGTGACGTACGCCGTGCCGCGCGCTTCGGTGGACGCGAGCACCCGGCTGACGTAGGTGCCGTCCGGGACGCCGGTGGCGCCGCCCGAGACCTCGTTCCAGCTGAGGCCCCCGTCCGTCGACACCTGCACGTTGCCGTCGTCGGTTCCGACCCAGAGCACTGCCGGATCGAGGGGTGACTCGGCGATGGTGACGATCTCGCCGTAGGAGGCGGTGCCGTCGTTGCGCGACAGCCGGACATCGGCGCCCCGCACCCCCATGATCTCGAGCGTGTCGCGGTCATGCCGTCGTGTGAGGTCTTCGGTGCGCGAGAAGCTGTCGCCACGGTCGCGCGAAATGAACAGGCGGTTTCCGCCCAGGTAGACCACGTCGGGATCGTGGCGGGAGACGAGGCTGGGCGACACCCAGTCCCAGCGGTACGGCTCCTCTCCCTCGGGTGCGCTCAGGCGCAGGCTCATCATGTCGCCCGTCACGTTGTCGAAGCGGGTCCATCCCCCGTACTGGGTGTTGATGTAGATCGTGCGCCCGTCCGGGCCGGCCTGCTGGTACATCCCGTCGCCGTAGCCGGTCTGCCGCCATTCGTCCCCCACTATGCCTTCCCAGGAACGTGTCGCCGACGGTCCCATCCAGGAGTGGTTGTCCTGCATGCCTCCGTAGATCCGGTAGGGGCTCCGGTTGTCGACCCCGATCGCGTAGAACTGCCCGATCGGCAGGTTGTTGATGCGCCGGAAGGTGGCGCCGCGATCGTAGGTCTCGTGCAGCCCGGCGTCGCCGGCCAGGTAGAAGTGATCGGGATCGCCCGGGTCGATCCACATGCTGTGGTGGTCGGCGTGCACGCCCACGTCGTAGGTGGGGCGCTCCGCGATCTCCACGAAGGTGCGGCCACCGTCTTCGCTCCGGTGGGACGAGGTGGCCAGGGTGTACACGCGGTCCTCGTTCGTCGGATCGATGAAGACGTGCGAGTAGTACATGGGCCGGATGTTCCTGTCGTTCACCTTCTCCCAGCTTTCGCCCCCGTCCTCGCTGCGGTAGCCGCCCGACTCGCCGGCGTGTTCCACGAGCGCGTTCAGCACGGCCGGGTTGGACGCCGACACGGCGATGCCGATTCGCCCCTTGTCGCCTTCCGGCAGCCCGCGGGTGAGTTCGCGCCAGCTGTCGCCGCCGTCGATGCTCTTGTAGATGCCGCTGCCGGGTCCGCCGCCGTTGAAGCCCCAGGTGCGGCGCTGTCGCTGGTACATGGCGGCATAGAGGATGTCCGGGTTCGAGGGGTCGATGGCGAGGTCCACGGCGCCGGTGTGCTCGTCGATATGGAGGACCCTGTCCCAGCTGCCGCCGCCGTCGCGGGACCGGTATACTCCCCGCTCCGGGGTCGGGCGCCAGATGTTGCCGAGCGCGGCCACGTACACGATGTCGGGGTTGCCGGGATGGACACGGATGCGGCCCGTGTGGCGGGTCTGCTCCAGTCCCAGGTGCCTCCAAGTGGCGCCCGCGTCATCGGAGCGGTACACGCCGTTCCCCCACGACGTGCTCTGGCGGTTCTGCTGTTCGCCGGTGCCCGCGTAGAGGATGCGCGGGTCGGATGGCGCGATGGCCAGGTCGCCGAAGGTGCCGACCGGCATGTGCTCCCACAGGTCGGTCCAGGTGATGCCCCGGTTCTCACTCTTCCACAGCCCGCCGGACGCGGTGGCCACGTAGAGGGTCGAGGGGTCGCCCGGAAGGGCTTCGACATCGTGGATGCGGCCGCCGGCAACCGCGGGTCCCACGTGGCGGGGGCGGAAGGCGGCCAGGTCGGCCTCGGTGACGGCCCGCTGGGCTGACAGGGGGGCCACGGCGGCGAGCGAGGCGGCCGCGAAAACAGACAGGGACGGACGAATCAGGACCTCCCTGTCCCCGCGAGCGCCCGTCCGACGGCTTCCCGCACCTCATCCGGCATGTCGTCGGCGCCCATCATCCATTCCAGGTAGTCGGGCGCCTTCGCGGCCACCTCGTCGAGCGGCGTGCCCCTGTGCTTCCCACGGTTGAAGACGAGCCCGCCGCCCTTCCTCGAGAACCAGCGGTCGAACTCGGTGAGAAACGGCCCCATCTCGTCGCAGTAGGCGTGGAGCCCCTCCATGTCGTGGGGGAGGTGCGGGTAGCGTGCGAGCTGGGCGGTCAGGACGGCGGCGGTGGTGCGGATGTCGCCCAGCGCGGTGTGCGCGTCCTGGTGGTCGCGTGCCAGGTAGAAGCGGGCCGCGGCGGAGAGGTCGCGGGGTTCCTCGCGGTGGAAGATCATCTTCATGTCGACAAGGCGGCGCCCCTTCACGTCGAAGGGGACGCCCGCGCGGCGAAACTCGGCGAGCAGGATCGGGAGATCGAAGCGCCGGATGTTGAAGCCCGCCAGGTCGCACGGCTCCAGCAACCTGGCCAGCGACTTCGCCGTTCTGCGGAAGGAGGGTTCGTTCGCCACCGCGTCGTCGGTGATCCCGTGGACCGCCGCCGCCTCGGCGGGGATGGGGATTCCGGGATTGTAGCGGCGCACCCGCTCGAAGACGTCGCCCTGCGGTGAAACACGGAGCACGGCGAGCTCGACGATCCGGTCGCGCGCGAGGCTGAGGCCCGTGGTCTCGAGGTCGAAGAAGATGACGGGGCGGTCGAGGTCGACGGGGAGCTTCATGGGTCGGTAGTCTAACGGCTCACCGCGCGGCGGGCATGACCCCGCAATTGTAGTCGGGCACCGGCGGTTCGTATATTGTCCCCATGCGAGCTGTCGAGATTACCGAATTCGGCGGGCCGGAAGTCCTCGAGCTTCGTTCCGTGCCCCAGCCGGCGCCGTCCGCCCGCGAGATCCTGGTGAAGGTGCACGCCTCCGGGGTCAACCGGGCCGACCTTCTTCAGAGGCGCGGGCTGTATCCGCCGCCGCCCGGCGAGTCGGACATTCCGGGGCTGGAGTTTGCCGGAACGGTGGAGGAGGCGGGGGCCGCGGTCACGCGGTGGAAACCGGGCGACCGGGTGATGGGCATCGTGGCGGGCGGGGGTTACGCCGAGTATGTGGTCGTGGACGACCGGGTGGCCATACGGGTTCCCGACGACATGGAACTCAGCGTGGCCGGGGCGATTCCCGAAGCCTACATGACGGCCTTTGACGGGGTCTTTCTGCAGGCCGGGCTCAAGAGGGGGGAGACCCTTCTGGTCCACGCGATGGGAAGTGGTGTCGGGATAGCGGCGCTGCAGATGGCGCGCCAATCGGGGGCCCACTCCATCGGGACTTCGCGGACCGGATCCAAGTGCGCGCAGGCGGATGAGTATTGTCTGGGCATGGCCCTGAATGGCGATGCGGCCTGGGACAAGGGGGTCATGGAGGCGACGGACGGCAGGGGGGTGGATGTGATACTGGATCTGGTGGGGGCACCCTATCTGGCGCGCAACCAGGCGGCGATCGCCATGGGAGGGCGGCACCTGGTGGTGGGTCTGACGGGGGGCAGCCGGGGCGAGGTGGACATGCGGGCGCTGATGGCGCGGCGGGCCAGCATCCACGGGACGGTGCTGCGGGCGCGCAACGTGGAGGAGAAGGCCGAGCTGGCCTGGGAGTTCACTCACGGGGTGATGCCCTGGTTCAGGGACAAGGTGTTCCTTCCGGTGATCGACACCGTGTTTCCGGTAACGAAGGTGGTGGAAGCGCACCGCCGCATGGAGGCCAACGCGAACTTCGGCAAGATCGTGTTGGTGTGGGGTGCCGAGGAGGAGGCCGTCGCGTAGGCCGATGTCCCTTCGAGACTCCCGACGGTGGCTGTCCGGGGCGATGCCCGGACTCGTCCTCGGACTGGCGGCAACTGCGGCCGCGAGGGGCCCCGCGGCTCTGTCCGCCCAGGTCCCCCCGCAGACCGACCTGCGCATCTACGACATCGTCGCGGCCGCGTCGGCGGAGCGCGTCGAGGCCGACATCCGCACGCTGGCCGGCTTCGGCACCCGCAACACCTTCTCCGACACCCTCTCGGCGACGCGGGGGATCGGCGCGGCCCGCCGCTGGATCAAGGCCGAGTTCGAGCGCATCTCGGCGGCGTGCGGGGGGTGCTACGAGGTCGTCTACCAGCGGAACCTCGTCACCGCGGAGCAGAGCCCGCGCATCCCGCAGGACACCTGGGTGGTGAACGTGCTGGCGATCAAGCGGGGAACCGTCGACCCGAACCGCTACGTGATCATGTCGGGTGACATCGACTCGCGGGCGTCCAACGGCTGGGACGGCGAGTCCGACGCGCCCGGGGCCAACGACAACGCCTCGGGGATGGCGGGCGCCATTGAGGCGGCCCGGCTGCTGGCGGGGTACGAGTTCGGCAACTCGGTCATCCTGGTCGGCCTCTCGGGGGAGGAGCAGGGGCTCTGGGGCGGGCGGCACACGGCCCGGGTGGCACGCCAGGAACAGTGGGAGATAATCGGCGTGCTCAACAACGACATGATAGGCAACATCGAGGGAGTTGACGGGGTGATCGAGAACAATACCTTCCGGGTCTTCTCCGAACCCACGCCGGTGACCGACACGGAGGCCGAGAGGCGGCGCTACCGCGTCTACGGGGGCGAAGTGGACGGTCCCTCCCGGCAACTGGCCCGCTACGTGGCCGCCACCGCCGACGCCTACATCCCCAACCTCGACCCCATCCTGATCTACCGCCTCGACCGCTTCGGGCGCGGCGGCCACCACCGCCCCTTCAACGACCGGGGATTCGCGGCCGTGCGCATCATGGAGACGCACGAGAACTACACTCGCCAGCACCAGAACATCCGCACGGAGAACGGCATCGCGTACGGGGACGTGATCGAGGGGGTCGACTTCGACTACGCGGCGAAGATGACCGCGCTCAACGCCGCCGTGCTGGCCCGGCTGGCGTGGGCGCCGCCCGCTCCCGCCGAGGTGAGGATCGGCGGTGCGGTCCGTCCTTCGACCACCCTGGAGTGGCAGGCCGTAGACGACCCGCGTCTGGCCGGCTACAAGGTCTACTGGCGCGACACGACCGCTCCCCGCTGGCAGCGGTCGCGCTGGGTCGGGGACTTCACGGAGTTCACGCTGGAGGGGCTCGTGATCGACAACTATCTCTTCGGCGTGGCCGCGGTGGGCCGCGATGGCAACGAGAGCTTGGTCGCCTTCCCGTCCGGGCAGATTCGCCGCCGGCGGTGAGAGCCGCGTTGATCGAGGGAAGGACGGGGGCTACGTTTCTCCGGCATGTGACGTTCGCGGTGGGGCGGTCTGAGTCTCACGCACCTTTCCCGATTCGGAGATGGCCTTGGTGAAATCCCGCGACGGCGTGAACGGGAAGGGTGGGCGGGCTTGTGAAACGATTCACATGACGCGCAGGTCGCTCATCCGCTCCGGGATCGGGGCCCTTCTCGGTGCCCCGCTGGCCACCCGCCTCGCCGCCGAATCCCCCGCCGCCCCGTACGTCCTGCGCCGCCCGTCTCCCGGCCCCATCCGGGACGACCGGATCGTCCTCGGCGTCTCGGCCGCCTTCTCGGGCCCCTCGCGCGCCCTCGGCACCGAGCTCTACCGCGGTTCCATGGCGTACTTCAACCATGTGAACGAAAACGGCGGCGTGAACGGCCGGAAGATCGTCATGAAGCTCTACGACGACGGCTACCAGCCCGACCCGTGCGTCGCCAATACGATCCGGCTCATCCAGGACGAGACCGTCTTCCTGCTCTTCAACTACGTCGGCACACCCACGGTCACGCGGGCGCTGCCGGTGCTCAAGAAGTTCCGCGATTCCCGGGTCTACCTCTTCTTCCCCTTCACCGGGGCCGAGCCCCAGCGCGAGCCGCCCTACGGCGAATTCGCCTTCAACCTGCGGGCCTCCTACCGGCAGGAGACGGCCGGGCTCGTCAACAACTTCCTCCGCATCGGGCGACGGCGGGTCGCGGTCTTCTACCAGAACGACGCCTACGGACGCAGCGGCTGGGCCGGCGTGCGCGAGGCGTTGGCGGCGCATGGCGAAACCATGGCCGGCGAGGCGACCTACACGCGCGGCACCCAGTTCGGCGCCAGCATGCGCGACGCGGTCGAGATCCTGCTGGCGCGGTCGCCGGACGCCGTCATCTGCATCGGCGCGTACCAGGCCTGCGCCGCCTTCGCCCGCGACGCGGAGATCCTGGGACTGCACATCCCGGTGGCCAACGTATCCTTCGTGGGCAGCGAGAACCTGCTTGCCCTGATGCGGGAGAACCACGATGCACCGGACGAGCATACCAGCTGGCTGGTGAACTCCCAGGTGGTGCCGAGCTACGCCGACGAGTCGCTCGCGGCGGTGCGCGAGTACCGCGAGCTGATGGAACGTTACGACCCCTCTCCGCCTTCGGCCGACCAGGTCGACCGGATCGCCGAAGGGGAGCCGTACGAAACGGTCCCGCAGAGCTTCGTGAGCCTGGAGGGCTTCGTGAACGCCAAGCTGATCACGGAGATCATCAGGCGCATGGGCGACAATCCGACGCGGTCGGGGATCGAGGAGGCCGTCTTCCAGGTGCGCAGCTACGACCTGGGCGTCGGGGAACGGGTGCGTTACGCGCCGGGCCGCCGACAGGGGCTGCAGAGAGTGTACTACACCGTCCCGGAGGGCGACCGTTTCGTGCCGCTCGATGACTGGGAAGAGAGGTTCGGCCTGGCATGAGGCTCGGCACCGGCGCCCGCGCGGACGCGCTCAAGGTTCGGAAGCTCTTCCGGAAGACCCGCTTCGGGTTCTTCTCGCTCTTCGGACTGGTCGTTCTCGCCATCTCGATGCTGTCGATCCGGACCGTCTCGCGCGAACTGCGCGACGAGTACATCGGCAACAGCCGCAGCATCGCGAAGAACATCGCCGATTCCAGTGTCGACATCCTTCTCAACCGCAACCTGGCCACGCTTCAGTCGCTCATCGACCAGTTCGTCGAGATCCAGAGCATCCGCTACATCTACATCACGAGCGACACCGGAGAGTTCCTCGCCCACACCTTCGTTCCCGGCATCCCGGACCAGATCCTGGCGAGCGACCCGTCCGCGACCGAAACGGTGGAGCGGAGCATCCCGGGAATGGGCGACTTCGTCGAGGTCGGCAGCCCGATCCTGTCCGGCGTGGCGGGCACGGTTCACGTGGGAATGGACCTGGAACTGCTCGGGCTCAAGATCCAGCGGGCGGGCGGGCAGCAGCTCTTCCTGCTGTGCATCATCCTCGTGGTGGGCGTTCTGGCCTCGATCTGGCTGGTGAACCTGGCGTCGAAGCCGCTGACCGAGCTGCTCGCCTACGTGGCGCAGCTGGCCCGGGCCCGAGCCGGGGCTGCGGCACCGGACGAAGCGATCCTGGTGCGTGACGACGAGGTGGGAGACATGGCCCGGCTGATCCAGTACGCGGCGACTCCCCCGGATGACACCGGGGCGCGGGCGGGGAGCGGCGGGTAGGGTGGGAAGGGGCCGGATGCGGGTCCCCAGGAGCGTGATCGCGCTCTTCTGCACCATCCTGCAGGTCTGCCTGGGCACCGTCTACGCCTGGAGCTTCTTCCAGACCATGCTGGTGCGCGACATCGGCTGGACCTTCAGCCAGACGGCCGCCGCCTTCAGCATCACCATCTTCACGCTCGGGGTGTCGGCGGCGACCGCGGGCCAGCTCCTTCCCAGGCTGGGCCCGCGGTTTCTGGCGGTCACGGGCAGTGTCCTGTTTTCCGCGGGCTACCTGCTGGGCAGCCTGGCGCTCTCGATGGATTCGATCTGGCTCTTCTACCTGGGCTACGGCGTGATCGGCGGCGCGGGGATCGGGATGGGGTACGTGACGCCGGTCGCGACCGCGGCCAGGTGGTATCCGGACCGCAAGGGGCTGGTTACGGGGATCGTCGTGATGGGGTTCGGCGTGGGCGCATTCCTGCTCAGCAAGGGACTGGCGCCCTTCCTGGTGGTGCGGGCGGCGGGAGATCTGCAGCTCGTCTTTCTCTGGCTCGGGATCTTCTTCGCGTGTGTCCTCATTCCAAGCAGCCTGGTGCTGAGCGACCCGCCGCAGCCCCTGACGGCCGGTGCACCGCGAAGCGCAAGGTCGGCCCGGCGCCCGAAGCGGGAGCGCGCCGGGCCGTACCTGCGCACCACGCAATTCGGGATCATGTGGACGGTGTTCTTCGCCAACATCGCCGCCGGGATATCGGTGATCAGCTTCCAGTCCGAGCTCCTGCAGGAGGTGTGGGGACTCGCGGACCCGACGGTCGACCCGGCCAAGCTCGCCGAGTACGGGGCCACGCTCATCGCGGTGAGTTCGCTGTGCAACGGGGTGGGGCGGCTCTTCTGGGGGCTGCTCTCGGACCGCCTGGGCAGGGTGAGTGTGTTCCGCATCCTGCTGGCGAGCCAGATGGTGGTCTTCGGCGTCCTCATGACCGAGACCAACCCCTGGATCTTCTCGGCGCTGGTCTGTTACGTGCTGCTCTGTTTCGGGGGCGGGTTCGCGACGATGCCGTCGTTCATCATCGACGTGTTCGGGTCGAAGAACATGTCGAAGATCTACGGAACCGTGCTGACGGCGTGGTCGGCGGCGGGGATCGTCGGGCCGATGTACGTGGGGTACCTGAAGGACACGTATCCCGACCGGGCCGTGATGTACTGCTTCCTGATCGGGATCATGATGCTCGGGACCGGATACGTGTTCTCGTACTTGCTGGATGACAGCCGGCTGCGCCTGGGGCGGCCGACGATGGAGGCGACGCTCAGGCGGTACGGAGTGGTGGGGGGTGGATCCGGCCAGGCCTGACCCGCGCGCCGTCCGGGGCGTTCGGGTAGGTGCGTGCGGGATCATGGCGACAGTCTTCGCGCAGAGGAACACCGGTCCGGACTACATTTGTCATGGCCCGCAAAAGAAAACGCCCCGGAAAGCGTGACAAGCGCCGGGCAGGCGGGCGCCGGGGAGGCAAGCGCCCCCGCAAGGCCCAGCCCGATGCACGAACTCTCTTTCTGGCCAGGAAGGGGATCGCTGACGCGCAGTTTCGGCTCGGCGAGATGTACTTCATCGGCGAAGGCGCACTGAAGCACGACGCGGCCGAGGCGGTGAGGTGGTTTCGCGCCGCGGCGGAGCAGGGCCATTTGGACGCTCAGTTGCTGCTGGCCGAATGCTACCGCGAAGGTGACGGAACGGAGCCGGACTTCCAGGAGGCGGCGGGCTGGTTCCGGGCGGCTGCGAAACAGGGGGACGCGGAATCCCGGTACAACCTGGGTGTGATGTACCTCGAGGGCGACGGGGTGGAACAGGACATGGTGGAGGCCCGGAAATGGTTCCGGGCGGCAGCGGAGGCGGGCAATGACGATGCCGCTTCGGCGCTGGGCATGATGTACGCGGACTTCTGGGCGGAAGTGGACGACGACCCTCAGGCCGAGCGGTGGCTGGAGATCGCCGCCGCTGCCGGATACGAACCCGCACGGCACGCGCTTGCCGTTCTGCGCCTCGAGGGCGGCAACGCCGACGACATCGACCCGGAAGACCTCCACGCTACCTTGCAGTCGGCGCTCCAGGCGGCGTGGCGCGGCGACGCGGATGCACAGTTCCTCGTCTCGCGCGCGTACAGCGAGGGTATGGGCGTGCCTCAGGACGACGCCGAGGCCTTCCGGTGGCTTCGCGCGGCGGCCGGGCAGGGCGATGCCGAAGCCCGGAACAACCTGGGAGTCGCGTACGCCGAGGGGCGGGGAGTCGAGCAGGACTTCGCCAAGGCCGTCCGCTGGTACCGGGCCGCGCTGGAGGGGGGGTCCGGCTTTGCCGCATACAACCTCGGAGTCCTGGTTGCGGGTGGGGTGCCCGGACTGGAAGACGATCCGGACGCGATGAGGTGGTTGCGCAGGGCCGCGGAGGAAGGATTCGCGCCGGCTCGGTTCGACCTGGGCTGCCGGCACATCCTGGGCATCGGGGTTGAAGAGGACGGCGCCAGGGGCGAGGAGTGGCTCGCGCAGGCCGCCGAAGACGGGTTCCTGCCCGCCGCACACGCGCTGAGCCGGCTATACGAGGAAGGACTGGCGGGCTTGCCGCGCAACGAGGAGAAGGCCGGGGCACTGCTCCGGGAAGCCGCGGAAGGAGGACTGCCAGGTGCGCAGAACGAGCTTGGTACGAGCTACGTGGATCGCTGGATGGCCGGCGAGGTCCCGGAGGAGGATCTCGCCGAGGCGGTGAAGTGGTTCCGGATGGCCGCCGGGCAGGGGGATGGGGAGGCGCAGAACAATCTGGGGCTTTGCTACGAGACGGGGCGGGGGGTGGAGGAGGACTACGCGGAAGCCGCAAAGTGGTACAGGATGGCGGCCGAACAGGAGTTCACCGCGTCGCAGGTGGCGCTCGGCGTGATGTGCCTCTTCGGGAGGGGGGTGGAGGAGGACAGGGAAGAGGGAATGAGGTGGTTGCGCAGGGCGGCGGAGGGTGGGGGGGAGGATGCGCGGCAGGTGCTGAAGGAGATTGAGGAGATACTGGAGGAGGGCGAGGGAGAGGAGGAGCCATTCCCCCTTGGGCCGGCTGGCGGGACATGATGCGGCTGGCTGCGGAACACCTGGAGAAGGGACCAATAACACGGCATATACGGCGTATATCGTGCAGTATTGGCCATTACACGCCTGATACGACCATCTAGCTGGACGTCGGCGCCACCGGCTATCTTCTGTACAGGAAGGAGGTGACCGGACCCATGCGAGCGATCGTCGCGACCAGCCGGACGCCGGAGGTACTGCGCGAAGTGGGCGCGCGGTTGAAGGCTCTGCGTCTTCAGCAGAACCGGCGGGTAAGGGATCTCGCGGCCGATGCGGGGGTCAGCCCGCGCACCATCGACCGCCTCGAGGCGGGGCGGAACACCGGGACGGAGAACCTGGTGCGGGTGATGCGGGCGCTGGGCCGTCTGCAGGCGCTCGAGGCGCTGGTCCCGGTGCCGGAGGTGTCGCCCTACGATGTCGAGCGGCTGCGGGGGAAGGTGAGGCGGCGCGCGTCGAGGGGGGAACGTGAATGGTGACCTGAGGGTCCGGGTGCGGATGTGGGGGCGCGAGGCCGGAATGCTGCGGGAGGGGCCCGGCGGGCGGATCACCTTCGAGTACGAGCGGCGGTTCAGGGCCTCGGGGCTGGAGATCTCGCCGATCCATCTCCCCGTCGCGCGACGTGGGCCGGTCTCCTTCCCGGAACTTGGCCGGAAGCCCGCGTTTCTCGGCTTGCCCGGAGTCTTCGCCGACGCCCTGCCGGACCAGTTCGGCAACGCGGTCATTCGGCGCTATTTCGAGGAGCGGGGGCGGCCGGACGACGCGCTGTCGCCCCTGCTGCGGCTCCTGTACGTCGGCGACCGCTGCATGGGCGCCCTCGAATTCCACCCTCCCCTGGACCCGGGGCCCGGAACCGGGGAGGCACTCGAAGTGAGGGAGCTGGTTGACCAGGCCCGGCGGGTGATCGAGGGGGACGTGTCGGTCGCGGTGCCGGAGATCATGCAGGTCGGCGGCAGCGCGGGGGGCGCGCGCCCCAAGGCGCTGATTCTGTGGGACCGGGCGAGCAACCGGGTGAGATCGGGCTTCGCGCCGCCCGAGCCGGGAGAGGAGCCGTGGCTGATCAAGTTCGACGGCGTGACGGCGGATGCGGCGGGGCAGGGGGCGCGCGGCACGCGGAGGCCGGGGCCGTGGGGGCGGATCGAGCACGCGTATTCGCGCATGGCGAGGGAGGCCGGGATCGAGATGCCCGAGACGCATCTGTTCCGCGACGGGGAGTTCGCGCACTTCATGATCCGGCGCTTCGACCGGGTGCCGGACGACGCCACGGGGACCTTCCGCAGACTGCACTTCCACAGCCTGGGAGGGCTCCAGCACATCGACTTCAACGACCAGTTCGTGTTCAGCTACGAGGCGTACTTCGACACCATCCGCGCCATCGGGCTCGGCCAGCGCGCGGTCAACGAGGCCTTTCGGCGCATGGTCTTCAGCGTGGCCACGGTCAACTTCGACGACCACGTCAAGAACTTCGGGTTTCTCATGAATGCGGCGGGGCGCTGGCGTCTGGCGCCGGCCTACGATGTGACGTATGCCGAGAGCGATGGGTGGACGCGGCAGCACCAGATGTCGGTGCGGGGGAAGTTTCGCGGGATCACGCGGGGTGACCTGCTGGAGGTGGGGGAGATCTTCGATGTGCCGCGGGGCGGGCGCGAGATCGTGGGCGCGGTCGAGGCGGCGGTGGGGGGGTGGCGGGAGCAGGCTCGCGCGGCGGGCGTGCCGGGTGAGATGGTGGAATGGGTGGGGGGGCGGATTGGGGGGAGTGAGTGAGCAACGCTCCCGAATCGCGGGGTCGTCTTGACCCCGGTTCGAGGCCACGCATGGTGGGTGCGGCACCGGACTCCGGGGAGGGCCTGGCCGCGATGGCGACCAGGGTGGCGGCATGAGCCGGACCGGCGCCGGGCCCGCGCTTCGCGGCGGCGAATTCGTGGCTCTCATCGCCCTCTTGATGTCCCTCGTCGCGCTCTCGATCGACGCGATGTTGCCCGCGCTGCAGGAGATCGGACACGACCTCGGGGCGGCACGGCCCAATGACGCCCAGTTCGTCATCACGGCCGTGTTCCTGGGGATCGGCATCGGCCAGATCCTCTTCGGGCCGCTCTCGGACCGCATCGGACGCAGGCGCGCCATCCTCGCCGGCCTCGTCGTCTTCATGGCGGGGTGCCTGGTGAGCATCCTCGCGCCCACCTTCGGGGTGATGATCGCGGGCCGGGTCGTGCAGGGGATCGGGGTCGCGGCGCCGCGCATCGTGACGATCGCGATGGTGCGCGACCAGTACGAGGGGCGCCGCATGGCGCGGCTGATGTCGTTCGCGATGTCCGTCTTCATCCTCGTGCCGATCGTCGCACCGGCGCTCGGGCAGGCGATCCTGTGGGTCGGAGGCTGGCGCGCCATCTTCGCCACCATCCTCGCCGTCGCCATTGTGGCGTTGACCTGGTTCGGGGCGCGGCAGCCCGAGACCCTGCCCGCCGCCCGCCGCCGGCCGTTCTCGCCGGGGATCATCGGCGGGGCGGTGCTGGAGGTTCTGAGGACGCGGGCCGCGCTGGGCTACACCCTCGCGACCACATGCGTGTTCGCGCCGTTCCTGGCGTACCTGAGCTCGTCCCGGCAGATCTTCCAGGACGCCTACCAGACCGGCGCGCTCTTTCCGCTCTGGTTCGCCGTCCTTGCCCTGTCCTTCGGGTGCGCCTCGCTCCTGAACGGGCGACTGGTGATGAAGCACGGGATGCGGCGGCTGGCACGGGCGGCGGCCACGTCGCTCACGCTCGTGTCGGTCGTCGCGGGGGCGCTGGCCTTCGCCTTCGCGGGACTTCCTCCGTTCTGGCTCCTGATGGCGTACCTGCTTCTCGCCTTCTTCTGCGTGGGACTCCTCTTCGGGAATCTGAATGCGCTCGCGATGAGGCCGCTCGGGCATATCGCGGGGGTGGGCGCGGCGGTGGTCGCCTCGTTGACCACCTTCCTCGGGGTGCCGCTCGGCGCGATGGTGGGACAGAGCTTCGACGGGACGATGTACTCGCTGATCGGGGCCTTTGCGGTGTTCGGTGCGGGGACGGTGGGGGCGATGTGGTGGGGGGGTGGGGTGTCAACTCCGGTTTACAAGATGTGAATCGCGGTTGACATGACTGGCGCGTACGACTGCGCAACCCCCATCGCATGAGACCGCCCGCGGGCGGGCTGGAATTCGGGCAGCTGAGGTCATCAGTCATTGCGAGCGCGAGACAGCAACTCCGCACCCGTCTCGCATTCGATGATCCGGTCCCCGATGCGGGCAATCCGCTCAGGGTCGGTGATCCCCTCCAGCAACTTTGACGACCGCTGTTCCGTCTCGACGCCGAACTTGAGCCTTGCCAGGCGGCAGACGAGTGTCGCACGCACTTCGGCGCGGCCCCGTGCCAGCCCTTCGTGGAGCGCCCGCTCCTTCAGTTCCTCGACCCCTGCATGACCATTTCCGCCTCCTTGAGTGAGTCCACCCGTTCCAGCGTTTCGTTCCCGATCCCCCACGAAGCCGCGGCGCCCAGGACCCGTTCGCGAAACGCCTCCCGCAGCCTGACGTGCTCGGCTCCGGGATATCGCTTCCCCACTTCACTGACGACGCCGGACGCGTTGGCGGCAGCCGTCCCCCCGGAGGCAGCTCCCGGCGGCGCGGCCCGGTAGCGGTCGTGGCGTGGTAGGTCGATGCGACATTGTGGAGGGATGCGCACTACGAACGTTGCGGCGTCAGTGCGGAGTTGTCGAGCAAAGCCTCCCACCCGTCGTCCAGCGCTTGCTGAACTATTCGATCCCGCTCCGCGGCCAGCTTCACCAGCGACAGCATCCGCTTCGTCAGAGTCTGGAACCGGGCGAGGTTGATCGCCATCGGGTTCCAGCCGTAGAGCGCAGTCTTCAGGACGTTGGCGGATGCCAGGAGTCCGTGGGTGAGAACCAGCATCTGTTCCCGCTTCAGCTTATCCGGGAGGCCGGGTTCGGCGGGCTCGGGGTTGGCCGCGCAGGCTCGCACTCCGTGGTATGCGCCCAGAACGTGCAGGTTCCGGAGAGGATGTCGCCCACACCTAACACGAGTCCGAGGAGGGGATTGTGGCCGAGGGAGGGTAGGCGGTGCACGTTCGGCGTGAGTCCGAGCTTCGGGCTGACCACATCGTAGGGGACCTTGGCCCACTTTTCGGCGGCGGTGGTCAGTTCGGCGATCCATTGTTGGAACGCGTTGCGCTCGATGTCGTCGGCGCTCCTCATCGGGGCCAGCTTCTTCGACTGTTCCTTCGTCCATGCCGTCAGCGGGCTGGCTCGCTGGGTCTCTCCCTGGAACTTCCCGCCGGGTGTGGCGACGAGCAGGTAGTCGGTGAGGGCGCCGACGGTTCACCGCCAGCGCGACGACGCCATAGTCCCAGCGGTCCCACGGGGCGGGGCCGAAGTCGGCGGCGAATTGGTCCCGGATCCTGGCCGCGCGGTCCGGGGGAAGAACTTGCGCGAGCGGATCAGGGGTCTCGCCGATCCCGTGGGCGTCGATGAATCTGTCCACGTTGCGCGTGTACTCTTCCCAGTTCTCGCCCGGATCTGGCGGTGGGGGGATGGCGGGCAGATCGGCCGATGGTCGGGGTGCGGCCATTGTCCCGGGAGGGGAAGGGCGGTGACGCTGCGGCGCCTTGTCGGCGGGGTGCGGCAGGCCGGCCTGGTTGCGGAGATCCGCGATCGTCCGGGCCAGACGTGACAGTTGGTCGCGCTGCCGGGCGGACTCCGATTCCAGGGTGGTGAGGTGGCCTTCCAGCGATTGCAGGGCACGATGCAGGGCATCCAGCTGGAAGCGATGAACGAGAACCGCTCGCTCAGCCTGGATCCGCGCGTCTTCGTTCATGGAGTCGCTTGACTCGCCGCTCCGTGCAGATCGCGCTCGACGCGGTTCGCTCGCTCGCCCAGCTGGGTGAGTGCACCCGCCGACTGGGACAGCAGCATCACCTCGCGGGACAGCTCGTCGATGGCGTCGCGATTCCTGTCCGTCTCCAGGGACAGAGTCGCGATGCGTCTGCCAAGTGCGACATGTCCTCACCGAGGTTGATGATCGCTCCCTGGTGGATGCGCAGGACCTCCTGCAGCATCATCTCCCGCAGAGACGCCCGGTTCCGCTGGGATCCACCCAGAACCCATCGCACTCCCTTGTACGCGATTCCGCCGGCGATGACGACCACGCCGATGCCACCGACCATGGCCGACAGACCGAGCACGCCACCCAGTCCAAGGGCCGCGAGTCCCGAAGTCATGCCGGCGGCGCCGAGACCGGTCACGCTGCCGCACACGTAGATGGCGCCGAGCGGTACGCCGACGGCTCCTGCCCGTGCTGCCATTTCCTTCGCTGCGTTCGTGATCTTTGCGTCCGACAATTTGCCGCCCAGGATCTTCTCGTCCTGCGCGCAAGCGTCTTCGAGGAACCGGACCTTCTTGTCATCCAGCTCGAGCATTTCGGCCAGCCGGCCGATTCCGGGCTGTTCGCACGCGGGGCCGTCGGAGGTGGCGCGAACTACGCGGATGGCGTCGCTCATGAGTGCGCACTTCAGGGCCACTTGCGTGTCGGTCCCTGCCTCGGGGCCGTGTCTCAGCAGGTGATCGATCCGTTTTCGGGCGTCCACGCGGTGCGGGTTCTCGAGGTCCCCACGAACGGTCTTGCGCACATCGGCATTGCACTGGCGCTGCGTCATCAGCAGCTGAATCTCGCACAGCTCCCTTTCGTCGATCTGCTTGTCGTCGGTGTGGACGAGCCAGACCAGGACGCTCAGGTAGCACTTCATGAGGTCATCCGGGAGCCCTTCGACGATGACCTCCTGCGGGGGTGCCTCCGTTCCGCCCTCGTCCTTGCCCGCAACCTTGCGAACGACGTGTGGGATTCTCCCGGCGGCCTTGGCTACCGCACCCGCCCCGGCCTGGACCGTGCGCACCCCGCGTTTCCCGATTCCTGCGGCCGAATCGATGATGTCGCCGATGGTCGAGTCCTCGTTGTCTGCGCTATCGGCGGGCGGTTCCCGGAAGAAGTCGATCCTGCAGCGGAGCGGGCCCTCGACGGCAACCTTGTGAGGCAGGCCGGGGTGGATGGTGACCTGGGCCGGGGCGGTCATCGACCGTTCTTCGCCGGTCTCGAGGTTCACGAAACGGACGCCGCCCTCGAGCACGTTCAGGACGGCCCAGTGGCCGGGTGCCAGGGTGTGTTCCGCCTGGAGGGCGTCTGGTAGGGTGTCCTGGGTGAAGGCGGGGGAAGAGCCGCCGGGGATGAGGTCGTCGGGGAGGTGGTTGGTCATGGGGGTGGGGGGGAGGGGGCGGTCGAGCGCCGTTTGACTCTCTCGGGTCCGATCGTCTCGACTCCCGCGGCCTCGGCGGAGCGGGCAAGCTTGCGGTCCAGGGTCGCGAGGGGACGTCGGTCGCGCAGTGCGAGTTCCAGGTAGCCCGCGTCGTAGGCGGTCAGGCCGTAGGTCCGGGCAAGGCGCATCACCTCTTCTCCGCGTGGCGCATGATCCAGCCGGAGACGCAGATTCTGGAACAGCGAGAGCGCCAGTTCGGTATCCCCCGGTTCGATTCGGCCGAGACGCTCCGCCCTGAGCAGCACGTTGCGGATTTCGAACCACAGCAAGGCGGGCGCGACCGCACCGTGGGCGACGACCGCGTCCAGGGCGGCATCGGCGCGACCGGAATGGTCGTCGGCGAGTACCCACGCGGCCGCGGCCGAGCAATCGAGGACGGGTGCGGTCACCGTCTGCCTTCGTCGCGCATCGACAGGATCTCGGAAACAGTGGCCCCTCGGATCCGGGTTCGCAACGCGCGCAGGCTCTTCGCGGCTTGTGCCGCCGCCGTTCGGTCGGGCCAGTCCGCCGGGACGAGCAATGCGGTCGGGCGGCCGCGCTTGGTGATGAGTACGGTTTCTCCCGCCGCGACCTGGTCCAGCAGCCTGGAGAGGTGGGTCTTGGCTTCGAAAGCACCGATTTCGCGCATTGTGGGTCGCTCGCTGGAGGAATGAATAGACCAGTTTATAGTCTAGTTGGATGGATCATGGGGTCAAGGGGGGGGCGAGTGGCGAGGCACGGGCATGGGCGCGGAGCCAGGCGAGATATCGTGTGTTCAGGTCCGCCAGCGTCCGCGCCACGGCGGCGACTTGCCCGGCAGGCACCCGCGTTAAGCTCGTCGGCGGATCGCCGCAGGGCGTCGGCGAGGCGGTCGTCGACGAACCCGCGAATCATGTGCTCGACTGCCAGCGGCAGGGAGAACGGGAGCTTGTAGGACTGGTCGTGGCGGACTCCGTGGATCCGCATGAGGTCGCGCTCATCCGGGAGCACCTGGTGTGCTCGGCGGGCTGCCCGGAATCGGTCCGTGCGGCACTCAGAGCGTGGGGCGGAGCCAGGCCAGATACTGAGTATTCAGGTCCGCCAGCGTCCGTGCGACGGCGGGGACCTTGCCGACAGACGCCGAGTCACCGGATGCCACCGTTTGCCGCCCTGCGCCCGCCGGGAATGCCTGAGTGAGTTCCCTGGCCACTTCCAAGCCTTCGTCGACCCGTTCGCCCCCGGGACCCTCCATTCGCGTTCTTGCTGCGTCCAGATCCTCCATCAGGTGCCGGACATGTGGATCGCGTTTGTCAATCGCTACCGAAAGGGCATGCTTGAGCTCGGCGGATCGCCGCAAGGCGTCCAGCGTGGCGCTCTGCTTCGCGAATTCGGCTTCGCCGAGGACTCCGCGCCCATAGAGGTGTTCGGGGACTTGCAGTTCGGCCAGTTGCCGGCCTTGCCACTCCAGCAAAGCCAGCGAGCCTCGTTTGTTGAATCGCCCCCACTCCCTAAGGAACCTCGTCTCGTCCGGGGCCAGTTCAGTTGCGTTGGCATACGCCTCGTCCACCGCCGAAGTTGGCTCGCCCAGCCAGCGCCGGACTTTCGCCAGCTCCCTCCAGGCCCATGCGTGTCTGCGGCTCGGGGCGTCCATGCGCAGAAGGGGTTCCAGGAGAATACGTGCATCGCCCAGTAGCGCCCGGTTCCGGTCGGTAGCGCCTTCGCGGTGGGCCTGTCCGGCCTGCCACAGCTTGTTCTGGGCGCATTCCAGCAGCGCCCTGGGATCTTGCAGAATCGCGGAACCCGCGACATCGAACAGTCTCGCCGCCATTTCGGACTCCCGAAGCCTCCTGGCCACGATCGCCGCCCCGATCGCCTCGTGCGGGGACAGCCTCGGCGCCGCTCGGACCAGGAAACGCCGCACGCGATCACCCTGGGCGTCCGCAACCAGGGCCTCCAGCCAGGGGACGATGACTTCGGGGCGCCGTGACTCGGGGTCCATGGAAAGTGCGGTCTCGATCATCGGCGCCGCGCGGTCCAGGTCGCCTCCGGCCACCAGCTCGCGGATCAGTTCCTCCGCGAGAACGCGCGACGTGGGATGTCCGCGCCATGCGGACTCAAGTGCATCCCGCGCCTCGTCCGGCCGTCCCACGGCACGTATCTCACCGGCCTTGCGGATGGCTGACTCGGCGCTCTGCCACGGGTGGGCGAACAGGGTCGCCTGGAAGAATGTGCGCTGCTCGTCAAAATCGAACCGTGGCGGCGGCGAACCGTTGCGTTCCATAGCCTGATAGACCTTGCCCAGGCCAGTCAGACGCTTCTCGGCCAGTCCGGATCTCCTTGAACAACTCACCGATCCGCGGGTTGCGGGGAGGTACGAGCCGAGGTGTGGCTCCACGCTGGAGCTGGTCGAGGCCGATTCCGGGGACGGGACCCGGAGTGCTTCGGATGTCGATGCGGTCGGACATGACGCGAACCAGGGTCGTGTGCGGTGCGTCGTCACCATAACCGCGATGGAACACGGCGTTCACCAGAACTTCACGAAGTGCATCCTCCGGATAACTGGGGCGATTCAGAGCACTCACCTAATCGGGCACCTTGTCGATCCTCGACCCGATCACCTCGCGGCGCAGATAGTCCAGACAAGCTCTAACCTGCTCCGCGACGCCGCCCTTGAACGTCTTGTCACGAAATGTGTCTCCGGCCGCGCCGGACTGCAGGATGCTCGTCTCGATCGCAGCGCCCGGAAACCAGCGCGACGGGTCGCGGGATCTTCCTGTAGATGTGTCGCGCGTCGGACTCGTCCGACAGCGCACTTCCGCAATCCCGCAGATGTTCCCGGACCTTCGTCTCGCTGATGTCGTCTACCGCGGCGTCCGTGGCCGTCCGGGAATCCCAGAGTACGACGGCGGACTGTTCGCGCAGCTGCGTCAGAAGACCGGCGGCGTCGGCGTCCACCGTCCTGTCGTCCACCCGAACCCAGTACTTCCTGGGCCCCCGTTCGCCGTCGGGAGCCCGGTGCGGCGGGGTCTCGCTGGCGGGCACCCAGACAACCAGAATCCTCCTGCCGTCCTTCTCTTCCCGGGAGATGTGGGAGACGTAGCGCGGCTCGATCGTACGGCACTTTCCCGTGATCCATTGATCGGCTTCGTCCATCTGCTCGGGAGTGAGTCCCTTCGGCGGCAACTCGGCGCGGCCGTCCTTCTCCGCGACGCCCAGGACGACGTATCCGCTGCCGTGACGCCTCAGGTCGTTCGCGAACGCGCAAATCGTCTTGAGCACCTGATAGCCCGTGACCCTCGGGTCCCACGTCGCCTTGAACTCGATGCGTTCGGACTCGACCGTGCGGGCGTGGAGCAGGTCGTCGAGGTTGATTCGGAGGTTGCTCACCGAGACGTGCTCTTCCTTTCCGTATCGGGGTCCTGGCGGGTCGCTCTCCTCGGGCTTACCTCAGCTAGCCGTGCCCCTCGCTTCAACAAGTAGGGTTTGGTGCCGGGTGGTGGGGCACGATCGCCGTGATCAGGGCGGGCCCGGTTTCAATCGTGGCCGCCCTTCGGCATTACGCCATCCGTTCGATGACCAGTGGACAATTGTGACTGCGGAGGGGATGGCTGACGATCCTGGTTGACCGAACCCGGGGCCGATCTCCAAGTTGCCGACGGTTCAATCCAGCCGACGGTTCAATCAAGACGGTTCAATCCGGGGTTGACCACTTCGGCGCTCCGAGCGAGCTTTCAGGCCCAAACCAGACCCCGGGGCTTCCGATTTCCTGAGAGGAGCGAAAGATGTCTAAGAATGAGGATCATTTGAGAATTGCCAAGGTCGACGCTCGGTTCCGTTCCGGCCGAATAGTAGGCTACGATATCCATCTGACCCCCGCTGGCAAGGAGGTGGTTGGCTGGCTATCCACCTTCACTGGCGAACGCACGATGGACTGGCAGGACACCGTTGTCAATTGGCTGAACAAGGGCTTACAAACCGGACGGCAGTGAGCGAGATCCTCGAGAGTGAGGGGCCGACCGTGAGCGTATCCGATGGCGAGCGGCTCCGTCTGCGTAGATGATCCTTGCGAGTGTGAGGATCCGTGGTTAGACCGCCATGTCTTTCGGTGTATAGTGCCCCCGATTTCCCTGGACAGTAGTTTAGCAACCCTTTCGGGGTCCAGGAGAGAGGAGGCGCGGGTTCGCTGGCGACCTGGCACGGGCTTGCCGACGGGTCGTTTCGCGCCGCAAACCGATAGGAGATCGCGGGCAGCCCGACGAAGACTCGCTCCGGCAACGGACAAGATCGGGCAGCACCCCGCTTGCGGTTCGGAGACCGTCGTCGGTGACGGTCCAGCCCTCGATGTCCGCGTTCTCCCCGGAGCATGGCCATGAAGTACTTCTGCGCCCGTGTCATGTCATTCGTCGTCTTGCGCGCACGCAACACGGGATACACGCCGGCACGTCGCCTTCGAGAGCCTGGGCCGCGAATGCCAACAGGCGGGCATAGCTGTCCGAGCCCTTCCCCGCGAGCTTCCACGCGCTCGGGGCGCCCGTCAGCCTCTCCCCGGCGACCATCTGCCGCCGCTGACACTATCCACTCGCCCCCAAGGGAACCAAGGATCCCACCGCAGCCACGCACCCGGAAGCCCACAACCAGAAAGGGGATTACATGCCAAAGTAACCGTGGTCCAAGAAGAGACTCACTCCCTATTGTCGTGGGTTTGCAAACATGGTGGGCGATCATCTGGTAGAGCTTTGTGCCAGCCCCCGCAAAATCGACACTCGTAGGCTGGCAGATCAATGTTGAATCCCGGTTTGCCAATATTGTCAACGCGCCGTCTGCGTCGTATCCAATCTATTACCCTCTGGGAAGGAAACGCCATTTTGGCCCTTAGCCACATTGGCCAGTTGGCGATGCCAATCTGATGTAATGGCAATTGGTCTTGTTGTGGACCACACTGATGACAATACCAGCGATTGTTCTCATGAGGGCTCAAGGCAACATCTGGACCTTCCATATTAGGCCATGAACTTCCAATTCCACAGGAGTAGCACCTCCGCGATACGCTTCCTGTCTCCGGCTGTGCCGTATCTTCTTGGTCTGGAATGTTCGCGCTTTTTCGCTTCTCCAACGGCGTGTCGTCATCTCCCGTAAGTGCCAACAGGTTCAAAACTGCCGCACTCCATTTCACCACAAACCCTCTCATTGCGTCACTCTCCTTTGAGTCGCTTCATATACTCCCATTCCTCGTCCTTCTTAGGAGGACTAGCCAGCAATGCCCGCGCAATATTCTCCGGCGTATCCGGTATCGGTTCGGGCATAGTCCGCTCTACCGGACGCCCACGGGAGCGTTTTACATCTTCCTTCGCCTTCTGATTGTCCAAAGACCTGTCCTTTCACTTCACATCAATCAAGTTCGTTTCCTCGAATCTCGGTTAAGTACAATACATTTTGCCATTTTGCGCAAGGGGGCGGGCATCTTCCCGCCCCCTTGCGCGATCACTCCGCTTTAGCCGATATCTCGGTCTCCGCGATCAGGTCCGAGTACCGGAGCCGCTTGGCCTCCAGTCCCCGCGCAATAGCCACCATCTGGTCAATCGTATCCCGATCCCGGATGTTATGTCGTCCGGCGAACTCGTTGACGTACCGCTGAAGGGTGCTTGGGAGACATCTTGTGGTAGACGCCCGTATGGCCCCGCTTCAGCATGGACCAGAAGCTCTCTACGCCGTTCGTGTGGACCATTCCCTTCACGAACTCCCCTACGGAGTGCTTCACGAAGTCATGGTCGTATCCGTCCATTCCCCGGTAGGCCGAAGCGCCATCCGTGTAGACCGTCGCGCCCGTCTCAGCGTTCTCGGCCACGAACTTCCGAAGTGCCGGAGCGTCTGGGTTGGCGATCACCCGCGCCGAAGTCTGATTGGTCTCCCGGTCCTTTGCCCCGAGTACGGGAGTCTTCCCGCCAGTGCCCCCACCGATATCCAGCTTGTCCTTCGCGTGCTTGTTTCGCTCCTTGCCGCCCATGTAGGCTTCGTCCACCTCTACCGGACCTGAGAACGTGGCAAGCTGGTGCTCCGTCCACGTCTCTCGAATCCGGTGTGCCAGATGCCACGCCGTCTTCTGGGTCACGCCAAGGTCCCCGTGCAGCTTCATGCTGGACTGGCCCTGCAGGAGTCGGCCGCAACTCCCAGAACGGGTGCGAGTGGAGTCAGAAGTAAGGTATGCGGGGGACACGCGCTCCGACTTGCAGGTTTCCTTCGACGAATTCGCTGTCCCCGTCGAGACAAAAAAGAGTTCGAGCCGCGACTTGTGGACCGGTGTCACCGCTCAGCTGATCCGCCTCTATACACGCGACTCGAGATCGGACGGCTACGGCATCTACGTCGTGTTCTGGCACGGCTCGGAACACGCGAAACGCCCAACCCCGACGGGGACACCACCGCGAACACCAGACGAGCTACAGGATCGCTTGGCTCGACAATTGACGTCCGAGGCTCAGCGGAAAGTCTCGGTGATCGTTCTGGACGTAAGTCCGCCGTAACGAGATACGGGGCCTCCTCGCTGTGTCAAGTGGGCAGGTTGAAGGTCAGTTTGCCGCACACCAGGTAGGCCATGGTGATGAAGTTCTCGATGGTGCGGTATCCGCGGGCGCGCACCTTGGCCGCCTGGACCAGGGAGTTCATGGCTTCGAGCATGCCGTTGCTGATCCGGGAGTGGAGCCACCTGAGGATCCCGGCCGAGTGCTTGCGGATGGTCCGGGCAACCTTGACCATCGGCCCGAGCCCGCTCTCTTCGGCGTGCAGGCACCACAGTTCGAGGTGAAGCGCGGCCAGGTCGGGGGGCAGGGTCCGGAACTCCTGGAAGGCGAGCTTGAGACGGTAGGCCTCCGCCGTGTCGAGGGCGACCTGCGCAATCGAGGAGTTCGTCCAGATGTTCGCGCTGGTCCGGGCTCAGGCGCTCCGGATTCCACAGCCACAGCCACCGGCTCCGCTTCAGTTCGGGGCGTCCCTTCTGCTCGGTGCGACGCACCTTCTCGACCGCTTCGTTCAGCAGCTTCACCACATGGAAGCGGTCGAACGTGATCTCGGCGGCCGGGAACGACTCCCGCGCTCCCTTCATGTAGGCCGCCGACATGTCCATGCACAGCTCCCGGACTCCGTCTCCGCTTCCCCCGTGGGCTTCGAGGTCCGCCCGGAACTCCCCCAGCACCCCCGATTTCCGCCCCGGGGTCGCGTACAGCAGCCTCCGCTTGTCCAGGTCCGCGAAGAAGGTGACGCAGCTGTGGCCCCGGCGGCATGCCTTCTCGTCCACTCCGACCGCCTTCACGCCGCCATGATCCGCCGCCACCCTCGCTTCGTCCACATGGTGCTTGACGATCCGCCAGAGCCGGGTGTCGTGCTCCCCGACGATGCGTCCCACCGCCCGCACCGGCATCTGCGCCGCCATCGTCACCACGAGCGCCTCGAAGAGCAGGGTGAACCCGCTCCTCGGACGAGCCCACGGCACCCGAGCGCGTCGGATCCCGCACGAAGGACACTTCACCCGCGGCGCCGGCGCGTGCAGGAAGGCCTCGTGCTGGAAGAAGTTCAGGTGCCGCCACCGCTTCCAGGCCGTGTCGTACGCCTTGCAGCCCCCGTCACCGCAGCCACCGCACTCGAACACCCCTCCAGCCTCGAAGTTCAGGTGCAGATCGAGCTTCCTCGTCTTCGGGTCGAACTCGGCCTTCTCCACGTACCAGGGATGCTCGAGCCCCAGCGCCTGCTCGAACAGTTTCGTCCGCTCCATAGCGATTCTCTCCCGCCCGCCCCCCTCGGTCGGCTGCCCGCAGAACCGGGGATCGGACGGCGAGGCTCCGCAGGGATCCGGAGCAGTCGCCCCGGTCCTCCTCGGCCAATCTTCCGACACCGGAGCCGTGCCGAAAGCCCGTCCGCACCTTCCACCCCCTCCTCCCCGCCAAGCGGCAGTACCCGCAGCCGTGGCGCCGTCAACGGTGTTGTGCATGGAGTGCGTCGATGGTCACCACAAGCTTCGGCGGCACGTCAGCAACGCTGGCAGCCCACCAACCCACACCCATTCGGAACGGCGAGGAGCCCTTTTTCCAGACCCGAAACGCCGCTGTTCCGCCCCCAGTACCACCCCGAATTGCTCTCGCGCCTGCGGTACAGGTTGCGCGAGTGCTTCAAGCCCCCAGTTTACGCTCAACCCGGAGGTTCACGAATAAGCCGGATGACGTGACATGAGATTGGAGGCAGCGATGGAGCCAGCACTCGCTGGGATGATTTCAAGGGGGCCACGACGCTGGCCTCTTCGGATCGTTCTTCTTTGTGTGGTTGCTGCGGGATGCGGTGCGGAGGGGCCCCCGACCGAAGCTTCCGGCCCATGCCCTTCGAGCGACTGCCGTATCGAACTGGAACGCATCACACGCATCACCGACGCGGGTGACCCCGGTATTCTACCGACACCCCTAGCTTGGCTGCAGGAGACCGAAGCAGAGACGTTTGTGTCTGCAAGCCTCGATGGGACAAGGATCGCGGAGTTCGGTCCAGATGGTCGCCTCGCCAGGGTGATCGGGCGATCGGGCGAGGGGCCGGGGGAGTTCCAACGATTGCGCACTCTCATCCCAGGACCGGGCGATACGTTGTTCGCTCCAGATTTGGGACAGGGACGGATCACGATGTTCGGTCCTGACCGCACGCTGGCCGGGACACTTCCAATGCCTCTTGTTCTTCCGGATCTTGTGATGCCCGATGGATCCTTCCTCGTGGGCCAGCAGATCAGGAAAAGTGAGACGATAGGCTACCCCATGCATGTGGTCGATCGGGAGGGTCGGGTGGTTCGATCCTTCGGCACCGACGAACCGCAGTATCGCCCGGATTTGAATCACATCCTGACCCGAAAGGTCGCGCTACGTAAGGACGGCACGGTCTGGGCGATGGCTCCCGCCAGATATCTCCTCGAGCGCTGGGATCCGTCTGCTGGAGAACTGCTACAGTCGACCCGGATTCGGTCCGACTGGTTCAGTGAGTCTATCGAACCGTACACCGATGAGACGGTGCGCCCACCTTCGCTAGTCGTGGGGCTGTGGGAAGATGAGGATGGGCTCGTCTGGACCATCGTCCGCGATGCGGATGTCGACTGGGAACCTCCACCCCGCGCCAACGAGGAACGTCCTTTCGACCTGCAGGAATACAACGGGCTTTTCGACTGGGTGATCGAAGTCGTGGACCCCGGCTCGGGGCGTGTGCTCGCACGTCGGCGGTTCAGTGAGACGCTCAGGTACCGCCCTCCATCCAAGATTCTCGTGTCTCCCGTGGACACGATTCTTACCACCGTCGCATACGACGTGTGGAAACCCACTCTCCAGCAAGGGAGGTAGCATGAAGAAGCTCTCAATCCTATTGGGCGTGCTCGCAGGGATCGCGGTGGCCCTGCAGGCGCCCAGCAACGGGGCCGCCGAGGCGGTGGCCATGTCAATGGTCGGTGCACCCTGCCTCTTCTGCACCGACAACACCTGCGAGGATGGATATCACGAAGCCTGGAATTCTGAGTACCCCCAACTACACTCGGAATGGTGGGCGCCATCTGAGCCAACCGTGCTTCGCGGGCACCTGCGATACGATGCACGGACCCGCGTGCTACCGGGGCGGTCCCGGTGGAAGAAGGTTCGACATTGTTGACATGGACCGGCTCCGCGGCTCGATCGAAGCGAAGGATGTCCAGGCCGTCAGGGACCTGCTCGCAAACCATACGCAGAGCACAGCGCTCAACGTGGAGCGGTCAGCCGTTCAGGTCCTGAACTGCGAAGGGGCTGTAGCGCGACAATCAGGATGAGAAGCCAGCGACAATCAGGATGAGAGAGCGGGGGGTGGTCGCGAGCTGCCCGAGATTTGGTGTTTTTCCCGAGAGCGGAGAGATGCCAGGTGCCGGGCCGACACATCACGGACCACCAGATGGAGCTCTACATGACGTACCGGAAGGAGGACCGCCCGGCGCTGGCTTCGGCGAAGGCGGGATTCAGCACGTCGACGGGGTACCGGATCGAGTCTGATCCGCGGCCGCCGTCGCAGAAGCGGAAGCGGAGGGGACGCAGGAGGCCGGATCCGCTGGCGGGGATCTTCGAGGAGGAGATCGTGCCGCTGCTGCGGGCCAACCCCGGGCTGCGGGCGGTGGCGCTGTACGAGGAGATGATGCGGCGGCACCCGGAGTTGCATGCGGGGGTTCGCCGCACGCTCGAGCGGCGGGTGCGGGCGTGGAAGGCGAAGCATGGGCCGGACCAGGAGATCATCTTCCTGCAGAAGCACAAGCCGGGACGCCGCGGCCTGTCGGACTTCACGGACGCGACGGGCCTGGGCGTGACGGTTGCCGGGAAGCCGTTGGCGCACAAGCTGTATCACTTCCGGCTCGAGTACTCGGGCTTCTGCCACGCCGCGGTGGTGTTGGGCGGGGAGAGCTTCGTGGCACTTGCCGAGGGGCTGCAGGATGCGCTCTGGGCGCTGGGCGGATGTCCGAGGGAGCATCGGACGGACAGCCTGTCGGCGGCGTTCCGGAACCTGAAGTTCGACGTGCGCGACGACGTGACGCGGCGCTATGAGATGCTGATGGCGGACTACGGGATGGAGGCGAGCCGCAACAACCGGGGCCTGGCGCACGAGAACGGGTCGGTCGAGGGGCCGCACGGGCACCTGAAGCGGGCGCTCGGGGACGCGCTGCTGTTGAGAGGTTCGCGGGACTTCGAGACGATCGAGGACTACCGGGCATTCCTGGCGACGGTGGTGAGCCGGCGCAACGCCCGCAACCGGGAGCGGATCGACGCGGAGCGGCAGGTGCTCCAGTCGCTGCCGAAGCGGCGCAGCGACGGCTTCGAGGAGACGCTGGTGCGGGTGACGAGGACGGGCGGATTCTCGCTGCGCCGGGTGTTCTACACGGTGCCTTCGCGGCTGGTGGGACACCGGCTGCGGGTGCGGCTCTACGACGACCGCCTGGTGCTGTTCGCGGGCACCGACGAACTCATGACGCTGCCGCGGGGCCACGCGGGCCCGGGAGGGCGGCGCGGGCGGGTCGTCGACTTCCGCCACGTGCTGCCGTCGTTGCGCCGCAAGCCGATGGCGCTCCTGAACTGGATCTGGCGCGATGGCCTGTTCCCCCGCGACGCCTACCGGCGCGCCTTCGAGGCACTGGTCGAAGACCTGGACGGCCGCGAGGCCTGCCACCGGATGGTGGATCTGCTGGGCCTGGCCCACGACCACTGCTGCGAGGCCGGGCTGGCGGCCGAACTGGACGCACTGCTCGACGCGGGACAACTGCCCGATCCCGCCGCGCTGCGCGAGCGCTTCTTGCCAAAGCCGGACCCCGTGCCGGACGTTGACACGCCCCTGCCGCCGATGTCGGTCTACGACGGCCTCGCACCGGACGCCCACGCCTCGCCGGCTTCGCCCCCCGGAGGACTCGCATGAACGCCCCCTTCATCGTTGATCCCCCCGAGATGGACCTGCTGCTCAAGCAGCTGCGCCTGCCGACCATGCGGGCACAGTGGCGCAGCTTCACCGAGCGCGCCGACCGGGAGGGCTGGCCCTCGGCGCGCCTGCTCGCCACGCTGTGCAGCCACGAGGTCACCGACCGCGAGCGGCGGCGCTTCGAGCGGCACCGGGCCGAGGCGAAGCTGCCGCCCGGCAAGACGCTCGACAACTTCGACTTCACCCTCGTCCCGGCGGTCTCGAAGGCACGCGTCGGCGTGCTGGCGACCGGTGACACCTGGCTCGCGGAGGGCGCCAACGTGTTGTTTTTCGGACCGCCCGGCACGGGAAAAAGTCACTTGGCGGCGGGTCTCGGGCTGAAGCTCGTCGAGAACGGGTTCCGGGTCCTCTACCAGCGCACTACGAACCTGGTCCAGAGGCTTCAGACCGCCCGCCGGGACCTCGCCCTCGAAGCGGCCATCCGCAAGCTCTACAAGTATCACCTCCTGATCCTCGACGACTTCTCCTACGTCACGCACGAGCAGGCGGAGACCAGCGTGCTCTTCGAGCTGATCGGGGCCCGCTACGAGAACCGGTCGGTTCTGGTGATCGCCAACGAGCCCTTCAGCACCTGGGGCAGGATTTTCGGCAGTGACGCCATGACGCTGGCCGCAGTCGACCGCCTCGTCCACCGCTCCCACATCTTCGAAGTCAACGCCGAGAGCTACCGCAAGCGCGCCGCCTACGCGGCCCAGGCGGCTCTTGCGAAGGAGCCGGCCGCTGAAGGCCCGGACCCGGCGGAGGCGGGCTGAAGCGCTCCACAACGCGGGTCCCTCCCCCGAACGGGACCGAAGAGGCGGCAGAGATGGCCCTGAGAGGCCCGTGGAGCCGCCGGAAGGGTCACCGACGAACCCCTCGGAGCCTCTGACAACCCGAATCCCGGGGCCGGACGGCCCGAATCCGGAGCATCGGGGCGAACAGGGGGCGGGAAATGCGCCCGTCGAGGGCGCTTTGACGCACTCGGCCTACCGTTACCCCTCGGAAGAAGGCCAGCCGACGCTCCGGCCCGGCTCGCTACGCTCCCCGCGCCGGAGCGTCGGCCGAGCCACCCACCAACCCCCCGCAGCGCACCCCTCCCCACGTCCCCACCACCCCACCACCACCCCCCCCTCCCTTGCCCCAGCCCCCCAAACCCCTCATCATCTCCACACTCGAAGCGTCGCGGCCTCTTATTCTCACCTTGATTGTCGCAACGCTCTCATCTTGATTGTCGCCGCGCAGAAGGGGCGGTCATCGCACACTTCCCAGTCGGCCAGAAGCTCCTTGACTGGGTCTCAGCGGAGTAGCAACGTTTGGCGCCACCATGTGGCCGGTAGTGACGGAGTCGGCGGTGGCTGAAGCAGAGCGGACTCCGAGGCGTAGCCGAAAAGGTGCCTCGGAGCCCAATCGCTTCATGTCTCGAACCTGCTGAGCCGTGCGGTCCTCGGCCGCACATTCGGCTCCCGTGCTGATCTCGGCGACGCTCGCGCTCTCCAGCTTCGATGAGCGGAACGATTCGACCGCCGATAGGCCTTGTCCTCGCAGACCGTGAAACCACGTACCGGGATCGCCTTTGCGAGACGCCTCCGCACGATCCGCTCGATAAGACGCTCGCCTCGGCGTGACCGGCCCGGCGTCCGTCTAAGGCCAGCGAGAGCCAGTAGAATCCGCTCCATATCGGCGGAAGGAATGGTAGGTTCAGGCGCTTCGCAGTATTCGTAACTCATTGATAAACAATGAGTTATACGGCACAATAGGCGAGCCGTTCTGCAGCAGGCGTACACGAATCTCGTGCGGTGGATCATCGAGGTCCACCGGATCCTGCCGGGCGGTTGGGTCACGCTCCGGGACATCTACCGCTGCACCGTGGACGCGGACCTCCTTGGGCGGAGGATCGCCGAGGCGCGGGAGCTCGCGGACCGGCTCCGTCCGCTCCGCGCCGTCATCTCCCACGAGGACATGATCGCCCACCCGCAGGCGCTGGAGGACTGGGCATGGGAGCGCGTCCCCGGCACCGGCAACGTGGGGTGCCGTCTCGACCCGGCGCTGGAATCCCGGCTCGGCGAACTCGGCGTCGCCTTCGAGACCGAAGCCACGGGCGGAGGCGCGGGCCGGGAGGTCGCCGAACAGGTCGAGGCCATCGAGCGATGGTACTCCCATGACTGGATGGCGCTGGACGCCAAGCTCCGCACCTCGATCGTCGAGGGCATCAGCGTGTTTCTGTCGCTCTTCGACCAGCCGGAGGTCGCTGGCGTGTTCTGCCCGCCGCCACCCACCGAGTCCACGCCCGCCGAGAACCACGATACCGCCAGCAACAACCATCCCGTGCCGGGCTTGCGCCGGAGGCTGCCGCCGCTCGCGCAGCTGATCGACGAAGGCAAGGTCCTCGCCCTGAACATGCCCGCCGGGGCGAACCCGGCGCTGGCCCGCGCCATCGGCGTGCTGCTCAAGAATGCCTGGATGCAGGCGCTGCTCAGGCGGCTGGCCGAGGCCGCGCGGCGACCCGGCCACTACATGCGGCCCGCCGTGTTCATCTGCGATGAGTACCAGGCGTTTGCGACCGTCGGACAGGACGACCCGTCGGGCGACGAGAAGGCGTTCGCGCTGACTCGGCAGTGCCGCTGCATCCCGATCGTCGCCACGCAGTCGCTCTCCTCGCTCCGTTCCGTGCTCCCTTCGGGCGAGGCGTGGCGCACGCTCGTCCAGACGCTCCGCACCCGGATATTCCTCTCCCTGTCCGACGAGGCGTCGGCCCGGATCGCGTCGGAGATGTGCGGCAGCGTCACGAAAACGCGGGCCTCGTACACGTTCACCGAGACGACGGGCAGGCCCGAGTTCTCGCTCCTCTCGGGACGTGCTGGGGGCGGACGGGGCACCATCGGCGCGAGCAAGTCGTTCCAGAAGTCCCGCGAGCCGGTGTTCACGCCGCGCGAGTTTTCGTTCTTGGCCAACTACCAGGCGATCTGCCTGCCCTACGACGGCGTGAAATCGCTTCCGGCCCGCCGCGTCTACCTGAAGCCCCACTACCTGCCGAGGGAGACGGGCTACTGGCGGCTCCGCGAGAAGGGACGGATATGAAGCGCGCGACGGACCTGCCCGATGAGGCACGAGCCGGTCGCGCGACTGGCGGACAAGCCGCTGCCCCGCGAGCTTTCGGGCAGGCGGATCGTGCAGTCCATCATGGGAGGAATCGAATGATGGCACGCACGAAACGAGGCCGGCGCAGGTACAGCGCCGGAGAATGGGGCCGGAACCGGGTCCGGGTCTTCCCGGATCCGAAAACCGGCCTGCTTCAGATCGAGTGGCGGGAGAACGGGCGCAGGCTGAGCCGGTCCCTGAAGCACCGCGATTGGGCACGCGCGAAGCGGCAGGCCGACGAGGCCGCTGCGGGCTTCGCGGCCCTTGAGCCCAAAGGCAAGGCCGAAGCCGAGACCGAGCCGCTCACGCTGGGAACGCTTTTTGAAATGTACGGTGAGGAGGTGACGCCCACGAAGGGCGAGAGGACCCGGCGGCGCGACAGGGTCGCGGCCGCGATGTTCCTCGACTTCTTCGGCAGGGACCGGAGGCCCGCAACACTTTCGCAGCGCGATTGGGACCGGTTCATTGGGGCGCGTCGCGCGGGCAGGGCCGGACGCTCGGGCCAGCCCGTCGGCAACCGGACCATCGCATGGGACCTGACGTTCCTGATGACGGTCCTCAACTGGGCCGCGAGGTCCCGGGACGAGGAAGGGAATCTCCTCCTCGACTCCAACCCGCTGAAGGGACTCAGGAAGCCCAGGGAGAAGAACCCCAATCGGGTCGTTCTCACCGAAGACGAGTACCGTGCGCTGCTCGGGGTCGCGCGGCAGGTGGGATGGCGGTTCCATGTCGCCTTCGTGCTCGCGCACGAGACCGGTCACCGGATCGGGGCCATACGCAAGCTGAAGTGGTCTGACATCGACTTCGACGGCAAGACTATCCGATGGCGTGCGGAGCACGAGAAGACCGGGTACGAACACACCACGCCCTTGACGGCCGAGGCGCTCGCCGCCTTGGAGGACGCGCGGAGGATGAGCCGAGGGACGGGTAACGGCCCGGTGCTCCCCTCGTCGAGGGATGCCGCGAAGTATACGAACCGCGTTTCCGCCTTTCTGTGGTGGAAGAAGGCGCAGACCCTCGCGGGACCGGAGCCGAAGCCGGGCCGGGGCTGGCACTCGCTCAGACGGAAGTTCGCCACGGACCTGATGGATCTGCCGCTCAAGGTGCTCTGTGAGCTTGGCGGATGGAAGAGCCCGCAGACGGTGCTTCGCTGCTATCAGCAGGCCGACGCTGGACAGCTTAGGAAGGCTCTGGAGAGCCATCCGAGGGCTCGCACCTGAGATCCCAATCGGAGGGAGTCATTCGGAGGGAATCGGGCCACCAAATCCCGTAAGCTCAAAGAACACAGGAAGATGCAAATCTGTTTGAGTGTGCGGGGTAGACATGCTTGAATGAAATTGAACTGTAGTCCCTTCGAGCGGTGCACCGTGATGCACGGGACCGCGTTCGGGCGCCGGGGGCGGCGTCCTGGACGAGAGATCCAGGCGCTGCAGATAGGTGTTCAGGGTCACCCCACGACCATGTTCGCCAACGATGTCCGGTGCAGGATCCTCCAGGTCTCGACCTCCTCTTCGCTCGATTCGTCGGCGCCGCCATCGCCCCACGACCGCCACCCGTCGTCCAGGAACGAATCCACGATCCCGGGAAACGCCAGTCCGTCCACGAGTCCGGTCCGGATTTGCTGCAGCGCCGTCCGGCCCTCTCCGGGCCCCGCGTCGGCCCACGCCCGCAGGAAATCGCCACCGGCCAGAGCGGCCGCGGCCCCAACCGCATGCGGTTCAATCGCCACGCTCCTAAGGCGTTCCCACTGTCGGCACATTCTTCGCAGCACGACCCGGTCATGCCGGGAATTGGCCAGCCTCAGCGCCTCCACCAGAACACCGGGCACGGGGGAGTCGAATTCACCCTTTCCTTGGGGCACGAATGCCGCATGACCCGCGAGCTGGAGCACATCGGCGGCCAGTCGGACCAATCGGTTGGTACGCCCGAGCACAGCGCAGTCGGCAGGTGTCAGGCCGCGATCGCGAATGTCGCGTCCCACGTACTGCGCTTCCTCGGCTTGGTTGCCAACCACCGCCTGCCGAACGGTTTCCGCGTACGGGACCACTGCCTCGCGCACACGGAAACGGTCTTCCGCGACGTGACCAGCCGCGTTCGCGAAGTGGAGCAGGCTACCGAAGTCGAGCCGGTTGGCGGCGACCAGCGCGTCGCAGTAGCGGCGGAAGAGGGGTGGCAACCACGGTGGAGTGGTGGTCAGCGACGAGGACGGGCCATCCCCCCCGTACGATTCCGAGAAGAGCCGGTCGATCAGGTGCAGCAGGTTGGCGCGGTCCGGTGGCAGTCCCGCGTCCCCGTCCGGCAGGTCGGTGATGACCTCTTCCAGGATGGCGACCCGGTCTTCGTCCTGCGCCATCGGCTGAAAATCCGGCCGGATTCCCAGGTGGCTGCCGTGCTGGCCAAGAACGTCGATAGCGAGCGCGTGAAAGGTGCACAGCCGGGCCCGGTCGGTGTGTTTCCCCAGGCGCCGGTCCACCCGGTCCCGCATCTCGGCGGCGGCCTTGTTCGTGAACGTCAACGCTAGGGCCGAGGCGTCCTCGTTCTCTTCCAGCAGCCGGACGACCCGCAGGGTGAGGACCACCGTCTTGCCGGAAACCGGGGCCCGCGAGCACGAGGAGCGGGCCCTTGTTCCAGTCCACGGCCCGCTTCTGGTTCGCGTTGAGGTCTGCAAGCGTGATCACAGCCAGCCACCCCTCGCGAGCGACACGACCTTCTTGAGGGCCGAGCGGACTCGGGGGTTACGCCAGGCTGGCCACGAGCCTCCATTTCCAGAGCGACCTCGGTGGCGGCTCTCGTCTTGGCCCGGCTGGGAAGCTGCTTCGCGTATTCCAGCCGGTACCCGGCGTCACCCGGTGCTTTGGTCATCTTCCTCAAGTTGCGGGACGGCATGTGTTTCCGGTAGATGCCCTCAGAGCGCATGGGAGCCGACACGGCTCAGCGGGTCTCCCTCCAAGTCGAGAAACGACCAATGGTGGCTGAAATCCGTGGAACTCCGGTCGTACTCGCGCTAAAGACGATACGGCGCCGGGGCTCAGGTCGCGAAGGCAGAGCTTGAGGGCATCGAGCACAGAGGTCTTCCCGCTGTTGTTCTCGCCGATCAGGACTGTGACCGGTCCCAAGTCGAGGTCGAGGCTCCCTCTCGACTTTACATCCCCTCCATCCTTCACCCGTCCTCCTCGGTCACCCGGCCGTGCAGGTCGTCCGACACCGTGCGAACGACCCCCTGAGCTGCCGTCAGATAACGAAATCCGCGTGGACCTTGAGTTCGGGCCGGACGTGGGAGCTTCCGAGCGGATCAAGCAGTACTCGCAGGCCCTCTCGCCTGGCGAGCTTCATCGCGGGAACGAAGTCAGAGTCTCCCGCTACCAGGACGATCGTCGACACCAGCCTCTTGAGAGCCAGCGAAGCGATATCGAGACCGATTCGCATGTCGACCCCCTTCTGCCGGATTTTCGGAGCGATGTCCTGGGCGACGACCGACTGCTTGGTTCCCGCAAGCATTGCTCTTACGGAGGCGCGCCCGAGCTGCCAGCCTTGGTGGGCGAGCGTCGCCACGTGGGGCCAAGGCCCGCTTGGATCATGGACGCGGCGCAGGGATCTTGTCTTGAATGTACGCTCACAATGGAACAGTCAGACCATTGCGTCAACGGTTGGCGGGGATCAGAAGGATTCTCCGCCCAACTTGGCAAACTCCCCAAGTGACAGCCCCTTAAGCCCTTGCGTTGCTGTAGCCAAGCCAGCCAAGGGCACGGTCGGTCACGCTCGTCGTCCAACTCGACCCCCTTTGGGACGCCGCGCTGCGCCGACCCTGCTGATTCCAGCGGAGTCGATCAGTGATTCCGCCATGCCGCCTTCGCGGGCGGCCCTACCCCGGACCCGAAACCTCCACCGATCCGACAGACGTGCTCGGTTCGGGAATCGGAACGCCGTCCCCTCTGAGGGCCTCCAGGTGGAAGACGACGGCCTCATGGATCAGCTTCTCCACTGTCTCATACGAACCGGCCGCGGCGACGCACCCCGGCAGGTCCGGGACGTAGGCCGAATAGCCGCTCGGAGTCCGCTCGAACACGATCGCGTATTTCATGGAGTGTCTTCCGTCTTGAGTCCCGCCTGTCTGAGAATACTCTTCCAGGTTCCGGGGGCCAAGTCTCTGCTCATCCGGCCCGCGAGCGTCACGGCTCCCCGCCTTTCCGGATGCCGGTACTGCCGGTGGCTTCCGCGCGTTCGGGCCAGGTAGGCCAGACGGTTCCGGGAGCCGGTGACCCGCCCTTCGGGAGTCGTGCAGGGAACAATCGCGGTGGGCGCCGGGCGTCCGAATGGTCCGATGGGAACTGATTCCTTGGCGGCCGCCGACCTTCTGGACACATCTCATACGATCTCACATCTCACCCCCACACGCCCTGAAGAGGATATCCAGATGACGGAGAAGAGAAAGCAGATCACCACCTACCCGCTGCGCCTGCCGTCCTCCCTCAAGCAGGCCGTCAGGGAGGCCAGCCGCCGGGACGGCACCAGCATCAACCAGTTCGTCACGACCGCCGTCGCGGAAAAGCTCTCGGCGATGCGCACCGCCGACTTCTTCGCCGAGCGGGCCGAACGGGCCGACATCGAGGAGGGCCTGCGCCTGCTGCGACGTCGTGGGGGCCAACCCCCGAATCCCGCGGACCGGGTTGGAGAACCGAAGTCATCGAGGTGAACCTACGGTACCAGTAGGCACGCGGTCTGGGAACGACCGTACGGTCCCGGGTAATCCGGAATCATGTACGTACCGGCACTACGACCCGCGATCAATCCCCCCGCCCACCACCTCCCCCACCCCACCCAGCACCGCCCTCACCGGATACCTCGCGAACACGTCCCTCCCAGTCGTCCCCGACAGGACCGCCACAAACCCCATCCCCGCCCCCCGCGCCGCCATCGCGTCCACCTCCGAATCGCCCACGAACACACAGTCGCCCACCGGAATCCCCAACAACTCCGCCGCCCGCAGCAACCCATCCGGCGCCGGCTTCGGCCGCGGCACATCGTCGACACCGACAACCACATCGACCACCCCCCGCAGCCCGTCCCTCGCGAGCACATCCTCGACACGATGCCGGTACTTGGTGGTCACCACCCCGACCCGGTGGCCGCCACCGTGAAGCGCCCGGAGCACCCGCGCCGCGCCCGGCAGGAAGGCGGTGCTGTCGACCATCACCTCGTCCGCCTTCCTGACGAAGTGCCCGAAGAACTCGTCCTCCCGGGACCTCCACTCCGCACCCGCCAGAATGCCGAGCGCCGTGGGGAGATCGAGCCCGATGGTCCTGCGGATGGCGTCCGCGGGGGCTGGAGGGAGTCCCAGGCGGCCCAGCGCGTCGTTCATGCAGACGACGACGCCTTCGGAAGAATCCGCCAGGGTGAAGTCGAAGTCGAAGAGGACGGCACTGGCAGTCGCGACGGCGGGGTGGACTTCCACTTCTCTATCGCCTCCGGATCTCCCTCAGCGGCACCGCCAGCATCCGCTGCTGATTGGACAATTCGAGGGCCTCCCTCACAACATCGGGGTTGCGCCGCGCAGCAGGCTCACTCCGCGGCCCTCGCGGCTTCTCCAATTGCGACCAGGAGATGTCAATCCGACCGCAAACCCTTCACTCCCAACCAGCGAAAACAACCTCCCCGGGCGCCCGCCCCATCGATCGGAACGGGTCGACGGCCCGAACCTCCCCGAACGCATGTCCGTGCTGCAGATCTTCGGTCAACAGGAGAGAGCAGCCCAGCGATTGGGCCGCGGCGACGATGACGGCGTCCCACCACGACACCGAATGGCCGTCCTGGATGTGCCAGGCCCGTTCCAGGATCCGGAGGTCGATCGCCACGGGTTGCCACACGGCCAGCTCCCGCACGATTTCACGGGCTTCCGCCGGATCGAAACCGATCCTCGCCTTGCCGGTCAGGGTCACGTAGAGTTCCTGCAGGACCTGGAAGCTCAGGCGTCCGGTGCGGGAGCGCGCAAGGTGAGCGATCCACTCCTCGGCACGAGCCTGTTTCGCCGGATCGCTACGGTCGTGACGGTAGACGAAGATGTTCGTGTCAACGAAGACGAGAGCGGTCATGCAGTTCTTCCCGGGATGGCCGGCACCCGCCGGGCCACTCGATCTCGTGAGCCTCTCTGGCCAGGTACCGTTTCATGGCGATCTCGTAGTCGTCCTCGCGGTGCCGTTTCCGTTCCAGGAGTTTGCGGATCCACCTGGAGACGCTGCGATCGTCTTGGGCGGCCCTGACCCGCAGCCACCTGGCGAGATCCTCCGGCAAGGTGATGGTGATGTTCTTCATGGTGCCGTGGTCCCTTCTCATGACGCGATATTGACACGATTTTCGTGAAACACGGAAATCGTGTCAAGGTCGAAGCCTCGGGAAACTCCCTCCCTCAACCCCACGGCATCCGAACCGGCACCGGGTCCCGCCCACCCCGCCGATAGATCCTGAAATCCCCCATCCAGCGTGAGGACCACGCAAGTTCGGCCATCGCTTTCGGGTAGTCCTGTTCTCTCGGCGTGAGGCGGTCGAAGCGGACGCGGGGTTCGACCTCGACAAGTACCTCGACAACCCGTCCCGCGACCTCCTGCGCAGTGCATCACAGCGGGCGACCGGGGGTTCACGTCGCTCTCGGGGCGCCCGGGGGAGGCAGGTGCCGCCGCTGCCAGCGTGCCTGCCGCCCCGACCGCGCAATATGTCAATCCGACTTTACACAATGGAATCTCGACTTTACATCCCCTCCTCCCATCGCTCTTCCTTCTACGTCACCGCCCTTTGAGGCCACCCCAGCGGTCGATATGCCCTCAGTCTTCCCGAACGCGCCCCAATCGCCGGTTTCGGCCGCGGCACGTCATCAATCCCGACCACCACGTCCGCAAACCCCCCGGCCCTTCCTTCGCTCCCCCCTCCCCACCGCCCCCCGCAGCCCCTTCCACACACTCAAGCACATCACCAGCAACAGGAGGGCGAACGGGAAGCCCGTAATCAGCGCGGCTGTCTGGAGCGCCACCAGTCCGCCGCTCACCAGGAGCGTGATGGCGACGATCCCTTCGAAGGTGCACCAGAAGACGCGCAGCCCGACCGGCGTGTCGATCCGGCCGCCGGCGGTGATCGTGTCGATCACCAGCGAGCCGGAATCGGAGGAGGTGATGAAGAAGACGGCCACCAGCACGATCGCGATCCCCGGGGTGACCTCCCCGAGCGGGAGCGCGTCGAGCAGCCCGAAGAGGGCCAGTTCGAGCCGTCCGTCCCCGACCGCCTCGACCACCGCGGTTTCGCCTCCGTCGATGTGCATCGACAGCGCGGTTGCGCCGAACGCGTTGAACCAGAGCGCGGAGAGGAGCACCGGGACGACCAGCATGCAGCCGACGAGCTGGCGAACCGTGCGGCCCCGCGAGACCCGCGCGATGAAGAGGCCGACGAAAGGTGCCCACGCCAGCCACCACGCCCAGTAGAAGGTGGTCCAGCCGTGCATGAAGTTGAGGTCGTCACGCCCGACCCAGTTGCTGAGCGGGCCGATCTCGGCGAGATAGTGGCCGATGCTGGCGACGAACCCGGAGAACACGCCGAGGGTCGGCCCCGCCGCGAGCACGAATGCGAGCAACAGCAGCGCCAGAACCAGGTTTGCCTGGCTCAACCGCTTGATCCCCCGGTCCATTCCGGCCACGACCGACAGCGTGGCGACGGATGTGACCGCGACGATCACCAGTACCCTGGTCGCGCCGGTGTCGGGCACACCGAACAGAAGAGCCAGGCCGGCGGCCAGCTGTTCGGAGCCCAGGCCGAGCGAGGTCGCCAGCCCGAAGAGCGTGGCGAAGACGGCCATGATGTCGATGCAGTGGCCGAACCGGCCCCACACGGCATCGCCCAGCAGAGGTTGGAACGCCGCGCGTATCGTCAGCGGCAACCGGAGATTGTAGGCGGAGAAGGCCAGCGCGAGCGCGACGACGGCGTAGAGCGCCCACGGCTGTATGCCCCAGTGGAAGATCGTCGCTGCCATGGCCACGTTGCGAGCGGCGGTGGTGTCGGCGGGGTCGACGCCGAGCGGTGGACTGAGAAAGTGCTGGACCGGTTCCGCCACCCCGAAGAACATGAGACCGATGCCGATTCCGGCCGCGAAGAGCATCGCGAACCACGACCAGATGGAGTAGTCCGGTGTGGCATCCGGGCCCCCGAGACGTACATGGCCAACGGGCGTCACCAGGAGCAGGAGGCAGAACAGGAGGAAGACGTTGACCGTGCCCATGAACACCCAGTCGAACGTCGAGACGAGCCAGGCGTACAGCGAGTCGAAGACGCCGCCGGCGGCATCGCGGAACACCAGTATGCCGACGACGAACGCGATGATGGTGAGGCTGGAGACAAAGAAGACCGGCCCATGGACCTCGAGGCCCAGGAACCGCACATTGTCTCGGCCGGTCTCGTAACCGGTCTGCCTGTCGGCGGAAGCCATGGGTAGAGGATAGCTCGGGCGGGCGTGGCATGCACGCTTTGGTCCAACTGGAGAGGAGCGAAGCATGATCAGTTGGGAACTCCGGCAACAGCGCGCAACAGTCCGCATGCTGTTCCTCTGGTGCGAAAACGCCTATCGGCCGCGGACAGGCGCCCGTCGCTGGTTCTTTGGGGGAGCACCGGCCCGGGCGAGGTCACGCTCGACCCCGCGATCGTTCTGGACGCCGTGCCGTCACTGCCGGAGGCCGGCGGTCCCTACCGGATGGTGACGGATCGGGCGACAGGGCGGATTCGGAGGCTGCTCGGCGACTTCGATACGACGCCGGTAGCGGGGCCGGGTGAGGTGGTGACGGTCAGCCGGGGCCTGCCGGAGGAGAAGTGAACGGCCAGTCCCGTTGACGTATTTCTGCGCCACCGGTAACCTTGCTGCGGGACCGGCCGGGTTCGCGCAACCGCCCGGCGCCGTCCCCCGACGCCCCCGCCCGAACGGAGACGACCATGAAGAAGCGCGAATGGACGAAGAAGGAGAAGTTGCTGGTGGCGCTAACGGTGACGGTTGTGGCGTTGTGTCTGGGTCTGTTCAGGGGTGCCAGGTATCCGGCCATCCTGACCTATGACGTCACGCGCTACCCAAGGGACTACGACGAGGCCGAAGACCACCGCGAGACCACCCGGTGCTGGGGCATCCCGATCATCTTCTGGACCTGCAGGACGACGGTATCCGCCCCGGATTCGGAGTCGGGATAGACCAGAGCCCCGGAGGTCGGAGGCCCGGTTGCAACGGGGCGCAAGTCCGCCCCCCCTACCCTTCCTCCTCCACCCGGTGTCCCAACTCCCTCAGCTGCGCCACGATCCCCGCCACATGCTCCCTCCCCCGGGTCTCGATCTTCATCTCGATCGCGACCTTGCCCACCGCGATGTCCCCGAACGCGCGGGTATGCTCGATGTGCAGCACGTTCGCGCCCGCGATGGCCACCACCCCGGTGACTTCGTTCAGGTAGCCGGGACGGTCGCGCACCACCACCGACAGGCTGGCCAGGCGGCCGTCCGCCCACAGCCCCCGGTCGATGATGCGGGACACCATGTTCATGTCGATGTTGCCGCCCGACAGGATGCACACCACGGTGTCGCCCGCCCCCACCCCGATCTTCCCCTCCATCAGCGCGGCCACACCCACCGCCCCCGCCCCCTCCACCACCAGCTTCTCGCGCTCCAGGAGGAAGAAGATCGCGCGGATGATCTCCTCTTCGCTCACCAGCACCACGTCGTCGGCGAGCGCCTCGATGTGCGGCCAGGTCAGGTCGCCGATCCGCTTCACCGCGATCCCGTCGGCCAGCGTGTCCGACATCTCAACGTGCGCCGGCGCGCCCGCCTCCAGCGACCTGACCGCCCCGGGTGAGGCCTCGGCCTCGACGCCGATGATCCGCACGGCGGGTTTCTCCGCCTTCACCGCGGTCGCGACCCCCGCAATCATCCCGCCGCCGCCGATCGGCACCACGATCACGCTCACGTCCGGCACCTGCTCCAGGATCTCCAGCCCCATCGTGCCCTGACCCGCCATCACCGCCAGGTCGTCGAAGGCGTGCACCTGGGTCAGCCCCCCCTCGGCGACCAGGCGGTCGACCACGGCCATCCCGTCCGACAGCGTCTCCCCGGTCTGAATCACGCGGGCCCCGCTCGCGCGCGTGTTCGTGACCTTGATCAGCGGGGCGTTGTTCGGCATCACGATCGTGCACGGGATCCCCAGTCGCGCCGCGTGCCGTGCCAGCGCCTGGGCATGGTTGCCGGCGCTGGCCGCGACCACCCCGGCCTCACGCTCGGCCTCGCCAAGAAGCAGGAGCCGGTTGAGCGACCCCCGGTCCTTGAACGAGCCCGTGCTCTGCCGGAATTCCGCCTTCAGATACACGCCGCAACCCGCCATCTCGCGCAGCGCGAACGACTCCGGGCACCCCGTGCGCACGACCTGAGGTCCGATGCGGCCCCGCGCGGCTGCGACCTCGGCGGCTGTGAGCATCATTGTGGCCAGTGACCTGCCGACGGACGACGTCCCCCTTCAAACCGCCTTGCCAGACCGCCGCCTCGCCGCTCCCCCCTCATCCACGCGCCGCCAGCGCCCTGGCCACGATGTCGCGCTGCGCGATTGCGTGATTGCGCGGGTTCCCCTCGGCCGGACTCGCCCGCTCGGGGCGCGAGACGTGCAGCAGGCGGATCTCGCGCGGAAGCACGGCCCTGAGCCGCGGCAGAACATAGGTGAGCGCCCCCATGTTCAGCGGTTCCTCCTGGGTCCAGATCGCCGTCTCCACATTCGGGTAGCGCTCGTGCAGGGCGCGGATCTCGTCGGCCGGGAACGGATAGAGCGTCTCGACCCGGCCGATCGCGACGTCCTTAGCCTCGGCCCGCTCCTCCGCACCGGCCAGGTCGTAGTACACCTTGCCGCTGCACAGAATCAGCCGTCGCACCTGTTCCGCGTCCCCACCCCCCCCGATCGCCGGGTCGTCGATCACCTTGCGGAACCTCCCCTCGGCCAGCTCCCGCACGGTGGACTTCGCCTGCGGGTGCCGCAGCAGGCTCTTGGGCGACATGACGATCAGCGGCCGTTCCGGTTCGCTGAAGGCCTGCAGACGCAGCAGGTGGAAGTACTGCGCCGGGGTCGTCGGATACACCACGCGCATGTTGTCCTCGCCGCAGAGCTGCAGGAACCGCTCCAGCCGCGCACTGGAGTGCTCCGGCCCCTGGCCCTCGTATCCGTGCGGCAGCAGCAGGGTCAGCCGCGACCGCTGCCCCCACTTCGACCATCCCGCCGACAGGAACTGGTCGATCATCACCTGGGCGACGTTGACGAAGTCCCCGAACTGGGCCTCCCAGAGCACCAGGTCCCGGTCGGCCGCGACGGCCACCCCGTACTCGAAGCCGATCGTGGCCGCCTCGGTCAGCGGCGAGTTGTAGATTTCGAAGCGCGTGTCCGAAACCTCCGCGAGCGGCGAATACTTCTCACCGGTCCTCGCGTCGTTCAGCACCAGGTGCCGGTGGCTGAAGGTGCCCCTCTGCGAGTCCTGGCCGGTGAGCCGGACCGGCACCCCGTCGGCGAGCAGCGACCCGATGCCGAGCGCCTCGGCTTGCCCCCAGGCCACCGTGAAATCGGGGCCGAAGTCCCTGCCGCGCCGCTCCAGCAGGCGGACCAGCTTGGGATGAATGTTGAACTCGCCGGGAACGGTGAGCAGCGTCCGGTTGATCCGTTCAAGCCGCTCGAACGGCACCCCCGTGTCCCGCTCGAATTCCTGGCCCACGGCCGTGTAGCTGGGGACCTGCCACGGCGGGGCGGACTCCTCTTCCTTCCGCTTGCGGCCGTCCTTGATCGCGCGCAGCCTGTCGGCCATCGCGGCGACGCGCTCTTGGGCCTCCTTCCCGGTGATCAGCCCGCGCGCGACGAGCTCGCCCGCCCACTGCATCCGCACGGTCGGGTGGTCGTTGATCCAGCCGTACAGAACCGGCTGCGTGTACTCGGGCTCGTCGGCCTCGTTGTGGCCGTGGCGCCGGTACCCCATCAGGTCGATCACCGCGTCGGCGTGGAACTTCGCCCGGTAGGCCATCGCCAGACGCACCGCGGCGAGACATTCCTCGGGGGCGTCGCCGTTGGCGTGGATGACCGGGATGTCGTACCCCTTGGCGAGATCGCTCGCGTAGCGGGTGGAGCGGCCGTCGCCGGGGTCGGTGGTGAAGCCGACCTGGTTGTTGCCGATGATGTGGATGGTGCCCCCGACCTCGTAGCCGCGCAGGCGGGCCAGGTTCAGCGTCTCGGCCACGACGCCCTCGGCCGCGAAGGCCGCGTCGCCGTGAATGAGGATCGGCACGACCAGCGCGGGGTCCCGTTCGCGGCCGCCGTTGCGGTCCACGTACTGCTGGGTGCGCGCCATGCCCAGGATGACCGGGTTGACGAACTCCAGGTGGCTGGGATTGGGGGCGAGCGTGACGCGGGTCGTGCCGCCCGAACGGAGCGGGTAGTCCCCCGTGGCGCCGTGGTGGTACTTCACGTCCCCCGTGCCGGGGTCGGGCACCCAGAGCGCGCTGCCCGGCGCCGCGCCCTCCTCGAACTCGGCGAGGATCTCCGCGTACGACACCCCCATGATGTGCTTGAGCACGTTGAGACGGCCGCGGTGCGCCATCCCGATGACGATCTCGGTCGCGCCCTGCGCCGCGGCCAGCTCGATGGCCTCGTCGAGCATTGGGACCAGCATGTCGATCCCCTCGATCGAGAAGCGCTTCTGTCCCAGGTAGGCTCGGTGCAGGAACTGCTCCAGTCCCTCCACCTGCGTGAGCCGGTCGAGCGTACGCACGCGGTCCTCGTCGGAGTAGCCCTCGAAGTGCGTGCCGCGCTCGACCTGTTCCCACAACCACGCGACCTTGACCGGGTCCTCGAGGTGCTCGAACTCGTAGCCCAGGTCGCCGCCGTAGATGGCCTTGAGCCTGTCCAGGGTCGACGCGAGGGGGACCTCGCCGCCCTTGGGGAAGAGCACCGAGGTGGGGATCTCCTCCAGCTCCTCCATTGTGGTGCCGAAGTAGGCGGGGTCGAGTTGGGGGTGGCCGGGTGGGGTGCTCCCGAGGGGGTCGATGCGCGCCGCCTGGTGGCCGTGCTCGCGGAAGGCCTGCAGGAGGTTGGCGGCGCGGGCGACGAGGGATAGGAGGCGGGGGTCGGGTTTGGGGGGTTGGGCGGGGGTGGGGGCGGGGGTGGGGGCGGGTGCCGCCGCGGCCGGGGAAACGGGCGCCTGAACGGGCTCCGCCGCCGCTGCAATCGCGGGCTCCGGCCTCGCCGGCGACTCCGGCACCGGCCGCTGCCCGTCCACAACGTACAGGCCCGCTTCCGGAAGGGCATCGGAGCGGGTGCGGAAGAACTCGCGCCACTCCGGATGCACGCCCTCGGGATTCCGCGTAAACTCCTCGTAGAGCGCCTGGACGTAGGGCGCATTCTGGCTGTCGAAGTAACCGCTCATGATGTGGAGAAAGCTAGTGGTTTTTCAGGCGGAAGGAGAGTCGATTCCCTGCCGTGCGGAGTGCCGGTGAGCCCTCCGGGGATTCTCGCGCCCGACCGGCCGCCGAAGCGGCGTTCCATGCTTCCTTTTTCCGGGGTTCGATGAGCCGCTCGCGCATCGCAACCACCGCCGTGCCGGGGTGGGACGTCCGCTTTCCGTGGCTGAGTGCGGGTACCACCCGGCGCGTTCCGGGTTCGGTCGGCACCCCCGTGGTGGCCCGGCTCTCGGCCGCCGGGCACCGGCGCGGGCTTGACGGCCCCGACGGCCCGTCCGCTCCTCCTTCCGTCCCGTCCGATCCCGGCGTCCCCGGCCTCGCGCAAATGCGGCTCTGCGCCGCCCCGGGACGCTGGCGCTCGGTCGTCCGCAGCCGGCAGGTGCACGGATCCACCGTCCATGTGCATGCGGAACCGCCGGGCGGCGTGATCGCCTTGGGAGATGGTGACGGGCATGTTACCGCCGCCGCCGGCCTCCTGCTGACCGTAACGGTCGCCGACTGCGTTCCCGTGTTCATCGCCGACCCCGGCGCGAGGGCGGTCGGGTTGCTTCATGCGGGGTGGCGGGGGACGGCGGAGGGGATCCTGGAGGCGGGAATCCATGCCATGGCGAGCAGCTTCGGGAGCGTGCCGGCCGCGCTGGCCGTCCACCTCGGGCCGGCGATCTGCGGCGGCTGCTACGAGGTGGGCCCGGAGGTGTTCCGGTCGCTCGGCGAGCGGCCTCCTCCCAGGCCGCGCCCCATCGATCTGCGGCGCGTCATTCGGGTACGGGCAGAGGCCGCGGGCGTACGGGACAAGTCCGTGACCGTGAGCGGGGAGTGCACTCTCTGCGGGGACGGGCGGTACTTTTCCCATCGTCGCGGCGACACCGGTCGACAGCGCGCGTACGTCGGAATCGTGCCCGGGGGGGCCGGGACGCGCGGACTCCCGAGTGCCCTGCCGAGGCCGGCCCGGCCGGGACATCCGTCTTGAACTGAACTGAAACGAAACCCCGAAGCCTGGTCGACCATAGTGTGGGAACGGCGCCAACCGGATTCCGACGGAGGAAAAGGAGAAACCATGATTCGCGTCCCGGGGAAGGCGGCCATCGCCCTGCTTCAAGCCCTTTCGGCAGCGTTCGCCGTCTCTTCGCGCGACGGGCACGCTCAGGACCGGCCCGGTGGCCGGGCACAGTCCATGGCGGCGCTCGGTGCGGCCATCGCCGAGGCGCAGCGAAGTCCGTTCCACCGCGTCGGTCCCGCCGGCTCCGTCATCGCCCCGGGCGCACGGGTCGCGATCGAGCCTCCGCGCGGAGGAGTGCGCCGAACCATGCTCCGGGAAGCAGGCCAGGACGCGGCTACCGACGAAGCGTCGAAATCGGAGGTGTTCCTCAAGACAGCGGCTTTGACCTATATGTCGGACATCGTCGGCGGGGGTCTATTCTTGTATGGCGGCTTGCGGGGTGGCTATCGTCCAGGAGGAGCGACGGGCGCCGACTACCTCCTGACTTTGTCCGGCGTGGGGGTGATCGTGTTGGGGCCGCCGTCGCTGGCGGCATGGTTTCTCGGGCGGGATCTCATGGGCGCCTTGGCGGGATCGTTCCTGGGCGTAGTCATTGGCACCGTCGCTGGCGTCGCGGCCGAGGCATCCGGTATTCCCTCTCTCCTGGCATACTCGCTGGGCGCGCTGGTGCATGCTGGCACCATAACGCTGGTAGCCAACGGCGGCAGCTGACTGCGTTCCAGGCGCGCCTTGCCGGCCGATCGACCTCCGGCGCGTTGTTCGGAGGCGGGCGGTGGCCGCGGGCCGGCTCGACGAGTACGTTGCAGCGAGTAACGAATGCACTCTCTGCGGGACCGACGGTACTTCTCCCATCGTCGCGGCGACACCGGCCGGCAGCGCACGTTCGTGGGTTTCGTGCCCGGTCCGGCGGAGAAAGAACCGGCTTGGACGAGGGCGGCAAGTCATGAATCGACCTTCACGGAAAGCGGCATTCACTCTGTTCGGCATCGCCTCGGCGGCGTTCCTGGTCTCTCCGCGCGAGGGGTGTGCACAGAGTCGGGCGGCGGGCCAGCCCTACAGCCTGAGTTGGGCGATCGGGACCGCGAACCGGAGTCCGTTTCGCGCACAGCCGCGAGCGGACGGTTCCGCCGGTGCCGGGATCGTGCCGGTTGCCGCGGACGCTGTGACAACGACGCTGCCGCTTGCCCGAGGACCTCGTCCGATATTTCGGGAGACGGGTCGGCGCGCGGCTGCCGATGAGGTGTCCAAGGGGCAATTGTTCCTGGTGACGGCGAGTGCGGCCCTCTTCACGGACTATCTCGGCGTGGTCCTTGCGGGGAAGGAGACAATTCTTCCCGGCGGCAAACGGTTTTCCTTCCTTCGGGCATTGACTGGCCTGGCGACCGGAGCGCTCGGGCCGGCGCTGAGCGGGGGGGTGCTCACCGATAGACCCGGGACCGCCGCTTTGGGATCGGTTCTCGGTTCCGGGGTCGCCCTCGTCGCCGTCCTCCCCTTTGCGGAATCCGGAGCGCCCCATGCCGTGCTGTTGTTGTCATATGCGCTTATTCACGGCGGCATTACCATGGTGTCCGTCACCAGATGATCGTCGAAAGCGGTGGGGTGATGCCCGCCGGAACAGTACGACAGTGACGCGGGTAAGCAGAATTGTCCGTCGAGGTCGACCTGCCACCAGGGATCGATGCCGCCGGGCGACCGTCGGCGTGGGCGTTACCGTGACGAATGGTCGGAGGGAATGGTGAGAGGAGAATCCTGGACCCCGGGTGCCCGTTGAACGCCACCCCTGCCAACCCCGCGGGCCTCTGTGCCCGGTGCGCCTGGATGCGCCGAATCACCTCGCGGAGGGGCTCCGTCTTCCGCCTCTGTGGCCGTCACCGGGAAGATCCTACCTTTCCCAAGTATCCACCGCTCCCGGTGCTTCGGTGCCGGGGATTCGACCCGACCTCCAACAACCGATCGGAATGACCAACGTCCTCAGTGTCGTCGCGGTCTCTCTCTATGGCTGTGTCCTGGCCCTGCTGCTGCCCTTTGCAGCCCACCGGGTCAGTCTGCTCCTCCTGTCGCGGCGGCGGCCGCCCGGCCAGCTGGCCCACCCCCCCACCCCGCCCACCTCCCCCCGCGTCACCGTCCAGCTCCCCATCTACAACGAGAAACACGTCGTCGTGCGCCTCATTGACGCCGCCTGCCGCCTCTCGCACCCCCGCGACCTCCTCCAGATCCAGGTCCTCGACGATTCCACCGACGACACCACCACCATCGCGCGGCGGCGCGCCCGCGAGTGGCGGCGGCGAGGCGTCGACATCACCGTGCACCACCGCACCAACCGCCACGGCTACAAGGCGGGCGCGCTCGCCGAGGGCCTCGCCGCGGCGACCGGCGACTACATCCTCATACTGGACGCCGACTTCGTTCCCTCGCCCGGGCTCATCGAGGACCTCCTCCCGTCGATGGCCGACCCGCGGGTCGGCATGGTGCAGGCCCGCTGGGATCACCTCAACGAGGAGGAGTCCTGGCTGACGCGCGCCCAGGCTATCCTGCTGGACGGCCACTTCCTGGTCGAGCAGAGGGGACGCTACCGGGGCGGCCGGCTCTTCAAGTTCAACGGGACTGCGGGGATGTGGCGCAAGGACGCGCTCGCGGAGGCGGGCGGCTGGCATCACGATACGCTGACCGAGGACCTCGACATCAGCTATCGGTCGCAGATGGCGGGATGGCGCTTCGTGCTGCGGGACGAGGTGGGAGTTCCGGCCGAGCTGCCGCGCACACCCGCGGCGCTCCTGGTGCAGCAGCGGCGCTGGGCCCAGGGCGGCGTACAGGCCGCGCGCAAGCTGCTTCCCCGCGTGCTCCGGAGCCCCCTTCGCCCCGTCGTCAAGTTCGAGGCCGTCGTGCATCTCTGCGGCCAGTTCGCCTACCCCCTGACCTTCGCCCTCGCGCTCCTCATCGTCCCGGCCGCGCTTGCCAGGAGACAGCTGGGCATGGACGAACTCTGGTGGCTCGATCTGGCCCTGTTCGCCGGCGCGGCCGGCCCCTTCATCGCCTACTACCTGACTGCCGCGCGGCGACGGGGCCGCGTCTGGGAAGAGGCGATTTGGCGGGCAGCGGGTGCGCTGGTGCTGGGTGCGGGTCTCTCGGCCCTGCTCAGCCGGTCGGTGTTCCGGGGAATCCGGGCCATCCGGGACCCGTTCGAGCGGACACCAAAATCCGGTGCATCTCCCCGGGTGCTCTATGAGTCCCGGAGCGGAGCCGTTCCCGGTCGCGCGCTCGCGATCGGCACGGGTGCCTACATGGTTCTGGGGGGTCTGGCGGCACTGTCGGTGGGCTACTGGGCCTCACTCCCCTTCGTCGCTCTCTTCGCGGCCGGGTTCCTCTCTCTTGGGACCGGTGGCCCGGAAGCGGGACGCACCCGCCGGGACGAGGCGCCAGAGGAGCAGTCCCCACACCGGCAGCCACATGGCCGCGCGGTTCCAGACGGGCTGGGGCCAGACCCCGGTGGCCTCGTACGAGGCGAGTCCCCAGTACCCCAGGAAAGCGAGGCCGCCGATCAGGAGGAAGGGAGCATGGCCCCGCAGCGCGGCCATGGGGAGGACCCAGAGCACGTACCAGGGGTGAACCGTGGGCGACAGCAGCAGCCCGGCCCCCATGATCCACAGCATGGCCCGCTCGACGGAGAACCGCCTCCACGCCGTGTACCCGGCGACCGCCAGCACCAGTACGGCAACGGCCGCGCGGGCCCGAACCGGATCTCCGGCCGCCAGGTGGAGAACCAGGGAGAAGGCCCCGATATTGGCCGACCAGTGTCGCGCATAGGTGCGCAGGCCTTCGGTCAGCCCGGAGGCGCCGGCACCTGCGAAGGGGAGGTAGAAGACCGCACACACGGCGGCGAAGACGACCACGGCGCGCAAACCGTAACGTCGCGCCAGGGGAGGCAGGGCGGCGGCGGGCGCGAACTTGACCAGGGTGGCCAGGGCCAGGGCGGAGCCGAGGAAGGCGGGGCGCTTCCGGATTCGAAGAAAGCGGCAGGCGGGGGACGGATCCGGAGGCGGTCGCGCCGATGACCCCGCGCGGTCGCCGTCCAGCCTCCCGGCAGCCACCCGGATCAGCAACGCCACGAAAAAGAGCCCCACCGCGTCGTAGTGTGCGCTCCACGCCGTCTCCACGATCAGGAGCGGCGACCACAGGTACCAGACCAGCACCCTGGACGGGCTCCGTCCGGTGCGGGCGGCGATCCCCTGGAGGAGCAACGCGGCCCCCAGGTCGAAGCACATCCAAACCAGCTTGGCCGCCAGTATGGTCCCCCCGGCGATGTTCACCAGCCCGAACAGCACCTGGGCCAGCGGCGGGTAGATGGTCGGGATGTGGGGGTGGTTGATCTCGCCGTGCCACTCGGTCCGGATCGCCGCGAGAGCCTCTCCGTCGGGTGGGTGGGCGTAGGGGTTGACGCCTTCCAGGAGGACGTGGCCGTCCCAGAGGTAGCGGTAGATGTCGTCGGAGAGCTCGGGAGCGAGTGGAAGCAGGGCGAGGCGGGCGACGATGCCGATTCCCCACAGGAGAAGGAGAGGAGGGGGAGAACCCCGGTTCGTGGAGAGCGCCGCCGCCACGTAGCAGAGGAATGCGGCACCGGGCAGCAGCAGGCGGGGCAGAGGCAGTGCTATCCCGTCCAGCCACCCGAAGGCGGCGAGGGCGGTGACCTCGAGGAGGCCGAACAGGAGGAGCATGCGTCGATCGGTCAATTTCATTTGTCTCCGGGAGAAGGATAATCCGTGGACAGGGCCACCCGTCAATTCCCCCGCCGTCGGCCGCCCTCGGAGCCTCCCCCCCGTGACCTCCTACCCCGAACTGCCGTCCTCATTCCCGCACTCGACGAGGAGAAGGCCCTGCCCGCCGTCCTTGAAGCGCTGCCCATCGACCGCCTCCACTCGGTCGTAGTCGCCGACAACGGGTCCACCGACGACACGGCCTCCATCGCCCGCGCCGCCGGCGCGACGGTCGTCCGGGAACCGCGGCGCGGCTACGGCGCCGCCTGTCTGGCCGGGATCCGCCACCTGTCAACCCTCGCCACCCCTCCCACCACCATCGTATTCCTGGACGCCGACCATCCCGAGAACGCCGGCCGGCTCGGCCTCGTCCTCGACCCCCTCGCCGGGGGTGCCGACCTCGCGCTCGGCGTGCGGGTCGGACCCGGCGGCGGCACCGGCAACCGGCACGCCCACGCCCGCTGGGGCAACCGGGTGGTCCTCCTGGGGACCCGCCTGCTCTTCGGGCACCGCTTCCGGGATCTGGCCCCGTTCCGCGCCATCCGCATGGGCGCGCTCGAACGCCTTGCCATGGACGACCGCGACTGGGGCTGGACGCTCCAGATGCAGCTGCGCGCCGTGCGCAATGGGCTCGTGATCGAGGAGGTGGATGCGCCCCACCTTCCACGCAGCGGGGGTCGCTCGAAGATCTCCGGGCGCCTGGGAATGTCGTTGCGCGTGGGGGCGAAGATGTTCTACACGCTGGCGCGGGAGCGTCTGCGCGCCGTCACCCCGCCGGAGCGATGATCAGAACAGCGTCCATTTGCTGAAATACTTGAACACGAACGAGCTTCCCGCAGTGACATTTCGGCCGCCCAGGGCGAAGCGCATACCGGCCTCGACCTGTCCGGCTCCGACATCGTACAGCAGAGACGGCAGCACCTGCATCAGGTCCCGCTCGAAACCGGGGCTCCCGGTCGCCACGGGGGCGGCCGCGGCCCCGTTCCACCCGTCGAGGGCCAGCTTGTAACCCACTCTGCCCGACTGACCCCCGATCTGCGCGTAGTAGAACAACTCGTTCCCGAATTCCCGCCCCGAGGCGTTCGCTTCCCGCAACCGGTAGCCTATCCACCCGGAAGCGTACAAGGGAAGCGGCCAGAACGAATGCCCCAGTTCGGCCATCACCTCCCAGTCACGTTGCCCGTCTCCGAGAGCTACCTCATCGGCCTCCACATCGAACTCGCTGATGGGAACCTTGAAGCCGGCCCGGATGGCAAAAGGCACTGCCGACTCCAGCCATCTGAGCGGCGCGGCCCTCAGCCAGAGCCGGATGTCACCGATCCCGGTGGAGGAGCGCTCGGCCGCCGCATCGTCGTAACGGAGCCGGTGGAAGGAAGCCTGGCTCCAGAGGTCCACGTTCTCGAAGAGACCCAGGGCCATGGTCGCGAAAGACGAGGTCGTAACGGCGTGTCCGTCGGCGAGCAGCGCCTCGGCGGTGCCTTCGGGGCCGAAGCGGTCCCGGGTATCGTGGTGGTACACGGCCAGCGCGATCCACCCCTTTCCGGGCTCCTCGACCCACTGGGCGCCCGCGCCGTCAACGCTGGTGAGGAGGCCCGCCACGAGAACCGCCAGCGACATGGCCCACTCCACAATAATTCGGAAACCGCCCCGGGGACCGCCAGATCCAGTGCTATTCAGCGTACGGACTCCTTTCCAGGTGGAAACACGGCCCGCGACCGTCCAGACGAGCCGCAGGCCTCCGTCATGATCTCAATTCGCCTGTCCCGAGGGTGCCGCCGACCGGACAGGACCCGCTCCTGCGTCGGACGTCCCCGCGGCATGGCACCTTCTATCTTACACACTTGTGGCGTGCGGCGGTTCCCGGAGCGGCTCCCGGCCGGGTCGCCGTCGTCCCGAATGGGCACGATGACGTCCCGCGAGACACCGGCAAAGGGAGGGGGCGTAGGGCCCACCGGGCATGCGTGCTGAACCCGGTATCGAACAAAGGCCCGACCGATGTCACTCCACCTTCCACGAATCGGCCTGCCGCTCAGTGTGCTGTCGGCCGGAGTCCTGGCGCTCACGGACGAATCGTCCGCCCAGGTCATGCCGCAACGGAACAGCCGGACGCTGAGCGCGGACATGGCGGAAGCCGGCCGCGGCCCGTTCCATGCCCGGGATCCCGTGAACAGCTCAATGGGCGCCCGGCCTGCGCCGGAAAGCGATCCCGCGGCACCATCCTGGAGAGGGAACCCGGAACCCGGGGCGGTCCCCGTGGTCGGCGAAGATCCCCGGGCGGCCTCGAATCGCGCGCCCAGTACTGCTTCCCTGGTCGTGTTGACAGGGTTGGGGGCGGTGTTCGGCGACGTACTGGTTTCTAGAGTCGTCGACTTGGACTCGGAACACGGTCCGGTCATTCACGGCATCCTGTCGGCTCCCCTGACGGCGTTGGCGGCGACGGGCGCCGGGGCACATCCCGGGTGGGCACTATTCGGCTCAGCCCTGGGGTTCCCGACCGGCATTGGCGCGGCCATCCTCGTTGCCTACGCTCTGGAAGATGCTCTCGGCATGGCCGCGCTTCTCCCCGCAATTGCGGCCCACTACCGCGTGCGCGTGGCCGTTGCGGTGGCGACCGTCAAGCTTGCCGGGACGTGAGCGCCATGAGACCACGGCCCGATTGTCCCGGGATTCGCGGGTCCCACCATCGTGTCTCTCAGCTGGTTATCCCACCCCCAGCGCGATCACCCTCCCCCCCCGGTCCTCAAGATCCGCCGCCATTGCCGGGTGGCAGGTGAAGAGGAAGACCTGCCGCTCCTCCGCAACCCTCTCCAGCAGCTCGAAGGCGCGGTCGCGGCGCGAGGCGTCCCAGTTGACCAGGGCCTCGTCCATGAATAGCGGGAGGCGTTCCCCGCCCGCGTCCAGGTGGTCGATGATCGCGAGACGGAGCGCCAGGTAGACCTGCTCCATGGTGCCCTGCGAGAGGGGCTTGCCCACCTGCCGCGGCTCCGGGGCCGCCGGGCCGCGCAGGTAGAAGGACGCGTCTCCCGGCTCGCCCAGCTGAATTCTGTCGTAGCGGCCCCGGGTGAGGTGGCGCAGGTGCCCTCCGGCCCGGAGCAGGAGGTCCGGCTGGTGTTCGTCGCGGAAGCGGCGGTCCGCGACGCGCACTAGGCGAGCGAGCACGAAGGCGCGGTCCCGGCATTCACGCACGTCGCGAATCCGCTGCTTGACGGCCTCGATGCGGCCCTCGATGCGATCCACGGTGTCGCCCTCCTGGAGGTGGCGGATTTCGGAATCCAGGCTGCCGATTGCGCCCTGGAGCTCCTCGGCCCGCCGGGTCAGTTCATCGACCCGCGCATCGCTCCCCTGCAGGCGCCCGGCAAGGGATTTCCACTGTTCCCCGGCCTCCTCCGCCCTCCGGATCTCGCCCTCGATCTCGGCGAACTCGGAATGCTGCCGCTCAAGCTCGACCCTGAGCTGGTTCGCCCGGTGCAGGGCGTCGAGGCGCAGCCGGGCCACCTCCGCTCCGCGCTCGGCATCCCCGTCGCCGAGTCCGAGCAGCCGCTCCTCGAAGGCGGCCAGCCTGCCCGCCGCGAGGGTCGCGTCCAGTTCCCGTCCCGCGATTCGGCCGCGGTTCCGCAGGTCCGTCAGGAGCTCCACCATGCGCTCGATCGCCGTAACGAGGTCATACCCGGGCGCTTCCAGCAGGGGAGCCTGAACCGGGAGCCCGCGCAGACTCTGCACGACCGCGCGCCTCGCTACCTCCTCGCTCTCCTCGAGCCCCCGGAGTTCCGTCCGCCTGCCCTTCTCCGCGGCTGCAAACGCCTTCCTGTACCTCCGGGCGTGGCGCACGGTATCGAGCCACATGATCAGGGTGAACAACCCCAGAACGGCTAGGCCGAGGCCCGCCAGAAAGACGATCTCGGCGTTCAATTCGACCGCTGGGGCCGGGCGGAGCAGGCCGGGGAACCAGCGCCCCACCACCGCCGCCGCACCCCCGAGCACCACGGCCGCCAACCCCGTCCACAGCCGCCACCGGCCCGAGGGAGCCGCCTGGCGCAGGCCGTCGAGCGCCTCCTCGCGCAGGCCTTCCGCGGCGATCTTGCGCTGCTCCCGCTTGACCTCGTATACGCCGACCATCTCGCGCAGGTCACCGACCGGAATCGCAAGAAGCACCTCCTGGTCCACTTCCTCCCAGGGCACGGAGAACAGACGCTCCCGCAGTTCGCCCAGGCGCTCGTCCACTTCCTCCGAGGCCCCGCCCTCCCCCCCCGCCCCGCCGCTCAGCACCTCCACCTGTTCGGCCGCATTGTCCGCAGCACGCCGCAGTTCCTCCAGCCTCGCCTCCGGGTCCGTGGGCAGTCCCGCCAACTCCTCTGCCTCTCCGCCCCGGGCGCGCAACTCCTCGATCCGCGCCAGGGTACTCCGCACCGGGAGCAGCCGGTTCAGGCGGTGTTCCAGCCCCACCCTGCGCTCGCGTTCGCGGGCCCGCTCCTCCCGGAGAGCCCTCAACTCCTCCTCCGCCGCGGCCTTCCCGGCCACCTTCTCCCTGAGGGTCCGGTCGCGCTCCAGCACCTCACGCCGCCGCTCGTTCAGTTCGCGGAGTTCGGCCTGGAGGACCCGCGCGCTGGGGCGCCCGCGCCGGTCGGGGCGCCAGAGCCGCACGGCCTCGTGCTCGAACCCGGCCGCAACCTCCCGCGCGGGCCGCAGGTCGGGTGCGGCCATCGCCCCCACGAGCCGGTCCTGCACCAGCTCCCAGCTCTCCCGCTCCAGCCCGGCCAGCTCGGCCAGCGTGAGTGCGTACACCTGCCGGAAGACGACCCGCGCCACGTTCCCCGCGGCGGCCAGCGGCCGGTTGCCGATGTTCTCCGTCTGCCCCCCGACCGTGAGTGTGCCGCGGCCGGAAGAGAGCAGTCGCCGGTGCAGCTCCTGGGTCGTGCCGTCGTCCAGCCGGATGACCGCCCGTCCCTCGGGATCGCCCCCGGCCCACGGCGTGTAGGGGTGGCGAATGCGTGTTGCAGGGCGGAAGCCGTAAAGTAAAGTTGACAAGAAGTCAAAGAAAGTTGACTTTCCACTTTCATTCGGGCCCATCACGACGACGATCGACGGCAGTGGCGCGTTCCCGGTCGAGAGGTCCGCCAGACAGCCGTAGCGGTCGACGCGAATGGACTCGAACCTCATTCGGCGGCGCTCTCCGTGGTCAGCATGCGGGTCAGGACTTCCTCCGGCGCGCCCTCGAGAAGGCGCCGCAGGTAGGCGTCGATGGAGGCGTCGCGCTCCGGATCGAAACCGGCCAGCTCCGTCTCCGAGAGGCCGAGGCGCTCGCCCCCTTCCCGCACCTCGCGGCACAGTCGCAGGGCCGCGCCGAGCGCATCCTGGCGACCCGCGTGGTCCTCCACCCGTGCGGCAGGATACACTCCGGCGGCCCGGACCTCGCAGCCGAGGATGTCCAACCGCTCGGTGAGCTCGTCCGCGATCGTCTCCAGCTCTTCGGGTTCGCGCAGTTCGCGCCATAGCGGCGAAGGCCCCGCCAGTTCGACTGCGACCATCCACCTGGAGTCGTTCGCTGCCTGATCCTCCGAATGCGCGCTCTCCCAGGCGACGCCCACGGTCCGGCCGAGTGCCTCAAGCGTGCGCGCGTCACCCAGACCCACGACAGCCAGTCTCTCCCACCGGACCCGCGAGAACTCGCGGAATTCGACGACGGGGTGTGCCGGATCGCCGAGGTCCACGAGCAGACCGCCCTTGGGACCCGTCTCGCCCGGACCTCGTCCCTGGAGGTTGCCGCTGTAGTGGACCGGAGGGTCGGCCGAGAGCTCCTGGCACCGGTGAACGTGTCCCAGAGCCCAGTAGTGGAAGCCGGCCGCGCGAAGACGGCCGAGGTTGGAGGAAGCGTACGGATGATGCACCTCGGCCCCGCGGGCCGACCTCACCTGGGTGTGCAGGAGCGCGACTTGGGGAAGGGGGGTGCCGGGGACAGGGCGGAGCCGCCGCGAGAGGTCGGCGGTGACGCGCGCGGTGGCGTGGCCGACGGCGGTGACGTACCCCGCCGTGTCGCCGCCCGAGCCCCGGATCGTGACCGTGACCGGTTCCTCGCCGGGGACGAGCGTGACGTTGCCGGGCAGATCGAGGGCGCCCGCGCGCGGCCCGCCACCGGGGTCGTGGTTGCCGGTCGCGTATACGACCTGGATGCCGGCTTCGGCGAGGACGCCGAGCTGTTCGAGCAGGAAACGCTCGGTGGCGAAGGAGAGGCGCGAGTCGTCGAAGAGGTCGCCGGCGATCAGCACCGCGTCGACCTTCGCGGCGACTGCGAGATCCACGCACCGGGCGAGGGCGTCGCGCGATGCCTGGCGGAGCCGGTCCCGCACGTCGTCCGAGCGGCCGGCGAAGGCGGTATCTAGGTGAACGTCCGCGATGTGGATGAAGCGCATCGGTCGACTCGGGAACTTGGGTGGGTGCCGACGGGTTGAAAGGTAACGTCTGGCGGTGAGGGCGGTGGCCGGATACTGTTGGGCGCCGTTCGAATCTTCCTCGCCTCACACTGTCTAGCCAGGGACGTCCAGGAGTCCGTGGGGATTCCGTCCACGGGCTCCCAGGCCCCGCCAGCCGAACCGTGGCCGATTCCACAGTCGCAGACAAAGTACTCCAGGCCCTGCGCGGTACGGTCGAGGACGACCGCTATCGCCTCCTGGAGAAGTTCGTGCCCCTCTTCCTCGGCAAGGCCACCGCGGAGCTGCTGGCCGAACGCGCGACCGAGGACCTGGGCCGCATGTGCCTCGACTCGCTCGAATTCCTCGACCGGAGCCGTCCGGACCGGGTCGACGTTGAGGTAGTGAACCCGGGTCAGGACGGTGCGGCCTGGTCGGCGCCGGTTACGATCGTGCGCACCAACGTCTCCGAGCGCCCCTTCATCGTGGACACGATCCGCGAGTTCCTCACGTCGCAGGACCTGCAGATCGCGCACTTCGTCTACCCGCTCATGACCGTGGAGCGGGACGGGGAAGGATGGATCACCGATCTGCTCCCGCCGGGGGAGCGCACCCAGACCGAATCCATGGTCTACGCCGAGGTGGCCCGGGTCACCGACCCGGAGGAGCGCGAGTCGCTCAGGGCCGGGACGGCACGCCGCCTGGGCGACGTGGTCAGGGCTACCGACGACTTCGGCCTCATGATCGACAAGATCGGCGACGTGGTCTCGGAACTCGGCTTCCGGCTGCGCGACGTACCCGGCCAGCGCGCCGAGTTTCGCGAGATCCAGGCCTTTCTGCGGTGGCTGCGGGACGGAGGCTTCGTATTCCTCGGGTATCGTTCCTACACCTTCCGCACGCTCGAGCCCGACGGGGCGGAGGCGGTCACGATCGATCCCGGATCGGGCCTGGGCGTGCTCCAGGACGAAAAGTCGTCCACCTTCTCGAACCCCGTCTTCCTGAGCCAGCTCACCGACGAGATGCGCGAGAGGGCGCTCGCCGGGCCGGTGCTCATCATCTCCAAGACGAACGCCGAATCGACGGTGCACCGCCGTGCGCGCATGGACTACATAGGCGTCAAGAAGCTGCGCCGCGACGGTTCGATCGTGGGGGAACACCGCTTCCTGGGTCTCTTCACGTCGAGGGCCTACTCGGAGCCGGCGCAGGACATCCCCATCCTGCGCCGGAAGCTCGCGAACGTTCTGGAGCTGGCGGGCGCATCCGAGGGGTCGCACGACTACAAGGAGATCATCACGATCTTCAACTCCCTGCCGAAGGAGGAACTCTTCCTGGCGTCGGCGGCCGAAATCGCGAAGGACGTCCGCACGATTCTGATCCGCTACAACACGACCGAGGTCTTCGCGTCGGTGCGGCGCGACGCGCTGGGGCGCGGGGTGTCGATCATGGTGGTGCTGCCGCGCACGCGCTTCTCCGGCACCTTCCGGCGGGAGTTCGAGGGCGTGTTGGTGAAGCGCTACAAGGCCGAGATCCTCAACTACCATCTGGCCATGGGCGCGGGAGACCAGGCGCGTCTCCACTTCTACCTGGGCGGCCCGCCTGAGCGCCTCGCCGAGATCGAATGGCCCGACCTCAAGGCCACCGTCATGAGCCTCACGCGGTCGTGGGCCGACGAGGTGCGGGACCTGCTGGGCGAGGTGCGCCCGGCCGAGGAGGCGGTGCGCATGGCGCGGCACTACGCGGGTGCCTTCGCTCCCGAGTACAAGGCGGCGACCGACGCGCCCTCGGCGGTGCGCGACATCATGGAGCTGGAGGCCATGAGGGCTGAGGGGCGCATGGAGTCGGTCCTCTTCTTCGACGACACCACGCACGGCGGCAAGTTCGACCTCAAGGTCTATATCCGCGAGCACCGGATCATCCTCTCGGACTTCATGCCGGTGCTGGAGAACTGCGGTCTGCAGGTGATCGCGGTGTCGCTCTTCGAACTGCACGAGGGAAGCGGCGAGGCCGAGTCGTCGATCTACAGCTTCGACGTTCAGACTTCGGCCGGGGACCGCGTCGATGTGGACGCGCTCGGCGGCGTGCTGTCGGAGGCGATCCTGGCCGTGCGGGCCGGAGACGCCACCAACGACTCCTTCAACCGCCTGGTCCGGCGCGCCGGGCTGGCGTGGCGCGAGGTCGAGGTGCTGCGCGCGTACTCGCACTACGCCTTCCAGATCGGGGCCGTGCCGAGCAGGCAGGTCCTGCGCTCCGCGCTGAAGAACCACCCGCGGATCGGGCTCCTCTTCTTCCGCCTCTTCGAGGTCCGCTTCGACCCCGGGAGCGGCGAAAGCCGTGAGGAACGGGAGGAGAAGGCCGCCGAACTCAAGAGCGAGATCACCCAGGAGCTCGTGGGGGTGAGTTCGCTCGCCTTCGACCGGGCGTTGCGCGCCTACCAGAGCGTGATCGAGAGCACGGTGCGCACCAACTACTACCGCTGCGGGGGACACACGCCGACGGTCCGGTCGGGGGGCGTGCCGTACCTCTCCTTCAAGTTCGACTCGGAGCGGCTGCAGGTGGTGTCGAAGAGCCGGCTGAAGCACGAAGTGTGGGTGCGGTCGTCGCGGATGGAGGGGATCCACCTGCGGGGGGCGGCGGTGGCTCGCGGGGGGATCCGCCACTCGGACCGCCCCGACGACTTCCGCACCGAGGTGATGGGCCTGGTCCTCACCCAGATGGTGAAGAACGCGGTGATCGTGCCGAGCGGTTCGAAGGGCGGCTTCGTCTGCCGCCGGGTGCTGGCCGACCGCGAGGCCATGGCCCACGAGGCGAGGGAGCAGTACTGCACCCTGATGCGGGGCCTGCTCGACATCACGGACAACCTGGACGGGGAGGACACGCCGCCCGAGGGCGTCTTCCGCTACGACGGGTTCGACCCCTACCTGGTCGTGGCCGCCGACAAGGGGACCGCCCCCTTCTCGGACACGGCCAACGCGGTCGCCGCCGAATACGGTTTCTGGCTCGACGACGCCTTCGCCTCGGGCGGTTCGCACGGCTACGACCACAAGGAGGTGGGGATCACCGCCAAGGGGGCCTGGGAGTCGGTGAAGCGGCACTTCAGCGAGATGGGCAGGGACATCCAGAGGCAGCCCTTCACGGTGGTGGGGATCGGCGACATGAGCGGCGACGTCTTCGGCAACGGGATGCTCCTGTCGCGGCAGACCCGCCTGGTGGCGGCCTTCGACCACCGCCACGTCTTCATCGATCCCGACCCGGACCCCGAGACCTCGTTCCGTGAGCGTACACGGATCTTCCGTCTGGGCCGTTCCACCTGGGACGACTACGACCGGGACAAGCTCTCGCCGGGCGGGATGATCGTGCCCCGGGCCGTCAAGTCGGTGGAACTCACGGAGGAAGCCGCCGCGGCGCTCGGACTGGGCGCCGACGCTGCCACGCTGGACGGCGAGAGTCTCATCCGGGCCGTGCTGGCGGCGCCCGTCGACCTGCTCTGGAACGGCGGAATCGGCACGTACGTGAAGGCCAACGCGGAAAGCCATGCGGATGCGGGCGACGCCGCGAACGACGCCGTGCGCATCGACGTCGGGGACCTCCGCGCCAAGGTGGTCGGCGAGGGCGGCAACCTCGGGTTCACCCAGGCGGCCCGGGTGGAGTACGCGCTCGGCGGCGGCCGCATCAACACAGACGCGCTCGACAACTCCGGCGGCGTCAACCTCTCCGACCGCGAGGTCAACCTCAAGATCCTCCTGAACGAGGGCCTGAACGCGGGCCTGTTCACGCGGGAGGAGAGGAACCGGCTCCTGGAGCGCCTGACCGAAACCGTCGCCGCGCTGGTCGTGACCGACAACGAGTACGGCTGCCAGGCCATCTCGCTGGACGAGTACCGCGCCCGCCGCGGCATGGACCACTACTGGGCGCTCATGGGCGACCTCACCCGCATCGGCCTCCTCGACCGCGACGCCGAGGGGCTCCCGTCGTGGGACGAACTCACGGCCCGCAAGGAGGCGAACCAGTCGCTCACCCGGCCGGAGCTTTCGGTCCTCCTTTCCTACGCCAAGCTGCACCTCAAGGCGGCGCTCCTGGCCTCCGACCTACCCGACGATCCGTCCGCCGAGAACTACTTCTTCGACTACTTCCCGCGCGAGGTGGCCGAGGCGGTTCCGCGCGAACTGGCGGTGACGCATCGCCTGCGCCGCGAGATCGTCGCCTGCCAGCTCACCAACGACCTGGTCGACCTGATGGGGTCGGCCTTCATCGGCCGGCTGGTGCGCGAGACGGGGCGGGATGCCGCGGAGATCGCGCGGGCCTGGCTGGTTGCGGCCAGGCTGACGCGCCACGATTCGTTGCTGGAGAAGATCCGCTCCCGCGAGGGCAAAGTGTCGGCCGGGGTCGTCTATCGCTGGACGATGGGGCTGGCGCGCGTGCTGGAGCGCACCACCCGCTGGGTGCTGGCCAACACCGACCCCGAGGAGTCGACGAGTGCGCTGATCGAGGGCAGCCTGGACGGGCTGGAGTCACTGCGCGAGCGATTCCACGAGATCGTGGCGGGCCAGGACAGGGAGGATTTCCAGAACCGGGTGGCCGGGCTCATGCCGCAGGTGGGCGACGAGGACTTCGTGCGCAACCTCGTGGCGCTGCGCTTCCTGGACCACCTGCTGGAGATCCTGCGCGTCGCCCGCGCCACCGGGACGGATCCGGTGAGCGCGGCCCGCATGTACTACTGGGTCACCGAGGAACTGCGGATCCCCTGGCTCGTGGGGTGCATCGAGAGGACGAGCGGCGAAGGCAAGTGGCAGCAGCGCTGGGCGCTTGGCCTGATCAACGACCTGGGTGCGATCCGGCGCAACCTGACGGAGGGTGCGCTGGGCGGGGAGCAACTGTTGGCGGGCGCTCTGGGATTCGGGGGTGACGACGCCGGCCTGACGCGTTTCCACGCCATACTGCAGGAGGTCGAGGCGGAGGAACCGATCAGCCTGGCGGGGCTGTCGGTGGCGATTCAGGAGATCCGGCACCTGGCGTCGAAGGGGTAAGGGCGCGCCCTACCAGCCCGTGGACAAAAAAATCCCCCCGGCATTCAACCGGCGATGCATCCGGCCTGAACGCTTATCCGCGCACTGCTACGGTCAGAACCGGTACGAGAGACTGACGACCGGGCGGGTTTCCGCGTTGTCCTCCAGCCACCTTGCGAACCCCAGCTCGGCCGCCAGTCCGCCGCCGCTCAGGAACAGGATGCCCACGGTCATGACCTCGAACTCCTCCTCGTCAAAGCCGAATATCCGAAATTCCGCGAACGGCTTGAATTCGTTGCGGTCTTCCAGTGGCATGGAGTAGTCCGCGCGGATCGTCACCGTGAAGCCCTGACGGTCACCGCGTCCATACTCGTCATCGTAGGGCGGTTGATATTCATCAACTCCCATTGACAGGTGTCCGGCAAGCCTCTCCCGGGTTGCGGAAAACGCCACGGCGACACCGTAGAAGAACCCCTCGGCGTCGTCCCCGGCCGGGAGGATCAGACGACCTCCCAGGCTGGCGGAAACGCCCCCCGATTTCAGGAGGCGCAACTTCGGCGCGACATAGAGGAAGTTGACCGTTTCCGAATCCCGGCCGCCGCCAAAGATGTCGCGGGAGTCGTAGTTCCAGATACCGGAGCCGGCGGCCAGCGTGAAATCGTCCGTGACACCGTAGGCGACGTGCACGATCAGCGGCCGGGACTTGCCGAAGTCTGCGAACTGCGCGTAAAGGCCGGCACCGGCGTAGCCGATTCCGGCGTACCCTCGCCCGGCCGCGAGAGTGCGTGCGTCCGAGGCGGCGGCACCCCGGAACAGCATTCGCGGTGGAATGGGATCGGGTTGCAGGGAGTCGTTCTCGGGTGGTTGGGCGGAAAGCGACATTGTCGACAACATCGTCGCGACCACCATTGCGATGCCGCCCGCCGCCAACGACGGCCGAAACCACTTCGTCTCGCCCCAAGCGGCGGGTTGCACCGCCGCCCATGAGGTAGCGGGTGTCCTGGAGACTGTCATCTGGTGCACTGGCTGGACCTTTCTTTCGGAGGCCCGTTCCCGATCCGCCCCTGGAGCGGAGCAAGGTCAACGTAGCAGGAGGGTTGTCCATGCGTACAGGAAGACCTACGAAAACGGATGCCAGGAGTTTCGACTCCGGCGCGACGGGCACGTTCCAGGGCGTCAGCTGCTGTAATCCGTCAAGGCCGGTGCTCCGACCATGCCCCCACCCCCGCCGCCACATCCAGCAAGACCCCCTCCTTCACGCCCACGCTCGGCACCACGATCCGCCCCGCCCCCGCCATTTCCGCGAAGTGCCGGTAGACCAGCGCGGCGGGCAGGATCACGTCGGCGCGGTCGGGACGCAGCCGCAGTTCGTGAAGCCGCTCCGGGACGGTCATCATGGAGAGGAGGTGGACGACGCCATCGAGCCGGTTGAGCGACAGAATGGCCGGCTTGAGCGGGTCCACGCAGCTGAGCGCTAGCTGCGCGATGGCCTCGATGTTGCCGCCGGTGGCCGCGAAGGCGGTCGGGCCGGGGTAGGCCTCCGGGGGCGGAATCGTCAGAGGACGGAGCTGGCGGCGCACCCAGGCGAGCAGCGAATCGTGGCACCCTTCGGCCTCGGCCAGCGTTTCCAGCAGGCGCACCGTTCCCACCCGGTACGACTCACTCCACAGTATCCCCGTGTCGTCCACCAGCGAGACTTCGACGCTGCCCCCCCCGAGGTCGACCAGGATCCACCGCCCCTGTGACAGGTCCACGCGGCTGCCCACGGCCAGGTGAACCAGCCGAGCCTCTTCCCGCCCGCTGATCGGCTCCAGTGTGATGTCAGATTCTGCCAGGATTCTGTCCAGGAATCTGTCACGGTTCTCCGCTTCGCGCGTGGCGCTGGTCGCGACCGCCCGAAAGTGCTCGACCCCGTACGCATCGATCTCGCGGCGGAAGAGGCGAAACGCCGCCAGCGCGCGGTTCATCGCGTAGTCGTCGAGTCCGCCCCGGGTGAAGACGCGGTGGCCCAGACGGATCGGCTCGCGGATCCTGTGGACGACGGTGTAGGACGCAGGTGAGTCGAAGTCGGCCACGACGAAGCGGATCGCGTTCGAGCCGGCGTCGATGGCGGCGACGCGGGTCATGCTGGATGTTCGCCGCAGCGCGCGCCTGTCCACGGACTGCTCGCCTTCACCAGTACTCCACTTCCAGGCCTTCGACCCGGTGGAAGCTGCGTCGGTCGCGGGTGGCCACGCGGTAGCCGAGGTGCAACGCCGTGGCCGCGATCATGAGATCGTGTGCACCAATGGGGGTGCCGGAGCGCGACAGCTGGGCACCGAGTGTCGCGTGCACCCGGGCGACTCCGGGATCGAAGGAAACCACGGGGAAAACCTCCAGCCATGTACGGGCAAAGGCCTCCGCCGCGACGCGCCGGGCTCCTGCCACGCGATGGAGGCCGTGGAGCATTTCCGCCGCGGTGATCGCGGTGATCGCCAAGTGCCCGTCCCGTGAACCCGGGCGTGCCAATACGCGCTCCTGGTCCAGCAGCCCGTGTTCCACGGCGATCAGGACGCTGGCGTCGATCAGGGTTCCCAAGGACTCTTCGGCACCTCGACGCGGTTGAACAGTGCGATCCCATCCTCCACCGCACGTGTGTATTCGGGACCGGCTGAGGGGACCCTTCCGGAGCGAATCAGTTCGACAAAATCACGACCGGTGAAGATCCGGTCCTCCACCGGGGCGATCTGGGCGACCGGTTTCCCGTGCCGCTCCACGACGTAGACGGCGCGCTCCGCCCGCACACGCGCCAGGACCTCGCCAAGGTTCCTGGCGGCTTCGGTGGCGCTGACGACGCGCGAGTGGGTCGGTCCTGTTCTTCGCTTCGTCATTTCCGTAAATTACGGATTTTACAGGAAATATGCAATCTCGCCGGGCCGCCGCGTCCCCCTTTGAATCGATCAGCCGGGTCGAGGATGCCCCGGGCCTGTGCAGGACACGACGGACCGGGCCGGCCCTTGCCTTGATGCCAGTAGCTACATGTAGCTACATTATCTCCATGCGGTCCATCGGAATCAGAGCGTTGAACAGCAGGCTCAGCGAGTACGTGAGGCTGGCGGCTGGTGGCGAGACCGTTCTCGTCACGCACCGGGGGCGCGTCGTAGCCGAAATCGGCCCTCCGCGAGGTGGGAGGAGTCCCATCCTGGCGGACGCCATGCTTGCCGACGCGGTCCGGAAGGGTTGGTTGACGCCCGCACTGTCTCCGGGATCCGAGCCCTCCCGTGGCGGGCCCCCGGAGGCCCGCCTATCCGAGTTGCTCGGTGAACTGGAAGGTGACCGAAGCGACCGGTGATCTACGTTGACACCTCGGTCGCCCTTGCCCACCTGTTCGCCGAAGACCGGCGACCCCCGGCTTCGTTCTGGTCCGAAACCCTCGTTTCCAGCCGTCTGATCGAGTACGAGCTCCGGACGCGCCTGCATGCCCGGGAGGCGACGGCGGCGCGCGCCGAGGCCGCGCGGGAGGTGATCGCTCGCATCTCGCTGCTGGAGCTTGCTCCCCTCGTATTGGCCCGCGCTCTGGACCCGTTTCCGGTATCCGTGCGAACTCTCGACGCGCTGCACCTCGCTTCATGCCGGTTTCTCCAGGACCGGGGACAGCGGGTCGAACTCGCCAGCTACGACCATCGACTGGTGAACGCCGCCCGCGCGCTCGGCATCCCGGTGCGGGAGCTGCCCTGACCCCACCGGCCGCCGGTCCGTTGCGGCACCCCCGATTCGCGGCTGGCCGCCGGTGGCTGCGTCCTCTCGTCACGAAGGCGGGGACAGCCGGCCCGGAGCCTTCCGCCCCGGCTCAGCTCACCGGCCCCGGCCGCTTCGCCGCCCCGTAGTGGATCCCGTTGAAGAGCAGCGGGAACGTCCCGTGGGACTGCGACCGGAAGGTGATCTTGGGGCCGAAGAGGAAGAGCTTCCCGGCCCCGATGCCGGCCTCGATCATGCTCGTGCCGCCCCGCAGGTGATGCTGGCCCCACGCCCAGCCGCTCACCAGGGGCTCGGCGGTGTCGTACCACGCCAGGCGGCGCACGTTCGCCGCGCCGTCCTCGATCCGGTAGACCGGGCTGTGGCTGTGCAGCACGTTCACCCGCTCACCCAGCCCGTGGGTGACCGGGCTGCCGTGCTCGACGCGGATGTCGTGGATCGAGCCGGGGGTGAAGTAGTCGTCGCGGCTGAGCGGCTGCCCGTCGTCGTCGACCAGGAAGTCGGCGAGAGGGAGGCCGAGCTCGGCTCCCAGCGCGGTGGACGACCCGATCGCGATGACCGCCCCACCCTTCTCGATGAACTCGGCGAGCGCGGGCACGCTCTTCTCGGTCGTCAGCGACCCCACCCGGTCGCGCAGCGAGTCCGGCAGGGTGGCCAGGAGATCCTCGTCGGGCCCGGCAACCCAGCGGTATCGCCCCCGCCCGCCCATCGCCCCGTCGGGCAGGATGATCACGTCGAAGCGCCCGTTCAGCTTGCCCTTGTCGATTTCGCGCGGGTAGACCACCTCGAAGTCGAACTCGAAGTCCTCCAGCACGTAGCGGATCCAACCCGACGGCATCGAGCCGCCGTAGCGGTCCCAGAGGCCCACCCGCGCACGCGTCAGCTCGAAGGCGCCCGCCGGGGCCGCCGCAACGCCGTGAAACGAGACGCCCAGCTGCGCGGCCCATTCCTCCAGTTGGGACCGCGTGGTGGACGCCCCCGGGATGTAGAAGGCGCCCGGCTCGAACGACACGCCCTCCGCGTCGAACGTCCCTTCGATCCAATACACCTCTCCCCCGCCCGCCAGCACGCGATTCACGGCGGCGAACGCCGCATTGACGTGGTCCACCACGTACCCGGCCGGCGACTCGGCGCCCGCCACCACCCCCGCCGGCGGCTCGGCCAGCCACCCGATCTCCTCGAAGGGACCGCTGAACCCGTCCAGGATGCGGTCGAACTCGACGCCCATCTGGAGCGCCAGCGTCCACCCGGCGTTGTCGTAGGGCGCCATCGGCGGCCCGCCCGGGTACTGGAAGTCGTTCGGGTGGTTCTGCGGCTCGAACATGTCGAGCACGTGCGGCCGGAAGGCCTGTGCGGCGGTGACCACGTACGAGCCCGCGGGGTAGTCCTTCCCGGCCACGCTGAAGTCGGCGACCGCCCGGTGCACCCTCACGCCGCCCTTGAGGAGCGCGTTCACGAAACGGGTCGCGGTGGGGAAGTCGCGCTGGTCGGCGGGCAGGATGTAGCCGCGGGCGTCGCGCTTGTCCGGGTCGCGCAGGTAGCTCTCGTAGTCGTCCCGCGAACCCCGGGCGCCGACCTCCTCGGCCACCTTGTCGATCCAGCCCGGCAGCACCGTCCACGAGTCGCGGCCGCCCCGCTCGATCGAGTTCATCCCCATGCGCCAGATGTTGAAGAGCAGGTGCTCCCGGTTGCGCGACGCGTAGTCGAGCACGGCCCGGTTGGCCGTCTGCGAATAGTCGACCGACTGCCGGAAGTGCCAGCGTCCCGGGGTGACCGGCAGCGGCAGGTCGCCGTGGGTGAGCTGGCGGTCCGGCAGGAAGGGGATCTCGATGGGCGTGGGGTGGCCGATGGTCTCGGTCAGGAGCCCGATCATGTTCTTGAAGTAGGGCGTGGTGCGCAGCCCGCCGTTCCACCAGGTCGAGTAGCCGGCGCCGCTCCGCATGGTGGTGCCGCCCTTGCCCTCGACGACCATGCGGTGGTGCATCGCCGACCCCACCTGGTCCAGACTGGTGAGGACGATGGGGTCGAGGTTGTGGTTGGGGGGGTCGCGGAAGGGCGGGGCGAACATGACCGTGCCCCGGGGGCCCGTCTGGTGGTGGTTGAAGACGATCTGGGGGAACCACTCGCGGTACATGACCCGGTTCATGTTCTCGCTCTCGGCGAGCGAGGCCATGTAGAAGTCGCGGTTGTTGTCGTGCCCGGCGTACTTCTGGTAGAGGACCGGGACGCCGCGGCTGGAGCGCTCGAGCGGGTCGTCGTGGCGCATGTACCAGTTGGCGACCAGGGCGTGCCCGTCGGGGTTGGCGTGGACCGCAAGGAGGATGACGTCGTCCAGGATGCGCATCGTCTCGGGGTCGCCGCGGCTCACCATCTGCCACGCGAGTTCCATGAGCTGCTGGATGGTCAGCACCTCCGTCGCGTGCAGCCCCCCGTCGATCCACACCACGGCCTTGCCCTCGGCGGCGAGCGCGCGGGCGTCCTCCCCGGTGAGGCCCTCGGCCCGCGCCAGCCGCCGCGCGATCTCCCTGTAGCGGGGAAGGCCGGCCATGTTGGCGGGCGAGGTGATCGTCGCCATCCACTGTTCCCGCCCCTCGGACGTCGTGCCGATCGACTCGAGGGACATGCGGTCGGACTGCCGCGCGAGGACCTGCCAGTACTCGGTTAGCTGCTCGTAGTTGATGAGCTGGTAGTCGGTGCCGATCCGGAAGCCGAACTGCTCCTCGGGGGTGGTGAGCTGGGCGGTGGCGGAAGTGGGGGCCAGGGTGGCCAGGGCGACGAGGAGTCCGTGGGCTCCCAGGGTGGCGAGGCGGGATGGCGAAGGGGTGGCGGGGCCCGTTTTCATTGGGGGGTCTCTCGGCGGTGGGGCGGGCTTCTGGTGGGGGGATGGGGCAGTTAGAGTAGCGCGGGGAACGCCCGGTTGCCAGCGATCCCCGGTCCCTGGACTCGCCCGGCTGCGACGATCAACATCGCGTCAATGGGCGGTTGCGGGGCCGATGCGCCGGACCCGGTCGTCCCGGAACTTGTCCGCGGGCGGACGAACTCGTCGCGGCCCGAAGGAGATTGCCCGTTCTCATCCCCGATCAGCCAGGCGGGCAACCCCGTCGGACCCGTTCCCATTTGCGACAGAAATAAGCGCCATTATAATAGTGACTAACAGTTTTACCATCCACTATATTGATTCTAACATGGCGACTCCCTTCAGAGGAACAACCCCACTTCCCGTCCTTCGGCTCCTCCGGAAGCTCGGGACCGACATTCGTGACGCCCGCCTGCGACGGCGCATCCGCGCGGCCACCGTTGCCGAGCGGGCCCTGATCAGCCCCACCACCCTGCACAGGATCGAGCGGGGCGACCCGGGGGTCTCGATGGGGAACTACGCAACGGTGCTCTTCGCCCTGGGCCTGCACGACGGGATTTCGTCACTGGCCGACCGTTCCCGCGATGTGCTGGGTCTCGACCTCCTGGAGGAACGGTTGCCCCGGCGCGTGCGGGTGCCGCGGCGTGGGCGGGGGCGGCGCCCGTCCGGGACCGAGTGAGAGGGCCAGCCCGGCGCCTCGCCGCTCTCGGTGCTCGGGCGGACTAATCCACGGACTGCTGATATGGCAAGTGAGATCCTGGTCCACGCGGAGGTGGAGGGAGCGGCCGTTCAGGTGGGGCGTCTGTGGGTTCGAGTCCGCCGCGGCCGGGAGAGCGCGTCGTTCGAGTACGACCGTTCGTGGCTGAGGCACCCCGCCCGCTACTCGCTGGAACCGGCTCTCACGCTCGGCTCCGGCGCGTTTCACACCCGCAAGGCCCTCTTCGGCGCGGTTGGAGACTCGGCGCCGGACCGGTGGGGACGCGTCCTGTTGCGCCGTGCCGAGATCCGGCGGGCGAGAGTGGAGCAGCGGCCGCCCCGCACCCTCTTCCAGTCCGACTACCTCCTCCTCGTGGACGACGAACTGCGCGTGGGCGCCCTGCGGTTCCGAACCGACCCCGACGGACCGTTCCTGGCCGAACGGCGACCCGGGCGTGTCCCGCCGCTTGACCACCTGGACCGATTGCTGGGAGCCTGCAACCGGGTCACCCGGCGCGATGAGCTGGACGAAGACCTGCGTCTCCTCATCGGCCCCGGATCATCGCTGGGCGGCGCCCGGCCGAAGGCGGCGATCCGGGACCGCGACGGCGTGTTGGCGATCGCTAAGTTCCCGCGGCCGGGCGACGACCGGGACATCGTGCTGTGGGAGGCGGTGGCGCTCTCGCTGGCGAACCGGGCCGGCATCGCGGTCCCCGACCGGCGCATCGAGAGGGTGGCCGGACAGAGAGTGCTCGTGGTGCGGCGCTTCGACCGGGTGGGAGGGTCGCGGGTGCCCTTCCTGTCCGCGATGAGCATGCTGGGCGCCGGCGACGGCGAGCGGCGCTCGTACCTGGAGATCGCCGACGCACTGCGCGCCCACGGCGCGGCGCCCAGGAAGGATCTCGCGGAACTCTGGCGCCGGATGGTCTTCAACATCCTCATCTCGAACACCGACGACCACCTGCGCAATCACGGCCTTCTGCACGAGTACGGCGAGGGCTGGCGCCTGTCCCCGGCGTACGATCTGAACCCCACGCCCACCGACGAACGTCCCCGCGTCCTCACGACGCACATCGACGAGCACGACGGCACGGCATCGCTGGACCTGGCGCTGTCGACCGCGGTGTACTATGGACTCGGGGTGCGTGAGGCGAGGCGAATTGCGGGAGAGGTGGGTGCGGCGGTCGAAGCCTGGCGTGAGGTGGCGGCCGGGATGGGTGCGACACCGGGGGAAGCCGACCGTATGGAATCGGCGTTCGTGCACGAGGACCTGGAGGGGGCGGTCGGGTTGGGGTAGCCTACCACATCCCTTTGTCCGCGGTAGGATGATGGCGATGGTCGGAGAGGCCGGTTGGCCCCAAGGGTGTCCTAACAGTCCGTGGATAAAGCCCCGCGAGCACCGAGAGCGGCGAGGCGCCGGGCTGGCAAGGCGCGACGAAGGGGGAATAGCAGCGCTATTCGCCAGAGGAGCAACGCAGAGCGGAGCCTTGGACCGGCAACATGTATGATGGACATGACAAAATGTAATGTGTGCTTTACAGTGTGGATAGGTGAGGCGAAGCGGCCAGCGCGGATGCATCGCCGTTCGAATGCCGGGGGGATTTTGTCCACGGACTGCTAAGCCCGGGGTCGCACCGGATCGCTACCGCGAGAGCCAGTAGCTGAGCTTCACCATGAACACGTTGTCGGGCGTGACGCCGAAGAGATCGCCGAGGTCCGAGGCGAAGTCGAACTCGCCGGTGCCGGCGGTGTGATTGCGGCCCTGCGACCAGACGAAGTAGAGCACGGACCCCGGCGAGTACTCCCACCTGAGGACCGTGTTCGAGCGAAACTGCCTGAAGCTGAAGTCGGGATTCCCGAACGACACCCGGCTTCCGTCCAGTTCGGCCCGGTAGCGGTCGCCCTCACGGAGCACCTCCACGGCCTCGAAGCGGTCGGCGTACCGCTCCGCGCGCGGGTCGGACACGCGCTTGAACCCGCGGTAGCTGCCGGAGCCCACGAAGGGCTGGGCGTACACCTGGAGCGAGAGGTCGGGCGTGAAGGCGTAGTCCATCCGCGCGGTCAGTCCGCCCGTGGTCTGGTCGATGCGGGCGAACAGGTAGTTCGGGGCATCGGTGTCGATGCGCCGCACCCAGTGGCGGTCATCGGAATTGCGGCTGAGCCTGGCCCCCAGGCTGAAGGTGGCCCTGCCGGACGGCCGCACGCTGAGCGTCGGCGAAAAGCCGAGGGACCATGAATCGCTGTCGGGGCGCACGTTGCCCCAGGAGTTGACGCTGATCCTGACCGGCTTGCGCGCGTCGCTGCCGAATCCCGCCCAGAAGTTGGTCCGGGCCTCGGCCCGGAAGAGCGGACCGCCCCGCAGGAGGCCGTCCGACCAGGCCCCCAGCTCCTGGTTCACGCCTCCGTATCCGTACCAGAAGTTGCGGAGCTGGAAGTTGAGGTTGAGGTTGCCTCCCGTCCCGGTGCGATCCCGGTCGTAGTTCCAGAGGTTCCAGGCATTCAGGTTCACGGACCAGTTGCGGAACGGGCCCTGGGGCGTGGACCTCTGGTATCCGGCCCAGACCCAGTGCACGAAGTAGTCGGCGTCGCGCTGGTAGCCCAGGTCGTTCACCTCGAAGCCGGGCGTGCGCGTCTGGAAGCCGGTGCCGATGCGCCATGGGCTGCCCGCGAACTTCATGACTCCGAAGTTGGCCGCGCCTCCGCCCAGGCTGGTGCGTTCGTCGTCGTAGCGCACGTGCCCCGCGTCGGGACGCTGGTAGTAGCGCGCGGCCGAACGCTGGGTTCGCGAGATGGCGTTCGCCGAGCCGAGCACGTAGGAGCCGAGCACATGGCCTTCGAGCTGCCAGGCGGCGCCCCCGAAGCGGTGCCTGAAGTCGACGCCGCCGGCGTAGGCCGCCGACCTGAGTGCCAACTCCTCGGCTACACCGGCATCCCGCTGTACGGTGGTGCCGATGAAGCCGACCGCCGAGCGGCCCTCGGCGAAGTCCTTCTGAAGCCTCAGCACGCCATGGTTGGAGAACGGCTCGACGGGCTCCTGGAACCGATCGCCCTCGCCCGGAGCGACATCGGCACGCTCTTCGGCGGTCATCGCGTGCAGCGCACCGATCGACCAGCCGCCGGCCGTCTTTCCCGAGAGCTTCCAGGCGCCCAGAATGGTGGTCTGATCGTCTACGTCCGCGAAACCTCCCTGTGGATCCGCCCATCCCTGCGGTGGGCGCCCGATCCTGCGCGAATAGAAGAGCGACTCGTTGGAATCGTCCCCGTCGCCCAGCGCGATGCCGAAGTTGAAGATGCCCGCGCCCTCGACGAAGAACGGCCGGCGCTCCGGAAGGAACGTCTCGAACGCGGTCAGGTTCACCTGCGCCGGGTCCGCCTCGACCTGCCCGAAGTCGGGGTTGATTGTCACGTCCAGGGTGATGTCGGAGGTCACCCCGTACCTGAGGTCGGTGCCGACCGAAGCCAGGACATCCGTCGCCCGGTGGAACGGGTTGGCCTCGTCGCCGGGAGCGCGCCGCAGGCTGGCCAGCGAGTAGGGCACGATCTCCAGCCGCCGCGGCGGATCCAGATCACGCAGACCGCGCAGTTCGCCGAGGCGCGACACGATGCCTCCGTCGGCGCGGGTCGTGGGTGCCCACGCCGAGAGTTCCTCGCGGCGGGCCAGGTGTCGCAGGAAGTTGATGCCCCAGGTTTGCTCCGCCCTGTCGCGGAAGCGCAGTTGGGAGTACGGGATGCGGAATTCGGCGCTCCATCCGCCCTCGTCGCGAGTGGTCGCGACATCCCAGACCGCGTCCCACCCCGTGTCCTCGCTGGTATCGTCGAACCGGTACATGTCCTGCTTCACCCCGGCCGGATTGACCACGAACTGAAACGCAGTTCGCCGGTCGAAGTACGAGTCGATGACCACGCCCAGGAGATCCGAATACGACTGCTGGTCGCGCCGGGTCAGCTGGCTCGCGATCTCGCCCGGGCTGGTGTCGTGCGCCCGCATGAACACGAACAGAGCCGTGGCGCCGTAGAGGACGCGCGCTTCCGTGCGCTGGGTCGCCGGTTCGCCTTCGTCGGGCTCGAACTGCGTAAACCGGGTGGCCACCGCGGTCGCTCCCCAGGCCTCCTCCTCCATGGCGCCGTCGATCGTGATGTGCGCGTCGGCCACGCGCGTCCCCGGGAGAACCGGCACGCTGTCGGGGTCACAGCATCCGGGTACGACCGGAACGCCGCCCGTCGGTGCCCCGGTAGCCTGTTCCTGTGCTTGTATCTCCGCACCGAGGCCCGCCAGCGCCGGAATCAGCCCCGCCAAGCCTCTCATGCGCGTCCTCTTTATCATCACTCCTCCTCGTGTCTGTTTGGGAACCAAGGTACTACGCGGCCGTGTCGCTCACGGTTTCTCGCCGGAGTGGAGCCTGCCGCCCATCCCAAGCCACAGTGCAGATCGAGTCGGGAAGCCTGTTCATCATACCCACTGTCCCGCACCGCATCGAATGTTGAATCGGTGGCATTACGCGCGGGTTTGTGCACGCCCCCTCGGGGAGTCCCCGGGTTCGCCTCGCGCTTCCCTACCGAACACCCGCCGGCTTCAGATACACCCGCCGCGGATCGTTGGGCCCCGTTCCCACTTCGTGCACGAGACCCCGCTTGACCAGGCGTGCCAGCCTTGTACGCGTCGCGCGCGTCGACAGGCCGATGGCTTCCGCCAACTCGAGTGTGCCGTGCCCCTCGCCATCCTCCAGCAGCGCGAGGATCGTCCCGTCCTTCGGGTCGATGTTCGGGGGGCGAATCACCTCGGTGCGCAGGGTGGCCCGGACGCCAAACCCGATCTCCTCCCATACCGGTGCGGGCAGGCCCTCGTCCCGGCACGCGGCGATCATCCGCTGTGCGCCGCTTCCCCACTGCTCCACCAGTCCCAGCGCCCGGAAGACCCGGGCCAGGACACGGTTCCTCACCTTCGAGACTCCGAGCGGCAGGTCGTCGAGGGTCAGGCCGAAGGGGAGCAGGCCCGGGTTTTCGACCTCCAGGCGGTCGTCGAAGATGGCGACCCGGATCGGCGCTCCGCGCTGCGAGTAGTCCGCGTGGAGGACCGCGTTGACGATCGCCTCGCGTACCGCCGCCGGGGGCAGGCTCCGGCGATCCCACCGCCGTACCCGCCCGATGACGGCGCCCCGCCTGGAGTGGTTCTCGACGAAGGCCAGCGCCTCCTCGATCGCCTGCACGGGGTGCGTCTCGAGCCGCGCGTGATCGAGAATGGTTGTCTTGTCCGTTCCGGCGAAGCGGCTGGCGTGGATAAAGGCATCCGGGAAGCGTTCGAGCCTTTCCCGTCCGAAGAGGAGCACGCCGCCGATCGTGGGGACCAGCCGGCCCTGGTGCCGGGTCAGAAGTCGGAGGGCCTGCAGGTGCGGGCGCCTCAACCTGCGGACCGGGGCAAACGACTCGGAAGCTACTCGGAAGTCGATGCCTTCAGAGTTTGCGTCCGGGACCGGCCTCTCGTCGAAGGACTCGCCGAGGGAGAACCGCCGCATTTCTGCGATCAGGTGGACGTCGGCCTGCCGATTGGTGGGGCCTACGCGGACATACGTTCCGCCCCTGCGTCCCGACCGCTTGATGAAGTGGGGGCGGGAGGCGCTCGGGTGCACTCGCAACGCGAGCAGCTGCCAGTCGCGGTAGCTGAGCACCTCGAGATCCGGAAGGAGCCGGGGCTCGATCGAGTCTTTGATCAGTTTGGCCGCTCTCTCCTCCATGCGCAGGGGGTCGGAAACGCCGCGCATGTCTCGCGTCCGGTCGGCGACGCCGATCAGGATCGTGCCGCCCGCGGTGTTGGCGAAGGCCACGACCGTGCGCAGGAGGCCGGTCGGCGAGGACAGGTCCCGCTTGAACTCGAGGGTCTTCCCCTCGGGTCTTCGGACTAGCTCCGTGAGGTACATCTGACTATGCCCCCGGTTTTGCGGCTTCCGCGTTCGGTGCCCCGACCCGTACGCCGCTTGGGGAAGGGGACTACGAATTATACTCTGAAATCGACGCTTCGGACAAGCTTCCGAGTTGATGTAGGACGGGAGCGGTCAGCAGCCTTGGCAGGATTTGCTTCGGAGTCTGTAAGACAACCCTGGATGCAATCCAGGTCGAATGTAGTGGGAGTTCTGTGCACGGGCTCCCTCGCGTCACCCTCCCCCACTCCCGCCCACCGCCACCCTGCCTCCCACGTACACTCCACGTCCCGGCGCGGCAAACCCCCACACATCCTCGTATTGCACATTCGTCAGGTTCTCGGTCCGCAGGGTCAGCGTGAGGCCCGGCCTCCCGGCACGCGCCGCCGCCATCTGGAACTCCGCCGCCAGGTCCACCACGGTGTAGGCGGGGAGCGTCACCGGTGTCGCGGGGAAGGTCGCGAAGTCCCGGTCCGATCGTTCGCCGGTGTGGCGCAATGCGAACTCGAGCCCAACCGCGGCGGCGATCCGGACGAACGCCGCGGCTCCGGCGGTGTGCTTGGGCCGCCTGAGCAGAGGCTCGCCGGCGACGAACGTCGCCCCGGGCCCCACCTGGAACCCTGCGTCCTCGACCTCCGTGTCCAGCCGGGTGTAGGTCGCGGTGAGTCGGACCGGCCCGGCGTCCACCACCCCCTCCGCCTCAAGCCCCCGGCTCCTCGCCTTCGCGACGTTGTGGTAGTTCGGCCCACCCTGGGTGGGCGGCGAAAACGTGTACTGGATCAAGTCGCGGTAGCTCTGGCTGAACCCCGTCAGCGAGAACCTGGCCCCGCCGCGGAGCTCGTGGTCCACGCCGGCCTCGACGCTGATGGAATGCTCGGGTTCGAGGTCCGGGTTGCCGGTGGTGAAGCCGGCGGCATAGGTCTCGAGGAATGTGGGCTCCTTGATTCCGGTTCCGGCCGCCGCCCGCAGGCGCGTGCGCTCGGATGGCGAGCTCCAGACCGCCCCGGCGTTCCAGGTGGCCGCGGTGCCGAAGCGCTCGTTGCTCTCCGCGCGGATGCCGCCGTTGAGCGCGACCCCGCCCCGCTGCCACGAGAGCTGGGTGTAGGCCGCGTGGTTCCGGCGGTCGTTATCGGAGTTGGACGCGCTGGGGCCGTACTGCGAAAACGACCGGCTGAGGGCGCGGACGGACTGCCGCTCCAGCTCGTATCCGGCGGCCACCACCGTGCCGGCGGAGGCACGCCAGATGGCCCGCGCGCCGGTGCCCGTCCGCTGGATGTCGTTCAGGCTGGTGTAGCCGAAGAAGCCCAGGGTGTCGGCCGGGCCGTCGGGCGCGTCGTCGCTGCCGCGGTCGGTCTCGTTGACGTCGAAGGTTAGGCGCGTCTCGAAGGCGTCGGTCCAGCGGCGGCCCGCGTCGAGGCTCAGGGTGAGGGCGTCGCCGTAGGTGTAGGCGTTGCGGTCGGCGAGCGCACCGGAGCCGTCGGTGGGGAAGTGGAAGCGGCGGTCGTCGTAGCGGACGCTGAGGGTGGCGTCGCCGCGCGGCCCCATTTGGCCCTGGACCCGGCCGGTGAAGGTGGTCTGCCGGTGGCTGTTGTTGTACTCGAGGATGCCGTCGGTGTCGTTGCGGCCCAGGGAGAACGCGTAGGAAAGGACGTCGCTGCCACCGGAGAGGATGGCCTGCAAGCGGCGCGTGGCGAAGCTGCCCGCCGCGAATGACACGGTGCCGCCGGCCGGCCCGGACCCCCGGCGGGTGAAGATCTGGACGACCCCGCTCACCGCGTCCGATCCGTAGAGTGCCGACGCGGGGCCCCGGACGATCTCGATGCGCTCGATGTTGTCGGTGGTCAGAGAGCCGATGTCGAAGGCGCCGCCGGGCTCGTTCACGGAGACGCCGTCGACGAGCACCTGGACGTAGTCCGACTCGCCGCCGCGCAGGAACACCGAGGTGACCGCGCCGAACGACCCGTTCCTGATCACCGCCATGCCCGCCACGCGCCGGAGCGCATCGGCGACGTACTCGATGCCGGCGCGCCGCAGAGCGACCCCTTCGATGACGGTTGCGTGGGCCGCGACGGTCCATGCGGGCGCGGCCCGGCGGTGGGCGGTGACGAAGAGCCCCTCGAGCTCGACGGGGTCCTGGGCCAGGGTGGGTGGGGGTACCAGGGCGACCAGGGCGATTGCGGCCAAAACGGCGGGCAAACGGATGCCGACGGTGACCGGGGGGGTGGCGCGGTGCGTCATTTCGGCTCTCCCTCCCCGCGCGGAAGGAAAAAGGGAGATGCCGCGGCACCTTGAGCAGTCCGGCGCGAGATTCGCTTTGGGCCTGCTCGCACCCTCACCTCCCCGCGGAGGTGCTTGGCGGCCCGCGGGGTTCAGGTGCGGACCGCGTGTGGGTGCCGGACGGGCACGTCTCCTGGCTCGAGGCCGCCTGACCCGCCTTCCCGGGAGAACGAGGCTCCCAGTGGCATGTCGGACGGGCGTTCCGGGAAGTTCCCGGACCTCTCACAGTGGCGGGGCCGCGCCGGATTCACACCGGCTTCCGTTGGCCTCTCCGGCCGATTCGTGATGTGGTGGAGACTGTAGCGGAGGCGGGGTGGGGGGGCAAGGGGACGAGGTGGCGTCTCCCGCGGACCCCGTCATCCACCCCCGCCCACCACCATCCTGCCTCCTACGTACACCCCACGCCCCGGCGCGGCAAACCCGAACGCCTCCTCGTACTCCGAACCCGTCAGGTTCTCGGCTCGCACGGTGAGCGTGAAACCCGGCCTCCCGGCGCGCGCCTCCGCCACCTGGAACTCCGCTGCCAGGTCCACCACCGTGTAGGCCGGCAACATCACCCGCTGCCGGGGGTAGAGGCGCGGCAGGTCCATCCGTTCCCCCGTGTGGCGCAAGCCCAGTTCGAGTCCGGCAGCCTCCGTGATTCTCACGATCGCCGTGGCCGCCGCGGTGTGCTTCGGCCGCCTGAGCAGCGGTTTGCCAGGCTCGAGAGGGAGCCCGGGGTCCCAAAAATACTCCCTTGGGCCCGGGACGTTGGCGTCCAGCCAGGTGTAGCTCCCGGTGAGATGGACCGGCCCGGCGTCCACCACGCCCACTGCCTCCACCCCCCGGCTGCGTGCCTTCCCGTAGTTGTGATAGGAGGGGAAACGGTTCACAATCAACTTGTCGTAACTCTGGCGGAACGCCGTCAGGGACAACCTGGCCCCGGCCCCCAGTTCCTGGTCCACGCCGGCTTCAAAGCTGGTGGAGCGCTCCGGTGGAAAGTCCGGGTCGCCGGCGGAGGCCAACCCGCCGCCGTATTGCTGGTCGAAAGTGGGCTCCTTGATACCGGATCCGGCCGCCGCCCTCAGGCGCGTCCGCCCGGAGGACGACCGCCAGGCGGCACCGGCCTTCCAGGTGACCGCCGCCCCGAAGCGCTCGTTGTGTTCCATCCGCACGCCGCCGTCGAACGCGACGACGCCCCGCTGCCACGAGAGCCGGGTGTACGCGGCGTGGTTCCGGCGGGCGTTGTCGGAGTAGGGAGGAGGGGAACCGATAGCATTGGACAAGTGGAATGCGCGGATGGATTGGTGCTCCAGCTCGTACCCGGCGGCCAGCACCGTCCCGAAGCGGGAACGCCAGATGGCCCGCCCGCCTGTGCTTGTCCGCCGGATGTCGTCCTGGCTCGTGGAATTGAGCCATCGCAGGGTGTCAGGATCGTAGCCCCTGCCGCGATCCGTTTCGTTCACGTGGAAGGTGAAGCGGGCCTCCAGGGCGTCGCCCCAGCGGCGGCCGGCGTTCAGGCTGAGCGTGAGGACATCGCCGGAGGTGTAGTAGGTGTGGTCGATGGGCCGACCGTACCGGTTGAGCGGGGAGTGGAAGCGGTGGTCCTCGTAGCGGACGCTCACGGTGGCGTCGGCGTGGGGCCCCTGTCCCCGTACCCGGCCGGTGAGGGTGGTCTGCCGGTGGCTGTTGTTGTGCTCGTGGATGCCGTCGGTGTCCCTCCTGCCCAGGGAGAACGCGTAGGAGAGGCCTTCGGTGCCACCCGCGAGCGCGCCATGCAGGCGGCGGGTGGCGAAGCTGCCCGCGTGGAAGGACAGACTGGTGCTGGGCGGCCCCGAGCCGCGCCGCGTGAGGATCTGGATGACCCCGCTCACCGCGTCGGATCCGTAGAGGGCCGACGCGGGGCCGCGGACGATCTCGATGCGCTCGATGTTGTCGGTGGTGAGCGATCCGAAGTCGAAGGCGCCGCCGGGCTCGTTGACGGGAACGCCGTCGATGAGCACCTGCAGATAGTCCGACTCGCCGCCACGCAGATGAACCGTGGTGGCTGCGCCGAACGATCCGTTCCTGACCACCGCCATGCCCGGAACGCGCCGGAGCGCATCGGAGACGTACTCGATTCCGGCGCGCCTCAGTTCGGCCCCTTCGATGACGGTCGTGTGAGCCGCGACGGTCCATGCGGGCACGGCCCGGCGGTGGGCGGTGACCACGAGCCCCTCGAGATCGGTGGGATCCTGGGCCGCGGCGGGTGGCGGTGCCGCGATGACCGGGACCAGTGCGGCAAGGATGGCTGCGAGCGCGATGGCGGGGAGGTTCGGGAAAGGCATCTGCGGGCTCCTCGTTCTGGTTGCGTAAGCGATCCTCAAGTACGGTTGCTCAACCCCGACAACCGTGAACTTACTACGATATCCGCTGCGGTGCCTTACAATTCGGAGATGGTGCGGCACCTTGAGCAGTGACCGGCATTCCGGGAATCCCCCGGCTTCTGACGGTGACGAGGCCGTGCCGGAATCGCGGTCAGCCTGAAGTGGGGCGGCTCTCCCCGCATCCTTCCAGCGCTTCCTCCAGCGCGTCGAACGGCAGGACCGCGCACCGCACCCGGCTGGGAAAACGGCGCACGCCCGCCAGCGCCCGCAAGTCGCCCAATCCCCGGGGCAGCGCCGGGCCGTCCGCGGTCAGTCCGTCGGCGAAGGCGCGTCGCAGGCCGTCAACCGCGTCGACTCCCATACCCTTCACCAACGTGGTGAGCATCGAGGCCGCGGCGAGCGAGATCGAGCACCCGCGGCCATCGAAACTCACCTCGGCGATGCGGCCGTCCTCGATCCGCACCCACACCCTGACCGTGTCCCCGCAGAAGGGGTTGTGGGCGTGGCCGCTCGCGGCGGGCGGGTCCAGGGGCCCCCGGTTGCGCGGCCGCCGGAAGTGGTCGCGGATCACCGCCTGGTGGATTTCGTCGCCCTGGGTCGCGGCCAATGTTGCGTGTCTCGCCGGGAGGTTAGCTTCCGGTCCCATGGACCAGCCGAACAGCAGTCACACGAACGCAGATCCGGTCCTCGCGCAAGCCGCCGAGTGGCTGGAGGAGGGTCGCCGGATCGCCCTGGCGACGGTGACGCGCACGTGGGGATCGGCGCCGCGCCGCGCCGGGAGCCACATGGCGATCGCGGCGAACGGGGACTTCGCGGGGTCGGTTTCGGGGGGGTGTATCGAGGGTGCGGTGATCCAAGCCGCGCTCGAGGTGATCGAGTCGGGGGCGCCGCGCACGCTGGAGTTCGGGGTGACCAACGAGATGGCGTGGGAGGTGGGGCTGGCGTGCGGGGGGAGGGTGCATCTGTTCGTGGAGCCGGTGGTTTGACCGAGGGGACGCACGCGTCTCCGCGGCGGTTCGCGGCACATGCGGGGAGGCCTCGCGGATGAATGCGAAGCTGTTGCGCGAACTTGTCGCGGCCCAGCGGTCGGGGCGCGACGTGGTGCTCGCGACGCGGCTGGGTGACGGCGCACAGGTGCTGATCGAAGCCGGGCGCGGCTCGGATGCCCCCGGCGTGGACGGGGGCGTGCTGGCCGATGTTCTCCGGGTGGGCGAATCGCGCATGGTGGAGACGGGAGACGGCCCCGTCTTCCTGCGCCCGTACATCCGGGTGCCGCGGCTGATCGTCGTGGGGGCCGTGCACATCGCGCAGGCGCTCGTGCCGATGGCGGCGTTGGCGGGACTCCGGGTGACCGTGCTCGATCCGCGTGAGGGGTTCGCGACGGCGGACAGGTTTCCGGGTGCGGTGCTCGTGAAGGAGTGGCCGGAGGGGGCGATGGTGGGGCTGGCGCCGGACGGCCGCACGGCCGTGGTCGCGCTAACCCACGACCCGAAGATCGACGACCCGGCGCTGATCGCGGCCCTGGAGAGCGACGCCTTCTACGTGGGGGCGCTGGGGAGCCGGAAGACGCAGGGTGCGCGGCGGGAGCGGTTGGGGGAGGCGGGGTTTTCGGCCGAGGTCCTGGACCGGATCCATGGGCCCATCGGGCTGCCGATCGGGGCGCGCACGCCCGAGGAGATCGCGGTGGCGGTGCTGGCGGAGGTGATCGGGGCTTTGCGGTTGTAGGGCTCAGGCCCGAAAACCGGCCAAGGCCCATGTCCCGACCGATGCCTGGTTCGCCGGCGACACCGGCAGTCCGCATCACGCAAGCCAACGACTCCCCGGTAGCCCCCGGTGGCGATTTCGTGCTGTACTGGATGACGGCTTCCCGGCGCACGCGGTGGAACTTCGCACTACAGCGGGCGGTCGAGCACGGCAATGCACTCCGTCTGCCGCTCCTGGTCCTGGAACCGCTCCGGGCCGGATACCGGTGGGCGTGCGACCGCTTCCACCGGTTTGTTATCGACGGAATGGTGGACAACCAGGCTCGCCTGAAGCGGAAGGGCGTGGCCTTCTATCCGTATGTCGAGCCCAGAGACGGAGCCGGGAAGGGACTCCTGGAGGCCTTGGCAGCGCGCGCCGCGGTTGTGGTGACCGACGAGTACCCGGCTTTCTTTCTGCCCCGCATGCTGGCGGCGGTCGCGCCGCTCCTGCCGGTCCGCCTCGAGGCGGTCGATTCGAACGGCCTGCTTCCGCTGCGGGTGGCGGACCGCACCTTTGCTACCGCGTACGCGTTCCGGCGCTTTCTGCAACGGGAGCTCCCCGGGCACCTGCCCGAGGCTCCCTCCCCGGACCCGCTCGACGCTCTTTCACCGAGAGCGCCCGTTGCGATCCCTCCGGCCATTCACGAACAGTGGACCAGCGCCGACCTGCGGGATCCGGCGGCGTTGATCGCGCGCCTCCCGATCGACCACGGGGTCGGTCACGTGGCCCTGCAGGGTGGTTCGGGCGCCGGGGCGACGCGGCTCTCATCCTTCGTCGACTCGCGTTTGGCGAGCTACGCCAGCGAGCGAAACCGCCCCGAACTCGACGCCACCAGCGGCCTGTCCCCGTACCTGCACTTCGGCCATATCTCCGCGCACGAAGTCCTTGCGGGCATCGCCGCGCGCGAGGGCTGGACCCGTGACAAACTGGCCGAAGACACCAAGGGGCACCGCGCCGGATGGTGGGGCATGACCGAGAGCTCGGAGGCGTTCCTCGACCAGCTCGTCACCTGGCGGGAGCTGGGGTTCAACCGGTGTCTTCATGTCGAAGACTACGATCGGTACGAGGCGCTGCCGGCCTGGGCGCGCAAGACGCTTGCCGAACACGCGTCCGACCCCCGCGAAGTGATCTACGGCCTCGACGACTTCGAATTAGCCCGCACCCACGATCCGCTCTGGAACGCGGCGCAGAATCAGCTGCGACGGGAGGGCAGGATCCACAACTACCTGCGGATGCTCTGGGGGAAGAAGATCCTGGAGTGGAGCGGGAGCGCCCGCACCGCGCTGCAGACCATGATCGTGCTCAATGACAAGTACGCGCTGGACGGACGGGACCCGAATTCCTACACGGGAATCCTCTGGGTGCTTGGCCTCCACGACCGCGCGTGGGGTCCGGAGCGGCCCGTATTCGGCAAGGTCCGCTACATGAGTTCGGCGAATACGGCGCGGAAGTACCGGGTACGCGGGTATGTCGAACGGTATTCGGGTGGGTGAGGGGGTGGGGCTCCGCCAGGAATGAGGGTCAGGCAGACCTCTCCTTGAAGAGCACGTGGATGGCGAGCGCCCGCTTCTCAGCGGGATTCCCGGCCTCGATCCCTGTGAGGACGTTCCGCGCGTTCTCGATGTGCTTGATCGCCTCCGCTTTGGAGAACCGGGCCTCCGGATCATAGTCGGCTCGATGCCTGTGGACTTGCATCGCGGCCAACTCGATGGCGAAACGGCGAATTCGCGGCGAGAAACTGCTGGGAATTCTCTTCGATCGGCACTGGTCCCGTATCTGCCTGTGATCAATGCCACGATGGGCCCGGGTCCAACTCCAGTCCTTCTGTCTGGTGCCCCCGGCGAACGCGTCGGCGGTCGAGTTGGCCAACCAGTGAAAGAGAGCATAGTAGGTCATACTCACCGCGCAACGGAGATTGACCTGCCGCGGGGCCCCACGTCTATCAATCATCGACAAGCTGTCCGGCGGCTTCCAGCCAGTGGCTCGGATTCACGGCAACTATTCCCGCATCGCCTCTTCCAGTTCCTCCCGGAGGTGGAACCGAAAGAGCGTGTCGATGAGGAGGTTCCGGTCGACCATTTCATCGTCGATCTGTCCGCGCAACTCCTCCATCCTGCGCCCTCGCTATTCGCTGGGCATCTCGTCGAATACCAAGACGACATCGACGATTTCGTACCCGTAGTGGTCCACCCACGGCTCAAGGGTGATCTCCATGTCGTGCTCGCCGAAGTGACCGGCGAAGGCCCGTTCCACGATGTCTCTGATTCCGGTGAGTTCTTCCTTCGACGCCATGCCGCCCCTCCTTTGATCGTGAGGCGAACAACATAACGCCTGATGATCAGTCCTACATCATCATTCCTCGGGCAGGGCCAGCCGCGGCGGCACGCCCAGCCGCTCGACATTGGTTCCCAGAACCGACTCCACGGCGGCCGCGCGGTCCAGCAGGTCGTGATCCGTACCGGTCCGGCCGATCAGCTGCAGACCCACGGGCATGCCGTGCTCGTCGAGGCCGGCGGGGAGGCTCACGGCGCACATGTCCAGCATGCTCGCCGGGCAGGTCCCCGAGAGCATGTCGTGGTTGACGGTGCGGTAGACGTCCAGGTCCGAGAGCGCGGCGAGGGGAGGTGGGGTGACGGGGAGGGTGGGGGTGGCGAGGAGGTCGATGCGCCGGGTGTCGAGGCGCGCGTGGATGGAGGCCGAGAGGCGGTGGCGAAGGCGCAGGACGGCTACGTAGTCGACGGCGCTCACGTCGCGCGCGGAGTCGAGCCGCTTCCCGACGGTGGGGTCCAGGATGGCCATCCAGCCGGGCAGGTCGCGTTCGAGGGACTCGAAGCGCTCGGGCGGCACCAGCTGTCCGGCCAGGTAGCGCTCGCCGGCTTCGTCCAGCTCCGGGGCTTCGACTTCCAGGACATGTGCGCCGGCCGCTTCCAGTTCGTTCAGGGCGGTGCGGACGACCTTGGCTACGCCGGGCGTGGCACCGGACCAGAGGTTGGAGCGGGGCACGCCGACGCGGAGACCGGTGATGCGGTCGGCGGAGGTGTCGCGTGCGCCCGCGTCTTCGTCGCGGCACGGTGACCCCATCCTGGTTCCGGCCGCCGCACTCGCCAGCCGATCGATCACCCCGAACGCGTAACGGGAATCCTCGACCGTGTGGGTCAGCAGCCCGACCGTGTCCAGGGTCGTGCTGAGGGGGACCACGCCGGTCGTCGGCCAGCGCCCGGTCGTGTGGCGGTGCCCCACCACGCCCGTCGCCGACGCCGGAATGCGGACCGATCCCCCGGTATCGCTCCCCAGCGCGAGCATCGCGGACCCTTCCCACAGGCTTACACCCGCCCCCGCGGAGGACCCGCCCGGCGCCCGGTGCCGCGACGGATCCCAGGGGTTCACCGGCGTACCCGTGTTCGGGTTGAATCCGACGCCGCCGAAGGCCAATTCGACAGTGTGGGTCTTGCCCACGATCACCGCGCCGAGTTGCCGGACCGCGCGGACGAGGAAGCCCTCGCGCTGCCAGCGGGCGGGTAGTTCCCGCCTGGTGCCGGCCCGGATCGGAAGACCCTCGACGCCGTAGAGGTCCTTCACCGAAACCGTGATCCCGGCCAGCGGACCGGGGTCGTGGCCGCGCGCCGCGGCGCTGTCGATCCTGCGCGCCTGGGCCAGCGCGCCCTCCGCGTCGAAGACGATGTAGGCGGCGAGTTCGCTGGCTTCGTGGCGGCGGATCGCGTCTTCGACGAGGTCGCGGGCCGATCGTTCACCCCGTCTTACGCGGTCGGCGAAACTCCGGATGGATTCTCGTTTCATGGGGTAACCGGGATGCATGGCCGGTCGTGCCGGGGGGGCTTTCCGCAGGCTCCCAGGAAATCCCCGCCATCGGGGTGGGAGCCAACTTCGAATATCGGGTAACTTCGGATATGAGGATAGCAGTCGTATCGGCGGGCACACCCATACCCACGGGGTGAACGGGCCGCGAGCCTCCTCACATCGTTCGTAGAGGTATCCAATCCAACCCGCCGTTACGTCAGGGTCAAGGGGGGATTGTATCCTGTGTGATTCTTGGACTTACGGGCTTCGGTGGCTGGATTCCCGCTACTCTGTTCCGGCCAAGAGGGAAGACGGGACGCAATTCGGTCATGCAGCTTCCTCACCGCAGACGGGCAAGCCCTCCTGCGTCACCCGCGCCGCGCTCCGGTCGCGTGAGTAGGGCGGCGGCGACCGATTGACCGTGGCCGAGCACCGCGAGTCACTGCAATCCCTCGCGTGACACCAAGCCAGGACACCAGCCGACGTGCCAAGAGCCGCGCCAAGCTACTGAAGGACTTCCGCCGATCTTCGGCGGTCACTCGATTCCCCGTTGACACGTGAGGAAGGACCCGACCAGCTTGCATTGCGAAATCGCGAGCGCCGCGCCTGCCGGATGCTCGGACGAACACCGCTACGGCGAGAAGGACAGCCAATGGAAGCAGGGAGCAGCTGGGGCACGTGGATCTGCCCCTACGAAGATTGCTCGCGGTGCGGGATGGCATTCGCCGTAACCACGGGAAACGAGGTTCCGTCATGCCCGGAGTGTGGGGGTCGGCTGATGCGACAACCCTCGGCGGATGATCCCCCCTTTGTCCCGTGGACCAGAGAAACGCAACGCAATCGGCTGGAGCGGATCACTCTGAGGGGATTCAAGACGATCCGTGCGTTGATCGACTTCGAGCCTCGGTCACGGACGGTGTTAATCGGTCCCAACGGTGCTGGAAAGTCGAACTTCATTTCGTTCTTCCGCATGATGAGCTGGGCGCTGTCCGGCCCTGGCAAGCTGGCTCATCATGTGGGCCTTCAAGGCGGTTCCCGCCGCCTCCTGCACGATGGCCCAGCCCATACGCGCGCAATCGAAGCCGAACTGACGATCCGAACCGCTGCGGGAGAGAACGAATACGCTTTCCGGCTGTTCCATGCTGCTGGAGACACACTGGTATTTGCCGATGAGCGGTACCGTTTCTCGCGCACGGAGTGGGAGAACAAGGCGAACTGGAACATGCTGGGTGCCGGACACAAGGACCCGGAGCTCCTCGCGGCAGCGGTCGACAACCAGACTGCGCAGGTCATCCGCACGTTGCTTCAGAGGATCGTCGTCTACCAGTTCCACAACACTTCCGAAACCGCCCGCATCCGCGGCAAGTGGTCGGCCGACGACAACCGCTGGCTCTAGGAGGATGCGGCCAACCTTGCCCCGGTGCTCCACCGCCTGAAAGGACGAGACCGCCGGTACTACCAGCGCATCGTCGACACCGTCCGACTCGTTCTGCCGCTGTTCTCTGACTTCGAACTCGAACCGGACTGCGGCAACCTCATGTTGCAATGGCGCGAGCGCGATACGGACGAGGTGTTCAGCGCTTCACAGGCGTCGGACGGTTTCCTGAGGATTGTGGCGCTGATCACCCTAATGCTACAGCCGACGAGGGATCTCCCGGATGTTCTGATTCTCGATGAACCGGAGCTAGGGCTGCACCCGTCGGCAATAAGCGTCATTGGCGATCTGACAGCGGCGGCGGCAACGAAGATCCAGGTCATTGCGGCAACGCAGTCGGTGGCGTTGGTCGACTGCTTCGACCCCGAGGACATCGTAGTCGTCGAACGACCCGACCGTGGTTCCACGTTTCGGCGGCTAGATCCTGCCAAGCTCGACGAATGGCTCGCCGCGTACTCCCTGTCCGAGCTGTGGGAAAAGAACGTCTTCGGGGGACGGCCCTGATGAGTTTTCGTCTGAACTTCATCGTCGAGGGGCATACCGAAGAGAGATTCGTCAACACGGTTCTTCGGGACCACTTCGCGGACCAGTCGGTTCTCGCCGCGGCACACCGAGTCACGACCAGACGCCACCGTCGAGCACATCATCTCAAGCACCGGGGTGGGCTAACAACCTACAGGCATGCGTCGGACGACATCCGCAGATGGGTGCGCGAGGACCGTAGCGGGAGCGCTGGATTCACGACCATGTTCGACCTATACGGACTCCCCAGCGACTTTCCCAACTACGCAGCCGCCGCAGAGTTGTCCGACCCCTACGCTCGTGTCGAGATTATTGAAGAAGCGCTGAGTGAGGACATCAGCGACCGGAGGTTCATTCCGTATATCCAACTCCATGAGTTCGAGGCTCTGTTGTTCTCGGACCTTCAGAAGCTCGACACCCAGTTCCCAGACTATGGGTCTGAGATTCAGCGGCTCGTGAAGACGGCAACAAGATTCGGGTCCCCGGAGCTGGTCGACGACGGATCGACGACCGCGCCCTCGAAGCGGATCTCAGCGGCGATTCCAGAGTACGCGAGAAGGAAGGCGTCGGCCGGCCCGATTGTCGCTTCAGCGGTGATGCGCGCCGTGTCGGCCAGTGCCGCGATGGTGTCGGCTCCGGGCGTCAACTCCACGACAACCGACCGCTGCTCCACCGTTACGTCCGAACTCCCCGAAACCTCCTCAGCACTCGCCTCGACCCTCACGGCACCGTTTCCCACGGCCGTGACCAATCCCGTACCATCCACGGTTGCCACTGAATCGTCTCCCGACGACCACGCAAAACCCACTCCCTCGATTGGATGACCGTTTGCATCCTTCGCCACCGCCGTCAGGCGCGTCGTGTCGCCGAGCGCCACCAGCGTGTCCACCGGCGGGGTCACCTCGACCTCGGCAGGCCGCTGTTCCACAGTCACTTCCGCAGTCCCCGAAGCGGCATCCGTCGCGGCTTCAACCGTTGCCGTGCCGTTGCCGGCCGCCGTGACCACACCCGCGCTACTCACCGTCGCGACTCCGGGTGCGCCCGTGGTCCAGGTCACCGGAGCTTCGGACATGACATTGCCGTTCTCGTCGTGAACGGTAGCTGTCAGTCGGACGGTTTCGCCGAGGGACTCCAAGGTCGCCGTTACGGGGGAAACGACGATTGTCGTCGGAATCGGCGGCGGCGTCGGATTCTCGCAGGCGCCGATCACGATCACGCACGCAGCGGTGAGTGCCTGCGCGACTAGGGCGGAATGGGACGGAAGCCTACACGATCCAGTAACGAGCATCACCGGGGGATCTGGAGTTGGTCACGCGGTGGTGTCTGGCCCGGGCCTACGCCCGCTCGTTCGCCGCCACGACGATCCGGCCGAGACGGCCTGGTCACGTCGCTGCACGAATCGTGGGCCGTGCGGTTCGACGCCGGGTACATCCTGGACCAGGCTGTGTTCGCGCCGTTCCCGGAGGCGCTGGTCCCGGAGGCGGACTCGGGGAAGGGGCGGAGCGGGAGGGGGTGAGGACACAAGCGCCCTGGACGCCACGGGCGAAGTCCCGTACCCCCTCACCGCGCCCAGGTCTCGAAGAACCCGACCCCGGTCGCGCTGACGAGCGAACCACGCAGCCAGCCGGACAGCACGGCCGAACCCCGCATCTGGTAGAAGAGCGCGGCCGAGCCGCCAGCCCCGACCGGGACGGGTGTCGCGCGGCTGTGCCCCACCTCGACCTTCAACCCGACCGAATCGGCCCCACTCGTCGCGAGAATCGAGATCGAATCCGGTGCAGCCCGCCTATCGTCGCCGTCGGGCCACCACGTCGCCAGCCGGCGTATCGAGAAGATCCCCGCGAACCCGTGTTCGTCGGTCAGGTGGAGAATGCGCGGTCCCGTCGCGGTGCGATCCGGGTCCCCATCGCTGACGCCGCCGTACAGCACCGAATAGCCCCCAGCCTGAGCCTGCCCCCAGTCCCATGTGACGCCGCCCCACGTTCCCCAGTTATGATCGTGATAGGTGCGCGCCCCGTCGATCTCCCGGCAGCGCGAGCCTTCGCACAGCCGCCCAGTGGCGCGGGCGTCGAGCAGGGGGACCGTGTAGCCGGAGACGATGCCCGCTCCGCCGATTTCGACCGGCGGCAGGTAGCGCCGAGAGCCGGCCGCGACGCGCAGGTCCAGGGTGAGCGGGCTTCCCCCGGTCTCGGACGGAATGCGTGCGACCAGCGTGTAGGTGCCGTCGTCCTCGATCGTGACGCTCGAGGCGCCGATGACGAGATCCGGTTCCCCCTCCGCGAACACGACTTCGGGGGAGTCGGCGACTTCGGAATAGACGCGCTCGCCGGATCCGGGCCGCACCCGCGTCGCGAGCATGCGCCCTCCCCAGCGGCCGTCGGGCACCTGGCCGGCGATCATGTAGGTCAGGTAGAGCCAGCCGGAGTCCGGCAGGAGCACGTTGAAGTAGTGCCACTCGGCCCAGGTGGAATCGGTGGCGGCCGTGCCGCGGGGCAGGTGCAGCGCGTCCAGTGAGCGGTACAGTTCGGCATCGGTGGGATCGCGCCAGCGGCGATCGGCTTCGAGGTCCTTCCAGGCGCCGGCGACAAGGGTCGGCGCGACATCGAGACGCTCGGCGAGACCGGGAATCGTGGCGCTCGCCGAGATCGGCACCAGGCCCGAGTCGGCCTCCAGGTAGAGGAGTTCGTCGTCGATCCAGGGGGCGGCGGCCGCGACCCGGTCCGCGAACCGGGTTCCCGCGAGGACCTCGCGGTAGAGGAGTGAGGCCTGCTCGATGGAGTAGAACATCGAACCGACCCCCCCGGTCTTGAGCGTCTCCAGATCGATGCCGGTGGGCAGGACGATCAGGTCGCCGCCTCCCACCAGCTCCTTGTCCCGGGCCTGCTCGACGAGGGCGCCGCCGACCGACAGCAGCACGATCGTCACGCCCACGCCGAGCGCGTAGCCGCCCAGCAGCAGCAGGCTGCGCGCGGGACGTTGCAGGAACGACGCCCAGACAAGGCGCAGGGTCACGGCCGCGTCCTCCCGTCGACGACCTCGATGCGCCGCCGGGCACCGTCGGCGAGTTCGAGGTCGTGTGTGGCGACGACGAGGGTCGTTCCCGCGGCGTTCAGCTCCTGGAAGAGCGTGAGGACGCGGCGGGAGGTGGCGCGGTCGAGTTCGCCGGTGGGTTCGTCGGCGAGGACGACCGCCGGGTCGTTGGCGAGCGCGCGGGCGATGGCGACGCGCTGGCACTCGCCGCCGGAGAGCTCGCCGGGCCGGTGTCGGAGCCGGTCCTCCAGGCCGACCCGCTCGAGCACGGCGGCGGCGCGTTCCCGCCTCTCCCGGCGCGGCACCCGTGCCGCCGCGAGGGGAAGCTCCACGTTCTCGATCGCGGTCAGCATGGGGAGCAGGTGGAACCTCTGGAAGACGAGCCCGACCTCGCGCAGCCGGAGCGAGGCCCGCGCCTCGACGGACAGGGTGGCCAGATCGCGGCCCAGGAAGATCACCTGGCCGGTCGTGGGCAGGTCCACGCCGCCGAGCAGGTGCAGCAGGGTGGACTTGCCCGATCCGCTCGGTCCGGTCACCGCGAGGAAATCGCGGCGCCGCACCGTCACGGTCGCGCCGCGGAGCGCCCGGACGCGGGTGCGGCCCTGCCGGTAGTCGCGGGTGACCTCCCGGGCCGCGACGACGGTGTCGCCCCCCGCCCCTCTCACGGCTCCTCCCTGTGCAGCAGCGCCGTGACCTCGCGGCGCGTCGCTCCGAGCGCCGGTATCAACCCCGCCACGGCGCCCGTCGCGACCACCAGACCGTACGCCGCCGCCAGGCTCTCCGGTTCGAGCACGAAGAACCGTACCGCCGCCGGCAGACCCGGGAGCCCGGCCAGGATCGACTCGAGGTGCCCGGCCACGACCACCGCCAGCCCGATCCCGATCCCGCCCCCCACCGCGCCCAGGACGATGCTCTCGGCAGCGAGATCGCCCACGATGCGCCGGCGCGACACGCCGATGGCCCGTAGCGCCGCGATGATCCCGAGTCTCTCGCTCACCGAAACGGCCGTGATCGTCCCGATCAGGAGCGCGGCGACGAAGAGGCTCACCGTGCCCAGGATCACGGCCACCTGCCGGAAGTACGACAGGCGCTCGTCCAGCCTGTCCGATATTCCCGCGAGCGTGATGACCTCGACCCGGTCCACGACCGCGGCGATGCCGGCACGGACCGATTCGGGATCGTGGCCCTCGCCCACCCGGATCATGACGAACGAGACCTGGTCGGCGAGTCCCGAGAGGGCCTGCAGATCCTCCAGCGGTATGGCCAGCGGCATGTCCCGCACGGTGGCGAAGACGAAGTCACCTGTCCCCGACACTTCCACGGACGCGGTGCGCCCCCAGGCGTCGAGTCCGCCGGCGACCGCCAGGCGCAAGCGGTCGCCGGGCCCCACGGCCAGCGCTTCGGCGAGCCTGGAGTCCATCAGCAGCTCCCCGGCCCCGGGCATGTCGCCCTCCACCAGGTCGTAGAGACCGCGGTTGTCCGGGTCCAGTCCCAGGCTGAGCGTCCGCACCGCGTCACGAGACGCGGCGGGTCCCCGTTCCTCCACCTCGGCGCCGACCGACAGCGCCAGGACCGGCGCGACCCGCTCCACCCCCGGCACACCCGCGACGCTGTCCCGCAGGCCCGCGAACCCGGGGATCGTGGCCTCGGTGTCGAACGGCAGCGTGCCCTTCGGCGACAGGCGCAACTCGTAGCCGCGCGACTCGAGCAGGTCCCCGAAGCTCTGCTGGATCCCCCCGCCGAGCATGAGCATGTCGGCGAGCATCGCCGTCGCGACGGCCACCCCGGCCACGGTCAGCAGTGTCCTGAGCGGCCGGTACCGCAGTTCGCGGATCGAGTTGCGGGCGAGAACGGTCATTCGTGCGCGTTGCTCCCGTCAGCGCCCGATCTGTTCGAGCGGGTCCGTCGCGAACAGCCTGGCGCCTGCCACCACCCCCGCGCCCATCCCCAGCACGACCGCGACCAGGAGCCCCTGCGCCACCATCTCACCCGTCACGATCGAGAACACGAGCGTCGTGTCATAGGCACGCTGGTAGTACGCGTTCACGATGGCCGAGGCGGCGAAGCCCACGCCCAGCCCCGCCACGCCCCCCAGCGCGGAGAGCAGCGCGGCCTCCGCCACGGTCCATCCCATCAGGATCCGGCGCGGGATCCCGCCCAGCCTCGCCGCGGCGACCGCGGTCCGCCGTTCCTGCACCTTCAGCACCATGATGCACGCCAGGAAGACGCCGCCGGCGACCAGGGTGATTCCGGCGATGGCGGCCTGGAAGCGGCTCACCACGCGGAAGGTGGTCGAGGCGCGCTCGGCCACTTCGGCGGCCGGCAGGACCTGCGTCCCGACCATGAGCGGTTCGAGACTCCGGGCCGCGACGGCCGGGTCGACGCCGGGACGAAGGCGCACGGTGAAGTAGTCGACCTCTCCCTCGCGGCCGGCGAGGGTCTGCAGGTGCGGCAGGTGGAAGAACACCTGCGGCCGGGTGCCCGTCAGTTTGGCGGGGTCGGCGGGGGGTTCGAAGACTCCGGCCACCAGCGCCTCGCATGGTTCGGCGTCGGGGGCGGCGCGCAGCCGCACCGTCCCCCCGGCCTCGATTCCGGCCCGGGTCGCGTAGGGGCGCTCGACCAGGACCTGGAGACCGTCGGGACAGGGGGACCGCCGGCCGTCGGTTAAGCGCACGACCGAAGCCCCCTCGAGAGGGAACGCCATCCCTGCCAGGCAGAGGGCCAGGACCGCCGGGTGTCTCAACCTGCCGCGGCCGCCACCCCGCAGCTCGCGGACAGCGTCTCCGCGGGATTCGAGCGCCGGTTCATCCGCGCTGGCCGCTGCGCCCGGCGTGGTCACACTGTAAAGACAACGTTACAGATTGTCATGTCTAGTGTACTTTTTTTCTCCCTGAGGCTTCGCTCTGTGTTGCTCCCGGCCGACCTCGAGGTCCCCGACGTGCACGATGCGGTCACCCAGGTACGGATGCCTGCTCACCTTGTCGTGGAACCGGGTGTCCGCGGTCACGAGGGGATAGTGTTCGTGAATGGCCAGGGCGAGGTAGAAGCAGTCGTGGACGGGGTGTCCGAGGTCGGCCGCGAGGCGCGCCGCGGACGCGGCCAGCTGCTGCAAGGACAGCGGTGTAACCACGGGCGCGATTCGGAGCAGGTCCACGGCCTCCGCGAGGTCGTCCCGGTTCATCTCTCCATGCCGGTGCTTGGCGGCGAGTGCGCCCGTCGCTTCGGCGAAGAACAGATCGGGCACCAGCAGCGTGGCACCCGAGTCGAGCAGGGTCGCCGATTCATCGGACAGCGGCTCGGCCACGAGCCACTTCACCCCCACGCTCGCGTCGACGACGTAGCCCCTCATTCCGAGTCCCGGTGGCGGTCGGTACGGATCGTGTCGGTGCTGTCGATCCCGGAAGCGAGGCGCCGGCGCATTTCCCGTGCGCGCTCCGCGAAGGCGCCTTCCGCGGGGAGGAGGGCCCGGCGCAGGATCTCCCGGTGCTCGGCCTCGGCGGACCTGCCGTTCGCGGCGGCCCGTCGCTTCAGCCTGTCGACGATCTGGCGGGACAACCTGCGGACGGTGAGTTGAGCCATGTCGGTGCGGGATCAGGGTGTGCGTGCAATGACATCATACAATACAATGTGAAGGCAATGACATCAAGCAACGGGATGGATCGGACGCCTACCGCCGACTCGCGGTGTGCGATCGCCCCGTTCCCGTACTTCCCCCGACCCTCCCGCCCAGCACCTCCGCCAGCTGCGCCAGGCTCTCCAGGTTGTGGACCGGCCGGTGCTCGTGCACCTCGGGCAGCAGCGCCCGTATCCCCGCCGCCCTCGGCGCGAAGCCCCGGTAGCGCAGCAGCGGATTCAGCCACACCAGGCTCCGGCACGACTTCCGCAGCCTTCGGGCCTGCGCCCGAATCCCCTCGCCCCCCTCGCGGTCCAGCCCGTCGGTGACCAGGAGCACCACCGCCCCCTGCGCGAGCAGCCGCCTGGACCAGTGCAGGTTGAAGGCTTCCAGCGAGGCGCCGATGCGGGTGCCGCCGTACCAGTCCCGCACCGTGTGGCCGATGCGGTCGAGAGCGCGGTCCACGTCCCGGTCGCGCAACAGCCGGGTGATGTTCGTGAGGCGGGTGCCGAAGACGAAGGTGTGGACCCGGTCGGCGGCGTTGGTGAGGGTGTGGAAGAAGTGGAGGAGAATCCGCGAATAGGACTCCATCGACCCGGAGATGTCGCAGAGCGCCACGATCGTGGGCCGGCGGGTCCGGGTGGACTTGCGCTGGAGGGGGAGCGGGCACCCGCCGGTGCGAACGCCGGTGCGAAGCGTGCGCCGCAGGTCGATGAAGCGTCCCCTCGGGTCGGGTTCATGGCGCCGGGTGGGTACGGGACGCAGGTCCAGCCTGAGCGACCGGATCACTTCCCTGGCCTGGAGCACTTCCGCCGCGGTCATCTCCTCGAAGTCCTTGGTGCGCAGGACCTCCGTGGGCGAAAAGGCCATGCGGAGCGGGATCTCGTGCACGGTTTCCCGCACGGGTTCCACACCCGGCCGGGAGGCCGAGTCGTCCTCCGGGGCCAGCCTGGCCGGCGCACGCGACGCGGGCTTCTCGTGGGGGATCTGCGAGCGTGACAGGAGCGCGGCCAGCGCCTCGTCCGCCCCGTAGTGATCGCGCCAGAAGAGCCGGAAGGCGGTGTCGAAGATGTGGCGGTGCTCCCGCCTGGCGACGAGGGTGCCGTGCAGGGCCCAGAAGAACTGCTGCTTCGCCGTGACGTCGATGGCCGCCAGCGCCCGCACGGCCGCGATCGTGTGGCCGGGTCCGACGGGCAGCCCGGCGGCACGCAGGAGGCGCACGAAATGGGCGACGTGTTGGGGGAGGCGGCCGGGTGGGGTGGAAAAGGAAGCCATGGGATGCTCTACTTAGGCCGGCGCCGGACCGTCGTCAAGCACGGCGAACCGATAGCCGGGGAGCAGACCGTCTTCGTCGCTCGCGATGCCGATGCGGCAGGGGGGCGCCGATCGCGCTGTTGATTCATGACCCGCCACCTGGTATGGCAGCTTGTTTGGCAAGCTGCTTGACAGGACTCGGCCGTCCTGCTGCCGTCACCGGTCCCGCCACCGGACGATTCCACCACCACCTCTGAGCGTATGCCGATTTGGCGTCCTGGCTTTCGGCCCCGGCAGCCGAAGCGTCGTCGTCCCATTGCCCGGCCCCTCCGATCCACGGTAGCATTTCCCGGCCCATCCATCCCAACCACGATTGTGAACCACCTGATGAACGCTCTCCCGGTTTCCCCCATCCGCAGCCTCCCCCTCCGCCCCACACCCCTCCTCGCCGCACTCGCGACATTCCTACTCGTCGGCCCGGCCTCGTCCCAGACCACCGAGCTGGAAACGGGCCGCACCCTGCAGGGCTCCCTCGCGGCCGGCGACACCGCCCGCTACGAGTTCACTGCCGACGAAGGCGACTTCATCCTCGGCGAGGTCAACCAGATCTCCGTCGACGTGACGATCCGCGTTCTGGACGCGGAAGGGAACCAGCGCGCCCGGTTCGGCGGTCTCGGCCGCGGCCCGGAGCGCTTCGGCGGCCACACGTCGGCGGCCGGCAAGTACACGGTCGAGCTCATCGTGGCCGGCGACGATGAGGACGCGGGCGGCGAATACGAGATCACCCTCCTGCGCCACGAACCCGCCGCCACCGACCCCGGGGAGCTCACCGACCAGATGATGGCCCGGTTCGACGGCGACCATTCGCCCGGCGCCGCCGTCCGTGTCTGGCGGGACGGCGAGACCCTGTACTCGAAGACCTACGGGATGGCCAACCTGGCCCACGGCATCCCCTTCGGCCTCGACACGCGCACCAACATCGGATCCACCTCGAAGCAGTTCACCGCGTTCGCGATCATGCTCCAGGCCGAGCGCGGCCTCCTGTCGCTCGACGACGACATCCGCACCCACATCCCCGAGCTGCCCGAATTCGACGACACCATCCGGGTCCGGCACCTCATCACGCACACCTCCGGCCTGCGCGAGTTCCTGAACCTGCTGCGCATGACCGGCCGCCGCCTCGACCGGGGCGACTGGATCGACCGCTCGGAGATCATCGAGATCGTGCAGCGCCAGCCGGCGCTCCAGAACGTCCCCGGCGCCGAGTGGAACTACAACAACACGGCCTACGGGCTCGCGGCGGTGATCGTCGAGCGCACGTCGGGCCGGGACTTCCACATGTTCATGGAGGAGAACGTCTTCGGCCCGCTCGGGATGACCGGGACGATGGTGCGGCCCTCCATCCGTCACATGGTGCCGAACGGGTCGGAGGGCTACACGCCCACCCCGGACGGGTACCTCCAGATCGGGGACCTGGGCGGGGCGGTGGGCGCCGGCGGGATCTACGGCACGATCGCCGACCTGCAGACCTGGGTGGAGAACTACGCCGACCCGCGCGTCGGCACCCGCGAGAGCATCGACGAGATGATGACCTCGTTCGTGCTGAACGACGGGGAGGAGACGGGGTACGGGTACGGACTCACCGTCGACGAGCAGGGTGGGCTGAAGCGGGTTCACCACGGCGGCGCGGACGTGGCGCACCGGTCGATGCTGGTGTACTATCCCGAGATCAACGCGGGCATCACGACGCAGAGCAACCACGCGCAGTTCGGCAGCAACGTGGCCTTCGAGCTGGCCGAGGCGTTCTTCGGCGACGCGATGGAGTTGGAGGAGGAGGGGGAAGAGGCCGAAGAAGGGGGCGAGTTCGATCCCGGTACGTATGACCCGGAAGCCTTCGACGAGTTCGTGGGGCGCTATGCGCTGGACGCGGTGCCCGCATTCGTCCTCACCTTCACGCGCGAAGACAGCACCCTCCATGTCCAAGCCACGGGCCAGCCGCGGTTTGACATCGTGCCCACATCGGACTCGACCTTCAAGCTGCTGGTGGTGGAGGCGTCGATCACCTTCCTGCGCGGAGAGGACGGCGAGGTCGAGGGCTTGATTCTGCACCAGAACGGGGACCAGCCGGCGACGCGGCTGGCCGGCGAGGAAGCCGAGGAGTGGGCGCCGACGGAGGAGGACCTGGCGGACTTCGCGGGACGGTTCTACAGCGAGGAGCTGGAGACGTTCTACACGTTCGAGGTGGAGGAGGGGGAGCTGGTAATGCGGCAGAGGAGGCTGGGCCGTGTGCCGCTGACCGCGGGAGAGGAGGACCGGTTCTCGGGCGGCGGCTTCTCGTTCGCGTTCGAGCGGGACGAGAACGGGGAGGTGACCGGGTTCCGGCTGTCGAACGTGCGGACGCGGGATGTGGGGTTCGGGAGGGTGGGGTGAGGGGGGGAAGCCGCGAGTGGCCGACGGAGCGGGCGAGGCGGTCAAGCGGTGCCACCAAACGCGGCTTCTTCGAGCCGGCGATCGCGGTCGGGTCGTCGAGCGTGATCGCGTCAAGGTGGGGAACGCGATCGGATACGATCCGTGCGAGGGTTCGGTCCGCCGTGACTAGAACCGAATCCGTCAGCCGGGCACAGGCGATGTAGAGGCTGTCGCAGACCGGGTGGCCGGTGCGCAGGGCGATCGGCGTCGCGTCCCGCAGCAGCACGTCGCGGGACTGAAAGCGGACTACCTGGGGGAGGGTGACGATGCCTTCCACGAATGGTTGTGCCGAGCCGATTTCGCCCCGCCGGGCCTTCTTCCAGATGGCGTTGGCACTCTCCGCCAGCAGCAGGTCCGGCGCGTAAAGACTGATCCCGGGGCCCAGAAGAATCGGGGGTCCCGGTTGCAGTCCAACCCCATAAGCGCTATTGACCTTGCCGGTCCACGAGGCGTACCCCGTCCCGCAGGAGTGCAACATCTCCCGTTCCACAGCCCTTTCCGCATTGATCGCAGCCGCATTCCTCGCCGCGGCCACCACCTCTCCTCTCTCATCGCAACCCTCCATCACGGTGCGCGACTCGATCGTGCTTCAGGAATCGGGCGACGACTACCTCGTGCTGCCGAGTCCAGTGGTGCCCGACGGTTCGGGCGGCTACCTGGTAGCCGACCACGGACAGGCAGGCGTCTTCCACTATTCGGGTGGTGGGACCTTGATGCGGCGGTACGGCAGTGAGGGCGAAGGCCCAGGGGAGTGGAAGGAGGCCGGCGTCGCCCTGCCTTGGGGAGACGAACACGTCATGGTGCTGTCGTGGAGTCCGTCTGCCATCCACCTCTTCCGCCGCAGCGACGGGGAGTTCGCGGAAGAACATCCCCTCAACACGCCCGCCGAGTCGGTGGTACCCGGCCCGGGGGGACTGTGGGCGAGCGGTCCGCACTACGCGACCGCGAGCGCGATCCGCCGCCTGAAGCTCGGCGAATCCGAGGCCCGTCCCGTCCTTCGGCTTCCTGACGAGTACACGGCGGGTGGTCCCGTCGGCGGGATCTTTCCCAAAATGCCCTTCGCCATGTGGGCCGACACGATGCTGGCCGGGTTCATGCCGCTTCCGTATTTGATCGTCGCCGACACCACCGGCCGGGTGCTGGACCGCTTTCAGGTCCCCGCGGCCCGCCGGCGGGGGGGAACGGCGGACCCTGAAGCCGCGATCGGCGAGATTCTCGAAGCCGGACGCCCCTATTCCGAAGTGTTCGGCCTCTTCTCCACCGTTCGGGGCGTCCACCGCCGTCCGGACGGCATGACGGTCGTGGTCCACTTCGACCTGGGTACCGAGACGGGGCCTGTGAGCACGGCGGGCCTGTGGGTGAGCGTGATCGGCGAGTCGCGGGAGTCGGCCTGCGTGGACGCGGCCATCCCGCTGGATCCGGGTTCGCGTGCGGCCATCGGATTCGAGGGGGACCTGGTGTTGGTGCTGGAGCAGGTGTTGCGGGGGGGCGACGCCGTGACGGTCCTGCGGCGGATCGAAGTGGATACGGAGGGTTGCGACTGGATGGCTATCGGGCGCTGACCGCTAACGGTAACGGATCCTGAGAACTACGCCGCCTGTTTCCCGTAGGTCCCTCCGCAGCCGACAAGTCAGAAGGGGCAGATTTCCCGGGCAATGGGCGTGCCGACCTCGCTCCGCAGACGAAAACGATGAACAAAGTCGACACCCTGGTCGTCGGAAGAGATTCCGTACAGCTCGCCACCAGCACCGACCTCCAGCCTCCTCAAACCGACCGGAGCCGTCACCGTGGCGCGATATCGACCACAGTTGTCCAGCACATCCCACGTCGATCCCCCTTCCGTCGCGGGCCCCTCCCGCTGCACCCATAGCCACCCTTCAGGACCGAATGATACTAATCGCGCCCTCTCGGCGGAAGGATCCGGTGGAGACCGCTGGTAAGTTCCTCACCCCCCCGCCCCCATCACCTCCTCCACCCCACCCTCGGCCATCCTCTCCAGGTCGTCCTGGTACTTCAGCAGCACCCCCAGCGTCCGGTGTGCCGTCTCCCGGTCCAGCGTGTGCCGGTCCAGCGCCATCAACGCCCGCGTCCAGTCCAGCGTCTCAGCTACCCCGGGCCGCTTGAACAGCTCCAGCTCGCGCACCTTCTGAACGAACGCGACCACCTGGACGCTCAGGCGCTCCGGCGCGTCCGGTACCCGTGACGCCAGAATCTCCAGCTCGCGAGCCGCGGTGGGGTAGTCGATCCAGTGGTAGATGCAGCGACGCTTCAGCGCGTCGTGGATCTCGCGCGTGCGGTTCGAGGTGATGACGACATGGGGCGGCTCGGCGGCCGTCACAGTGCCCAACTCCGGAATCGTGATCTGGAAGTCGGAGAGGACCTCGAGGAGATAGGCCTCGAAGGGCTCGTCAGTGCGGTCGAGTTCGTCGATCAGGAGGACGGGGGCGACCCCACCCGGCGGGTCGAGCGCGGATAGGAGGGGGCGCCGAATGAGGAAGCCCTCGGAGAAGACGTCCCGGGCGAGGTCGGCGGTGCCCGGCTCGCTTTCCGCCCCCCCCTCCGCCGCCCTGATATGGATCATCTGCTTCGCGTAGTTCCACTCGTACGCGGCCGACGCCAGATCCAGCCCCTCGTAGCACTGGAGCCGAATCAGCGGACGCCCCAGCCCCGCGGCCAGAGTCTTCGCCACCTCGGTCTTCCCCACCCCCGCCTCACCCTCCAGCAACAGCGGACGCCCCAGCTCCAAGGACAGGAAGAGCGCGGTCCCGAGCCCCACGTCCGCCACGTACCCCTGCCCCCGCAACAACGCGACTGCGTCCTCTACGGACCCCGGACGCGGCCTGGGCGCCTTCGAGCCGGCGGTCACCTCACCACCCGCGCGCAACCCGGGTGGCTGCCAACGGCCGCGCCCGCGGCCCGGAACCTGTCTGCCGGTCGCCACCCCGCACACGACCCCACGCGACCCCGCCCCAGTCCCCCCTACCCGCAGGCCGCCACCGCCCGTTTCGCCATGACCGTCACCAGGTGCGCCCGGTAGTCGGCCCCGGCCGCCGTATCCGACAGCATCCCGTCGCTCGACACCGCGATCCCGGCCACCGCCTCGGCACTGAACGACTCCCCCAGCGCGGCCTCCATCGCGGCCACCCGGAACACGCCGTCCCCCGACGCCCCCGTCACCGCCACCCGCACCCCGGCGGGCCCGTCCGCAACCATCACCCCCGCGACCGCATACTTCGACGCGGGATTCGCAAACTTCGCGTAAGCCGCGCGCGACGGCACCGCAAACCGCACCGCGGTGATCACCTCGTCGTCCTCCAGCGGCGTCATGAACATGCCCTGGAAGAAGTCGTCGGCGTCGATCTCGCGCCGGTCGGTCACGATGACGGCTCCCAGCGCCACACAGGCGGCCGGGTAGTCCGCGGCCGGGTCGTTGTGCGCCACCGACCCCCCGAGCGTGCCCGCGTTCCTCACCTGCGCGTCCCCGATCCCGTCGGCCATCGCGGCCAGCGCCGGAATCCTCGCCTGCACGATCGCCGACCCGGCCACCTGCGCGTGGGTGCACATCGCCCCCACCGTGACCGAGTCGCCGCCGTCGGCGATGTCGGCCAGCCCGGGCACGCCCGCCAGCGACACGAGGTCGGTCGGCGCCGCCAGGTTCAGCTTCATGACCGGCAGCAGGCTGTGTCCGCCCGCGATCACCTTCGCCCCTTCGGCACCCAGTGCGGCGAGCGCCTCGTTCAACGTCGTCGGTGCGTGGTATGTGAAATCGTTCACAAGTAGTCTCCGATCAGCCCTGGGCCTGCTGGATCGCCCGCCACACCCGCTGCGAGGTGGCCGGCATCGTCATGTCGTTCACTCCGAGGGGACGCAGCGCGTCGATCACCGCGTTGATCACCGCCGGGGGAATCCCGATCGACCCCACTTCCCCCACCCCCTTCACGCCGAGTGGGTTGTGGGTGCAGAGCGTCGTGTTGTGGTTGATGCTGAAGTTCGGCAGGTCCGCCGCGCGGGGCATGGTGTAGTCCAGGTACGAGCCCGTCGCGAGCTGCCCGTCGTCCTGGTAGATGCAGTCCTCCAGGAGCGCCTGGCCGATCCCGTGGGCGAGTCCCCCGTGCAGCTGCCCGGCCACGATCATCGGGTTGATGACGCGTCCGACGTCGTCCGCGCCCGTCACCGCGACCAGGTCCACCTCGCCCGTCTCCGGGTCCACCTCGACCTCGGCGACGTGCGTGCCCGCCGGGAAGGTGAAGTTGAGCGGATCGTAGAAGGCGGTCTCCTCGAGCCCGGGCTCCAGCCCCTCGGGGTAGTTGTGCGGCACGTAGGCCGTGAGCGCCACGTCACCCAGCGACGTCGACCGGTCCGTCCCGGCCACCGTGAAGGACCCGTTCTCGAACTCGATGTCCTCGACCGAGGCTTCCAGCAGGTGCGCGGCGATCTTCCTGCCCTTCTCGATGACCTTCTCGACGGCCAGGCAGATCGCGGTCCCGCCCACCGCCAGCGAGCGCGAACCGTAGGTCCCCATCCCGAAGGGGATCTTCGCCGTGTCCCCGTGCACCACGTCGACCGCGTCGAAGTCGACCCCGAGCATCTCGGAGACGATCTGCGCGAACGTCGTCTCGTGGCCCTGGCCGTGGCTGTGCGTCCCGGTGAAGACCGAGACCGAACCCGTCGGGTGGACGCGCACGCTGCCCGATTCGTACAGCCCGGCGCGGGCCCCCAGCGAACCCACCACCGCCGACGGCGCGATCCCGCACGCCTCGATGAAGGTCGAGATCCCGATCCCGCGCAGCTTGCCCCGCGCCGCCGACTCCGCACGCCGCGCCTCGAAGCCCGCCCAGTCCGACGCCTCCAGCGCCAGGTCCAGAGTGGCGTCGTAGTCGCCCTGGTCGTACTGGAGCGCGACCGGCGTCTGGTACGGGAACTCCCGGACGAAGTTCCGGCGGCGGATCTCGACCCGGTCCATCCCGAGTTCGTGCGCCGCCTTGTCGACCAGGCGCTCGAGGAGGTAGGTCGCCTCGGGGCGCCCCGCGCCGCGCAGCGCGTCGACCGGCACCGTGTTGGTGAAGAACGACTTGACCTCGCAGTAGACGGCCGGCGTGGTGTACGGTCCCGCGAAGAGGATGCCGTAAAGGTAAGTCGGAACACAGGTTGCGAAGGTGGAGAGGTACGCGCCCAGGTTGGCCTTGGTGGAGACGTGGAGGCCGAGGAACTTGCCGTCCGCGTCCAGCGCGAGCCTGGCCGTGCTGATGTGGTCGCGGCCGTGCGTGTCCGACTTGAAGGCGTCGATGCGCTCGCAGGTCCACTTGACGGGCCGGCCGAGCTGTCCGGCGGTCCAGGTCAGGATCGCCTCTTCCGCGTAGTGCGGGATCTTCGAGCCGAAGCCGCCGCCCACGTCGGGCGCCACGATCCGCAGCTTGTGCTCGGGCAGTCCGAGGACGAAGGCGCCCAGCAGCAGGCGGACCAGGTGGGGGTTCTGGCTCGTCGTGTAGAGCGTGTACTCACTGGTCGCCGGGTCGTAGTTCGCAATGGCGGCGCGGGGCTCGATTGCGTTGGGGACCAGGCGGTTGTTGACCACGTCTATCGACACTACATGGGCCGCGTTCTCGAAGGCGGCGTCGGTGGCGGCCTTGTCGCCCACCTCCCAGTCGTAGCAGACGTTGCCGGGCGCCTCGTCGAAGACCTGCGCCGCGCCGTCCGCCTCGGCGGCCTCGATCGAGGCCACCGCCGCGAGATCCTGGTAGTCCACGTCGACCAGGTTGGCGGCCTCCTTCGCCTGTTCCTTCGTTTCGGCCACGACGATCGCCACGCAGTCGCCCACATACCGCACCTTGCCCAGCGCCAGCGCCGGATGCGCCGGTTCGACCATGGCCGACCCGTCCTTGCTGTGAATCAGCCACCCCGTCGGGATGCCGCCCACGCCCTCCATGTCCTTGCCGGTGAAGACCGCGTGGACGCCGGGCGCCGCCATGGCTGCGTTGGTGTCGATCCCGCCGATGTTCGCGTGCGCGACGGGCGAGCGCAGGATGTAGCCGTAGAGCTGCCCGGGCAGGTTGATGTCGTCGGTGTAGCGGCCGCGTCCCGTGAGGAAGCGGGTGTCTTCCTTCCGCTTGACCGAGGCGCCGATTCCCGTGCCGTTGCCGCTCATGATCCGCCTCCCATGGCCTGGGCGCCCGCCTGGACCGCCTTGACGATGTTGTGGTAACCGGTGCAGCGGCAGAGGTTGCCCTCCAGCCACTCGCGCACCTCGTGTTCGCTCGGGTCCGGGTTCCGGTTGGCCAGATCGACCGCGCCCATCACCATCCCCGGCGTGCAGAACCCGCACTGGAGCCCGTGGTGCTCACGGAAGGCCTCCTGCATGGGGTGGAGGTCGGCACCGTTCGCGAGACCCTCGATCGTGGTGACGTCCGCGCCGTCCGCCTGAACCGCCAGGCAGGTGCAGCTCTTGACGGACGTGCCGTTGACGTGGACCACGCACGCGCCGCACTGGCTCGTGTCGCAGCCCACGTGGGTTCCGGTGAGACCTAGATGTTCGCGCAGGAACTCGACGAGAAGCGTGCGGCCCTCGACGGTTCCCGAGCGCTCCATCCCGTTCACGGTCATGGTGACGGTGGGCATGGGCGCCTCCGGGGTGACAGGGTTACGTCTGCTGGCAGGTTGTGTCTGGGGGCGTACCGCGGCCGCCGACGCCTCGCGTCAATGTGATCGGGTGCCCGCGCCTGGTGTGGGGAACCGGGTACGCCGCCCAGTGGGGGGACAGAATGGGGTGGGGTGGGCGGGGGCGCAAGCGGGATTGGGGGATCACCCCGGAAGGGTGAACGACGTCACCTCGACCGACTCGACATCCATCTCGTCCCGGCGCACCCCGACAGCCGCGGAGGCGTCGAAGCGAAAGACCCTGAAGCTCCTCGGCACGGACAGGCTGCAGACGAACTCGCCCGTCTCCGCGAAGCCCAGCCACTCGGTGGCGGTCGAACCCGGCCGGGCGAAGCTCCGGGTCCATATTCGGCCCAGCGGGTCGATCCGGATCTCCACGACGGCCGGAAAGGCCTCCTTGGCCGGGAACGCGTCCAGCCTCTTCCGGGTCAGCGGCGACGCGCCGTATCTCTCCAGGTAGCCGGCTCTGTAGGCTTCCACATCCTCCCTGCTCACCGACAGGTCGCCCGGATTCCAGCGGACGATCGCTTCCAGTCGCGCTCCGCGATGAACCCGAACCTCCGGCGACTCACCGTCCGACGTGTACAGCAGGTCGCCGCGAGTCGAAAAATCACCTCTCGACCCAAAGGGCGGGCTGCCCATCATCCGCGACTCGGGGTCGACCATCCCCCGCTCGCCATACGGCAGCGTCGCCAGCGTGTCGAGCAGGGAGCCGCTCCAGTCATAGCGGACTGCGTGCAGGAGCTGCGGAGTCAAGCGCGCGTCGGGCATGCGAAAATCATGGTTGCCGAGGACCATCCCCCCCCGCCCCAGCACACCGAAGCGACCGGTGGGATTGAACATCGGCGGCCGGAGCCTGACGCTTCTCCCGTGAGACCCGTCCGGCCCGAACAGCGAGAGGCGCCCCAGCTCCCAATCCCACACGACGATCGAGTCGCCCCCGACAAAGTCGAGCTCGATGGGATCCATGAACTCTCCTGGCCCTTCCCCCAGGCGGCCGATGGACTGGAGGAACTCCCCGTCCCGACCGAACAGCAGCAGCTCATGGGAGCCCCGGTTCAGCACGACGAGGCGGCCGTCGTCCATCCGGTCGAGGTCTTCGATCTCGTGGAGCCACCATTCGCCCGAAGCCGGGCTGGTCACGCGCGTGTCCGGTGTTTCGGCCAACGAGCAGACGCTGCCGGCACCGCGGTCGGCCGCATCGGTGGTGGTAATTCTCACCCCGGCGCTGTCCGTGACGGTCAACGTGCCCTGGGCTGCGGCGCCGTCGTGTACGGCGACAGCGGAGGCCAGGAGAGCGGCCAGGAATCCGATGGGTCCCGCTGTCCGTGGGCATCGAGGCATGAGGGAGGCGTCCTGTTCCGCGTGATCGGGCGGGAGGTGATCCAGCCGTAGCGCAACAAGCTGTCGGAGGAGCGCGGCAGCCACAACTCGCGAAGCACGAAGTCGGCTCGGCAATGAGGAGAACGCTCGGGCTCGGGCTCCCGACCACCCTCGTCGCAAGACTTGCCCTGGTGGTGATGTGGTGTGATGATGTCTTGGTGATATTACACCATCGCCGATCGAACGGAGACCGCACAATGCCCCGCCTCACCATAAGCCTGACGGACCGGACGCACCGCGCGCTGAAGGAGGCGGCCGCGCGGCAGGGCCGTTCGATGGGTTCGCTCATTGAAGAGAGCCTGGAATTGCGGGGCATCCTGCCTTCGGACACGGCGCGGGAGATCGTCGCACGGGCGCGGTCGAGCGCCGGACTGAGCAACGAGGAGGCGATGGCCATCGCCGTGCGCGAGACGGGACACCACCGGGCCGGGCGGGACGATTGACCCGGGCCGTCTTCGTCGTGGACACCAACGTGGTCGTGTCCGGGGTGATTGTTGGCGACCCGGCGAGTCCCCCGGCACGGGTTCTCGGCGCCATGCTCGACGGGCGGCTGATCTACCTCATGTCCGGCGCCCTCTTCGCCGAGTATTCGGAGGTTCTGCGCCGTCCCGCCATCGCGCGCCTGCACCGGCGAACCGACCCCGAGATCGACCGGCTCCTGATGGTCCTGGCCGCGAACGCGATGTGGCGCCAACCCGCCGCCGCGGATCCCGCTCCCGACGCGGGTGACGACCACCCTTGGGCGCTGCTCGCGAGCTGGCCCGAAAGCCGTCTGGTCACCGGCGACCGGCGCCTCCTGGACAATCCTCCCAGGCCAGGGACGGTTCTGACCCCCCGCGCCGCCGGCGCCTTGATCGGAGAGGCCTGATCGGAAAGATCGCGTCCCGAGGCAGGAGGCCAACCGTTGCGGATCTTCTGCAAGGGATCCACATTGGACTAGTGCTTATTGGACCACTTAAGTCGACCGGACAGCAGCTGACAGGAGATTCATGATGGATGCCGCCGCACCCGCACGGACATGGAGGGTGGCCGAGGCGAAGGCCCGGCTGTCGGAGATCCTGCGGCTCGCGCATGAGCAGGGACCGCAGCGTATCGGCGTTCGAAGGACGTTCATCGTCATGTCCGAGCGCCTGTGGCGCGAGCGGGCGCCCGGCCGCGATCCCCTCGGCAGATGGCTTGTCGACAACGTGCCTCGCGGCGTGAATCTGGCCGTTCCCCGGGCGCGCGAGTCCCGCCGTGAGATCCCGTTCGCATCGGGCGAGGGCGAATGACCGGAGTTCTGCTGGACACCAACGTGATCTCGGAACTGACCAGGCCCGAGCCCGCCCCGCCGGTGATCGCGTTCCTCGCCGCGCAAGAGGATCTCTGGTTGTCGACGCTCGTGCTGCACGAGCTGGAATTCGGAGTGCTCCTCCTGCCCTCGGGGGGGCGGCGGGACGCGCTGCGGGGAGTCCTGTCGGAGCTCCTTCGCCGATACGAGGATCGAGTCATCGCGGTGGACACGGAGGCCGCGACCTGGGCCGCGAAGTTCCGAGTTGACGCTCGTCGGTGCGGGCGCACGCTCGACCTGGGGGATGCGCTCATCGCGGGGACGGCCAGGGCGCGCAGCCTGGCGGTGGCGACGCGCAACGTGACGGACTTCCGCAGGCTCGACCTCGTGGTCACGAACCCCTGGGACTTCGGCTGACGGAGGATCGGCGCGGCGCTTCGCGCGAGAAGTTGCTTACCTCATTGTGAAAAACAAGGCGATACATCATAATGTAAGGCCAACGGAGGTGTTGACATGCTCGAATCCGCAGTAACGAAAAAGGGACAGACCACTCTTCCCAAGCCCGTCCGGGACACGCTGGGCGTACGAGCCGGCGACCGTGTTCGCTACATCGTTCTCGACGGCGAGGTGCGCATCCTGCCCGTGCGGCCCATTCGACGGCTGTTCGGCGTGCTGAGGCACCACGGCCCACCCGTCACCGCCGAGGAGATGGAGCAGGCTGCCGCCGACGGCGCGGCCGGGGAATGATCGCCCTCGACACCAACGTCCTCGTCCGCTACCTGGCGCGCGACGACGAGCGGCAGGGGGAGTCCGCTCGCGCCTTGTTGGAATCGCTCACGACGGAACGTTCCGGCTACGTCTGCCGCGAGGTGGTCGTCGAGCTGGTCTGGGTCCTGGAACTGGCCTACGGGGTCTCCCGCGAACGCATTGCGACGATCCTGCAGCAACTCGTGGCCACCGAGAGTCTCGTTGTCGAGGCCTCGGGCGATGTGGCCCGGGCCGCGCTTCGCTATCGAGCAGGTGGCCCGGGTTTCTCGGATCTGATGATCCTTGCCGCGGCGGAGCGGAGCGGAGCGCGGCCGCTCCACACCTTCGATCGGAAGGTGGCGCGAATGGAGGGTGTCGAGTTGCTGCGATGAGGACCGGCAGCGCCCGAAACGGAAGTGACGAATGTCCTCTTGGTCAGTGACCAAGCTGTTGCGACCATGACGCTACTTGGTCACTGTTCAAGTGAGTGATGTGAACGCGAGCAGCCGCCGACGGAGCCGGAGGAGATGAATCGCGAGGAGAATGCGGGCCGGACGGGGCAATCCGAGCGGCCGGACGCCGAACTCGATGAGCATCGCGCCCCGGGGGGTCCGGCCGAGGACACCTACGAGCGCCGGGTTATGGATCGGCTGCAGGCGCCACGGTTCTTCGATCCGGCGTCGGTGCGGTGGTACCGGTCGGTCTTCTCCGAGCGAAACCCCGGCAGGGAGCGGGACCTGGGCGATGTCGAGTTCCTGCACGAGAGGGGGCTGGTGGTGGAGAGCGGCGACCGGCTGGTCCCTACGCGGGCGGCGGTACTCGTCTTCGGTCGGCCCCGATACGTCCTGCAGGTCCTGCCCCGCCCGGTGATCGACTGCCAGTTCATCGGCGCCGCCTACGACGAATGGTCGACCGACCTCGGCTGGACCGACCGCATCGTCGTCGAGGAGAACCTGCTTCAGACGTGGCTGACTCTTGTCGAGCGCTACTTCGGGCACGCCGAGCGCCCGTTCAGCCTCGACATGCGGACCATGAGCCGCGACGACGATCCCCCCGGATACGCGTCCTTTCGCGAAGCGGTCATCAACCAGCTCATCCACCAGGACTACGGCGACCACGGGCGCATGCCCTTCGTCCGCTTCTATCGCGACCGGACGGTGTTCTGGAATCCGGGTGACGGCAACGCTCCGGCCGGCGACCTGCTGGACCGGACCGCGAAGGAGGTCCGCAACCCGCTGATCGCGGCCACGTTTCGGGGCATCGGCCTGGCCCGGCAGGCTGGCACGGGAATCCCCGCCATCTTCAGGGACTGGTGCGGCCTCGGGCACGTCGCTCCGGTGATTCGCAGCGACGAGGCCCGAAACGAGTTCGAGCTTTCGCTGGTGGCGGAGGTGGGGACGGATGGCGGGACAGGGGCGTCGGTGGGGGCGGGTGCGGATGGCGCGGGGGATGGTCGAGTTGGCGGCGACAGTCCGGGCTCGTCGCGCGAGGACATGGGCAGTGACCATGCTGACCATGTGGGCGCAGACATGGACGGTGACCATGTTGGGATCCGGCTGACGGCCCGGCAGCGCGCCATCGTGGAGGCGTGCGAGGTTCCGCGTTCGCTGAAGGAGCTGATGGAGCACGCGGGTGTGTCGCATCGCTCGCATTTTCGGCGGAAACACCTGAAGCCGCTGCTGGAGGCCGGGCTGGTCCGCATGACGAATCCCGGCAATCCGCGAGCGCCGAATCAGAAGTACGTGGTTGCCGGTGTGGTGCTCACCGTTGGGTGACGCTCGCTTGGCCTCCGGCTATCCTCAAGGCTCCAGCTCCACCCGAAGCCGCCCATGCTCATCGACCCCACCGCGTTCTGGAAGCGAGTCCATCTCGGCGAGGACACCGGCGTCGAGCTGAAGGACGTGCGGCTTCGCGGACGGAAGGTGGAGTCCCCAAGACGCGCCGACCTCGCCGATGGATTCGCCGCGTTCGCCAACGCAGGCGGCGGATGGTTCGTGCTTGGCGTCCGGGACGACCGCACCCACCAGGCCTTGACGCCCGGCCAGCTCGATTCCGTGGCGGAGATGGTCACGGCGATCTGTGCGGACAGCATCCAGCCTCCGCTCGACTTCAATCTCCATCGAATGCCTGCGCCGGGGTCGGCCGATGAAGGCGTCCTGCTCGTTGAGATTCCGCGAGGCGCGGAGGTCCATCGGTCGCCCGGCGGGTATTTTCGTCGGCGCGGCGCCGGGAAGCGGCCACTCGATACGGCCGAGCTTCGCCGGCTGCTTCAGGCCCGGGCCCGGTCGGACGAGACGGGCGCGGACATGCGGCCGGTTGCCGACACGGGCGTGGAATCTCTGGCGCCGGAGCGTTGGCGCCGCTACGCCAGTTCGCGCTCCAGCGACAGTCCCGAGGTCATGCTGGCGAAGCTCAAGTTCGTCAAGGATGACGAGCTCGGGAATCCCCGTGCAACCGTGGGGGGCATCCTGCTGGCATCCGACGACCCGCGCCAGTGGCTTCCGAACGCATACATTCAGGCCGTCTGCTACGGCGGTGGAACCAGGGACGGGAACCGGCAGCTCGATGCCCAGGACATCGGAGGACCCCTGGACGAGCAGATTCGCGGCGCCATGCGTTTCGTCGTCCGAAACCGGCGTGTCGCCGCTCGCAAGGACCCCGCCCGCGCGGATGTCCCGCAGTACAGCGAGCGCGCGGTGTTCGAGGCGGTCGTGAACGCCGTGGTGCACCGGGACTACGGCGTCGCCGGTTCGCGGGTGCGCCTGTTCATGTTCGATGACCGGCTGGAACTGATCTCCCCGGGAATCCTCGGCAACTCGCTCGCGGTGGAGGATCTGCGGACGAGCCAGTTCACGCGGAACGAGCTTCTGGCCTCGCGCCTCGGCCAATGCCCGGTGGGTGATGTGCCCGGCTCCGGGGGTCGCCGGCACTTCATCGAACGCCGCGGCGAGGGCATCGGCGTCATCGAGGATGAGACGGTCGCGCTCGCCGGCAGCAACCCCGTCTTCGAACCCGTCGGGGACCGCGAGTTCAAAGTCACTCTGCCAGCCGCGAGTCCTCCTCTTCCCGACGGCCTCGCGACGCGGGTCGCCGTGCGGGAACCCGGCACGGGACGGCCGCTGCGCGACGTACATGTCGTCGTGCTATACCCGAACAAGACCTACCTGGAGACGCGCACGGATGCGTTCGGACACGCGGACTTCGAGCTCTACGCCGAGCTGCCCCTGACGATCCTGTGCGCGGCTCCCGGACTGTCCGCACATGTGGAGCGGGATCACCGTGGCGGCGAGAGGCTCAAGGTCGAGATGCGGTCCGCCGAGGATGGGGGGTCGATGATCATCGCCAACCAGAGCGGTCACCTGCCGGGAATCAGGGGGCGGCTCAATCCCATTCTGGACAGTCTGGACCGGAGCTACCTGTACGCCGACAACGTGGCGATCGACGACGGGCGCCAGCAGCCCGTGTACTTCGCCCTGAACAAGCCCGTCCGCCTCACCGATTCCCTCGGCGCGAGGGCCACGCTGTGGTTCCGCGAGATGGCGGGGTCGTCGTTCGTGTTCGACTATCGGTACGAGTGACCGTGTAGGCGTGCGGGCTCCGCTTGCCACCCCCACGCCCCGCGTCCACGTCCCGGTAGAGGATTCGTCATACGCCCCAAACCACGCCCCCCGCCCGTCGCGCACTTCGGGCCGGAGGCGGACACCGAGGCCGAGTTCGAGGATCGACGCGGCGCTTCGCGCGAGAAACCGCTACCTCATTGTGACAAACAACGCGATGACGGCGAGGTGCGCATTCTGCCCGTGCGGCCCATTCGTCGGCTGTTCGGCGTGCTGAGGCACGACGGCCCACCCGTCACCGCGGAGGAGATGGAGCAGGCTGCCGCCGACGGCGCGGCCGGGGAATGATCGCCCTCGACACCAACGTCCTCGTCCGCTACCTGGTGCGCGACGACGAGCGGCAGGCGGAATCCGCTCGCGCCTTGTTGGAATCGCTCACGTCCGAACGTTCCGGTAGGCCATGTAGGACAGGCCATCGTCGCGGAGCAGGTGGGCGAAGCTCCACGCCTTGTTGACGATCTGCCGGGTGTGGTTCGGCATCCGGGTCGGGCGCGATCAAGCCCGAAGGCGCCGACTCGGCAGCACCCTGAACCCCAGCCCGGCCGCCGGTCCAGCGTGACGAAGGCCAGCTCCGCGGGCTCGGGCTCGAGGTGGAGCGCGTTCGCCACATGCCAGAGGTCCGCGCCCCGCAGCGGCCCGGCGTTCTCGGCCGCGAGCCCGCTTCGGGGTGGAGCGGATCGAGGGGCTGCGGCGCGAACGGGGCTGGGGGGGCGACTTCAGGGGTGCGCTGGTCACCTGCTGGACCAGGATCCGCCCGAGACGGCGCGCCACGCGAGATGGTCGACCCGGAGAATCGGGGAGTGGAGGATAGGGGTGGGGGTTGGCTGGGCGCGTCGGTGCGTGTCGGGGCCGGGCACCTGCGACGCTTGCCACCCCCGCGCACCGCGTCCACGTTCAAGCCCATGCGAAAGTTCAACACCGCCGGTCCGATTCGGCCCGCGCTCCACTACCACGTCCCGCCGCTGGAACGCCTCGATCTGGCGGAAGTGCTCGAACTCGTCCGGGACGAGCGCTACTTCGCGCTGCACGCGCCCCGCCAAACGGGCAAGACGTCGGTCCTGCTGGCATTGCGCGACTTGCTCAACAGCGGTGAGGTCGGGGAGTACCGCTGCGCGTACATCAACGTGGAGTCGGCGCAGACCGCTCGGGAGGACGTGGGAAGGGCGATGGGTGCGATCGCCACCGAAATCGCCCTCGAGGCGGAGGACACGCTGAACGATGCCGCGACGGCGGAGGCGGCGGAACGCATGGACACCACCCGGCATCCCGACTCGGCGCTGCGGAGTCTGCTGCGGACTTGGACGAGGGCTGCGGACGCGCCTCTGGTGCTGCTGATCGACGAGATCGACGCGATGGTGGGCGACTCGCTGGTGTCGGTGCTCCGCCAGCTCCGGACCGGGTACGCCCACCGACCGGAGGGATTCCCCCAGAGCGTGGTGCTATGCGGCGTGCGGGACGTGCGCGACTACCGCATCCACGCCAGCTCGGAGAAGGAGGTCATCACGGGGGGCAGCGCCTTCAACATCAAGGCCAGATCGCTTCGGATGGGAGACTTCACTCGCCCGGAGGTCGAGGCGCTGCTCGGCCAGCACACCGCCAAGACCGGCCAGGAGTTCGCGCCGGAGGCGGTGCGGGCCGTGTGGGATCAGACCCGGGGGCAGCCGTGGCTGGTCAACGCGCTTGCGCTGGAGATGTGCTTCTCGTCGGGTGGGCTCCGCGAGCGCGACGGGGCCATCGGGGTGCGAGACGTCTTCGAGGCGCGCGAGGCGCTCATCCTGCGCCGCGATACCCACCTGGACCAGCTGGCCGACAAGCTTCGCGAGCCGCGGGTGCGCCGGGTGATCGAACCTCTGCTGGCGGGTGGGGAGGCGGCATACAGCGACCGCGACTTCGAGTACGTGCGCGACCTAGGGCTCGTGGCTCCGGGCCGCGCGCTGCGGGTGGCCAATCCCATCTACGGCGAGGTGCTGCCGCGGGAGCTGACGTGGGTCCTACAACACGAGATCGCGCCGCAGGAGACGTCCTGGTACGTTCGCCCCGACGGCGCCCTCGACATGGACGGCCTGCTCACCGCCTTCCAGGATTTCTTCCGGCAGAACTCGGAGCACTGGATCCGGCGCGCGCAGTACACCGAGGCCGGTCCGCAGCTGGTGCTGCAGGCGTTCCTGCACCGGGTGGTGAACGCCCGGGGCCGGATCGAGCGGGAGTACGCGTTGGGGAGCCGCCGGGTGGACCTGCTTGTCGTGTGGCCGCGGGACGAGGGCGGGCGGGAGGACCGGATCGTGGTCGAGTGCAAGCTGGTGAAGGAGGGCCGCTCGCTGTCGCGCACGGTCGAGGAGGGGCTCGAGCAGACGCGGCGCTACATGGACATCAGCGGCACGGACGCGGGGCACCTGGTGGTCTTCGACATGCGTGCGGGCGGGAGCTGGGCGGAGAGGGTGTATCGGGAGGAGCGGGAGGAGGGCGGGGTGGGGGTCACGGTCTGGGGGGCCTGACGGGGGATTCGGGTTCTTGGGCGCCACCTCCGCCGGCGGGACCGGCATTCTATTCCGTACGTGGCCGCACGGGATTGGGAGCGGTGAGTGTGCACCACATGGTCAGTGTCTATTCTGACCAAGTAGAGGTGAAGGCGGTTACGATATTGTTGCCACAAGCGACGCAACACCAACTGGACGCGATGAGCTGGTTTCAACTAGCTGTCGCCCGTAATGGCATCGGTGACGTTCGGGGATGCGTAGAAGCCTACAAGAGGGCATTGGCGTTGGATGACGAGTACGATCTCGCATGGTTCAACCCCGGCGGTGTATACTGGAACTCGGGTGACGTAACCGCTGCCGCGGCAACTTGGAGGGAAGCAATACGGCGGTTTCCGACGCACGCGCTGTCGGAAAAACTGCGACGGGACCTTCCGCATGTGATTGATCTGATGGGTATATGATCATCCGGCATTCCCCCGCCACTTCCAGCTCCCGCGCAACCCCCCGAAACGCCTCCAGCGCCGCCTCGAGGTCCTCCACGATGTCCGCCGGGAGCACCTCCGGCTCGGGCAGGTTCTCGCTGTCCTCCAGCACACTGTCCCGGAGCCACAGAAGGTCCAGGTTCAGCTTGTCGCGCCTCACCAGTTCGTCATACTCGAACGCTCTCCACCGACCGCCGTCGTTGTCCGGGCTCCACGTCGGCCGCCTCTTGTGGCGGTCGCCGGGCCGTCGCGGGTGAGGAGGCTCGGCCAGTCCAGCCCTTCCGGCACGATCGGAGGGTGATTCCACGGCGGCCGGATCCGCTCGTGCGCCATGTTGAGGAAGAGCAGGAAGGTGATCTGCTCCGTGTAGGCCATGTAGGACAGGCCGTCGTCGCGGAGCAGGTGGGCGAAGCTCCACGCCTTGTTGACGATCTGCCGGGTGTGGTTCGGCGGCTGGGTCGGGCGCGATCAAGCCCGGGGGCGCCGACTCGGCAGCACCCTGAACCCCAGCCCGTCGCGATCATGACACGCGAAGTCCGCCGCACGCTGGAGTCGGTCAATCCCCCTCGGACATCGGTCTGTACCCGCTCAACGAGCTGAAGTGATGTCATCGCTCTCTCCCCCGGAGTTCGTGCATGGACTCTGCCGTAGATCGCCGAACAAGCGGGTCCGATTCACGTCCCGGCAAAGAGTTCGTCATGTTGCTACCGTAAAGAGAGCGGCGGCCCCCCACCGCGTGACTGAGAGAGCCGCCGCCCCAAGGCGATCGTGCAATCGGATCGCTGAGGCAACCTCGCCGGTCGCGTGACTACACGCAGCCAACCTACCGCCGGGCGGCCCGGCCCGTCAAACACTACACACACACACTCACCGCTCTCCATGGAGTTCCAGCATGCACTGCTCTGCCTCGACAAGCGGTCGCCTCGGGTGTGGAGCAGCGAACCCCCCCCACCCGTCACGCCCCGTAGCCACTTCGGGCCGGAGCTGACCGATCCTGCTGTCAGGACCCCTCCGGCTCAAGGACCAGCCGCGGGACAACCACCTCCCAGCTCTCGCATCGTGCCCGGTCGCGGTACTTCGGTTCCGACAGCTCGCGGCTCCATGCGACGATCGCCCGCACCTCCGCCGACCTGAGGCGCATTCCCGCCGGAAACCGAAAGTCCTTCGCCAAGCGCGCCACCGAAGCTCCCGACTGATCCAGCAGCTCCCGGTGGCCCGCGGCCGTCTCTCGCAACGTCAGGGGATCTCCGGGCGCAAGCGCCGCGATCGAACGGTGGACCGGATGTCCGCGGTGCTTCCACCCGGCGAAGCTCAGGAACACATCCTGCAGGCCGAGCGTCCGATACAGGCGGTGGTGCGCCGGGGTTGCGGAGGGAAGAGATGCGGGTGCACGCCGGAACGCCGAAGCGACTCCGTGCAGTGCGTCCGGCAAACAGTTGGGAGAACGATGGAACCGCGCCAGTGCCAGAGTCTTCCGGGCCCGGGTCATGGCGACGTAGTAGAGGCGGCGGGACGCGTCCGCGTCTTCGTTGCGGCCGACCGTGTTCCACCCCCCGTCCAGCACCGCAACGTGGTCGAACTCCAGTCCTTTGGCCCGGTGCGCCGTCAGCAGCAGCAGCCCGTGCTGTCGCCTCCGGCAGTCCCGGCCCCACTCCGCCAGCCACTCCAGAAACGATTCCGTTGCGACCTCGCCCCGGCTCGCCTCCAGCTCGTGCTCCCGGATCGCCTGGCGCAGAAGATCGCTCCACGGCCCCGGCGGCCGTCCCCCGATCCACTCCCGCAGCGAGGACGCGTCCACGATTCGCGGATCCCGTTCGCGGACCCACCCGACCAGCGCCTGCGTCTCCCGCAGGTGCCAGAAGCCGGGAATCTCCTCGTCCCCCCTTTGCGCCCGGATCCCCTCGGCCTCGCAGAACGCGCGCACCGGATCCAGGTATCTCCACTCCCGGGCCATGACCGCGCAGCGCGACCAGTCCCAATCGGGATCGAGCGCCGCCAGACGCTGCAACTCGACCATCACGGCCTGTGCCTGCTCGACCGGATCCGTGCCCGCCGGAAGGATCTGCACCCGCCCCCGGGCAACCGGATCCCGCTCTTCCCACTCCCCGCCCGGGGGATCCTTCCTACGCGCCCGATCGACTTCGATGGGATGGTCGGCCTTCATCCGCTCCCGCGCCGGTGCAATCAACGCGTTGGCCGCCGCGATGATGTGACCGGTGGAGCGGTAGTTGCCGGTCAGATGGGACGACTTGGCGCTGTAGTCCTCCTCGAAGCGCCGAATGAACTCCACCGAGGCTCCCTTGAAGGCGTAGATGTTCTGGTCATCGTCGCCGACGGCGAACAGGTTGAGCTTCGCCGCGCCCTCGCCCAGCGTCCGGCCCGCCAGAGCCGCGATGAGCTCGTATTCGTCGCGGCCAATGTCCTGGTATTCGTCCACGAGAATCCAGCGGAACCCGGCCAACAGCCGCTCGCGACCCTCCTCGGCCTCCTCCGGCGGGAGATCCTCGCCTTGCAATAGGCCGATTGCACGGCGGAGCACCTGCCGGAAGTCGGAATCGCCGGGTCGCTGCGAGCGTCCGGTGAAGCTGAGCCCCGCCAGCCACATCGCCAGCGCATGACAGGTCCACACGGCCACCGGCCGCGCGTCATCTCGAATCAGGTCCCTGAGTCGCTGGCGAATCTCGACCGCGGCATGCCGGTTGTAGACCAGAGCGAGAATCCCCCGGGCGTCCTGCCGGCGGGCGCGAACCAGGTAGGCGATCCGATGCACCAGCACCCGGGTCTTTCCCGAACCCGGACCGGCGAGCACCAGAACGTTGGTCCGCTTGCGCTCGTCGGCCACGATATCCTGCTGGACGGGGTTGTTCAGGCTCTCGACGATCCTCCGCCACGACTCGGGCGTGGTCTCGCGGGCGGTCTCGGCCTTCCGGCCGGGGAGCCAACGGGCGAGAAACTCCTCGTTGGGCAGTGCGAAGTAGTCCATCGCCAACTGGACCGCCTCGCTTACGGCGGCAAGCGCGCGCTCTGCAAACTGCACCATCACGTGGATCTGGAGCACCTGCCCTTCGTAGTGAAGAGCGAGTGGCTCGAAGTCGGCTCTCGTGAAGACTCGGCGGACGCCCGGCTCCAGGCGGATCCTCATCGCGGGCCTGAAGACCACGAGACCCTTGTGGAGCCGGATCACCTCCTGTTCGTGGAGCCAGAGCAGGGCGCGTTCCATGAGCTTCCGGGGTGAGCGCACCCGTTGGTTCAGGATCCGGTCGGACCCGATGGCGTGCCTGAGTCTGCCCAGGGTGGTCTCGGCCAACAGATCGGTGCCCCTGGCATCCGGCGGCAGCCGCTGCAGCAGATGCGCCAGCAACAGCCCCGCCCCCTCGCGGCGGACCCTGGCCCACTCTTCCAGAGCGTCCCATTCGCGGTGGAGCGTGATCGTTGCCTGGTCGCGGCCACGTTTCCGCGCGCTCAGACTTCCACGACCCTCATCGTCCTCCCCGCGCCCGTCGTTGCCGATGCTCCGGACGATCCGCATCAGCCGCTGCGGCAGGGGATCCGCCACCTCGTCGTCCCGCAGGCGCTGCGCCGCGATCCGCAGATTCAGCACGGAGGAGTCGTTCCCACCGAGGTCGGGGGCCTGTTCCCGCATGTGCGCGATCAACGCGGTCTCGAGCTCGCACGCTTCCGCCAGCCGCTTCTTCGACGCCCCCTTTACCCCCCTGTGCACGTACGCCGTCAGGGCGGTGTCGTTGGTGGCGATACCGAGGCTCTCCAGGTCGTGCAGCGCACCGCGGACCTCCCCGGCTGCAAGTCCCGCCACGCTCATCAGCTCGTCGGTGGTGACGCCCCTGTCGGGCGGCGCCTGGATCAGTGCGTGCACGATGCGCAGCAACCGGCGCCGGCGTTCTGCCGGCACATCGTTGCGCCGCAGCCGCTTCTCGGCCTCCGCCACCGAGCTGACCCGGAGCGACGACGGGAAGATCCGCACGAAGTTCTCCTCGCGGCGGAGGTGATGCGCCTCTTCCAGCCAGGCCACCGCGGTCCGTACACGATTGTCGTCGGTCGTCGAATCGCGCTCGAACGCCCTGTCGCGGTCCTCCGTCAGGATTTCTCCCACGGTGGCCACCACCCGGGGCTCCCGGTCTTCCTTGATCCGCTGCCTGCGGTTTCTCCCGTCGAGCCGGTTCAATGCCCGCAGGATGCCCTGGATCTCCTCCCGCGTCAGCCGTGAGCAAGCAGCCATCCCGAATTGCCGCTCCACGTCATCGGCCGTGTAGAGCAACACGCAGTGCGCGGGATCCTGATCGCGTCCCGCGCGTCCGGCCTCCTGCAGGTAGTTCTCCAACGATCCGGGGATGTCGGCGTGGACGACGAGCCTCACATTCGGCTTGTCGATCCCCATGCCGAAGGCGTTGGTCGCCACGATCGCACGCAAGTCGCCCTCGATAAAGCGACGCTGGACCTCCTTCTTCCTCTCCGGCGTCAAACCGGCGTGAAAGAAGTCCGCCCTGACATCCTTCGCCCGAAGAAACTCGGCCGCCCTCTCCGTCCGGCGGCGAGTGGCGCAATAGACGATCGCGCCGTCGTTCCCGTCCTCCGGCAGGTGGCGCTCGATGACGTGGTGGATGTCGCCGAACTTGTCGGCCCTGCTGGTCGGCAGCACCTCGAAGGCGAGATTTCCGCGCCTGGCGCCGCCGTCGTGGACACCAACGTCGACCCCGAGCTGCCTGCGAAAGTACTCCCTGATGTCGCGGATCACCTGGCGCTTCGCCGTCGCCGTCAGGCAGAGCACCGGAGGTGTCGGCGTCCCGTCTCGTTCGGCCTTCTCCCCGATGAAGCGTCCGATGTAGCGGTAGTCGGGGCGGAAATCGTGTCCCCACTTGGACAGGCAGTGCGCCTCGTCCAGCACCCAGGCCGCGATCTCGCGCTGATCCAGCGCCCGTCGCATCGTGCGCGAACGCAGCTGTTCCGGAGCGATCAGGAGAATCCCTGCGTCCCCCAGCCGCACCCGCTCCAGGGCTTCGGCGCGCTCGGGCATCGACAACATCCCGTTCACCGTCACGCAACAATCGACTCCGTGCCTCTCCAGCCCCCTCACCTGGTCCGCCATCAACGCGACCAGCGGCGAGATCACCACCGTCAGCGCGCCCGTGTTGTGGTAGCGGGCAAGGGCCGGAACCTGGTAGCAGAGCGACTTTCCCGTCCCCGTGGGAAGGATGCCGAGCACCGACTTCCCCGCCATCGCGTCCTCCACGATCGCCTGCTGGCAGGGGCGCCCGTCGGCGCCGCACGGACCGCGGAAGCCGTCGAAACCGAACCACCGCTTCATCTGGCGGTGCGCGTCATGGTGTTTCCGGCACCACCGGCACGCCGCATCGGTGCAGGCCGAGTCCCGCAACGTGCGCACAAGCCTGCCCGCGTCCGGAAACTGGTGTCGCACCCAGGGGGGCATGACGGACCTGCCGCCCGCCACCGAGAGCCACGCCAGGGCGTAGGCCAGCGACCAGCCGTGCCGGCCGATCCGATCGAGGACCTCATGGGTGTGCGTGGTGCAGGCCTTGTCCCGCAGGAAGTTCCGAATGGCCTGGGCGGCCTCCCGCTTCCCCGGCCGCTCCGCCGCGCGGAGTTCGGCAAGGAAGTCGTCGAGCGCGCTGTCCACGCCGCGGGGCTCGAACGTGCACAGCCGGTGCCAAGCGGTCAGCAACCCGGGCGAGCTGTGACGCAGCTTCAGCAGCTCGTCGCGCTGGTCGCCGAAGACCTCGAGCGCGAGGCCCGCATCGAGCAGCGGATCGTTGCGGGTGTCGCGGACGAGTCCTCCGTCCTTGTAGTGCTTCACCAGGTGGTGGTAGGGATGGCGGGGGAAGGCGAGCGGGCTGAGACGCAACGTATCGATCACCGGCAACTTCAGAAGGCGCAGCCCGGGCCGGACCGACCGAAGAAGCGGAAGATCGAACGCTATCACGTTGTGCCCCAGCACGAACGACGCGCCGTCCGCCAGATCGTCAAGACGCGACAGCGCTTCGGCGATGCCCCGGCGCCGGGAATGACTGAAGCGTTCGTCCGTATCCCCGCGGATCGCCCCCAGCGCGCGGATTCGACCGTCCTTCCTTCCGACCTCCAGGTCGAGCGAAACGCACCTCGGCCGGTAGGGCTCCCCGCCTGCCGATTGCGGTGTGTCGGGCAGCTCGTCCGCGCTACTCATGACCGATCATGGTCCGCCCCGACGCAACCGCTCGTGACGGGCCGCGACCGCCCGCACTCAGTCGGCCGCATCCAGGTACCGCAGCCGCAGACCCCCGAAGCGGGCGAAATCGCGATCGTTCGTAAGCAGGACCGAGACACCGTGTTCCCTGCAGAGAGCGGCGATCTGCGCGTCGAACGCCAGGTTGCCGCGCGCGTCCGCTTCCCTGGCCACCGTCGTCAGCACCTCGAAGAACCCGGCTTCCGGCCGCAGAATGCGACATCCCGGCGCCGCGACGATGCGCTCGAGGAACTGGATCGCCTCGTCCAGCGTCGAGGGCGGGTTGAAGACGCGACGGTGCGTCACCACGCGTATGAACTCCCCTGCGCAGAAGACCGGCAGGCCCCAGAGCTCCCTTCCTTCGGCCAGTTCCACCAGCCTCTTCGTCGCGGCCTCGTGCAGTGCGGTCTCCGCCCGGTGGGCGCAGACCAGGACGTTGGTGTCCACGGCGATCATGCGCGGTCCAGGACATCGTAGAGCGCGTCACGATCCGATATGTCCACGTTGGGAGGCGCGTGGCCGCGCACCACCTTCAGCTCCAGCTTGAAGGCATCGCCGGGTTCGGGGTCGATCAGACTGGCCCGCAGGGCATCCTCGACGAACCGCGTGAGCGTGACGCCGTCCCGCCTGGCCCGGCTCTTGGCCCGTCGCAGAATGTGATCGTTCAGGTTGAGTGTGGTCTTCATGGCATTCGTCCGGCGCGGTTTCAGGGTGGATATGGTGTGACCATACTACACCTACCATAGATATGGCAATCCTGTCAACGCCAGCGGTGGCGCGAAGTTGGTCGCGAGGCCCGGCGGTCTTCGATCCCGGTCAAAGGCCGGCCGGAGCGCCCTTGCGCCCTCGGCTGCGGATACCAGCTTCCCAGTGACCCCCACACCCATTCCCCAGCCGCCCGGAGCCGACCCCGATGCGCCGTCCAGGTCCCCTTCCTTCCCACGATTCACCCTCCCGCCCTCCGGCATGGCTCGCCACCTTGGCCCTCACGGCCCTCGCCCTCCTCCCCCCCACCCCCGCCCAAGCCCAGGGCACGCGCTTCCTCCGCCACCCCGACGTCGGCCCCACTCACATCGTCTTCACCCACGCCAACGACCTCTGGAAGGTCGCGCGGGACGGCGGCGACGCGATCCGCCTGACCAGTTCCGACGGCGCCGAAACCGACGCCGCCTTCAGCCCCGACGGCCGCTGGATCGCCTTCACCGGCCAGTACGACGGCAACACCGACGTCTACCTCATCCCGGCCACGGGCGGCCAGCCCGAGCGGCTCACCTGGCACCCCTCCCAGGACGCCGTGCAGGGCTGGACCCCCGACGGCGACATCCTCTTCCGCTCGGGCCGTGACGGAGTCCCCACGCAACTCTGGAAGTTCTACACCGTGCCTCCTTCCGGCGGCCTCCCCACCCCCCTCGCCCTCCCCCAGGCCTACCTGGGCGGCATGTCCGCCGACGGCGCCCGCCTCGCCTACCAGGAGATCGGCTACTGGGACCCCGAGTGGCGCAACTACCGCGGCGGCCAGGCGCAACCGATCGGCATCGTCTCCACCTCGACGTGGGAACGCATCACACCCCCGTGGGAAGGCGAGCGCCACATGGACCCGGTGTGGATGGACGGCGTCGTCTACTACATGTCCGAGCGCGACTGGGCGAGCAACGTGTGGTCCTTCGACCCGCGCACGGGCGAGGAGCGCCAGCTCACCCGCCACGCCGACTTCGACGTCAAGTCCCTGGGCGCGGGCGACGGAGTCGTGGTCTACGAGCAGGCCGGGTACCTGCACGAAGTCGATCCGGCCACCGGCGCCACCCGCCGACTCGTCATCAACGTGGCCGGCGACATGAACTGGTCGCGCCCGCGCTGGGAATCCGTCGCCGCGGGCCAGCTGCGCGACGCCCGCCTGTCGCCCACCGGCAGGCGGGCGCTGTTCGAATGGCGCGGCGAGCTCTTCAGCGTGCCCGCCGAGGAGGGTTCGTGGCGCAACCTGACCCGCAGCCCCGGGGTGGCGGACCGTCACGCGGTGTGGTCGCCGGACGGGTCGCGCATCGCCTGGTTCAACGACGACGGCGACGAGTACGGCCTGGTGGTCGCCGACCAGGACGGGTCCAACCGGCGCCGGATCGAGATCGACGAACCGTCCTTCTACTTCCGTCCCGAATGGTCTCCCGACGGGACCCGGCTGGCCTTCACCAACACCCACTACCAGGTGCTGGTGCTCGACCTGGAGACGGGTGACGTGCAACACGTCGACACCGACCGCTACGCGCACCCGCAGCGCACCATGAACCCCGTCTGGTCGCCGGACTCGCGCTGGCTCGCCTACGCCCGCCGCCTGGACAACCAGCTCCGCGCGATCTTCGTCCACGACACCGACTCAGGCGAAACGCGCCAGCTTACCGACGGCATGTCCGACGCGATCACCCCGGTGTGGGACGAGTCGGGCAGGTACCTCTACTTCCTCGCCTCCACCGACTTCGGGCTGAACACCGGCTGGCTGGACATGACCTCGTACGACCGTCCGGTGACGCGTGCGATGTACGTCGCGCTGTTGAGCGCCGACGAGCCTTCGCCGTTCCTGCCCCGGAGCGATGAGGAGGAGGATGGGGACGAAGAGGGTGACGGGGAAGAAGGAGAGGGCGAAGGGGACGAAGCCGGCGGGAGCGGCCGCGGTGGATCCGGCGGCAAGACCTCCGGAGGCGACGACCCACCCGAAGTGACCATCGACTTCGACGGACTGGCCAGTCGCATCATAGACGCCCCCGGGCTGGCCGTGGAGGACTACACGGGGCTGGTACCCGGACCCTCCGGCACCGTGTTCGTCCTGCAGGGCGGCGGCACGGTCCTCAAGTACTCCATCGAGGACCGCGAGGCCGAAGACTTCCTCGAGCGGGGCGGCCGCCTCGCCGTCTCCCACGACCGCACCCGGCTGCTCTACTACAGCGGCGGCTGGCGCATCGTCTCCACGGCCCGCCCACCTTCGGGCGGCGACGGCACCCTCGACCTGGGCGACCTGCGCGTGCGGGTGGAACCGATCGCCGAATACGCCCAGATGCTTCGCGACGGCTGGCGCTTCATGCGCGACTTCCTGTACGTCGACAACCAGCACGGCGCGCCGTGGGACGACGTCTGGGACTGCTACTCGGCGTGGCTGCCCGACGTGCGCCACCGCTCCGATTTCAACCACCTGCTCGACATGCTCTCGGGCGAGATCGCGGTCGGGCACTCCTACGTGCGCGGGGGCGACTACCCCGACCTGGACAACCCGCGCACCGGCCTGCTGGGTGCCGACCTGGTCGAGGAGGACGGGTTCTACCGCATCAGCCGCATCTACGACGGGGGTGACTGGACGCCCGGGCTGGCCGGGCCGCTCTCCCACCCGGGAATGGAGGTGCGGGAGGGCGACTATCTGCTGGCGGTCGACGGGGCCGAACTACGTGCCCCCACCAACCCGTACCGCCTCCTGGAGGGGACCGCCGGGCGCGTCATCACCCTTACGGTGGGGTCTTCCCCGTCGGCCGCGGACGCCCGCGACATCCTGGTCGAACCCACCGGCAACGAGGGCGCGCTCCGCGGCCGGGCCTGGGTGGAGGCCAACCAGGCCCGCGTCGACGAGATGAGCGGGGGACGGCTCGCCTACGTCTGGCTGCCCAACACCGGGCAGGGCGGCTACCGGTACTTCAACCGCATGTACTACGCCCAGCAGGACCGCGAGGGCGCGGTCATCGACGAGCGCAACAACGGCGGGGGCTCGGCGGCCGACTACATCGTCGACATGCTCGACCGCGAGCTCACGGGCTACTTCAATTCGCGCGCGGGCGACCGCAAGCCCTGGACCCAGCCCATGGCCGCCCTCTTCGGACCCAAGGTCATGGTGATCAACGAGCGCGCGGGGTCGGGGGGCGACCTGCTGCCGTACCTGTTCCGCTTCCGGGGAATCGGCCCGCTGGTGGGGACGAAAACGTGGGGCGGACTGGTGGGCACCTGGGACACGCCGCCCCTCATCGACGGTGGGAGGTACGTGGCCCCCCGGGGCGGCTTCTTCGACGTGAACGGGGAGTGGGCGGTGGAGGCGGAGGGGGTCGCTCCCGACATCGAGGTGCGCAACGACCCCGCTCCGGTGATCGCCGGCGGCGACCCGCAGCTGGAGGCGGCGGTGCGCGAGGCGCTGCGTCTGCTCGACAGCGGGGAGAAGGTCATCTTCGAGGCCGAACCTCCGCCTCCGGTGCGGTGGCGGCGGCCGGGCGGGGAGGGCGGGCCATGAAACGGGACTGTTCCTGTCGCGGGTGACCACGGTCTGGCTGCCGGGCATGTGGGCATGTGCTGCCGCCCTGGCGCCCGCAGGGTCGGCGCCTCGCCCGGCCGCTCCCATCCTCCTATTATGTCTGCCGTTACCGGTCCATCCCTCTACCCCGGCCAGGTGCAACCCGATGCTGCAACCCGAAGCCATCCAGGCGCGGAGAGGCGGCTTCACCCGCCGCAGGTTCATCAAGGGGGTTGTCGCCGCGGGCGCCACCGCTTCCGCCGCGGGGTACCTCTTTCGCGACACCGGGGTCCTCGCGCCGATCCTCTCCGCCCAGGGTGCCGTAGAGCGCCTCATCACCCTCACCGTCAACGGCCGGCAACGCCGCGTGGACGTGCCCAGGTACGAGACGCTGGCCATGACGCTACGCTACCGGCTCGGCCTCACCGGTACCAAGCTGGGCTGCGACCGGGCCGAGTGTGGCGCGTGCACGGTGCTCATCGACGGGGTCACGCACTACGGCTGTTCGATCCTGACGCACTCGGTGCGGGGCCGCGAAGTCACTACGGTCGAGGGGTTGGAGCGGAACGGCCGGCTACACCCCGTGCAGCAGGCGGTCCTGGACGAGGGCGGGTTCCAGTGTGCCTTCTGTGCACCGGGCTTCACAATGAGCATGGTCGGCATGCTGGCGAAGAACCCGAACCCGACGCGGGAGGAGGCCGCCCACCTGCTGTCCGGCAACCTCTGCCGCTGCGGCGACTACGACAAGATCCTGAACACGGCCATGCGGGCCGCCGAGCTGTCCCGCTCCCGGGCGTGAACGTGGCTGCCCGGGACGGGAGTCTGCCCGATCCGGCCGCGGGTGCATCCCGGCTGTCGAGAAAGGCGAATCGAGATGGCTGAGAACGTAATCGGCACCGACATCTCCCCGCCGGACCTGAGGGCGAAGATCACGGGGCGGGCCAGATACGCCGAGGACTTCCGCGCCGACGGGATGGTCTTCGCGAAGCTCCTGCTGAGCCCGATGCCGCACGCCCGGGTGCGCAGCGTGGACACGCGGGCAGCTGAGCGAATGGAAGGAGTGCTGGGTATCCTGCGGGCAGAGGACCTGCCCATTCGGTCGGAGGGAATGCGCGAAGCCGCGCTCACCGACGAGCCCAGGTACGAGGGCGAACCGATCCTGGCGGTGGCGGCGGTGGACGAGACGATCGCGGCGGCGGCGGTGGAAGCCATCCGCGTGGACCTGGAGCCGCTTCCGTTCGTGCTCGACCCGCTCGAGAGTCTGCGCGAGGGTGGGCCGGACGCGCATGTGGACGGGAACGTCGCCGGGAGGGGCGAGGTGTCGAGACTCAAGTGGCCCGTGGCCGTCTTCGAGGAAGCGGGCACGGATCGGCGGCTGCCGATGGGTGAAGCCCCGCTGGAATGGAGCGTGGGAGACATCGAGGCGGGCTTCGCCGAGGCGGACGTGGTCGTGGAGGAAACAATCGTCCACCAGTCGGTCACCCACCATCCCATGGAGCCGCGCAGCTGCATGGCGTACTGGCAGAACGGTAAGCTGTTCCTGCACGGATCCACCCAGAGTACCGAGCGCACCCGGGGCAATGTGGCGCGCATGGCCGGTGTCGAGCCGGACCGGGTGGTCTTCATCGGCGAGTACTGCGGCGGCGGGTTCGGCAGCAAGATCGCGGGTTCGCCGATCATGGCGGTGCCGGCGGTGCTGTCGCGCAGGGTCGGGCGCCCGGTGATGCTCCGGATCACCCGCTACGAGGAGAACTACATCGGACGGGCGCGGGCCGGATTCCAGGGCTGGGCGAAGATGGGGTTCCGCGCCGACGGTCGCATCACCGCGCTGGATCTCTGCCTGGTGCAGGACAGCGGGCCGTATTCGGGCGCGGGGGACGTGTTCACGGCCGGGACCGTCGCCACCGCGTCGTATCAGCCCGATAACATGAGGTTCCGGGGCGTGCCGGTCCTCACGAACACGCCGCCGCGCTCGGCCCAGCGGGCGCCGGGCGGTGCGCAGATCGTCGCCATGCTCGAGCCGCTGGTCGACAAGGCGGCCCGGGAACTCGGCGTCGATCGTCTCGAGATCCGCAAGATCAACGCGCCGGGACATGACGGCTGGCTGGGGGCGCGGCAGGGACCGTTCACCAGCGCATACGTGCGCGAAGCGCTCGATCTCGGTGCCGAACTCTTCGATTGGGAAGAGAAGAATAAGCTCTCGGGCCGGCGCGTGGGCACGAGGGTCACCGGTGTGGGAATCGGCCTCAGTCCCTTCACGGCGGGCAGCACCGGACGCGACGGGCTGCTCGTCATCCGCCCCGACGGCAAGCTGCACGTGCACCAGGGCATCGGCAACCTGGGCACGCACTCGATCGCCGACACGGCGCGCCCCGCAGCCGATGTTCTCGGTCTGCCCTGGGACCAGGTCGTCATCGTATGGGGCGACACCAGCAAGCACCTCCCCTACAGCACGATTCAGGCAGGCAGCCAGACCACTCACGCCCACACCCGCGCCAACCACGCGGCCGCCACCGCCCTGGTCGGCCTGTTGCAGGAGCTGGCGGCGCGCGAACTGGGCGGCTCCCCCGGCGGCTACCGCGTTGCGGACGGCCGCGTCTTCCGCGCTGGCAACCGCGCGGCCGGGATGAGCTTCGCCGAGGCGGCGCGCCGTGCGATGGCGCTCGGCGGCAAGTTCAGCGGTGAGATGGTTCCCGAAGACGTGGACGATGTCACCAGGGCTGCAGTTGCCGGGCTGGCCGGAGAAGGTCTCATCGCCGCCGCAAGAGACAACTACCCGCGCGCGGGCGCCGTCTACACCTGGGTTGCCACCTTCGCCCAGATCGAACTCGACATCGAGACCGGCGAAGTGGAGATCATCGACCTCGCATCGGCCGCCGACTGCGGCACTGTCATGCACCCGCGCAGCCTGGCGGGCCAGACCAACGGAGGTGTCTTCCAGGGGATAGGCATGGCGAAGGGGCAGCGCTGGGTCTTCGACCCGAAGTGGGGCATCCCCTTCACCAAGCGATTCTACACGGCCCGCCCGCCCGGCATGCTCGATGTGCCGCTGAGTCCGCGCTTCGCGGCCGTCGACAGGCCCGACCCGCACACGCCGGTGGGTGCCAAGGGCATCGGCGAACCACCCGTCGGCGCCGGCGAGGCGGCCTACGTCTGCGCGGTGGCCGACGCCATGGGCGGGATCTGCCTCTGCCGGACTCCGCTCACCGCCGACATGATCCTCGCGGAGCTGGAGGGCCGTCCGCGGCCCTACGGCCTGTTGGACACCCACGTCTGACCGTGTTCGCGCGGGCCCCATCCATGGACTGCCGGAAGGAGAATCCAAGTGGCCGTCATTCGTGACATGATCCCGCCGTTCGAACTCTTTCAGCCGACGGGCGTCGACGACGCGGTGCGGCTGATGCGGCGGCACGGCGAGCGGGGCTGGGTGCTGGCGGGGGGACTCGACAGCTTCGACTGGTTCAAGGACCGGATCAAGCGTCCCGAGGCGGTGATCGACCTGGGCGGAGTGGACGAGCTGAAGGGGATCGCGGCGGGACACGACGGTGGACTCGAAATCGGCGCGATGACGAGTCTCGCCGATGTCGCCGAGAACGGGGACGTACGGAGCGGCTATCCGCTGCTGGCCGAGGCCGCCGGACTCGTCGCCACGCCCCAGATCCGCAACCAGGGCACGCTCGGCGGCAACATCGCCCAGGACACGCGCTGCTGGTACTACCGAAGCGGCTGGCCCTGCTACCGTGCCGGCGGAAACATCTGTTACGCCGCCACCCCCCGTTCGATGAACCGGGAGCACTGCATCATCGGGGCGAGCCGCTGCGTGGCGGTCAATCCGTCGGACACCGCCCCGGCCCTCATGGCGCTGGACGCGGAGATGGTCGTGGCCGACACCTCGGGAGAGCGCGCATACGCCGCCCGGGACTTCTTCATCGGCCCGGACATCGACATCGAGCGCATGACCGTGCTCGAACCCGGCGACCTCATCGCGCGCATCCGCCTCCCGGCCCCGTGGGACGGCGCGCGCTGGTACTTCGAGAAGATCCGTGACCGCAAGGCCTGGGACTTCGCGCTGGTGAGCGTCGCGTCGATGCTCCGGGTCGAGGGCGGGGTGATCCGGGATGCGCGCATCGCGGTGAACGGCATCGCGCCCTACCCGGTCCGGGCGACTGCGGCCGAACGTGCCGCGAGGGGGCGGGCTCCCGACGACGAGACGGGCAGGGCGGCGGGCGAGATCGCGGTCCGCGGCGCGCGGGCGCTCCGGCACAACGACTACAAGATCGCGCTCACCCGCAACCTGGTCAGGCGGGCGATCCGGGATGCGGGGTAGTCCATGGAATTCCTCCGCCGCGCACTGAACCCCTGGGGCCAGGATGTCCCGATCGGCGTCTCGTGGGACCTGGTCTGGGCGGCGGTGATCGCCGGTGCGGTCTTCGTGGTGGGCCACGCGCTCATGGTGCCGAAGAAGGTGGGCACGGGCGAGGTCGACCCGGACGAGGCGCGCGGCCTGCCCGAGAGGGTGCAGCGCCACACCCTCGGAGCGCGGGGATTCCACTGGTCGATGTCGGCGGCCATGTTCGTGCTGCTCATCACCGCCTTCTTACCGGTGATCGGGATCCGCTTCCCGTGGGTCACGATTCACTGGATCGCGGGGGTCGTGCTCATCCTGACCGTTCTGTACCACACCTACAACGTATTCGCCAGGCAGGACTTCCGGGCCATGTGGATCGGGCGGCGGGACATCGAGGAGGGGCAGGAGGGGCTGAAGGCGGCGCTGGGCCGGCCCGGTGCGAAGCGGCCGCGTGCCGCCAAGTATCCCGTCGACCAGAAGATCTTCCACCACGTGGCCACCGTCGTGACGATCGGTGCCGTCGCGACCGGGGTCCTCATGATGTTCCGGATCGACAACTTCCTGCTGCCCCAGAACATGTACCTGTTCAGCGACGCTGTGTGGGGCTGGATCTACGTGATCCACGGGGTGAGCGGGATCGGGCTGATCCTGCTGGTGATCGCGCACGTGTACTTCGCGGTCCGCCCCGAGAAGCGTTGGATGACCTGGTCGATGATCAACGGGTGGATCGACCGCGACCGGTACCTGGAGAACCACGACCCACGGCGGTGGGTGGTAGGGGAGAGGGGGGTGGTGGCCGAGAGGGAAGGGTCGGGCGGTGGGACGGGACGTCCCGCCCCGAGCGACAAGTCATAGCGAAGGCTCGGGCTCGTGAGATCTTCCACAATCGCTGGATGCCGCGGCTGGATCGCGCGTGGCGCAGTGCAGAGGCTCGTAGTAGCCGCGTGAGCCTCGCCGACTTGCAGATGCGCATCAATATCATCGAGGAGGGCTACGAGTTCTTCCTCGCGTATGCGGCGCAGGGGCTGACCGATGACGCGGCCGGTAAGGCGGGTGTACAGTTGCGGGATTACCTGGAGCGTTTCGGGGCGGCGCTGGACGAGCTGGAGGAGGCGTTCCGGCCGTACCTGCCAGCGGGCGACGCGACGGATGCGGCGCTGAGGGTGCTGAAGCGGGACGCGGGAGCGTCGCGGGCGTTGGTGGGGTTGGTGGCGGGGCAGGAGTCGGTGTCGTCAGAGCTGATCGACAATCTCAACGCGTCGATCCATGTGCGGGCGCTGCTGACGGACGTGTTCGTGCTGGGGGAATTGGCGGGGGTGTAGCGGGTCGTAGCACCCGGGGAACCACGAACCTGTTCCCCGGAAGCCGGGTATCCTATTCTTGCCCGTTCCCTCAAACACGCAGGAGGTCCGGACCATGTCCGATCCTTCCGACGGCTCGCCCGGCTCTGCCGCCGCCTCCGGCCCGCACGCCCCGCAGGCCGGCAACGGCTCGCCCCCCCAATCCTCCCGAATCCGCTGGCTCAGGGTACTTGCTCCCGACGAGCTACCCGAAGGCCGCGTGATGGCCGTCAGCTGCGGCCGCAAGACCGTGTGCATGACCCGTCACAAGGGCATCTACGCCGCGCTCGACAACAAGTGTCCGCACCAGGGTGGTCCGCTGGGCGAGGGATCGATCGAGAACGGGTGGCTGCGCTGTCCGTGGCATGGATGGGATTTCCATCCGCTCACGGGGAAACCCCCGGGCGGCTACGACGACGGAGTCGACACCTACAAGGTCGATGTGCGCGAAGACGGGGTGTACGTGGGGATGCCGGAGGACGCGCTCCACGTGGAGACCGTGTCGGACCTGATGGCGAAGACGATGGTGAACTGGGGGGTGCGGTGGGTGTGGGGGATGGTCGGCCACTCGAACCTGGGGCTCGCCGACGCCATCCGGCGGCGCGAGGCCGCGGGGGAAATGACCTTCGTGGGGATCCGCCACGAGGGGGCGGCGTCGTTCGCGGCCTCGGCGTACGGGAAGCTCACGGGCCACCCGGCGGCGTGTCTGTCCATTGCGGGGCCCGGCGCGACGAATCTCCTAACCGGGCTCTGGGACGCGAATGTGGACCGCTCGCCCGTCCTGGCGCTGACCGGGCAGGTCGACACCCAGGTGCTGGGACCAGGGGCATTCCAGGAAGTGGATCTGCAGGCCGCCTTCGGGAAGGTCGCGCAGTGGAGCCAGCCCGTGCTTCACACCAGCAAGCACGCCGAACTGGTCAACCTGGCGTGCAAGAGCGCGATCCTGAACCGGGGCGTGTCCCATCTGATCTTCCCCGACGAGGTGCAGGTGCTGACGGCGGGGGATGGGGCCGAGCCGGGCGGGCCGGCCGGGAGAATGACCCGCAGGGCCATTGCGCCGCCCGCCGACGCGCTGGACAAGGCCACCCGGTTGCTCAGGGAAGCCGAACGGCCGGTGATCATCGCGGGCCACGGCGCCCGGTTCCACATGGACCGGGTCACGGCGCTGGCGGAGCGGCTGCGATGCCCGGTGATCACCACCTTCAAGGCCAAGGGGACGATCTCCGACGCGCATCCGCTGGGTTGCGGGGTGCTGGGGCGGAGCGGCACCCCGATCGCGAGCTGGTTCATGAACGAGAGCGACCTGCTGCTCGTTCTGGGCGCCAGCTTCTCCAACCACACCGGGATCACGCCCAAGAAGCCGACCATCCAGGTCGACTTCGATCCGATGGTGCTGGGCAAGTTCCACGCCGTGGACGTGCCGGTGTGGGGCGAGATCGGGGTCACGGTGGACCGGTTTGCGGCGGCGCTGGCCCACGGCGGCGCGGCCTCGCGGGACCACCGGGATGAGATTGCCGAACGGTGGCGGATCTGGCGCACCGAGAAGGCGCGGCGGGCAGCCGACGACCGCGGCGAAGGCGTTAACTCGGCGGCGATCTTCGCGGCGCTGGGGCGCGCGGTGGACGACGACGCGATCCTGACGATCGATGTGGGGAACAACGCCTATTCCTTCGGCCGCTACTTCGAGTGCAGCCGCCACGCGGTCTTGATGTCGGGATACCTGGGATCGATCGGGTTCGCATACCCGGCCGCGCTGGGGGCGTGGGCCGCCACGCAGGAAGAGGGGACTCGGTTCAGCGGGCGCCAGGTGGTGGCGGTTTCGGGCGACGGAGGCTACGGGCAGTATCTGGCAGAGATCACCACGGCCGTGAAGTACGGCATGAACATCACGCACCTCGTGCTGAACAACGACGAGCTGGGCAAGATCTCGAAGGAACAGCGCGCCGGGGATCTGGATGTGTGGCAGACGTCGCTGCACAACCCGGACTTCGCCGAGTACGCACGGCTGTGCGGGGCGTTCGGGGTGCGGGTGAGGGAGGCGGGGGAGTTGGAAGATGCTCTGGCGCGTGCTCTGGATTATGTGGGTCCGGCTACGGTCGAGGTCATCGCGGACGGATTGCTCGTGTGAGTTGATCCGGGACGAGCTGTCTTTGTCCTGATCGGTTGTAGAGCGGTCAAAGCGACGCTCGATCACGACAGGTTGGCCAACCTGTCCGCCCACGCAGGCCGACCGCCGCCACGGTTGCGAACCACGCATCGTAGGCCGTCGACCAACATGGTTCGCTACCGGGTGATCGACGCCGAGAACCCGGGGTCCCCGAGCCTGCTTGGCTCGCTGGCGAGCATCACGCTGGCGGCACCGGACGGGTCGGCCACGCTGGACGGAGAGACCGACGCCCCGATGGCGATCGTCCGGGACGTCCGGAGCGGCCAGGTGCGGGCGCTCCTGCGTGGCCTTTCCGAGCGCCCGTCGCTCCCGCCCGGGTTCCCACCGTACTGGAGCCGGGGGATCCCGGACCGGGAGGCGTGGAAGAGATAGGTCCGGGAGCCCGTGAGCCGCAGCGACCGTTCTTGCATCAAGGCGATACCCTCGCCATGGTATTACCACTGTTTTCGGCGCACTCTATCCAGGTGGTAGGCAAAGGGTTGCGTCGCATATATGGCGCTGAGCGCGTGCCGGAGTGCCTTGGGGCTCCAGTTGACCAATCAGTACAAGGAGCGAGACCTGTGAAGAACGCCACGTGGATTCTGGTACGGTCGGTGTCCGTCATGGGAGCCCTGCTCTGGGCTCCGGCGTGCGGAGATCCCACGGAACCCAACCAGGTGCCGGGAACCGTGGGCAGCATCCCGGCGCAGAGCGTCTTTGTCGCAGATTCGGTGGAAGTCGTCGTTTCCGGCTACTTCAGCGACCCGGACGGAGATGCGCTGAGCTACTCGGCGCAGTCGTCCGACGCGACCGTAGTGTACGCCGCCGCGTCAGCCGACACGGTACGTGTGATCGGGCTCAAGAAGGGAACCGCGACGACAACGGTGACCGCCACCGACCCCGGCGGCCTCTCCGCCACCCAGAGCTTCTCCATCACCGTTCCGAACCGCGCCCCGGAAGCGGTCGATTCGATCGCCGCGATGGAGACATACGTCGGGGAAAGCGCTCACGTGGTCGTCGCGGCCTACTTCAGCGACCCCGACGGAGACGCACTGGGCTTCGCGGCGCAGTCGTCCGACGAGGGGTAGCCACGCCAACCGTCTCAGGCGACACGGTGTGGGTGGCCGGGGCGAGGCAGGGGACCGCGACCGTCACGGTGACAGCCACCGACCCCGGCGGCCTCTCCGCCACCCAGAGTTTCTCCGTCACCGTCCCGAACCGCGCCCCCGAAGCGGTCGATTCGATCGGCGCGGTGGAAACACACATCGGCCAGATCGCTCCGCTAGTCGCCTCGGCTCACTTCAGCGACCCCGATGGAGACTTGCTGAGCTACACCGCCGAGTCATCCGACACGGGTGTGGTCACCGCCACCGTCTCAGGAGACACCGTGGTGGTGGTCGCGGTCACGAAGGGAAGCGCAACGGTCACGGTCACCGCCTCGGATCCCGGGGGACTCACCGCCCGCCAGAGCTTTGCCGCCACCGTTGCGAACCGCGCGCCCGAAGCCGTCGATTCGATCCCGGCCTTTGAGAAGTACCTCGGAGAGACAGCCGCCTTGGTGGTCTCTCCCTACTTCAGTGACCCGGACGGGGACGCCCTGAGCTACGAGGCCGAGTCGTCCGACACGGCCGTCGCCACCGCCGCGGTCTCGAGCGACACGGTCCGGGTGCTCGCAGTCGCGCGGGGAATGCCATCGTCACGGTCACCGCCTCCGATCCCGAAGGCCTGTTCGCGGAGCAGAGCTTTCCCGTCACCGTCCCGAACCGTGCCCCCGAAGTTGTGGATTCGATCCCCGGGGCAGGGACGCATTCGGGAGAACACGTAACCGTGATCGTCTCCGGCTATCTTAGCGATCCGGACGGGGACTCACTGAGCTACGAAGCGGAGTCGTCCGATACCGCTGTCGTCACGGTGTCCATGTCGGGCGACAAGGTACGGGTCGCCGGAGTCGCCGAGGGAAGCGCGACCGTCACGGTCACGGCCTCGGACCCGGGCGGCCTTTCCGTCGCACAGAGCTTTCCCGTGAAAGTGGGTCCCGACCGGCAGCCGGTGATCTCGATCTGACGGGAAACATCCCGCCGGAACTCGGCGACCTGACCGGCCTCGTGTTCCTGCGCCTCTCTTCGAACAGTCTTACGGGAACGATCCCGCCGGAACTGGTTTGTAAGTCGTGTTATTGCAGTAAGTTAGTCTCTATCGCCATAAGACATGTATCACTTACAATATACATTCCTGAGCAAGAGTTCATTGGATCAATTCGGACTTCCGCGGAGTCCACCGCTCCGCCAAGCCGTGATCTCGACCTCCTGCGGGTTCGCCTGTGATGGCTACAGGAGAAGCGACGAAGCGTCTCTTCTCCACCTCCATGACGACGCGGGAGAGAGCGGGCATTTTGACCCATCGGCTGCCGGGCCAATATGGTCGCTTCGCCTACTGCGTGACAGGACCCTCGCGGCTCGCGATCCCCTCGCTTGGCCTGTCGTTTGAGTGGTCCTGCCGCCGTGTCGGGTGGCGCGAAGGCGACACGGCGTCAACGGGTCTGATCGCTACCGTGAGGATGCAGACCGACCGTTCTTCCACGGCCTGACCGAACAGTTGCCATCGGACCTCGGAGCGGAGTAGGCGCGCGGGTCCCACACCCTCCAACTTGGACAATCTGTTCCTCTCGGATCTGACCGCCCTCAGTTGACTTCATACGGCACCCGCTTCACCACCACGGTCTTCACCCCCAGCTCGTCCTCCTCGATGAAGGCCACCAGCCCGTCGGGGCCGAAGGCATCGGGAATCTCCGTCGCACCCGTCGGGTAGCTACCCAAGTACCGCCCCGCCATGTCCAGCACATCGATGGGCCCGTCGCTGTCGGGCTCTTCGCCCCGACGTCGTACCCAGATCATTCCGTTCCAGCTCGCGCCGAGGTCACGGATGACGGGAACTTCGCTGAAGAATCGGAGGTTCTCGATGTCCGCGCGTTCCTTCTTCCTCAGTTCGTCGGGATCACCACCCACCACCTGTCCGTTGATGACGATTCCTGTCCCGCCGAGATCCTCATCCGGTGTGGCCGCCATTTCTTGAAGCCGACGGTCCTTTTCCTGCCGGATCAACCGATCCGTCACCTCCTCCGGCGGGAAGGGCCGGGTCAGGATGCGCATAACCCCTCTCCCGGCCGCCGCGATCTTGACAGCGTAGGTGGAGGAGTCCGAGAACGCCACCGTTCCGTCCGGGAGGACGCCCCAGAACAGGTCGGGGCTGAATTCGGGCGGGCCGGTCCTTCCGCTCAGGTCGACACTTATCCGGTCGCTGGATACGCTGAATTCGGGTCTCGGATCCGCACCGGCAGGCAACCACCCCTCCGCAATCGTGTCTTTGGCGACCTCGTCGCCGGACAGGTCGACGCGCTCGATGGCCCGTGTCGTGGGATCGGCTCTCTGGGGCGGGGCTCCACCGGCGACGCTCCTGATCGTCATCGCAACCATCCTGCCCGTTGCGCTCGTGACTAGGGCATCCGTACCGCGCAGGGGAAGGTGACTCGTGACAACCGCTAACGACGGATCCCCACCCATTCGGACCATCCGCTCGAAGTCGCCTTCTGCATTGAAAAGGAGGTAGGCGCGGTGACCAAGGTCCGCCACGACAACCCGCCCGTCCTCCAGGGCCACGAAATCGGAGGCGTTGCGGAACTCGCCTGGGCCGTCACCCCTCCGTCCGATCTCACGGATGAGGGCACCATCGGTACCGACAACAAAGATCCGGTCGACTTGGCCGTCGAATACGTAAAGCCGCCCCGCGCCGTCAAACATGACCTTGCGCACACCGCCGAACTGTTCCCACTCGTCGCCAGTCAGCGACCCGATCAGGAACACTTCCTCGAAGTCCGCGTCGAGCCAGCGGTCTTCGACGGGTAGTTCGATGGGTTCCTGGGCGTTGAGGGACGCGGCTGTCAGCCACCCTGCCGCGATGGAACAGGGGATGCGTACCATCTCTACTTGGCCCAGCCTGATCAAGTCTCGCCTCTCTTCCGTACGGATACTTGGAACGAAGCCTGTTGGTTAGTTCGAAGCTATGACCTGACAGTAGCGAGGGGTGGGGGACGTGCGCAACGAGCGTGGTGCCTGTCGAGGGGCGGTGGAGCCTACATGGCCCGCCTGGATCCAAAGTCGGCACCACCTTGCGGAGGCTGGCCGATACTCTACCGCCAAGCAGTAAGGCAAACCCACCAAGATGTCTGGCTCCGCCCACTCGCCAAGCACGGGTAACGCATCCTTAACCGCTGATCCACCGCCCGACTCCACGGCATGGCCGATTCGGTTGCTCCGCCCGGCAGGGTGAAACATCCCCGAGCCCAGCTCTAGGGCGGCTGCGGCGAGTATCCGCTGCCCGTCGAGTATCCTCCGGGCTGGCACGGAAGCGCGGGCCAGGGATCCACGTCAACGGCTCGGTCCATAATCGCGGTCTGGCCCACGCGGCGGCGTTATCTCCAATCGCCGTCGCGCAACGTCACGCCGAACGTGCCGGAGGATTCGGTCAAGCGCGTCACCTGCTCGCTCAGCCGCTCGACTTGCCGCCTTAAGGTGTCGTTCTCCTCGCTCAGCCGCTCGACGCGCTGCCGCAAGGCTTCGACCTGCTCGGATTGCTGCCGCCTTTCCGTTTCGCACTGCGCGGACAACAGATAGACGAGCGTGTAGATCTGTTTGTGACCGTTGGACTTACGGATTCCGCAGCTCCGATTCCCGGCGATTGACTCCCGCCGATTGGGCTCTCAGACGCCGATCTTCCGGCGGCTCTCCAGCGCCTTCCTGAGTTGTCCCTCATCGGCCCGCTGATAGCACCTGAGCACCGTGTGCGCGTTTTCCAGCCCCCGAGTTGGCAAAGGACCTTCAGCGGTTGGTCCATGAGGTCGCTGGCGAACTTCCGCCTCAGCGAGTGCCAGCCCCGACCGCGCTTAGGCGCCAGCCCCGCCCGCGTCTCGGCCTTGCACCAAAACCAGTGCGCCCAGCCGTTGCTCATGCATCTGGTGGGATCCCTTCCCGCCGGCATCACCGGAGCATCGCCGGTTCCATCGCTCATCCGTCGCGCTTCCTCCAAGGCCGCCAACGCTTCGTCGGTCACGGGCGTGGTATGCTCGTAGCCGGTCTTCTCGTGCTCCGCGCGCCAACGGATGGTCCTGTCCTCGAAGTCGATATCGGGCCACCGAAGCTTGCAGATCGCTCCGATCCTGTGTCCGGTCTCGTGGGCGAGCACGAGGGCGACGCGGAATCGCCAATTGACCTGCCGCGACACTCGAAGGAGCGCCCGGTACTCGTCGTCGTCGAGGATGACCCGGTTCGGGTTCTTCTCGACGGGCTTCCTGAGGCCCTTGAGCGGGTTCCTGTCGAGGAACAGGCGTCCCTGCTCGTCCCTCGACCTTGCGCCCCAGTTGAGCACCGCCATCAGGAACGTCAAGTCACCCTCGATCGTCCGGTTGCTCACGGGCCGGCCCGATATGCCGATCCTGCCCGCGCGCCGCGCCCGGATGAAGCGGTCCCAGTCGCGTTGTGAGAGGGTTTCGGGCCTGCGGTCCCTGCCGAAGAAACGGAGGAACATGGCGGTTACGACCCTGTCGCGCTGCCGCGTGCGCTTCGCCTTGGTGGGCGTCACCTCCTCACCGTAGATTTCAAAAAGCGTTCCCAGCGTGAGCGGCTCGGGCTCGGCCTCCTTCCGGCCGTTGAGCTCCGGTCCGGCGAACCCTGCGGCGAACTCGTCCGCCTGCCGCTTCGCGCGCCGCCAGTCGCGGTGCTTGAGGGACCGGGTGATCCTGCGCCCGTTCTCTCGCCACTCGATTTGGAACATGCCGGTCTTCGGGTCTGGGAAGATCCTCACCCGGTTCCGGCCCCATTCGCCAGCGCTGTATGCGCGCCGACTTCGTTTCGTGCGTGCCATCATTCGATTCCCTTCTGGATGATGGACTGCACGATCTGCGCATTTGAACGCTCGCGTGGGCGCGACTCTTCCGCAAGCGGCACTGCGGCCGGCGCTTTTCGAGGCAGGTGTTTGCGGGCGATCCTGGGGGCATTGGGCCTCCCGGCATTGGGGATCTTGCCGTCGCGCACCAGGCGTCCGAGATGGTCCCGCGAGTAACCGCTCTCTCTGGCGGCCTCGACGAGCGGCAGCGTGGTTTCGTCGCGCTCGCTGAGCGTAGCTTCGAGGTCGTCGGCGCACCGGTCGAGCGCGACGGCCGGGGTCTCGCCTCCGTAGCGGCGGAGCGCCTTGGCCTGCTTGCGCCAGTCAGCGGGCAGCCCCTCGACCGATGCCCGGTCCCGTGTAGGCCCGGTCTTCCCCTTCACTTCCAGTTCCCCTTTTCGTCCTCGCGAAGCGCGTCGGTGAGGCCGGGATCGCCCTCGCCTCGGCGGACGGAGCGTTCGGCGAGGCCCAGTCGCCGTCCGAGGTCGGCGAGCCCGGCCGTCCGGGCGACGGCGTAGATGGCGGCGGCCAACGCCGCCGTCGCGAGCGTCAGGTGCAGGGCGAGCAGGAGGCCGTGGTCTTTCAGGTCAGTGGGAGACGGGGTCGCCGCCGACCAGGGCGTGCCGCCATCCGCTCGCCCATTCACCCCTCCAACTCCGACTCGATCCAGCCCACGTTCCGCGTTCCCAGCGGAACCGCCTGGGGGAACTGCCCCGCGAGCTGCCACCTGTAGATCGTCGTCCGCGACAGGCCCGTGCGGTCCTGCACCTCCGGCAATCGCAGAATCCGGGTCGGCGATCGCGTTCTCTCATTCCTCGGCTGGTCCGTTGTGGCTGTGCGCTTCGTTCTTCTCGGCTCTCGCGAAGGCTTCCGATGTCGCGGATGGCGGGGCGGGTCCCGTGCACCGCCGGAGTCCCCGACGTAGTCGCGGATGAACGCCAGAACCCGGTCCGCCGTCCTCAGCGTCACCGACCGGCCACGCTCGATCCGGCGCACCAAGTGCGGGTCGCCCAACACCATCCTGCCGAACCTCGTCGGGCTGATCCCCGTGCTGTCGAGGAACGCGCTAGCCCGTGATCTGAACTGCTCTTCCAGCGTCATCATGACCGATCGCTGAAAGCCCTTCCGCCAGCCCGGCAGGTGGTCGCATGCTCGCAATCCGTTGCGGGTATTGAACTTGGGAGTCTGACAGGCCCGATTCCCGCCAATTGACTCCCGCCGATTGGCGGCCTCAGGCGTGAGGCCGCCGACGAGCTTCCAGAGCCTTCCGAAGCTGTCCCGCGTCCGGGCGCTGGTAGCATTCGAGCACCGTCTTGGCGGTCTTCCACCCTCCCAATGCGCAAAGCACTTTCAGCGGCTGGTCCATCAGGTCGCTCGCGAATTTCCGCCTCAGCGAATGCCAGCCTCTTCCGGGCATCGGATCCAGCCCCGCAAGAACCTGGGCCTTGCCCCACCAAACGTGCAACCGTGCGGCCCCGAGACATGCCAGCGGATTCCTGGGCGCGGGCAGCACCGGTGCTCCGCCGGTTCCGGGATTCCTTCTCCGCGCCTCTTCGAGAGCGGCGAGCGCTTCGGCGGTGGCGGGCGTGACGTGTTCGTAGCCCGACTTGTCGTGCTCGGCACGCCACAGGATCGTCCCGCCCTCGAAGTCGATGTCGCACCACCGAAGCTGGCGTATGGCTCCGATCCGGTGTCCGGTCTCGTGCGCGAGCACGAGTGCGACGCCAAACCGCCAGTCCAACCGGCCCGCTACCTTCAGAAGCGCCCGGTACTCGTCCTCGGTGAGCACCACCCGGGTCGGGTTCTTCTCCGTCGGCTTTCTGAAGCCCTTTAACGGGTTCCTGTCGAGAAGCGGGCTGCCCTGCTCGTCCCTCGACCTCGCGGCCCAGTTCAGAACCGCGATCAGGAACTTCAGGTCGTATTCGACCGACCGGTCCGACACGGGCCTTCCGCTCGGACCGATCCTGCCCGCGCGTCGCTCGCGGATGAAGCGGTCCCAGTCACGTTGGGAGAGTGTCGCCGGGTCGCGGTTCCGTCCGAAGAAACGGAGGAACATGTGTGTGGCGGCCCGGTCGTGCCCCCGCGAATGTGCGCCCTTGGTGGGCGTCACCTCCTCACCGTAGATGTCAAGAAGCCCCCCCAGCGTGAGCGGCTCGGGCTCGGCTTCCGCCTTGCCGTTCAGCTCCGGGGCGGCGAATCCGGCAGCGAACTCGTCGGCCTGCCGCTTCGCCCTCACCCATTCGCGGTGTCCCAGCGACCGGGTCAGCCTGCGCCCCTTCTCGCGCCACTCCATCTGGTACAGGCCGGTCTTCGGGTCAGGAAAAACCCGGACCCGGTTCCGGCCCCATTCGCCGGCGCCGTAGGAGCGTCGGCTTCGTTTCGTGCGTGCCATCATTCGATTCCTCTCGTGATGGACCACACGATCTGCGTACACAAAGCTCGCGGAGGAGCGGTTTCTCCGCTAGCTGCTACCAAACTGACCGACTCGGCCTATGCTGACGCGCCCGGAACGGCACCGCGGAGCCATCGTCGTCGAATCGTTAGGGGATCGATCACGTTACTCGACCATCCACGAAGTCTGCCACGATTCTCTGATAGGCCGAGTCAGCGAGCTCAAAGAAATCAAATAGACCAAGCATCGGCGCTGTGAGCTGCTTCACGACCTCTGTCAAGCTAGCCTCGACCCCCTGCAGGCTGCCGTTGTAACTCGTCGTGATCTGGTCCTCCGTACACCTGTAGGATCCGGGAATGTGGCGGTTGGGTGTCGCACGCAGCACCCGACCGTCGAGACCACCGTAACGCAACTCAAGCTTGAATCCGGTCGAGGGGTCGATGCCGAGTTTGTCGTACAGCCTCAGGGCATACAGAAGCAGCTCGGTGTTCCTGATGATTCTCGTGTTGAAGAAGATCGCAGTCGGGTCCCGCAGGTCCTCGAAGATGCTCTTCCGGAGATAATAGTCTCCATTCCGCCGCAGTGCCCAATAGTCGTATTCCGGGGAGTCCCCGCCGAACTTCAGGTCGGCCACGATTCCATCCGATCTCGGCCGGGGTTGATACTCGGGTACATCGTCTAGGAAGACGCCGATCGGCCAACCGAAGGTCCGAATCCTGGAGGCCGAAGCCGCGCTCAATAGCTCCCGTGGACTGCGGTCGGGTTTGGGGGCCGCGATCCCGAACGATGCCTCCATGTAGGTCGTGATGCCCGCCTCCGCCATCCGTCGCGAGGCAGTTTCCCGGTGGGTTCCCACCCATTCCATATCGAGTACCGGCTCCTCGGCCTGAGCGACCGGGGCGAGGAGTGCCCGTCGTCGCCGAATTCGATCTGCCAGTTGTTGGCGAAAGCTGTCAGGTTCGGATGGTTCCCAGAGCAAGATGTCGTATCCCGCGAGGTCGAAGTGGATCTTGGGACCGTCCGGCTGCCAGCCGGGATTCTCGGGGTGGTGGTCGCTCCTACAAGTCAGGACCAGATTGCGAAACTTATCGATTCCCATCGCATACCCGACCTCCAAGTAGACGTTGGGTCGCTCGTTGGTGAGATCCGCGACGATGATTTCCGAATTGTTCAAGAACTCGATGATCTCACTCTTGAGCAGTCCACCCTCGTTGTCGCGGTCTACCCGCTTGGCCTGCAGGCCAGCTGCCTCGATGGCCGGTTGGATGACCGCCTCGAACAGATCATCCAGCTCCGGATTCCCGATCTGCATCACGACGAAAGCTGTGCTCATGTAGGTGTCCTCGATGTCATTGTGACCCACTCCAGAATCGTCTTCTGGCGGGGTGGACTGCACGATTTGCGCGAACGAAATCTCACCCCTGGGAGGGTGATTCCGCCAGTCGCTGTTCGGGTCTCTGCTGGCGCCGGACGGTCGGCCCGAATACAACGAGCATCACGCGGACGGTGGCGGCGAAGGCGCCGCTGGCGCAGGCCTGTTCGCCTTTGGGACGGCTCTGGAACCCGTTGGACATCGTCGTGTCGGCGGTTCTTGACGCAGCCCGAAACAGGTGCGTGACTGCTTACGTCATGGCGGTTCCCGACGACTTGGGAGTCGGCGCGTCGGCTCCCGCATCGAGGGGTGAGCGGCCGGTCGCCGCTCACTAGCCCGCAGTTTGCGGGTTACCGGGGAGCGAGGGGTGAGCGGCCGGTCGCCGCTCACTAGCCCGCAGTTTGCGGGTTACCGGGGAGCGAGGGGTGAGCGGCCGGTCGCCGCTCACTAGCCCGCAGTTTGCGGGTTACCGGGGAGCGAGGGGTGAGCGGCCGGTCGCCGCTCACTAGCCCGCAGTTTGCGGGTTACCGGGGAGCCAGATGTGTTTTCGCTGCACGAAAACCTCTGGCCGGGGGGATGCCCCCGGACCCCCGCAACGACATTTCCGCGCGCCACAAGGAGGCCGCCCGACATGGCCCGTATCTGGTAGCGCGTTCGGAGCCGGACCGCGCACCTGCCGCCCGCGACCACCCGCGTCCCGTCCTAGCGCGGCGATGCCGAGCAGGTCGACGCCCAGCCGGTCCACGAACGGGTGATCCCCCGCCTCGAAGCGGCGCTCGACACCCTTCCGGGAGGGACTGCTGGCTGGGAGCGACCCCGTAGCGGCGGGGAGGATGAGGCTGTCCGGCTCCATCCTCCCCGGTGCCGATCGAGGTATGCCGAGATGGGGGGTCGCTCCCAGCCACGTCCGAGGAGTGCGGATCGGCATCGGCGCTCCGCCGACCGTCGCGCAACTGAAAACGCGCCAGCGACTTGTACGACTGGAACCGTGTCTGGCCGAACGGCGATTTCGTGTCCGGCGACCCCCAAAGTGAACCGGACACGCAGGACTTACCACCGGGGAGAGTTTCTATCGCGATTGGTCGACTCGCATCCGTGTTGCGCTGCGGCATCTCGCCGGGTTCTCTTTGGGGGTTCTGATCCATCGTCCAGAATCACAGCCTCCGAGCGCTTCCAATGACCCGCAAACCGTCCGACCCAGAGCCTTCGGCCCGTTTCGAGGAAACGAAGCATGCGAACGACGACTACAAGGACTCACGGTCCCTGACGAACTGGACGAAGGGCTTCCTGTATGCGGGCATCGCCGTGTCGGTCGTCGCCTTCGGGTCCAACGCACTCGAATACCAGCTGCTCGCTGGGATGAGGGATGGATTCTACCCCGGAGATGCTGCTCTCGATGCTAGCGACGCGCGACAGGCTTGGGTCGGGATGCTGCAGGCCGCGGTCTACCTGCCGACGATGGTCCTCGTCTTGATTTGGATCCGGCGTGCGAACTACAACGTGCGCCAACTCGGCGCGCGCGGGCTCAGATTCTCGCCCGCAGGCTCGATCGGGTGGTACTTCGTCCCGATTGTGCACCTCTGGCGACCGTATCACGCGATGAAGGAGATCTGGCAGGCCAGCTTGCACCCTGAGAACTGGCTTGGCAGGCCCGTTCCAGTGCTGCTACCCATGTGGTGGGCGTTCTGGTTGGTATCGATCCCCCTCGCCCGCGTAGATTTCAGATTGTGGTGGAGCTTAGACGAGAACTCCAGCGTCAGCGACCTCATCGCTGCGAATATCGCCGCCCAGGTGGCTGTGGTGTGGGAGATACCGCTTGCGCTCCTGTTGGTGGCGATCATGAACAGGATCTATCGGAAGCAGATTCAGCATCGTCGCCCCCCCGGTGCCACGACCTCGGGCGAGAACAGCACAACCGAAGCGCGTGCTGCGAGAGGCCACGAGAGGAATCTCGTGGGTGCGAAGTGGATGGCGATCATCGTGGCTTTGGTCGGCATGGCTGCCTACATCGGAGTCAGAACTGTTTCGTTCTTTTCGGGCAGAGCTGCGGTAGGAGCCGCGGTGGAGTTCTTGAACTCGCCTGAAGAAGAGCGGGAGTTGAGAGCAGGCTTCGACGAAGAATCTGACGGCTGGGACTCTTGGGCAGCCATATGGGCGGATTCAACCGAGACGATGGCTGTGTGGGGCGCGAGGGTTGCAGTGTTCCATCTTACCGAAGACGAATTGACCGGGTTGTATCAGTATCGCTCAGCTATGTTTGGTCAGATGGCAGCAGATTCGGTCGCCAGCCCTCTTTGTTTGGGCGTGGGAGCCTTTACCGGAGAAGAATCGCTGGAGAGCGTCAGTCTGGTCGATGCCAGTTCAATCATGCGATTGACGGGGAGAGCGTTCGGAAGGCATCACGAGGGCCGACAACCTTGGGTTCCTCCCGTGGATCTGGAGACCGCTGATGCTGCGTGGATGGCGTTTTTTGAGTATCTGGAAGGGACCAGTCGCGGGTACTTGCTCGACGGTCTAGCGAACATCGGCGATGCGATTCAATCGGATCCTGCGCGAGACTGTCAAGTCCAGTCTGAACTCTACGGCTTGGCTGTAGAGAGGGCGCAAGACCGGATTGGGGCGATCAGGCTGATCGACTTCGTTCGCAGTATGGATGCGCTTGGCGTCGGACCACTGCCGGGCATGGTCCACGTAACCGAGCTTGACTACTCGGCGGATCCTGACTTCGGCACGGTGGTGCTGCAAGCGGGCTTCACTCCCAACCCCACCGTGTCGGAGATCGTCTCGTTTGGAGGGGTGGTCGATACCTCCTACCTGGGCGGGGACTGCGTCGGATACGCGGCTCGGGCGCCAGATCTCCGTCTTATGTGGAGTGGGACAAGCAACGAGCTTCGCATCTTCTTCACGGAGGACGCAGGCGAAGACGCCACGCTTGTTATGAACCTCCCGGACGCTAGCTGGGTCTGTAACGACGACTACGCAGGCTCGCTCGACCCGTTGATCGCCCTTGAGAACCCACCGGAAGGCCAGTACGACATCTGGATCGGATCGTATCAGCCTAACCAGTTCATCTCTGGAACACTCAGTGTCACGGAGCGGTGACGGGTTTAGGCAGACCGAACCTTCGACCTCAGGTCCCGGCCGGACTTCCCGGCCTTCTATGGAGTATGGCGAGATGGAGGTGCCGACCGTCCGTGTGGTCAGTCTGGTCGCCCGAACCGCACGGGTAAGCAATCGGCGTCCAGCCACCAGGATTCGCCGCCACAGGGGATAACGGTGGCGACGCCCACGCCCGCGCAATCCACCGCCGCGCGGGTCTGTTGGGGATCGAAGGGGCAACGTCCCTCGCCAGCCCCGCGGTTATACCGGGGGTAAGCTGGCTTGACCACACTAACAGTGGTTCAAGCCAGCCGGGCGGACGCTCTCCGAACGCCTCTTGAGCGCCCGCTCCGACGAGCGGGTTCGGGCCTCTGTCGTTGGCCACGCCGATTCGACCGGGTTATTCATGATCGGGCGGCTCCCGAGGACAGAGAGTGAGCAATGGCAGCTACGAGCGTGACGATGGTGGGCGGTGAGCCCACTCCGGTCTTCCGGCGCGTGCGGGATCTCCGCAACAGGTTGGCAGCCGGCGACGAGTGTGAGCCATGACAGCGCCCGCCGAAGATCCGGAAGCGCGGAAAGCGGGCCGGCGCGTACGACTGTTCGGCCGTGCGGTCGGGTCCTTGGACGGCCCCGAGTTGGTTCGCTGGTTGCGGAAGTACACCGATGCACACCCGAATCCCACCGGCACGCGCGCCCGCGAAGCGTGCCGCTGGCTGGTCGAACTCGAACGCGGTGGCGATCGAAAGCCCCGTCGATGACAAGGGGCGTGCCCTGGCGACGGCGGCACTGCGCTCCCGCACGGTCGCATTCCGCCCTACCTCTACCCCTCGGCGACCCGCGATCGTCGATCTGAGGCGATCCCACGGCCCGTAGGATACCCGAAACCCGTCCAGAAGCCCGGAATCAGCCTTCGACCCCGTCTCAAGGCCCTCACGCCTCGTTGCTCCGGCCCCTTCAGCCCGCAGCTACGCCGCTGGACACGCGCGACTAACACCGCCTCGACAACCTCGCGGATGATCGGTCCCTTATGCCGCCCAATCCCCGGAGCGACGACCGGAACCCGTGCGGCACCGCCGCGAAGCCCCGTGGCCGATTGAGCAGCCGCCCCCCGGGCCGCGACCCGTCCGTCTTCCCGCCGCGGCCAGCGGCGAGCTCAGTCCTCGCCTCTCTTGTCCCAAGTGACGACCCCGTCTTCGATTCTACCGGGCCGACCGCCTGCCGCAACGATTCTACCTGAGAACCACTCAAGAGCCACCTCGTTTACCATGTCGCCATTCTGCTTGACAGCCTTTGGATGGTGGCTACGGAGGTCGTCGATCACGTGTGAAGCTAGATTTCTGGCGGCGGGGCTATGAAAGGCACCATCAGAGAACATCCCCGAACCAGAGGTCAGCCACGCTATGGCATTCGTGCGCGGCAGCCAAGTGTCGCCTATTGGACACCTGTTCCTGCGATATCCTAGAAGCGCCTCCTTTGCGGCGACCACAATCGGCAGGGCTCCCGCCACACCCATCAGACCAGCCGCAATGATGCCGTAGATGCTCGGGCGATCTGCCAGCATCAACACGGCACCAATCCAGAACGCCAAGCCGATAATGGCTTGGACAACCCCCCTCGGGAGCCATCTTTCGAGCACGTCCAGAATGCGGCTCGCCAAGCTCGCCAGCTGTTCCATCCTGTCCCCTTGTCGTTCGGTGGCTCCATCCAACCTAACAGGGGAAGGAACACCGAAAGCCGGGGGCGAGGCACAGTGCTCGGGGTGACCGAGTGCCGCTGCTCACTCGTCATGCGGTGCCTCGACGCCTCCCGCCGCCACTTCCAAGATCCCACCTCGGAGCGCACTCTCACCCCGCCTCGTCCGGTGGCGGCCGTCCACGGAGATCGCGGTAACGGCCTGCGCGCTGTCGCACTTCGGGGCAGCCGGTGGCGTAAGCAGCGCCGTGGACCGCAGGGTGAGCCGCCCCCACGGGGATCGACCCCGCCGACTCCTACCTCATTGTCTCTTCCTTGCCATCAGGATGTCTCCAGTCTAGGCTGGAAGCGCCGTGACGATCTGTCCGGTAGCCGGACGACCTCAATTCGCACCAAGGAGACTCCCAGGTTGATGAGTAGGCGATATGACGATCCGCCGCAGATCCGCGTTCCAGAGCGTTTGATCCGCGCGAAGAAGCTTGGATCGTGTGAATGCACCGGGAAATACTGTGACCACCACCGAGGACGGTGTGGAGGGGGGCTGGCGGAAGGCTGGAAGATACGGCTGCACCCGCCGAGCGAGGAGTTTGGACAGCCGAGGGAAATCACTGCGGAGGCTTTTGAAGCCCTGTTGCAGGCGACCGATGCGCTTTGCGCCAACTGTGCCTGGGGGCATCCTAACGCGCTGTTCGATCCGTCACCGTCACAGGGATTCTAGCGACGGCCTGCTGAGCCGCGTGCTGCTGGCGCTAGCGTCTCGAAACCCGGAAGGGCGGACCCAACCGCCGAGGCGCTGGCTGATCCCGCGGGCACTTGACTTGACCGCAAGAGCCCGCGTCAGGTAGCGTCAGGAACCACCGTGCGTTTCGCATCCTCTCGGACTCATCGACCCCGGAGCAGCCTCATGCGACGATCCGTCTTCGTCGGCGTGTTTGCGTCCGTCATCTCGCTGGTCGGCTGCGCGGCAGGCCTCACTCGCGCGGGTTCGATGATTCGCGAAGCGACGGATCTCTCCGTCCGCACCGGATGCGAGTTCCTCGGCACGATCGATGAGTCCGAAAAGAGTGGATGGGACCATGCTGATGACCGACGTGGGGCCATGAACCGAGTCAGAAACCGGGTGGCAGCACTCGGTGGTGACACCTTCCTCGTCGTGAGCTTGGAATCCGACGCCTTCGGCGCATACGTGCAGGCAGAAGCCTACCGTTGCGGTACAGTTGGATCCGCGCACCAAGCGCCCGCTCCTCCTGCGCCGCGCGGCGGGGCAGGTTCCACGACCGCTGGATCAGGATTCTACGTAAGCCGCTCTGGACATGTACTTACGAATGCGCACGTAGTGGAGCAGTGTCGAGAGGTCCGCATCCCGCCGTCCGGTATTGCGGCGATCGTTGCCCGCGATGATGCGAGCGATCTTGCTCTCCTGAAGAACGACATGGCCACGCAGCCGATCCCTGCCTTTTTCCGGGGGGGCAGAGGGGTGCAACCGGGCGCTGCCATCGTAGCGATTGGGTTCCCGCTTCAGGGATTCATTGCTTCCGGACCCAGTGTCACCACTGGGATTATCAGTAGCCTTGCGGGGCCTTCCAACGACCGCCGATTGTTCCAGATGACGGCTCCGATCCATCCTGGTAGCAGCGGCGGGCCTGTATTGGACGACGCGGGCAACGTGGTCGGCGTGGCAACGGCGAAACTCGATCCGTTTGTCGTGGCTCGTGAGACGGGCGACATCCCGCAGAATATCAACTTCGCGGTCAGCGCTGGAATCGCGCGCGCATTCCTCGACGCCGAGGGGGTTCGCTATGAGGTCCTTCCGTCGGACACTACCCTCCGGACCGAGGACATCGCAACCAAAGCGCGGCAGTTTACACTGAAAATCGAATGCCGGAACTGACACTTGAGGCAGCGCCCGAGTTGACCCCCGTAGACGGTTTCCGACGGGCAGGGGATTCCCGCCAGACGACCCGGTTTTCCCGCTATAGCTGGACGATGGAGTCGGGTGTCATTCAACGGCGAGAAACGCAGATCGTGCAGTCCTTGTTGAACTTACGTGATTTCTCGCCGTGATTCGCGCCACCCGCAACCTGCCAGCCCGGCGCCTCGCCGCTCTCGGTGCTCGCGGGGCTTTATCCACGGACTGATAGGCGACGGCCGCCAACAGCCCGTGTTTTTCGTCCCCGGCGAAGAGCTTCGGCTGACGGACTCGGACGGAAAGGCGCTGCTCGTGCGCATCGTAGAAATCGTGGGCCGTTCCGCCCTCGTGGAATACCGGGATCCGGAGCCGCGAGAGTAGCGTGGGGTGGGCCCGCGACGAATCACGATTCACGTATGAGCGAGTACTGCCTCGAGCATGAAGCCCACCCACCGCCTCGGCCTCGTCCTCTGGCGCATCGGCATCCTCATCGTGGGAGGCTATTTCGCCTTCTCCGCCCTCCGCCTTATCCTCCGCATCGCCGACCCGGTACTCGAAGTCGGAGTCACCCTGGTTCTCGCCGGCAGCCTCTTCGTCCTGGTTTCCGTCGTCCGGGAACAGATCGAAGACGCCCGCCGGGCAAGGAGTTATGAAGAATGACCCGCCTGCTCCGCATCACCGGATTCCTGCTGATCGGTGCCGGCGCCGTGGTCATCCTGGTCTGGATGATTCGACCGCTTCGCGCGATCTGGCCGTGGCTCATCGCGCTGCCTCCGGCCATCCAGATCGGAATCGGTGTGGCCGCGCTGGGCCTTGTTGTCCTCATGGCGTCGCTTGTCGCGGAGAGAATCGGCGAGCGCGAGGCGGACCGGGCGCTTCGGGAGGATCGTCCCGAATCTTCCTCTCTTGAAGAATGACCGCACCCGCACACCCAATCATCAATTCCACAAAGGAACAGAAATGATCGTCGTCAACACTGAAACCGTCCCGGGCCACCAGGTCGCGGAAGCACTCGGCGTCGTTCGCGGGAGCACGATTCGCGCCAAGCACATCGGCAGGGACATCATGGCCAGCCTGCGAAACATCGTCGGTGGAGAGGTCAAGGAGTACACCGAGATGCTGACCGAGACGAGGAACGAGAGCGTGCACCGGATGAAGCAGGAGGCGCGGGCGCTCGGTGCCGACGCGGTGGTGAATTTGCGCTTCTCCACGTCCCAGGTCATGGCCGGGGCCGCCGAATTGCTGGCGTACGGGACAGCGGTGAGATTCAGGTAGCGGCCGCCTTGGAGGATCCAGGGCCACATGTGGTATCTTGGACCACGACCCGGCTCCGGGGGTTCGGCCGGGGCGATGACTCCAGCGACGATATCGGCATGTACGACGACAGGCCCGACATCACGCCGCTCGATGTGGTCACCCACATTCCGAAGTTCCTCGACGAGGTGACCTATCTGCGGGATCGATTGCGGGAGCGGCTGGCATGACTACGGCGCCCACGAAGGTGGACCTTCGGCCTGATCATTGGGTTATCGTCCATAACGCGCTTCGGCAGCATGTGCCGGATCGCGAGGTGCTGGTGTTCGGCTCCCGTGCTACGCGGGATGCCAAGGAGTAGTCGGATCTTGATCTCGCCATCATGGGTGAGGAGCCGCTGACACTTCGTGTGATCTCGGCGTTGGACGAAGCACTGGGCGAGTCGGACCTGCCGTTCAAGGTGGATATCGTGGAGTGGGCCAGAATTCATGAGGGGTTCAGGAGGGTTATCCGGGGCCATGGGGTGGTGGTCCAGGCCGAGCCTTGACCGCGGAGCAGATCGCACCTCACCCCCCCAACCCAAACCGGAGCACCACCACCGTGTGCACCCCGGTCACCGGATCCACCACCACCCCGACGATGACCTCCTCCCCGAAGAACGGCGGCGGATCGGCCAGCAGCGGCTCCGGCACGACGACCGTACCCGCGTGGCGCCCGTCGTATTCCAGCACATCGTAGTACCGCGATGAACCCATGCCCTCCTGGGGCCAGCGCTCGACCCAGAAGCGGTCCGATGCACCCGCGTGAACGCCGATGAAGGCCGGCAACGAGTCCGGGATCTTCCCCCGCCGAATCTCCGGCGCGACGTGCAGCACATCTTCCAGCGGAACGGGAAGCGAATCGATGCGCGCCTCGAGCGCTCTCATGCTGTCCGCCCGTTCGGCCCGCGGCACCGGTCGGCGCTCAAGTTCAGGGCCGGCGATCGTCCTCAGAAGTTGGCCATCCCGGTCGAACTCCCGGAGCTCGTACGTCTCTCCATCCCCCACGACGATCGTCCCGCGCCCGGTCATGTCCCAGTCCGCGCGGGGGGCGAAGGGGGCGATGTTCAGCCCGTCGACCATTCGCCCGGTGCCCTGGCTGACCATGTAGAACGCCGTGAACTGCCTGGAGAGGTTCCCCACGCCGGGCACCCGGGCCGTGTCGCCCGTAAGTCCCTCCGGACCGTACTTCATGTAGAAGTAGTCGACAGGCTCATCGCGCCGGGAGCTATAATGCGGGTAGTAGTAGAAGCCGTCGACCAGCCGGGCCCGCCAGGAACTGGAGTTGGCGTACGGCGGAATCCTCCACGTGCCGACAACCATATCCGGATGCTTCGACCCATCACCGGCCGCGAAAGTGGTGATCCGTTGTCCCCGCACGAAGAGCCTCCCGTCGTCAGCGGGCAGGATGTCAACCGGCCATGTGAACTCGCCCGGCCCCTCACCCTCCCGCCCGATCCAGGCCATGAACTCGCCATCGGCCCCGAAGACCCGCACCGACGGCGAGATGCGGTCGGCAACGTAGATCCTCCCATCCCGGTCGGCGGCCACGGACGTCACGTCGCCGAAGATGTACTCGTCGTTGTCGTCGTCCAGACCCGTACTGCCGATCCGCGCCGCGACGACCGCGACTACGGTGTCGGACGGCGAGGTCCGGACCGGGTGTGCGACGGCTGCCGAGACCCCGACACCGCTGATCGCCAGTACGATGAGTCCGGTGGCCGTGGCGCTCCGGTGCGGTCGACGCGGTTTGAGAATGGTCATGATTCTCCTCTCGAGCTGCGAGTGCGGTTGCAGGGCCATCGGCAGGGACAGGACGGGCCGCTGGGCGGTCGTGCCCCCGGCCAGGGCAAGAAGGTGGGTCGCGTACCGCGAGGGACGGGTGCCGAGTGCCAGCACCTCTTCGTCGCAGGCCTCTTCTCTAGCGGTCGCCGCGAGGCGCGCCGCCAACCGGATCAGGGGATGGAACCAGAAGAGCGCGAGCGCGGCCCGCATCACGAACTGCCGGAGCACGTCGTGACGCCGCGCGTGGATCATCTCATGCGTGAGCACGATGTTCCACCGCTCGGGGGACCACTTCCGCGCCGATTCCGGAAGCAGGATCACGGGCTTCCGCAGGCCACCCGTCATCGGCGTTTTCGCAGTCGGGCTCAGGAAGAGCCGCACGTCGCCGCGGACCCCCAGCCGCCGGCGGACCTCGTTCGCCCGCCGAGTCCCGACCCGGTCGCGAAGCGGATCCGCCACGCGAACAAGTCCCGCGAAACGAAGCCCGCTTATCACCAACGAGCCCAGCCCCGCGGCGCAGCCGAGCGCCCAGAGCAGGAAGGGAAGAGGAAGCGAGCGCGTCGGCGGCAACGGCTCTTCCACCATGACGGTCGCGGTGGACCCGGCACCCGGCGGCGACGGGTCGGGTTCAGGTTCGGGTACGGCGACCGTGATCGACCCGTCGAAGGCAACATCGGCCGGCGCACTCTCGGGGAGCGCCTGCCGGGGCCCGTCGCCCGGGGAAGGAAGGAGCGGCAGTTGCCATGAAGGGCCGAACAGGCTTAGGAAAGGCAGTGCGAAGAGAAGCGCGAAGGTCATCGTCCAGAGCAGATGGCGGACGCCCGCGGGTCCCTTGCGGGCGACCCACGCCAGGGCAAGCGCCGCCGACAGCAGGACCGTCGCCCTCACGACGATTCCGAGCATGACCGAAAGGTCGGGCACCACGAGCCAGCTCATCACCGCCCCTCCTCGGAGGCCTCGTCGATCAGCGCCTTGATGCGCGCTCGCTCGTCCGGAGTGAGCCTGGTGTCCTCGAGCTCGAGCAGCATGGCGACCGCGCCTTCCACCGATCCGCCGAAGAACGTCCTCAGGACATGCTTCATCGCCGAGCTTCGCGCCCAGCGCGCCGAGACCGTGGCTGAGTAGACATACCTGGGTCCATCGTATTCGCGCGTCAGGTGTCCCTTCTCGACGAGGATTCTCAGCACCGAACGGACGGCCGCGTCGGTGGGCGGGTCGGCCATGCGCTCCCGGATCCGGGCGGCCGCGGCGCGGCCCAGTTCGTGGACGATGTCCATGACTTCCCGCTCTCGCCGGCTGAGCCGCGGCAGGTCGGTCAATGTGGCCTCACTTCTCGGGGGTCGTGGTGAACGGTTCGTTTCCGGCGCCGGCCGGTCCAATGACGATACATGGTTATTGCTGAAAAATCAACATGCTGTTGAGAAATCAGCCGAGTCCCCCTCGCGCGACGCGTGTGGCAGGTGGCGTTGGAACCCGCCGTTTGGCCCCATTGACTCACCCTTCCGTTCCGGAAGCTCCTTGAAAAAACCCATGGCCGATGATACTCAGCCCATCCAAAACGATACTTCACCCATGTCAGAGTATACTCTGCCCATTCCAACGATATCTCTTGCCCCACCGCCTCATACCTCCCGCACCACCATCCAGCCCCCCCGGATCGTCCTCGGCTCGGTGCCGTACGCCTTCGCCACCGGTGGCCTTCCGGCTACATTCATCAGGCGAACGCGACCAACCTGGACATCCCCATCATGAGGTAAGGACCCAAATGAAGAGGCCGACAATGGAGGAACCCACAACGACGCCACGGCGATTCCACCCACCGCACCTCCTCCTCGCCCTCCTTTTGGCCTGCGACGACACCGGCGACCGACCGGCAACCGGCGCAGCCGGAACCCTGGGCGGCCCGGACGTGGCTCTGAACGCCGTGACCGAGGAGGTCTACACCGTCGGGTCTGCTGCGGGCGACGACTGGGACACCTTCGGGAACGTTCGCTCGGTGCACTTCGATGCCCAGGCCAACCTGCACATCTTCGACAGCCAGGCCGATCACATCCTGGTCGTCGGGCCGGACGGGTCGCTGATCCGCACGGTCGGAGGGAGGGGAGAGGGACCGGGAGAGTTCGGCAACGTCATGGCGGCGTTCGTCGCGCGCGACGGTTCCTACACGGTGACGGGATTCACGACGATCGACCTTCTCGAGCCCGGCGGTGAGTTCATTCGGCGCATCACGCTGGACCCGATGACGACGGGAATCTTCATGGCCGACATGGCGCTTCCGGACGGACGGCTGGTCGCCGACCAGATCATACGCTTCGGCGACGACGAGGAGCCCGAGGAAGCGGGCCGCCCCATCCACATCCTGCCGCTCGACGGCACCGAGCCGGAGCTGCTCCACACCGCCTGGGAGCTGCCCGAGGAGGACGACGACGAATTCACCGTGGGCGGGTCGAGCTCGGAAGGATCGGTCGTGCGCATGGCGGCCGGCCGCGCCTTCGAGCCCCGCCTCGACTACGATGCGCTGGCCGACGGCCGCCTCGCGCTGATCGACTCGATCGGGTACCGCGTCAAGCTCATCGGACTCGACGGAAGCGTCACCGGAACGATCGAGCGCCCGATCGCGCCCCTCCCCGTGGACGAAGAGATCAAGGAGGCCGAGCGCGAGCGCTTCCGCAAAGCTCAGGAGGAGTCTGCTGATGCAATAGGCAGAACCAGCTCGTCCTTCCAGATCGAGCGGGAGGGGGTGGAGGAGCGCACCTTCGCCGATGAGGTCCCGGTGCTGTGGGGCCTGACGGTGGACTGGGAGGACCGGATCTGGGTGGAACGCCGGGGTCCGACGGGCCGGGGCGACGGGCCGACCGACATCGTCACGCCCGGCGGAGAGTACATCGGCACCCTGCCGCCCAACGGGCTCCGCACGCCGGACGCCTTCGGCCCCAACGGGCTCATGGCCTACATCGAGCGCGACGAGATGGACGTTCCGACCGTGCGCGTGGTCAGGCTGGTGGAGCTGGAACCGGGGGGATAGGCACGTCTCCGGCGGTACCCTCCCCGCCCCCCACGCCCGACTCGGCCCCCTCTTCACCCGACGGTCCCGTAGCTCCAACCAACGTCACCTCCCCGCTCACGAGGTCGACGCTCACCACCGTCCGGATCATCGCGCGGTCCGAGAGCATGCGGATGTTGGGCGCGAGCTCCGGCGGCCTGGCGAAGATGTTGCCGCCGACGAGCTCGCCCGGACGCAGGTGGTGCTCGATCACGGCAAACCTGAGGACCGTGTCGGCGGGGCCGACTTCGAAATCCAGCAGCACGGCCCCCTCCGGAGTGCCCCAATGGGTGAGCCGCACCGGGCGATCCCCGCCGGTGAGCGGCCTGCCGTTCAGACCGGCCAGCCGGGGCGCCGCCTCTCCGACGCGGACGATCCTCGTCTCCGGTCCGCCCTGCGCGACACCCGGGACGGGCTGTATGTCGCGCAGGCGGAAGAGCAACATCTCGGCGCCGATCCGGGAGGTGACGGCAAGGCGCAGCATGCCGCTCACGTCCGTGACGTTCGGCACGACGTCGACGGTGGGTGGGGGCACGGTCAGGGACTCGGCCGCCGCGACCGCGTATCGAAGCCGCTGCGCCGTGAACTGCGCGAGCGATTCCGGAGCCGCCGCCGTATCGACCGGCCCCACCGCCGCGACCGCCCACGCCATGCCCGGGTGGGAATCGTCCCGGGCGGGGTGGGTGCCCCACCAGGCGCTGCCGGTCTCACGGTCCATGAGGTATACGAGCGTCGAGGGCGCGGGCCGTTCGGCCGAGGGCGTGGCGGTCGAGACTCCCACCGCGAGGAATACGCCCGCCATGACCACCCCGGCCACCGGCGCCCACCACCCGTTCGGCTCGCGCAGCGCGTCGAGCAGGGGCAAGACCAGGACGAACACAAGGCCCGCGAGAATGGCCAGCACCGGCGCGAGTCCCATCCCCATCGCGAGCCACACGCTCTCCGTGAAGGGGGTCAGCACGGCCACGACGGGGAGCGCCGCCAGCACGGCCACCACCCAGCGCAGGTGTCCCGGCCGGTCGTTTCGGGGAAGACCCGCCACCGCGAGCGCCCCGATGCACCCGGCCAGCACCGGCCACTGGAAGTTCACGGCCGCCATGGGGAACAGGACCGTGGTCGCACCGGCCAGCATCACCGGCAGGAAGAGGGCGCCCACGGCCAGCTCGGCCACGGAGAACCACCTCCTGAGAAGCGTCAGGACGAGGGTCGCCAGGGCGAACGCGACGCTCACGATGGCCAGGACGTACCAGCCTTCGCTGTGGAAGTCACCAGCGTGGAGCGCTCCGAACTCCGGATGCGCCCCCCGGCGCCACCCGTACAGGAAGTAGGCCGCCACACCCGCCGCGCCCAGCTGCGCAACAGACGCCACAAGACCCGCCACGACACCGCCGGCCCGCAGTCCCCCCCGCCTCCCCACCACGAGCGCCACGACCCAAAACACCATTGCAGCGCCCCCCAGCACCCAGATCCAGAACCTGCCGTACGTCACCAGCCCCACGACCGGCAGCGAGATGTAGCTCACGTCCGGGGCGTTCACAGCGCTCAGATCGGCGTTGCCGAAGTGGCGCAGCATGGCCAGCACCTGGGTTCCGTGGTGCTGCAGAGTCCCTTCGTCGAAGTTCTCCGGCGAATCGTAGACCTGGTGGTACACATGCGCGCGCGCCACCCCGGCGAAGTTCAGGCCCTGCCGGCCGGCTTCCTTGAACGGCGTGAAGTCGGTGTCGTTGGGCATGCGCCGGTAGATCTCGTACGCCACCGAGTTCGCGACCGGATCGGGGTTGGACTCACCGAACGCCGCGATCACCCAGCCGTTGTCCGCACCCGTCTCGAACATCATGGAGGGGCCGCCGCCTCCGCGCATTTCGATCGACACGACGAGTGCCACATTCGCCATCCACGCGTGCTCGTCAACGAATGCGCGGGCACCCAGCAGCCCCAGTTCCTCCGCATCGGTGATGAGGACGATCAGGTCGTTGCGGAGCCCGGGACCCTCGCCCAGGGCACGGACCGCCTCCAGGATCGCGACCACCCCCGACGCGTCGTCGGCCGCCCCCAGCGCGATCCCGCGGCTGTCGTAGTGGGCGGTGACGAGCACGGCCGGGCCGCCGGGCTCCGTGCCGGGTATCCTGGCCAGGATGTTGCGCACGGTGGCGGCCGTTACGGCAATCCCGCCTCCGGTGGCCGAGGTCGCCGTCTGTACGAAGGGCTCGTGTCCCAGGGCGCGGAGCTGCCCCAGCAGGTATTCGCGCACCCCGGCGTGTGCCGGAGAGCCGGGCGGGTGCGCCACGGAGGCTATCCTGACGAGGTGCGACATCGCCCTGCCGGACGAGAACACCGTGTCGGGGGCGGTGGCGGGGACCGGCGCGGGGACGCTGCGGAACACACTCGAGAACCACGCCAGGACGAGGAGCAACGCCAGCGTCAGCGGGCCGCGCATGCCGTTCCACGGGGGTGAAGCTGCGGAAGGCTCGGCGTTCCGGCCGGATTCCGGGGGCGTCCCGGTACCCGCATCGGCAGGCTGGCCGGCTCCCGGCGCCGCTTGCCCGGTGTCCGCCACCGCGGTCTTGCGGGCGGATTTTGCCTTACCGCGGGGTTCGCCCTTCCGCCCTCCGAACCGAAAACCCCTGCGCACCTTGCGATCCTTCGCCCGCGGTTCCCCACGCCCGCCCGGGCCGCGTCCTCCGGCCGCCGCCGGTTCCCCTCCCCCGGTCACTCCCGCTTCCGTCCTGCCGCCCGCCTCCCGTGCCGGCCCGGCGTCGGCACCGTCTTCCCCCTCCCCCGCCAACTCCCGCTCGATCTCCCGCTCCAACTCCTCGATCTCGTCCTCGCTGATCCCCAGCTCCGCGAAGGACGGGATTTTCGGCAGCTTGTCGTCGGTCATCGTCTCTCTCCGCTAGCAGTCCGTGGATAGAGCCCCGCGAGCACCCAGAGCGTACACGGGCTGCTACAGCGGCCCGTCCTCCCACGGCCCCCACATCGCGTACGTTGCGCTGGCCCGCGATGATTCGGCCTCGCGACCACCCTGTACGTTGAAGAACATTACCCGTCCGTCCGGACTGAAGCACGACCCCGCGAACTCGCCCGGCTGGGGCCCGTCCTCGGCGCGCGGCGCCCGCACCATGTTCACGATGCGTCCCTCGCGGTCCAGACCCCGCACGTACTGGTCGTCGGTCCCGTCCTCGCACATCACCAGTCCGCCCCGCGGGCTCACCACGATATTGTCCGGACTGTCCAGCATGTCGTGGGACGGCGACTCGAAGACCAGGGTCAGCTCGCCTTCGTCGTCGGATCCGGGCCGGTAGTGGAATACCTGCCCCGCCTCGGCGTCTCCTCCGTTGGTCGAGACGATGTAGATGCCGCCGTCGCCGTGGAAGGCGCCCTCGAGACGGGCGAAGCGTGCCGCGCCCTGTGCAACCCCCTGCCTGAAGACCGCCAGCGGGTCCTCTTCGGCGTTGGCCGGATCGGGGTCGTCGATGTCGACCCAGTGGACGGGCAGCACCGTGCCCGGGGTCCGGCCACGGGCGGTCAGGTAGCCGGGCTCGCCGGTCACCGCCATCATCTGAAGCCTGCCGCCGGCGGCGAGCGCACCGGGCTCGTCGGGAAGGAAGCGGTAGAAACCCGCGCCGGGCAGCCTGTCGGGCACGTACCAGGTGTCCTCGGTCTCGTAGACGATTCCGGTGCCCGGGTCGATGGCCACCGCTTCGTGGATGAAACGTCCCATGGCGCGCAGGGGAACGGGGTCGACCGGCCCGTTGGCGTCCACCGGCACCTCGAAGATGTAGCCGTGGGGCTTTTCGTATCCCGCCTCCGGCCCCCAGGTGATCTCTTCGCAGGAGAGCCAGCTCCCCCACGGCGTGGGCCCGCCCGCGCAGTTCACCGTGGTGCCCGCCAGCGACACGAATTCGTCCACGAGCTCGACGCTCAGGTCCCCGTCCGCCTCCGCGATCCGCACCTCCAGCGAGGTGGTGCCGCCGGAGGCCCGCGGGTCGTAGTGGGGTTCGCCGATGGGCTGCGCCTTGTCCGCCTTGTCGACCATTTCGTGGTTGCGGATCAACCGGACGTTGCCGTTGGGCAGGGGAAAGGCGGCCATGCCGTCGAAGGCATTGGGAACGGTCAGACCGTCCCGCACGGTCGAAGCCACGCCGCCGGAACCGAGGCGTACGCACCGGAAGCTCTCGGGAATCTCGATTTCGGGGCAGTCGCGACTCGCGACCAGCTCGCCGTAGGGCTTGATGAACGGACTCGCGGTTCGGCGACTCCGGCCCCCGGGCCCGCGGGCGGCATCCGGCTCTGTCGTCCCACTCCTCCCATTCCAGCTGATCAGGCCCGCCAGCGAGGGCGTGAACATCGCTCCACCACCGGCCGAGGTCAGTCTTCTTAGGAAAACGCGGCGCTCCATCGGCATCTCTCTCTCCGGATCGTTACGGTTCGACAGGAGTCCAGGGGACGGACATTCCCGAAGGCTTCAAGCCTGCGGCAATCCCGCCACGGAAGGCAACCCCGGTCACTCAGATTGTTTCCGAAACACCGGTCGTTCCATACATTGCCGTTTCACTCCCGAGTTTCAGGCGCTCACCAGGCCCGGCGCATTTCCTCCGGCCCAACCCAACAAGCGATGGAGCAACCAGATGAAGCACCCGCAGAACAGGCGGGAGTTCCTGAGGACAACCGCGGCGGCGGCCGGTGCCTACGGGCTCGGTCTGGTCGGCGGCCAGGGGTGCGCCCCGGACAGCGACACCCCCGCCCCGATGACGATCCTGATTCTGGGCGGTACCGGGTTCATCGGCCCCCACATGGTGCGCCACGCCGTTTCCCGCGGCCACACCGTGACCCTGTTCAACCGCGGGCGGACCAACCCCCACCTCTTCCCGGAGCTGGAAAAGCTCGTCGGCGACCGCGACGGCAACCTGGTGGCGCTGGAAGGCCGCAGTTGGGACGCGGTGATCGACAACTCGGGGTTCGTCCCGCGTCACGTTCGTGATTCGGCCGAGCTCCTGTCCGGATCCGGACGCTACCTGTTCGTGTCCTCCATTTCGGCCTACAAGGATCTCGCCCCCCCCGGAATCACCGAGGACTACGAGGTGGGCCGGCTCGACGACCCCACCGTGGAGCAGGTGACGGGCGCCACCTACGGTCCCCTCAAGGCGCTGTGCGAGGAGGCCGTCCTGGAGGTCTTCGGAGAGCGTGCCAACATCGTGCGCCCCGGCTTCATCGTGGGCCCCGGGGACCACAGCGACCGGTGGACCTACTGGCCGGTGCGGGTGTCGATGGGGGGCGACATGGCGGTGCCCGGAGCTCCCGGGAATCCGGTTCAGTTCATCGATGCGCGCGATCTGGCGATCTGGGTCGTGGGCATGCTGGAGAGCGGCGTCGGGGGCGTGTTCAACGGCGTGGGGCCGGTGGAGCCGCTCGATATGGGGACCTTCCTGGAGACCTGCCGCGACGTGAGCGGCGGGGACGCCGTCTTTCACTGGGTCGAAGCCGGTTTCATCCGGGAACAGAACATCTTCTTTCCGATCTGGAGCCCCACGACGGGCGACTTCGGCGGGGCGCACCTGGTCGACATTTCCCGTGCCATGGCCACCGGCTACGGGAGCCGCCCCCTCGCGGACACCGTCCGAGACACGCTAGAGTGGTGGAACGGGCTCACCGACGAAGACCGGCCCGGAGGCGCGTTGCGCGCCGGGCCGCGCAAGCCGGGGGCGATGGGCGGCCAGCCGATATCCACGGAGGAAATGCTCCGGATGGAGGCAGAGTTGCTGGAGGCCTGGGCCGCCGCCCGCGCGTAAACACACAACCGACCACAGAGCAGAGGAGACATGGAGATTCAGGTCGACTGGTCCCGCAACGCGGGAATCCTGATAGCAAAGCCGATCGGGCGTATCTACAGCGCCAACTACATGGAGTGGCAGACCGTGCTCGAATCCGGCATCAATGCCGGCGACCGGGCGATGGTGATCGACTTCGGGCAGGTCCCGTATCTGAGCAGCGCCGGCCTCCGGGTCCTGCTGACGACCGCAAAGCGGTTCACGGAGCCCGGTGGCTCGTTCGTGCTCTGCAACCTCACCCGCACGGTCGGCAAGGTCATCACCGCCAGCGGCTTCGACGGAGTGATTCCGGTGTACGACACCGAGGCTGCAGCTGTCGCCGCCATCACGGGAGAAGGCAACGCGGACGGCTAGGCGCGATTCCGCGCGCCACCCGGCCCCAACGTGGAGAGACCAACCGTGTCCGACGAGCTGAACCGCAGGGACTTCGTGGACCGTACCTCCAAACTCGCGATGGGCGCGATGATCGTGCCGCGTCACGTGCTCGGCGGCCCGGGATACCAGGCCCCGTCGGACCAGCTGAACCTCGCGATCATCGGCGTCGGCGGGCAGGGCACCGAGAACGCGCAGGAGTTCGGCACCGAGCACATCGCCGCGATCTGCGACGTGGACTTCGGCGTGGTGCACCGGCGGGTGCAGGAGCGCCTGACGGACGGCGACGGCAACCCGCGCGAGAAGGGTCACCGCTGGCGCGAACAGTTCCTGCAGGCACGCCAGTACATCGACTTTCGCGAGCTGCTCGACCGCGAAGAGGACCTGGACGCGGTCCTCGTGGCGACCCCCGACCACCTGCACGCGCCCATCGCCAAGGCCGCGATGGAGGCCGGGAAGCACGTCTACGTCGAGAAACCGCTCACCTACACCGTGCACGAGGCGCGTGCCCTCAACGAGATCGCCCAGCGCACGGGGGTGGTGACGCAGATGGGCAACCAGGGTCATTCCGAGGATGGGGCGCGCCTCATCAACGAGTGGGTGCAGGCGGGCGTCCTGGGTGACATCGCCGAAGTGCACATCTGGACGAATCGCCCGATCTGGCCCCAGGGCTTCCGGCGCCCCGCGCGCTGGGAGGAGGGGCTCCGGCCGGGGTGGTACCAGCAGTGGAACCGGGGCGCGATCCTCTCCATGACCGCGGACGTCATGGACGCCGGCTACCCCGCGCCCGTGGGCATGAACTGGAACCTGTACCTGGGACCGACCCGGAAGGAGATCCCCTACCACCCCGTCTACCACCCCTTCAACTGGCGCGGCTGGGTCGACTTCGGAGTCAGCGCCCTGGGAGACATGGGCGCGCACCTCGTCGACCACCCCTATTGGGCCCTGGGGCTCACCTATCCCACCGCCATCGAGGCCACCTCGACGCCCTGGGGCGGCCCGGAGGACGACCCCGCATCCTACCCGCACTCCATGCGGGCCCACTTCGAGTTCCCGGCCCGGGACGGCATGCCCCCCGTCGACATGCACTGGTACGACGGCGGCCTCATGCCGCCCCGCCCCAGGTCACTGCCCGACGACGTTGAACTCAACCGCGGCGGCGGAGTCATGATGGTGGGCGAACGCGGGATCCTCATGCACGGCACCTACGGCCGCAACCCGAAGCTCTTCCCCGAGTCGCTGGCCGCCGAAGCCGAGGCCGTGCCGCAGACCTACCCGCGAATCGAGGGGACCCACCAGATGAACTGGGTGAACGCGTGCAAGGAGGGCGGCGAGGCGTCGAGCCCCTTCGACTATGCGTCACGGCTGACCGAGGTCATGCTGCTGGGCGTCGTGGCGCTAAGGGCCGGCCAGGGAAGGAAGATCCGTTACGACGCCGGCGCCATGCGGATCACCAACGTGGAAGAGGCGAACCGGCACCTCACGCGCGAGTACCGGGCGGGGTGGGAGGTCTGACGGCGGCAACCAACATGTCATCGCACTCTCCCCGCCTACAGCGTGTCCGTCACCCCGGGTCCCCGTAGAACCGCCACCCCGCCCGAAAGTCCCGCCCCGGCGCCTCCCCAAGCAGCCGCGCCCGCACCATCTCGATCGGCATGGTCCCCCCCTCGAGGATCGCGTCGTGGAACTCGCGCTCGCTCATGCGGCCGCCGCCGACCAGCAGCTCGTGCAGCGCCCGGATCTGCAGTCCCCCCAGCATGTACGCGGCCTGGTAGAGCGGCGAATAGCTCCCGTTGAACGACCGGCGCACCTCGGCGGTGGCGTTGGCGGGTTCGTGGCCGACCCGGTCGACCAGGAAGGTGATGGCCTCGTCCGGCGTCATCCGCCCCAGGTGGAAGCTCAGCGAGAAGATGATCCGCGCGGCCCGGTGCATGCGCCAGAAGAGCATGCCCACCCGGTCCTCCGGCGTCGTCGCGAACCCCAGGTCCCAGAGCCGCATCTCCCAGTAGAGCGCCCAGCCCTCGGTCCAGAACGGCGTGCGGAAGAGCCGCCGGTGCGAATTGTAGCGCTCGTTCATGAAGCCCTGCAGGTGGTGCCCGGGGATGAGCTCGTGGTGCACCGTCGCGCGCGAGAAGTGAATGTTGTTGCCCCGCATGCTCATGCGCTTCTCATCGTGCGTCATCTCGTCCGTCGGGAAGGCGACGCGGATCACCTCGCCGCCCAGAAAGAACGGGGCCACCCTCTGGCGCTCCGGTGACATCATCTCCAGCCGCCAGACTTCCTTCGCCAGCGGCGGCACCGTCACCAGATCCCGCGCCTCGATGAAGTCCAGGGCCTCCCGGGCCAGCCGCATGACGACTTCGGGCTGCCCTCCGGGCTCGGCGTGCAGGGTCTTCACATGCTCCAGAGCCGCCTTCCAGTCCTCTCCGAACCCCAGGTCGCGCGACGCCTCGAGCATCCGCTCCTCGCACCAGGCGAACTCCCGGTTCGCGATCGCGATCAGCTCCTCCGGCGTGTAGGGGATCATCTCGCGGACCAGGTCGGCCGCCATGCCGTCCGCGCCGATCGGGTCGCCGACGATGGGCTCCTCACCGCCCTCCGGCCATCCGACCACCTGCGTCCGCAACGCGGACAGGTAGCGGTCCAGGGCGTCATCGGCCTCCTCGAAGGGCTGTTTCGCCCACCAGGTGAAGAGGGGGTCGTAGCCGGCGTAGTGGCGGTACCAGCTTCCGAGTGAACTCCTGTAGGACTGAAGCACCCGCACGGCCCGGAGCCCCGTGATCGGCGTCGGGGCCGGCTGCCCGTCCCCGCCCCTGCCAGCCCCCCCGGCGGCCACCCCGTTGGCGAGTACGAGCTCGGCCTCCCCGACCGCAACGGCCAGCGCCGCCAGCTCCCCGGCGACCGTTTCCCCGTCGACCGGCTTCATGAAGCGCCGGATCGCCAGCAGATCGAGGATGTCCTTCGCGAAGGGCAGCAGCGGCGCCACCTCGGCGAGTGTGCGCGCCTCCCGGGCGAGCAGTTCCCGGCGGTAGCGCAGTTCGCTCGTCAGCAGCACATGATCGATGCTCGCGTCGACATCGCCCCGCTCGACCTCGAGCCCGTCGAGAGCGGTCGCCCAGCCCACCAGAAACTCTCCCATCCGTGCCTGTCGCGCGGCGGAATAGGGCATGTCCCGCCACTTCCGCTCGAACGCACCGAGGTCGCTTGTGAAACGGTTCACAAGCAGCTCGAGGCTCGACTCTTCGAAGGCCGCGATGTCGGCGAGGTGAGGGACGGTGGAGGGGGACTGCGGTGCGGCCGGGAGGGGAGCCAGTGCGGCGGCGGCGAACGCAGCGGCCAACGGGGCTCCTGGACGGTCAGTGATCATCCGGCATCTCGGGATCAAAGGGTGTACGGGGGACAAAGGCGCGCGTAACCTAATGATCCGCGTGCGACCGGGCACAGGAGAGGCCGGCGCCGACGCGGTCCATCCGCACGGGAGGAGCCGTCACCCATGCAGGTATTCGGGCAACACGAGGAGCGGACGCTGGCCCAACAGGGTACCACGGGTCTAAATCCCGGCAGGAAATCACGTAAGTCAAACTGGGACTGCACGATCTGCGTTTCCTGCCGTTGTACTGGATCTTGCTGGACCGTACCGCAAGAGCTGGAAAACCGGACCTGAATGGCGGGACTCCCGCGCCCGTGCGATGCCGACCACGTCACGCAGATAGGCGACCTCTTGTGCCAAGGGCTCAGAGGCCGTTTCCGGGCCGTCCACGCGCATTTCGGGGTAGATACGGGTCGCAGGATCGCCCCAGATCGACGATCGTCGGTCGCCGAGGGGTAAGGGTAGGGGGAAGAAAGCGGTGCGCGGCAGAGGCAACAGGGTCGCCGAGGCGTGACGGGACAGTCGTCGCCCTCGCCGTCCTTGGGGCTGGCGACCAAGAGGTCGAAGAGTTTGCCGTTCTCTCGGAACGCTTCGTTGCGCAGGCTCTACTCGGGCAACTGCTGGATCCAGTGACGCAACGCGGGGATCAACCCTTCCCGGCCGAGTCGGCCCCCTCCTCCTTCTCGCGCAGCCACTTGTTGTGCCGCTCGGGTGCGCACTCCGTCCCCGCCTTCAGCGCCCGCATGAACGCGATCGTCTGGAAGTTGCCGGGCAGAAGCTCCTCCGCCTCGTAGTCCATCGCCTTGTTCATCCACGCCATCTCGGCGACCTCCCAATGGACGCAGGCGCAAGTCTGTGCGCTGTCCACATTCAGGCGTAGAAGGTTCACCTCCTCCGCCGCCTCCCTCGTGGCGATCACGTCCGCCCACGCCCCGTCCCTCAACTCCCACTCGATCACGGCGACGGCGTGCTCGTGGATTGCGTCCTTGAAGAGCTTGCAGACGGGCGGCTCCTGGGCGCAGGCTACGAGGAGCAGGGGTAGAAGGGTGCGGATACGTCTCATTGAGGGTCTCCTTTGGTGAGGGTGAGCGGGGAAGATAACCCGGTCACCGCCCTCGCCGTTGCGATTGAGGGGGTCAGAGGGGGCACAGCCCCCCGCCAGACTCCCTCTCGTCGGCCGCAATCGCCACGTTCGACCGCCCGATTGCCATCTTCGAGGATTACGCACCCTTCCGCTGGAGCCGAAGAGCCTGCGTGTGGTGCGCGTGCAGTGCTCGCTCGCCGTCCAAGCTTCGATGGACGACGATGGACTGTTCGTAAGCTGCATCGTTCGCTGAATCGGACGCGCTGGTCCAACTCTCAATGCGCTCTCGGATTGGCCGGAAGTCCTCGCGGATCTTCTCCACCGTACGTATTTTGGCGCGCTGTCCCCTTCCGAGCCACCGCCGCAATAGCCTTCGAGGATAGAGACCCTCGCCCATTTCTCGCCGCAGTTCGTGGTGGAAGCGTCGGATGGGATCCTCTTCGAGCAGCGCCTTGAGCCTGCGGTTGGTCTGCTCGAACTTCGCACGCAATGCCGCTTGCCGCTGCCCCGTGTACTCTGGATCATCTTGGAGCGTCAGGAACAGTCGGAGTACGTCGGCGCGGATGTCCATGAGGCTGGACAGGAAGAACAGATTGATGTCCGACGCCGCCGTCTTGGCCTCTTCCTCCGAGCCAATCTTTCCGCTGGTTAGGTGCCCGAACTGGTGATGGAGCCGACTAATGTCACGTCTGGCCTGCACCAGTTCCGCCTTCATGCCATCCGTTAATCGCTGGCTGTGCTCGAACTGCGACCAGACTTCGCCAAGCTGCTTCGTTGCGGTTTGGAACTTGGCGTACGTCTCGGTCTCCATGACCTGCCGTACACGGGCCAAGACGTCGGAAAGTGTGCCGAGCGCCCTCTGCATCCGGTCGAGGCGTGCGCCAGTGATGAGTGACGAGACGGTCATGAAGAGCATCACAGGGGCCACGACAGGCAGGATAGCGCTGCTGGCGGCCATGAACGGAGCGTGCCCGATGATGCGGCCTCCTTCACCTATGATGGCCGATGAGAGTCCGCCGCGAATGACCATCAGCGTTTCGGGATTGGCAGTCACGAAAAAGACGTTGCCGGCGGCTAGGGATGAAGCGGCCGTGCTCCCGGCGGCGAAGAGCGGTTGCAGCCAAACGCTGTCGATCACGCCGCCGGACTCGAAAGGGCGACCGTCGTCCCACGACGCGCGAAGGGCGGCGCTGAGTTCGCCGCCCAAATCTACGACGGCGATCGGGGAGTGTCCGTCGGACGCAAGCACCTGTCCGACCGGTTGGCGCGGCGGCGCTTGTGGTACAGCGACAATCTCGGTCTCTGCCTCCTTCGAACCCCGCAGGGGCTCTTCCCCCAGACCGATGGCCTTCCCGGTTTCCCCGTCTGAAGAAAACCGCCGCAGCAACGCGCCGAGCCAACGAATGAGCCCGGCCAGAATGGATCGGACCCTGTTCATCCTGTCACTCATCGACGCCGCCGTTTCTCTCTCGCCTTGTGGCTCGGCCTTATGGGATCCGGTGAACCCTGCAATCTATTCCAGACAGGGCACTCGTACTACCCGACTGCTGTTCGTCTCCACCGCCCGCTTCGAGGGCATCCGCCGACTGGCTTGGGCCACGCTAACGTGGCCAAGCCAGCATACCCACGGTATAACCGCGAGGCTGGCGAGGGTGGCCCTGCCCCCCTTCGATCCCCCCGGAAAACCGCCGCTCCGGCAGCGTTCGCGGTTGGGGCGTTCGCCCGCTTCCGCTTGGCCGAACGTTCCCGGCGGCCAAGTGCCGCATGTCTCCCGCCGACCAGCGGTCACCGCCGGTCGAGGCCGTCGATTTCGCGGGCGAGTCTGCGTCGTGACCGGCGGCGGCGTGGTCGGCGTGGCCGCCGCATCGGCGCCGGTCCCCCCGGCCTCCGGGACGGACTCCGCCCGTCCCTCCGCCGGGGTCGAGCCCCTTCCCAACCCGGCAAGGCCTAGGTCGTCCGCGGCGTGACGCGCCCGGGACCTGCGCTGGACGAGGGCCATGATCGCGCCCTCGGCGGCCACCGCGTCGGCCGGGCCGCGACTGGCGGCGAACCCTCGGCCACGGTCTTGAAGACAACCTTTGTGTTCCCGTCGGGACTGGCTTCCGATGGGAACACAAAGGGAACCGGCGTCCGCCAAAGCGGCTGCGGGCGCAGGCGTCGTTGCGCCGGTTCGGCTCCATGCGAGACGGTGCGCCTGATCGTCGTCACGACACCCTGGCCCTCGGGCAGGTCCCCCAACTGCACTCGCGCGCGATGTCGGTCTTGGTCCGAGCATCGCGAACGTGCTCGCCGGCTCCACCCGGTTTGACGGCCTTCCCGCACGGGATTTCTGGATCGGGAGCGACCCGCCGGGGAGGATGGGATGGAGTGCACATCCCATCCTCCGCCGATGCCACACCAGGCATCGAAAGAGGTGGGTCGCTCCCGACCACGGCCCGGAGACCCGGCCCGGCACCGGCGATCCGGGGGCCGTGGCACAACCCCAAGCCGTCCAGCGACTTGCGGAGCCCTCAATCCGCACGCCGAGGCGGCATTTCCCTGCACAAGCACCCCGATGTCGTTTTCACACCTCCGGATCGGCAACGGCCATGCCGATCCGGGTTCGAAGAACGGTCTCCCGAGCCGCCGTCGAACGCGGCACCGGAACAACCGCCGGATCACCGCGCCATTCAGGGTGCGAACGCGCTCCAGAGGCGTGGTCGCTGGCTGTAGGCGCGGTTCTCGTCTGGCCTGATACCGTTACCGTCGCCTCGGCTTCTGCTTCCGGATGCCACGCGCGTGCAGCGTGTTGGAGACGGTCTGATCCGAAAGCGCAAACCGCTTCGCAACCTCCGACATGCTGCCGCTCTCCTCATAGGCGGCACAGATCGCGTCCCGCTGCAACTCGATCAACTCGGCCTTTGCGGGGAAACCTCCCTCCTGCATCGCTATCGTGCTCACCGCGCGCCCCGGCAAGCCGAGATCGCGAGCAATGCGCGCGAACGTCTCGCCGCCCCAGGCGCGTGCGATGATCTCACCGCGCACCGCGTCCGGGATCTTGCTCGGTTGCATGCGCGACCTCCCGTGCTCCGATGCCGTTCGGGATTCCGGCCACGATATTGGCGCGCGCGCCGCGACCTGTAAAGCACGCGTCCCGGCCTGGTCGCCGAACAAAGGTGATCCCCCGTCCTCGCTCGCGGGTCCGCGACCAGCGCCCGCCAACCGCGATTTCAGCCCGCGCGGGCGGTGACCGTCTGGCGGAGATGGCTTGTCTTCGCGAAGTTCCTTCCGCGCAGATCGTGCAGTCCATCGAGAGAGGAATCGAACGATGGCACGCACGAAACGAAGCCGGCGCTCCTACGGCGCCGGTGAATGGGGCCGGAACCGGGTGAGGGTGTTCCCGGACCCGAAAACCGGCCTTTTCCAAGTCGAGTGGCGCGAGAACGGGCGCAGGCTTACCCGGTCGCTGGGACACCGCGAGTGGGTGAGAGCGAAGCGGCAGGCGGACGAGTTCGCTGCCGGGTTCGCGAGCCCGGACCTGAACGGCAAGGCGCAAGCCGAGCCCGAGCCGCTCACGCTGGAGAAGCTCTTTGACATCTACGGTGAAGAGGTAACACCCTCCAAGACGCGGAAGTCTTGGCAGCGGGATAGAGCCGCGATGGCGATGTTCCTCGGGTTCTTTGGCCCGGACCGAAGGCCAGAGACACTCTCCCAGCGTGACTGGGACCGCTTCATCCGGGAGCGCCGCAGGGGGACGGTCGGCCCCAGTGGAAAGCCCGTTGGCAACCGGATGATCGAAGCGGACCTGACATTCCTGATGGCGGTGCTGAACTGGGCCGCAAGGTCGAGGGACGAACAGGGCCGGCTGCTCCTCGACAGGAACCCGCTGAAGGGCCTCCGGAAGCCCGTCGAGAAGAACCCCACCCGGGTGGTGCTCACCGAGGACGAGTACCAAGCGCTGCTCGGGGTCTCGCGGCAGTTGGACTGGCGCTTCCACGTCGCGCTCGTGCTCGCGCACGAGACTGGACACCGGATCGGCGCGATTCGTAACCTGCGCTGGTCGGATGTCGACCTTGACGGGGAGACCATCCGCTGGCGCGCTCAGCACGAGAAGACGGGCTACGAGCATACGACGCCCCTGACGCCCGAAGCCTTGGAAGCCCTTGAGGACGCGCGAAGGCACAACCCCGCGGGCGCGGACGCGCCGTTGCTCCCCGCGACCCGGAATCCCTCGGAGTGCGTGGGCTTGCCGCAGGCGCGTTTCTGGTGGAAGAAGGCCGAGCGGCTCGCGGGACTGGAGCCAAAGCGCCACCGGGGCTGGCATTCGCTGAGGCGGAAGTTCGCCAGCGACCTGATGGACCTCCCGCTCAAGGTGCTTTGCGAGCTCGGAGGATGGAAGGCGGCCAAGACTGTGCTGCGCTGCTACCAGCAGCCCGACGAGGCTCAACTCAGGCAGGCAATCCGGAGCCGCCGCAGGCCGCAGCGCTGAAATCCACTCGGCGGGAACCGAACAGCGGGAACTCGGTCGCCGAGCCCCCTAAGTTCAATAGTCACAACAGATCCGCGTGTGATGGCACATGCTGGCCCAGCTCGCGCGCGTGGCGGAGCGGGCCGACCACGCGGCGCTGATGGCCGACGGCCACCTCGGCTACGTCATGCCCATCGGCGGCGTGGCCGCGTACCGCAACCGGGTGAGCGTCGCGGGCGTCGGCTTCGACATCGCCTGCGGGAACGCCGCTGTCCGCACCGACCTGGGCCTGCAAGACCTCGCCGGCCGGCCGGGTGGACTGCGGCGCAACCTGGAACGCCTCGGCGACGAGATCCAGTCCGGCATCTCGTTCGGGGTCGGCGGGGTCAACCGGGCACCCGACGCGCCGTCGGACCACCCCCTCTTCGAGGATCCCGCCTGGCAGGCCGTGCCCGGGCGCCACCGGGGCCCGTTGCGCGACAAGGCGCGCAGGCAACTCGGCTCGGTGGGATCGGGCAATCACTACGTCGATGTCTTCGCCGACGAGAAGGACCGGATCTGGGTCGGCGTCCACTTCGGATCGCGCGGCTTCGGCCACACGGTGGCTTCGTCGTTTCTGGCGATCGGGCAGGGCGCCGAGTGGGGCGCACGGGTCCCCGAAGCCGAAGTCGTCCTGGACCTGGACGTCCCTGCCGGGCACGACTACTGGCACCTCATGAAGCTCGCCGGGCGGTACGCATATGCGGGCCGCGAGTGGGCGGTCCGGAAGGCCGTGGAGATCATCGGCGGGCGCGAGGTGGAGCTGGTGCACAACCACCACAACTTCGCCTGGGAGGAGGAGCACTTCGGGCGCACCTTCGTGGTGGTGAGGAAGGGGGCCACGCCGGCATTCCCCGGGCAGAAGGGGTTCGTGGGCGGGTCGATGGGTGACGACGCGGTGATTCTGGAGGGGGCGCGGGGTGCGGAGCCGGAGACGCCGGGGGGCGAGTTGCAGGCGCGTGCCCTGTACTCAACCGTGCACGGCGCGGGCCGAGTGATGAGCCGTACGGCCGCGCGGGGGAAACGTCACCGCCGGACGGGCAAGGTGCTGAAGCGCGGCAAGGTGAGCCGCGAGATGATGGCGGAGTGGGTGGGGCGGAAGGGGGTGGTGCTGCGGGGTGGCGGGGTGGACGAGAGTCCGCATGTGTACCGCCGGCTCACCGACGTGCTGGCCGCGCAGGGGGAGACGGTGACCGTGTTGCACACGCTGCGGCCGCTGGTGGTGGTGATGGCGTGAATTTGTGTTGTTCGGCGGTGCCGAATAGATTGCTTGAAGCGGTTAGCCGTCCTTCAGGGCCCGGGAATACGGAGTTCTCCAATGAGACGATTCGCGATCCTCCTCGTCGCTCCTCTCCTTCTGCTGCCCGGCAGACACGCACACAGCCAGGTCGCGCTCACCGTGGCAGTTGGCGCGAACGTCGCTACGCTGGCCTACGCCGAGCGCTCGGAAAGACACCAGCCGTGGTCGTTCCACGGGGGGACGCTTGCCGCCGCCGTCGGTCTTCCCGTTTCCGACGACTGGGGCATCCAGCTGGGGCTCGGCTTATCAACCAAGGGCTACTCGGAGAAAAACGACTGCCGCCCGGACGCTGGTTCGGGGGTCTGCAGTCCAGGGGGCGGAATATACCTCTTCTACCTGGAGTCCTCCCTCCTGGCAGACAGACGAATCGAGCTGGGTAACCGCTTCCTGCTGCACCTCCTGGCGGGCCCTTCCCTGGGATACCAGCTGGATCCGAATTTTGTGCGGTCGAGAGTCTTCGACTACGCCGTGGCTGGCGGAATCCAACTCGACACGCGGCTGTCCGACAGGATGGCACTTTCGGCCGGTACGCTGTACACCCATGGGTTCACTAACATCCACGACAACAGTCACGTAATCGAGGCCTGGAGGGATTGGTATGTCGAGAAGACCCGGACCCTGACCCTCCGCACCGGCTTCTCGTACTCGATCGGCTGAGCCACGCCCCCTGCCGGCCCGTGGTCAATCTCGTCGCGCCTTGCCAGCCCGGCGCCTCGCCGCTCGCGGTGCTCGGGCGGCCTCATCCACGGACTGCTATGAACCGCGGACCGTGCCCCGTGCCGGCAAGCCGGTCAGTCGATGAGCGTGATGTCGAGTTCGATATCGTGGCCGCACATCTTCCCCTTGTAGCCGCCCGTCGCCTTGGGGTTCCCGGAGTCCGACAAATCGACCGTCGCATCGAGCGGCAGGTCCATGGCGCATTCCCCGGACCGATCCTCCAGCTGCCACTTGACCTTGCCCTCGACACCGCCGCCGATGACGATCGTCCGGAGCGCGATGACATCGACGGACATCTCGACGCGCATGCTGGGGTCGCCGTCCACGGTGAACGTCATGGCATCGCCCGACAGCTTGCAGCCAGCGGGCGTGACCACCGCTCCCACCTCCTGCCGGATCGTATCGGCGACCGGATTGACCGTGATCGTTCCCACGATCTTCGCCTGACCTCCAAGCGGGCAGGGGACCGCGATGTCCACGGGGCCGGGATCCATATCCTCACCGGGGAGGAGTTCCAAGCCATACGTGATCGACTTGAACAGGGCCAGGGCTTCGGTCTCCGTGAGCGCGTCGACCGGGTCCACGGGGTCGTCCCCGCACGCCGCCAGCATGACGGTGAGAACGAGCCCGGAAAGTGCTGTTTGACGGGTTCTTGCTGACATCGGGTTACACTCGTTTCTGCCGGGCCATCCCGGCGGCTTGGGTACGGAATTGGGGGCTCATGCTCACGGTCGCCAGCAGCCTGCCGCAGGATGTCCACGCTGTCGCCCGGTGGCGTTCGTGCCGGACGTTCGTGTAGTGCCGCGCTGCGGCGGTGAGTTCCGCGAAGACCTCGCCGATGGTCGCTACCTCGACGAGCCGGACGGATTCGTACTCGCCGTCCGGGGGCGATTGCCGGACTCTGATTGCTACGATCATGCCAGCCTCCTTCCGCGTGGTCGGCCCGGCGGGTTCCGGACCGGTAGTTCAATGTCGACAACGCATGTCAGCTCCCAATAGAGGGAAAACCCGGAGATCCGGGCGGGAAATCCCCGGTTGCGCCATGCGGGGAAAATCCCCTCCCCCGGAGGCGCGGAGCGGGCGCCAGTCTTCGACCAGCGATTTGCGGCTGAGGTGCGCGCCATCCTGTCGCGGATTCCGAAGGCGATCAGCAGCGCCCGGTCACACTCTCACTCTCGCGGACGTGACATTCCCCCTCAGGGCGAATCCATCGTCCGCAGCCGCCGCACCGACAGCAGGAAGAGCACAACCACCACCACCGCCGCCACCGCCACGGTCAGCCCCGGCGCCGTGTGCACGCCCTCGGCAAACCGCCGCTCGTCGGCCCCATGCATGACCGAGATCGCATGGCTGCGGATGCTGAAGAAACGCACGCCGTACACGAAGCGCGAAAAGAGCCTCTCCCACACGACGATGTAGGCCAGGCCGATGCCGACCGCGTGGGGTGTCACCAGGTCGAGCCAAACGAACAGGGAGCAGTAGAGGACGACCGCCGCCAGCGCGCCGATGGTCACGGCCCGGGTGGCGGCGAAATCGGCGCCGTAGCCGGCGTAACCGGTCAGCCACGTGGTGGCCGCCATGACCAGGGCGGGCACGCAGACGACCCCCAGCAGCTTCGGGAGGACGATCTTCCAGCGGGGATTGGGGGTAAGCGTGACGTTTGCCAGGGTGCGGTCGCCGATCTCGTCCCCGAACGCCGCTCTGGCCGTCGCGAGGGTGGCCAGAGGGATGATCGCACCGGCGAGCAGGGTGTTCAGGATCAACTCCTCGAACATCACGACTTCCGGCGCGTCCGGGATCAGCAGGATCAACGACGTCACCGCGAATGGCACGAACGCCAGGGCGCCGATCGTCAGGAGGCGCGAGGGGGTGAGGACCCGTCGGAGCGTGAGCAGGAAGAGCGTCTTCATCGCTCTCGGCTGTCCACCAGGTAGCCGAAGACGCTCTCGAGGGAATCGTCCAGGGGCACCACCCGGCGCAGGGTGACGGCGTTCCGCTGGGCCAGCTTCGGAAGCTCGACCTGGAGGTCGCGCACGTTGCGGCTGAGGATCACGATCCTCCCGTCCGGGTCCAGCTTGACGGCTTCCACGGCGTCGAGCCGAACGACCGCCGCCGCGAGGGCCCGCGGCGAATCGCACGCCACGAGCACGTGGTAGGGCCGCTCGTTGAGCGCCGCCCGGATGGCGCGGAAGTCCCCCGAGGCGGCCAGCTTTCCGTTGACCAGAAGGAGGACCGTGTCGGCGATGCGTTCGACCTCCTCGAGGATGTGCGACGAGATCACTATGGTGCGTCCCTCGCCTGCGAACCTCCTCAGGAGACGCTGGAAGTGTATGCGCTGCTTCGGATCGGCGCCGTTGAGCGGCTCGTCCAGCAGGAGGACCTCGGGATCGTGGACGAGCGTCCCGGCGAGGCGGATTCGCTGGCGCATGCCGCGGGAATAGGTGCGGATCTTCCGGTCGGCCGCATCGTGGAGTTCCACATGGCCGATGGCCCGCTCCACGCCCTCGTCGAGGGGAGTCACCTCCCGCAACTCCCCCATCAGCCTCACGAACTGGCGCCCGGTCAGGAACCCGTACACCGTCTCGTGCTCGAGCATGACCCCGATCCGCCTGGAGAGCGGGGGGTTGTTGCGCACGGGCTCGCCGAAGAGCGTGACGGTACCGCTGGAGACCCGGGCGAGTCCCGCGATCATGCGGATCAGGGTACTCTTTCCCGCACCGTTCGGACCGAGCAGTCCCGTGATGCCGGGGCGGATGTCCAGGGTGATGTCGTTGACCGCGACTATGTTTCCGAACCAGCGGGTCAGGCGCTCGGTCCGGATCACGGGCGCCGGCGCGGGGGTGGTCATGGGGTCAGCCTGCGGTAGTACATCCACAGGATCGCTCCCGGAGCCATGAGCCAACCGAGGTACGCCGCCAGGAGAATGCGGGGAGAGAACTGCGTCGGGACGGAATCCATGTCGTCCAGTCCCCGGAACGCGGGCTCCACCTGCGCTCCGGCCTCCGCGGCCTGCTGCGTCCCGTTGAAGATCAGCTTGTTCGTCTCGCCGAGAACGTCGCCGAGACTGAACATCGAAACCCACTGCAGTTGCGGGTTGAGTGCGAAGGGTGCGGTCACCGCGTTCGGAACCACGAATAGCGCGATGAGGAGGACGGAGGCGTAGCCACGCCGCGTGGCGAGCCCCGATGCGAGCATGGAGACGGCGGTGACCATCGCGGCGACGGCGGCCCCGGCCAGCAGGAACTTCGGGATGTCGGTCCAGTTGGTGTCCAGATAGGCCAGGGGTTCCGGATGACCCAGGACCCGGCCGGCGAGCAGTACGAACTGCGGCAGCCACGCGACCGACACCATCACCGTCAGGAAGGCGGCCCAGCGCGCCTGCACGTAGTCGGTGGCGGTGAGCGGCCGGACGAGGTACAGGTGAAGCGTCCCGTTGCGGCGGTCGGGGCAGAGGAGCCTCGGCGCCATGAGGGCCGCGAACACGAAGAGGATGGTGATCGAAATCGAGTAGAAGAAGTAGTGGGACGTTCCCGGAACCATCTCGGCCCCCACGTCTCCCAGGGTCCGCTGTCCGAACCCGGCCATCGAAGCCAGGACGGTGCTGATGCCGACCATGAGCAGTATGCAGGCCCAGGGAAGCAGCTTCGCCCTCGCTCCCCGCCCGAGACCCAGCACCTTGCGGAACCCGTCCTTGTACACGGCGAGCCGGGCGCGCCGGCGGCCCTCGCGAGGCCCGCCGTAGCGCTGGTACCCGATGTCGAAGACGACCCCTCCCGCCTTCGGGTCGCCGCCGGCCTTCGCGGTGGTCGCGTCGCTCATCGGCCGCCCTGCCCCGGTTCAGCGCCGTCTTCGCCCACACCGGTGAAGAGTTCAGCCAGCTCCCGCCGGCGGGGCGCCATCCGGCGCAGCGGCGCCTCCGCCTCCACCAGCGCGTCCCTCACCAGATCGAAAAGATCCTCGTCGGACCCCTTGACCGCCACGCCGCCCTTCCCCACCCCGACCGCCACCCCCCTCGCCTTCAACGCGGACACGAAGCGCTCCCGGTTACCGTCCACCTCGACGAAGAGGGTCCGCGTTTCGGCGGTGTACTCGGCGACCTCTCCCGACCTCGCGACCCGGCCGCCCTGCAGGACGGTGATCCGGTCACAGGTGCGCTCGACATCCGACATGAGGTGGGAGGAGAAGACCACGGTGATCCCGAACTCGCGGTACGTCTTGCGCACCAGGCCGAGCATGTCGTCGCGGCCCGCGGGGTCGAGGCCGGCCGCGGGTTCGTCCAGGAGCACGATGTCCGGATCGTGCACGAGCGCCTGGGCGAGCTTCACGCGCTGCTTCATCCCGGTCGAGTAGGTGCCCATGGGACGGTGCCGCGACTCGAAGAGGCCGACATGCCTGAGCGTGTCCGCCGCCCGCATGCGGGCCCGCGCCGCCGGCAGTCCGCTGACTTCGGCCATGTGGCAGAGGAACTCGGCGGCGGGCGCCTCGCTCGGCAGACAGTCGTGCTCCGGCATGTATCCGAGTCTGGAGCGAACGAGGGGGTTGCGGGTCACGTCCTCGCCGAGCACCCGCACCGAACCGGATGTGGGTGGGATCAGGCCGAGGAGAATCTTGATCGTCGTGCTCTTGCCCGCGCCGTTCTCGCCGAGCAGGCCGGTGATGCCCTCCGTGAAGGAGAGGTCCACCTCGTGGAGGGCAACCGTGGCGGCGTATCGCTTCGTGACCTTGCCCAGCGTCATGAGCGCGCCGGTTTCGGGCGTCGTGGTCATGTGGAATCGGGCGCAGGTGGTGGAGGGGGGGCGCACCCGAGCCGGTAGCCGCGCCTGCAGGCCCAGAAGAAGTACTGGTCCGCTCTCTCCTCGTCGCGCTCCACCCCTATTCCGGTCCGGTACATCTCTGCGAGGCGGTAGCAGCTCTCTCCGTCTCCCCCGTCGGCCCACCACCTCGGTCCGCCACAGGCCTGCTCGTACAGCTCCGCGGCTCGCTTCAGGTCCCGGTCGACCCCCTCGCCGTCGGCGTACTGGCGGGCCAGCTCCGCGCAGCTCTCCGCATTCTCGGCGTTGCACCCGTTCTCGAATAGGGAGGCCGCCCGAACCGGATCCAGGGAGATGCCGTCGCCTGCGCGGTACAGGCGGCCCAATCGCAAGCAGGCTTCGGCGTAGTCGTTCCCGGTGCACGCGCTCTCGTACAGCTCCGCCGCCCTGACCGGGTCGCGCGCTCGCCCCTGGCCGTCCTCGAAGGCGGCAGCCAACCGTACGCAGTTCTCGGTGAGCCCGCTTTCGCAAGCCTTCTCGAAGAGGTCTGCCGCCCGCGTCCGGTCGCGGCGTACTCCGTTTCCGGCCTCATGGAGCAGGCCCAGTTCGGCGCACGCCTCGCCGGAGTCCCCGCGGCACGCGCGCTCGAAGTACTGCACGGCCTGCCGCGAATCCGCGCCGACGCCGCGGCCGTCCCGGTACGCCCTGCCCAGTTCGAGACACCCCTCCCACCGGTCCCCGTCGCACGCCTGGCTGAGGAAGGGGATCGCACGGGCTTCGTCCTGAAAGACCCGCCGGCCGTGGAAAAGCTTGAGACCGATCTTCTCGCAGGCGCTCCAGTCGCCGCCGGCGCAGGCGGAACGGAGCCGCCTCGTGCGCTCGGCTTCGCCGATCGCGCACCCGGATCCGGTGACGAGGATGGACGGGAGGAGCAGGAGGAAGGGCAGCGGCGGGAGGTGAGGAAATTTGCTGCGCATGACGCTCCAAGGTACGTCCGGGCCGAAGTCCGTACAAGCTTGAGCTTGACTTCGCGGCGCGCAGCGGGGAGGCATGCCGTCGCGAGCGGTGGGGACGAGGCGCGGAGTCCGCCCTCTACCCCGCCAGCCCCCTCTGCTTCCTCCCCAGCCACACCGCCACCCCCAGCCACACACCCGCAACCGGCACCATCAACCAGGCCATCGCGGCCGTTCCCAGCCCCAGCGCTCCCAGCCCCCGGAACGACCACGCCCCCACCTGGTCGCCCACGCGGTACACGAAGGTGTCGTTGAAGTTCTTGGCCTTGTACTTGTCGCGGCGGGGGAGCACGGTGTAGAGCACTTCGCGCGCGGGTACCGCGAGCGCGAAGTTTCCGGCGCGCCTGAGCACCTGGAATACCACGAAGACCGCGAAGACGGGTGCCGCGCCCAGAGCGAGGAAGCCGGCCATGCTCAGGAGCGGCAGGAGCGCCAGGGTCGGCGCGACTCCGAACCGTTTCATGATGCGCCCGGTCAGGAACAGCTGGGTCAGGAGCGTCAGGGTGTTGACCGCCAGGTCGATGCGCGCGAAGACCGACGTGCGTTCGGCTGGATCGGCGAAGGTGCGCTCCATGATCTCCGCCTGGATGTTGTAGAGGAAGGTGGACCCGATGGTGAAGAGGAGCATGAAGGCGCAGATGCCCAGCAGGTAGGGTGAGGCCAGGACGCGCTTGATCCCGTCCAGAGGGGACCCCCCGATGACGGTGTCGTCCGGGGGCGGTGAAGCGGCGTCCGCCCTCCGTCCCCCCACCCTCCCGTCCAGCCCCTTCATGCAGGCCACGGCGCACTCGAGCAGGACGATCGAGAACCAGAGCAGCGTGGCGGGACTCAGGATCTCGGCCAGGAACGCGGTGATCGAGGATCCGAGCACCGCGCCCAGCGTACCCACCACCCCGATCAGGCCGAACAGCCGCCGCCCCTGCCGCTCCCGGTAGATGTCGGTCATGAAGGACCAGAAGACCGACACCACGAACAGATTGAAGACGGCGGTCCAGACGAAGAACGACCGCCCGGTCCAGATCGCCGCCGCCCCGCCCTGGGGCAGCAAGTTCAGTACGGCGAAGAAGACGACCAGACACAGCATGAAGAAGCGGTAGGTCACAGTGACGAACCGGCGCCGCGGCCAGCGGGACACGAGCGCGGCGAAGACGGGGTGCGCCAGGAGCATCGCGGCCAGCGTGCCCGTGAAGAGCCAGGGGATGTTGTCCACGCCGCCGGCCACGCCCATCTCCTCGCGGATCGGCCGGATGACGTAGTAGGCCGACAGGACGCAGAAGAAGTAGGCGCCCGAGAGCAGGACCACCCCGGCTTCGTCCGGGCGGACGCCGGTCAGGCGGGCCACGATCCTGCGGGGTGTGTTGCGTGAGATTGCGTTCATGCGTGTGGAACCCGGGCTCCGTGACGAATCGGCCGTGGACTGCTTGTGTCCGTTGGAGGATGGGATTCTTTTCGAGAAGGTCAATCCCCGGGCGCGTTGCGTCCGTCCGGGCAAGTCGATGGTCGCTTGCCGACAAGGCCGGGAAAACCCTTGAACCGACTCCTCAACATGCGGCGCGGCGAGCTTCCACTCGCCCTCGCGTCCGCCCTCTTCTTCTTCCTGGTTCTCTGCGGCTACTTCTTCCTGCGTCCGGTGCGCGAAGCGATGGGTGTGGCGCGCGGGATGGAGGAACTGCGCTGGCTCTTCGTGGTGACATCGGTCACGGCGCTCGGGGCCGTGCTCGCATTCGGCGGGGTCGTGGCCCGCATGAACCGCCGCCGCTTCATTCCGGTCGCCTACCTGTTCGTGATCGTCTGCCTGATCGGGTTCGCCGCGCTACTCATCCAGGATGCGCGCGCGGGGGGCGGGCTGATCGGGACGGATGCCCAGACCGGGCTGTCGCGGGGCGTCGGCTACACCTTCTACGTCTGGCTCACCGTCATCAACCTCTTCACCACCAGCGTCTTCTGGGCCTTCATGGTCGACATCTTCGACGTGGACCAGGGGAAGCGGCTGTTCGCGTTCGTGGGGGTCGGGGGCACACTCGGGGCGCTCGCGGGCGGGTGGACGGCCAACCGGATCAGCACGGTGACCGAGACTCCGTATCTGCCCGCGGGGCTGATGCTGACCGGGGCCGGCTGCTATGCGCTGGCGATCGCGGTCATGCTGGTGCTGGAAAGGATGGCGGTGCGCTCGGAGGCGTCGTCTCTGGGCAGGGCCGGGGCGGGGGCGCGTGACGCCGTGGTGCCGGGTCCGGACGGCGGAACGGCGACGCGTGATCCCGGCGACGAGATCGGAGGCTCCTTCCGGGATGGCCTGCTGGGGGTCGCCACCTCCCCCTACCTGCTCGGCGTCGGCCTCTGGGTGGTGTTCATGGCGGTGGCAAACACGATGATCTACTTCACCCAGGCCAACGTCATCCTTGCCGATTCCGACACCTTCAGCCAGCTGGTCGGGAACTTCGCCGAGTTCGACTACGTCGCCCAGTTCGCCACGCTCATCACACAGGTCCTCATCACCACCCACCTGATCCGAAGGGTGGGCGTGGGGTGGACCCTGGCCGTGCTGCCGCTCGTCACCCTGGCCGGCTTCGCGGTCCTCGCCGTGTGGCCCGTCTACGGGGTGATGCTGATCTTCGGCGCCGTGCACCGGGCGACCCGCTACGCAATCTCCAGGCCCTCCCGGGAGACGCTCTTCAGCGTCGTGACGCCCTCGGAGAAGTACAAGGCCAAGCCCGTCGTCGATGTCTTCCTGTACCGCTTCGGCGACGCGGCCGGAGCGGGGATCGACGGACTCTTCGCGGCGCTGGGGCTGACGCTGGTCTGGGTGGCGATGTCGACCGCGCCGCTGGCCGCGATGTGGATCGCGCTGTCGATCGGGATGGGGAGGGCGCAGGCGCGTCGCGTCGCGGAGTAGGGGCCTTCACCCCTCCAACAGGCCGATTGCCACGCTGCGAGCCTCGTCCATTGCCCGCACCTCGTGGCCCGGGGGCAGGTCGCGCAGGACGTCCAGGGTGTGCAGGATGCCGGCAACCTTTCCGGAGAGACCCACCACGATGCACTCGGTGTCCTCCCTGGAGGCGGTGGCGAGCAGCCGGCTGATCGTCATGGCGGCGCTGTCGTCGATGTAGGTGGCGCCTGAAAAGTCGAAGATCACCACATCGTGGTCCTTGATGTCGCCGCCGATCACCCTGTACAGCTTCTGGGAGGACGCGACCGTGAAACTCCCCTTGAGACGCACCAGACCGACCCGTGCGGCGTAGGGGTCCGTCCGGCCCGCCTCCTCGTGGCCGGCGAAGAAGACGTGATCCAGCAAAGGCACCGAAACCACGCTGTCGAGTTCAAGCCCCTCCAGTTGGCGGGCGTGCACCATTCCCGCGGCGATCAGCCCTATCGCCACGGCGGTCACCAGGTCCACGAACACGGTGAGCCCCAGGGTGAGCACCATGACGAAGAGGTGTTCGCGCCGGATGCGGTGGACGCGCGTCAGGAGGGGCCAGTCGATGATGTCCCAGCCGACCTTCATGAGAATCCCGGCCAGGACTGCGTGGGGGATCGGCTCCACGTACTGGCCCAGTCCCAGGAGAAGCGCGAGCACAAGCAGCGCGCGGAGCGCCCCCGACACCTGCGTGGTGCCGCCCGCTCGGATGTTGGTCACCGTGCCCATGGTCGCGCCCGCGCCGGGCAGGCCTCCGAACAGGCCGGACACCGCGTTGCCGATGCCCTGGCCCACCAGTTCCCGGTTGGGATTGTGCTGGGTGCCGGTCAGCGAATCTGCGACCAGCGAGGTCAGCAGAGAGTCCACTGAGCCCAGCAGGGCCAGGATGAGTGCCGGCTGCAGCGCCCGCACCAGAAAGCCGAGGGTGGGAAGCTCAAGGTGCATCGAAGGGAGACCTCGGGGGATGTCTCCGATGACCGGCACGTCGGTCAGCCAGAGGACTCCGAGTGCCGTGCCCGCGAGGAGCGCGACGAGGAGGCCCGGGAGAAATCTGGCCAGTCTGCGTGGCCAGAATATCGCGACGCCCAGGGCGACCACCGCCAGTGCCAAGGCGCTGGTGTTCATGCCCGCGACCGCTTCCGGGATCGCCCGGAGCGCCCCCATCGGTCCGCCCGGGGCGGGAGGGGCACCGAGGAAAGGCAGGGCCTGGATCGACATGATGATCAGTCCCACTCCCGACATGAACCCGGAGATGACCACGTACGGGGTGTACACCACGAAGCGTCCCATGCGCAGCACACCCAGCAACACCTGGATGAGGCCTCCCAGGATGACCACCGTGAGGGCTTCGGCCAGGGTGGACGCGTGCGTGGTGATGACGACCGCCATGGCGATCGTCATCGGACCGGTGGGGCCGGAGATCTGCGATTTCGTGCCACCGAAGACGGCCGCGAAAAAGCCGACCGCTATCACTCCGTACAGGCCGGCGGCGGCACCCATGCCGGATGCGATACCGAAGGCCAGCGCGACAGGGAGCGCGACCACGGCCGACGTGAGTCCCCCGAACAGGTCCCCGCGGAAGGTGCCGGGGTCGTAGTCGATGCGGGGCAATCTCATGAGACGTGCGTCTCCCTTTCACCCGAAACCGGTGTGGCAGCCACTCCGGTCCGCCACCCCATCTCGCCGCGCTTCCCGGGATGGGGCCGCTCCAGAGGCTGCTACGGCAACTGACCCGCGCGGGCGGAGCCCGTCAAGGTGCACATGCCCGGGGAGTGAGCGCTACTCCTCACCCGGCGCCGGTCATAGTCGATGCGCAGTTGGCCGAACTCGAACGGCGCGGGGTCGGCGCGGCTCCGCAGCGCTTCCCGGACCCTCGCCGTGAGTTCCGTTGGCGAGAACGGTTTGACTATGTAGTCGGCGGCTCCCGCGCCGAGCGCCCTCGCGACCGTCTCGTCACGCCCGTAGGCGGAGATGAAGATGACCGGCAGATCGGCCAGCGCGGGAACGCGTCGCATCAACTGGATGCCGTCGGTCCCGGGCAACATCAGGTCAAGCAGGACCAGGGAGGGTCTCTCGGCGCCGATCAAGCGGGACAGCTCCTCGTGGTCGCCCGTAGCGAATACCGCGTAGCCTGACGCCGTTAGCACGTCGCGCACATGGCGCAGCGTCTGCGGGTCGTCGTCCACCACGAGGATCTTCTGCCGCTCCCGTCCCTCCCGGAGTGCCGGCTTGCGATCCGGCGTGGAACTCAAACCAGCGGGGTCGCCGCCGACCCCACCGGCCACCGGAATCGTGAATGTGAATCTGGCTCCCCGGCCCTCTCCATCGCTCGCTGCCCGGATGCGCCCTCCGTGAGCTTCGACCAGCCCTTTGCAGATGGCCAGGCCCAGGCCTCCGCGGAGGCCGTGCGCTCCCTCGCCGACACCGGCGTACTTGCGAAACAGGTGCGGGAGCTGTTCCGGTGAAATCGGGTATGTCCGGGACTCTCAACACTCTGGGATGGTCCCGAAAGTACTCGAACAACCGTGGCCATTCGTCCCATTCCGTTATCCGGCGGTGTTCGTCTGCTGTGATGCCGAAATGATGAAATGCTCGGGCCGACCCTCTTCGTCGATGGTTGTGATGCAGCCGTAGTCGGCATCGGTCAACGCGCGGGCGCTGTCTACGATCTCCCGCAGAACGGCATCGAGTTCAAGGCTGGCGCTGATCCGCAGGATGGCGCCGCAGAGGTCGGAGATACGGTTCTGCAGCACTTCCACCCGTTGGCGCAGTGCGGCGGAGTCTCTCGTCATCGGTCATCTAGAATTCAACCCATATATTATAACGCATCTACCTGGAGTTCGCGGGCTGACCACTGAGAATTCGCTGGAAGGCTGTCGAAGCCAGGGGTTGAGAGCAAGGAGACCTCCCAGGATGCGCACACGCACGTCACCCCGTCAACGGACCCTGCCGCACGCGCGAGAGGCCTTGTGACCGAGTTGGACTCCGGGTCGCACGGGACGGAACCGACCGCGGCCGACCTGTTGAGCCAAGCCCTGGATCTGGCTGGGCCGTGGTACGTGGAGCGAATCGAGTTCGTGCCGGTGAGCACGGGGTTGGCGGTCTACCTGAACTTCGAGAGGGGGGGTCCTTCGCTTGCGCGGTGTGCGGGAGAGAGGGGTGCAAGGCCTACGACACGGCGCGGAAGCGCTGGCGACACCTCGACTTCCTTGGTCGTCCGTGCCATCTGTACGCGCACTCCCCACGGGTCAACTGCCCGGACTGCGGGGTCCGGCGTGCAGCCATGCCCTGGGCGCGTCCGGGAAAGCGATACACCCGGGCGTTCGAAACCCACGTGGTGAACCTGGTGAAGGAGATGCCGGTCCGCGCCGTTTCGCGTGTGGTCGGCGAGCACGACACCCGTCTGTGGCGGCTTGTGAACGACTACGAACCGACGATATGAGGGTGTCTCCGGCGAGAAGCGGCACCGGGCTTCCTGTCGGCCCCCGCGGAATCGAGGTCCACGAGGTCGGGTAGGCTATATTCCCCGGTGGGGCCGAGGATGGGCTGGATGTGGAGCGGGCCCGGCTCTGGCCGTTCGACCGGGAGCCCGCAGGGTCTGTTCAACCACTGGGAACGGACCGCGGACCGCATCCGGCTCGGCCCCTGTTGCCTGATCGGAGCGGAGATCCGTGTATAGGACCTGCATGTTCTGCAAGAAGTCCCTCGGCGCCAACGAGGTGGTCGAGACCTTCCCCGTGGGCCGCAGGCTCGCCTTCGACGGGGCGAAGGGCCGGCTCTGGGTGGTTTGCCGCCGATGCGAGCGCTGGAATCTCACCCCGCTCGAGGAGCGCTGGGAGGCGGTGGAGACGTGTGAGAAGCTGTTTCGTGACACTCGCATCCGCACTTCGTCCGAGAATATCGGGTTGGCCCGCCACCCCGGTGGTCTTGAACTGGTGCGGATCGGCAGGCCGCTGCGGCCGGAGTTCGCGGCGTGGCGCTACGGGGACCAGTTCGGCAGTCGTCGGAGACGGAGTGTCGCGATGTGGACCATCGCCGGTATCGGACTGGCAGGGGGTGCGGTGGCTGCGGGTGTGCTCGGTGGGCTGGGGGCCGCTACCGGGGCGGCAAGCCTCTTCAACTACGTCAACTTCTGGCGCACCTTCGGTCCATCGGCTCGTTTTCGCCCGGCGGATGGAAGGGTCAGGTGGATGAACCGGGCCGCGATGGTGCAGGCCCGGATCAGCCTGCTGGGCGACCGGTCCTATCTTGCGGTGGAGGCGACGGCCAGGGACTTCCTAAGCAAGAAGAAGCAACTCTTCGAAGGTGAGGACGCTCTGCGCGTATTGAATGCCATCCTTCCAAGACTCAACGCCGCGGGCGGCACGGGCGGGACGATCCGGGAGGCGGTATCCGAAATCGAGCGCTGCGGACACCCGGATCGATACATAAGGCAGCAGGCCGCAAGGAAGCTGTCCCGCTGGGCGAAGCCCGGGGTGGAGATGGCAAAGATCCAGCCGGGCACCCTCGCCCTGGAGATGGCCTTGAATGAGGAACAGGAACGCCGCGCGCTCGAAGGCGAGATCCGGATACTGGAACGGGCCTGGAAGGAGGCGGAAGAGATCGCGGCCATCGCCGACAACCTCCTCCTGCCCGCGCGCACACGCGAACTGTTCGACCGACACGGAGAGAAGACTTGAACGCCCGCCACCACGGACCGCTCCTCGCCGTCCTCCTCCCCCTCCTCCCCCCCCCACCCGCCACCGCCCAGCCCCCCGGCCCCACGCGGGACGCCTACCTCGACGAGACGGCCCGCCACCTCGTAGCGGGTGCGCGCTCGGCCGGCGACGCCACCCGGCAGGCCGTCCGCACCCACACCGCCCTCGTCCGCGAACGCCTGGCCTTCGACGCCCCCACCGGACGGCACGACCGTCCCTGGATGCGCGGCGAGCGCCTCCTCCGCGCCCGCTGGTCGGGCTCCGGACCCGGCTCGTTCGACCTCCTCGAGGAGCACTTCCGCCACCCCGGCGTCGGCCCCTCCGGACCCAGCCACTTCCAGGGTCTCCGTGCCGGCCACCTGCCCGTCGACCCATTCGCCGACCCCTTCACCCTCGGCCTCGCCCCCTTCATGGGTGCCGGCGCGGCCGCCATCGCCGTCCGGAGCCCGCTGGGCGCCGACGCCGAGCGATATTACCAGTTCCGGTCAGGTGATACTACCGCGCTCGAGCTGGAGGATGGCCGCACCATCCGGGCCATCCCCGTCACCGCGATTCCCCGCTACCGCAGCATCCGGCTCGCCGCGGCGATCATGTGGATCGATCCGGAATCGTTCGGCCTCGTGCGCGCCGCCTACCGCCCCGCCAAGCGGATCGACCACGAGGTGACGGGCGTCCTCCGCGAAGCCGGCGGCTGGTGGCTGGGGCTCAACGTAACGGCCGGCGACACCGTCCCGTCCGCCCCGGCGGCCAGGCAACAGGGCTGGTTCGGACAGCTCATCAACGAGACCTTCACCGCCGTACTCCTCGGCATCGAGACCGACATCTCGTCGGTGATCGTCGACTTCGCCCCCGTGCGGCCGGGCCGATGGCTGCCCCGCCACGTGCAATGGGCCGGCTACACCGGCATCGAGAACGTCACCTCGACCGGTTCCGTAGTCCCCACCCTCCCATTCGTCATCGACTGGACGCTGGAGCCCGCGACGAGGGGCGCCGCCGAAGCTACCGGGGCGGAGGGGCCCACGGACGGCGAGGAATCGGAGACCGGCCCGCTTTCCGCGCACCATCCGTGGGACCCGGCGCGCGCCCGGGCCGGTGCCCTCCACCTCGGCGACACCCTGGCCGGCATCGGCACGGGCGCCGCCGCCGCTCGCAGCGACGCCGGCGAGGCAGCCAGCCCCTGGTACCTGTACCCGCCCGTCTGGACGCTCAACCTGGTCCGCTACAACCCGGTGGAGGGCGTGTCGATCGGCGCCCAGGCCAGACGCGACTTCGGGTGGGTGAGATCGGTGCTGACGGTGCGGGCGGCCACCCGCGAGTGGCGGGAGATCCCCGACCTCGACCTCACCCTGCAACGCGACCGGCCCGGGAGCCGCATGCAGTTCTCCGTCTACCGCGCGCTCCGCACCGGCGCCCTGGGCGCGGGGGGCATCGACGGCTTCCCGCTCCCGGTCATCCTCGAGAGCGACTCCCTCGACTTTCACCGGTCGACGGGCGCCGCCCTGCGTTTCCTGCCCGGAAGCGGCGAGCGGCTCGGCTTCTCGCTCGGCCTCTTCGCCGAGCGCGACCGGGAGATCGACGACGGCGACGAACGAATCCGGATCGGCACCGAACTGGCGTGGAAGCCGTGGTGGGGCGGCCTGGGCCGCGAAGCGATCGGCGCGGGCGGCACGGTGAGCGTGCGGGTGGCGGCGGGCGACCGCGGGCACGTCAGGACGATGGTCGAAGGCGCGCTCCACCTCCCGCTCCTGGCGGGCATCTCGCTCGGCCTGCAGGGGGGCGTGGCGGACGTCGCGGGCGATCCCCTGCCGCAGGACCTGTGGGACCTGGGCTCCACCGGAGCCTGGCTCCGCGGACACTCCGAGGCGATCCCCACCTCGCGGGCCTGGATGGCGCGGGCGGACCTGCAGTTTCCGGCCCGCTACGCACGCGTGTCACTATTCGCCGACTGGGCGTCCGCGGAAGGCGGGGAATACCAGGCGGCGGGCGCGGGGCTGGTCCTGCTCGACGGGCTCCTGCGGCTGGATGTCGCGCAGGGGCTCACCGAGGAACGCGAGGACGGACCCGACGCGGTCCTCAGGTTCCATGTGCTGGCGGACAATCTCTTCTGAGGAGCCGCCGGAGACTCCACCCGCGGGCGTTCACGATGCTCTGATCGCGCGGGCCCGATCCGGATTGGCCATCCAATAGCCGACGCCGCGCTTGTTGAAGATGTACACGGGATTCGCCGCATCATCGCCGAGCTTCCGGCGCAGCTTCTTGACGTAGGTTCGTACCCGCACCGAATCTCCCCCTCCGCGTCGGCCCCACACCTGCCGCAGCAGACTGCGAGTGGTCACGACGCTTCCCGCATCGAGCGATAGCGCCCACAAAGTGCGAACTCGGTGCGATCCCGTCGCTGCCGGGCAACATCAGGTCCAACAGAACGAGCCCGGGCTCCTCGGCGCGGATCATTTCCGGCATCTCCCGCGGGTCCCCCGTGAGGAGCGGCGCGTAGCCGGCCCGCGCCAGAGCGTCGCGAGCCGGGCGCAAAGTGTGCGGATCGTCGTCGACCACCAGGATGCGCGTACGCTCGGGCCCTTCCAGTGGCTTCACGTCAGAACGGCGACCGGAGTCGGTCGGCGCCTCCCCGGCAACCGGAACGCTGGGAGTCCATTGCGGTTGCGGACGGCGGCGCGACCCCCGCTATTGGTCTTGCGGCGGGCAGCGGCCGCTTCGGCGTCGAATTGGGGGGCAGGCTGCGGTTCTGACCAGTCAAGGAAACGGACAAGTGGCAACGATATCCGACATCGACCACCCCGACGATCTGTCGTCACTGCCGGTCGGCCCGGTGGAGCCGTTGGAGCCAGCCGGTTTCCGCCTCACCACCCCCTCCCGCCATCTTGCGCTCCAGGACCCGGCAGGCCGGTTGCTCGCCCGATGCTCGCTGTGGAGGGCCCGCGACGCCCGCGGCGCACCGACCACGGCCGGCCTGATCGGCCACTACGCCGCCCTCGACGCGGACGCCGGCGGGGAACTGTTGGCACACGCCCTGGACCGGCACCGGGCAGACGGTTGCGAACGGGTCATCGGTCCGATGGACGGCTCCACCTGGCATCGCTACCGCCTGCTGACCGAGCGCGGTACGGAACCGACCTTCTTCCTGGAGCCCGACAATCCCGACGACTGGCCCCGGCACTTCACCGACGCCGGGTTCGCGCCGCTGGCCACCTATTTTTCGGCGCTCAACGCGGACCTCTCCCGTTGCGACCCGCGCTCCGACACGCGAAGGGTCGAGCTCGAACGCGACGGCATCACCCTGCGCACGATCGATGTCGGGCGCTTTGACACCGAACTCGCGGCCATTCACGAAATGTCGCTGGCGGCGTTCGCCGACAACCTTCTCTACAGCCCCATCGGGCTCGACACCTTCCTCGCCTCCTACACTCCGATCCGTCCCCATCTGGTGCCCGAACTGGTCCTGCTCGCGGAACGGGGCGGGCAGCTCCTCGGATTCATCTTCGGCATTCCGGATCTCATGGAGCCGGGTCGGGGCGAGCCGCTGCGCACGATGATCGTCAAGTCGATGGCGGTACATCCGGCGTGCGGTGGAAAAGGCCTGGGCGGGCTGCTGATGGATGACTGCCAGCGGGCCGCAAGGAAGCTCGGGTTCGAGAGGACCATTCACGCCCTCATGCACGAGACCAATCGGTCACGGAGCATTTCCGCACGCTACGGCACTACGATCCGACGCTACACGCTCTACGAGAGAGCGTTGCCATGAGATGAGAAGTCCCGGACACGAGGGAGCTGCTGTCAGCAAGTAAACTACAGTTTACACGATGTAAAGTTCGCTATACAAGCCCTACGTATTGACGACGTTGAACATAAGTCAGGTTCTGATCGATCAGGCCGCGCGACGGCCCCACGAGCCCGCCATCATCGAGGCGGCGGCCGGGGACCCGCGCACGCTCACCTTCGCCCACCTCGCGGAACGCTCGGCGCGGGCCGCTGCACTGTTCCACGACGCGGGACTCCGCGAGGGCGACCGGGTACTCGTCTTCCAGCCGATGTCCATCGAACTCTACGTCGCGCTCCTGGGGATCTTCCGTCTCGGCCTGGTGGCGACCGTACTGGATCCCTCTGCCGGGCGCCGCCACATCGAGCAGTGCTGCGGCATCGCCCGCCCCAACGGGTTCCTCGGCCCGGCCCGGGCACACCTCCTTCGGTTCGCCGTCCGGGGTCTGCGTCGAATCCAACGGCACTTCGTGACCACCGGCCGGGCCCCCGGCGCGACCCGCTGGTCGAGTCTCGAGCGCCTTGCGCCGCTCAACTCGATCGCCGACTGCGATTCGTCCCACGACGCCCTGCTCACCTTCACCAGCGGAAGCACGGGTGTCCCGAAGGCGGCGGTCCGCAGCCACGGTTTCCTGCTGGCGCAACACGCCGTTCTGGCCGATTCGATCGAACTCGAACCCGGCGAGGTGGACCTCTCCACCCTGCCGATCTTCGTGCTCGCCAACCTGGCCTCGGGCGTGACGTCGGTCATACCGCAATGCGACCTGCGGCGTCCCGGCTTCGTGGAGCCGGGGCCGGTTCTCGAGCAGATCGAGCGTCATCGCGTCACCCGTACGGTCGGCTCGCCTGCGCTGTACGAGAGGCTGCTGCGCGGGAGCGGTGCCGCCGCAGACGCGGGCGGCAGGAACCGTGAGTCGCGGCTCGGCCGGCTCAGGAAGCTCTACACCGGCGGTGCCCCCGTCTTTCCGCCCCTGTTGCGGGAGCTGCGTTCAGCACTTCCACAGGGACGGGTGATCGTCGTCTATGGGTCTACCGAGGCCGAGCCCATCGCCCACCTCGACTGGAGCGAGGCGGAACCCGCCGACCTCAACGCCATGAACGCCGGACGCGGGCTCCTGGTCGGGAGGCCGGTGCACCAGATCGAGTTGCGTATCCTGCCCAACCGGTGGGGCGAACCTCTTCCGGCAATGGACGCACGGGAGTTCGCCGAGATCACGTTGCCCCCGGAGAAGGCCGGCGAGATCGTGGTGAGCGGTCCTCACGTGCTTGCCGGCTACCTGAACGGCATCGGCGACGAGGAGACCAAGTTCCGGGTGGAGGGCGAGGTGTGGCACCGCACCGGCGACGCCGGCCACCTCGACGCCAAGGGCCGGCTCTGGCTTCTGGGACGCGCCGGCGCCGTCATTCGCGACGAACGCGGCGCCATCTATCCGTTCGCCGCCGAGTGCGCGGCGAGCCGGCTGCCCTGGATCGAGCGGAGCGCTCTCGCCAGTCGCCATGGCGAGCGTCTGCTGGCGGTGGAGCTGGGACCACGCGCCCCGGCCGACGCGGCGCGGCAAGTGCAGGAGACGCTTTCCTGGGCACGGCTCGACCGGCTCGTGCGACTACCTCGAATACCGGTAGACCGCCGCCACAACGCAAAGGTGGACTACCCCGCACTGGAAAGGGAACTGAACCGCCATGGCAACTGATCTCCGAGGCGTAGCCGGCTACTTCGAGCGCCTCCTCGCCGAACGCTCTCAAGAGGAAATCGAGCAGGATCTGATGCCCTCGCGGGAAGATATGCCGCCAAGCCTCCCCCGCGGCAGCGCGCCCGGAACGATTTCCGCCCAGGCGGTGAAGAGACGCTGGCAGCTGCTCGATGTCGAGGCGTCCGTGAGGCACCGGCTCCTCGACGACATGACGCGCGAACAGATGCCCCTCTACGGCAGGAACATCGAGAACTTCATCGGCACCGTGAAGCTCCCGGTCGGACTGGCCGGCCCGCTGCGGATGAGGGGGCTGTTTGCGCGGGGAGACTACTACGTGCCACTGGCGACGACGGAGGCTGCGCTGGTGGCGTCCTACACTCGAGGGGCGCAGGCCATCACGCAGACAGGCGGCTGCAGGGCGGCAGCGATCTGGGAGGGTGTGACACGGGCCCCCGTCTTCGCGTTCGACAGCCTGATCGACGTCGGCAAGTTCATCATGTGGGCCGGCGAGCAGGTGCAGACGTTCCGCGATATCGCAGCATCGACCACACGTCATGGCGAGCTCCTGCGCACCCGCTTCAACATGGAGGGCAACCACGTCTACCTGATCTTCGAATACACCACCGGAGACGCCTCGGGGCAGAACATGGTCACGATCGCGACCGACGCCGTGTGCCGGTTCATTCTCGATCGGACACCGGTGCGGCCCACATACTGGTTCGTCGAGGGGAATCACTCGGGAGACAAGAAGGCCTCGCATCTCTCCTTCCAGAACGTTCGCGGGAGGAAGGTCACCGCCGAGGCGGTCCTGGCCCCCGACATCCTCGAACGACACCTGAAGACAAGTGCCCGCCGAATGCTGGACTTCTACCGAGTCTCCGCAATCGGGGGAGTGATGAGCGGGAACATCGGGCTGCAGGGACACTATGCCAACGGGATGGCGGCGCTCTACATCGCCTGCGGCCAGGATGCCGCTTGCGTGGCCGAGTCCGCCGTCGGGGTGACCCGTTTCGAGCCCGCGGCGAATGGTGGCCTCTACGCTTCCGTCACCTTGCCCAACCTCATCCTGGGAACGGTGGGCGGCGGCACGGGTCTGCCGAGCCAGAGCGCCTGCCTGGATATTCTGCGACTCTCCGGGCCGGGCAACGCGGCCGCCCTTGCCGAGGTTTGCGCGGCCTCGGTGCTTGCGGGCGAACTGTCGATCAGCGCCGCGCTGGCAGCGGGTCACTTCACGCGGGCGCACCGGACGCTCGCGCGGGGAGTGCCGGAAGAGCGGAAGAAGGGGCCATCGGAGGACCCGGCATGAGCGCCGTTCGCCGCTGGTGGGTCTATCAGGGGGAACGCTTCCCGCTCGTGCAGCACGGGCCGCCGATCCTCGCCTTCAGCTTCAGCGCCGTCGCCTTTTCCTGGATGCTGCGCTCTTCCACGGGATGGCCCAGTCCGGTTTCGGCGGTGGTCGCCTTCGGTTCCTGCCTGATCTTCTTCCTCCAGCTGCGCATCGCGGACGAGTTCAAGGACGACGAGGAGGACGCGCGCTACCGGCCCTACCGCCCGGTGCCCCGAGGGTTGGTGACGCTGCGCGAGCTGGGCTGGCTGTTCGTGCTCGGCGGCGTGCTGCAGCTGGGCCTTGCCCTGTGGCTGGATGCGCGGCTTCTCGTCCTGCTGCTGGTCACCTGGACCTATCTCGCCCTGATGAGCAAGGAGTTCTTCGTCGGCGATTGGCTGCGCGGCAAACACCTCCTCTACATGGTCACCCACATGGCCATCATGCCGCTCATCGACCTCTACGCCACCGGCACCGACTGGCTGGTCTTCCAGGGCCATGCGCCGGCCGGACTCGGCTGGTTTCTGCTGGCCAGCCTATTCAACGGCATGGTGATCGAGATCGGCCGCAAGATCCGCAGTCCCCGCGATGAAGAAGATGGGGTGGCCACCTATTCCGTGGTGTGGGGTCGTGGGCGGGCGGTGGGCACGTGGTGGGCCGTACTGGGGCTCGCGCTCGCCTGCGCCTGCCTGGCCGCGCGCCGCATCGGATTCGCCCTGCCGCTAGCCATGGCGCTCGGCGCAACGTTCGGTGCCGCGGTTCTGATCGGGTCTCGCTTCCTGCGGCAGCAGACGCCGGGAGCCGGGAAATGGATCGAGAACTGGTCCGGGGTCTGGACGCTTGTGCTCTATCTCGGCCTGGGGCCGGCGCCCCTTCTCTGGAGGGAGCTGGGATGAGCTTCGTCCTTTCCTCTTCGGACGGCGTCGACCTCTCCCGCATGGGGGGCAAGGCGGCGGCCCTCTCCTCTCTGGCCGGCACGGGCCTGAGGATCCCGGCCTGGTTCGTGATATCGCCGTCCGCATTCGAAGCGGGTCTCTCGCCGGACCAGCGCCAGGCCCTCCTCCGGGCCGAGGAACAGGAAGAGCTTCACGAGTTGTTCTCCCAGGTTTCGCCCGCGCGACGGGTTCTCGAGGAGGTCCAGGAGCGTTTTGCAACCCTGCGCGGCGACACCCGCTTCGTCGCGGTGCGCTCCTCCGGCGTGCAGGAGGACGGCGTCGAGCACTCATTTGCCGGCCAGTTCGACAGCTACCTGTCAGTCACCCGGGAGCGCCTGCCGGCCCGGATCGTCGACGTGTGGCGATCTGGTTTCAGCGAACGCGTCCTGGCCTACCGCCGCGAGAACGACCTCGAAGGGCTGCCGCAGGCTCCGGCGGTTCTGGTGCAGGAGATGGTCGACAGCGAAGTCTCCGGGGTCGCCTTCAGCGCCGACCCGGTGACCGGACGCCGCTCGGTGGCGGTGGTTTCGGCGCTTCACGGTCTGGGCACGGCACTGGTCGGCGGGGACGCCGACGCCGACACCTGGCGCGTTCACTTCGACGGTACCGTCCTCGAGCGCGACATCGTGGCCAAGCGCATGGCGCACCGGCCGTCGCCCGACAGTGCGGAAGGCGTCGCGGCACGGGAGATCGGCGAACCCGCCGCGTCGGCACCGGCCCTTACCGACGAGGAGGCGGCCCAGGTCGCGGAACTCGCGCGCCGGGCCGAGCGGCACTTCGGGCGCCCGCAGGACATCGAATGGGCGATGCGCGGCGGCGAGATCTTCCTCCTCCAATCCCGCCCGGTCACCTCCCTGGCCCAGACCCCCGATCCCGACGGCGTCCGCACCATCTGGGACAACTCGAACATCGTCGAGAGCTACAGCGGCATCACCACCCCCCTGACCTTCAGCTTCGCGCTGCACGCCTACGAAGGGGTCTACCGCGAGTTCTGCCGCCTCCTGGGCGTGAGCAGGAACAGGATCGCAGCCAACGACCTCACCTTCCGCCGCATGCTCGGCCTGGTGCGCGGCCGCGTCTACTACAACCTCCTCAACTGGTACCGGGTCATCGCGCTGCTCCCGGGCTACACCTTCAACCGCCGCTTCATGGAACAGATGATGGGCGTGCGGGAGAGTCTTCCCGACGAGATCACCGCCACCGCATCGAGCGCTTCCCGGTCGGCGCGTTTCCTGGATCTGCTGCGGCTGGGCCGCACAATGGCGGGTCTGGTCGTCAACCAGGTGCGGCTGCCCCGTATGATCGACCGGTTTTACGATCGCCTGAGCCACGCGCTGGCACCCCGGGATCCACCTCTCCGTTTCAGGCGGCTGGACCAGCTGGTCGACGACTACCGCCAACTGGAGTCGAGTCTGCTGACGCGCTGGGACGCGCCGCTCATCAACGACTTCTTCGCGATGATCTACTTCGGTGTGCTGGGCCGCCTCACCGCTGGGTGGTGCCCCGGCGAGGAGGACGAGCAGGGGTCGCTGCACAACGACCTTGTATGCGACCAGGGGGGGATGATCAGTGCCGAGCCGGCCAGGCGCATCGTCGAGATGGCCGCCGTCGCGGCGCTCGATGCCGAGCTGACCGAGGTCCTCTGCCGCGGCGCGACGCCGGACGCCGTTCAGGCGCTTCGCCGCCACGAGGAGCTGGCCCGGCTCTACGACGACTATCTCGACACCTTCGGAGATCGCTGCCTCGACGAGCTCAAGCTCGAGTCGACCGCGCTCTTCGACGATCCGGAGCCGCTGCTGCGCTCGATCGGACACGCCGCCGCCCGGCTCGCGCGCGGTCAGAGCTTCGATTCCGGTCGTCAGTCGACCGTGCGCCAGGAGGCGGAAGCGAAGGTGCGCAGGGCCCTCGCGCGACGCCCCCTGCGCCGCGCCATATTTGCCTGGGTGCTGCGCAACGCCCGCGGGCGGGTGCGTGACCGCGAGAACCTGCGGTTCGAGCGTACCCGCCTCTTCGGCCGCGTGCGGAGGATCTTCCTCGAGGCCGGGCGCAGGTTGCACGCGGAGGGCGTCCTCGACGACCCGCGCGACGTATTCTACCTCGAGCTCGACGAAATCGTGGCCTACGCCGAAGGCGCCGCGGCCTGTGACAACCTGCGCGGTCTCGCCGCCGTTCGCCGCCGCGCCTTCGAGCGCTACGCCGAACTGGAGGCCCCGGCCGACCGCTTCGAGACCTTCGGCGCTCCCTACATCGCCAACATCTGCCAGGGAAACGATTCGAGGTCGGCGGACCCGGACGAAGCCGACGGAGACGACGTACTCCGCGGCCTCGGCTGTTGCCCGGGCGTCGTCCGCGGCCGCGCCCGGGTGATTCGCGATCCACGCGGCGCAGAACTCAAGCAGGGTGAGATACTGGTCGCGGAGCGCACCGACCCGGGATGGATCATGCTCTTCCCGGCCGCCGCCGGTATTCTGGTCGAGCGTGGCAGCCTGCTCTCACACTCGGCGATCGTGGCCCGCGAGATGGGGATTCCCGCCATCGTCTCGATCGCCGGTGTCACCACACGAGTCGAGAGTGGGAGCTGGGTCGAGATGGACGGCGCGCGCGGCACGGTGAAGCTGGATCTCGAGCCGCAGTCCCCGAACGGCCCGGACAGCGAGCCCCGGCCCACGGGCAGCCCGGCCGTCGTCCCGCGGGCTGCGGCCGGCACGGACTCCAGCGACGGCCCGGCCCGGCCGGATCCGGGCGCCGCCCCATGAGCACCGAGGCCGCCGCGCGCGCCGATTTCTCCTTTATCCGCTATGCGCAGTGCTGGGAGGACGCCGACGTTCTCCTGGAAGCGCTCGACGTTCGCGAAGGGGACATCTGTCTCTCGATCGCTTCGGCGGGGGACAACTCGTTGTCACTCCTGTCGCGTGGCCCGGCGCGCGTGATCGCCGTGGACATGAACCCGGCGCAGCTCGCCTGTCTCGCCTTGCGCGCCGCGGCGTACCGCGTGCTCGAGCACCACGAACTCCTGCAACTCCTCGGCTCGCGGGAATGCGCCGACCGCGAGATCCTCTACAGACGCTGCCGCGGCGTCCTCGAAGGCGAGGCCCGCGACTTCTGGGACGCCCACCCGGAGCTGATCCGGGCGGGCATCGGCTCGGCGGGCAAGTTCGAGCGCTACTTCGCCGCATTTCGCACGCGCTTGCTGCCGTGGATCCACCCCCGCCGCCGGGTCGACCGGCTTCTGGCGGGCGGCACCCTGAAGCAGCGCCACCGCTTCTACGCCCATCGCTGGGACAACCTGCGCTGGCGTCTCCTCTTCCGGCTCTTCTTCTCCCGCTTCGTGATGGGCCGCATGGGACGCGATCCGGCCTTCTTCCGCTACGTGGAAGGGTCGGTGGCGGAGCGCATCCTGGAGCGCACCAGGCACGCCCTCACCGAGCTCGACCCCGCGGCCAACCCCTATCTGCAGTGGATCCTCACCGGCCGCCACACCACCGCCCTGCCACACGCCCTGCGCAGGGAGAACTTCGACGCCATCAGGAAGAACCTCGACCGGCTCGAATGGCACCCCTTGTCGATCGAAGAGCTTCTCGCATCGGAGCCCGGGCTCGACTTCGACTGCTTCAACCTGAGCGACATCTTCGAGTACATGTCCGACGAGAGCTTCCACCAGCTGCTCGCCACCCTGGCCGGACGAGCGCGCAGTGGCGCCCGGTTCGCCTACTGGAACATGCTGGTGCCGCGCAGCCGGCCACCGGAGCTGGGCCACGCTCTCACCCCGCACCCCGAGCTCGCCGAGCGACTTCACCTTCAGGACAAGGCGTTCTTCTACAGCCGGTTTGTCCTCGAGACGGTGGCGGCAGGAGCAGAACCGCGATGACGCCCACCGCCAACCTCCTCGCCATGGCGGGCCTCCTCGCCGCTTTGGCGACTCTCCTGGTCGTGCTCAAGGCGGCGGAAAACCGGGGCCGTCTCCATCCCGAGTCTCTGCGCAAAGGGGTCCACGTCGGCATGGGGCTCGTCGTCCTCCCGCTGCCCTGGATCTTCGACCGCGCCTGGCCGGTGATCGTGCTGGCGGTCCTCGCCTGCGGTGCCATGGTGGCCACGCGTTCGATCCGCAGCCTGCGCGGCGGCATCGGGACGGTGTTGGGCGGAGTGGGGCGGGACGGCCTGGGCGAGATCTACTTTCCCATCGCCGTCACCGTCCTCTTCGTCCTGGGCCGCGGCGACTGGCCGCTCTACGTCGTACCGATTCTCACACTGACGCTGGCGGACGCCGTCGCGGCCCTTGTGGGAGTTCGCTACGGGCTGTTCCTGTACCAGACATCGGAGGGCAAGAAGAGCCTCGAGGGATCTCTCGCGTTCTTCCTGGTCGCCTTCTTCAGCGCCCACCTTCCCCTTCTTCTCCTGACCGACACGGGCCGCGCCGAGGCCGTTCTCATCGCGGCGATCCTCGCGCTCCTCGTCATGATGCTCGAGTTCATTTCGTGGCGGGGGCTCGACAATCTCCTGATCCCTCTCGGCGCCCACGCCTTTCTGCGCCTCTACCAGGACTCGGACACCCGGCTTCTCCTCGCTCACCTCCTGGCCGCCGCGCTCATGGTGGTCTTCACGCTGGCCTGGCGGCGTCGCAGCAGGCTGGACGACAGCGCCCTGGTCGGGGGCGCCCTCTTCGGCTTCGCCGCCGTCACGCTCGGCGGTTGGTTGTGGTTTCTCGGACCGTTCGCCTTCTTCCTCGCCGTGAGTCTGGTCTGGCCGCGCTCCACGGAAGATCGCCCCCACACCGTCTACGACATTCTCTCGACGACGGCCGCCGGGATGTGCTGGCTCTTCGCGTATTCCGTCACCGGGAAGGAGTGGCTGCTCATTCCCTTCACGGGCTCGCTGGCGGCCCAGCTGACCCTGTACGGAGTCGCGCGGATCGCGCACCAACCCGACCGCGGATCACCTCTGCGGCGTTTGCTCGGCGACACCGGGCTCGGTTGGCTCGTCGTTCAATGTCCGGTCCTGCTCATCGCGTTCGTCGGTCGTGCCGGGGTGGAGGGGGCCGGGTGGGGTGTTCCTGGCCTGTTGATCGACCTCGGCCTCGGTCTGCTCGCGGTCGGTCTCACGGGGATGGTCTTCTTCCTGCTGGTGCCGCGAATCTACGGTCCGCCCCTCCGCGAGGGCGCCATAAAGCCGGCTGTCGCCGCCCTGGGCGCAGCGGCCTCGGTCGTGGCGGGGCTGCGTTGGCTGGTCTAGGAGAGTGGAATGACCCTTGCCTCAATCGTCCGGCTGGCCATCGCCGGCACCCTCGTTCTTCTACCGGCGAACGCGAGGGCACAGTCGATTGACGATGCAAGATCCGCCTTCGCGGACGGTCGTTTCCGGGAAGCCGCCGATATCGGCGAAGCCCTGGGAACCACGGACGGCTACACCCTGGCGGCGCAGGCACTCGCGGTCTACGCCCACTATGAGACGGCGGACGAGGAGTGGGACGAGGTCATCGAGCGGGCAATGCGCATGGGCGAGGAAGCGGTGCGCGCCGATCCGGCCAATCCCGAGGCGCATTGCCAATACGCCCATGCCGTCGGCCGCTACGCGCAGCGGGTGGGCACAATCACAGCGCTTCGCAAGGGCCTCGCGGGAAAGGTCCGCGATGCACTCGAGGCGGCCCTGGATATCGACCCCGACTACCCCGGAGCGCACCTGACCCTGGGCGGCTGGCACGCCGACGTCGCCGAGGCGGGATTCTTCGCCCGCAGGATCTACGGTGCCAACAGGGAAAAGGCCGTCTACCACTACGAGCGCGCTCTGGAACAGGTCCCGGATTCGAAGATCCTGCTGTACGAATACGGGATCAGGTTGCCCAGGCTCGATGCAGAGAGTGGCAGGGAAAGGGCCATGGAGATGCTGGAGAAGGCGCTTTGGCTCCCGGTGCGGGACGTCTACGAAGATTACATTCATCTGGACATCCTGGACGGCCTGGACGCGTTGTCGGGCAGATAGGCGCGCCGGGCGGACCTCGTAAGCCCTTGAGCAGAATGCCTCCTCTTTTCGACCGGCTGTGCATCCGGGCCCGATCGCGGCAGCCCGAAACGGCCCCACACGGCCGGCCGCCGCCTCTCCCGGCGCCTCGCCGCATGCGATGCTCGCGCCGCTTCTCCCGGGCACTCCCCCTCCTCCCCACCCTCCTCCTCGCCGCCCCCCTGCACGGCGCGGCCTCGGCGCAGCCCCCCGGCCCCCTCCCCCCCGACCCCGCACGGGACGCCTACCTCGACGGGACGGCCCGCCGCCTCGTGCTCGGTGCGAGGGCCGCCCGCGACACCTCCCGGCACACCATCGACGCCTACACGGCCGTCATCCGGGAGCGGGTGGGGGTCGAGGCTCCCAGCTTACGGCGCGACCGTCCCTGGGTGAGCGGGGAGCGCGCGGTGCGCGTCAGGTGGTCGCGCGAGGAGCCCAACGTGGCCCACGTCCTCGGGGCGCGGCTCCGGCACCCCGGCACCGCTCCCGGCGACTCGGAGTTCTTCTTCGGCCTGCGCTCGGAGCGGTACGCGGCCGACCCGCTCGGCGATCCGTTCAACTTCGGCGTGGCCGTCTTCGCGGATACCGACACCGCCGCCGCCGCCCTGCGCAGCCCGCTGCAGTCCGGCTCGGAGCAGTACTACCAGTACCGCTCGGGCGATACCATCACGGTGCGGTTCGCGGACGGCCAGGTCGTGCAGGCCGTAGCCGTCACCGCGATCCCGCGCTATCGCAGCATCCGCCTCGTCTCCGCGATCCTGTGGATCGACCCCGAATCCTTCGCCGTTGCGCGCGTCGCCTACCGGCTGGCCAAGAAGATCGACCGGGAGGCCTACTGGCATGTGGGGCGGGGCAGTCTCGGGCTGTGGATCAGGTCCGAGCCGGACAGCGGCGAGTCCGCATCCGGTCCGAGGGACAGTCTCCCCGGCCTTCTCGGCCGGCTCGTCAGCGGTGCCTTCAACAACGCGATGCCGCGAGTCGAGATGGACATCACGACGGTCGTGGCGGACTACGGGCTCTGGGAGATGCGGCACTGGCTGCCCCGGAGCGTCAGGTGGAAGGGGTACGCGGGCGTGAACGAAGGTATCAACGCCACGGGCGCCGTTCCTCCGGACGTGCCGATGACCATCGACTGGACGCTGGAAATCGAGGAGATCCGGGAGCGGGGGGCGGACGCGGTCCCCGGAATGCCGGAATCGGCCGCCGAGGCCCTCCGCCTATGGCGACGGGAGGGCGACAGCATCGGCGGTGACGTGGGGTCCGGAGACCCTGCGGAAACGGTGACGATCACCCCCGCCGACCGCGAAGCGCTGGCCGTCAGCGACCTCTTGCCGCCGACTCTCTGGGACGAAGACCGCGGCGACGGTGAAGCCATCCTGGCCGGGATCGCCTCCGAGCTGGAGGCCATCGGTACCGGAGAAGGCGGAGGCAACCCGGAGGCCACCGGTCCCTGGTACTTCCAACCCCCCGGCAAGACACTCAGGCTGCTCCGCTACAACCCGGTGGAACGTGTCGCGCTGGGCACCCGTCTGGGCCGGGATTTCGGCTGGGGAACCGCGGTGCTGACAGCCAGAATCGGGACGGCCCGCCTGGAGGCGCCGGACATCGACCTCACTGTGCTGCGCGACCATCCCCGCCGCCGGGTCCTGGTCTCCTTCTACCGGGCGCTCAGGGGCGTCAGCCCGGGCGGGGACGGCGACGATTCGCCGGGTCTCTACGAGAGCGGGGACGCCTCGGACTTTCATTGGTCGCACGGCGCCGCAGTCCGCATCCTCCCCGCGAGCGGCGACAGAAACCGGCTGTCGCTCCGCCTCTTCGCCGAACACGACACCGACATCGCCAGCGACACGACGCGCAACCGGGCGGGGGCGTCGCTGAGGTGGCGGCCGTGGTGGGGCGGCGCCCGGTTCGGGTCCGTGGGTGGCGGCGGCAGCGCGCGTGTGAAGGGGTCGGTGGGCGACAACGCTCACGTCAAGGCTCTGGTCGAGGGCGTGCTGGTGGTCCCGGTCCCCGGGCCGGACCGCATGTCGCTGGGCCTACAGGCGGGCGCGGCGCGGATCTGGGGCGACCCGGCGCGGCAGGACCTGTGGGGCATCGGTGCGGCGGGCGACTGGCTGCGCGGGCACGCGGACGCGGTGCGGGCGTCCCGAATCGCGATGGGCAGGGCGGACCTGCAGCGGCCGCTGGGATTCCTGCGGCTGTCGATCTTCGGCGACTGGGCGAGGGCCGGCGGGGAAGACTACTACGCCGTGGGCGCGGGGCTGGTGTTCATGGACGGGATCATGCGGCTGGATGTGGCGAGGGGGATTCGGGGGGGGAGGGAGGGGGGATCGGAGCCGGTGCTGCGGGTGCATCTGCTGGGGGATGCGTTCTTCTAGCCCGACCTCTACCGAATCCCGATTCCGATGCCGATCCTCGCGCCGGCCAGGAAGGCGCGCATTCCGCGCCCCATGGGTTAGCTTCCGGTGTTCGCGCGGCATGATCCACGATCTGTCAACAAGGAAGAAGAACATGGTGTGCAACCCGATCCACCTGCTGTCCACGCCAACTGTGCGGAGTCTCCTACTCACCACCGGGCTGCTGGCGGCGGCGCCGTTCGTCTCAACCGAGGCCCGCGCCCAAGTGGAGCCGGACGTTCCGGCGCCGAGCGACACCATCTACGAGGTCCGGCTCACGGACGGTACCGTGACCTTTGCGAGAATCGTGGCTGTGGATCGGGAGAACGTGGTCCTCACCACCGTATCCGGCGGTCGCCTCGAGATCGAACGATCCTACATCGCCGGCCTCAAGCCGGCCGCCGGGACAGTCGTGAACGGCGAGTTCCGGAACGAGGATCCGAGCGGCACCCGGCTGTTCTTTGGCGCTACGGGGCGAACGCTTCGCGAGGGGGAGTCCTACCTCGGTACCTACCTCATCTTCCTGCCGTTCGGCGCATTCGGGGTTACCGACCGTGTCACGATCGGCGGAGGGGCGCCTGTTCTCTTCGGGGAGTTGGAGCCCTTGTACCTTGCTCCCAAGGTGTTGATTGTCAAGCGCCCGACCGTGCAGATCTCGCTCGGGACGCTCGCCTTCTTCTTCGACGACGAGGTGGTCGGGATCGCCTACGGTGTCGGGACATTCGGCAGCGCGGACGAGGCACTGTCCGCCGGCGTCGGCTACTTCTATTCCGGGGACGACCTGGCACGCGAGCCGGCGATCATGGTCGGTGGCGAGACCCGGGCCAGCCGGCGGATCAAGCTCATCACGGAGAACTACATCCTGCCTGACCGGGTCGGCACCATTCTCTCGGGAGGGATACGTATCATCGGTGACCGCTTCGCCACCGAGGTCGCTGTCTTCGGTGTGGTCACAGGGGAAGACGCGGAGTGCTGCCTACCGACCGTCAACTTCTCGTACGCATTCGGAAACTAGTGTCACGTCACATGTGATATGTCGTATGGATCGTGTTGGATTCCTTGCCCGTCCACGATGGCAAGGAGGCTGGCATGAAACGGGCGGGAGGGCTTGTCGGAAGCGGGGTGGAGGCTTCAGCCTCGGGTGTTCTCGTTCTTCTGATCGCGCCTCGTAGTCCGTGGATGAAGCCGCCCGAGCACCGAAAGCGGCGAGGCGCCGGCCCGGCAGGGAGTGACCAGGGGCCAATTCTGTCCACGGGCCTCCCGGGCCACCGGAAACGGTTGCGGGTCGGCGAGGTTGGGGTTTAGCATTCCGGCATGACGAAGATTGTCAAGCAGACATGCGTGAGCCTCTGCGCGTCCGCGGCGGGCCTGACGATCCCGGGCGCGGTCTCGGCCCAGAACGTCTTCGCTTCCACGCATTCGGCGACGTTGCCGACCGCGGCCGCGGTCGACGCGGGGGTCATCCTGGTCGAGGTTTCCCACCGGTTCGGCTACCTGTCGGACGGACCCGGCGATCTCTGGGGGCTGGACGGGTTCGTGCTCAATCGCCTCGGCCTGGCGTTCGCACTCCACGACCGGTTCGCCCTGGGTATTCTCCGCTCCAACAGCATGGACAACCTGGAGTTGAACGCGCGTTTCGCGGGACTGGCCTTCGATGCCGCGACGGGCCCCGTCGAGTTCGCACTGCAGGCCGGTGTGGCGTGGAACCTGCAAACCGACACAGTGGACGATCACGGGGGTCATCAACACTATATTCTGCCGGGCGGCGACGCGGGAGGCGCTCGCGACGACGAACGGGCCGAGGACAACGAGATGCAGGCCTATGGGCAGGTGATGGCGAACGCGCTGTTCGCCGGTCGCTTCGCGCTGGGCATCGTGCCCACTCTGCTGTGGAATCCCCGGATTCAGAGCCGCGACGCGGAGACCACCGTTTCAGTGGGCTTGAACGGCCAGCTGTACCTGGACCGCACGTGGAGCCTTGTCGGCGAGTGGATCGTAAGCCACGGCCGGGAGGATCAGGAGTACGATTCCGGGTCCTTCGGCGCCGAAATCCGCACGGGCGGGCACTTCTTCAAGCTCTTGGTCACCAACCAACACCAGATGAACCCGACCCAGACCCTGGCCGGCGCGGCCGAGGACTTTCTCGATTCGGGGTCGTGGCGGTTCGGGTTCAATATCGAGCGGAGGCTTGGAGGGCTGTCCAGGATGAAGTGAGGGGTGGTTCCCGGCCCATGATGGACGTGGCTCGCACATAGGTGCCCTCGAAGTTGACGACGCTCGACTCCCCCACGTCCACGGTCCGGGTGGACCTGGTCCGGTCAAACTCGGCAGCCAGTGTATCGAACCCGGAGATCTCGATGGTGTAGAGACGCCCGCCGAGGTCGGCCTGGTGCCCCTGGTCGTGGAGTCGCCCGACCCGGAGGGGACTCTTGGGGCGTACGCCAGCCTCTACATCGACCAGGAAGTGCGTGCGGAGGGTCTCACGCGCGATGGTGGCGCGCGACAAGCTGTACCTGTTCGACGCCGGCGTCTTCCGCTCGCTGCGCCCGACGGGACCACTTGACCGGCCCGGCGACATCGACGGCCAGGCGCTGGAGGGGCTGGTGGCCCAGCATCTGCGTGCGTGGGCGGCCTACTCGGCGGGCGACGCCTCGATCTTCTACTGGCGTACGCGGGGCGGAAGCGAGATCGACTTCGTTGTCTACGGGCCGAACGGCTTCCACGCGTTCGAAGTCAGGAACGCCCGCGCCGTGCACTCCGCCGACCTGCGGGCGCTGCGTACCTTCCGAAGCGACTACCCCGAAGCGGACGCCGCCATGCTGCACCGGGGACGTGAACGGATGAGGATGCACGGGATCTGGTGTTTCCCGGTCGAGGACTTCCTGCGGGAGATGGTTCCGGGGCGGGGGCTGATGGAGTGGGTGGGCGAGTGAGTCACTGAAGGCGGCCTGCGAGCCGGCCCGGCGCTTGGAGCGGATTCCGGGACCGAACGCGCTGCCGGTGATGCGCGAGGTGGTGCCGGCGACTTCGGAGCAAGAACGACTGCCGATGGTGAGGTCGCCGCGAAGAGAGTGCTCCGGCGAATAGCCGGGCGCCAGCGACCGGCAGCCGCCGCCCTCAGCCCCCGCCCTGATTCCCGCCGCGCCTCCTCCTGTAGTGACCGGCTCGATGCCCAGATCCCCCGGCATCGAGCGGCGATGCATCCGCGCTGGTTGCTTCGCCCAGCCTGGTCACACTGTAAAGAGAACAGGGTTGCCAAGGTTGCCCCTGTCCCGGTGGCCCGCATCTTCCTTCAAGGCGAATCCGGCCACCGCCCTCAACCCGTGCCGAGACGCCGGCCGTTCCCTGTTTCCGCCAACCCCCGCCCGCCCCCACCCCTCCTCATGACCCAAGACGACGACCCCGCCGCTACCGGCTCCGACCCCACCAGCCCCGACCCCCTGCCTCCCGCTCGCGCGCCCGATCCGTCACCATCACCGAACGACACGGACGAAGGCCAACGCTCCTCCGCGAAGTGGGCTGACCTGCCGCCCGTCCGCGTCGGCTGGGTCGCGGACGCGCTGCAGGAGATCCTGGACACGACAGGTCGGCTCCACGTCTTCGGCGCCGACGGCTTGAGGCGCGTGGCGGCGCGCAGGGCGGGGGAGTCCCTGATGGAGGCCCTGGACTGGATGGCGGCCCGCTGTATCGTCATGGTCTACGTGGCGGACGGGGACGGCGCCGGGGATTCCCGGGTGTACGATCTCGTTCGCCCCGTGAATCCCCTGCGGGTGAGCCACGACGCGGGAGAGGATGAGGGGGAGGCCGTGGCGTTGCGCGCGCTGGACGAGGGGCGGGCCGTGGTCGCAAGCGGATCTCGTGGCGGCGACTTCGCCCGGAGTCCGGCCTGCAAGTCCTTTCTGGCGGCCATCGAAGAGGAGTTCCAACGGCCCGTGGAGGTGTTGGTCGGGGGGGTCGTGCACGATGGTTCGCTGGCTCCGTCCGTGGACGGCCTGCTGGCGCGCGGCCACCGGGTGACCGTCGTTCGCGACGCGACAAGCTTCCCGGCCCGCAAGCCCCGGAGACGGCCGCCTCCCGGCTGGGCCGGGGAAGGTGCCGTCAGGTCGCTGGCGGACCTGCGCGCATCGTCGGGAATCGTTCGCCAGGGCACTTTCTCCGACCTCGAGATCGAGGAGGCGCACGAGAGGATGGAGTTTCTCGCGAGGCGCGCGCCGAGGTTCAGTTCGCTGCACATCCTGGACGAAGCGGTTCCCTGGGAGCTCTATCGTGCACGGCTGGAGGTTTCACGAACGCATTTCCCCGACACCTTGGCGCTCGCGGACGAGGCGTTGATGAACGATGCAATGGTGACGTGGAAGTCCATCCTTCTGGGAGCGATCTTCGAAGTGTCCGACGACGATCTGGAGTTCCTGGTTCTGGACGGCCTCAGCTTCAGGCGCTTCACGGGTCTGAGCATGACGGAGCGGCCGCCGCGCGCCAGCATGCTGAAGGTGAACCGCGAACACTGGAGCCGAACCGGCGTGATGGCGGAGCTCGTGGCCGACGTGGACCGCCGTTGGAGAAACGAGGGCTACAGGTTGCCGGGTTTGGAGCGCCTCACGGGGTCTTCGCCGGCGTATTCCGGGAGCCCGGAGGATGGCGGGCTGGACAAAGCGGGAACGCGCCCGGGCCCGCGGGCGGTTTCCGGGCTCAGCCGCGGATCGAAGCGCCGCGGCCGGCGGAAGCGGAGGAAGAAGCGCAGGAGGAAGCGCAGGTAGCGGAGGCCGGCACCGATGGCCAGGTAGAGCGACACTTCACCCCCAAGACCGACCGGCGCGCCGCGTTTGACCCGGCGCCGAGCCGTCCCGATTGTCGTAGGGGCTTCACACCGGAATCGTTCACGCGATGGAGGACACCCGCAGCATCGTGGACACGGACAGACCGCATGACCGTGACGAGGAGCCCCGCCCCGTGGACGACCCGGCCGGCGGGCTGCCCCTCTTCGACCGCCAATGGCGCATCGAGTCCCTTGCCAGGAGGCTGCGCGTACTGGCGGGAGATCTCGATCGGGGGAGCCTAACGGCTCGGACCGACATCGCGGATGGCGTCCTCCTCCCTCTCCTGCGCCACCTCGGATGGAATGTGGAGGATCGATCAGTGGTGACGCCCGGCTTCGAGACCCCGGCCGGCGCGGTCGACTTCGCCCTCTGCCATCCTCCGGACCATCCGCGGATCCTCGTAGGGGTCGGGGCGCTCCCGGGATCGGCGGCCGCCCCGTGCGACCACCCCTTCCACGACTGCTCCATCCAGGCCATCCAGTTGGCGGTCTCGGAGGACGGTCGCCGCTGGAGATTCCATTTTCCGGCGGGCCGGGGGAGCATCCGCAATCGGGAATTCGCCCGTTGCCACATCGTGGACGACACGAGGGAAGACGTAGCCGAAGCCCTCGACACATACCTGTCGTGCCACTCCGTCAAGCCGGGGGAGGCATTCCGCCAGGCCGAGCTGGACTACAGAGACCGGCGCTTTCCGGCCGAAGCTCGCGGGGCGTGGCGCCGTTCCGTGGCGGGACGCGAGGTTATCCGCCGCTTCCTGCGCGAAATGGAGGAGACCGTTGGCGTTCCAGCCGACCGTAGGCGGGCGCTGGGCTTTGTCCGCGGCCAGCTCAGCTCGGTTCGCTGGCCGCCGGACCCCCCGGACCCGAAGCCCGCGCGCCGGGTCGAGGTGGGCGACAGGGTGTGGGTCTATAATTTCGAGTCCCGCGAGATCGTCGTCCGAATGGTTGTGGGCAGCGAGCCGGACTGGGACATGGGGGAGGTCTCGCGCGACTCCGCCATCGGCCATGCGCTGCTCGGCGCTCACGAGGGGGAGGAAAGGGAAGTCCCGCTGCCAGGTCGGGAACCGATGCACGTTCGAATCGTGCTGATACGGAGTTGGGGAGGACAAGGGTAAACCACACTTGCCAAAATGTCATACACAGTGCGGTCGTCGTCGACCGCAAACGACGAGATCCCGCCGAAGAGGTATTCGTCCGGTCCGGCCGGTTCACCGATCGACGTCTCCGGCACCAGGGTGGCGGTGCCCTGCCAAACGCTGCGTTCGACGGCGGTCATGAGTCGATCCGGAACCGCACCACCCGCTCCACGCCCAGTTCGTCCCGGGTCACGGCCCAGACATGGTCGCCGTCGAAGACCGGTTCCACGTAGGGGGTGAATTCGTCCGGCGGCGCCACGACCCCCAGGTAGGTCCCGTCCGGCTCGAAGACGTCGTAGCGGACCGGCTCCCTCCAGACGACCGGCATCGAAGTGGGATCCTCAGGGTCGTGGTTCTCGTTTTCGGCCTCGTACCCCTCGGTCGTCACCCTCACCCAGATGCGTCCGTCCCGTCCCGCCAGCAGCTCCTTGTAGAACGGCTTGTGGTCCGGGATCGGCGGACCGTTCCAGCTCCAGTTCGGGTCCCTCTCCCGCATGCGGCGCTCGATCCGCTCGCGTTCGTGGTCGCGCTCCCCGTCGAGCACCGGGATGGGGTCGGCGGAGCGCTCGATTCGGAGCACGCCGTCGTCCCGGGCGAGGTCGACCCGGTACTCCGAGGGCAGACCGGTAAGGAAGTGGCCGCTGGGGTGCACCGTCCACTGCAACACGGGGCTGAAGGGCACGAACAAGGTTGTCGTCCCGCGGTTCTCGGCCGTCAGCGTGGGCGCTTCATACTCGCTCGTCGGTTCGGGGAGTGTGTCGACCTGCGTTCCGCCGGGCCCGAACACGATGAGGTGCATGACGAAGTCGTCGGAGAAGGGGTCCCGCGACAGGTCGGTCGTATGCACGAACGTGCGGTCGCTCCCGTCGGTGTACAGAGGTGACCCCGAGTACAGGCCGCTCACCTTGTATCCCCACTGGTCCGTCTCACCGGCTCCGGGACCGAAGACCTGGACGCGCTGGTTGCCGGGATCGCGCACCACCAGCCGGCCGGCCGGCAGCAGCGCGATGGCCTCGGCGCGGCTGAACTCGCCCGGTCCCTCGCCAGGTCCGCCCAGCGTCTCCACGTATGTCCCCAGCGAGTCGTAGACCCGGACATGCTGGGCCTGGTGGTCGAACACGTACACGTTCAGGTCATCGTCCGCCGCGATCGAGAAGATCCTGCCGAAGAGGTACTCCTCGGGGCCGTCGAGTTCGCCGATCGAGATCTCCGGAAACAGGTTGGCCTCGCCCTCCCAGACACTTCCGGCCAGTGTGCGGACGATCGTGGTGTCGCCGATGGAGTCGATGACGACCTCCGGCCCGGCGGCGGAGGGCCCCGCTTCGGTTCCACAGCCAGCGAGGGCGATCATGCATGCCGCCCCGCCAAATCGCAGAAGATTGCTTCTCATGCTTCGATTCTCTCCCCCGGAATCACCGGGTCCTGTAGTCCTGTCGCTCGAACGGAGTCAATGCCTGCGCGGCGACAATCAAGATGAGAGCGTTGCTACAATCAAGGTGAGAATAAGAGGCCGCGACGCTTCGAGTGTGGAGATGATGAGGGGTTTGGGGGGCTGGGGCAAGGGAGGGGGGGGTGGTGGTGGGGTGGTGGGGACGTGGGGAGGGGTGCGCTGCGGGGGGTTGGTGGGTGGCTCGGCCGACGCTCCGGCGCGGGGAGCGTAGCGAGCCGGGCCGGAGCGTCGGCTGGCCTTCTTCCGAGGGGTAACGGTAGGCCGAGTGCGTCAAAGCGCCCTCGACGGGCGCATTTCCCGCCCCCTGTTCGCCCCGATGCTCCGGATTCGGGCCGTCCGGCCCCGGGATTCGGGTTGTCAGAGGCTCCGAGGGGTTCGTCGGTGACCCTTCCGGCGGCTCCACGGGCCTCTCAGGGCCATCTCTGCCGCCTCTTCGGTCCCGTTCGGGGGAGGGACCCGCGTTGTGGAGCGCTTCAGCCCGCCTCCGCCGGGTCCGGGCCTTCAGCGGCCGGCTCCTTCGCAAGAGCCGCCTGGGCCGCGTAGGCGGCGCGCTTGCGGTAGCTCTCGGCGTTGACTTCGAAGATGTGGGAGCGGTGGACGAGGCGGTCGACTGCGGCCAGCGTCATGGCGTCACTGCCGAAAATCCTGCCCCAGGTGCTGAAGGGCTCGTTGGCGATCACCAGAACCGACCGGTTCTCGTAGCGGGCCCCGATCAGCTCGAAGAGCACGCTGGTCTCCGCCTGCTCGTGCGTGACGTAGGAGAAGTCGTCGAGGATCAGGAGGTGATACTTGTAGAGCTTGCGGATGGCCGCTTCGAGGGCGAGGTCCCGGCGGGCGGTCTGAAGCCTCTGGACCAGGTTCGTAGTGCGCTGGTAGAGGACCCGGAACCCGTTCTCGACGAGCTTCAGCCCGAGACCCGCCGCCAAGTGACTTTTTCCCGTGCCGGGCGGTCCGAAAAACAACACGTTGGCGCCCTCCGCGAGCCAGGTGTCACCGGTCGCCAGCACGCCGACGCGTGCCTTCGAGACCGCCGGGACGAGGGTGAAGTCGAAGTTGTCGAGCGTCTTGCCGGGCGGCAGCTTCGCCTCGGCCCGGTGCCGCTCGAAGCGCCGCCGCTCGCGGTCGGTGACCTCGTGGCTGCACAGCGTGGCGAGCAGGCGCGCCGAGGGCCAGCCCTCCCGGTCGGCGCGCTCGGTGAAGCTGCGCCACTGTGCCCGCATGGTCGGCAGGCGCAGCTGCTTGAGCAGCAGGTCCATCTCGGGGGGATCAACGATGAAGGGGGCGTTCATGCGAGTCCTCCGGGGGGCGAAGCCGGCGAGGCGTGGGCGTCCGGTGCGAGGCCGTCGTAGACCGACATCGGCGGCAGGGGAGTGTCAACGTCCGGCACGGGGTCCGGCTTTGGCAGGAAGCGCTCGCGCAGCGCGGCGGGATCGGGCAGTTGTCCCGCGTCGAGCAGTGCGTCCAGTTCGGCCGCCAGCCCGGCCTCGCAGCAGTGGTCGTGGGCCAGGCCCAGCAGATCCACCATCCGGTGGCAGGCCTCGCGGCCGTCCAGGTCTTCGACCAGTGCCTCGAAGGCGCGCCGGTAGGCGTCGCGGGGGAACAGGCCATCGCGCCAGATCCAGTTCAGGAGCGCCATCGGCTTGCGGCGCAACGACGGCAGCACGTGGCGGAAGTCGACGACCCGCCCGCGCCGCCCTCCCGGGCCCGCGTGGCCCCGCGGCAGCGTCATGAGTTCGTCGGTGCCCGCGAACAGCACCAGGCGGTCGTCGTAGAGCCGCACCCGCAGCCGGTGTCCCACCAGCCGCGAAGGCACCGTGTAGAACACCCGGCGCAGCGAGAATCCGCCCGTCCTCGTCACCCGCACCAGCGTCTCCTCGAAGCCGTCGCTGCGCCGCTTCGGCAGCGACTGGAGCACCTGCCGCTCCGCGTCGATCCGCTCCCGGTTGCGGGCGTTGCGCCGGCTCACCACCGTCGCCAGGAATGCCCGGTAGTCCTCGATCGTCTCGAAGTCCCGCGAACCTCTCAACAGCAGCGCGTCCCCGAGCGCCCGCTTCAGGTGCCCGTGCGGCCCCTCGACCGACCCGTTCTCGTGCGCCAGGCCCCGGTTGTTGCGGCTCGCCTCCATCCCGTAGTCCGCCATCAGCATCTCATAGCGCCGCGTCACGTCGTCGCGCACGTCGAACTTCAGGTTCCGGAACGCCGCCGACAGGCTGTCCGTCCGATGCTCCCTCGGACATCCGCCCAGCGCCCAGAGCGCATCCTGCAGCCCCTCGGCAAGTGCCACGAAGCTCTCCCCGCCCAACACCACCGCGGCGTGGCAGAAGCCCGAGTACTCGAGCCGGAAGTGATACAGCTTGTGCGCCAACGGCTTCCCGGCAACCGTCACGCCCAGGCCCGTCGCGTCCGTGAAGTCCGACAGGCCGCGGCGTCCCGGCTTGTGCTTCTGCAGGAAGATGATCTCCTGGTCCGGCCCATGCTTCGCCTTCCACGCCCGCACCCGCCGCTCGAGCGTGCGGCGAACCCCCGCATGCAACTCCGGGTGCCGCCGCATCATCTCCTCGTACAGCGCCACCGCCCGCAGCCCGGGGTTGGCCCGCAGCAGCGGCACGATCTCCTCCTCGAAGATCCCCGCCAGCGGATCCGGCCTCCTGCGTCCCCTCCGCTTCCGCTTCTGCGACGGCGGCCGCGGATCAGACTCGATCCGGTACCCCGTCGACGTGCTGAATCCCGCCTTCGCCGAAGCCAGCGCCGGGCGGTCCTCCTTCCGGTACGTCATGTAGAGCTCCATCTGGTGGTCCGTGATGTGTCGGCCCGGCACCTGGCATCTCTCCGCTCTCGGGAAAAACACCAAATCTCGGGCAGCTCGCGACCACCCCCCGCTCTCTCATCCTGATTGTCGCTGGCTTCTCATCCTGATTGTCGCGCTACATCAATGCCCCACCTCGATCCGGTACCGTACCACCCGCTCGACGCCCAGGTCGTCGCGGGTCACCCCCCACACATGGTCCCCATCGAAGACCGGTTGAACGAAGGGCGAGAATCCGTCCGGCGGCACCACGACCCCGAGATACGTCCCGTCGGGTTGAAAGACGTCGTAGCGCAGCGACTCTTCCCAGGTCACGGGCTCCGAACGGGGATTCTCCGGGTCCTGGTTCCCTTTCTCGACGGGGTGTCCCTCGGTCACCAGCCTTACCCAGATCCTTCCATCCCGGCCGGCCAGCAGCTGCTGGTAGAACGGCTTGTGCTCCGGGATCGGCGGGCCGTCCCAGCTCCAGTCCGGGTCCGTGTTCCGCATGCTGCGCTCGACGCGTTCGTGCGCCCGGGTGCGCTCCTCGTCATGGATCGGCGCCGGAGTGGTGGTGCGTTCGATTCGGAGCACGCCGTCATCGTGGGGGACGTTGATCCGGTACTCGGAGGGCAGACCGGAGATGAAGTGGCCGCCGGCGTGAACGGTCCACTGGAACACCGGGCTGAAGGGTACGTGCGCGCTCGTGCTGCTGGTTCCCCACTCGGCGGCGTGCTCGGCCGTCAGCATGGGTCGCTCAACCGGGCTCGAGGGTTCCGGAAGCGTGTCGAGATGCGTCCCGTCCGGCCCCAGCACGATGATGTGCATGACCCAGTCAGTGCTCGACAGATCGCGGGTTGTCAGATAGGTACGGCCCTGCACGTCGGTGTGGAGCGGGTGGTTCGAGCCGGAGTTGCCCGCATCGAATCCCCATTGGTCCGTTTGTCCGGGATCGGGACCGAATACAGAAATGCGGTTGTTGCGGGAATCGCGGACCACCAGGCGGCCGTCCGGAAGAAGGGCGACGGCCTCGGCGTATCCGAACTCGCCCGGCCCCTCGCCCCGTCCGCCCAGCGTCTCCACGTATCCCCCGTCCGCGTCGAAGACCCGAACGTGCTGCGCCTGCTCGTCCAACACGTAGAGATCCCACCTGTCGTTCACGGCGATCGACGAGATGCTGCCGAAGAGATACTCCTCGGCCCCGTCGAGTTCACCGACCGAGATCTCCGGAACCAGCGTGGCTTCGGCGTCCCAGACCCTTCCCGACACCGTACGGACCACGGTCGTGTCGCCGATGGTGTCGACGACCACCTCCGGGCCGGCGGGTGCAGGACCCGCGTCGGTTCCACACGCCGCTGGAATGAACGGCGTCGTCAACAGCAGCAGACATGTTCTCATCGTCCAATCCTCCCATCACGAGGTGACTTATTTTCACTCTGGCAACTGTGGTTGACTTCTCCGGGTTCGCCGCTACGAGCCGGCCGGCGATTCCGCGCGAACCCGCCGCTCCAGCGCCCGCTCGAAACTCACCAGCCGGCGGATGAGTGCATTGTAGCGGGAATGCGCGTCACGGGCACTGTCGGCACCGATGGCGAGGTAGAGCGAGATTTCGGGAGGGTGCGGCAGAGGTGGGGCGGGAGGAATGTCCAGCCCCGCCGCCCGCAGCCGCGGCGCTCCCACGGAGACGAGGAGCGCTTCGACAGTCGTCTCTCCGCTGCGCAGCGCCCGGATCCCCCTGGCGACGAGGTCCGCGCCCGGGAGATCCCCGGGAACGGCCGCGGCGCCCATCGCCGCGCGGTCGGCCACCGCATTCTCCGTGGATGTCATGACCGAATCTCCATGATCGCCCGACTCACCTTCTCCCGAAAGCTGGGCGGATCAATCGCGGGGTAGCGTTCGAGACCCGGTTGGATGGCCTCGAACAGTTCCGCCAATCGCTCCGGCTCGATCAGCCTTCGGCGCGCCATCTCGCCGACATCGAGAAGGTCCAGTTCATGTCCGCGCTCGATCTTCGCGAGAGCCTGTGCATGAAAGTCATAGTGATAGTAGTCGACTGGGCCGTGCCTGGCGATGAACCGGCTCCGCTCCCGCCAGCCCGGGATCGCGGGAATGAAGTCGTCGGGGGCGGCAAGCTCGATGTTGACGTCGAGCGCGTCCTTCGCTCGCGCGATCGCGGCGAACACGCCGGGCGGTTCGGGGTCGAGCTTGAGGTCGATGTCCACCGTGCTCTCCCTCCACCCCACAAGCACCGCCGAACTGCCCCCGACCAGGTAGATCCTGCCCTCGCCGCGGGCGGCGTTCCCGAGGCGCCGCATGAGGTCGCGCACCTTCTCCGCGCCGGCAGGTGGGCGCATGTCTCCGGTGCCGCGCCGATGTTCCGTCACCCCCCGCCCACCTCGATCCGGAAGCGCACCACCCGCTGCACTCCCAGCTCGTCCCGGGTCACCGCCCAGACGTGGTCGCCGTCGAAGACCGGGTTCACCCATGGCGTGAACTCGTCCGGGGGCGCCACGACGCCCAGGTACGTCCCGTCGGGCTCGAAGACGTCGTAGCGCAGGGGTTCCCGCCAGATCACCGGCCGCGAAGAGGGGTCCTCGGGATCGTGATCCTCGTTGTCGACCGGGCGGGCCTCGGTCGCGAGCCACACCCAGATGCGGCCGTCCCGGCCCGCCAGCAGTTCGCGATAGAACGGCTTGTGTTCGGGGATCCGCGGGCCGTTCCAGTCCCAGCCCGGGTCCGCATCACGCATGTCCTCCACGATCCGGTCTCGTTCGTAGGCGTGCTCCTCTTCGCGTACCGGAACCGGATCGGCGGCGCGCTCTATCCGCAGCACTCCGTTGTCGCGGAGGAGGTCGATCCGGTATTCAGAGGACAGACCTGTTACGAAATGGCCGCTGGGGTGGACGGTCCAAAGCAGCATGGGGCTGAAGGGCACGATTTCGTTTGTGGAGAGTAGCGTGGGTTGTCCACTCGGCGAGACGCCCCTTCGCTCCGCGTTCAGCATCGGGGGCTCATGGGCGTCCGAGGGTTCCGGGAGGGTGTCCACCTGCGTGCCGTCGGGTCCGAACACGATCAGGTGCGTGGCCATACCATCCCGAGCCAGATCACGCGTGCGGAGAAACGTGCGGCCGTTCACGTCGGTGTATAACGGAAAGAACGAATGCAATCCACCTACCTCGTACCTCCATTGTGCGGACTCTCCGGTGCCGGGGACGAAGACCTCGAGCCGCTTGTTGCCCGGATCTCGCACGACCAGCCGACCGTCCGGCAACAGCGCCATGGCCTCGGCCCGGCTGAACTCGCCCGGACCCTGTCCCGGCCTCCCCAGCGTCTCCACATATGTCCCGGCCGAGTCGAAGACGCGCACCCCCTGTGCCTGTCCGTCGAACACGTAGAAGTTCAGGTCGTCATCCGCCGCTATCGAGAAGATCCAGCCGAAGAGATGTTCCTGGGGGCCGTCGAGCTCGCCGACCGAGACTTCCGGGACCAGGGTCGCCTCCGCGCCCCAGACACTTCCCGACAGAGTGCGGACGACGGTGGTGTCCCCGATTGTTTCGACGACCACCTCCGGTTCGACAACGGAAGACCCGGTTTCGGTTTGGCACGCCGTCAGGGTGAATGCCGCCGTCGCAGCTGGCAGCAGCACCAATCTGGTCTTCATCTTCCCGATCCTCTTTAAGGTAAAGTACAGTTTCCAGTGCGCCGTGGAAAGGCGCGCTTTCCTGGTGGGTGCGAATCCCACCCAGCAGCTGTCGCTCCGGCTGGTAGCGGCCAGAGCGGTTCATGGAGGCAACGAAATGGGCTGAAGCACTCTGGAGAGAAGGGCCGCCTTGGGCGGTTCAGCGACCATGCGGGCCGGAACGCGAGTGAACGCCGAGCAGGCCTCGAAACGGTTAATGCGGGAGCCGACCCTCCTGGAAACAGGGGAAGGCCGTCGGCCGGCCGGGAAGCGAGCGACACGGGCACCGGCCGGTTTCCGCCGGGGTAATGGCGTCGGCACGCATGGAGGATGGAGAGCGTGGCAACACGGGAAGCCCAGCCGGTGCCGTGCACGCGGCGACCGGGACCCCGCGAGGGGCGGGCCGGGCCGGCAGGGTGGCGGATGGGTCCGTAGTACCGGGGACGCGGGGTAACGCCCGCCGAGGGAAGGGACCCTGAGTCGGGAACGGTACGGAAAGGAGGCAGGGACATGACCACTGACGGGAGTCTGACAGGGTCGGCGAGCGTTCGGAAACTCCAGACCGTGCTACATGCGAAAGCGAAGGAAGAACCCGGACGGCGCTTCCACGCCCTCGCCGACAAGGTCTGGCGGAAGGACTTCCTGCTGGAGGCGTGGCGGCTGGTCCGGCGCAACGGTGGAGCGCCCGGAGTCGATGGTGTGACGGTGGCGGACATCGAGGCGTACGGAGTGGAGCGCTGGATCGGGGAACTGTCGCGGGAACTGTGGGAGGGCGCCTACAAGCCGAGTCCGGTGAGACAGGTGCTCATCCCGAAGAAGCAGCCGGGGAAGTTCCGTCCCCTGGGCATCCCATGCCTGAGGGACCGGGTCGCGCAGACGTCGGCGATGCTGGTTCTGATGCCGATTTTCGAGGCGGACCTGGAGCCGGAGCAGTACGGATACCGGACGGGACGAAGCGCCAGGGACGCGGTCAGGCGGGTCCACCGCCTGCTGCACCGAGGCCGCAACGAAGTGGTCGATGCGGACCTCTCGAACTATTTCGGCGAGATACCGCACGCGGAGTTGATGAAGAGCGTGGCGCGGCGCGTGAGCGACGGGCGGATGCTCGGACTCGTCAAGGCGTGGCTGGAGATGCCGGTGGCCGAGGAGGACGGCAAGGGCGGCTTGCGCCGCACGAACCGGGCGCGGAGGGAACGAAAGGGGACCCCGCAGGGGGCTCCGATCTCGCCGCTGTTGAGCAACATCCACATGCGGCGGTTCATCCTTGGCTGGAAGGTGCTGGGCTACGCCCGGCGCTTCGGGGCGGAGATCGTGAACTACGCGGACGACTTCTGTGTGCTCGGAAAGGCCCCGGCGGCGGCGATGCCGGCGGCGGTCTACCGGCTCATGGCGAGGCTGAAGCTACCGGTCAACGCCCGCAAGACCCGATGCCTCCGATGTCCCGAGGAGCCCCTTGAGTTCCTCGGGTATCGAATCGGCTGGAACCATCGCCCGACGGACGGGAGCCGGTACATCGGCACGCGGCCGAGCAAGGCGAGCGTGCAGCGCATCTGCCGCGGGATCAGCGAGCAAACGGGCCGGAGGTACGCGGGACGGTCCGCCGAGGAGACGGTGACGCGCCTCAACCGGATGATGTCCGGGTGGGCGAACTACTTCACCCTCGGACAGGTCAGTCCGGCCTACAAGGCCGTCGACCGGCACGCGACCCGGCGGCTGCGACAGTGGTTCGGGCGGAAGCACAAGGTGCGGTCGGGAGGCTACGTGCGGTTCCCCGACGAACGGCTGTGGAAGAGCCACGGCCTCGTGCGCCTTGGGCCGAAGACCCGATACCTTCCGTGGGCGAAGGCATGATCGCGACTGAGAGCCGGATGCGGGAAACCCGCACGTCCGGTTCGACGAGCGGGGGGGAGTGGAAACGGACCGCATGGGAGCCGGACTGAGCACCAAGCGAAAGCGCGGAAAAGAAGCACCGGACCCTACCCGGCACCGCGCCACCCCCCGACTCTACATATGACAACTACGCTTGTCATTCCGGGTATCACGACCCCCCGAACAACACACTCACCCCCTGCTCGAAGACGATGTCGCGCGGAATCCCAGCGGCATCCAGCCGGTCCAGGTCGGCCTGCAGATCCGGCGGCACCACCCCCTTCTCCTCGATCAGCGCGGCGACCCCCTCGTAGTCCCCGTCCCCCTGCAGGGTCAGGATCAGCTCGCTCAGCCCCGCCACCGCCGCCCGCATCGCGTCGAAGTCGACCCGGTACCGCCCGGTGGCCTCGTCCCGGCTGAAGGCGCCCTGCTCCCGGAAGTAGTTGAAGCGCACCATGTTCGCGCGGCCGTGGGCGCTTGCGGCGCCGAAGCGGACCGAGCGGAAGATCCCCGCCAGGAAGGTCACGTAGTGGTGCTCGACCGAGTGTTCGGTGAGCTCGCCCCGCTCGAACAGCTGGGTCACCATGTGGAGCCCCACCACGTCGGCCTTCCCCTCCTCCATCGGGGAGGCGTGCTCGTGCAGCGCCTCGCGCACGGTGCCCTGTCCGTCGATCGTGTTCTTGATCCCCAGCCCGTGCGCCACCTCGTGGAACATCACGTTGCCGAAGAAGGCGTCGAAGACGACGTAGTGCCGCTGGTCCTCGTCGATCAGCTCCTCCGCGATCCCCACCATGATCTTGTCGAACTTGGCCCGCATGGCGTTCTTGAGCTGAAGGCGCCGGGTCCCCTTGGCGAGCTGGACCTCCTCGTCGTTCGGGAGGTTGATCGCGATCGTCTTGGCGCCCGCGTTGGCGTCGCCGGCGTAGTAGACGGCGTCGTAGGCGTTCAGGTCGGAATCCGTGCCCGGCATCTCGGCCTTGTACTCGTCCGGCACGGGAAGGCTCTCCTGCAGACTGGGAAGCAGGGCGGCGAAACGCGCCAGCCTCTCGCTCCACTCCATGTCCTTGATCAGGACGAAGCCTTCGTGCGCGGCCTTGGCCCCGAACATCTGGTCCTCGTAGGTCTCGACCGGGCCGATGATGACGTCGATCGGGTTGTCCTTCATGTCGAGCCACGCCATGTCGCTCGGCTGGTAGTCGTCGGTCTCGAGGGCGTCGGCGCGGAGCATGAGGTAGTGCGCCAGGCCGGGGTCGCCGGCCAGCTGGGCGGCTTCGCGCAGCTTGGCGGCGGCGGCCATGTGCGCCTCTGCGAAGGCCTCGTGGTAAGGCTGCGCGACCAACCCGCCGTCCTCATCCCGCCGCACGAGGGTGTAGAGCGAGCGGAGGGCCTCGTTTTCGGCGGCGGCCGCCTCGAATTCGTCGGCGGTCATGTCCGCGGGATAGAAGTTGGCGCCCGCCGGCTTGTCGCCAACGCCGTCGATGAACGGTCCGTCGCCCCGGAGCCGGTCCCACGGCCCGTAGTTGATCTCGATGAAGCGGCGGGTGGCCTCGTCACCGTCTGCCAGTGCGAGGGCCGCTTCCTTGTCCCCGTAGGCCTGCTGCCAGAAGACTCCGTCCATCGGCTGCACGGCGTCGATCAGGAGCCGCACGACCTGCCGGTCGTTCTCGGAGAGGTGGGAGAGGTCGGCCTCGAGAGTGAAGACGGCGTACTGGTCGACGAGGGCCTGCATGGCAGACCCGTCCGCGGTGGCGTCGGTCTCGTCGCCGGAGTCGGCGCACCCGAGGAAGGCGAGGGACAGGGACATGAGAAGGGCCGTCGAGACCCGGGAACAGACGTGCGAGCCAGCGTTCATTGGATGCTCTCCTTGCGCTTGTCTCTTCTGCGTCCGCCCTGGGGTCGTTGCCGGGGCGAACCTGGGATCGGGAGGAAGAAGGACAATAGGAGCCGAGCGATGAATCGGCCATGTCGAGGCGTCCGGCCGTCAGGCATCACCCACGAACGGGGACATCGGAAATGGCGGGTCCAACCCCTCGCTCCCCGCGACCGGCGACACGGGCGAAACGAGCCTGAACCCCTCGAGTCCGCCCTTGAGCGCAGGCGCAGACCGTTCGGCGAGGTTTTCGCCGATTTCGACGCGCCCGGCGTGGGGCTTCGCGTGCCGGCTCCACCCGAACAAGGGGTCACACCTCTCGTCGCGCCTTGCCAGCCGCGCGCCCCGCCGCTCTCGCTGCCGCGCCGACTTATACTCCCAGCACCCGGTCCCCGATCAGATGCGTCGCTTCCTCCCACTCGTCGAGCGGCGCTTCCCACTCCCGTTCACGGATCCGTCTCAGGTAGGTGATCTGCGCCAGGTGGTACAGGTAGTGCTGCGCCATGTGGATCACGTCGGGACCCAGCCGCGCCCCCGTCCTGCCGTCGAGCGAGGTCCGCTCGGCCATCAGCTCCGCGTCGCTCGCGCACGCCTCCACCTCGGCGATCACCTGCTCATGGATCGTGCGCATCCGCCCGGCGATCTCGTCGGCCGGGCCCGGGGCGTCGTGGGTGACCTTGGGCTCGATCCCGAGCCGCTTCAGGAACCAGATGTCCACCCGGTACATGTGGCGGCAGATCTTGCCGATCCCGCGCACGCCCGGTGCGGGGTTCCAGTCGAGTTCGTCCTGCGCGATGCCGTCCAGCACCATGAACAGGGGCCTCCGCGCGGCCTCGAAGATCTCGATCGTGTGGGCGATTCGGGCCCTGCTGGGGTTGCTCATTCGTGTTTCTCTCCCGGTTGCTCCCGCCGCCGCCCCGCAGACTCCGGCCGACCGTGCGCGGCCGGGACCGCCCTGACGGACGCGCGCCCCGCTACACCAATCCGATGTTGTGCCTCACCCTCAGGCGATCGACCGTCTCGCCGAAGGTGTGGACGGGGACGATCTCGAGGGTATTGAACGAAGCGAGGCCCGTGTTGACGCCGAATTCCTCGATCAGGTGGGGATCCTCGGCTTCGACGATCCAGAGAAAGGTGTGTTCCAGCGCCGAATGATACTGGGCCTCGATCCGGTGTATGCCGTACTCTTCGGCCAGCTCCTCGGGGTCGAGTTCCGCGATGTCCACGAAGACCTTCGCGAATCTCTCATGGTAGATCGGGCAGGTATCGGGGTTGTGGCTTCCGTAGATTCCGTATCGCGGCATGGTGGGGCGGCTCTGGCGGGTGGTGCGGGTGGGGGTCGTGATGGGAGACTTATTCGACGGGGGAGCATGGCGTGTGTCAAGCGGGGAACGGCACCTCAACCGGTGCTCACCCGGGCTTGAGCGCCGGTGCCGGCCCGTGGAAGAAATCCCCCGGGCATTCACCCTCTCGGGTGCTCGGGTGGCTTTGTCCACGGACTGCTACGCTGTCCGCAGCACCTCCCCGTATTCCTTCCGGTCCCGGTGCCACGTATACAACGCAGCCACGATCCCAGCCACGATCGCCCCGATCGCCGCGGAACCCGTTGGCATCGCGGTTTCCGCGCCGCCTCCCGCGACGAAGAAGGCGAAGGCGGCGATCGCGACCAGCGTTCCCAGGATCGGAAGGTCCCACCAGCGCGTCTCTTCCTCCAGTTCCCGGGCTTTGCGTTCGATCCTGGCGATCGCGCGCTCGTTGAGGCCGGGAGGGACTTCGGCTTCGGGATTCAGGGCGTAGCGGGCCCCCTGCTGGATCTGCCAGTCCATCCAGCACGAAGGACAGCTCTTGAGGTGTTCGACAACCTCGGGATCGGCTTTCGGCGAGTTCGCGCGAGCGAGCGAACCGGGGTCGGGGCAGGTCATAAGCTGTACTCCTTCATGAACTCACGAAGTTTGCGAATGGCGTGGCGCAGGTTGGACCGAACCGTCGCTCTCCGGGTCCCCAGCATCCGAGCCACCTCCGCAGTGCCGTATCCCTTGACGTGGATCAAGGTGAAAGTCTCTTCCTGCTTCTCCGGCAGCTGGGCGAGGGCAAGGCGGAGGTCGTCCATGAAGTCCTTGCGTTCCATGAGGATGGACGGATCTTCGAGCACCGCTCCGGCGTCGTCCGGCGCGAGCACTTCGGTGGCGTGGCGCTCGGCCGCCGCCTCCAAGGCCCCTTGAGCCTTCATCCAGTCGTAGCAGAAACGGTGGGCGATCCGGTTGATCCATCCGCCCAGTTCGCCCCGGGCCGAATACTGTGCCCTCCGCTCCCACAGGCGTACCGTGATCTCCTGAAACAGCTCTTCCCGGTCGTGAGCGCTACGGGTGTGGGCGGCGGCGATGACCTTGATGAGCGGGCCGAAGTGCTGCAGTACGGTCCGGAATGTGCCCGAGTCGCCGCGGCGGAAGGCGTCGAGGTCGATGCCCGGGGCGACTTCGTCGTCTCTGTCCACTCCGGCCTCCCGTACGGTGGACAGGCGCGGGAACAGGGCGGTAAAGGCTCGTGCGGCGAGCGGTCCGAAACCGGCCCACGGGTGCGGCCGCGCTGCATTTGCGACAGAGGTCATCCGCGCCTCCTGCGAATCAGGTAACACAGCAGCAACGCCTCCGTCAATGGCAAAGCCAGCGGAGCCCAGGCGCTCAGGACTCCCGGCCTGAGGGTGCCGTCGCGCAGGAAGGGTTCGATCGGGGACGCGAGCATCACGAACATGAAGAACGCGATCCCACCGAGCACACCGATGGCGACCCGGGCGTTGCGGCGGGATCGGCGGCGGAGGTCGGCGGTCAACTGGGCGGTCAACACGCCGAGGAGGACGTTGAGGAGTCCGAAGACGCCCATGGCAGCCGGCTGGTGCAGGCGCCACCGGAGGACATTCGGCGGGTGCCGTTCCGGAGCCTCGACGCTCAAGGTGTACTCTTCCGGCGGATTCGCTTCCACGTAGCGGAGTTTCCGGAGAACACCGGTAGGGGTAGGAGGTCCGAACTGGGCGGTTTCGGAGGTGACCGACCCGGAACTGATCCGATCCCGGTAGCTGGCCATCGGGGTCACCCAGTCAACCAGTCCGTAGGATAGGACGCCGAGTAACAGGGCGAGAGACAAGGCGACTCCAATCAGGAGGCGTAAACGAGCGAACTCCCCCGCCAGCCCCACCCCGGTCGCAAATAGCAGGAACGGAAGCACGAAGCCCAAGTTGCCGCTGGTGTAGGTGACCCACGACAGGACGGAGTCCAGTCCACTGCCCCAGGATCCGCTCAGCCCCCACAGCATCCTACCGACGACCAGCAACGCCAACCACAGCAGGGTGGGTCTCAGGATCCGTCCGATCCGGCCGTTCGGTTTGTTCGAACCCCGTGATTGGCTCTCCTTCCCGGAATCCTCCACGCTGGTCACCTCCGCTCCGGATTCCGGCAATCTCGATCTACCTTGCAGTTCCACGTAACCCAACAGCACTGCTGGCAGCAGTACGCGTCCGGCCCCACACCGCGGCAGCAATCGAAGATCCGGGCGTCGGCATTCCTCTTACTCGTCGGTGGAGTGCTCAGGACTGCTCCCAACAGCAGATTCACCAGAATGAGTCCCATCGTCATCGCGCGCAATTCCTTTCTCCTTGTCGCTGGAGTTTCCGGTCCCGACCGCGGATCGATCGGTCCTTCACTAATACTGACGGCTCCCGGGCCCAAAACGTGCAATCCGCCACTCTCCGACCGTGATCCCAACCCCGACAGGAACCCTCTGATTGAGCCATTCCCGGAAGATCGGCGGAGACAGGAATGCGCCCCCCACGCTTTGCACGATTCGGTGCCGGGATCCGTCAAGCTTCCTGTAGAGGCAACGGGGCGCTGGTCGGCCTCGCCGATGGACGCCGCACGTTGCTCCTGGTCTTCGACCCGGACTGTGCCCACTCCCGGCGGGTGGCGGACCAATGGCGGGAGTGGCTGGCGACCACGAGGCACGATGGCCTTCGGGTTCTCGCCCTTTCGGCCGGCTCGCCTTCCTCGGCCGCCGCCTACGCGCGGGAGCAGCGGTGGCCTGTGGAGACCGTGTCCGTTGGCGGAGCGGTGGACCAGAGCGGAGCCCACGCCCTGACCAGACGAGCCCCTTGGGTCTTCGCAGTGGGTGGGGGTGGCCGGGTGCTGGCCGGCGGGCACGGTCGCAAGCTCGCGGAAGTGGCCCGGTCAGTGCGTTCGGCGCTCGCGGCGGACAGGCCGTCAGAGACCGCTTTGCACGTTTCGGGGTCGAGCGTCGTCAGTATGGGTAGAGGCGAGGTCCTCGCGTCCCGGCGGGACGGGATGAGACCGGAGCGAACGGAACCGATGAGATCGCGGAGGAGAGAGTAGAATGGCCAGAGCGGGGAAACGCCAGATGAGCGCACCCGGTCCCGACCGGGTGGGAGATGTTGCTGAGCGGGCCACGGGATCTGCGGAGTTGCCTGACGAACAGGGGAAAGCGGGCACCTCTGCGGTGTGGAAGTCCAGGTCACGCAGGCTGTTCGCGTGGCTTGCCAGGTCCTCAGCGACCGGCAGTTCCAGGTCTTGTGTCGCGTTCTGCTCCTCGGGATGACCGACAAGCAGGTGGCAGCGGACCTCAGAATCGCAAGGCCGACCGCGCGGCGGCATCGCGTCCAGGCCAGCGGGATTCTGGAACAGGCGCTCCGACCATGAAAGGAGGATTCCGCACCTCGACGAGCCGCAGCATTGAACAGTTTTCGGGGTTCGCGACACTCTATGGTACGAAACGTTGGATACCACAAGTCCAGCGCCACACTCCATACCTTGCCTGCGAAAGGAGCAAGAGAATGAAGAACCGGATCGGCCTGCTGCTCGTACTGATACGGTGACCTGCTATGAGCCCCTTCGCCAGTCGTGAGTAACTCACGCACCTGGGAAGCCCCCAACAGCGAGGCCAGGAAAGCACTGGGTGTGCGTTGCGCTGTCGTCGCCGTTGCCATCGGGCTTATCTCTCCACTTCCAGCCGATGCCCAGGCCCGCACATGGCTGGGTCCGCTTGAAGTAGTCGACCGGATCGCGGACGGCGAGGGGACCCTCTTCGGCAATCCCCGGATGATCCGAGGCTGCCCCAGGGGCGGTTTCGTACTGGCCGACTGGGGCGAGCACTCGGTCCGGGAATACTCACCGACGGGAGAACTGCTCTGGCGGGTCGGCAGAAGAGGGGAAGGGCCGGGAGAGTTCTCCGCGATCATGGACCTGGAGTTCGATGCGACCGGCAATCTGCTGGTCCTGGGCCGGGCAAATCGAGTCACGATCGTGAATCCGTCCGGTAGTGTAGTGGCCACGAGGGAACACCCGAGGGCAATCAGATTCTTCCCGCCGGATTCACTTCCGGCTGGGCCACTCTGGCTGCCGACCGCATGCAGGCTCTCTGGACCTCGGATTCGCGGACTGTCAGGATGCCACGGGGTGTGTCTTGCGAAGCCGCGATCGTCGGCGAACGATGGGCTGCCAACGCGCCGGACGGGGAATCGGTGGTGTTTCACAGGTGGTCCGACCTCATGATCATATCATCCTGGCGACCGATGGCAGTGTTCGGTCTGTGGTCCGAGGGATCGAGACCATTGACTTGCCGAAAGCCGTGCTTGTCAGTCGTACCGTGGATGGCTGGGAGATCGCGCGGGTATCGGCCAAGTGCGCCGCGGGTCGGGCGTTTCCCGGACGGCCAACTCATCACCCTTCTGGGCCTGAATCCAGGCCGGTGTTGTTACCGACCAAGTCATCGATACAGACTTTTCCGGCCACGCGGTCGTTGGACCGCATGGTAACCAATACCGTGGGCGGACAGTCGCCCACGACATTCATCGGTCCCATGAACACTGAAAAAGAGGAGAACTAACGATGCGACCGAATCAGAAGAGAGGTAGAGGACTCTCCCCCTTGGTGATCCGCGCTCTCGGCGTACTGGCGATCATGCTCATGGCCATGTCGACCCCGCCGACGAGTAGTGGCAGCGTGCCGAATTGTTCGCAGTGTCTCCCGATGGCCTCGGCAGAATGTAAGGAGTCCTGCACCGGGCTCAATGGTGCCAGGTGCACTCCCATGGCAGTTCCCGCGTTCTGTTCGGGTTGCTATGTCTACAAGTGCACAAAATGGGAGTGCAGTACAGACCCCGGGGGACCCGATGACGGCGAGCGGGCAGAGTGCGTAGTGAATGATGAGCTCACGCCGTGGTAGTTCGGGACCGTTTGCGACCTGGAAAGGGTCCGCGAGGTGGGATCTGCCTCGCGCCACCGCGTCTCCCTCTTCTTCTGGCGTTCGTCGTCACGGCGGCGTGTGAGAGGGCGGGCGACACCGCGTTGCCCGGTGGGGTAGGCTTCCTCGAACGGGATAGTGCGGGAGTCATGCTGGCCACCACGTTGGGAAACCGGGCGAGAGCTCCGATCGGATGGGTGGTTGAGACGATCCCGGAATACCAGATAGGGGAAGCGATGGGGCAAGAGCCCTATCTCTTTTCTGGAAATCCAGGGCACGAGCCAGCTCTCGGACGGGCGAGTCGTGGTGCTCGACGAAGCGAGCTGCGAGTTCCGCTTTTTCGGCCAGGACGGCGCCTTCCTGGAACGCACCGGGGGAATCGGTGATGGCCCCGGCGAGTTCAAGCCTACTGTACGTGGGTGCGTTTGGGTGCCCTCCCCAGGTACCGATTCGCTGCGCGCTTTTGACGGAACCCGGCTGAGCTTCTTTGACGACCGGGGTCTGTTCATTCATCGCTTGCGTACAACGTGGCGCGCTGAGAGCGTCCAGGATGTCCTTGGCACCGTAGGGCAGAGGGTGCTGGTCGTACGTCGGTTCTTTCCCATATCAGACGAGGAGGGCGTGAGCAATGACCCGTCCACGGCCGACTTCGCACTGTTGGAGCTCGAGAGCTGGCAGGTGGCATGGGAGGGCTTCTTCCAGGGGAGGCAACTATACACCGTGCCTTTGCCCAATAGTCCCTATGGGCGAGCCCTGTGGGACACTCCCTTCGACATCCTGCCGGACGCGGTGCTGGGTTGGGACGGCTTTTTTCTGACGCTGGGCGAGGACCAGGGCCCGGAGATCCTCGAGTATGATACTTCGGGCCGCCTTCGCCGCGTCATCCGCCTTGCCGAGCCGGCGTTGGCGCCCTCGTCCGAGGACATCGAAAAGTTGGTGGAGTTCAAGCTTGATCCCTACGACATGGCGGACACCACCCGAAAGAGGATTACCGACAGCCGGAAGCGCAGGTATGGGGAGATGCCGCTGCCAAAGACCTTGCCCGTCTTTTCGAGGCTTCTGGTCGACGACGTCGGCTGGCTGTGGGCGGAGCTGTACCGATACGATGTCCGCCAACCGGTTAGATGGCTGGTTTTCCGTCCTAGCGGCGAGGGTCTCGGTAGCGTGGATATGCCGCCGGATCTGCACGTTTGGCAGATCGGCCACGACTTCGTGCTGGGTGTGTGGAAGGATGAGAACGAAGTGGAATACGTGCGGCGTCACGCGCTGACCGGGCGGAGGTAGATCCTGAGCGCTCGAGCCGTCACCTTTCGGCAAGCCGTTACCATGGATGGTCCTACAAACACAAACTGCGGTCCCAAACTTGGAGGACGACAAGAATGAGCAAGTCCCGAACCATTCTGGAAACAGCAGCCACGGTATTGCTTACGTCGGCCGCCGTCGCGATGGCTTGGGTGTACATCCACGGACAGGTTACGAGCGGGCTGGCTGCACGGGGAGAAGGGAAAGACGTTGTCGAGGTGGAGAACTGGCGGGAGGAGACCGCAGTGGGGATTCGGATCGGTCCGACCGGCGCGCGTATGACGGTTACCGAGTTCATGGATTTCACATGCCCCTTCTGCGCGATGGTGGTTCCCGCAGTCGACTCGCTTCTCTCCCGCCATCCCGGTGATGTCGCCCTTGTCTTTCAGCACTTCCCCCTGGATCGGCCTCTTTCCGTGCCCAGTGCGGTGGCGGCCGAGTGCGCCGACCGTCAGGGTAGGTTCGCGCCGATGTACCGGCTGCTCTTTGCGAAGCAGGACTCGCTGGGAAGCTGGGATTGGGGGACCTTTGCGGAGGAGGCCGGGATCCCGGATCTCGCAGCCTTCGAAATGTGTGTCAAGCAACCCGTGGACTCCTTTCCGAGAATCGAAGCAGGCCGTGATCTCGGGCTGCGCCGAAACATCAGCGGAACCCCGACGCTCTTCGTCAACGGCCGGCGTTTCGGTGGGCGTGACTTCGAGGAGTTCCGGGAGGTCGCGAAGAAATTGGGACTCAAGTGACTACGGTCCCATGAAAACTACGGGAAATGCCCGGTGTACGAAGGGGGACCCGATGATGGCACGATTGCGAAACGCGTGCTGAAGCCAAACGCACCGAGGTAAGCCTCCCGGCATGACGACTCCCGAGAGTCACGGCCCGAGGGCCTTAAGGCCTCCCACACCGATGGACCATCGCTGTGACGTTGGTTCTCCACGCGACAGGCACCGCGGGATGTGCGGCTCCGGACGACCGTGGTGACGACGACGGACTCCCCTTCCGGTCGATCGCGATCGAGAGGGAGGTCGTGCTCGGGGACGACCGCGAGGCCCTGGTTGGCCAGGCGGTCAAGCTGGTTCAGTTGGGCGAACGGTACTACGTCAACACTCCGGCTTTGCCAGCCGAGATTCTGGTCTTCGATCTCGGGGGGAGATTCCTCAGATCGATGGGCCGGCCCGGAGAGGGGCCGGGGGAGTTTTCCATCATCGAAGACATCGATGTGAGACCCGACGGCAACCTGCGGATCTTCCACGCAGGGCGTGAATTGACGATCATCGACACCCTCGGGACGCTGGTCGCGACCCATTTCGGGCGCTGGCTAAAACGCGGAGTTCTTCGACTACGTCCGGTGACTGACTTCCGGGGTGGCCCTCACCGCCGTCCCGACGCCAGCGGCCTCCCGTCCAGCTCCCACGCCGGATCGATCCCGATGCCGAGGTGGTCGAGCGCGGTGGCGGCGACATCGACGATGAACGCGGGTCCGGGCGGCGGCCACTGTGCCGTGGCCGGGCCGCTCGCGAGGATGAATATCGTCATCTCCTCGGGCGAATCCCCGCCGTGGCCTCCATCGGCGCGCCGGCCGTGGTCGGTGCTGATCAGGACCAGCCAGTCCTCGTCCGCGTAGCCGGGGCGGGCGCGGACGGCGTCGGCGAGCATCCCTGCGTGCCGGTCGGCCAGGGCGATCGCGTCGCGGTACTCGGCGCCGATCGAGCCGTCCCGGTGGCTCGTTTCGTCGGGGTTGCCGAGGTAGACGAAAAGCGCGTCCGGGTCGGCTTCGCCAAGGTGGCGCACGGCCCTTGCGACGACCTCTCCATCGGCCTCCGCCCAGCCGAGGTCGTAGCCGTCGAGCAGCTCGCGCGTGTCGATGGTGGGCGGGAGGAGTGGGGCGGGGCCGCCGTCCAGTTCCGCAAGCGGGAGCCAGTCGAGTGCGGCGAAGGTGGCGAGCTCGGGCCGCACCTGTTCGGCCCGGGCCAGGAATGAGGGGTATCGCGCGTAGTCGCGTCCGCTGAAGCTGTTGTCGGTGACGCCGTGCTTGCCGGGCCAGACGCCGGTGAGCATGGAGGACCAGGACGGGCCGCTGACGGAGGGGGTGGTGGTGCGGGCGTGGTCGGTGTACCAGCCGGCTGCGGCAAGTGCGTCGATGTTCGGGGTGGGGACCTCGGCGAGCAAGTCGGGGCGCACGCCGTCGATGCCGATCAGGAGGACCTTGGGCGTGGCGCGGGATCGTTCCGCGCGGGGCTGCTGCCCGTAGCCGTCGTCAGTGACGAGGAGTGAGGCGAGGAGGGGCAGCGGCGCCAGGAGTCCGCGGGGGGTTCTTCCAAGGGCTCCCATGAACGCGCGAGAGGTGATTTCCGCCATGGCCCCGCTTACGATGAGGTGTGCCTGGTGCAGTGTCCAGTCGGAGGGCGGTCACGAGTCGTGCGGGCGACTGCAGGGTTTGGGCTGCGGACTGCGGGTGGAGACCCTCCTGTTCCTGGGTTTCGCCGCTGTGGGACGAGTCAACCCGCCCGCTCGGGATTGCGCTTGCCGCACTGGCACTGGCCGGCTGGCCGGTGAGAACCCAGGAAACCGTCGACTCCCCCTGGAAGACCGGGCCTGCCGAGACCTTGCAACGTACCGTCGACATGGTGCCCTGGAATCCTGAGCTGAGGTAAGAGTTGGAGTCGGCGGGCCACTACGCGTCCGCCGCCTGCGCCGGGTCAAGCCCCCGCCAGGGCGCTCGCATGAAGAGGCTCGGTGGCCAGATCGCCCCCCGGCCCGTGCTTCCGACGGCGTCGAAGATGCGAGGATTGGACCAACGAGGGATTGCCGGGCACGGGACAGAAGGGCGAGATGCTGGTGCTGTGGGGCGGGGTGCTGAACGGCGAGCTGCGGATCGAACCGGTGCACCCGATGTACACCACCGCGACGCTGCCCCGGGAGACCGGCCCCTACACCTTGGAGGGAATCGCGAGCGGCGGCGATGTCGAGGTGCGAAGAGGCCGGCGCCCGGAACTTCCGGGTGACTACCAGGGTAGTAACTCGCCAGGTGGCAGACTAGGCTACAGCCCGGGGAGAGCCCTGATGAAGCGGAAGCGACAACTCGGAGACCTGCAGCTTGCGATCATGCGCGTGCTGTGGGAGCGCGGCGAAGCGCCGGCGATCGAAGTTCACGAAGCGCTCTTCGAAGAGCGGGGCCTCGCCGTCACGACGATCAAGACGATGCTGCGCAAGCTGGAGGAGTACGGGTGCGTGGAGCACCGAACGAACGGCCTGCAGTTCATCTACCGGCCGGCGATAGCCGAGGCGGACGTCCGGAAGGGGATGGTCTCGGAACTCGTGCGCCGCCTGTTCTCCGGTGACAGCGCCGCCCTGGTCAACCACCTGGTCCAATCCGGCGAGGTCGACCCGGGCGACCTGGAGGATCTCAGGGAGATTGTGTCGAGGAAGCGGAAGGAGGGAACGAAATGACCTCCTGGCTCCTGACGTTCGTGGTCCACAGCACGCTGTGGTGCGGGCTTGCGTGGCTGGGTCTGCGCCTCTTCCCCGTCATCCGTGCGCGCCTCAGGGAAACGATCTGGTACACGGCGCTGGCCGCCAGTCTCATCACTCCGACGGTCCACTCGCTGACCTCGCCCGACTCCGCGGTCTGGCGACTTCCCGTTCCCTCGTTCATGGCGGTCGGGGAGCACGAGTCCGGTGAGGAGTCCGGCGGCGAGGAGAATGCAGGCGACGAGGGTCGGCCGGCCTCTGCCGCCATGCTGTGGCTCGTCCTGGCCGGTGGCCCGCTCGCCCTGTACTTCCTTCGCCTTGGGAGCCTGTGCGGACGCCTTCGCGATCGCGAGCCAGTAACGGATCCAAGGGCCTCCCGCGCGTTGGCCGCACTCGCCGGGAGGGCATCCCTGGTCCCGCCGCCGCGCTTGACGGAGAGTCACGGTGTGGGCTCACCGGTTGCGCTGGGGGTTGGTGGCCGCCGCGAGATATGCGTGCCCCCGCGCGCGCTCCATGAGCTGGACGAGAGTGAGCTTCGAGCGCTGCTGGGCCACGAGGTCGCGCACCATGTGCGCCGCGACACCATCCGGCTGGCGGTGCTGAACGTTCTGCAGGCGTTCTTCTTCTTCCAGCCGTTCTTCCGGCTCGCCGTGCGAGAGCTTCGACTAGCCGCCGAAGAACTCTGCGACGACTGGGCGGCCAGTCAGTTCGATGACAACCGGGCCATGGCGAGCTGCCTGACGCAGGTGGCCGGGTGGGTGGTCGGGGTCGACCGCCACCTCCCCGTCCCGTGCGTCGGCAGACGCCGCTCACAGCTGGAGCGCCGCGTCCGGCGCCTGATGTACGAACATCGTTCGCTCCAGGCGCCATCACGCCGCTGGGGGAACGCAGGTGCCCTGGGGCTTCTGATCCTCGCTTCCCTGACAGCTCCGGCGGTGGCGCCCGGCGCGGACGGGTCCCACGCGGATCGGCGCGCCCTCGATGGCGCGCGGTCTCACGAACACGGGGAGGCGCAGGAGCATGAACTCGGTGAGCGACGGGAGCGCGCCCGGGCTCGGCCGGCTCCCATTGGTGGATTGCTTGCTTGTGACTCTACATATCGCCGAAAAATCGGCCTTTGTCCCATTGATATCGGTAAACCATGATTTACGAACAGTTACCAATGAAGTGATTGCCGCCGGAAGTGTCGTCCCGAACCCCCTCAATCCCAAGGAACCCCAACCAACGGAGACGAGCACCATATGAGGTATGCGCTCCTACTCGTTCTACTCGCCGCCGGTGTCGCTTCCTGCGACTCGACGAAGCCGGCAAACCCGCTCACGGAGCGTGAGGCGGTCGCCCTGTTGCGAGAACTCGTGTGGCTGACGGACGATGAAATTGAAGGCACCAGCACAGCGGATTGCTCCGTTGGCGGAGAGGCCACCGTAACCGCAGCCTACGACGAAGGGGAGAACGGGGACTCCGAGGGTGGGCCCGATTGCGAGCCCGAGGAACGCCCGCCTCCTTCGGAAGCGCCGACATGGCTTGGCAGTCTCCAACCCGGACTTGGGCCGGGACCCGGGCCCCGAGGCGCTGTTCCGGCGGAAACTGGGCGATGCGAAGAACCGGGTCCACCACTCCCGCGGGGATCGGAGGAGGCCCGCCGTCTCGAACGACGCCATCGGACCTGCGCACCGCGACAGGCGAATGTGAAGTGAAAGGGATTGTGAAAGTGAAGGACCGACGGAGCAGCGGAATGAGTGGAAGAAGCGAGGTGAAATTCACGGCCCTCCTCCTCATGCTGATGCCGGTCGCCGGATGCGATTCGGCCGGACCCGCCCCAACCGCCGGCATCACCGTGTTCGCGCGTGCGGACTACCGCGGTGCGCACCGGACCTTTCTCGGCGACGTTGACGATCTCGAGGTCCTGCGCGGGGACCTGCCCGATGAGAAGGACTGCTGCTGGGGAATCTTTTGCGGGAGGTCGGGGTGGACCGATTGCGTCTCCTCCATAAGGATTGCGGACGGGTGGCAGGCGGTGATGTACGAGCACGATACCTTCCGGGGGGACAGCCTCATCACCGCGGGTGACATCTCACACCTCGGCTTGGTCACGAGGTCTACGGGGGGCACCTGGAGCAACACCATCTCGTCGATACGGGTAGGGCGGTGACCGGACGTGGTTGGAAGTACTCCGTCTCCGTGTTGTGTATGGTGTATATGTGTATGCCGTCCACAGACCAGCCTCATCGAATCGGGGTCCCGAGCTGGGCGGAATGCCTTCCCTGGCGGTGCTGCAGCTCAATCGCAACGGGCTCACGGGGAGGGTGCCGGAAGAGATTGCAGCCGGTACAGTCCTTGCGCACATTGAGATTCAGATCAACAGGCTTGAAGGCCCGCTTCCGCAGGACATGACCCGGATGCAGCTGAGAGTCTTCAATTCAAGTGGTACGAGCAGAACGGACTCTGCTCACCCGCGAACGACGAATTCCAGGATTGGCTGGAGACCATCGGAGTTCACGAGCCGGGACCCGAGTGCAACTGAAATGCCACCTCGGAAGAGGATAGGGGTACACCCGACGAGGGTCACTCCACAATTTGATCCTGACCGCTCGCGGACACTACACAAGGGCTGACAAGAGATGAGACATCCGTCCCGACCACGTCTTCTCATCGCAACACTGCTCCCTCTCTTCGCCGCAACCTGCGGGGACGATCCGGTTGAGGCACCCAACCGAGCACCCGTAGCGTCCGCCAAGATCCCGGACGCAACCGTTGCAGTCGGCGACTCCGTGACCCTCGACCTGACACCGTACTTCAGCGATCCTGACGGAGACACCCTGGTCTTCAAGGCGGTGTCCTCGGACGCCTCGGTGGCCGCCGTATCGGTCTCTGGCAGCACGATCACGACCCGGGGAGTGGCGAAGGGTGCCGCCACGGTTACGGTTACCGCCACTGACCCGGAAGGCCTTTCCGCTTCGCAGGATTTCGAGGTCACGGTGCCGAACCGCCAACCCAAGGTGGCGGACACGATTCCCGGCCAACAGCTCTTTCGGGGAGATTCCGCGATGATCGGCGTGGGGCCGTACTTCAGCGACCCCGATGACGATCCACTGACCTTCGACGCGACCTCCTCGGATGCCTCCGTGGCGATCGTCTCGGTCTCCGGCAACACGGTTACGGTGCTCGCAGTGGCCTCGGGCGGGACCACAGCCACGGTCACCGCTGCGGACCCGGAGGGGCTCGCCGTGTCACAGGAGTTTGAGATCATGGTCCCCAACCGATCGCCCGTCGTCTCGGATTCCATAGGGGACCAGGAGCTGTTCCGGGGCGATTCCGCCCGGCTCGGTCTGATGGTGTATTTCGCCGACCCCGATGACGATTCGCTGGGGTTCGTCGTGGTTTCTTCCGACTCCGCGGTGGCCATTCTGTCCGTCTCCGGAGCGACGGTCACGATTCAGGCCATGAGGCAGGGAACGGCCATTGCCACGGTGACCGCATCGGATCCCGGAGGTCTCACCGTCTCGCAGACCTTCGAGGTGAAGGTCCCGAACCGACCACCCCAGATATCGGACTCCATCGCCGCGCAGGAGTTGTTTCGGCGCGACTCGGTGACTCTCGGCATGACGGCCTACTTCGCCGACCCGGATGGAGACTCCCTGGCCTTCACACCAACGTCTTCGGACCCGTCCGTGGCGCATGTGTCCGCTTCAGGCAGCAGCGTGAAGGTGTCGGCCGTGGGTGTGGGTACGGCTTCGGTTACCGTGATCGCCGCCGATCCGGGCGGCCTTTCCGTCTCGCAGACCTTCGAGGTCACCGTGCGGTCCGCGGACCGAGACTTGCTCGAGGTGCTGTACCGGTCCATGAACGGAGACGCCTGGGTCAACAAGTCCAACTGGCTCACTGACAAGCCCCTGCATGAGTGGCACGGCGTCCGGACGGACCCCAATTGGAGGAGCGGACACCGAGTGATTGCACTCGTCCTACGGGGGAACAACCTCACTGGCCCAATCCCGCCGGAGATCGGGGACCTCGACAGCCTCAAGCACCTGGACCTTGCCCACAATCCGCTGAACAGCCCGATTCCGCCGGAACTCGGCAGGCTCGGCAAACTCCAGTGGCTGTTCCTGGAATCGAGTCGGCTGACCGGGAAAATCCCGCCGGAGATCGGAGACCTCGAGAGCCTCACGTACCTGGAACTCGGCTCCAACCCTCTGATTGGCGAGATCCCTCCGGAACTCGGAAACATCAGTAGCCTGGAGGTTCTGAGGCTCTACGACAATTCGCTGACCGGATCGATCCCTCCGGAGCTCGGGAACCTCTCGAATCTGAAACAGGCGTCTTTCTATAGGACCGAACTGAGCGGCCCCATTCCCCCCGAGATCGGGGATCTCGCCAGCCTCGAGCATCTGTTGATCGGGATCAACGATATCTCCGGGCCGATTCCCCCCGAGATCGGCAACCTGACCAACCTGAGGACGCTGACGATCACGCTCGCCGGAATAACCGGACCGTTGCCTCCGGAGCTCGGGAATCTGGCCAGCCTGGAGCACCTGTCTCTCGCCGCCAATCCGATCGGGGGACCGATCCCCCCGGAACTCGGCAAACTCACCAGCCTCAAGACCCTGCTGATCCACTTCAGTCAGCTCACGGGCGAGATTCCCCCGGAACTCGGTAACCTCGCGAGCCTCGAGGAGATGTGGGGGTACAGCAACAACTTCACCGGCCCCCTTCCCCCGGAACTCGGCAACCTCGCGAACCTCAAGCAACTGCGCCTCTTCGAGAACTCATTGAGTGGTCCGATTCCGGCCACATTCGGGAACCTCTCCAAACTTCAGATCGTCCTGCTCGCCGACAATGGGCTCACGGGCAACCTGCCCCCGGGCCTCGGCGGTCTCGCCGACCTTGAGGTTCTGGAGCTCGCAAACAACGACCTTAGCGGACCGGTCCCGCCGGAGTTCAAGGGTCTGGCAAGACTGCGCGAACTGGCGCTCACGGGCAACTCGAACATGGGGAGCCCCCTTCCCGCCGACCTGACGGCACTTGAGGACCTCAGAATCCTCCTGGCCGGAGAAACCGGTCTTTGCGCACCGCGGACCCGGGATTTCCGCGCATGGCTCAGGAGACTCTACAGGGCGCGGATCGCCTCCTGCGGCGAGAAGTCGGCCGCGTATCTGACCCAGGCGGTACAGTCGCGGGAGTTTCCGGTGCCGCTTATCGCGGGAGAGCGGGCGCTGCTCCGCGTGTTCCTCACGGCCGACGAGAAGAACGACGAGGACCTCCCCGGCGTCACGGTCCGCCTGTACGAAGGCGATGGCGAGATCCACTCGAAGTACATTGCCGGCAAACCGGGACCCATCCCGATGATGGTGGACGAGGGCGACCTCGAAAAGTCGGTGAACGCCGAGATACCGGGCAAGGTGATTCGCGAAGACCTCGAGATGGTCATTGAAGTCGACTCCGTGGACGCTTCTCTGGGGGTGCCCCGGCGAATCCCGGAAGAGGGTCGCATGGCGGTCGAGGTGGACTCGATGCCGGTCGTCGAAATGACGGCGATCCCCTTCCTCTGGACCTCGGACCCCGACAGCTCGATCATCGACATCGTATCGGCGATATCGAAGAAGCCGATGGAACATGAGCTGCTCAAGGATACTCGCACGTTGCTGCCAGTGGCCGGTGTGGACGTGGCGGCTCACGCACCCGTGGAATCATCGACCAACAACGCGATCCGCCTGCTCTTTCAGACCCAGGCCATTCGTGTCATGGAGGGGAGTACGGGCTACTACATGGGAACGATGGCCGGGCCTGTCACGGCTGCAGCCGGCGTGGCGTTCGTTCCTGGCAGATCGAGTTTTTCCGTACCGCACTCGTCCACCATCGCCCATGAACTGGGTCACAACATGAGCCTCTATCATGCGCCCTGCGGAGGAGCGGCCGGTACCGACCCAGCCTATCCGGACCCGAACGGAAGGATCGGAGCGTGGGGATGGAACTCCGAGACGGAAACGCTCGTTTCCCCGGAGACGCCGGACCTCATGTCGTACTGTGGTCCCAAGTGGATCAGCGACTACCACTTCACCAATGCCGCTCGCTTTCGGCTGAGCGACGAGGACACCGATGAGCTGCCAGGTCCTCCTCCGCCCTCACTCCTTCTCTGGGGCGGCGTGAACGCGGACGGCACTCCCTTCCTCGAGCCGGCCTTCGTGGTGACGGCTCCGGCTTCGTTGCCGGATTCCGCCGGCGACTACCGGATCGAGGGACTGGGGGCCGACAGCACCGAGCTGTTCTCGTTGACCTTCGGAATGCTCGAGGTGGCCGACGCGGAAGGTGCCTCGGGGTTCACCTTCGTTCTTCCGGCCGTACCCGGGTGGGACGACGCACTCGCGAGCATCAGGCTGTCCGGACCCGCCGGATCCGCTACGCTCGACTTGGAGACCGAGCGGCCGATGGCGATCCTGCGCGACCGGACCACCGGCCAGGTGCGGGCATTCCTGGACCGTTTGCCAGCGGACACCTCCGGTTTCGAGGTCCACTTCAGCCGCGGAATCCCCGATCCCGGGGCGTGGCGCTGATACGAAGAGGGCGGCGGCGGGAACTTTTCTGTGACTACCAGGGTAGTTACTATTCGGGTAGTCGAAGCGTACGGCGCGCGCGCCCGGGCTCGGCCAGCCCCCGGACCCCGAGGTCGGAGCGGCTCGTTCGTCCGCCGACATCCGATCACGTCCATAGCCAAACAACCGAAGGGAGAACAACCATGACGCGCATCATCAGTCTCCTGGCCCTGGCCCTGCTTGCCGCCTGCTCGTCCACGGAACCCGGCGAGGGAGGAGAGCGGTGGGACAAGGACGAGGTTGCCACCGTCACTCGAAGCGGCGTGAAGCTGGTCATCCGGTACCACTCCGCGGACGAGGAGTTTCGCGGAACCATGACCAACACCACGAACTCCTCGGTCTCCGGTGCCCGGGTCGAGATTCACCTCTCGAACGGGAAGGAACTGGGCCCCACGCCGAGGACCACGCTCGCCGCCGGCGAGAGCAAGGACGTGACGCTGGACGCGGCCGGCCAGCAGTTCTCGTGGTTCTCGGTCCATGTCGAGCTCGGAGGAGGCAGCGGATCATGAGGATGCTTCTCGCGGCGATGACGGTCGTCCTCTTCTCCTGCGCCCCGCCTCCGCCACAGCATGGCACCGAAGACACCGGGGAGGGCCCCGGCGAGCACGGTGACGGTGGCGAGGGTGCCGAACATCGCGAGGGGGCCGGACACGATGAGGGAGGCGGCGAGGGCGAGGAGGGCGGCGTCTACATCGGTGCCGAGGCCCCGTGGGACGACGTTCGACTGGGTATCCGCCTCAGGCTCAGGTACGACGAGGGGCAGCACGCCTTCCATGGCACGGCGGAGAACACCACGGACTCGAAGGTGTGCGCCGTCAGGGTGGAGGTCCACCTGCAGCGCGGCGGCGAACTCGGGCCCACCGACCCCCGCGACCTAGACCCCGGCGAGAGCGTCGGGATCAGGCTGGACACGCGGGACCGGTTCGAGTACTGGACTGCTCACCCGGAGACCTCCGCCTGTCCGGCGAAGTGATTCTCGCGGGTGCGGCGCCCAACGAAGGAACGCCCCCCGGAGCATCCCGGCCACGGGACCCCACTGGTCAGGGGATCGAGGCGAGGCGGCGCGGCCCACCGCCGGAAGACCCCGATGGAGACTCGCCGCGGGAGATATCCGGGGGCGGTCTACTCCAGTCGACCCGCCTGATGAGTTGTTTCGACGGTCGAAAGACCGGCACCACGCGTGCCGAAACCTCGACCGGTTCGCCGGTCCTGGGGTTGTGGGCCGTGCGCGCCTTACGGTGCCGGACCCCGAGGCTTCCGAATCCCCGGAGCTCGATGTGCTCACCCCGGGCGAGCGCCGCCCTGACGGCGGCCAGGAACCCGTCGACCACCAGCTTGCATTCCCGTTTGGTGATTCCCGGCCCGATCGCATCGGCGACCTGGTCAACCAGATCCGCTTTGTTCATTTCTTCTCCTCGTTTTCTCCCTGATCCTCACTTGCGGTCGAAGTACAGGTGGAACACCCTTCGCAGGACGTCCCGCGGACTGCAGCCCCACTTGTCGACAGCGTAGTGGATCGCCCGGCACTCGAAGGAGCAGAACAACCTTCGGTTGTCGGTGACGACCTCCCCGCAGGCCTCGTGGGCGCAGGTCTCCTTCGTGAGGGGTTTCAGCAGGTCGAGGCTCATCGAGCCATCCCTCCGCAGACGACGGCGAGCGTCGGGACGGTGCTTGCCCTCTTGGTCCGGATCTCCCTTCTGCCAGGCCCGGTCGGATCAGACATCGTCTCGGCCCTCCCGCCCCCGAGACGCGAGCCACACTCGAATGTTGTATGCCGTCGTTCCTTCCGGCAGAGGGATGTTGCAGGTTGTCCGGGTCCTCTGGGACGACAAGCACGCTCGCCTCACCACACCACGTCCCCGTCCCGCACCACCGCCCGTGAGGCCACGACGGCGTGTCTTCCGATCCGGGCCCGCTGGCCGACCCGGGCCCGTTTGCCGATCCGCGCTCCGGACCCGATGGTGGTCGAGCCGCCGACCTGGGCGCGCAGTTCCACTTCCGCTTCGACACCCACCCGGGCCAGGTTTCCGAGCGTCGCCCGGTTGCCGACGACAGCCCCGTACTCGAGGAGGACGCCGCGGCCGAGAGTGGCGCGGTTTCCCACCACGGCCCGGTCCCCGACATGGGCTCCCTTCCGCACCCTGGCCCGTGCGGCCACGGTGGCCCGGGCGCCCAGCTTCGCCCCGGTTCCCATGGTGGAGTATTTGCCGAGCTCGGCGCCCGGACCGATCTCTCCCCCCGAGCCGACGGTGGCGTAGGCGTCGACGGTCGCGTACTCGCCGACCCGCGAGTCCGGCCGCAGGATCGCGCCCTCCCCGACCGTCGCCCGGGAACCGACGGTGACGCCCGGCCCGATCATGGCCCCTTCCATCACGACCGCCGCGGGGCCCACGGTCGCCGAGGGATGAACCGTGGCGAGGGGATGAAGAAGCGGGTCGCTCGCGGGTTCGCCGGCCGCCTGTAGTGCTCTCCGAGGATGTGTGCGAGCGTCCTCGACCGGCAACTCAGACGCCATCCTCACCACCGGATTGATGCGGGCCCCGGGTGAACCCGTTCCGGGTCCGCACCCAGGGCAACCGTGCCTGTCCGACCCCGCAGCCGGGGCAGTCCACCCGTGGCGAGGGCGCGTGCAGGAACGTCCGGTGCGCGAAGAAGTCCGTGTGCCGCCAACGTTTCCAGGTAGCGTCATGCGCCTTGCAGTTCTTCCGGCCGCACGCGCCGCAGGCAAAGGTGCCTCCGGCCTCGAAGTTCAGGTAGACCGAGAAGATCCTGTTCTCACGGTCCAGTTCCGTCTTTTCCACGTACCACGGCCGCCGGATCCCCAGCATCTCCTCGAGGAATGTCGTCTCCGGCATCGCGTGGTCCCTTCGGTGTTCGCTCAATAGGCCGCTGGTGCGGCTCGCCCCCGCCCGGCGAACCGGACGGGGGCGATCTGGGCCGCTCTCACTGGGATGCGAGAGGGGTTGGGGTTAGCTCATCACTCGGGCACGTTCTTCACGGTGACCGTGGTGGACGTGGCGGTTGTGCTGTCGGGGTAGACCGTCTCGCTGCCCTCGCTGGTGTCCGTGTCCGCAACGGTGACCGTGTAGGAGATCGTCCTCTCGGCGTCGTCGGTGACGTTCCTGGCCGTAAGCGTGACTGTCTCCCCGGCCGAGAAGTTCGAGCTCGTCAACGCCACGGTCGTCGTGCCGCTGAAGTCGCCAGTGCTGTAGGAGAGGTCCACCGTCACGGTCTCGCCCGTACTCGGCTCCTGTGTCAGCGCGATGTTGTACGTGAACTGGGTGCCTTCACTCACCGTCAGCGCGGTGGTCGTGATCACCACCTGCGGGGCTTCGTCGTCCAGGACCTGGACCGTCACGTCGTCGACGTTCATGCCGGTGTAGCCACCGCCCAGCACGCCGTGACTCAGGGTGAACGCGCTGTGGGACGCCGTGTCCGTGTCGTTGGTCGGGGTGATCGTCACCGTCTGCGCGGTACTCCAGTCCGTAGACGTGAATTCCAGCTGGGTCGCGCTCAACGTCACGTCCGAGGGCGCGCCGCTGATTTCGATGTTGACGTTGCCGCCCACCGGCTGCGAATTCAGCACGATGGTGTAGGTCCCGGCCACGGCCTCGTTTACCTGCATGCCCGTGGCGGTCAGGTTGACGCCCTTGGTGTCGGTCTCGGTGAACGCCACGTTGATCGTGTCCCCCAGACCGCCGTGGTAGCCCGTCAGGGTGTCGCCGGCGAAGGTGAACTCGAGATCGGCGTCGTTCGGCTCGGCGTCGTCGTCGTCCGCGGCCGTCAACACCAGCTCCTGCTCGTTCTCCCAATCGGCGGCGGGGAAACTCAGGGTACCGCCTGAAACTATGGTCAGACCGGTGGTGACGGTCACGGTGACGGTCACGGTCGAGTCCGCGGTCGGCTCAGTCGCCAACGTCACCTGAATCGTGTCCGTCGCCCCTTCCGTCATCTCTTCCGAGAAGGGGGTTACCGAGTCTACCTCCATCAGCGTGACCCCGGCCGTCGGATCCGCCGGCGGCGACGCCCGCGACACCGTGACGGTGTAGGTCTTGTTCGTCGAGCCGTCCTCGGCCGTGACGGTGACGCTGACATCGGTGTCCGTTCCCGCCGCTCCCAGAGCGTAAGTGGAACCGGATGCGGAGTCGGTCGACGCATCGGTGTCGGTCAGCGTGAAGGTGAGCACGACCTCCTCGTCGTCGTGGGCCGCATCGGCCGTGTACGACGTCGTCTCGGAGTCGAACTCTTCGTTGAGATCCACATCCGCGCTCAGGGTCGCCAGCGTCGCAACGTTGTTCGCGCGCTGTATATCCAGGACGTAGTGGAGCGTGTCCTCCCCCTCCTCGGAGATGACCCTGATCGTCAGGGTGTCCACCTCATTCGGCTCGCCGAGGTCGAACTGGTGGCCGTCCGTTTGCGAATCGGCGTCTCTGGGGGTGGCCCGCACGCGCGCGTTCTCGTCGGCCGTCTCCCACTCGACCGTAACCTGTTCGGCGGCCTCGACTGCCGAGTACGTCGTATCGCCGGAGACGAGGTTTATGGCATCGCCGTCGATTTCCAGGGACTCGAGCTCGGCGTCGCGGCTCTTGTCGCGGTTCCGGGTGTTCAGGTAGTACGTCTCGGAGACGCTGTCCTCGGACTCGATCTCGATCTCGTACAGCTTGTTCACGCTGAGACGGTAGCGGGTGTCCCTGCAGACGTCGTCCTCGTACCTGTCCTCGTCGTCCGACGGGTTCAGCGCGTCGAGTGCGTCCTCGTCGTCGTCGTTGTACTCCTTCACCATCATGACCCGCTGCGCGCAGTACTCGTTGCCCTCTTCCACGTCACCGAGCTCCATCAGGGCGATCCGCATGTTCATCGAGAAGCCCGTCGGGTTCTTCGTCTCCATCGTGAAGGCGCGCGCCACGGTCTTCCCGTCACCGGTACCGACAGCCGGGGTCTCCTCCTCCTCGCCGTCGACCAGGTCGACCCGGAGGAACTCCTCCCTCGTCAATTCGTCGTCGATCGGCGCCGCACGGCTGACCATCAGGCTGTACTCGTGGTCGTCGTAGCCGTTCTCGGCCGTGACGGTCACGGTGATCGTGTTTTCCTTGTCCTCACCCTCGCCTCTGGTGCTGTTGGTCCTGTTGTAGTCCAGCGTGCACCTGTGGAGCCTGCACACCGTGGTGCCCTTCTTGACCTCGACGCTGGCGTCGGCGGAAAGGAGGCTGTTGCGGAACCCGAAGTTGAAGCTGACGGACGCCGACTTCCAGCTGATCGTGCCCCTGTTGCCCCCGTCCGTTTCCTCCGTGCCCGTGTCGCGCTCCCAGCCCGTCGGCCACGAGACCGCGGTGTCGAAGCTCTGGGGGGTGTCGCCCTGCGTCCTGCCGCGCACTTTGAGGCTGGTACTCACGAAGTCACCCGACGACGCACGCTCGTTGTAGACGTGCAGCATGGGCATGTTCTCGAAGTCGTCCTTGCCTCGGATGCTGGCCCTGACCGTCTCGGGGGCCGGGTACCTGCAGGTGCCGTCGCTGTTCCTCGGCCCGTCGTCGTCCGGTTTCGCGGATGAAGCCGAGGAGGTCGTCATGCAGGGAACCGCCCAGCCGGCGTCGGCGATCCTGGCGGTGTAGTCGCCCTCCGTGAGGTCCTCGCGGCCGTACTGGCCACTGAAGTTGGCTTCCACTTCCTGCTCGCCGTTGGTGTAGCTGTTGAGGAACAGGTCGGTGAATATCAGGTCGACGCTATTGGCGCTGCCGCTCAGGTTGTTCACCTCGCCCTCGACTTCGCCGTCCTTGTAGAACAGGCCGAAGTTGTAGAGCGTTCCGCACTTCTGGTTCGGCGGATCGTTGTCGTCGCAGACCCTGACGCTCGTGTTCGAGACGCTCCTGCTCGTGTAGCTGCTCACGTAGGGCAGACGGAAGTCGCCCTCCTCCAGGTACGACGAACTCGGGTATTCCTGGGCGCTGGCGCTCCAGGTGCTCTGGGGACTCTTGGAGCCGGTGAAGAAGTTCGTCTCGTACCCGCGGACGACCAGATAGCTGTTCGTGCTCGGCCTGATCGTGTACCCGCTTCCGCCCTCCACGCCCGTGAACTCGTAGAACCCGCGTTCGTCGGTCGTGTCGGTCATCGTCGGGAAGCCCGACCGCGTCAGCCTCACCGTAATGCCCGCTACCGCCTCGTCGCCGCGGAACTTCTGGTCGCGGTTCACGTCGTTGCCGATGTAGCCCATGATCTTCAGGCCCAGCCGCCGGGTGCTCCACCTGGCGGTGTCCTGATCCGCGGTGCCGACGTACTTGGTCAGGGTGTCCTTGTCGTCGGTGTCTTCGTCGTGGTAGACGTAGACCGACTTGGTCGGCGGGTCGTCGGTCACCTTGTACCGGCTGGTGCTGTAGGCGGTGATGTCGTACACGCCGTCCTGGACCCCGTCGATCTTGTAGGCGCCGTTCGTGCCGCTCCTCGCGGAGTCCACCTCGGCGCCGTGATTGTCGGTCGTGGGCTCGAGGTGGACCTTGTGGCCTCTCTGGTCGCCCACGTTGCCGACGATCGAGCCGGTCATCCACTGGTAGCCCCAGGTGGCGCAGTTTTCGTCGCTCGTCGCTTCCTCCGGGTCCTGTTCATCCGACGACAGGCAGATCTTGACCTCGGGCACGCCGCCGTTCCCGTCGCCGAAGGTGCCGAGCACGGTGCCGCCCACGGACAGATCGTCCTCGTTGAAGGCCTCGATGTCGCCGCGCAGTCCAGCGTCGGCCGCGGCTCCGACCTCGACGCGGTCGTCGCCCAGGTCCAGGCGGATGGTGAACTCGGCGTCAGCCGGCAGGCAGGTGGCCTCGAACAGGCCGGTCACGCGATTCCTGGTCAAGAACCTGGCCTCACGGTCATCGGTCCTCGCGTGGCCAAAGGGGTTGGAGCAGAAGTCGTGGTTGTACTTGTACGGCACCAGGCGGTTGCGGTCGTCGCGGGTGAGCAGGGTGAACTCCATCTCGCGGGCGACGCTCGAAGCAGGCCGCTGGTCGCCCTCGGGCACCTTGCTCTGGTAGTTGGTGAACCCTTCCACGTCGTCGGTCTCGCGGTAGAGGCCGAGCACGAGCGTTTGGGTCGTCCAGGTGACGTAGATGGCGCCCCTGTCGTGGCCGGGGCTGTCGGACTTGCTGTCCTTCGGCAGCTTGAGCCCGTCGAAGCTGAAGGTCAGCCTGCCCGGAGAGTCGCCCCACTTCTCCCTCATGTCCACCGAGTCCGCCTGGTCGTCGGCCAACTCGATGGTGAAGCTCGCCGGGATCTGGGCGGTCGTGAGGGTGGTCGTAAAGGTGGCCTTTCCGTCGCTGCCCGTCGTGCTCGAGCCGACCGTGGCCGCACCTCTCTTGACGTTCGCCTTCCAGCCCGGCAGGAACTCGTTGCCGTCCTTGGCGTCCTCGTTGCTCTTCACCCACCACTGGAAGTTCGCACGGGTGTTGAGCAGCCGCGCCCCCGTCGGGGCGTCGCTCTCGCGGTCGACCGACTCGTACTCGATCTCGATGTGGTCGTTGTCCGATACCACCAGATCGGTGGGCTGGGACGTCACCTTGACGAAGACCAGGTTGTCGTGCCCCTCGCCGCCCGGGCCCGTGTTCTTGCTGCGCGGGAAGCTGAAGCTCGCCATGCCGTCCGCCCCGGTCGTCCTGGTGCCGAGGATGTTGGTGCCGTCATCGGCGTCCTCGGCGGTCGGGTACATCTTCATGGTCACGCCCGGGACCATGGTCTCGGTCGCCCTGGTGCGGGTCCCCATCGCCGCTCCGACGTTGATCGTCTGCGTGACGATCCGGAAGGGGAGGTTGAGGTCCACGTCCGTAGCCGCGGGAACGTTGATCCCGATGTTGAGCTCATTGCCCGAGAACGCGTAGCCCTCGTGGGCCAGGGCGGCCCTCAGTTTCGTGGTCATGTTGATGACCACGTTGTACGTTCCGGCCTTCAGGCCGTCGAAGGAGTACATGCCGGCCGAGTCCGTCGCCCCGATCCGGGAATCGTTGACCCCGGGTCCCTGAAGGAGCAGCGGGAACTCGCCGAACGCCAGCACCGGCTCGCCCTCGGTGTGCATGCTGTCGACCTTGACCTCGTCCGCAAACAGCATGCCGCTGACCGAAGCGGTCGTGGTGTGCTCGCCCTCGAAGTCCACGATCCTGGCCTCTTCGTCGCCCAGTTCCTCGACCTCGATCTCCATGACCTCGAAGATGTACGCGTCCTCGTCCGGGTTCTCGATCTCGACCTCGTAGTCGCCGCCCGCCAGGCCGGGGAAGTTGTACTCCCCGTTGGCGTCGGTCATCACCTCGTCCTCCATGTCGCCGTCGAGCGTGACCATCACGCCCTCGAGGCTCATGTCCGGATCCGTCACGAACACCTGGCCGCTGATGCTGGCCCGGCGGAGCATCGAACCCGCGAACGAGACGTCGTCCTGCTCCTGCCCGACCGAGAGGCTCACCGAGCGCGAGGTGGTCGGGAAGTCGTAGGTGTCCTCGTCCGGGTTCTCGATGGAGACGGTGTAGCTGCCCTTGCGCAGCCCGTCGAACATGTACTCGCCGTCCGAATCGGTCTCCATCTCCATGTCCGTGTCGTGGTCGCCGGTGAGCATCACCATCACGTCGCCCATCGGGTCGCCGTCCAACGTGACCTCGCCGCCCACGCTCGCCGTGCGGACGATGTCGGCGTCGAAGCTCCACATCGCCGTCTCGTCCGTCGCCACCGCGCCCATCCGGCTCTTCGTGGCGAAGTCGTACTCGTCGTCGGTCTCGCCGAGCTCGATGCGGTAGACGCCCGCGAGCAGCTCGTCGAACATGTAGCCGCCGTCCTCGTCGGTCATCATGGCGCCCAGGACCTCGCCCGTGGTGGCGCCGAGCACCTTGATCAGCGTCACGCCGACGTTCATGAGGGCGTCGCCCTCGGCGGAGACGGTCCCCATGATCACCACGGTCCGGAGCGACCGGCCCATGAAGTTGTGGATCGCCGCCTCGTCGAGCTCCAGCTCGATGCTCATCATCGACGGGTCGAACTCGTACTCGTCGGTGTCGTAGCCCGAGAGCGTGAGCGTGTAGTCGCCCGCCGCCAAGCCCGAAAACGCGTACTGGCCGTCGCCGTCGGTCATGCCGCTGCGGTCCTCTTCGCCGGCCAGCGTGACCGTCAGGCCGCTCATCGGCTCGTCGTCGATGGTGACGCGGCCGCTCACGCCGGCGGTCCTGAGCAGGATGCCGTCGAAGGCCACCTCGGCCGTCTCGCGAAGCCCCACCGAGACCGACTTGGTGGTCACCTCGAAGCCGTACTCGTCGGTGTCGTACCCGGAGATCGTCACCGAGTAGTCGCCGGCGTGCAGGTCGCCGACCTCGTACATGCCCGCGCCGTTCGTCGTCTCTTCGAACTCCTCGTCCTTCGGGCCGCCGGACACGGTGACCGTCACGCCCGGAAGCGCGTCGCCCTTGACCGTGACCTCGCCCTCGATCGCCGCCGTGCGCAGCAGGATGCCCTCGAACTCGACCGTCGCCGTCTCCTTCAGCGCGACCGTCACGTTCTCCGACGTCACGTCGAAGCCGAACTCGTCCCTGTCGTAGCCCGTGATGGCGACCGAGTAGTCGCCGGCGTGCAGCCGGTCGAAGGACCACTGCCCGGCCGCGTTGGTCACTACGGCCATGTCCTCGCCCTTGCCGCTCAGGCTCACCGTGACGCCGTCGAGCGGGCCGTGGCCCGCGACGGAGACGGTGCCCTTGATGCCCGCGGTCCTCAGCGCGATCCCCTCGAAGGGGACGCTGCCGGTCTCGCCGCGGGCGACGGTGACGGTCTTCGAGGTGGTCTCGAAGCCGTACTCGTCGTCGTCGTAGCCGGAGATGGCGACCGCGTACTCGCCCTTGCGCAGCTTGTCGAACATGAACTGCCCGGCGGCGTTGGTCCGCTCGGTGAAGTCCTCGCCCCGGCCCTGCAGGCTGACGGTCACGCCGGCCAGTCCGACGCCCTCGACGCTCACCTGGCCCGAGACGCCGGAGGCGCGCAGGTAGGTGCCGTCGAAGCTCACGACCTTCGATTCGCCAACTGTAAGCGTGGCTGTCGACGAGGTCGCGCCAAAGGCGATGTCGTCGCTGTCGAAGCCGGAGATCTCGATGGTGTAGTTGCCCGCGCGCAGTCCGGTGAAGGCGTACTGGCCGGTCGCGCCGGTCAGCGTTTCGGACTCGGACATGCCCGTGATCTTGACGGTCACGTTGGAGAGCCCTTCGTCTTCCACCATCACCGTCCCCATAATGGCCGCTGTACGGATCCAGGCACCCGTGAAGTTCACGGTGACCGTCTCGCCATCATTCGCAATCGTCGCCGGGGCGGACGTCTGCGGGAAGCTTGCGTCGGCGTAGTTGGAAATGGTTACAGTGTAGGTTCCCTCTTCGACATCCGCGAAGCTGAAACCGCCTCCGTTGGCCGTGGTGGCGGTGACGCCGCTGCTGAGGGTGACGGTAACACCGTCGAACCCGTCCCCTTCGACCATCACCTTACCCGTGATGGTACCGGTGGCCGGCGGCGGAATCGGATCCTCTCCGCACGCCTGGATAAGGGGAACGGCCAGCAATGCTGCCGCTGCCACCAACTTCGTGATTCTGCTCATACCGCGTCCTCTCTCTCTAGGAGGGTTAGCCGTTGGGCCCCCGACGACATCCGGGGACGGGGTGCGTTCGCACTGAAACCGTTCCATCGGCAAGAACCGGGCCAAACGCGAATCACGCCTAAACCAGGGGGGGACCGTGCGAATCGCCACACAAGACGTCATTGTCACACCACACGAAACGGCAACGGACCCGCTTTCCGTGGGGAAAATCCGGGGCCCGCGTCCGGCCCCGCGCCGCGGGTGCTCAGCCGTGTCTGCCGTAATGGGCGGCGAGCCGCCGAATCCGCGCGTAGGGTTCCTCCACGAGGTCCGCCACCGCACTGAGCGGGAGCCGATTGGCACTAAGCCGCGCAACGAGGTACTCGAATGCCAAGGTGTAGGAACTCCTCTTGCGGGCCCAGGGCAGCTGAGCCGCGCGAACGCCACAGGTGGGACAGGACACCCGGTGGGACGCCGCTCGGAGGATCGTCCGGCAGTGGAGGAAGTTCAGGTGCCGCCACTGCTTCGATGTCTGGGTGTCGTACACCTTGCACTCGCGCCTGCCACAGGCGCCGCAGGTGGACCGCTGGCCCGTGAAGTTAAGCGACACCGAAAGCTCCTCGCGCGCGGCATCTGAAGTCACAGCTCTCGACCTCCCATCCATCCCCATCCAGGCCGAGTGCTTCGGTGGCCAACACGTCCACCGGCGTAAGTCCTTCACTCACCGCCATCGCCATAGCCCTCTCGACCTTTCCCTCATTGTCCGTGCCGACCTCGATCCGCGCTCGCGTCCAGCGACCGCGCGACTTGCCACTACTATATGGGCACCTCGAAAAATGCCATCCAGCGGGCCGGCTGAGCCATTTGTTGCGACCATGTAGATTCGCTGGTCAGAGGAAGAGAATGAAAGGGTCGAACGCTATCCGGGAACTTGTGTTCCAGAGCTTACGACGGACGGTTGCAAAGGCGGCACCTGATCTGGTCAGGCACCGGGTCCTGAGCGCTGGCGCTTAGCGCCACAGGCCCATCTTGAAGCGAATGACTACGCGGTAGCCCCGGCCGCGTTCTCCAGGTACGTGAGCCTGCGCATGTTGTAGGCCAGGTTCCTCAGTCCGATTTGGGCCCGTGCCCGCATGGCCCCGATGCTGCGCACCAGCGTTCCGCCCATGTCGTTCGCCTGCGACCCGAAGACATGCTCGACCCGCGCCCGCACCTTCGCCTTCGTCCCGTTTCCCTGCTTCTCGCGCCGGGTCAGCTTCTTCGCCGCCGACCCCTTCCTCATGATCCTGCTCTCGTACCCCATCTCCTCCAACAACGCCTCGACCTCCTCCGAGCGGTATGCCTTGTCGGCCCACACCATGTCGCCCGTGTTGTCCGGGTCCAGAACCTGTCCGATCACCTGGCTGTCGTGCGTGGCCGCGTCCGTTACCGCGTAGCGGCGCACCAGCTTGTGGTGCCGGTCCGTCGAGACGTGGTTCTTGTAGCCGTAGTGGCTCACGCCGTTCCTCTTCGTCCACCGCGCGTCCAAGTCCTTTTGGGCCAGCTTGTCAGCGGAACCTTCCACCCACCCCTCCGGGATCTCGCCCGCCTTGATCCCGGCGTTCTCCTCCTTGCTGTTACGCTGCGTCGGCACCGGCACGATCGAGGCGTCGATGATCTGTCCCCCCATCGCCTGGTAGCCCCGCTCCCGCAGGAAGGCGTCGAACATCTTGAACAGCTTCTCCACGATCCCCGCCTTCGCCAGCCGCTCCCGGTAGAGCCACACGGTCGTCGCGTCCGGAATCCGGTCCTCCAGTCCCAGGTCCAGGAACTGCATGAAGGTCAGCCGGTCCCCCATCTCGTGCTCGAGCGCCTCGTCCGACAGATTGTACAGCGCGCCCAGGACGATCGCCTTGAACATCAGCACGGCGTCCCACGGCTTGCGGCCCGCCGCCGACTTGCGCTCGTCATCGGCCTTCCGCCAAACCGCCTCGAGCACGGGCCGAAAGTCCTCCCATGGGACCAGTTCGCCGATCATCGCCAGATGCCTGCCCCGCTTCTCCCCCAGCTTCCGCCGCCGGCCTTCGGTCGCCACATCCGCAAAACTCAGTTGCCTGCCATCGCGCGCTTGTGCCACTTGTCCTCTCCCGGTTTCGATGTCGTTTCCGGCTGTCAAAACACTTATGCAATATCGCACCGGAAGCCGGTCCTGTAAACCCTCCCCGGGTTGTCTCCACACATGCTCAACAAGCTATTTTTCGAGGTGCCCATATAGTTGCTCTCGTATCATCGTTTGCCGATGTGATTTGACTGATGACCGATATTTCGCCGATATTCGGGAGAATCCCGAGCAGGTAGTCCACCAAGTGACGATGAGGAGTCACCGGTGACGGAGGAGACGGACACGCGGCGCCAGGAGACCGATGCGTTGCAGGGACCCATTTCCGGGCTGTCCGCGGCGCTAGCTGCGGATCAGCGGAGTCTCGACCTCGACACGGTGCTGCAGGAGGTCATGGACAGCGCCCGCTCGTTGATCGGCGCCCGCCTCGGGGTGATCACGACGGTTCGCGAGAGTGGCCGGCCCCAGCGGTTCCTGACCTCGGGCTTCGCGCCGGACGATCACCGGCGAATGGCGGAGTGGGGCGAAGGGCGGCGGCTCTTCGAGCACCTGCGGGAGATTCCGGGCCCGTTGAGGATCGGGAACCTGCCGGCCTTAGTCGAGTCGCTCGGCCTTGATGGTGCGCCCGCGCTGCCGGGCAAGACTCTGCTGGGCACGCCGATCCGTCATCGAGACGTGGACGTGGGCATCTTCTTTCTCAGCGACAAGGAAGACGGGCTGGAGTTCACGCGGGAGGACGAGGAGACCCTCCTGTTGTTCGCGTCGCTGGCGGGGGCGGCGATCGCCAATGCCCGCGCGTACCGGGACGAGCAGCGAGCCAGGGCGAACCTGGAGGCGCTGGTCGACACCTCGCCGGTCGGCGTGGTGGTTTTCGACGCCAGGACCGGCGCTCCGGTGTTGGTGAACCGGGAAGCCCGGCGGATTGTCGAGGGACTCAGGAGCCCCGACCGCCCCCTGGAACAACTGCTCGAGTACGTGACGTGTCGCCGGGCCGACGGCCGTGAAGTCGCCTTGGCGGACTTCCCCATGGTGCAGGCGCTGAGCATCGCCGAGGTCCTGCGCACCGAGGAGATCGTCCTCTCGGTCCCCGATGGCAGGAGCGTGAAGATGCTGGTGAACTCCACGCCGATCCGTTCCCCCGGCGGGACCCTCGATTCGGTCGTGGTCACCATGCAGGATCTGGCTCCGTTCGAGGAGCTCGAGCGCATGCGGACCGAGTTTCTCGCGATGGTGAGTCACGAGCTGCGCACACCGCTGACGTCGATAAAGGGTTCGACGGCCATGGTGCTCGCCAAGTCGCGGCGTTTCGCTCCGGATGAAATGCGGCAGTTCTTCCGCATCATCGACGAGCAGACCGACCACATGGACGGCCTCATCGGAGATCTGCTGGATGCGGGGCGCATCGCCACGGGTACGCTGTCGGTGTCTCTGGAGTCCCTGGATCCGGCGGCACTCGTGGACCGCGCGAAGAACACCTTCCGGAACGGGGGCGGGCGGCACGCGATCCATATCAACCTGCCGCCCGACCTGCCACCAGTGCTGGCGGACCGCGAGCGCATTGTGCAGGTCCTGAACAACCTCCTCTCGAATGCGGCCCATCACTCTCCGGAGTCGTTGCCCATCCAGATCGGCGCAGTGCGGGACGGGGCTCTCGTAACGATCTCGGTCACCGACCACGGCCGCGGCATATCGCCGGACAAGCTCGCGCACCTGTTCAGGAAATACGCGGGCAGAGGAGGTGCGGAGCACGGCCTCGGGGGTGGTTTGGGTCTGGCCATCTGCAAGGGGCTGGTCGAGGCGCACGGCGGGCGCATCTGGGCCGAAAGCGAAGGGGAGGGCCGGGGCGCCCGGTTCAGCTTCACGGTCCCGGTGGCCGAAGAGGGCGGCACCGAACCCGAAACGGCGGAAACCGCCGCGGGCCGGGATCGCATGCACCGGCAGGGCCGTGGGCCGGTGCGCGTCCTCGTGGTGGACGACGACCCCCAGACGCTCCACTACGTCCGCGACGCCCTCACCGTGGCGGGCTACGCCGTGCGGGCGACGGGCGACCACTCCGAACTGTCCCGCGTCATCCAGGAGGAGAAACCCCACCTGGTCCTGCTCGACCTGATGCTGTCCGGGACCGACGGAATCAAGCTGATGAACGAAGTGTCCGAGCTGGCCGATCTGCCTGTCATCTTCATCTCCGCCTACGGACGGGACGAGACGATCGCGAGGGCCCTCGAAGGGGGGGCCGCCGACTACATCGTCAAGCCGTTCTCTCCTACGGAGCTGACGGCGAGGATCCGGGCGGCGCTGCGAAACCGGGCCGAGCCCGGGCCGTTCGAGCTGGGGGAGCTGGCCATCGACTATGCCCGGCGCCACGTGACCGTCGCGGGCCGCCCGGTGGAGCTGACCGCCACCGAGTACGAGGTGCTGCGCGTGCTGTCGGTCAACGCCGGACGGGTTGAGACGTATCGCTCGCTGCTCCGGCAGGCGTGGAGCCGGTACCGGGGTCCGGTCAACCCGAGGCTCGTACACGCCGTCGTCCAGAGGCTGCGCCGCAAGCTGGGCGAGGACGGGACCAGGGCCGCCTACATCCTCAACGAGCGCGGCGTCGGCTACAGCATGCCCTCACCCTCCGACGTGTAGGAGCCCGTCACGGGCTCGTAGCGGAGGCTGCGCGTCGCGGTCGTCGGTCCGGGTTGCCGTATCGCCATACGTTCCTCCAGCGTTCCTGACCTGGAACACCTGCTATGAATTCCTTTGGCCGAGCTGCCGGACGTCCGCGGCAACCAGATGTACGACCTCCACACGGCGGTGCTCATGCGGGAGCACGGGGTCAGCAGGATCTGCACGCGGGACACCGGGTTCCACCGGTTTCCGTTTCTTACCGTGGTGGATCCGCTGAGGTAGGGAAGACCCTCAAGCAGGACTTGGCCGCCGCCGCTTAAGGGCAGTCCGGACTTGGCGGTTACTTCAACTGAACCCAAGGGAGAGACGGTCGGGGAAGCAACCACCCTCGCGCGCGCGGTGACTTGATTGGTCGTATTGCCGAGACTAGATTGGTCCTATGACTACCGCGTCAGTCTCTGCTCTCAAGGCCAACCTCTCGCGTTACCTTCGCCATGTCCGGCGAGGCGGCGAAGTTCAGATCCTCGACCGCGGCGTGCCGGTCGCCAGGCTGATGGCGCCCAAGCCGGGGGGCAACGACGCCGTCCGCGACCGGCTGGTTGGCGAAGGCATCCTCAGGCCCCGCGCGGGCCCGGCCTCATCGATTCTCGACAGCCCTCCCCTTGAGCTGCCGACAAGTATTTCGCAGGCTCTCGCGGAGGACCGCACCGACCGGCTGTGAGGTATTGGGATGCGTCGGCGCTTGTCCCGCTGATCGTATCCGAGCCTGGGAGCCGGTTGGCTCGAACGTGGCTTCTGGAAGACGACCACATCGTCACCTGGGCCTGGACGAGGACGGAGATCACGAGCGCAATCGAGAGGCGTGCCCGCGAAGGGGCACTGACCCGGGCGCAGCGGCGGGCGGTTCTCGACCGCCTTCGTGGCTTCGCCGCCGGCTGGGACGAAGTGATCGATGTGCTTGCCGTGCGCACCCGGGCGAACGCAGTGCTGGCGCGGCACCCGCTCCGGGCCGCCGATGCCGGCCAGCTTGGCGCGGCCCTGCTGGTCAGCGAGCAGCTCGCGGACCCGCTGGTGTTCCTTTGCCTCGATCAGCGCCTCGGTGAGGCGGCTGAGCGGGAAGGCCTCCGCGCGGCCGACACCGGCGATTGACGGCGACGGGCCTGGATGACGGCTACCGCCCCGGAGGTCCGCGCCATACTCGTACACGGTCTCTGTGCCGTAGCGGCGTGACAGCAGTTGCCTACAGTGCGTTCTTCCGGTCGAGATCACTCGGCACCACTCCCTTCCCCGGCTCGTCCTGCTAGGGGCTAGGCGCCGATCAACCGATCCAAGTCCCTCAACTCCCTCTCCAGCGTGAAGGGGCACTGAGCTGGCGCAACGGCGAGCGGTACTTGGCCGCCATCCGGCAGCCCGGGGAATTTCGGCTACGCGCGCAACTTCCGCGACCCGAACCAGACGCCCGCGACGCCGATCAGCGGGTTGAGCCAGGTGAGCCATGCCGGCTGGCGCGCGCCCGCGGTCGCCTCGAACATCGACACGTCATCGGGGCGCGGCCCCACCGCCACCTCCACCGGCACCAGGGCCGACACCACTCCGAGCACGATCACGATGGCGATCAGAATCGTGGCGCCCCCGGCATCGCGCGCCAACCGGGCACAGACCCGTCCGCCGACGTATGCCCCTGCGAACCCGATCACGATGGAGCCGAGCACCCAGCCGCCTGCAACCTCCCACGTACCCGGCTGGAAGGCGCGCGAGGGCCCCAGCGTCAGCCATGCAAGCGAGGAGAGTGCGAAGAGCACGGCGACCACCGCAATGTAGCCGACGATGGCCGCGAGGATGTTCCTGAGCATCATGTTCCTCCCTGCTTCTTCTCCTCCGTAATCTGGACCAGGCTGCCGCACGTGTCGTCGAAGACCGCGGTGACGACGGTCCCCAGGTCCGTCGGCGGCTGCACGAACCGCACGCCTTCTCCCACGAGACGCTCGTGCTCGGCCTTGACGTCATCGACCGCGAAGGAGGCACTGGGGATTCCGTCCTCCATGAGCGCGGTCTTGAACGGACGGACTGCGGGGTGGCCATCGGGCTCGAGCAGCAACTCCGTCCCCTCGGGATCTTCCGCGGATACCACGGTGATCCAGGCGTGCTCTCCCAAGGGGATGTTGTGCTTCACCCGAAAGCCGAGCGTCTCCGTGTAGAAGCGAAGTGCCTTCTGCTGGTCGTCCACGACGACGCTGGTCAGGTGGATTCTCATTTCCCGATGTCATCGTCCGCTGAGTGTGGAGTGTCCTCGTCCGTCGAAATGGGCCACCTTTCGCCGATCGCCTTCAGCGGGGCGCCGACGAACCGGTGGAGCTTCGACCTCCCCTCGCGCCTCGTGCGAATGAGCCCGGCCGCTTCCAGCACGTCCAGGTGTTGTGAGATCGCCTGCCGCGAGGAGTTGATGCCGTGTTTCATGACGAGGCGCGCACGGAGTTCGAACAGCGATTGACCCGAGCGGTCCACGAGCTCATCCAGGATGGCCCGCCGGGTTCGGTCGGCGATCGCGCGGTAGATGTCCACATGACCCACGATACGCAAGCATGGGCTTGCATGTCAACCTTCGCGGCGGTCGTGGCTCTCGCGGGACCTGGATTGTATTCCTTTATGTCAGGACGATATGGGAGTACGGCAATTGGCCGGGCACTACTGCGGGTTCGCCGATGGTGAGGCCGCCGATGGTCCTCCGGGCACTCCGTGCCCCTACTCTCCATGGTCCCTCAGGGCCCCCTCGAGGTCCCTGGTCGCGATGAACTCATGCCGCCGACCGCGCTTGGTCGCCGCCAGTAGCCCCGCGGCCGCCAGCTTGACCAGGTCCGCGCGGGCCGTGTTGGCCGTGACGCCGTGACCGGCCCCGTGGGACTTTACCGTATACCGGAAACCGGGATTCCGCAGGGCATGTCCCAGCAGCCGGACCTGCCGGTGATTCAATTCCGGCGAGCCTCGCAGCCGGTCTTCGATCGCCCGCATGTCCGACATCTTCCTCCCGACATATGACGCGAGCGCGTCGATGCTGCGGATGATCACGCCGATGTGGTAGTCCACGAAATAGGTGAGATCTCCACCGTCGGTCTCCGTGTGCAGGTAGGACCTGGCGTACTTCGCCGGAGCGTTTCGCAGGATCCCGGACACGGCCAGGTATTGAGCGAGGGAGTAGCCCTGTCGGACCATGGACCAGTAGAAGAGGGAGCGCGCCACACGTCCGTTGCCGTTCACGAACGGATGGTCGTATCCGATCATGAAATGAAGGAGTATCGCGCGGATCACCGGATGGACCCAATCCTCGGGCGTCCGGTCATTGGCGAACCCCACCAGCCGGTCCAGGCGAGCGGGCAGTTCATCGGCGCGAGGTGGGACATGGGCGGTCTCGTCCGAATGAACCAGTGTGACCACGATTTCGTCCGACGCTCTCCTGAATCTTCCGGTCATCGCGGAGTCCCTCGTACCGTCCATGAGAATCCTGTGGAGTTCGAATATGTCGGCCGGGCCGAGATCTCGCCGAGCCAGTTCGCCGATTCGCTCCATCGCGTGATAGTTGTTGAGGATCATGCGCTCGCCATGGGTCCTCGGTCGGCGGCCCCTGCGGATCATCTCCTTGGCCGCGCGCCGGGTCGTCGAAGCTCCCTCCAGCTGGCTTGAACGGATTGCTTCTTCCACGATCGAATTCGCCAGGAGGTGTTTCCTCCCTTGTCCCTCCACCAGGTCCCGGACCTGGGAACGCGGGCCCGACATTCCCAGCTTCTGGTCGATTTCGTGAAGACCCCGCCGAACCGGTGCGGCGTGGACGAGGGAGAAGGGATACCCCTCCCGGCTCCTGAAGGGCACAATCTCCCGGGCCGAGAGACGGGCCATTCGTGTGCCGAGCCACCATTCTTCGTGGGAGAAGCCCTTCGGGGGTTCCCGGTGGCGCACGTTGTCCCAGTGGAGATATCGGCCCGCGACCAGCGTCGAGGTCGCGCGCATGATCTCGGCGAGGCGCTCAGGAGGTGTCCCGCCGAGCAGGAGGGTGACGTCGGGCGGCGCTACGGGAATTTTCATTTTCGGACCTTCCCTACTGTGAACTGTCAATTTACTGGCAATTGATAATTCACTCGTGTGATCGATCCGGTCAACCGACTCCGGGGCCGCGTGGCGCGCCCGCCTTCGGCCCGAGGCGACCCGCCGCCGGTTGACCGCGAGCGGCCGGAGCCAGTGTGGTCCCCCGGCGCGTCCGCCCCCTCGAGCAACCGATCCGTCAGCTCCCTCTTGCTGCGGTGAAGCTCGACGATCTGTTCTGGAAAAAGACGAGCGCCCTGCGCCGTCCCCGGGGCGGGGCAGCTCCTCCAGCGTGGTCGAGAAGGTCCGCATCTTGGAGCTGGGCGGTCCGTTCGGCTGCACCAGGCGGGGGTTGCAGCACGCCAGCCGAAGTCTCGTCAGGTGGGCCAGCACCTGAAGACGCCGCCGGCCCCGCCCCATCTGCGCTCGCGTGAGGCAGTGCGGGAACACGACCCCGAAGGCGACTGCCCGCCATCCGCTCGACCGGGGCGAGTGCGCGGTAGGGCTCCAGGAACTCCGAAATGTGTTTCGAGGGGTCGTTCGGGGCGCTCCCGATCCCTCTCTTTTGGCCCATCCGAACATTCCCGTGTCCCGCCGGTCGCGGCAACTTCTCCCGTAGTGTTCGAGTCCGGGCGAACCGCAGCCGCACGCTCGGCCCGACGAGAATGGCCCGCGGCGAGATGGAGGGATAGCTTTGGTAAGGGTGGAAACCGCGAATCTCAGCCTGGAACTGGCCATGGGCCAACCCCGGAAGAACACTCCCGAAACCGCAGCCCTGCCGGACGGGACTCTCGCTCCCGCAGTCGTCACCGGACGCGCCCAACTCGTCCATGCCGATTGCCTGGAGTGGCTGGCGGTCCAGCCTCCGTCTTCCGTCCACGCGGTCGTTACCGATCCGCCCTACGGCATGGTGGAATACACGCCCAAGGAGCAGGAGAAGCTCCGCCGGGGGAGAGGCGGCGTGTGGCGCCTGCCTCCATCTTTCGACGGATGCAAGCGATCTCCTCTGCCACGGTTCACGACGCTCACAACCCTCGATCTGGCTCGAATGGAGCGCTTCTTCCGACTGTGGGGCAGCGAGCTGAGGAGAGTGCTGGTTCCGGGCGCTCACGCGATGGTGGCGTCCAACCCACTGGTCGTGCAACGAGTGACCACCGCCCTCGTCGCAGCCGGATTCGAGCCCCGCGGACAGGTCATTCGGTTGGTCATGACCATGCGGGGCGGGGACCGTCCCAAGAACGCCCATGAGGAATTCGAGGGCGTCTCCGTCCTTCCGCGCTCGATGTGGGAGCCGTGGGTACTGGTTCGCAAGCCGATCGAGGGCCGGGTGCAGGACAATCTGCGGCGTTGGGGGACCGGGGGGTTGCGCCGTCCGTCAAGCGACCGGCCCTTCGGTGATGTCATCCGCTCGCATCCCACGCGGGCCAGCGAGCGCGCCCTCGCTCCGCATCCGTCACTGAAACCGCAGGCGTTCCTGCGGCAAGTCGTGAGGGCCTCGCTTCCTCTGGGGAACGGGATCGTCCTGGATCCGTTCGCGGGGTCGGGATCCACCTTGGCGGCGGCTGAAGCCGTCGGCTATGAGAGCATCGGCGTGGAGATCGATCCCCACTACGTTGAAGTGGCCAGGTCGGCAATCGAGGCACTGTCGCAGCTGAAGGTTCAGACCAGGTAGACCCAGCTGCTGCGAAGACGCTTGACACCTTCGCGGTGTAGGGTTGCGGTGCGGGTGCCCAGTTCCCCGCGCGGGTTCTTGCGAAAGTCCGCTTCGCGTACGTGCGCCAGGTACACCTCCCGGAATTCCATCGGCGAACGCGCCGCTGCAGGTTCCGTCTTGTTGTCCACCTGGTAGACGAAGACGCACATCCACTGCTCGCGCGCACCGTGCGTGTCGACTGCACCCCCCTTCTTGCGCGTGCTCTTCACCTCGACGCCATGCTCTCCCGACTGAACGGAGTCGTTCGGGTATCTGCCGCGAACGATGAGATCGGGATGTCCGTTGTGAAACCGGTTCTCCACCAGGGTTCGGGAATGGCGGGCCAGACACCCCGTCAGCATATCGGAGATGATTCCGGACATGGCGGCCGGGCGGAGCATGTCGTCGAACCGGGGCAACCCTTTCTTCGAGAGGGAACTGTTTACGTCGAAGAAGAAGTCGTACACGTCCTGCATGGCGAGCTCGAAGTCCTTCAGGCGGAGCTCGTAGGGTAGATTGATCTCCGAATTGAACCTCGAGAGGTCTGGTGTAGCTCTGCGCGATGTCACGTCACTTCACTTGCTCTCCCGCACGACCGAGGATACCGCCACCGGGGGCGTGATCCATGTTGGGACCCTCGACGGACTGGTCCAGGTGACCGAGCAGGAGCGTGATGTCGGGTGTGTTACGGGGATCTTCACGTCAGACCTTCCATATGTTGGTGAACTGTCAATTCACTTCACTGGGAACTGGTAATTCAGGTGACTGATCCGGTCAACCGGCTACGGGGGCGAAGTGGCGTGCTCGCCTCCCGCCGAGGCGCCGCGCCGCCGGTAGACTTGGCCCGGCCGGAGCCCGGGTCGTCTCGCCGCCGCGTCCCGGGAATCCGCCCCCTTCCCCCTCACCCCCGCAGCAACCCCAGCAGCTCCTCGGTGCTCAGCCGCGCCGGCGCATCCGCCCCTTCGAGCAACCGGTCCGCCAGCTCCCTCTTGCTGCGGTGCAGCTCGACGATCTGTTCCTCGATCGTGCCCTTCGTGACCAGCCGGTAGATGGTGACCGGGCGCGTCTGGCCGATCCGGTGGGCGCGGTCGGAGGCCTGGTCCTCCGCCGCGGGATTCCACCACGGGTCCATGTGGATCACGTAGTCGGCCGCGGTCAGGTTGAGACCCACGCCGCCGGCCTTCAGCGAGATCAGGAACGCGTCGCCCTTCCCCGCCTGGAACGCGGCGATCCGCTCGGTGCGGAGCTTCGCCGGGGTCGAGCCGTCGAGGTACTGGTACGGGATGCCCGCCTCGGCCAGGTGTTCCTCGATCAGCTTGAGGTGGCGCACGAACTGGGAGAAGACGAGGACCTTGTGCCGTCCCTGGCGCAGCTCTTCCAGCGTGGTCGCAAAGGTCCGCATCTTGGAGCTGGGCGGTCCGTCCGGATGCACCAGGCGGGGGTTGCAGCACGCCAGCCGCAGTCTGGTCAGGTGGGCCAGCACCTGAAGGCGCCGCTTGCCCCGCTCCCTGCCGTCGCTCCCCGGGCCGCCGCGCTCCCGGGCCAGGGCCTCGAGATCCTCCATCGCGCGTTGTCGCAACGCCTCGTACAGCGCCTCCTCCTCCGCCGACATCTCGACGTGGAGCGTGACCTCGGTGCGGGGAGGCAGGTCGTCCAGCACGTCGGCCTTCACGCGCCGCAGCACGAAGGGCGCGATGAGCCGGCGAAGTCGCGTCCGCGCGGCCGGATCCCCGTCGCGTCCGACGGGCAGGGCGAAGTTCTCGCGGAAGTGCTTTCGGGAGCCCAGCATTCCCGGGTTGAGAAAGGCGAAGAGCGAATAGAGGTCGACCAGGTTGTTCTGGATCGGGGTGCCGGTGGTGACGACACGGAAGGCGGCCCGGAGCTTGCGGGCCGCGCGCGCGCGCCGGGTGGCCGGATTCCTGATGGCCTGGGCCTCGTCCAGAACGGCGGTATCCCAGCCGATGGCGGTCAGCGCCTCGGTGTCGATGTGCAGGAGGCCGTATGTGGTGACCACCACGTCGAACGGCCCGAGGCCCTCGAGGCGCGGCGCGCGCGAGGCCGCCGGTCCGGTGTAGGCCCGGACGTTCAGGGTCGGCGCGAAACGGCGCGCCTCGTCGAGCCAGTTGTGCACCACCGATGTCGGGGCCACCACGAGCGCCGGACCGTTCGCGGCGCGATCCAGCAGCAGCGCAAGAGTCTGCACGGTCTTGCCCAGCCCCATGTCATCGGCGAGGCACGCACCGGCGCCCCAGCGGCCGAGGCGCGCCAGCCAGCGAAAGCCGTCCTCCTGGTAGGGCCGCAGTTCGGCCTGCAGCGTCCCGGGAAGGTGGGGCTCGAAAGAGCCGGCGTCGCGGAACCTGCGGCGCAGATCGGACCATCCTTCGTCGGCGTCCAGCCGCGTGCCCTCGAAGAACTCCTGCAGAGACAGCGCGGACAGGCCGTGGATGCGAAGGCGCTTCTTCCCGCTGGGGACCGACAGGCTGCGCAGGTCGTCCAGCTGGCGCCGGAACGATGCCGTGAGAGAGACGAAGGCGCCCTCTCCCAGCGGTACGAACCGTGAGGACGGGTTCCGGTCGATCAACTCGAAGAGTTCGCGGAGGTCGAGCACGCGGTTCTCGTCCACTTCGAGCGAGCCCGAGGCGCTGAACCAGTCGGCGGCGGACCTGACCTCCAGCCTGAGCGCGTTCGTGTCCATTCGGGACAGGACTCTGAAGGGCCGGCCCCCCGGCCACAGGCAGCGGGCGCCGGCGACGTCGAGCTGGTCGACCAGCTCGAGGCAGTCGCCCGGATCGGGGATGGTCAGCGACAGGTCCGGTCCGGTGGCCGCGAGGATGGGACAGGCCCGGATCAGCTCCCGCACGGCCCCGGTTTCGGCCGCGAGATCGCGCCGCGCCTGCACGGCTCCGCCGTCGACGGTCGCGAATGTCGTGGTGCCGCCCGCACCCGGCTGGAAGTAGGTGCCCGTGCCCGGCACGGGTTCCACCACCAGGGTCGCAACCAGCCCCGGGCCGCGCGGCTCCAGACGCACCCAGGGCCGGGGATCGGCATCGATCTGAGTTGCGGCATCCGATGCGCCGCCGATCAGTCCCTGCACCCTGATCTCCTCCGCAAGCGTGGATACCGCCCCGACGAGGCGTTCCCTGGCTTCTGCCGGCAGCCGAATGCCGTGCACCGGGATGGCGTCGCAGAGATCCCTGTGCTCCTTGGAGAAACGGGTCACTTCGATGCGCGTCTTGCTCGCCAGCCGGGCATCGAACAAGCTCCGGCCGGCGAGGTCGGCGTGCGGCTCGACGTGGACCAGGAGTGCTCCGTCCCGTTCCTGAACCAGGAGTTCGGGGTCATGGCGCACCACCTCGACCGAGTCGCCCGCTTCGTTGAAGAAGTACGGATGGCCGGCCAGTTCGAAGAGCCCCGCCGCGGGAAGGTAGTAGGCGGGGAGGTTGTTCCAGCGATCGGTGTTCTGGACGATGCGTCCCGCCGCCGCGCGGTCCCGGTCGGTGAGGAAGTCCATCGTTCCCGCCTGCTCCCGCAGCCTCTTCAGCGAAACGACCCGTCCCTTGCTCCACCTGCCGTTCTTGAACCCGCGCTGCTCCCTGGGCCTGGGTGCGAGACGTCCGTAGCCGTCGAGCTCCACGACCCACGCCAGGCGGCGCTTTGGAGCGACCTGGGCACCCTTGCGCTTGCCGGCCCTTCCCTTGGACTCGTGGGCGATCTGTTCGATGTGCCTGAGAGCGTGCTCCCACTCCGCCACGGGCCTGATCAGGGAAGCCAGGGTCCGGGTGCCCAGTTCCTCGTGCATCGCGGCGGCCAGGTTCTTCGGGTTTGCGGACTCGTCGCCGACAAGCTGCGCAATCATCTTCTGGATTTCGATGTCCTCGCGTCCGTCGTTCCGCCACCACCGCGTGCAGACCTCGAAACACTCGGCCGCCAGCCACCGGTATCCGTTCCGGACCGCGGCTGCGCCGAAGTACAGCAGGGTAGCAAAACGTCTGTCGCCCGCCTCGTCCGGGAAATCCTGCAACCAGCACGAGAGCAGACCGTCGATCAGGATGCTGAAGTCCGCGCCACCGAAGGGGCGGTGCGACGACAACTCCCCACCGCTCCGAATGTGGTCGGCCAGGTCGATCACGCCGACGAACGCGGGTTCGGCATCCAGCTTGCGGGAGACGCGGAGCAGATGCTCCAGCTTGGCCGCGTGCGCCGGCGTATGGTCGCGGACCAGGGCAAGCAGCGATAGAGTGAACGCGGCGCACGCGGGAAAGACATTCCGTTTGCGCGTGCCGGCCTTCTCGCACGCGATGGCTTCGTCGATCCTCCTGACGGCCTCCGCGTCATCGCCGCGCAACATGGCCACCAGAGCGCGGATGGACGCAAGTCCGGTTCGCGCGGGCTTGCTCTCCCGTTTGTCCTCCGGCAGCTCGGCGAACACCGCCAGGGCGTCGTCGAAGGCACCCCGCATGACCTCGAGCAACGCCACTTCGACCGCGACAACGCCCCGGTCGGCCTCGCTGGCGGCATACGCTTCCAGAATCGGCTGGGGCGGCGCGGCCGTCCGCCCAATCTCGGCGACACAGCCGGTGAACGCCGCGTCGACGAACCGGCGCGGCAGCTTGCCGAGCAGATCCGTCACTCCGGGACTCGTCAGCCACGCCCACTCGATCGGTTCGATGTCCTCCGGGTCCCGGCCGAGCTGGTCGAACCGGCCCGCCACCGTGTGGATTCGCAGAGTCATCTCGGCGTCGGCGGTGCCGAGGCTCCAGTGGCGCCCGTGGAGATCGTGAAACGCCTTTACGATCCTGTCCATCCTGCCTTGCCGAAAGGCCTCCGACGTCAGCCACGGCGCCCACCAGCCGGCGCACACCAGCCTTCCGCGGCTCCCGGTCTCGAGCAGGATGCCGGCCTCCAGGGGAGCGGTGCAGGAAGCCTTGTAGGTCTCATAGCCGATCGGCCGGCGTCCCTGCTTGAACCCGGCCCGCCCCAGCACCCGCCCCATCTGCGCTCGTGTAAGGGAGTGCGGGAACACGACTCCGAAGGCGACGGCCGCGAGCCGTTCGACCGGGGCAAGGGCCCGGCAGGTCTCCAGGAATTCCGAAAGGCGCCTTGAGGGTTCGTTCGGTGTGCTCACCCCACCCCCCGCCCCGGCGTCCACGGCGCCCCCGCGGCCTCCATGTCCCGCTCGAGCACGGCGAGATCGTCCCGCAGCAGCGACCTCAGCGCGGCCACCACCTCGTCGAACCCTTCCCGAGCGATCGCGAGACTCGCACGCTGCGTCCCGGTGGGCTCCTGGCGCGTACCCCAGTGCCCCCCCGCCACCTGCCCGATGCGCCCCATGATGGACGGCACGCTCGGCTGGCTGAGCCGGCCCGGCGCCGGGTCGCCCTGCAGGTCGGCGGCGATCCCCGCCAGCCGCGCTTCGATCGCCTCCAGGCGCCCGTAGAGTTCCTCGCCAGCCTTCGGGGTTTCATCCAGCGCAGCGCGCATGTGCCGCAGCCGGTCCCGCGCCCGCCCGATCTCGGCGGCGGCGCCCCGCGCGCGGCGCTGCAGTTCGGCCGTCTCCTCCGCGAAGGCCATCGCGGCGATGTGATCGGTGCCCGGGGGGCTGTTGAGCACGGGCTTTACGGTGAAGGAGCGGGGCGTGCCGAGGGGCTCGATGCCCGCCTCCGTGACCAGCGCCATCTCGACGGTGTAGCGTCCCGGCGGCGCCAGCGGGCCGCGTGGGGGGCCCGCCCACGGGGGTAGGAACCCCGGCGGCGTGAGGTCCACGGGGTCGGGGGCGGGGCGGCGCAGGTCCCACGTGACGCGGTGGAGGCCTCGGGTCGCGGGGCCCATGACGCGCCGGACGGGCTCCCCGTCGGCGTCCCGTACCAGCATTGCGACGCGCGGGCCGCGCTCGAGCGCCTCGGCCGCGAGGCGGTCGTAGCCGGGGAACGCGATGTCCTCGCCGCGCCCGGCGGCCGCCTTCTCCGCCTCGCGGCGCTCCTCGCGCATCGTCGCCGGCGGGTCGGCGAGCCAGTAGGTGAAGGTCGCGCCGAAGTCCGGGTTGGGCGCCGTGAACGCTGTCGTGCCGAGGGTCGGCTGGCCGGGGGCCTGCATGGGGGCGTTGGGGACGTACCACCAGGCGTCCCGCACGGGGAACAGAACGGCTCCCGCCGCAAGCGCACCGCCGGCCATATCCCGCAGGGGAGAATAGTCGTCGAGGACGTAGAAGCCACGGCCGAAACTCGCTCCCACCAGATCATCGTCGCGGCGCTGAATCTCCAGGTCGCGGAACGAGATCGTGGGCGCGCCCGCGTCCAGCAGGATCCAGTTGGCGCCCCGGTTCGGCGTGAAATGGATGCCGTGCTCGGTGCCGAGGAATAGCAGATCGGGACGCTCGTGGTCCTGCTCGACCGACCAGATGATGATCCCGCCGGCCAGGTCGCCCGCGATCGAGCGCCAGGTGCGGCCGGCGTCGGTGCTCTCCAGGAGGTAGGGGGTGTAGTCGCCCTCCTTGTGGTTGTCGGCCGCCACGAAGACCGTCGCGCGGTCGTGCTGCGAGGCCTTGACGTCGTTGATGTACGCGCGCTCGGGGACGCCGGGGAGCGGGTCGGCGAGGCGCCAGTTCTCGCCGCCGTCCTCGCTCACCTGGACCAGTCCGTCGTCGGTGCCCACGTAGAGCGCGCCCTCCCTGACGGGCGATTCCGAGATCGCGGAAATGGTCGAGTACCACGACATGGCCGTGTTCCCCCAGAGCGCGTCGACGCTCCGCACGCGCCCCGCCACCGGCAGCTCGTAGCGGTTGTCGCCCCGGGTCAGGTCGCCGCTCACCGCGCGCCACGAATCGCCGCGGTCGTCGCTGCGCCAGAGCCGCTGCGAGGCGTGGTAGATGGTGCCGGGCGAATGGACGCTCACGACCAGCGGGGTGTCCCAGTTCCAGCGCTCGGGCGGGTCGCCGGGCGGGGGCAGGGGGCGGATGTTGATCAGCTCGCGGCTGCTCAGCTCCAGCCGCTGCAGGTTGCCGCGCTGGGACTGCAGGTAGGCGATGTTCGGGTCGAAGGGGTCGAAGGCGCAGGCGTGGCCGTCGGCGCCCAAGGGTACGGACCAGTCCTGGTTGCGCACGCCGTCCATGTTCAGGGTGCGGGAAGGGCCGAGGAGGGTGCCCAGATCCTGCGCGCCACCCATAACATTATAGAATGGTTCGGTATTGTCAAGGGCCAGTTTGTAGAACTGGGAGACCGGCAGGTTGGGGAAGTGGCGCCACGTCATGCCCTCGTCGAAGGTCTCGTAGAGGCCCGCGTCGGTCCCGGCCAGGATGTGCCTGCCGTTGGCGGGGTCGATCCAGAAGGCGTGGTTGTCGCTGTGCGCCTCGCGGCCGGTCCCGAGTTCGGTGAAGGTGGCCCCGCCGTCGCGCGTGACGTGCACGAATACGTCCATCTGGTAGACCAGGCCGGGGTCGTGGGGCGAGGCCTCGATCTCCTGGTAGTAGTGGGGACCGGTGCCGCCCGAGATGTAGGAGTTCCGGTGCTCCCAGCTCTCCCCCCGGTCGGTGGAGCGGTAGAAGCCGCGCTCGCCGGGGCCTGCCTCGATGGTGGCGTAGACCACGTTGCGGTCGGCGGGCGACACGTCGATGCCGATCTTGCCCATGTCGCCACCCGGCAGCCCCGTGGTCACGCGCCGCCATGTGCGGCCGCCGTCGGTGGACTTGTGGATGCCGGAGCCGGGACCGCCGGCCAGCAGCGACCAGACCGTGCGGCGGCGCCCGTAGGTTGCCGCGTACATGATGTCGGGGTCGTCGGGGTCGAATTCCACATCGGTGACGCCGGTGTCTTCGTCGACGGTCAGCACGGCCTGCCAGGTGGTGCCGCCGTCGTCGGTGCGGTACAGGCCGCGCTCGCCGCCCGGCGACCAGAGCGGGCCCTCCGCCGCGACGAACACCGTGTTCCCGTCGCGCGGATCGACCAGGATCCTGCCGATGTGGTCCGAGGCCGCGAGGCCCATGTGCCGCCAGGTGCGGCCGCCGTCGCGGCTCCGGTAGACGCCGTCACCCCAGGCCACGTGCCGCCCGCTCACGTTTTCGCCGGTGCCGGCCCAGACAATGTCCGGATCGGACGGGTCGATGGCGATGTCGCCGATCGAGTAGGAGGGCTGGTCGTCGAAGACGGGCGTCCACGAGGTGCCCGCGTTCGTGGTCTTCCAGACGCCGCCCGATCCGACCGCTACGTACCAGGTGGCGGGGTCGCCGGGATGCACGGCGATGTCGGCGATGCGGCCGCCCATCAGCGCCGGGCCGATGCCACGGAGGGGGAGGCCCCGTGCGGCCTCGGCGATGAGCGTGGGGTCGCGGGGCTGGGGCGGTGGGGGTTGGGCGGTGGCGGGGGTGGGGATGCTCAGGGCGAGAGCGGCGGTGACGAGCGCGGAAACGGGAGCCGTGACGGCGTGATTGAGCACGAGTCGAATCGTGGTGCGAAGCATGTGCGCGGACTTGGTTGCGGGGGTCGGAGCATGGGTGGGTAGCGGTCGGCGGTCGGCTGGCGTGGAAATGGACCGTGCGGGCGCGGGAGCCGCAAGGTGGAGGCGGGGACGGGGGGACTCCACCCTCGGCGGGAGCCCGATTCCATCACGATTCCGCGGTTGACGGGGCGAGCGGGTGGGGGCATCGTTCCCCTCCCGTGCTGCGGCTCACCAGCCGCGGGATACTGGCGAGGAGCGAGAGACTGTCGATTCAAAGTGGTCATGGCAGATAGCTATCCGATCGTCCAGGTCCGCCCGGAATGGGTCCTCGAACAGGAGGACATGGGGACGAAAGAGAAGTTCTGGTATCGGAGGCCGGGTGAAGACGAGAGTGACCAAGGGACCTGACGGATCGTTCAAGTGCCGGTTCTTCCTGCACGGATGGCGGCATGTCAACCGGGGCGCACAGAAGCGCCTGCAGGCCCTGACTCCAGCGGAGCGGCTCTACGACACCTTGGAGTTGACCAACCCAAGCACCCGGTTGGCGGTTCAGATCCAGACGACGGACTACCACATGATCGGGTGGGCCCCACGCTATCTGGTTCGTGACTTGGCCCACGCAATGACCCGGCGACCCCGCGACTATGCTGCATGCGTGGTACGAATCAATCCACAGCCAGCACCGTCGAAGCAGCGCGTCCTCATCGAGATGTCGCGGCCGTCCGATCGGGCCGGGTCATGCTCTCCGAAATCCGCCGACATGCTCGCGCTGGCAGGAGCTTTGCCTTCGAGACCACGCTGTCCGGTCGCGGCTACGTCCGGAGAATCCGAAGTTGGCGAGCCGCGGGATATCATGTCACGCTGGTGTTCCTGTCCCTCTCGTCGCCCCGGGAGGCGATCGACCGGGTGAGACACCGGGTTCGCCAGGGCGGACACGACGTTCCGCGGGACGTTGTGCGGCGGCGCTTCGCCGCTGGGTGGAGTAACTTCAGGAACGTCTACCGCCACGAGGTGGATGAGTGGTTCTGGTACGACAACAGCGGTCCCGCCCCGATCCTCGTCGACCGAGGAACAAGGACCTGAGATGCCCATGAACAGGCGGACGCCGGATGACCGCGGACTGGATCCCGCCGGCATCACCGCCGCCCTTCTCCGTGCGGCCAGGCGTGCTCACGAGATCGCGCGGGAGACCGGCACCAAGGTCGTGGTCGTGGTGGATGGCGAGACGGTCGAGATGGATCCGGACCCCGAGATGTTCGACGGAATCGAAGCGGAACGGGGCCGGGAGACAGCTACCCGGTTTTCAGGGTAGATCGCGCGGACCAGTATAGGTCGGCCCTCAGCGGTACACCTTGAGCGTGAAGCGATTGGCAACCCGTTGCCTCCGACGGGATCAGTTCGCCCCCGTCGAGCCGCTTCCCGAACGCGGGCGGGAGGCGATGTGCTGTCCACTGGAGGGGTTGTCCTGCACGGCATTGGCCACCACACTGGGCGTGTACCCGTCCCCCCACCCCGTCAGGAATCACCATGCCCGGACCGACCCTCAAGCCCACCCCATCCCTCGCCCTCGCGTTCGCGGCGGCCACGGCCTTGGCCGCCACCGCCGTCGCCACCCCTCCCGCCACCGCCCAGGAGAATCCCCCCGACCTCGAATTCCCCGAAGGCTGGGAGGTCCGCTTCGACCGGGAGGGCTCCAGCATGGACGATCTCTACCTGGTCTCCATGCCCCCCGGCCTCCACATCACCACCGGTCCGGCGATGATCGCCTACCACCCCGATTCGGTTGCCGCCGGCGATTTCCGGATCGAGTCCGAGACCTACCTGTTCGACCCCGAGGGACGCAGGGAGGCATTCGGCTTCTTCGTGGGTGGTGCGGACCTGCAGGGGCCCGACCAGCGCTACACCTACTTCCTCCTGCGCGAGGGCGGGGAGTTCCTGGTCAAGACGCGCTCCGGCACGGGCACGGCGGTGGTGCGGAACTGGACGCCCCATGCGGCCATCATGTCCTTCGCCACAAAACCGGAAGACCGGACCACGGCCAAGAACGTGCTCGCACTCGAGGCCCGGGGCGATGAACTGCGGTTCTTCGTCAACGGTGAACAGGTCTGGTCCGGGCCGCGCGGGGACCTCTCGACCGACGGGGTCTTCGGCCTGCGGGTCAACCACAGGCTCAACCTGCACGTTACCACCATCAAGTCGGGGGCGCTGGACTCCTGACGGGGCCGCCGTACCCCATAGCACCCCTCCTCGCCCGTTCAGAAGTTGAGCCAGTAGCTCGCCTTCACCAGCAGCACGTTCTTCATGGGATCGTCGAACAGGTCCCGCAGTTCCCGCATCCATGAACGATCCCCCGGTGCGTCCCCGGATGCTGGGCGCTATCGCACCCAGGTACGAACCCTCTTCGTCCCCGCCGTACGAGACGTAGAGTCCGCCGGATACGGCACTGCGGCCGTCGCCGCTCCACCACAGGTTGCCGTCCCAGCCGGCCGGATTCACGATGGCGGGGCCGCCCCGGGTTGCGCGGGTGTTCCGGCTGCGGAAGCCGTAGTTCGCGCGAAGGCGAAAGCTGCGGAAGCCGTTGGTCTGACCGCGCGAGTTCAGGTGCAGGCCGCGGTGCAGGACCTGGTTGCCGAAGTTGCGCCGTTCGGCGAAGTGGATATTCACGTTCGCGTTGCGGAAGATCCTTCCGGGCCGCACCCAGCGCCGCCCCCCTCCGCCCGAGAACGCGACCAGGTCGGCGACGGTCTGGAACCCCGCGTCGTTCATCTCGAACCCCGGTGAGACGAGGCTTCCCTCCACGCCCCAGGTCCACTCGCCCGCGATCCTGCTCAGCGCGAGTTCTCCCGCGTACCCGGTCATCGAGGTGAGTTCGGGGTCGATCTCCACGTAGCTCTGGTCGGGACGCTGGTAGTAGCGCACCGGCGACGCCTGGGCCCGCAGCATGGCCGGCGCGTTCCCCTGCACGTAGCTGCCACCGAACCACCCCTGGACGGAGTGGGTGCGGTTCCCGAACCTGTGCAGGAAGTCCACGCCGCCGGCGAAGGCGCGGTCCCGCAGGCCGCTGAACACCTCGTCGTCGAGGTCGCGCACGACCCCGGTGGCGACCACGCCGATGAAGCTGCCCCCGTGCCGCATGTCCTTGCGGATCCGGAGCGCGGTCGTGTTGGTGAGGGGGTCGACGGGAGTCTCTCCGACCGGCATGTCCACGCCGTCGCTGAACCGGGCCTTCTCGCGCTGGGTGGTCGCGTTCATGAAGGCGACCACCAGGTCGGACTCGGTCCGCCCCGTGATCTTGGCGGCGCCGAGGATCGTGGAGGCGCGCGGCTGGTCCACAAACGTTCCCTTCCCGTACGCCGAGAGCGCGGGCCGCTGTCCCACCCGCCGCGAATAGAAGAAGTCGAGCCCTTCGAGCCCGCCGAAGCCGAAGAGGCCGGAACCCTCGACGAAGAACGGGCGGCGCTCCTCGAAGCGGGTCTCGAACGCCGACAGGTTGACAACCGCCGGGTCGGCCTCGACCTGGCCGAAGTCCGGGTTGAAGGTCGCGTCGAGGGTGAGCCCGCCGGTGAGCCCGTACTTCAGGTCGACGCCCACCGTGCCGCCGGTCACCGACCCGTCGTCGAAGGGGCTCGCGGGGTCGGCACGCTGGTCGTAGACCGCGTGGGTGACCCCGTAGGGCATGATCTCCAGCCGCCCGGGCCGGCGGATTCCCGCGAGTCCGAGCAGGTGGCCGAACTGCGAGGTCCAGCCCGGCTCGGTGGGCGGCCGCCAGCTCCAGGTGACGCCCTCGCCCAGGTGGAATATGTCGCGGCGGAAGTTGATCCCCCACACCTGTATCTCATCGTCGCCGAACCGCAGCTGGGAGAAGGGGATCCGCATCTCGGCCACCCACCCGAGCGAGTCGACCCTGGTGGCCGCGTCCCACACGGGGTCCCACCCGGCGTCGATCCCCCGGTAGCCGTCATTGGGGGCCACCAGGTCGTTGCGGCCCCCCGCGGGCGTGACGCCGAATACGAAAGCGGTGCGGTGATCGTGGTAGGAGTCGATCTGCACCTGGAACTGGTCGTTCGACTGCATGAAGGAATCGCGCCGTCCGCGCAGCCGCGAGACCTGGCCCGGATCGCGGGTGTACATGCGGGCCCCGATGTACAGGGCGTCGCCGGTGTACGCGACCCGCACCTCGGTGCGTTCGCTGGCCGGATTGCCGTCACCGGGCCGGTCGCGGCGGAACCCGGTGGCGGGTATCGCGATCTGCCAGACCGCGTCGTCCAGGCGGCCGTCGAGGGCGGGGGCGATGTCGGCGCGCACCGCGGTCACGGTCGGGGGCGTGTAGCCGCCCCGGTGCGTGAGGGTGGTGTCCGGGGGGGAGGGGGTCTGGGCGCTGGCGGAAGAGAGGGCCGCCGCATTGAAGACGATGACGAGTGCGGCGCTGCGGGTCATGAAATCCTGGTGTCTCGAGTGGGACCAAGGGCCTCATCATGGTCCCCCGGGGGGCCCCTTCCGTTGACATTGATACCCTGTCACCGGGTTGTACGGCCATCGCCCATGCTACCGCCATCGACCCCGCCCCGCTTGCGCCGCCCCGAAGCGGCGACGAACGTCAGCCACCCCGCAATCGCCACCAGGTGGAAGGTGTAGAATCGCCACCAGAAGGCGAGTGAACCCAACTGGGCGTCCGGAACATGGCCGGCGACGGTGGCCGCGAACCCGGTTTCGATAAGCCCGGCGCCGCCCGGGGCGGGAATCAGGCGGCCACCGTAGAGGAGGAAGAAGGGCCACCCGAAGAGGGGTTCCGGGTTGGCTAGGGCGACGCCGGGGCCGACCAGCGCGGGAAGCGTGAGAAGCCGCGCCGCTATGTGCCCCAGTGTCGTCAGCGCCAGCAGCGCAAGGTGTATGCGGCCCATGCGGCGCAACCTCCCGGCGGCCTCGCGAAAGTCGGCGGCAATTTTCTTGATGCGGCCCCATCGCTGTTCGGATATCCGCAGTAGCGTGAGAATCCGCGGCGCGCGCGCGTCTTGGGACGGCGCAAGGCGGACGGCGAAGGCCACCAGCGCCAGGTTGCCGAGGGACCAGGCCAACGGCCCGGTCGTGGCGAGGAGGGGAACGTCCGGGGAAAGGACCAGGACGGCGGCGCAGAAGAGCAGCATGGTCGCCTCGCAGACGGCTTCGCCGACCATCAGGGCGCCGATGTGCCCGCCGCGTATGTGATGCCGCCGCAGAACGAGGGCCTTTGCGGCATCGGAGCCGAAACGGACTGGGGCGACCGCGGCCGCACCGTCCGCCGCGAGGTGCGCCCGGATGGAAGCCGAAAGGGGGATCAGGATGCCCATCACCGTGCCAAGGACCACCAGCCGAGCCGCGCGCAGTACCGTATCCACCACGGTCGTGGCGAATGCGGCGGCGTGGTTGGCGGGGGCGAGGGCCAGTAGGGCTTCGGGTGCGGGGCCGCTCCGCGTGAGCACAAGCCAGGTCGCCACCGCGACGCCCCCCAGGCTGAGGCCGACGAAGACGCGCCGGGTCAAGGGTCGCTCGCGGGTCCGTGGGGAACCGAGCTCGAGTGCCGGCAGGGATTTTCCACGATGTCTGCTACGCCGCCAACCCACACCTCTCTGGCCCATGTGACTGCTCGATGCGCCCTTCGTAACGGGAGCGTCGTTTCGGAGGTTTCGGCTGCTACACTCCGTACTCCCGAAACACCTCCTCGTTGTGCTCCCCCAGCTTCGGAGCCCGCCGCCGCCCCGCCGGCATTCCCAGCGGTGTGCGCACCTGCAGCGTCCCCGGCGCGTCCGCCGCCTCGAAGAAGACCCCCCGTTCACGGTGCAGTGCGTGCTCGGGCACCTCGTCCAGTTCCAGGACCGGTTCGCAGCAGCAGTCATGCCCGGCCAACACGCGCGCCCACTCGTCCCGCGTCCTCGTCGCGATGACCCGGGTCAACCGGCTGCGAAGTTCGGCGTCACCCTCCGGCCCCGGCCTCAGCTCCACACCGGCCGCCCCGGCCAGCCGATTCAGAAACCGTGGCTCGAGCGCCCCCACGCTCAGGTACTTGCCGTCCCTCGTCTCGTAGACGCCGTAACGTGCCGCCCCACCGTTCAGCAGCCCCGTCCCCCGTGTCGGCGGCGAAGGCTCGGCGTGGACGATCCCGAACTCGCCGGCCAGCATGGCGAGCGCTCCCTCGGTCATCGAGATGTCGAGATGCGCGCCCCGGCCGGTTCGGTCGCGATCGATCAGGGCTGTGAGAACGGCGATCGCGCCCCACATGGCGCCCCCGCCCAGATCCGCGATCTGCACGCCCGCAAGCGCGGGGGGGCCGGCCGGATCCTGGCCGCTCATTCCCAGCACCCCGGCCAGTGCCAGGTAGTTGATGTCGTGGCCGGCCCGGTCGCGGTACGGACCGGTTTGCCCGTACCCCGAGATCGAGCACAGGATGATGCGTTCGTTGCGATCGCTCAGCGTGGCCCATCCCACCCCCAGCCTGTCCACCACTCCGGGCCGGAAACTCTCGACAACGACATCGGCGCGCGCCGCCATGCCCAGGAATCGCTCCCGCTCGCCGTCGTCCTTCAGGTTCACGGTGACCGAGCGCTTGTTGCGGTTGACCGAGAGATAGCGGCCGGACGCGCCGTCGCCGCGAGGCGGGAAGTCGCGCATGTAGTCGCCCCGGAGCGGTTCCTCCACCTTCACCACGTCGGCACCGAGATCGGCGAGGATCATGGTCAGGAACGGACCGGGAAGAAGCCGGGACAGATCGAGCACTCTGACGCCCTCAAGGGCATGCGCAAGGGACATTCTCTGTGACTCTCACGGTGTGAAGAACGGTCGCCGGGCTGTGTGGCGGCCCGCCGGGCAGGCTGCAACTTCCCCCTGGAGGTAGCCGGATGGCAACCGCAACGAACGAACACCGCCGTGGAGGTGCCGGCCGCGAAGGGGACCACGTTGGCGCCTACCTTCGTGTCTTCGAGGAGGTGTGGGGGGGCCGACCCGGTCCGGCCGCGACCAGGTCGCAGAAGGCGAAACCGTCCCGCTCCACCACCTCGCCGCGAGCGACCGGCACGGCGCCGGCGAGGATGGGTCCGGCGCTCACGAAGGTGTGGAATTCGCCGTTTTCGCCACATGGATCGGCATCGCGGGGCAGGTCCGCCAGGAAAGCCTTGTCGAATTCACGCCCCGCGAAGGAGGCGCTCAGCATCGACAGGCTCACGCAGACGGTCACCGCCTCGAACCCGTCGTCGATGAACGAGCGCGCCAGCCGATCCGTCGGCTGTCCCCAGAGGGGGAAGACCGCTTCGAGCCCGCGTTGGGCCAGCCGGCACTCGCGGTACTCTCGCAGATCCTCCAGGAAGATGTCCCCGAAGGCGACCCGGCGGATGCCCGCGGCGTACTGCCGGTCGAACTCCCGCCCCATCGCACGCTCGTACACCTCGTTGGAGGACTTGGGCGGCACCGCCACCTCAACCAGCCCGATCCCGAGCGACGCGGCCTGCTCCCGCAGCAGCGAACGCCGCACCCCGTGCATGCTGACGCGGTCGTATGCGTCGGTCACGGTCGTGATCAGCGTCTTGACGCGGTACTCCCCGTCCCGCTGCAACGCGCGCAGCGCCAGGCAACTGTCCTTGCCCCCGCTGAAGCACATCGCGATCGGTTCCGGCCCGGCCGGTTGCACTCCCCGGGCGGCGGCTCTTCCCGCTCCGGCTACATCGGTGTCCGCGCGGTAGCGAGCAGGTGGTCGACGTGGTGCGCTTCGAGACAACGGCCCGCGCTCGTCTCAAGCTGCACCGTAATGTGCTGGATGTCGAACTCGTCGTACGCGATATGCCGTACCCGGTCCAGGAGGATTTCGTAGCCTCCGTCGGCCGCGTACGCGGGATCCACCAGCATGTGCGCGGTCAGGGCGACGTAGCCCGGCGCCAGGGTCCAGCAATGGACATCGTGGATCACGGTCACCCCCTCGAGATCCTCGAGCTTGTGACAGAGCGCGTAGAGGTCGATGTGTTCCGGCGTGCCTTCGAGCAACACGTCCACCACCCGGGACAGCAGGCGCCATGTGCTCGTCAGGATCAGAACGCCGATCAGCATGCTCGTGACCGGGTCGGCCACCTGCCAGCCGAACGCCCACACCAGAACGGCCGCGACGACGACGGCCACGGACCCCAGCAGGTCGGTGATCATGTGCTGGAAGGTGCCTTCGAGGGTGGTGTTCTTCTGGGCCGCGCCGTGCACCGTCCACACGGCCGCGATGTTCACGACCAGTCCGATCGAACCGACGATCAGGAAGATCTGGGCATCGACTTCCGGGGTTGTCGACAGGCGGCGGTATGCCTCGATGAGCACCCACACCGAAATGCCCCAGAGCACCAACGCGTTGACCAGCGCCGCGATGACTTCGGTACGGTGGTAGCCGTAGGTGTGCTCGGCCGTGGAACGGCCCGACAGACGCATGGTGACCAGTGCCAACACGAGGAATACGGCGTCGGTGAGCATATGGCCGGCGTGGGCTAGCAGGGCCAGGCTGCCGGCCAGGAAGCCGGCCACGACCTCGGCGATCGTGTAACCGCCGATGAGCACCAGGGCGGCCACGACGCCTTGCCTGCCGGCCGCGGAGGGATCGGGGGTGCCGGCGGGGTGATCGGAATGGTGGTGGCCGGGGTTGCCCCCGGGTGTGGAGCCGTTGATGGTGGGCGTCATGGTTACACGCTGGTTGATGTGGATTCATGAAGTCGCTGATATACTAGGAGATGGAGCGGCTGCCTGGCAACGACTTGCGGCTTCGAATCGGGACCGCAACACCCCGCGCGCGGGTCTGGGCGCCACCCTCCCTGTCCGTTCGCGGCGTGAGGCCGTAGGGTAAGTGCCAGAGACCACAATAGCCACGGAGAATCCATGCGACAATCGAGAGCACGGTCGTCGCCTGTTCTGCTCGCTTGCGGCGTACTGTTGGCGCCGTCGGGTGCTGTCGGACAGGAAACGGTCCGCCGCGTCTCACTTGCCGAGGCGCTGGAGGCTTTCGCCGGAAACAGCCTCGCGCTGAAGATCGCAAGGTCCGAGGCCGCCGGGCTGACGGGAGGGGCCCGACAGTCCCGTGCCTACTTCAATCCGGAATTCTCTTTTGAGCGGGACGACCTGAGTCACAATGAGGAAAAGGCCTGGGAAGAGAGCTTCCGGCTCCTCCAGCAGGTTGAGTGGCCCGGCCGGACCACCGCGAGGGCACGCGCCGCCACGCACACGATCCGCGCCGGGTCCGCCCGCCTGCGCGCCGACTCGATCGAGTTGGCCTTCGAGGTGCGGGAGGCGTATGTGCGGGCCTGGTTCGCGGAAGAGGCGGAATCGATTGTGCGGCGGACCGCGTCGGTGATTCAATCGGTGGCGGAGGATGCGGAGGTCCGCCTCGAGGCGGGTGACATTTCGGCTTTTGAAGCCCGGCGGCTGCGACTCGCGCGGGTGGAGGCCGAACAGGAGCTGGGGGAAGCGGTGCTTCGCACCCGTGCGGCCAGAAGGAATCTCGCAGTGCTCATTGAACCGGGGACCGGAATGCAGGAGATCGGTCCGTCGGAGGGGTTGGATGGCGTGCCGCCCACGATCAGCCGGGAGGCCGCGATGGCTGCCCTTGACGGCCGTCCGGACGTGGAGGCCGCGGCAAGCGATCTGGACGCGGCAAGGGCGGGTCTGGACATGGCCCGGACCTATTGGGTGCCCGTCCCGAGTCTCGGGCTTGGCTACCGGCACCACGATGATGGTTTCGGGGGCGCCAGCATTGGGGTCGATGTCCAACTGCCGCTCTTCGACCGGGGATCCGGGACCAGGGAGGAGGCTGCCGCCCACAGCTCCGCCGCCGCGTACCGTCTCGAACTTCGGAGGGAGATGGCCCGGTATGACGTGCTGGCCGCCTCGGACCGCTATTCGTCCAACCGGGCACGGCTCGAGGCCGCGGCGCAGAGTCTCCGAACCGATGGAGAGGCTCTGCTCACTTCGGCGACAGCGGCCTACGCCGAACAGGAGATGACCCTTCTGGAACTCCTGGACGCGGCGGCTGCCTTTCAGGGAGCCCAGCTGAGCGCACTTTCCCTCGCGACCGAAGCCTGGGTCTCGTACTACGACCTGCTTCGCGCCACGGGAAGCGCTCCGGAGGATGAACGATGAACATGAGAGCAGTCATACCGTGGCTGATCGGTGCGGCGGGCATCGCCTTGTGGGGGTGCGGGGAATCGCCGGACGCCCTTGAGGCTGCCGCGGCCCATGATCCCCACGGCGGCGGAGGGTCGTTCACCAGGATGTCCGGCGCCATCGAGCTCTTCGTCGAGTATCCGCACCAGATCGCCGGTGTCGAGAGCGAGGAGCCCTGGGAGATCTTCCTCACGCGAGTGGAGGGTTGGCAACCGGTGGCGGATGCGGAGGTGACGCTGGTCGTTTACGGGCCTCCCGGAGGTCGCCAGGAGATCGAAGCCGTGCCGGAGACCCCGGGCTTGTACATGGTGTTGCCCACGATACCATCGGAGGGACACTGGCACGCCGAATTCGCGGTGTCCATCGGGGAACATGACTACGTGATCGGCGCCGGCGAGTTCGAGGTGTTTGAAAGTGAAGACGACGTCCACACACACGTGGGACACGGCCACTCGGGGGACGAGGCCGATGCGCACGCGGGACACGACCACCCGGATGACGAGTCCGGTGCCCACGCGGGACACGACCACTCCGGGGACGCGGCCGACACGCACGCGGGGCACGACCACGCGCACGACGCCACGGACAACGAACCCGACCCGCACGCGGGACACGGCCACGCGGAGGACGAGGCGGCCTCGGGACTGATCACTCTGCCCAAGCAGGAACAGTGGTCGTTCCCCTTTGCCGTTTCCGCGGCGGAGGAACGCGAGATTCCGGCCTCGATCCCCGCACCCGGCGAATTGGAGGCCCCCCCGGGGGGACTCGTGCACGTTTCGTCTCCCGTGGCGGGGCGGATCGCGGTGGACGGCCCCGCGATCGGACCCGGCGACCGGGTGGCTGCCGGGCAGACACTGGCACTGATCGCACCCACCAGCCTTGACAACTCGTACGTGCGTACGCGGGCGGATGTCCTGGAGGCCCAACTCGAAGCGGACCGGGCGGACCGGCTCTTCGCCGCCGGCGCCATCCCGGAACGGCGGGTGCTGGAGGCGCGGCGCAACCTCGATGTGGCCGTGGCGGCGTTCGCAGCCATCGGCGGCACACTGGACAACGTTGGCGAGGCCGAAGCCGACCCCGATCTTTACAACCTCCGGAGCCCCATCAACGGCGTGGTTGCGGTTCGCGCCAAGGCACTGGGCGCGCAGGTCGAGATCGGTGAACACGCCTTCACGATCGTGAACGCGTCGACGCTCTGGTTCGTCGCGCGGCTTCCCTCGCGCCACGCGGCGGAAACGAACCGGATCCGGGGCGCGTGGTTCACCGTCGAAGGCGGCACGACCAGCTACACGTCGAGCAGGGTCCTGTCCATAGGCAACATGATCGACCCATCGAGCCGCTCGCTCCCGGTCCGTTTCCAGGTGCCCAACTCCAGCGGCGCCCTCAAGGTCGGGATGCTGGCCGAAGGCCATATCCTTCTCGGCAATCCGGTGCACGGCGTCGCCGTTCCGGCCTCTGCGATCCAGGACGAGAACAACCTCGCGGTGATTTACGTCAAACTCACGGGGGACACTTTCGAGCGCCGGGTGGTTGCGACGGGTCCGTCCGACGGATCGTGGACCATAGTGTGGTCGGGAATCGCTTCCGGTGAACAGGTGGTCACCGCGGGTGCCTACCAGGTGAACCTCGCAGCACTGGGGGTCGTCGCGCCGGCCCACGACCACGCCCACTGATCGCCCGTGGACAAGACCCCTCCAGCACCTGAGCGGCGCGGTTTTCTCGACCTCGTCGTGGGAACCTCCCTCACGAATCCCTTTCTTGCGCTCATCTTCGCCATGGGGCTCTTCGTGGGTGGAAGCTGGGTGGCGGCCACCTTCCCGGTCGATGTCTTTCCCGACCTGACCGCTCCCACGGTCACGGTGGTGACCGACGCCCACGGACTTGCCCCCGAAGACGTGGAGACATCGATCACCTTCCCGATCGAGACGGCCCTGAACGGCGCGCTCGGGGTGCGCCGGGTGCGCTCCAAGTCCGCGCAGGGAATCAGCGTCGTCTGGGCCGATTTCGAATGGGGAACCGACATCTACCTCGCGAGGCAGATCGTGGGTGCGCGGCTCCAGGCCCAGGCGCTCGACCTGCCGGAGGGGGTGAGTGCGCCGGTTCTCGCCCCGATCAGCTCCATCATGGGCGAGATCATGCTGGTGGGCGTTGTCGCCCCCGAGTCGCGTCTGATGGAAGCGCGCACCACGGCGGACTGGATCGTGAGGCGCAGGCTGCTGGCGGTGCCGGGCGTGTCGCAGGTGGTGTCGCAGGGCGGCGAGGTGCGCGAGTACCAGGTGCTGGTCGACCCGCAGCGACTCCTGGCGTACCAGGTGGGACTCGAAGACGTGCTCGCCGCGATCGAGGGGTCGAGCGAGAACGTGGCGGGGGGCCTCTACTGGTCGAGCGGACGCGAAATCCTGGTTCGGGGGATCGTGCGCCCGTCGAGCGTGGAAGACATCGGGGTGACCGTGGTGGCCACCCGAGGGGGAGTTCCGGTCCTGATCGACGATGTGGCCGAAGTCCGCATCGGTCCCAAGATCACCTACGGTACCGGATCCGTGAACGGCGCGTCGGCGGTCATCCTGTCCGTACAGAAACAGGCCGGCGCCAACACACTGGATCTCACGGAAAGGGTCGATGCCGAGCTGGACCTGATCGAAGGCGAACTCCCGGAGGGGATCACCTTCGAGCGCGACATCTTCCGGCAGGCGGACTTCATCTCGCTTGCCGTCGAGAACGTCATCCTGGCGCTCCGCGACGGCGCGTTCTTCGTGATCGCCATCCTGCTGCTCTTCCTGTGGAACGTGCGCACCACGCTGATCTCCGTGGTGGCCATACCCCTGTCGCTGGCTCTCGCGGTCATCACCATGCGTGCCCTGGGGGGCACGGTGAACACCATGACGCTGGGCGGAATGGCCATCGCGATCGGAGCCCTTGTCGACGACGCGATCATCTTTGTCGAGAACGTCCACCGGCGACTCCGCGATAACCTCCGCCGGCCACCCGGCGAGCGTCTGGGGACCATGCCCCTGATTCGCGGCGCGGCGAGCGAAATCAGGGATCCGATCCTGAACGCGACGCTGATCATCACCATCGTCTTCGTCCCGCTGTTCTTCCTGACCGGGGTCGAGGGCCGCATGCTCAAGCCGCTTGGGTACGCCTACATCATCAGTATTCTGTCGTCGCTCGTCGTTGCGGTAACGGTCACTCCGGCGCTCTCCTACCTGCTCCTGCCCGGCGACCGGTCGATCAGGCGGCGACGCGAGCCGTGGCTGGTGCGGGGACTCGAGTTCTTTTACGAGCGGGTGCTGAACCGGGCGCTGCTACGTTCCGGGCGGGTTCTGATCGGGGCGGCGCTGCTCCTTGTGGGCACCCTGGCGTTGGTTCCCACACTGGGACGGGAGTTCCTGCCCGAGTTCCAGGAGGGGTCGCTGACGATCGCGATCATCAGTGTGCCGGGCACATCGCTGGACGAATCCAATGAGATCGGCAATCGCGTCGAGCGGCGGCTGCTGCGGGTGCCGGGCGTGGTCTCCACCGCAAGGCGCACGGGCCGCGCCGCGCTGGACGAGGAAGCGCAGGGCGTCAACGTGTCGCATGTCGAGGCGCGCCTTGATCTGAGCAGCCTCGAGCTCGCGGAAGTGATGGCGGATGTGCGCGCGGAGCTTGGGGGGATTGCCGGCACAAGCATCACGGTGGGGCAGCCGATCGGCCACCGCATCGACCACATGCTGTCGGGCACGCGAGCGGCGATCGCGATCAGCGTGTTCGGACCCGATCTCCGCGAATTGCGCGAGTTCGCCGGGCATATCGAGGCCATCGCGCACGAGGTCGACGGCCTGGTGGATGTATCGATGGAGCAGCAGGCGGAGGTGCCCCAGCTGCAGGTGCGCGCCAACCGCCGGGCAATGGCCCGCCACGGGGTGAGCCCCGGGGTGCTCGCCGATGCGGTCCACATCGCGATGCAGGGCGAAGTCGTCTCCATGGTGCGCGAGGGAGAGCGGACCTTCGACCTGGTCGTGCGCTACGCGGACCGTTACCGGAGCGATGCCGAAGCCATCGGGGGGGCACTGGTGGCGACCCCCGCCGGCCCGACCGTGCCGCTTTCGCAGCTCGGTTCGATCGTGCAGGCCCGGGGGCCGAACATGATCACTCGGGAAAACGTGTCGCGGAAGATCGTCGTGAGCGCCAACGTGGCCGGGCGGGACGTGATCGGCGCCGTGACCGAACTGCAGGGGCACATCGCCGACGAGCTGGACCTGCCGCCGGAGTACCATTTGCAATACGGGGGGCAGTTCGAGAGCGGGCAGAGCGCGACGCGCCGCATCACCATCCTGTCGCTCTTCTCGATCGGCGCGATCTTCATGATCATGTTCCGGGCGTTCGCCAACTTCAGCACGGCCATCTTCCTCATGGTGAACCTGCCGCTGGCCCTGACAGGGGGCGTCATCGCCGTGCTCCTCATCGGCGGCACGGTCAATGTCGCGACGCTCGTAGGGTTCATCACGCTCTTCGGGATCGCAGTGAGGAACGGCATGCTCCTTGTGAGCCGATATCAGGATCTGTGCGCGGGCGGAATGTCGCTTCCGGACGCCATCCGGCGCGGCTCGGTCGAGCGGTTGAGTCCGATATTGATGACCGCCCTGACCGCGGGGCTGGCCCTGATCCCGCTGGCCATGGGGATCGGAGAGCCGGGGAAGGAGATTCAGGCGCCGCTCGCCGTCGTGGTTCTGGGCGGACTGCTGACCTCGACGCTGCTCAACATGGTGGTCGTGCCCGCGCTGTTCATGCGCTGGGGCAACATCCCGGTTGCGGAGGGTGCGCAGCAGGTTCACTCGTGAGGATGTGCCTGGTCCGGCCGGCGACCGCCACCCTCGGCCTGCCCGCCGCCGCGCTCATCCTGGCTGCCTGTTTCGACGCGCCACAACGTGTCCCCGCGGCCTTCGCCATCCAGGAAACCCACGTCGACTTCACGCAAGTCGGCGACAGCATCGAGCCCGCGCCCGACATCGAGGCGATTATCGTGCCGTACCGGGAGCAGCTCGAGGAACGCCTCGCTGTCGTGCTCGGCCACGCCGAGGGGGATTTCTCCAAGGCCGACCCGGAGGGCACGCTCGACAACCTTGTGGCCGAGGCGCTGCTTCACGGCGCGCGCAACCATTCAGAGGACACGGTGCACGCCTCCCTCGTCAATGAAGGCGGCCTCCGCGTGCCGCTCGCGGCGGGCCCGATCCTCATGCGCCACGCGTACGAGCTCCTTCCCTTCGAGAATTTCCTCGTCGTTCTGTCGCTTACCGGCGCGCAGATGGAGCGGCTTGCTGACGAAATAGCGATCACGACCGGGGAACCGATCGCGGGCTGGACGATGGAGCTGGACGGCGACGACGCGGTCGGGGTCCTGGTGGGCGGCGAACCGATCGACCCGGAGGGCATCTACCGCCTGGCCACGGTGGACTACCTGGTCAATGGAGGAGGGGAGTGGAGCGTGTTATGGGAGGTGGAGACCGGGGCGCGCGAGGATCTCGCCATCCTGATCCGGACGGCCTTTGTGGAATACCTGGGGAAAATGGGTGCGGTGACCCCGGTTCTGGACGGACGCATCCGAAGCGCTGCAAGCGCGGAAAGGGAGAATCAAGGATGAAACGGCGTGACTTCATGCGCTTGCTCGGCCTGGGGGGAGTGGCTGGGTCGGCCGGGGTCGAACGGCTGTGGGCGGGGACGGGGCCCCGTCCCCGCATCACCGGAGAGGACCTCTCCTACGGCCCCCTCCTCCCCGAAGACGGCGTCAGACTAGTCACACTGCACACCAACGACACACACTCGCGGATGGACCCTTTCCCCATGGACGGGGGGCGCTTCGAAGGCTTGGGAGGCGCCGCCCGGCGGGCCACCCTGATCCGGCGCGTGCGCGAGGCCAACGAGCATGTCCTGCTCCTCGATTCCGGGGACATCTTCCAGGGGACGCCGTACTTCAACTTCTTCGGCGGGGAGCTCGAGTTCCGGGCCATGACCGCGATGGGCTACGACGTGGCCACGCTGGGCAACCACGACTTCGACAACGGCGTGGACGAGCTGGTCGCGATGCTGCCCGAAGCCGGCTTCGAGTTCGTGTCGGCCAACTATGACGTGAGCGGGTCGGCGCTGGCGGGGCATGTCGAGCCCTACACGATTCGCGAGTTCGGCGGCGTCAGGGTGGGGATCTTCGGCCTGGGCATCGCCTTTGAGAAGCTCGTGCTCGCCAGTCTGCACGAAGGCGTCGTCTACACCGATCCGGTGGCGGCCGCGCGCACCGCGTGCCGGGAGTTGCGCGGCCAGGGGTGCTCCCTCGTCATCTGCCTGTCGCACCTGGGATACCGCTACGACGATCCTGCCCGCCCCAGCGACCAGGCCCTGGCAGCCGCCGTCCCCGAGATCGACCTCATCCTGGGCGGCCACACGCATACCTTCCTCGACGAACCCGATGTCTTCGAACAGGGGCAGGACGGCTTCACTCTGGTCAACCAGGCGGGATGGGGGGGCATGCGACTGGGCCGGATCGACATCAACTTCGATTCGGTTGGGCAAACATCCACTTCGGCGGCCACCAGCTACGACATCGACGGCCGCCTGGACGGGAAGAAGACGGCCTAGCAGCCCCGTGGACAAAACCCCCCGGCATTCGACCGGCGATACATCCGGCCTGGACGCTTCGCTTCACCTCCTCACAACGTAAGGACAACTTTACGGTGCGCCGTGGAAAGGCGCGCTTTCCTGGTGGGTGCGAATCCCACCCGGCAACCGTCGCTCCGGCTGGTAGCGGCCAGGGCGGCTCATGGAGGTAACGACATGGGCTGAAGCACTCTGGTAGGCCGCCTCGGGCGGCTCGGCGACCATGCAGGCCGGAACGCGAGTGAACGCCGAGCAGGCCTCGAAACGCATAATGCGGAAACCGGCCCTCCCGTATACAGGGGAAGGCCGACGGCCGGCCGGGAAGAGAGCGACGGACGCACCGGCAGGTTTCCGCCGGGGTAACGGCGTTGGCATGCATGGAGGATGGAAGGCGCCGGGTGCGGTGAGACGGGTGCTCATCCCGAAGGAGCAGCCGGGGAAGTTCCGCCCCCTGGGCATTCCATGCCCGAACCACTTCGGCGAGATACCCTCGTCGCGCCTTGCCAGCCCGGCGCCTTCGCCGCTCTCGGTGCTCGGGCGGCTTTATCCACGGACGGCCATACGCAGAACCGCCCCCGGAGCCCCGGTTGCGGATCTGTGTTCCGCTACCGCCCGAAGGCTTGGGTACCCGCGGGCGATCCGGGCTCCGAGAGCGGTCAGTCTCAGTCTCGGGAGCTCACCGCAATGGGAGCCCCCTTGTGACCATGAGTGGCGCCTAGTCGCCTGATCTCCCACTGGCCATGGCGACGGCCGCGCCAGCGATACCCACGACCACGGCGCTGCCGATGGCCGCACCGACGAGCTCGCCGGCATCGCCGCCCCACATTTCCACGCTGTGGGCCAGGCTGAGCAACACCCCGTAGGTTGCTCCGGCTTTCGCTCCATCCATCGCGTCGCCCACGCCTCTCCATCCCAGCACCACAGCGAGCACGAGGCCATGGCCCAAGGCTCCGAGGACGCCGTAGAGGGAGAAATCGTTGTGCTCGTGGTGCCCGTGCGGGTGGTGCCCGCCGATGAAGGGCACCATGTCGAGAAGGTAGTCGACCACCAACAGGGCGATCCCAGCGACGACGGTGGCTGTCACGAGTTTCTTGATGTCCACGGTGGTTCTCCTTTTTGGAGTGGACGGGGTACTGGTGAACGGAGGCAACGTGAGACACTGATTGTCGGCACGCAAGGGTGCGTGCAGGTTTGTATACGAAATGCTGTGGAATCCGACCTTTTTCGGCCCGTCTTGATTGCCGAAACGCCTCCGTAACCGCTTGTTACCGCGACCGTTGACGAACGTCGGGTCGATTGCGGGCCGCTCAGCGCCCGTACACGAACCGCTCCACCTCGCCGTGGATCCGCTCGACCGTGGCCTCGGAGGGCGGCCGCGTGAACCGGGACACGATGATCGTGACGGCGAAGTTCGCCGCGAGCGACCAGAGCGCCTCGTGGATGCCCAGCGGCTGCGGGCACTGGACCCGGGTCAGGTAGAGGGTGACCAGCCCGGCCAGGATCCCCGCCACCACGCCCGTCGCCGTGTTGAGCCGCCGGCCCGGGTAGCAGACACCCAGCACCGCCGGCATGAGTTGGAGCGCTCCCGCGCCGGAGAGCGCTACCAGGTCGACCAGGAAATCGACGTTGACCACGGTCAGCAGCCAGCCCACCCCGAGCAGCACGACCACCACGCAGCGCCCGAAGGCCAGGTAGTGGCCCTGGCTGCGCCCCTTCGCGATGTAGCGCTGGTACACGTCCCGCGTGAGCACGGTCATGTTGGAGTGCAGGATCGAGTCCAGGGTGGACATGGCCGCGGCGGTGGCGCCGGCCAGGATCAGCCCGGTCAGCCAAGGTGGCGCGTACTGGAAGAGCAGCTCGGGGAAGACGCGGTCGGGTGACGCGAGTTCGGGCAGGATGAGAGCGCCGCCGAGCCCCACGAACGCCGCCGGGATGAAAAGGGTCATGAGGTAGATCGGGGTGGTGGCGCCGAGGACCTTCAGGGTGCGGCCGGAGGCGGCCGTGAAGTAGCGGATCATCAGGTGAGGCTGGAAGATGATCCCGAAGGAGAGCGCGATCGTCATGCCGACCCACATCCCCGGCGTGAAGAAGCCCTCCGGGCCGGGCAGGCTCAGCAGGTCGGGCCGCTCCGCCATGAGCCGCTTCCACAGCTCGATCGGTCCGCCGAAGAGCTTGTAGGTCAGCAGCAGGCTGCCCGCCCACACGGCGATGTACATCCAGATCCCCTGGATCACGTCGGTCCAGTAGACCGCGCGCAGGCCACCCACCATGAGGTACGCCGCCGCCACCACGAGCAGGATGAGCGAAGCCAGCTCGAAGGAGATCCGGTCGCCGGTCGCGACCGATAGGATGTACCCGAGCCCCTGCGCCTGCACCTGGATGTAGATCAGGGTGAAGATCACCGACACCAGCGCCACGATGACCCGCACCGCCTCGCTTTCGTAGAAATCCGCGATCAGGTCGGCGGGCGTGATGTAGCCGAACTTCTTGCCCAGCGCCCAGATCCGCGTCCCCAGCGTGTAGGTGATGGCCCCGACAAGCACCGTCCAGGTCCCGGCCATCCAGAACCCGATCCCGTGCGTGAAGAAGAACCCGCCCGAGCCCAGGAAGGCGAAGGCGGAGTGGAAGGTGGCCACCACCGTCAGGTAGAGGACGATGATCCCGGCCTGCCGCCCGTAGAGGAAGAAGTCCTCCATGCTGGACGTGCCCTTCCGGTTGGCCAGGATCCCGATCACGATGGTCGCGATCAGGTAGATGAAGATCAGCGAGGTGGAGACGACCCAGGGTTGCATTTCAGCAGTCCGTGCAAGAGCCGTGCGTCGTCCAGGGGGCGAGGCGCCGGGCCGGCAAGGCGCTACACTCCCTTCCGCAATGCCCAGACCAGCACGGCGATCATGAGGCAGTACACGCCGAGGAGGTAGGCGAAGAGGAAGGGCGTGCCGAGGATGAGCGGCTCGGTGCGGTTCATGAGGCCGTGGACGATGGGGGGCTGGGCCAGGGCCATGGCCGCGAGGAAGGCGATGGTGGCGATGCGGCCGCGACGCGTGCGGGGGAGGTAGTGGGAGCGGGGGGGAGTCATGGGGTGGCCTGCTCGATCTCATACTCCAGGATCAGCGTATGCCTGCCGTCCGCATCCACGTGGATCTCCATGGTGCCCGACAGTCCCGCCAACCTGCCGGTCCCCGAACCCGGCACGACGTGGCCGCCGGTGCGCGGCGGGGCTCCCGGTTCGGCAATTCCCCAGTGATGGAGCACGAATGTGCCCTCGCGGCCGCCGAGCGTGCCCGAGACCTGTTCCGCCGCGACGTATCCGGCGTTCTCCAAGGGTCCATCGGCGCTGGCCCGGCACATCAGCAACCGCACGCGGCCCTCTCCGTCGAGACCGCCGCTGTAACGCTTGGCGACATGTGCTTCCGAGAGGAGAGGGCCCTCTCCCTCTTCACCGAAGGGCATGGTGTCCCAGCGGGTGACTTCGAAGGCGGATACGCACTTCATGAGCCGGGCTCCATGGAGAATGATGCAGGGTTCATCGAGAGTCCTTGATGATGGGGATGGCTGAAAGAGTAGCACTCCGCATGAACGAGGGCGAGCCTTTCCCCCCGATTGCCGGACAGATTCGGCATGGTATTTGTCACTGAATCTGTCACGGAGCCTCTCGAGACATGGCCCGATTCACCGGTTGCGCCGGGCGTCCGCCTCGCACGGAACAACCAGCGTCGCCGGCGGCCCCATCCCCACCCCCTCCCCCGCGCGGGCCCTCAGCCTGGCCTCGATGCCCTCCATGTCACCCCTGCGGTCCCGCAGACCGCGCCCCCTGGCGGACCGGGCCGCCGCCACCGTCACCAGACATCCGCCCGTATTCGCCGCCCCTTTGTCCGTCCGGTTCACGTACATCGATTCCGATTCGCAATAGATGTCCGAAGATGACGGGATGCTCTCGAGCCACTCCTCGAACTCCTCGGTCCTGGGAGCGCAGAGCCCGTCGTTTCTCGGCCAGCGGAACTCCAGCAGACGCTTGAGCGACAACATGGACCTGGGCAATTCGCCGGTCAGGCGATTGGCCCCGAGATGGATGTGGCGCAGGCTGGTCAGGTTGCCGATCTCGGACGGCAAATCGCCCGACAGGCTGTTCGAACATAGAAACAGGTAGTAGAGGGCCCGCATCTTCCCGATCTCCCCCGGAATCGGGCCCGACAATTCGTTGGGACATACCGCCAGACGGGTCAGGCGGGTCAGATTGCCCAGCTCCGCCGGCATCGGGCCGCTCAGGCCGTTGCTGCCGAGCTCCAGGAACTCGAGTCTGCTCAGGCGCCCGAATTCGCGCGGGATCGGGCCGGTGAGCCTGTTGCCGCCCAGGTCGAGCTTCTCCAGCCGCGCGAGGTCGCCCAGTTCACCGGGAATGGAACCGGACAGGGCGTTGTTGCCGCTGGTGAAGCCCCTTCCCAGAAGCAGCGTGTGCAGATTCGCCAGCTCCCCGATTTCCACCGGTATCGATCCAGTGAGACGATTGCCGTACAGGGACAGGTATTGAAGGTCGGCCAGCTCACCGAGTTCGGGAGGGAGGTCGGTGAGCAGGTTGCTGTACAGCCCCAGCGAATCCAGCTTTGCCAGCTTGCCGAGTTCCGGCGGGATCGGTCCCTCGAGCAGGTTCGCGCCCAGGTTGAGCACTCTGAGGTTGGCCAGGTTGCCGATCTCGGGCGGGATCGCACCGGTAAGCCGATTCCCTTCTTCGGGGTTGGTGTCGATGCCGAACAGCAGCAGGCTCTCCAGTTTCTCCAGATTGCCGATTTCCGGGGGAATCGGTCCCGCCAGCCGGTTGTAGCTGAGGTCGAGGACCCTCAGGCTGGGGAAGTCGCCGATTTCCGGGGGAATCTCGCCGGTCAGTTCGTTGAAGAAGAGGCCCACGTACCAGAGGTGGGGGAGCCGGGTGAGTCCCGCCGGAATCGAGCCTGTGAACCCGTTGAATGACAGGTCCAGGATCCTGAGCTGTTCCAGGTCCGCGATCTCGGCCGGGAGAGGTCCTTCCAAGTGGTTCCCGAACAACCCGAGCCACCGCAGGCTCTCGAGCCCGCCGATCTCGGGGGGTATCTCGCCGGTGAGCAGGTTCGCCTCCAGGTGCAGGTACTTCAGCCCGGTCAGCTTGCCGATTTCGGGAGGAATGGGTCCGGCCAGGTTGTTCAGGGAGAGGACCAGCGAATCGACGCGTCCGCGGGCATCGACGTGCACGCCGTGCCACTCGGCCAGAGGCGCGTCCGTTCCCCAGTTGCGGCTCCTTGTCCACAGCTTGCCGTTGGCCGACCGGAAGAGGTACAGGAGCGCCGTCTTGTCGGGGCCGGCGACGGTCAGCCCCGCGGATGCGCTCAGACCCTTCAGCGTGGCGGTGATCCGAATCGAGCCCTCCTCCAGGGCGTGCACCCATCCGTCCGAGTCCACGGTGGCGACCGTGGTGTCGCTCGACGTCCACATGAATACGGCGTCCTCGATCCGGGAGCCGCCTGCATCGAAGGCCTCCGCCGTCACCTGGATCGAGTCACCCGTGGCGATCAGGTCCCTGGCGGAGAGCACCTCCATGACCACCGGCACCTGGTCCACTTCGACCCGGGCGGTCCCGGTCACGGTCTGCGTGGAGGCGGACACCGCCGCGGTTCCGTTGGCCCTGGCGGTGACGAGTCCGTCCCGGTCGACGGTGGCCACGGTCGTATCGCTGATGGACCAGGTCACGGACACGCCCTCGATCGGGTGGCCGTTCGAGTCGAGCACCTCGGCGGAGAGGCGGACGGTGTCCCCGAGTGACTCGAACCTCAGCGGGTCCCGGGCGGGTGAGATCCGCACCTCCGCCGGCACCTGTTCCACTTCGGCGGAGAGGGAGTCGGCCAGACTGCCGGAGGTCGCAAGGATGGTCGTGGTTCCGTTGTCGACAGCCGTCACCAGGCCCTGCCGGTCCACCGTGAGGATCGTCGTGTCGGCGGCGGCCCAGTCCACGGAGGTTCCGGCGATCGGCTGGCCGTTCGGATCGAGCACGTCGGCGGTGAGGCGTACGGTATCGCCCAGGGCTTCGAGTCGAAGGGACCCGGCGGGCAGGATCCTCAGCGACACGGGGTTCTGCCGCACCGCGACCCGGGCCGAGTCCCGCGTGTCTCCGGCAATGGCGACGACATAGGCCGATCCGTTGTCGGCGGCGGTTACCAGTCCCGCCTGGTCGACGGTGGCGACCGGGGTATTCGAGGACCGCCACGCCACGGATGCGTCCGTGATCACCTTCCCATCCCGGTCGTAGACCGTTGCCGTGAGCCCTGCGGTGACGGCGAGCGCCTCGAAGTTCAGGGAGTCCGGCGAGACATCGAGCCGCGCCGGAACGACAGGCTCGGTTCCCGGGTCGCACGCGGAGGCGAGACAGAGGAGCAATGCGGAGCGGCGCAAGTCCCGCACGGACGGCTAACCTACGCGCTTGCAGGGAACGTCCCGCGTTCCCGGAAGCGCTTCCCGGGTTGTCCCGACTCCCGCCCGTTCCCTCCGCGGGCCTGCCGGGTTCACCGCGCCCGCACCGGGGTTCCCCGAGCCGCGCCCGGAGGCGGATACCGCCCGGACCACCGTAAGCGAACAGATCCCCGGGTCCGCCGGGTCGGGATCCGCCTGTCCCCCGATCATGGCCTCGGCTTCGCAGAAGATCTCGGAGGACTTCGGAATGCCTCTGAGCCAGTCCTCGAACTCCTCGGTCTTCGGCGCGCACAGTCCGTTGTTTCGGCGCCAGAACAGCTCGGTCAGGCGTTTCAGCGACAGCATGGACTCCGGGAACTCACCGCTCAGGCGATTGGCTCCGAGGTACATGTGCACGAGTTTGCCCAGGTCGCCTATGTCCTTCGGCAAAGGCCCCTCCAGTCTGTTCTGGCAGAGGTACAGGCGTTCGAGAGCCCGAAGCTCGCCGAGTTCCGAAGGGATCGGCCCGGACAGCCTGTTGGCACAGGCGACCAGCCACTCGAGGCGGGTGAGCTTGCCCAGTTCGGCGGGAATCCCCCCCGACAACCGGTTGTAGTCGAGCTGCAGGAAGACGAGCCTCGTCAGCTTCCCGAGTTCGCTCGGGATCTTCCCGGTCAGGTCGTTGTGACCCAGGTCGAGTTTTCGCAACCAGGTCAGGTTGCCCAGCTCCGGGGGAATGCTCCCGGTCAGGGTGTTCTCGCCGCTGGACCAGCCCGGCCCCAGGAGAAGCGAATCCAGAGCCGCGAGGTCGCCCAGTTCCGGGGGAATCGAGCCGGTGAGGCGGTTGCCGTAGAGGAACAGGGACTTGAGGTTCTCGAGCCGGCCGATTTCGGGCGGAATGCGCGTCAGGAGATTGCTGTACAGTCGGAGCGTCTCCAACCGGCCCAGCCTCCCGATTTCAGGAGGGATCGGTCCCGTGAGCCGGTTCGCACCGAGGTCGAGGCGCCTCAGATTGGTCAGATTGCCGATCTCCGGGGGGATCCCCCCGGTCAGGCGGTTGCGGGTTCCCAGGTTCTGATCGTTGCCGCAGAGCGACAGGGTCTCCAGCTGCTTCAGCCGTCCGATTTCCGGGGGAATCGACCCGCTCAGCCGATTGTAGCAGAGGTCGAGCACCCGCAAACTCCCGAAGTCGCCGATTTCCGGGGGAATCGACCCGCTCAGTTCGTTGAAGAAGAGGCCCAGAAACCACAGGTCGGGAAGTTCGGCGAGTTCGGATGGAATCGGCCCCGTGAGACGATTGTGCGCGAGATCCAGGACCTCGAGGCGCTCCATCGTTCCCATTTCGGGGGGAACGGGGCCCGACAGGTTGTTCTTGGCCAGTCCAAGCCACTCGAGGTTTCGGAGCTTGCCGATCTCGGGGGGGAGCTTCCCGTCGAGCAGATTCTCTTCCAGGCGCAGCTCCTTCAGCTCGGTGAGCATGCCGATTTCCGGCGGTAGCCTTCCGGTGAGGTCGTTGTCGGGCAGCATGAGGGACACGACCCTCGCAGCCCCGTCGACTTCGACCCCGTGCCATTCGGCCAGAGGCGCATCGGTCGCCCAGCTGGCGTTCTCGGTCCACGCCGGCCCGCCGGTCGACCGGAAGAAGGCCAGCAACGCGATCTCGTCCGGGCTCGCCGTGACCACCGTGGCGGATGCGCTCAGTCCCTTCAGAGTGACCGTGATCTCCGCCATCCCCTCGCCTACGGCGTGGACCCATCCTTCCGCGTTCACGGTCGCGACCCCGATGTCGCTGGAAGTCCAGGTGAAGCCGGCGTCCAGGATAGGAGAACCTCCCGCGTCGAAGGCCTGCGCGGTCATCCGGACCGAGTCGCCGACGGCCAGCAGGTCACCCGTCGACAACACCTCGAGGATCACCGGCACCTGGTCCACCACGGCCAGGGTCGAGGCGGTCACGGTATGGGCGGACGCGGAAATGGCCGCCGTGCCGTTGCCCCTGGCGGTTACGAGCCCGTCGCGGTCGATGGTGGCCACATGCAGGTCGCTGGTGGACCACGCGACTTGCACGCCTTCGACTGCGTGGCCGTTTGCGTCCAGCACTTCGGCCGAGAGGCGAATGGTGTCACCCAGGGATTCGAATCTCAGCGTGTCGTCGGCGGGGGACATCCGAACCACCGCCGGCACCTGCCTCACCCGTACCTCGACGAAGTCCGCCAGGCTGCCGGAGGTCGCCTTGACGGTTGTGTAGCCGTTGGCGACGGCGGTTACCAGTCCCCCCTGGCTGACCGTCGCGACAGTGGTGTCGCCGGCGGACCAGGTGACGGGGGCTCCGGCGATCGCCCGGCCATTGGGATCGAGCACTTCGGCGGTGAGGGGGACGGTATCGGCGAGCGCTTCCATTCGCAGGGGATGACCCGGCCGGATCCACAGCGACGCGGGCCGTTGCTGCACGACGACCCGGGCCGAGTCCTTCGCGTCTCCGGCCATCGCCGTGACGTAGGCCGATCCGTTGCCGGCGGCGGTCACGAGCCCCGATTGGTTGACGGTGGCGACCGCGGGGCTGGTCGAGCGCCACGAAGCGGGTACGCCCGTCATTTCCTGTCCATGCTGATCGAAGACCGTGGCCGCGAACCGTGCGGTAGCCGCGAGGGCGTCCAGGTTCAGCGACTCCGGGGAGAGTTCGAGGGTTGTGGGAACGGGTGGCGGTGGTGGGGTGGCCGGATCTCCGCACGCTACGGCGAACCCGAGGAGCAGGGTGGGGAGGACTATGGCGGGTCGTGCCATGGGCTTTCTTCTGAGCAATGCGGCGGCCGTGTCGGAACCCCGGCGGTGCCCGTGTCCGGCGGCCGGCTCCCGTTGGTGGATTGCTCGGCAAGCTAGCGCCTTGTCAGCCTGCTAGACAGGGTGGCGCCGGTTGAGGAAGCTCCTGCTCCGGGAGGTTCTCTCGTCCCGTGGCGCCGGGGAGGGGCAGTGCCCTGCAGCTCGGTGCGCAGCCCGGAAGCGACCGTGCCGTTTCCTGGGCGGAGCGGTGGGTATCGGGACTGCACCGCGGCGCGCCACAGGAAAGCCGCTTGACATCGGCGCGCATTTCGCTCAAGATCTCCTCAACCATCCCTATCCCACGATCCCCAAACAACATAGGATCGAAACCGATGTCCGCAACCGAAAGCCGCGTCAGAGCACTCGTCGATGAACACCTGGGCCTCGGCCGCGCAGCGAACCTCGACGGAGGGTTCTCCGATGCCGGCGTCTCGTCGGTAGACGCTGTCGCCTTCATGAGGATCGTCGAGCGCGAGTTCGGCGTGACGATTCCCCCCGAGGATTGCGCCAGGATCAGTACGTTCCGCGACCTTGTCGCGCATCTCGACGAGTAATTTCGGGCTGATCTCGCCGGACGACCGCCCGAAGGCCGGGTAGGTCGGCGGATGTCCGGCGTCCCCGGCTTCGTGGGTCCGAGACAGGGCTGATGGTCACTCCCGCATGACCGAGAGAGCCCCGTGGGAGGTGCCCGGCCCGGTGTCCACCTGTGATGTTCGTCACGACGACGGTAGCGTAACGATTCTTCGCAGGCATGGTAACCCCGAGGGACCGCGGCTCCTGCTCGGCCACGGCAACGGCCTCGCCATCGATCTGTACTACCCCTTCTGGTCGTTGCTCATGGATGAGTTCGACCTGCTCGTATACGACCTCAGAAACCACGGTTGGAACGCGATCGGGCGGAGTGAGAATCACAATCTGCCCAACCTGGTCCGCGACCAGGAGCAGGTTATCGACGCCGCGGCGGCCAGGTACGGGGACCGGCCGACGATCGGCGTGTTCCACTCGCTGTCGGCGCTCACGACACTCCTCTCTCCCAAGCTGTCCACCGGCAGGAGCGGCGAGTTGGCGGCCTGGGTGCTCTTCGACCCGCCCCTCTACCGGCCCGGTCCGGAGGACCCGGATTACGATGCACTGGCCGAGCGATCCGCCGGGATGACACGGCGGCGTGCGCACCGATTCCGGAAGAGGCGCGACTTCACCGACCTGATGAGCTACCTGCCCCTTCTCGTCAGGGCGGTCCCGGGCGCCTCGGAACTCATGGCCAGGACCATTCTGCGTGAGTCGGACGGCGAAGAGGGCTACGAACTCCGGTGTCCCCGGGAGTATGAGGCACAGATCATCGCCTACGTGAGGACCTTTGCGTTCCTGGTGGACTTCGGCGATCTCCCCTGTCCGACGAAGGTCATCGGGTCCGATCCGATGCTGCCCTACGCCTATCTGCCCACCTTCAACCTGAGTCACATCGAGACCGTCGACTACGACTTCATACCGGATACCACGCACTTCCTGCAGCTGGAGAGGCCGGCGGGGTGCGTCCGCGCGATGTGCCGGTTCCTCGAAGACCGCGGGCTGGTGTAAGCCCATGGATCATGGATCAGCCGGAGTACCGCAGAGCGGCGCGAGACCATCCACGGACCGCGGCTCAGCCCACTTCGAACCAGTAGCGCTTGCGTTGAAACGGATACCCGGGCACGGAGATCCGGCGCCGCTCTTCTCCCGCAAACAGCCCGGCGAACGAGACCGGAAGTCCCGCCGCGTATGCCTGCGCGACCCACTCCGCGAAGGTGTCGCCTTCATGCTCCGCCGGTTCGGGCCAGGCCTGCAGCGGGACGGGGCCGCGTCCCCGCCCCGCACCGATCTCGAGGACGAGATCCACGTCGAGGTCGGCCGGCGCCCCGGCGCGTCGCCTCCGGCTCGCCGGCGCGCACGCCTGCTCGCGCCAGTACGCTCCGTCGAGGACTTGATCGGTGGCCAGCACCTGACCGGTCACCTGACTGAGGAACGCGACGGCAGGAGGCGAGACCTCGACTTCGGACAAGGCAGCTTCGAGATCGTCCAGGGGATCGCCCCTCTGGCGAGGCTTCCTGTCCGGTAGGGGATCGGTGTTGGGGACTCTCTCGATCGCGGACTGTGCCCCGCCCCGGGCAACCGCGATCCGAAGTCCATCCTCCAGCCCGAAGACACGTGCGGTCCACGCTGCCGCCACCTCGCCGATACCGTTCCCGAAGACCACGCGGGGCCGTACGCCTACACTCGCCCAGAGTGTTGTGAGCGCGCACTCCAGCGCGAAGATCGCCGGCTGGCCCAGGGCCGGGTCGTGCGGGTCGGCCTCTGTGGCGGCACGGCCGAACATCACCTCCAGCAACGAGGGTTCGTGCTCTTGTCCCCACACTTCGTCGCAGCGGTCGAGAACCGCTCGCACGACGGGTTCGGTCTCGTACAGCTCCCTTCCCATTGCTGCCGACACTCCGCCATCGCCGGAGTAGGCGAAGGCCACCCTGGGGGCCGCCCCCGGCTCGCGCACCGTGCGGGGTGACGTCCGTCCAGCCGGGTCGGCGATGGCATGCAGCCCCGCGCGCAGCGAGTCTGCGTCCCGGAAAGCGACCCCGGCCCGGTGCGGAAAGTGGTCGCGCCCCGTGGCCGCCGTCCAGGCCATGTCCCGGAGCAGGGAATCGGCGGCTTCGCCTGAGGCGGTGAGATCCCCGTCGTGTTCGTCGAGCCAGACCAGGTATCGTTCTGCCAACTCGCGCAGCGCTTCATCCGATTTGCCCGAGAGTGGGAGTACGCATGCCGTTCGGGGGCGGAAGTCGCCCGCACCGGGCTGCAGGTTGGGGAGAAGGTCCGGGACGCGGACGGCAGCGGTTTGTGCCAACCCGGCGGGCAGAAGCATCCCGTTTGCGGTGTGAGCGATGTCATCGTCCCCTTCGTACCCCTCGACGACCACGTGCGCGTTGGTCCCCGAGATTCCGAAGGCGCTGACACCGGCCCTGGGCGGGCGCTCCGGATGTTGCGGCCACGGCGTGGTCGCCGAGGTGACCCGCAACGGCAGTCCATCCCAGTCCACATGCGGATTCGGCTCCCGGAAATGCAGGTGTCTGGGGATCACGCCCTGCTTCATGGCCAGCACCGCCTTGATCAGGGCCGCAACCCCTGCTGCAGACTCGAGATGGCCGATGTTGGTCTTCACCGAACCGACGAGCAGCGGCCGATCGGTCTCGCGTCCCCTGCCGTAGGCCGTCGCCGCCGCTTGCAGTTCAATGGGATCCCCCAACTCCGAAGCACCGCCGTGCGCCTCCAGGTAGTCCACGCCGGCGGGCGGCACACCCGCCCGCGCGAGCGCCTCTTCGATCACCCGTTGCTGGGCACGGCTGTTCGGGACGGTGGGTCCCGCGGTCGCACCGTTCTGATTGACCGCGGAGCCATTGATCACGCCCCAGATCCGGTCGCCGTCGGCCTTCGCTTCGGGGAGGCGTTTCAGTACGACCATCCCGCACCCTTCGCTTCGCACGAACCCGTTCGCCGAAGCATCGAAGGTCCGACACCGGCCCTCCGGCGACAACATCCCCAGCGCCATCATCTCCCGGGCCAGTCCGCGTGACAGAACCGCGTTCACGCCGCCGACCAGGGCGAGGTCCGCCTCTCCCTGTCGCAAGGCCGCTACCGCGTGGTGCACGGCCACCAGCGACGCCGCGCAGTTGAGTACGACCGGCATCGACGGACCCATGAGCCCCAGCCGGTAGGCGACTGCGCCGACCGCCATGCTCCCGGCCGTCCCCAGGTAGTTGATGCCGTCTTCACCCGACGCCATCCCGTCCCGGTACTCGCTGGTGGCGATGCCGGCATACACCCCCGTTCGGCTTCCCCGCAGTCGCCGCGGTTCGATCCCGGCATCTTCGAGTGCGTGCCAGGTCGTCTCCAGCAGGAGTCGCTGCTGGGGGTCCATCAGCCGTGCGCCGATCGGGGTGATCCCGAAGAAGCGGGCGTCAAAGACGTCGATCCCGTCGACGAATCCGCCGCGGCGCGCGACGGAGTCCTCGATGGCGGGATCGCCCGAGACCCCGTTCCAGGGGCCGGACCCGGGTCGGCCGTCATCCGTCACCGCGTCCCTGCCGGCTTCGAGCAGGCTCCAGAAGGTCCGCAGATCCGGAGCACCGGGGAAGCGGCACGCCATGCCGATGATGGCGACGCCGTCTCTCCCGCTTGGGACGGTCGGTGCCGTCGGCTGTCGTTCCCTGATGCCGTCCACAACCTCAAACGGTTGTTCCGGTTCCGGTTCCACCTCGGGAGCGCGGGGACGGGGGGCCTCGCCCGGGTGACTCGGTGCATCGGCCGGTACCCGCGTCGCAGTGTCCGCCGCCGCGCTCCCCTCTTCCCCTCCAAGCTCGTCGGCCAGGTGCCGGGCCAACGAGGCGATGTCCGGGTAGTCGAAGACCACCGTATTGGGCGCGGCGTACTCTCCCGCGAAGGCCCGGTTGAGGCGGTTCCGCAACTCGACCGCCACCAGCGAGTCCATTCCCAGATCGAAGAATCCCACGGCCGGTGGAGGTGCGGACGGGAGCCTCAGCACGGCCTGGATTTCGCGTTGCAGGAAGGACGAAAGCAATTCCTCGCGAGCCTCGGCCGGGGCGACCCGCAGCGACGCAAGCAGGTCTTCCGAGGAATCCTCGGCGTCGGACCCGGTGTCCTCCTCGGCGGTTGTAAGATCGTCGAAGAGGGGATGACGCCCCTTGAGAGCCTTTCCAAAAACCGGCCAGTCCGCGGCCAGCACGGCCGGGGTGGCGCGGTCCTCCCGGAGCAGCCGGTCGAGCGCCATGAAGCCCTGCTCGGGGCTGAACCAGCCCGTTCCCGAAACCTCCCGGCGCTCGGCGATCCGTCCGCGCTGCTCCTCGGCCTCGCCGATTCCCGACCACGCTCCCCACGCGATGGCCTGCCCCGGGAGTCCCAGCGCCCGCCGGTGGACGGCGAGCTGATCGAGGAAGGCGTTGGCCGCCGCATGGTTCGCCTGGCCCGGGTTGCCCAGGACCCCGGCCACGCTGGAGAAGAGGACGAACATGTCCAGATCCCGATCCATCGTTGCGCGGTGGAGATGCCAGGCCCCCAGCATCTTCGGCCACAGCACGGTCTCGAAACCCTCCCAGCTCTGGTTTCCGAGGGCTGCGTCCGACAGCACGCCGACGCTGTGGATCACCCCGGCCAGCGGCGGCAGCGTCCCGTCCATCCGCTTCAGCATCGCATCGAGCGCGGCGGTGTCCGTCACGTCCGCGATCTCGACCCTGATCCTGAACCCGCGGGCCCGCAGAGCCTCGATCGCTTCTTCCGCCGCCGCATCCGGCGCCCGGCGCCCGTTCAGCACGACCGTTCCCGCGCCGCGCTCGGCGAGCCATGCGGCGAGCTCCACGCCTATGCCGCCCAGCCCGCCCGTGACCAGGTAGGTCCCGTCGCGCCGCAGCCGTCCCGCCCCGAGGGCAGGCGTCGTCAGCACGATCTTGCCGATATGCCGGGCCGCGCGCATGTAGCCCATCGCCACGCTCGTCTCGGCCATCGGCCAGATGGTGTGCCTGAGCGGTGCCAGCTCGCCCTTTGCCATGCGCGCCAGCACCTCTCTCAGGGCCCCACCCGGTCCCGCCGGATCCTGCTCCTTGAGGGTGTAGAGATCGAGGATCGCGTAGGCGACATCGGGCCGCAACGCGGCCATCTCCTCCTCGCTCAGGATGTCCCGGCGGGCGAGCTCCACGAAGCGGCCGCCCTGCGCCAGGCAGTCCAGGCTGGCCTCGATGAATCCCTCTCCCGTCAGGCTGTTCAGCACCACGTCGACCCCGTCGCCGCCCGTCACCTCGAGAATCTCGCGGCCGAACGCGGTCGAGCGGCTGTCGAACACATGCTCGACGCCGAGTGAGCGGAGATAGTCGCGCTTGCCCGCGCTCGCCGTGGCGAACACCTCCGCGCCCTCTGCCTGGGCCAACTGGATGGCCGCGAGCCCGACCCCCCCCGCACCCGCGTGAATCAGCACGCGGTCCCCCGCCTGGAGCCCCGCAAGCTCGTACGACAGCACGCATGTCACGAACACCGAGGGGATCGTGGCGAGCGCCGTCGCCGATTCGCCCGGCGGCGCAGGCGCCACCAGTTCCTCTCGCGTCACCACCTCCGGCCCGAAGGTGCCGAACGCGAATCCGGCCACGCGGTCGCCCACCGCGACACCGGTTACTCTTGAGCCCACCTCGACGACCCGGCCGCACATTTCCTCGCCGAGCAGCCCCTCGTCCTCGACCAGCCCCATGGCCCGGAAGACGTCCAGGAAGTTGAGGCCGCACGCCTCGACCGCGACTCGGACCTCCTTCGGTTCCAGAGCGCGCGGTGCCACCGGCTGCACCGTCAGTGTCTCGATCGCCCCGCCCTCGCCGGGCGCCAGCACCCAGTTCGACTCCTCGGGCAGGGCAAGGCGCCCCACGCCGGTGCCCGTACGCACAAGCCGGGCCACCTGGCGCAGCCCCTCACGATACGCGATGTGGCTCTCCGAATCCGGGAACAGCAACTCGTCGGCGAGGTCTGCCCACGGCTTCGCCGCCTCGGGGTCGAGATCGAGCATGCGCGGCTGCAGATGGGGCGCCTCCCGCGCCACCACCTTGCCGAAGCCCCACAGGGCGGCGCCTGCCAGTTGCCCGGTCCGTTCCCGTTCGAGCACCTGCGCACCCGTGGTGACGAACCACACCCCCTTCTCGGGCACCACGTCCGCGTCCGCGATGCCCTGCACGAGCGCGAGCGCGCTCGCCGCGGCCCGTTTCGCATCCGCCGCCATCTCCGCGGTGGCCGCCTCCGGCCCGTGCCCGTCCTGCGCGACGAGGTGCGCCACGCCGGCCAACGGCGCATCGGAGGGCAGGCCTTCGAAGAGTGCTCGCCACGACTCGCGCCGCTCCATCTCGACCGAAGCGGCAACGATTCCGGCCTCACCCTCCGCACGCGGCCTCGCGGCCGCCGGATCGCCGCCTGCCAGCACCACCCGCTGGTTCTGCGCCGCCAGCCCTGCCGCCAACGCCGCCGCCACACCGCCCCGGTCCCCGGCCAGAACCCAGACGCCCTCCGGCAGCGCGACCTCCGCCGGACCTTGTGCCACGATCACCCCGCGATCCGGCAGGCCGGCCACCTCCCGCCGGTCCAGGCCGAGCACCTCGGATTCCGCGAACCCCGTATCGGCGAGCGCGGAGCGCCACACCTCGGGCCCCGCCAGAGCGTGGTTCGGCCGGTAACGGTCCGCGAAGCGCCACCATCCGTCCAGCTGTCCGAATATCAGGTCCATCCAGCCCCGGCCGCGCTGGTTCTCGAGCGCCACCAGCAGCCCCGATGGCGCCAGCAGCGCCCGGCAGTGGGCAAGCGTCTCGTCCAGATGGCGCGTGGCGTGCAGGACATTGGCTGCGATGACCAGGTCGTAGCCGTGGGCCTCGAAGCCCTGGTCCAGCGGGTCCTTCTCGATGTCCAGCACCCGGTAGTCGATCGAGGCGTCCACTGCGCTGAAGCGCGCCTCCGCGTCGGCGAAAAAGCCTGCGGAAATATCGGTGTACGTGTAGTCGAACCGTCCTGGCGGAAGCACGGGCAGGACGTACTCGGTCGCCGAGCCGATCCCGGCGCCGACTTCCAGCACGCGCAGCCTCCGCCCGTCCGGAGATTCGTCCACGAGCGTACGGACCACCTCGCCCAGCATGCCGTTCGCCGCCCGCCAGGCGGGGGCCCGCCGGTAGAGGTCGACGGCGTTGGGCTCCGCGTCGCCGAACAGCAGCGCCAGCGGATCCTCGTTGCCGCGAAGCACCTCGGGCAGGGCGCCGGCACAGCGCCGGAACAGCCCGATCTCGTTCACAGCGTGCGGGAAGCGCCCCTCCACCTCGCTCAGGAATGCCTCGACATTTCGCGGCATTTCATCCGGCAACGGGTCGCCCGCGCCGACCGCTACCACGAAGCCTCTCCCGTTCGCCAGCACCACGCCCGAGCGAGCGAGAATCTCGAGCATGCGGCGGAGCAGATGCATGTGCCCGGGCAGAACCCCGAGCCGTTCGCTCAGCTCTTCCGGATTCGCCGCCGCGCCTGCCCCGCGCTCCCACCCCAGTGCTTCCAGAGCCGACAGCGCGTAGCACCACGATACCCGCTCCATGTCCGCCTGAAGGCCGGTCTCGTCATCGACCTCGACTCCCTCGGCGGCCAGGTACCGGGAGAACGGCCGCGAGCGGGACGCCGCCGCCGATGGACCGGGGAGGAAGTCCGCCGCCGGCATGCCCGGCGGCAAGGCGCGGTCGCGCCATGCGACTTCGTAGAGCAGTTCCTCCACCCCTTCCACCGCGGGGAGCAGCGCACTCCGTGTCGCCCGCTTCACCGTGTACCCGTCCAACGTGCCGATCGGGGATCCTTCGGGGTTGCAGAGGGTGATGTCCGCGCTCAGGACCTCCGGCGGTTCGGGGCCTGCGCCGTCCGGTGTCTCCCTCACGCGGACATGGCAGAGAAGCCGCTCCGGCAGCCGTTCCGGCACCGAGAGCCGCTCCCACCCGAAGGGCAGATAGGTGACGTCCTCGTCGGATCCGAACGACTCGCGGGCCGCTCCCATTACCTGAAAGCAACCGTCCAGCACGAGCGGGTGGAACGCCAGCCCGCCGCGGACGGCGGAGTCCGGGAGGGATACTTCGCCCATTGCTTCGCCCGGCCCGGCCCAAAGCGCCTCCAATGTGCGGAAGGAGGGGCCGAGATTGATCCCGACCTCCGCCTTGGCATTGTAGTAGGACGCGAGATCCACCGGTGCGAGGCTGGACCGGAGCCGCGTGAGATCCGGTGCCGGGCCGTCCGGCGGCAGATCCGAGCCGGCACCTGTCGCGACCCGGCCCTCCGCGTGCAGCGTCCACTCCTCGTCGGCCGCACTTCTGCTGAGGACCCGGACACGGCGCGACCCGTCTTCTCGAGCGCCATCCAGCAACAACTGCAGCCTGCAACCTCCCTCCCCGCTCCCGTCCCCATCGCCGCTGTCCGGGAAGACAAGGGCACTCCGCATCTGGAAGTCCTCGACGATCGCCGGGCCGGGGCTCTCGACGGTGTAGGCCGAGGCTGCCAAGGCTCCATACAGCGCGCCGGGCGCCACCACCCGGTCGAACACACGATGGTCGCCGAGCCACGGCGGGTCGGACGGGAACAACTCGGTGTCGAAGCTGATCTCGCCACTGGCTGACTCGTGGCGGCTGCCGAGGAGCGGGTGATCGGTGCTCGAGCGCCTCCGCCTGGGTGCATCGATCCAGTGGCGGTCGCGGCGGAAAGGATACCCCGGCAGCGAGATTCTGCGCCGCGACTCGCCCGCGAAGAGCCCGTGGAAGCGTAACGGCAGCCCCGCCTCGTACGCGCCCGCAACCGCTGCGAAGAAGGCGTCTTCGGCCTCCGCCGCCGAAACCTTGCGTCCGGGCCGCTTGAGGCTCGACAGTGCCAGGGGCGCCGCGGGGGTCCCCGCCGACTCGGGCCAGGCGAGCGTGGTCATCGGCCCGAGCACCGAGTGCGGACCGATCTCCACTACCGCGTCCACCCCCTTCCCCGCCAGGGTCTCGACGCAGGCGCGGAATGCCACTGGGGCGCGCATCTGCCGCCGCCAGTAGGCCGCATCCAGCGCCTCGCCCGGCTCGATTGCACGTCCGGTGAGATTACTGATGAAAGGAAGCTGCGGTGGCGCATAAGAGAGCTGCGAGAGGGCTTCCTCCAGATCGTCGAGTGCCGGTTCGATCATGGCGCTGTGGTAGGCGGGACTCTTCCGCAGCCGCGCGACCTGAATCCGGTCCGCCTCGAGACGCTCGAGGATCGCGTCCACCTCCGCCGCCGGACCGCTGATGACCTGGTGCGCGCCATTGTCGGCGGCGATGCAAAGGCCGATGCCCTCCAGGGCCGCATTGTACGCGTCCAGCGCCTGCGCGACCCGGGAGACCGGTGCGAAGACCGCCGCCATCGCCCCTTCGCCGGGCAGGGCGCCGATCAGCGTGCCCCGCACCGCCGCCAGGCGCAAGCCGTCCTCCAGACCGAACACGCCCGCGGTACGGGCCGCCGCGATCTCGCCCAGGCTGTGTCCCAGCACTACATCGGGCCGAACCCCGAGGCTCGACCACAGCGCCGCAAGGGCGCATTCGAGCGCATAGATCGCCGGCTGCTTCCACTGCGGATCGTCCAGATCACCCAATGCACCGGGACGGCCGAACATCACGTCGAGCAGCGAGGCGTCACGCTCTTTCCTCAGCACTTCGTCGCACCGGTCGAGCACAGCGCGCACCACCGGCTCGCTTGCGTAGAGAGTCGCGCCCATGCCCGGCCACTGACTGGCCTGCCCGGCGAAGGCGAAGGCCACGGTCGCCGCCTTGCCTGCCGCCGGTCTCCCGTCCGCCCCGGCGATCTTGCGCAGACCCTCGCGCAACGATGCAGCATCCCGGAACAGCACGCCGGCCCGGTGATCGAAGTGGCTCCGTCCCACACCCGCGGTCCACGCCATGTCGGCAAGAAGCGAGTCACCGGCACCGTTCCCGGCGGAACTCTTCCCGACCCGTTCGTCGACCCAATCGAGATAACGCTCCGCCAACTCGCGCAGCGCCTCTCCGGACCTGCCGGAAAGCGGCAGGATACGTGTCACGCGACCGGCCGGTTTCCCCCCTGGCGCCCGCAAAGGCACCTCGGGCCCGCCATCCTCCCCCAGCGAAACGGCAACCGGCAAAGCGGAACCCACGGGGCATCGCCTGCCGATCGGATCCCCATCCCGCGAGGTGCCGTCGACCACCTCGTGCCCTTCCAGCAACACATGAGCGTTCGTCCCCGACCACCCGAAGCCACTCACTCCCGCCCGTGGCAGCCGACCGGAACGAAGCGGCCACTCCATCCGTTCTCCCGCCACCCGCAGGGGAATCCGGTCCCAGTCGATCTGCGGGTTCGGGGTATGAAAGTGCAGGTGCTTCGGGATCGTGCGCCGCCCCATCGACAGAACGGTCTTGATGACTCCCGCCACCCCCGCCGCCGCCTCCAGGTGACCGATGTTCGTCTTCACCGAGCCGATCACGAGGGGGCGGTCAGGCTCGCGTCCCATGCCGTACGCGGCGGCCGTCGCGCGCGCCTCGATCGGGTCTCCCACCTCCGTCCCGGTACCGTGCGCCTCCACGTAATCCACATCCGAGGGCTGGAGACCGGCTCGCAGGAGCGCGTCCTCGATACAGCGTTCCTGCGCTTCCGCGCTCGGCACCGTCAGGCCCGGGGTCGCGCCGTCCTGGTTCAACGCGGTGGCGCGGACCACGGCCCAGATCCGGTCACCGTCGGACACGGCCTCGGTGAGCCGCTTCAGAACCAGGATGCCGCAACCCTCACCCCGCACGTATCCGTTTGCCCCTGCGTCGAAGGTGGCGCACCGCCCATCCGGCGACAGCATCCCGGCGTTCGCCCGCATTTCGAACAGTTGGGACGACAGGATGACGTGCACGCCCCCCGCGAGCGCCATGTCCGCCTCTCCCCGCTGCAGCCCCGAAACCGCCTGGTGGATCGCGACCAGCGAAGAGGAGCAGGCGGTGTCGACGGCCATCGCCGGCCCGTTCAACCCCAGTGCGAAGGCGACCCGCCCGATGGCGGTGTTGAAGGAGGTCCCCGTCACCGAATAGAGGCTGGCGGCCGGCTCGGTCGGCTCGCCCGCCTCGAGGACCAGCGCCCGGTAGTCGTAGTTGCTGATCCCGGCGTACACCCCGGTGCGGCTGCCCTGCAGCCGTTCCGGGTCGATCCCGGCGTCTTCGAGCGCCTGCCAGCTCGTCTCGAGCATCATGCGCTGCTGAGGATCCAGGCGCTGAGCCTCCACGGGGGAGATGCGGAAGAAGGAGGCGTCAAATTCATCGAGCCGGTCGAGGAAGCCGGCGAACCGGCAAGCCCGCTTGACCCTGTCGTCGGAGAAGAGCTGCCCCGCGCGCCCAATGCCGGAGCCCGGCACTCCTTCGGTGACCGCGTTTGTGCCGGAGTCGAGCAGACGCCAGAAGGCCTCGATGTCGTTCGCACCGGGGAAACGGCAGGCCATCCCGACGATCGCGATGGCTTCGTTGGTCGGTCTGGGCATTGCAGGGCTTGAATGAGCTGTGGACAGATTCATGGCATTATTTGTCTATCAATACTTCTTGCGAATGGGTTTGGGAGTCTCGGTGACAGAATATGACAGGATATGTGGACAAATACCACATATTATTTGTCCTACAGAACTTTGTGGCGTCCGGCCGATCCCCCGCAACGCGGCAGCCGCTCCGAGCGCCGCTTGTCCTTCGAAACATAACGACGAGGGTGCCCCTTGGCAGCCCGTTGCGGCGTATCGGCTGCCGCTCCCCGCTCCGGCGGGTCGCCTTCTGTGTCCGCTTCCCAATTCGGCCCCCCAGTGCGATCATGCGGTCCCGACCACTCACGCCCACTCATTTCCCCGATGCTCTACCTGATCGCCGCTCTTGCGGCCCTCGCCGCCGGACCGCTTCTCCACGCGGGTGCCGGCAATCGGCGCGGCCTCGCATCGCTGCTCGACGGCCTGTCCAGGACCGCGATCCCGGGTCTGGTCTTCCTGGCGTTCGTTCCCGCGGCGGTTGGACAGGGCGACTGGTTCGTGCTCCTGGCACTCGTGGGGGGCTTTCTGATCCCCGTTGCAGCCGAGAGAACCTCGCGCCGCGCCACCGGGCCCACCCACCGTTTGGCCCTGCTGGCCGGCCTCTCCGGATTCGTCGTTCATGCCTCGCTGGACGGAGCCGCGCTGGCCACCCTCCCACCCGATGCGGCCCCGTCATTTCCCCTGGCCGTGGTGCTGCACCGGCTCCCCGTGGGTGTTGCGGTCTGGTGGCTGGTGACCCGCGAGATGGACACCCGCGCCGGGATCGGTGCGCTGGCGGCGCTGATGCTCGGCACGGTGGGCGGCTACCTGTTCGGCGGAGTCGTGGAGGGAATGGCTTCCGACTCCGGGGCTCTGACGCTATACCAGGCCGCCGTCGCGGGGTCGCTCGTGCATGTCGTGGTCCATCAGCGCGGCACCGCCTCGAGCCCGGCCGACCGCCGCCGCGAAGGATGGGGGACCGTCCTCGCTCTGGCCCTGCTCCTGTCCGTGTTCGTCATCGGTGCCGACACGGACGGGAGCGGGCCGGTCGGCTTCATGTCGCGGCTCTACGTGCTGACCGCCGAGAGTGCGCCCGCCCTCCTGCTGGCCTACGTCTGCGCGGGGCTGCTGAGCGCGTTCCTGCCGCAGCGGTCCGTGCGGTGGATGGAACGGGGCGGCGGGGCGTCCCAGGCCGCGCGCGGCATGGCGATCGGTCTCCCCTTTCCCATCTGCTCATGCGGGGTCGTGCCCCTGTACCGCAGCCTGATTCGGCGGGGCGCCCCGCCTGCCGCCGCGATGGCGTTCCTCGTGGCCACCCCGGAACTGGGCCTCGACGCGGTGCTTCTGTCGATCCCGCTGCTGGGGCCCCAGGTCACGGTGCTGCGCCTCGTCACGGCCGCTCTCGTGGCGCTCCTGGTGGGGTGGTGGGTGGGGGGACGCCTGAAAAAGGCGGAACGCGCCGGCGAAGGGAGCCGCCCGCCCGGAGAAACGCCGAGCATCCGTGAACGTCTGGTCGCCGCCCTGCGCACCGGGACCGGGGAGGTGGTCGACCACACGGCCCCCTGGATCGTACTGGGGCTGGGCGTCGCCGCCCTCGTGACCCCCTTCCTGGAGAGCGGCTGGTTGGGAGGCCTTCCCCCGGTTGCGGATGTCTTCCTCTTCGCCCTGCTGGGCTTCCCCACCTACGTGTGCGCCGCCTCGGCCACGCCCCTGGTTGCCGCGTTCCTCGCCACCGGACTCTCCCCGGGGGCGGGCATAGCCTTTCTCATTACCGGACCGGCCACCAACATCTCCACCCTGGGGCTGATCGGCAGCCTGCACGGGCGGCGGGCAGCCGTCGCCTTCGCCGCGGTGATGGTGACGCTCGCGGTTGTGGCGGGCATCGCGGTCAACTCCGCGTTCGGCACACTCTCGGTGCCGTCTCTCGAGGCACTCACCGAAGACCCGCCGGGCCTGCTTCAGCTGGTCAGCCTGGTCCTGCTTGCCGGTCTGTTCCTGCGCTCGGTCGTGCGGCGGGGACCGCGCCGCTTCGTGGGCGAGTTGAGGGAAGGGTTGGGCTGGGCGCACTAGTCCGTGGACCCGTGGGGAAACCCCGCCTCGCCGCTCCCGGTGCCCGGGCGGGTCTGTGCACCGACTGCTACGGGTCGAGGCCGAAGACCTCTACCCAGTCGAAGATACCCAACTTCCCGGTCGTCCCTTGCAGTCCCCATACCGCGAGGCCGAGGATGGCGACCTCGTCCGGGTAGGGCCCGTGCGGGATCCGAAACAGCTCCTCGTCGTCCACCTTCGCCGAGAAATGTCCACGCTGTGCCGAAAAGGTCACCTGCATCAGCTCGTTCACGTTCTTGACGGCGTCCGATGTGCCGTATGCGTCCGGAGGGGCCGTCCACCACCCGGCGTTCGCGTCCCACACCAGCAGGCGGTAGTTCGTTTCGGAGTTCCCCGTGAGGTCGTCGAAGGTGCCGGTCGTGTCCGCGCCGAGCTGGAAGGTGTAGGCCGTGTACCGGCTGTCCGTGGTGAACATCAGGATCTGAGCCCAGCTGTCTCCCGTCCCGTTGCCCATCGACGCCGTGATCTCCCACTCCGTTGCCGACAATGGCGTCCTGGCCAGGGCCAGCGCGTCCGCCCTGCTGGTCGTCATCCGCAGCTTTCCGTCGCGCACCTCCCTGTTTGCGTCGGTGAAGAGCCAGTCGTCCAGGCTCTCCTTCGACGCGAAATCGTCCCGCAACAGCCGGACGGGCTCGACCACCGTCACACCGACCTCCTGCGTGGCCGTCAGGCCGCCGGGATCGGTGGCGGTTACGGTGATCGTTGCGGTCCCCTCGGCCCGTGCGAACACGCCCAGGGCGAAGTCATTGACGGTCGGCGACGCGACCGCGTCATTCGACGACGCGGCCGAGTAGAACAGCACCTCGCCGTCGGGCTCTTCGAAGTACTGGGCAAGGGCCCACCGCGCCGTACCCTGGGGAATGAGCCGTGCCGGCGGCATCTTCCCCTTGCCGCTCGGCGGCCGGTTGGGCACCACCACGTCGAAACTCATGGTGCCCGTCATCTCGTCCGGATCCGTCGCCGTAACCGTCACCTTGGCGGTGCCGGGAGACACGCCCCGCAGGGAGACCCCGCCGCCCCGGAGATCGGCCGTGGCGACCCCGCGGTCGGACGACTCCACCGTGAGGGCGAGCTCGTCCATGTTGGGGTCTTCGAAGCAGGGATCCACCGTCGCGGTCTCGCCCACGTGCAGCGTCTGTTGCGCGATGGTGTTGCAGGCGGTCGGCGGCTGCGGGTTGTCGCACGCGGCAATGAAAGCGACGATCGCCGGGATCGCCGAGCGTCCTGGCAGGTTTCCGGGGCGCACCGCGGTCGAGTGTCGAGGGCGGGATGTCGGGCCCATTGGATTCTCTCCTTCAGATCTTCTTCAACAACCACTCCAGCACCCAGCGCACCAGGCGCTTCAGGATCCGTGCCATCGATCTCCTCCTCTGCGGACCGCGCGGGGGATTCCGGCCCTCCGGGAACCAACCCGGATTCCCGTACGAGCCCCGGTCGTTCAAAGGTTCACCACTCGCTTGCGCCGCGCCAGCCGAGGCACGCATCCCCCTTTTGCGGCCTCCAGTCCCGTTGTATTCCCGATACAGCGACGGAGCGTGCGCCAAGCCGGATGTCGCATGGGGGGTACCGGGGAGCTCATGCCGGCCACAGCCATCCGAAGATGCCGGCCGTGAGCAGGGCGTAGACGACCCCGTCGAGGGCGTGCTTGAAGGCGACCCTGCCCGGGAGACCGAACCAGATGCTCTCCTGGAAGCCGATGAAGCCGTGGGCCATGAAGGCGGCCGTGCCTGCGACCTGGAAGACGGACGCATGCGACGCGCCTACCTCCAGCGTACTCGACGCCAGCCAGGCCACGAAGACCGCGATGACGAGGTGGAGCAGGACCGACTTGGCCATCGCCGGCCTCATGTCGATCACGGTTTCGGGGTCTCGCACACGCAGTATCCCCACCGGCCCGGCGGCCAGCCTTTCCCGGTAGGCCTCGCCGGACATCTCGCTGTCCGGGGCCCGGGGAAAGGTGTACATGCCGGGCCCGCGGACGCTGGAGCGGACCGCGTCCATGAGCGCGTCTTCGTCGTCGGCCGCGGCGAAGTCCTGCTTGTGATGCGGCATGACCATCCAGATCATCGCGCTCACGGCGAAGACGACCATGCCGGAGAGCAGGATGGGAAGCCACAGGGCGGTGAGCGGGATCAAGGGTGTCCTCCTGGAGAAGGGGGGCGATGACAGGTGCCGACAACGGTTTGCGGGATCCGCGGACCGGAGACCTGAGAACTGGACCCCCGCGCGCGGCGACGATAGTGTTCCGGGGCCGCAATGGCCAGTCTTGCGGCCGCCGGCAAATCCGAAAGGCGGGAAATGACGACGATCACCCACGGTTCGCGAGCCCACAATTCACGCGAGCACGCCGCGCCGGGAAGGGAAGCGGGCCGGTCGAAAGCATTGGTGATGGCAACGCATGCGCTGTCAATGCTGGCATTCACCGCAACGGCCCTCGCTCCCGCCCCCGCCACCGCCCAGACCGAGCCCCGCGTCCTCGAGATCATCGACGAGGTGGACCGCCTCATGCGGGGCGAATCGAGCACGGGCCGCATGCGCATGGAGATCGACACCGAGAACTGGTCGCGCTCGCTCGAGATGAGCGTCTGGTCGCTCGGCACGGAGTACTCGCTGATCCGCGTCGAGAGTCCGCCGCGCGAGGCCGGCACCGCGACCCTCAAGGTCGAGAACGAGGTCTGGAACTACCTGCCCCGCGCCGACCGCACCATCAGGATCCCGCCCTCGATGATGCTCGGCTCGTGGATGGGCTCCCACTTCACCAACGACGACCTGGTCAAGGAGAGCCGTCTGATCGAGGACTACGACATCGTCATATCCTTCGAGGGCGACCGCGACGGCGAGGAGGTGTGGGAGTTCACGATGACGCCCAGGCCCGAGGCGCCGGTGATCTGGGGCCGGATCGAACAGCAGATCCGCAAGCGGGACCGCATGCCCCTCTGGGCGCACTACTACGACGAGGACGGGACCCTCTCGCGCACCATCACCTTTTCGGACTTCACCATGATGGGCGGCCGCATGGTGCCGGCCCGCACGGTCATCCAGCCCGCGGAGGATGAGGAGCGCACGGTCGTGATCTACCTCGAGCTGGAGTTCGACGTTGGCCTGGAGAAGGACTTCTTCGGCTTGCGGAACCTCCGGGCGAGACGATGAAGGACCGGGACAGCCGGGGGCGGCGAACGGAATGCGTGATCCGCACCGGGCGGGCGCCCGCCGGCGACGGCCCGGCCGGATGAGCCGCACCACGAACCGCATCTGGTGGCGGATCGCATGGCGGAACCTGTGGCGCAACCGCCGACGCACCATCCTCACCGCCTCGGCCCTCTCCTTCGGGTTCGTGGCCTCGGTCCTGATGATCGGGTACATGGACGGCATCGTGGAGGAGCTCGTCTCGAACGGGACCCGGGTGGCGACCGGGCAGGTGCAGATCCAGGCTGACGACTACAAGCCCGCGCGCAGCATTCACCGCACCATGGGGGGGCGCGACGGCCTGGACGTCGATGCGCTGCTGGCCGCGGTGGAGGCGCAGGACGGGGTGACCGGGGCGGCGCCGCGACTCTACGGCGGGGGACTGGTCAGCTCGGGTGACGAGACGGTGGGGGCGGTGCTGATGGGGGTGGACGCGGCCCGCGAGGAGACGGTCAGCCGGTTCGGGAGCGAACTCGTGGCCGGGCGGATGCCGGGACCGGGCGAGATCGTGCTGGGCGACGAGGTGGCCGAAACGATCGAAGCCGGGGTGGGCGACGAGGTGGTGCTGGTGGCCCCCGCGGCGGACGGGTCGACGGGGAACGACCTCTTCACCGTGTCCGGGATCTTCAGCGTGGGGGTGGGGGCGTACGACGACAGCTACGCGCTCCTTGAGATGGGTTCGCTCCGGGAACTCATGGCGATGGACCCCGGCCGCATCCACGAGGTGGCGGTGTCGGTGGAGCGCATCCGCGAACCGGAGGTGCCGGCGGCGAAGATCAGGGAGGCCGCGGCGGCGGTCGCCCCGGGCCTGCGCACGGAGCCCTGGTCGGCCTTCCTGGACCAGCTGTACTTCATGGTCAACTACGTGGCCGCGTTCAACTACGTCGTCGCCGTGCTGATCTTCGGGATGGCCGCCTTCGGGGTCGCCAACGCGATGCTGATCGCGACCTTCGAGCGCCGCCGGGAGTTCGCGGTCGCGCGCTCGCTGGGGACTTCGGGGGGCGGGATCGGCCGGATCGTGATCTATGAGGGGATCCTGCTCGGACTGGTATCGCTTGCCGCGGGCCTGGTGCTGGCGGTCCCCCTCATGGTGTACATCCACAACAACCCCATCGACCTGAGCCGGTTCGTCGGCACCTATTCGTTTGTGGGCTCCGCGGTCCGGCCGCTGCTCAGGGTCGAGTACTCCGTGTGGGGGCCCTTCGTGAGTGGGGTGGCCCTGGTCGCCACCGGCGTCGTGTCAGCGCTGCTCCCAGCTTGGCGGGCGGTCCGGGTGCCCCCCGCCGACGTGCTGGCCAACCGGTAGAGCGACACCGCCCGCCGCTCGCCGGCCGTTTTCACGGACTGTTCGCTCATCCCAACTCGACATGGGCAACGACAACGGACAGGCGGCCCGCGGCGCGATCGTGTGGCGTCCCTCGGCGACCTTCGAGGTCTTTGCCACGGCCGACTATCCCGGAGGCGGGAGAACGGGGCACCCACCGTCAACGGGGGCGTGAACGACAAGCAGGCCTTCGGGACGTTCGGCAATGCGGCGCTGCCCGGCTGCACCGCCATCACCGTCAACCCCGATTTCCCCGGGAACGGGCCGCCGACGTTCCCCCCGCCCGGAGAGGGCGCGGGAGGCGCCGAGGGCTGCTACGGGCCCGACGGTTTCGCCGGAGAGTACATTTCGGAAGGCACCTTTCCGGCTTTCCGGCATTCGACAGCCTGGACTCGTGGGGCACCGGCGCCAAGGCCTCCTTGTCGCTCGGCGGGGGCGTCACGCTCCGGTCTCTCACGGGCTACCGGGGACTGGACTTGCGGAGCTCCCGGGACGCGGACAACACGCCCGCCAACATCCTGCAGATCCAGATCGCGGTCGAATCCGAGCAGCTCAGCCAGGAGTTGCAGTTGAGCGGCTTCGGCCTCGACGACCGCCTGCACTGGCAGACCGGTCTCTACCTCGTGCGCGAGGTTGGGGTACTGTCTGGGCGCCGTGACGCTCCCGACCGGGGCGTTCGACAGCAACCGGGACCTGGTCAACTCGTCGATGGCCGGGTTCGCCCAGGCCACGGCCGACCTGTCGGCGGCGGTGTCGCTGACGGTCGGCGCGCGTTACACGAGGGATTGGAAGGCCGTGACGCCGGATGTCTACGCGGTGGGTGACGCATCGCAGGGCAGGGGGAGCATCCACGGACCCACATGGCCCCTCGCCAGGGGGATCTTCCGAGCCGCCACCGGGCCGATGAAGCCCGGGGACCGCATCCTCGCCAACAAGGAGTTCACCAGGGATTTCGATGCGCTGACCGTAATGGCCAACCTCGCCCATCGATTGAACGACAACACGATCGCCTATGTCGGTTTCGCCGAGGGATTCAAGAGCGGCGGCTTCGACGCGCGGGTTCCGTCTCCCCCACCCGGCTACGAGCCGAATTCGCCCGACGCCCCCCCGACCGACTACGAGCCCGAGACGGTCGCCAGCTACGAAATCGGCCTGAAGTCGAGTACCGGCGATGGTCGTCTCAGGCTGAATCTGGCGCTCTTCCGGGCCGACTACGGGGACTTGCAGGTCGTCATCCGCGAGTCGATCAATCCCATCACCGTCAACGGCGGGTCGGCCGATCTCCAGGGTGGCGAACTGGAGGCGGCGTGGATACCGGCCGGCGGGTGGGACATCGCGGCCAGTGTCGGTGTATTGAGCGCGGAGTACGACGGCTTGAGCGACGCCGTGCGCAAGAACAGCCCGGTGCTGCCGAACTACAAGCTGACCAAGACGCCCCGTTTCAACCATTCGCTCCGGATCGGCAGGACATTCGACGTCCGCGGTCTGCCCGTCACCCCCCGGCTCCACTGGACGTACACGGCGTCGCAGTTTCACGACCCCGTCAACACGCCCCAGCTGTTTCAGGAGGGGTATCACCTGCTCCACGCCACGGTCGGCCTGGCGAGCGCGGATGGCGGGTGGGAAGTGTTGTCCGCGTTCCGCAACCTGACGGACGAACGCTATCTCGTGACCGGGACATCCGCCTGGGGGACCGCCGCCGCCTACATCGAGCAGGTGTACGGAAGACCGTTCGAGTGGTCGGTTGCGGTGAAGCGAACCTGGTGACCCGGCTTGACCGATCCGGGTGATGCCGACCTCTTCCATGGGATGCCTCCTCCCCGAGGTGGTCGACCAGCGCTGAAGTACCTTTCACACCCACATGCCGGCCCGGCACCTCGCCGCTCTCTCGGCTCGAGTGGGACCATCTGCGAACTGCTGAGGTGGAACGCCTCCCGACCCTGACCTGGCTCGCGCTCCGCAACCTGGGCCGCGAGCTGCGCCGGAGCGCGCTCACCGCCGCCGCCATGGCGGTGGGCCTCGCCCTCCTGATCTTCTCGCGCACCATCGCCGACGGTGCTCACGAGGACTGGATCGACGCGGGTGTGCGCCTGGGTTCGGGACATGTCACCTTCAACGCGCCCGGCTACCGGGACAGCGAGAGCCTGGACGACCGCATGAGCCCGGCTCAGGTGGAGGCGTCCCTCGCCGCGGTCGACGAAGCGGAGACTCCCGATCCGCCGCTGGCTTCGGTGCGCGTGGCCACGCGCGGCCTGGCTTCGTCGCCCGGCGGTGCGCTGCCGGCGTTCATCGTCGGGGTCGACGCCGCGACCGAAACGGTGTTCTCGAAGCTGAACGAGGAAGTCGCGGACGGACGGTACCTCCAGGCCGGCGACCGCCTGCACGCCTACCTCGGCGAGGCTCTGGCCGAGCGGCTCGGGCTGCGCACGGGATCCCGCCTGGTCCTGACGGCGCAGGCCGCCTCGGGCGACATCGAGGGGCAGCTGGTCCGCGTCGTGGGCACCTACTCCACGGGCGTCAAAGCGCTGGACCGGATGCTGATCCACATCCCGCTGGCAACGGCCCGGTCCTGGCTGGGGGTGGAGGGCGCCACCGCAGTGGCCGTGCTCCTGCCCCACTCGTCCTTCACCGACCCGGTGCTCGAAGGGGCGGAGGACGCCTCGAGCCGGGGCGGAGTGGAGGTTGTCGGGTGGCCGGAGACCCAGCCGGACCTGTATTCGGCGCTCAAGCTCGACGACGGGGGCGACTGGGCCTTCCACGTCATCCTCTTCGCCATCGTCGCCCTCGCCATCCTGAATGCGATCTTCATCTCGGTCCTGCACCGCAAGCGCGAGCTGGGACTGCTGCGCGCCCTCGGGCTGAGCGGCCGCGAGACCGGTCTCGTCGTGTACATCGAAGGGATCCTGCTCACCGTCGCCAGCGGGTTCGCCGGGGTCGGACTCGGTCTGGCGGTGATGTTCATCTTCTTCCGCGACGGTCTCGACATCTCGGGGTTCATGCCCGAGGACATCAACTTCGGGGGCGTGACCTTCGACCCGGTCATGGTCCCGGTAGTCGAGCTGAAGCATGTGGTGCAAAGCGTGCTGATGACGTTCGTGATCGGCCTGTCGGCGTCGCTCTATCCGGCGTGGCATGCGGCCCGCCTGGACCCGGCCGAAACAGTCAAGGTGGATTGAATGAGAGAGAGTTCGACGGCAGGAACCGGGGCGAAGGGGGCGGGCGCGACAGACGGCGTTTCGGGAACCGGGACGACAAGGGCGGGGCCACCCGCCGTGCGCACCGAGGGGCTGTGGAAGATCTACCCGCAGGAACCGCGTCCCGTGGAGGCGGTGCGGGGGGTGGACCTCGATGTGTCGGCGGGGGAGTTCGTGGCGATGGCCGGACCGTCCGGTTCCGGGAAGACCACGGTGCTGAACCTGCTGGGAGGACTGACCCGTCCTTCACGGGGGAAGGTGTGGATCGCGGGCCGGGAGATCTCGGAGCTTCCGGACAGGGAGCTGGCGAACGTGCGGCTTTCGCAGATCGGATTCGTCTTTCAATCCTACAACCTGCTTCCCGTGCTGACCGCCGCGGAGAACGCGGAATTCACGATGCTGCTGCAGGGCGTGCCCGCGCGGGAACGCCGCGACCGGGTGCGGCGGCTCTTCGGGGAGATCGGGCTGGGGGGGCTCGAGGACCGGTTCCCGCCGAAGCTCTCCGGCGGCCAGCAGCAGCGGGTGGCGGTGGCGCGCGCGGTGCTGGCCGGTCCCGCGCTGGTGCTTGCCGACGAACCCACGGCCAACCTGGATTCGGTGATGGCCGAGGCGCTGCTCGACGTGATGGAGCACCTCAACCGGCACCAGGGGACCACGTTCGTCTTTTCAACGCACGACCCGAGGGTGATGGAGCGCGCGGGGAGGCTGATCCGGCTGGTGGACGGGCGGGTGGAGTAGCAGGTGGGGCGGCTCCGCCCGCGCCTCCCGTTGAAGCAGCGTGGTGACCGTCCCTCGCGGTGCCCACGGGGTCAACGCCAGGGTCGTTCCGGATTGCCGGGCACATGATGTTGTGCAACCTTTACACACGCCACAGCGGGACTATGGAGGAAGGCTACATGGCTCGACGAGTCAAGATGGGCAACACGCCGGCGAGGCGGTTTCCCGATGATGCTGACGAGTCGCCGGCATCGCCGGCCCTTCCCTCGCGCCCTGCCCGGCCAGCGGGACTCCTGACCGTTCTCGCGGCCTGGGCCGCCCTTCCCGTTCCCTTCCCGGCCACGGCCCAGCAGCCCGGGCTTTCCGGCTACTACCTCAACGTCCTCACGCACGTCGCGGAGAGCTTGCTCGGACCTGCCGGACCCTCGGACGTGCAGCGGCTGCGCGTCATGTGGAACGCGGCGCCGGGTCCGCTGCGCATCGATGCCGCGTACGAGCATACCCTGACGCTGCGCCAGGCTTGGACCTCGGGTGGAGCGGAGCTCTTCACGGCGGCCGGGACCGAATCCGGAGGTGACTGGCTGCCGCTGGACGGCTATTTCGAGTCGCGCGAACGCATGGTGTGGCGCCACCGGGTGGACCGGCTCAGCGTGCAGGTCGATCTGGGCGCCAACGCCGACATGGTCCTGGGACGGCAGCCCGTCTCGTGGGCCACCACGCTCCTCCTCACCCCAGCCGACCCCTTCTCCCCCTTCGACCCGCAGGACCCGTTCCGCGAGTACCGGGCCGGCGTGGACGCGGCGCGTCTGCGCGTCTACCGGGGCGCGTTCACGCAGTTCGAGGTGGTGGCGCGGATCGGCGCGGGCGAGAGCGTCACCGTGCTCGGGCGGGTGAGCTCGAACCTCCGCGGCTGGGATCTGGGCGCGTGGGGGGGTGTGGTGCACGACACCCCCGGCGCGGCCGCGTTCGTGAGCGGGCCGGTGGGGCTGTGGGCGCTCCGGGCGGAGGCTGCGGTGCGCGAGGACCTCAACTCGTTCGCGCTGCGGGGTGCGGTGGGGATGGACCGCACCTTCGCGGTGGCCGGGCGGGACCTCTACCTGGTGGTCGAAGTGCAGCACGACGGGTTCGGGGTGACCTCGCCGGTCGGGATGCTCGCGGCGGCGGAGAGCTGGGCGTACTCCAGGGGCGAGATGCAGGTGCTGGGGCGCGACGTGGGGGCCGTGCAGCTGTCGTACACGCTGCATCCGCTGGTGTCGGTGAGCGGGCTGGTGCTGGGGAACCTGCGGGACAGGTCGTTCATGGCGTCGCCGGGGGTGAGCTGGTCGGCGTCGGAGAGCGTGGCGGTTCGCGCGGGGGCGTACTTCGGGGTGGGCGAGGGGGTGGCGGGGAAGGGGACGGACTTGAGGTTGCGGTCGGAGTTCGGGGAGCTGCCGCGGGTGGTGTTCACGTCGGTGAACTGGTTTTTCTAGCGGCAGGCGAACGACCTGGAGAGAGCCGAGAGCACCCCCCCCCCCGCCCTCTCCGCGCTGCCACGATTCCGTTCCAGCGCCCTCCGCCCCCGCGCCCCCACCCGGCCCGCGGCGACCGGGTCATCCAGCCACCCCGCAATCACCGCCACAGGGTCCTCGCTCACCACCAGTCCCCCCGCCGCCACCAGTTCGGCCACCACCCCCGCGAAGTTCTCATGGTGCGGCCCGATCACGGCCGGCTTGCCCAGCGCGACCGCTTCCAGCGGGTTGGACCCCCCCATCGGGACCAGGCTCCGCCCCACGAACACGGCGTCGGCGAGCAGATACGCGGCGGGCAGTTCGCCGATGGTGTCGAGCAGGAAGACGCTAGCGGGCCCAGACCTGCGGGAACGCCCCTCGCCATGTCCATACCCGCGTCCACCCCCACGCATGTCCATCCCACCCCCACGCATACTCTGCCCATCCCCACACATGTTCCGCCCATCCCCTCCCATCCCCCCGTTCCCACTCCGCCGAGGCATCCCCGGCACCAGCCCCGCCACCTCGTCCCACCGCTCCGGCCGCCTCGGCGCCAGCAACAGCTGACACCCCTCCGGCAGACCCCGCACCAGCACCTCCTCCTCCCCCGGCCCCGTCGACCCGGCCACGATCAGCGGCCGGTCCCCGTCGATTCCCAATGCGGCTGCCAGCGCCTCCGCCTCCCGCGGGTCCGGCTCCTTGAGCGCCGCGTCCCACTTGAGGCTGCCGCCCACCACCACCCGGTCGGCCGGCACACCCAGTGCCACGAACCGGTCCCGGTACAACTCGGTCTGCGCGCTCACCCAGGCCAGCCGCCGGAACATCCGCCGTGCCAGGAGTCCCCACCGGCGATACCCCCGGTAGCTGCGCTCCGACAACCGCCCGTTCACCACGCACACCGGGATGCCCCGGCGCGCACACGCCGCCAGGAAGGACGGCCACAGCTCCAGCTCGGCCAGCACCACGAGCTCGGGACGGATGCTGTCCAGAAAACGGGCCACCATCCAGGTGAAGTCGAGGGGGAAGCGCACGACCTCGCGGCGGCCCGCGTGGATCCGCGCCGCCCGCTCGAACCCGGTGGTCGTGCTCGCGCTGACCACCGTGTCGGGTGTGGTCGGCGATGCCGCGAGCGCCTCGACGAACGGTTCCAGCGCGTTGGTCTCGCCCACGCTGACCCCGTGCACCAGGACGCGCGGGCCCGGTGCGCGCCGGCGCGGTGCGGCCACCCTGCCGCTGCGGTCGCGGACGCCGGTCCGCCAGGCTCCCGTCCGCACGCGCTTTCCGGCGCAGTACAGGAGAAAGCCCAGGGCCAGGGCCAGGTCGCGGAATGGTCCGGTCATTGGGTGGAGCGGGCGGGCGGCAGGCCGTATTCCGGGGCGGGAACCGGGAGTTGTCAGGGGAACCAACAATCATAACCTTCCAGTCATGATTCCCCGAAACGCGCGGAGGATCCTCGTCGTGCGCCTGTCGGCGCGCGGGGATGTGGCGTTCGCGTCTCCCCTGGCGGGAGCGCTGCGGCGCAGGTACCCGGACGCCCACATCGCCTGGGCCGCCGAGGAACGCACCGCCGACGTGATCTGCCACAACCCGCACCTCGACGAGGTGATCGTGTGGGAGCGCGCCCGCTGGAAGCGGATGTTGCGCACCGGACGCTGGGGGGCGTTCTGCGCCGCGTTTCTCGATTTCTTCGGTGCCCTGCGCGCTCGCCGTTTCGATGTGGCGATCGACGCACAGGGGTTGCTGCGCAGCGGGTTGTTCACCTTTCTGTCCGGGGCTCCGGTGCGGATCGGACTCGGGTCGCGCGAAGGGTCGCGCCTGCTCATGACCCGCGTCGTCGAGGTGGGCGGCGACGATCGCCTCATCTGCTCCGAGTACGCCAATCTGGCTGTGGTGCTCGGACTCGGCGCCGACTCCTTCGCGATGGAGATCCCGAGGGGCGCGGACGAGCTGGCCATGGTCGACCGGGTCGTGAGGGAGGAGGGGCTGGAGGGGGGGTTCGTGGCGGCGTGTCCATTCACCACCCGCTTCCACAAGCACTGGTTCGAGGACCGGTGGTCCGCCCTGATCCGGCAGCTGCGCGAACGCACCGGACTGGGTGTCGTGCTGCTGGGGGGACCCGCCGACCGCGGAGCCGCGGACCGGATTCTGGAAGGCGCGGCGGGGGTGGATGCGGACGGTGGACCGCTGGTGGACCTGGTCGGCAGGACGACGCTGGGCGAGGCGTCGGCGGTTGTCTCGCGCTGCCGCGTTCTGGTCGGCGTGGACACGGGTCTCAGCCACATGGCGCACGCCTATGGGCGCCCGGCGGTCCTGATCTTCGGCTCCAACACGCCGTACCTGGAACCGCCGGGGGCCGCCGCCGCTATCCTCCATTCGGGGCGTCCCTGCTCTCCCTGCCGTGGCAGGCTCACCTGCGACGGCCGCATCGACTGCATGGACGATATCGCGGTCGCGCAGGTCCTTGCCGCGGTGGAGGCCCGCAGCGCCCTGCCGGCCTCGCTGCCCGCCGCTCCCGGCCCCCGCGCGGGTTCGGCCGCGGCCGGCGCGTGAGCGTCATCCACCTCGAGACGGGACGCCACCTCTACGGCGGCGCCCTCCAGGTGCTCTACCTCGCCCAGGGGCTTCAGGAGCGGGGTGTGAATTCGGTCGTCATGGCGCCGAAGGGGTCGGAGGTCTCGCGTGCGGCGCGGCAGCGGTGGTTGCACGTCGAGGAGTTCCCCTACCGTGGCGAAGGGGATGTCCTGGCTCTGGCGAGGCTGGCATGGCGGTTCAGCCGGGGCGACGTCGAACTGGTCCACCTCCATTCGCGCAGGGGGGCGGACACGCTGGGGGCGCTTGCGGCGAAGCTGGCCCGCGCGCCGGTGATCCTGACCCGGCGCGTTGACAACCGTGAGGCCGCCTGGATCGTGGGCGCGAAGTACAGCCTCTACCGCCGCGTGGTCGTCGTCTCTTCCGCCGTGCGGGACGTGCTCGCCGACCACGGTGTCCCCGCCGGGAAGATGTCGCTGGTCCACGATGCCGTGGACGCCTCCGATTGGCGCGAATCGCGCGATGTCGCCGAGCGCGACCGCGAATTCGACCTCGCAGCGGGCGTGCCGGCGGGGGCCATGGTGGCGCAGTTCATCTCCAGGAAGGGACATTGGGTGCTGATCGACGCGCTGGCGATCCTCAGGCGGAGGGGATTGACTCCGAGCATTGTGCTCTTTGGAAGGGGCCCGCTGGAGGAGAGCGTCGCCGAGCTCGCCCGCGACGCCGGCGTGGCCGGCCAGATCCGCTTCGCGGGTTTTCGCGACGACCTGCACCGCTGGCTGGGAGCCTTCGACTTCTGTGTGCATCCGGCGCTGCGTGAAGGCCTGGGCGTGGCCACGCTGCAGGCGGGAGCGGCGGGCATTCCCGTCGTGGGCGCCCGCGCCGGCGGCATTCCGGAGATCATCGCCGACGGCGTTACCGGCATCCTCTGCCCCCCGGGGGACGCCGGAGCCCTCGCAACGGCGATGGCGGGCATTCTCGAAGACCCCGAGGCGGCCCGCGCCATGGGCAGGCGCGCCCGGGCCCGGATCGAGTCCGTCTTCTCGGTGGGCGCCATGGTGGAGGGGAATCTGGACGTGTACCGCGAGGTGGTCCGCGGGCGCGGGAACGGATCGCGTTGAGCGTGCACCTCTCCGTCATCGTCAGCACGTATCAGGCCACGGAGTGGCTGGAGAAGGTCCTGTGGGGATACCTCGCCCAGAGTCACCGGGACTTCGAACTGGTCATCGCCGACGACGGCTCGACCGGGGAAACCGCTCGACTGCTGGCGCGATACCGGGACGAAGGTGTCCCGATTCGCCACATCTGGCAAAAGAACGACGGATTCCGCAAGTCCCGCATCCTCAACAAGGCGATCGTGGCGGCGCGGGCGGACTACCTGGTGTTTTCGGACGGGGACTGCATTCCGAGGCGGGATTTCCTGGAGGTGCACGCCGGGCAGGCACGCAGGGGCCGCTTTCTGTCGGGCGGTTACGTCAAGCTGCCGATGGAGGCGAGCCGCGCGATCACCCGAAGCGACGTCGGCACGGGGCGGGCTTTTTCCGTCCGGTGGATCCGGCGCCGGGGGGGACGCAACCTGCGTCGCCTGGCCAAGCTTGCCGTGCCCTCCCTTGCGGCGGGGGCCGCTGACCTGCTGACCACGACGCGGCCCAACTGGAACGGTCACAACGCCTCGGGCTGGCGCGACGACATCCTGGCCGTGAACGGTCTTGACGAGCGCATGGGATACTACCGCCAGGACCGCGAACTCGGGGATCGGCTGGAGAATTCGGGGGTGCGCGGCCTGGGCATCCGGTACCGCGCGCTGTGCGTCCACCTGGATCACGAGCGCAGCTATGTGAGCGACGAGTCCATCCGCAGGAACAAGGCCATCCGGCGCCATACGCGATCGCAGCGCATCGCCTGGACCCCGTTCGGCATCGAAAAGCGGGAATCCCCCCGGAAAACTCCCCGGAAACCGGCCCCGCGGGATTGGGCGGGATAGCGCCGACGAACCCGCCGCCGCCCGAGCCGCCGCGCGCCTTCCACACGGAACCCCCGCCCGGGGCGGTGGAGGCGAGAGCGTACTGCTGCGGCCTTCGCGGCCCGCCCCGGGGACCCCGGTCGCGGCGCGGGCCGTCGACATCTTCCCTTTCCGCCCGTTTTCGTACACATTCCTGCACACACCCTTGAGGGACGTTGGGGACTCGGGGCCGGGAACACCGGAACGAACAGTAGGTGAGGGGAAGTACACCGAACCAGAACCAGAGGCGTGCTCGGTGCGCGCCGCTCTAAACCGTCCCGGCTCGGGGGCCGAGAACGGGACACCAACCCAGCAAGGAGTATTTGCATGAACAAGTCCGAGATGGCCAGGAAGCTCGCGGCGAGAGCCGACTTGACCCAGGCCCGGTCGGCAGAGGTGCTGGAGAAGATTTTCGATCCGGTGCATGGTGTCATCGCCGACGAACTCGGCGCGGGCGGAAAGGTCGCGATCGGTGGATTCGGGACCTTCGAGACGCGCGAGCGTGCGGCGCGGTCCGGACGCAACCCGCGAACCGGCGAGTCGATCCGGATCGACGCCAAGAGATATCCCGCCTTCAAGGCCGCAAAGGGCCTGAAGGATCGCGTTTCCTAGCAATCGCGGACAACGCGCCCGGCGGTTTCCGGACGGGGTGGCTCCGACTCGGGGCCGCCCCGTCCCCCTGTCAGCCCCTTGGAAGTCCCTCCACGGCATTCGGCCGATGGCGGGGAAAACCGTTTCCGGCGTGGTTGCGTAGACTGGTAGTGGATTCAAGTCGAATGGGAGGCATGTCATGAGCGAATTCGCTACACCCGCGTTGATCGGTGAACTGGTGTTCCTGGTCTTGGCGGTGGCTCTGGTCTGGGTCGTGTTCAGGGAGTTCATGCGCATCGCGATCAGGATCATCGTTCCGGCGGGTATCCTGATGGGGCTGGCCGTCTGGACGGGGCTGCTCGACGAGACCGTGGCCGGAAACGTGCTGGCGACGGTGGGGGAGGGGGTCATGACGGGGGTCCGCGCGGTGGCGGACTGGATCGCTGCGACCGCGCGGTCGGGGTGAGCCAGAGGCGAACGCCCGGACGTGCGTGCGATTCCCGCAACCCTGTTTTTTGCCGGATGCATCGCGGCGCCGGGGCCGCGGGCGGAGGCACCGCCGGTGGATCCGGGGGAGGCGGCCCTGGATCCGGTGGGCGTGTACGATTTGACGATGTCCTCGCAAAGCCGGGTGTCCAGGGGAACCTTCGAGATCCGCGGCGGTCCGCGGAAGTACCACGGCAGCCTGGTGCTGGGGACCGTGGCGGTGGCCCTGGAGAGTGTCGGGACGAGCGCGGGGATGATTCACATCCGCGCCCGGATGACCGCCGGGGCGCTGGTGCTGCGGCTGGTGGGGGACGGCAGGTGCTTTTCCGGGAACTGGGTGCTGGGCACGCAGCGAGGGACCGTCGTGGCCGAGAAGCGACTCGTGCCGGAGGAGGATCTCGCTCCCTGCTAACGGCCTGGCAGCCTGCGGAGAACTGCTAGCGGAAAGTGACGGCACCCCCAACGGCCGGCCGGCTCGCGGCCGGCGGCCCGGTGTCGGCCGGGAGGTCCTCGCGGGATCCCCATTCGCACCAGGACCCGTCGTATATGGCGACGTCTCCATGGCCCGCGCATGCCATTCTCCAGGCGAAGGCGCAGGCGCTGGTTCCCGAACCGCACGTTCCCACGAGCTCCCTGCCCGGATCCACGCCTGCCCGCGCCAGCAGCCGAGCCAGGGCGCCGTCACCGATGGCCAGTCCCGTACGAGGGTCCACGAGTTCCGTGAAGGGGATGTTCCGGCTTCCAGGCACATGGCCGCGTCGGAGTCCCGCCCTCGGTTCGGGCTCGGTGCCCGCGAAGCGTCCGGCCGGACGCATGTCCACGAGCTGCACGTCCGCCTCGCCGATTGCCGCGAGGATATCCGCGGCGGTGCGGACCAGGTGGGGCTGGGGCCGGGGGGTGAAGGGGACGGGGGCTTCCAGCGTGCTCATGAGCGCTCCCGACTCGGTGGCATGTCCCGACGCGACCCAGTGCCCGAGGCCTCCGTCCAGCACGGCGACGCTTCGGTGCCCGAAATAGCGAAAGGTCCACCAGACGCGCGCCGCGCTGAGATTCGCCCCGGAGCCGTCGTAGACCACCACCGCTGAACGGTGCGATACGCCGGCCGCCTCGGCGCACTGGCGAAAGTGACCGGGTGGGGGGATGGTGTGCGGCAGCTCGGAGCCGGGGTCGCTGCACGCGTCGATGTCGAAGATGCGGGCGCCGGGGATCCGGCGCTCCGCGAACTCGCGGGCCGGATCGCGGGCGGAGCCGGGCAGATACCAGGACCCGTCGAGGACGACGAGGCCATCCCGCCGGAGATTGGCGGCCAGCCAGCCGGCCTCGACGGACGGACCGGGCAGGGCGATGCGTTCGGCCCCCCCGGGATCGGGGTCGTTCCGGTAGTCCGTCATGGGTGGGAGTCTAACAGTCCGTCGATGAATCCGCGTGCGCGGCGTGAGCGGCGAGTCCCGCACTTCGTTACAGTACCTCCATGAAGTCATGGATCTGGCTCGCGCTCCTCTCCTGGCTGTCGGCGTGCGGACGGGGATCGCCTCCACCCGGGGCCGGGCCCGCGCTCCCGCCGTGCGAGGACTCCGGTGCCGGTACGGGCTTCGTCCAGGCGCTGCTGAGCGTCGGGTGCGATGGCACGCTGCAGCCCGGCCGGGCGAGTTGGACGGTCTCCGATGGGGCCGTGACCCTCGTCTTTCCCCCGGAGAAGCCGGGGCCGAAGGGCGCGCAACTCGTGACTTCGTGGCCGCCGCTGGACGAGCCGCCGTGGCTCGGGCACCGGGTGCGGCGCATCGTCGTTCTCTCCGGGGGGAGTATCCGGGTGGAGTTCGGGGACCGGGCCGCCGATCCGGCGCGCCTCTTCGCCGACCCCAGGTTGGCCGGAGCGGGCACGTTGCCGCGGGAGGGCGACGTGCGCGACGCCATCGACGCCAACGAAGCGGAGATCGTGTCGCGACACGACGCGTCGATCGAGTACGCCCGGTCGCTGGGGAGGACGGTGCGGCTGCTCGCCTATGACCGGCTGTACGTGGTGGCGTTTGCCCGCGGGGCCGATACCGCGAAGGTCGGCGCACTGGCGGCCGACGTAGGCAAGGACTGGGTCGGGATGGGGGCGGCGGGGGCGAGGCGGCTGCCCTCGCTGGGCTGGCGGGATCTCGACATGGCTTGCAGGGACGGGGCGGAGGAAGCGGATACGGCCGCCGCGGCGGCGAGGGAGCCGGCCGGGGCGGGTCCGGCCGTGGGGTCCTCCGTCACCCTTCTCCCGACCGTGAGCTATCTCCATGGAGACGATGCGGCGCGCCAGCTCGCGGAACGCGTGGTTTCGGGCGGGATGCGGGAAGGGCCGCTGGCGGCGGTGGTCGCGGAATTGGTGGGGTCGGAAGGGCGGATGGCGGTCCGGCCGGTTGCCGACGGCGGCAACAGGTGGAGTGAGACGGACGTGGCCGCGGTGGTGGGAGCGCGCGCCGGGCCGGTGCATCCGTGTTCGTTGTACGCCGAAGTCCTCCGGGAGCTCGCCGGGTGGCGCGAGGGACCCCCGCGGCGGGGCGCCGCCGTGCTTCCGGTGGGCGAGGCGGCGGCCTTTGCGATAGGAGCCGGAGTGGGGCGGGGGGCATGAGCTTCCGGACCCGGCTCGTGATCGCCGCGCTGGTGGTGGCGTGGGTGCCGGTCCTCTGTCTGGGGCTGCTGGTGCGCTCGGTCGGTGCGAGAAGGCTCACCGAGGCCAACGATTTGCGCATGGGTGAACGTGGCGACGCGCTAGCCGCCGCCTGGAGCGGAGACATGCGGGAACTGGGGGACCGGCTGGAGGGCCTGGCGCGTCTCCTTGCCGGGGAGAACGAGGTCAGGGTGGCCCTGCGCACGGGTTCGGGGCCCGCGCTGCACGACGCGATGGCCCGGTTCGCAGCCGCGAGCGGCGTCGACGTTGCCTGTGTCCTGGACGCCGCCGGCACCATCCTGGCAGCCAGCCATTTCCCGGGTGACGCGGGGCGCCGCGACCCCGTTCTCGCCGCACTGGCGAACGAGGGAGACGGGCCCGTCGCGGGCGTGGTGGCGCTGCCGCGGGGCGATGAAGTCGCCTTGCTGAGGGCTCGGCGGGTGGATGTGGGAGGGGTTGAAGTGGTCGCTGTCGTGGGAACCCGGCTGGCGGAGCTGGATGCCGTGTCGGCCGGGGGTGACGTGTGGCTGCTGGGCCGTACGGCAGGGGTTGAGGGTGGGGGGGAGCGGGTGGTGGCCGGGGGGGAGGGCGCGCTTCCCGACACGGCGGAGATCGAGGGGCGGCGCCGAATCGCGGTCGTGCGCTGGCTGGGGTGGGGGGACGGGGGGGCTGCGTCACGGGTCGAGCTGTTCATCGCGTGGCGGGACCCGGTGCTCGCGGCCATGGTGCGCTCCTGGGACCGGGCGCTGCTGCTCTCCCTGGCGGTCTCGGCCGTACTGGCGCTCCTGCTCGGGAGAATCCTGGCCCGCCGCCTCTCGGACCCGGTGGAAAGGTTGGCGGCGACTGCGCGGCGCGTGCACCTGGGGCGGCTGGACACGCGCTTCGGGCGCGGCGGAGGACGCGAGCTGGACCGGCTCGCCTTCTTTCTGAACGGCATGCTGAACCGCATCCGCGAGGGACTCGCGAAGGTGCGCGACGCCGAGAAGCGCGCGACGGTGGGGGAGCTGGCGCGCCAGGTGAACCACGATGTGCGCAACGGACTGGTCCCGATACGCAACGTGCTGGACCACCTGGGGGAGGCGCACCGGGATGGTCCCGGAGTACTGGCCGAGGCGTTCGCGGCCCGTTCGCGCACGCTCGGCGAGAGCCTCGACTACCTGGGCGAGTTGGCGGAGCAGTACGGGGCGGTGGCGGCGCACGGCGTCAGGGAGCGGGCGGACCTGAGAGGGGTCGCCCGCGCGGTCGTCGCGTCGCACGCGACGTTGCCGGCGCGTGTGCGCGTGGCCGCGTCGCTGGCGGCGGCGCCGGCGTGGGTCGAGATGGACGCGGTGTCGCTCAGGCGCGTGGTCGAGAACCTGATCGCGAACGCGGTGGCGGCGGTGGAGGGGGAGGGGGGGCGGATCGATGTCGCCGTCGCGGAGGTCGCCGGGGAAGGACCTCGCGCATACCGTCTGACCGTGGCCGACGACGGGCCGGGAATCGCCGCCGAATTGCGTGCCCTGGTCTTCGAACCCTTCTTCACCACCCGGCGGGAAGGCACGGGCATGGGCCTGGCGATCGCTCGCCGGCTGGTCACCGATGTCGGTGGGAGGATCCTGCTCGAGAGCGACGAAGGACGGGGGACGCGGGTACATGTGACCCTCGGGGCGGCGGTCCCTGCGGACGGCCCGCAACAGGAAACGCTGCGCGGGGAGTCGTGATGCGAAGACTGGTGCTGATCGTGGATGATCTGCGTCCCCTGGCCGAGCAGTATGCCTACGACCTGGAGAGGCTGGGCCGCTTTCGGACACGGGTGGCGGGCGGGGGCGCGGAAGCGCTGGACATTCTCACCCGCGATGTCGTGGACTGCATGATCCTGGACCTCGAGATGCCCGGCCTCGACGGGTTCGACGTGCTCCGGGCCATGGAGCACCAGCAGATCGACGTTCCGGTCATCGTCTACACCGGAACCGGCACCTTCGACCGCTGCGTGGAGGCGGTCCGCCTCGGGGCCTTCGGCTTCATCGACAAGGCCGAACCGATGGAACGGGTGGTGCACGAGGTGCGCCTGGCGCTCCGGCAGTCCGATCTGCGGGCACGCGTGGACGAACTGGAAGAGCGTGCAGCGCCGATCTCTCCCCTGATCGGCAAGAGCGAGGCCATGATGCGTCTGCGCAGCGCCATCGCGCGCCTGGCACGCATTCCGAGTCCCGTGCTGGTGCTGGGCGAGAGCGGCACCGGCAAGGAACTTGTGGCCAGGGAACTGCATCGCCTGAGTCCGCGGCGCGACGAGGCGTTCGTGGCCGTCAACTGCGGCGGCATCTCCGAGGGCCTGGTCGACAGCGATCTCTTCGGCCACACCCGGGGCGCCTTCACGGGGGCCGTCAGGGCACGGCGCGGCGCCTTTGAAAGGGCCTCCGCCGGGACCCTGTTCCTGGACGAGATCGGCGAGTTGCCCGGTGGTGTTCAGGCCCGGCTGCTGCGCGTCCTGGAGGGCGGCGAGGTGACGCGCCTGGGAGGTGAGGACCCGATCGTGGTGGGTGCGCGGGTCGTCGCCGCCACGCACCGCGATCTCGACGCGGAGGTGGAGCGGGGGTCCTTCCGGCAGGACCTGCTTTACCGGCTCAACGTGCACGTACTGCAGGTGCCCCCTCTGCGGGAGCGGCCCGACGACATTCCCCTCCTGGCCGCGCACTTCGCGGCGACCCTGCCGGCCCGGCTCGGCTGGTCGCCCAGGCCGGTGTCGAACGAGGCGCTGGCCGTGCTCCGGGCGCGTCGCTGGGAACGGAACAACGTGAGGGAGCTGCGCAACACCATCGAGCGCATGATTATCGCGTCGGAGGGGTCCGCGCTCGATGCCGCGCACGTGCCGCCCGATCCGGGGTGGGGCGGCGGTGGCGCGGCAGAGCCGGCCGCGCCCGGGGGGGGCGTCGGAGGGACGTTCCGCGAGCAGAAGCTGGCCGCCGAGACCCGTATCGTGCACCGGGCGCTGGAGGCCAATGGCTGGAAGATCGGGAAGACGGCCCGGGAACTCGGCCTGGCCGACCACTCCAGCCTTCTGAAGATCATGAGCCGTCTGGCGATCCGTCGTCCGGAGGGCTGATTGCGCCTGGGCGCGGCAAGAGCGATCCCCCGAGGTTTCCGTCTGGCCCCACCGGTGGCCCGCCGACCACCGGATCGACCGGAAAGCGGTGTCCAATGGGACACGGGTCCCGAACTGCGAGCCCGGTGCCCGCGCTTGGTCGCATCTTTGCAAGTAACATTGCTGCAACGATTTAGCGATCCGGTACATATGTAGCTCCCTGCTGGCCCGTCCTTTGCCCCTGCTGGCACTCAAGTGAAAACGGCCTTGCGACCACGACCACGGAAACGGATCCGTCGCGTGGGCAGGGCCCGGCTCGGGAGGCCAAGGATGGAGAACAGGAGAGCGGGAGACGATCGTTCGGAAGCAGTGCTGAGGTGGGCTGCCGTGGGGATGGCGCTGGCGTTCTTCGGGGGCGTCGTGTCGTGCGGAAAGGAGGGGCCCGATGGTGAAGTCGGGAGAGTCGCGTTCGGCGGGGTTGCACTGCTCCCGGCGCAGGAGCCGGGAGCGCCGTTTGCAGACGGACAGCCGCCGCCGGTCCGGCACGACGAACCCCCTCAGGCGGACACCGGTGGGGTCCGGGGACCGGTCACGGACGAATCCGCGACGCCGGATACGGGTCAGGACGGGGTGACCCCCCGGGAAAGATACGACCTCGGGATTTCGGCCTGGCAAGCCGGCGAACCGGCTGCAGCGGAAGAACATCTGCGGGCGTGGATCTCACACGCGCCCGACCATGTCAAGGGCCGCGTGAACCTCGCCCGCGCCCTCATCGAACTCGGGCGCCCGCGGGATGCGAAGGAACACTTGACCCATGCGGTGAACCTCGACCCGGCCTCGGCCGTGGCGAAGCGGACCCTGGCCCGGGCGCTCGCCGAGGACGGGGACCGGGCGGCGGCGCTCGCGATGTACGAAGAGGCGCTCCGGATCGATCCCGATGATCGCTGGTCGCTCAACAACATGGGATACCTGCTCATCCTGCGCGGCCGGCACGTCGAGGCGGTCGGCCCGCTGGCCCTGGCGGCCGAACTCGACAGCGCAAGCGCGCTGTTCCGCGCCAATCTGGGCGTCGCCCTGGAGGGTGCGGGATACCCGGCGGCGGCCTTGGAGAACTTCAACGCGGCAGCCGCCCTCGACCCCGGCCACGAGCGCGCGGCCGCGAATGCGGTCCGTCTCCGTGAGCTGGTAGGCGAAGGCGGGGTCCGCGAGGTGGACACGTCTCTCCTGGCCGGCGACTTTCGGCGGGAATTGCTGGGCACCCCGGCAAGGGAGGAACCCGGCCCCGCCAAGTGTCCCTGGTAACGCACTTGGCAGCCCGTGGACAAATCTCCCCGGCATTCCTATGAAACAACACCGCTCGACGTGGCGCGTTTCAGCCCTGCGGGTTGGCCGCTCGCGGCCATGGGAGATTCGAACGACGATGCATCCGGCTGGCCGCTTCGCTCCACCTGTCCACACCGCTGCTATTGGCCCCCGTCGCGCCTTGCCAGCGCGGCGCCTCGCCGCTCTCGGTGCTCGCGGGGCCTTATCCAGGGACTGCCAGGAAGATTCCGGGCTTGGCCGCCCGCTCCCCCGGGGCTACCGTTGTCGACCGTCTCCGGCAGCTGAGCAGTTGCCGTATCCAACCCGACCTGCGAAAAGGGCAACCGGGCCGTGGCGGACAGGAAAAAACCGGAGCTTTCCCGGGTCTGGAGGGAGGCCCGCGAGATCGTCTGGCGCTATCGCCGCCGGGTGGCCTTCGGCCTGGTCGTCATGGTCGTCAGCAGGCTGGTGGGGCTGGTTCCGCCGGCGTCGTCGAAGTTCCTGATCGACGATGTCGTGACGGGGGGACGAGTGGATCTCCTGGTGCCGCTGGCCGTCGTCGTCGGGGTGGCCGCGCTGATCCAGGGGGCGGGCTCGTTCGCCCTGTCGCAGATCCTCGGTGTCACGGCCCAGCGGGCGATCACCGAGATGCGCAAGACGGTCCAGGCCCATGTGGCCCGGCTGCCGGTGGGCTACTTCGACTCCACCAGGTCCGGCGTGCTGATCTCGCGCGTCATGACCGACGCCGAAGGGATAAGGAACCTGGTGGGGACCGGTCTCGTGCAGCTCGCCGGAGGCGTGGTCACGTCGGTGACCTGTTTCGCGATCCTGCTCTACCTCAACTGGCGGCTGACCGTCTTCACAACGGCGGCGCTGCTCCTGTTCGGGGGAGCGATGGCCTTCGCCTTCCGGCGCCTGAGGCCACTCTTCCGCGAGCGTGGCCGCATCAACGCTGAAGTGACGGGACGGCTGGGCGAGAGCTTCGCGGGGGTGCGCATCGTCAAGGCGTACACCGCCGAACGAAAGGAGAACCTGGTCTTCGCGAGAGGAGCGCACCGGCTCCTGCGCAATGTGGCCAGGGCGGTGACGGGTGTGTCGGCGGTGACTTCGTTTTCTTCGGTCGTGATCGGGGTTATCAGCGCGGTGATGATAGTGGTGGGGGGTGGAGCGCTCATCGGCGGTGACATGACCGTGGGCGACTTCGTGATGTATCTCATACTGACCGGCATGATGGTCGGCCCGCTGGTTCAGATGGCGAGCATCGGGACGCAGATCGCCGATGCCTTCGCCGGGCTCGACCGCATTCGGGAGCTGCGCTCGATGGCGACCGAGGCGGATGGCGACGGGGGGAAGGAGCGGCTCCTGCAGGTCGAGGGCCGCATCACCTTCGAGAACGTCGCCTTCGCCTATGAGAACGAGGTTCCCGTGCTGCGGGGCGTGTCGCTCGACGCGCCGCCGGGGTCCACGACGGCCCTGGTCGGGTCGTCCGGCTCGGGCAAGAGCACCCTGGCCAGCCTCGTCCTCTCCTTCAACCGCCCCGATTCGGGGCGCGTCCTGGTGGACGGCCGCGATCTGGCCCGGGTCCGCGTGGCCGACTACCGACGCCATGTGGGTGTCGTGCTCCAGGACAACTTCCTCTTCGACGACACCATCGACTACAATATCAGATATGGGCGCGCGCGCGCGAAGGATGAGGATGTCGTGCGGGCAGCGAAACTCGCGCACTGCCACGAATTCATCACGACGTTTCCCGACGGCTACGACACGGTCATCGGCGAGCGCGGTGTCAGGGTGTCCGGCGGCCAGCGCCAGCGGTTGGCGATCGCACGGGCGATCCTGGCCGATCCCAGAATCCTGGTACTGGACGAAGCCACCTCAAGCCTCGACTCCGAGAGCGAAGCCCAGATTCAGGAGGGCTTGCGCGCGCTGCGGCGCGGCCGCACCACCTTCGTCATCGCCCATCGGCTCTCGACGATCCGCAGCGCCGACCAGATCCTCGTCATCGAAGACGGGAACGTGGTGGAACGGGGTACCCACGAGGAGCTGATGGAGGCGGCGGGGCGCTACAGGGAGCTGCACGACCGGCAGTACCGCATCGAAATGAACCGCTTTGTAAACCCGGGGGAGGATCCGGTGGTGCCCGCGGACGGAGGAGTACGTTCCGGGTTTCCCGGAAATCCCCGTACCGGCGGACGGTAGGCGAGAGCACCCCGGCCAGGCGATTCGCCTGCGAATGAGCGGGGTGACGCCGCCGTGGCCGGAGCTCCGACCAATGGGCGGGAGCCGCTGGACCTGCGTGCGCCGCCACCCCCGATCCCGTGCGCAATCGGGATGCGGACAATATCTTGGAGGATGCGTTCCGCAAGCGTAGCCACGGCACGGAGGAGACGGCCCCCGGTCCGGTCCGGGTCCACGTCGGTTATCGGTGCGGAGTGCGGAGTGCAGCCGGGTTCGGCAGGCGGTAACCGTCACTTGGCCATGGGGTTATCATTGTTAATGATCGTCCCGTCGTTTTCCGGCTCCGGGAGAGCCACCGCATGAACCGGTTTCCACGGATGCGAAGACGTGACTTCATCGGAACCGGTGCGATGGCGGGAGTCGCCGTGGGTGCGGGTGCGATCTGGGCCGACGGCGGCCGGCTGGCTGCGGTGGCCGGCGGTCGGGGGCGCCCGACGCCCGACGGCCGGGTGCGCCTGAGTTCGAACGAGAATCCGCTGGGAATCTCGCAGGCCGCCAGGGAGGCGCTGGTCGAAACCGTCGTCCTGGCGAACCGCTACCCCGCGGAGCAGCACGGGGAACTCGCGGCCAGGCTGGCGGCGGCCCACGACGTTTCCGCGAAGCAGGTGGTCCTGGGCACCGGTTCCGCCGAGGTCCTGCAGATGGCCGTGCAGGCGTACGCGGCGCCGCGGGCGAAGCTGGTGATGGCCGCGCCGGCCTACGAGGCGGTCGTTGATTTTCAGCGCACGGAGGCGTACGAGTTGGTGAAGGTGCCGTTGACCTCCGGCCACGAACACGACCTGGATCGCATGCGTGAGGTGGCCGAAGGCTCGGGACGCCCCGCGCTGGTCTACCTGTGCAACCCTAACAACCCGACCGCGACGATCACGTCCAGCGCCGCGATCGACGCCTGGGTCGCCGACGCGCCGGAGCATATCTTCTTCCTTGCGGACGAGGCCTACATCGAGTACGTCGAGGACGACCGCATGTGGAGTTCGCTGCCGTGGATCGGCAGGAAGCGGAACGTGCTCGTCGTCAGGACATTCTCGAAGATCTACGGGCTGGCGGGGCTCCGGATCGGGTACGGGATCGCGCACCCGGACACGGCGGCGCGCCTCTCCGACTTCGCGTCGCGCAACAACATCAACCAGCTGGCGATCGCCGCGGCGGGGGCGTCGTTCCGGGACGAGGCGCTGCTCACCAGGAGCCGCGCGGCCAACCGGGAGTCGCGGGAGATGGTGCAGGTGACGCTGGACGAGCTGGGGCTGGAGCACATGCCCACGCAGACGAACTTCCTGATGCACCGGATAAACGGGGAGCTTGCCAGTTACCGCGGCCGCATGGCCGAGGCGGGGTTTCTCGTGGGGCGGGACTTTCCGCCCATGCTGGACTGGAACCGGCTATCCTTAGGGCTGCCCGAGGACATGGGCCGCTTTTGTGACACCTTACGCGGATTCCGCAGAAAGGGATGGATCTAGACCATGAGACTGAAACTGTTACTGATCGGGATGCTGGCCGCGCTCGCCCAGCCCGGCGTTGCAGTGGCCCAGGGAACGCTTCAGGGCACCGTGACGGCTACGGACACCGGCGATCCGATCGCCGGCGCACGGGTCCTGGTGAAAGAGCTGAACCTGTCTGCCACCACCCTCGAGGACGGCTCGTACACCATCCCGGACATCCCGGCCGGGACGCACGAGCTGGAGATCGAGCTGATCGGCTACCAGACCGTGTGGCTCGAGGTCGTCATCACGAACGGACAGACCACCGGGCTGGACGTCGATCTCTCCGTGGGGGCTCTCGAGCTGGGGGGACTGGTCGCGGTGGGGAGCCGGGCCAAGCCCAGAACGGTGACCGAATCGCCGGTTCCGGTCGACGTGATCCGGACCCCGGAGATCGTCAACCAGGGCGACACCGACTTCGCCAACATGATCCGCAACGTGGTGCCGTCGTTCAACGTGAACATCCAGCCGATCAGCGACGCGGCCACCTTCGCGCGGCCCGCGAACCTGCGCGGCCTCGCGCCCGACCACACTCTCGTGCTGGTGAACGGGAAGCGGCGCCACCGCACCGCGGTCATCACCTGGTACGGCAACGGGCTCGCGGACGGCTCCCAGGGACCCGACATCGCCCTCATTCCCGGGATGGCCCTCGAGCAGGCCGAGGTGCTCCGCGACGGGGCCTCCGCCCAGTACGGCTCCGACGCGATCGCGGGCGTCATGAACTTCGTGCTCAAGAACGACCGCTCCGGCGGGTCGATCGAGGTCAAGACGGGAGGGCACCTCCTCGCCGAAGACGTCACCAGCGTGCGCTTTCAGGGTGGCCAGGTACCGGGCGACGGCGAAATGTACACGGTGTCGGGGAATATCGGGTTGCCGCTCGGCGAGACCGGTTTCCTGAACCTGACCGGGGAGTACGGCAACGCCAACAACACCGACCGCAGCACGCAGCGTGACGACGCCCTCGCGCTGAAGAGGGCGGGCAACGAGCATGTTCGCGAGCCGGCGCAGATCTGGGGCTCCCCCCAGGTGTCCGACGACATCAAGCTGTGGGCGAACATGGGCTACCTGCTCGATGGCGACAGGCAGCTGTATTCGCACGGCGGCTTCGTGAGCAAGCAGGTCGAGGGGGGCTTCTACTTCCGAAACCCGAACACCCGGAGCGGCGTCTTCGGGACTTCCAACGCCAATGACGACCCGATTCTGCTGGTCGGCGACATGATCGACGCGCGCGACGGGGAGATCGACGGATCGGCCGGCTGCCCCGAAGTCCGGATCGTGGGTGGGGTGGTTTCGCCTGACGCGGAAACGCAGAACAACTGGAACCGGGTCCTCACCGACCCCAACTGCTTCACTTTCCAGAAGCTCTTTCCCGGAGGGTTCACCCCGCAGTTCGGCGCGTACGTCCTAGACGCATCCCTGGTGGCGGGGTTGAAGGGCGCCGGCGAGAAACTGGCCTGGGATGTCAGTGCGTCGTGGGGCAAGTCCAATATGGACTTCTACATGTACAACACGGTCAACGCTTCCCTGGGGGCGGACCAGCCGTGCGCCGGCGAGAGCAGGGATCTGTCGTTCGTCGTTCCGGATCAGGACTGCACCCCCTGGTTCAATCCGGGCGTCTATGACCAGCAGGAGATAAACCTGAACCTGGATCTCACCTACCGGCTCGAGGACCGGGTCAACGTGGCGGGCGGCGCCGAGTTCCGGAACGAGCGCTTCGAGATCGTCCAGGGGGACAAGGAGTCGTGGACGGAAGGTCCGCTTGCCGAGCAGGGGTTCACCCCGGGCTCCAACGGCTTCACCGGCTTCGGGCCTCTAACACAGGGCGTATGGAACCGGGGCAACCTCGCGGCCTACGGCGATATCGAGATCGATGATCCCGATGCCGGCTGGACCCTGGGTTTCGCGCAGCGTGTCGAGTACTTCTCCGACTTCGGGTTTACGGCCAACGGCAAGTTCGCCGGCCGGGTCGGCATTTCCGACGATGTCGGTCTCCGGGCCAGCGTGAGCGCCGGCTTCCGGGCTCCCACCCCGGGACAGCAGAACGCCTTCAACATCTCGACGATCTACGACCCGGAGATCATGGACCTGACCAACAACGGCACCATTCCTTCGACCTCGCTGCTGGCGTTGGAATACGGCGGCCTGGCCCTGAGGCCCGAAAGGTCGGTAAATGTCGCGATGGGACTGGTGTACACGGGCCGCAGATCGAGTTTTTCGGCGGACGCTTTCCTGATCGACGTCAACGATCGTCTGACGACCAGCAGGAACTTCACGCTCAGCGCCGAGGACATCGAACGTCTCCTGAGAGAGGATATCATCCGTCCCGGCGGGGTCCTGAAGCGCTTCCGCTTCTTCATCAACGACTTCTCGACGCGCACGGCCGGGATCGACCTGGTGTGGACCTACCAGATCGACAATCGCCACGGCTCGACCTCGCTGACCAGCGCGTGGAACTTCACGATGACGGAGGTCACCGAGTTCAACGAGGAGACGCTGGACTCGACACGCATCCGGATCCTGCAGGAGGGGCTTCCCAACGTCCGCGGCAACTTCACGGTGAACCACTTCTTCCCGTGGGGCACCCGCCTTATGGCGCGCGGCAGCTTCTGGGGCGGGTACTACGATGGTGAGCAGCCCTACTACAAGCCGCCCGATGACAATACACTCATCGACTACCCGCCCAGGCTCCTCTTCGACCTCGAGGCGGCCCAGACCGTCGCCGACCGCTGGACCCTGACGGTGGGCGGGCAGAACGTGCTCAACACCTATCCGGAGGAGTATCCCGGCGCGGCGGCCGGTGTCGGCAACCGCTACGGCCAGTTCACTCCCTTCGGCTTCAACGGCGCCTACTTCTACACCCGGCTGGGCTACTCCTGGTAGCAGGCCCTCCGACCACCTGTTTCGCTCCCGGCCCCGGGCCGGCTTCGTGCCGGCCCGGGGCCGGGAGCCTCGTCCTGCAGTCCCATCAATGGACGGCACCCCCCGCCCCATTCGGCCGCCGTTCCCGAGGCGCTCCCCCGGCTCCTACCCCACCGGCTCCAGGCGCACGACCGGCGTCTTTCCGCCACCGCGGGCTTCCAGGGCCACGTAGATGTAGCCGTCGGGCCCCTCGCGCACGTCCCGCACCCGGCCCATGCCCTGGAAGATCGTCTCGCTGGCGACGACCCGCTCGTTCTCCAGTGTGAGCCGGTCGACACGCCGGCCCGAAAGTCCTCCCGCGAAGAGGCTGCCCCGCCACCGGGGGAACCTGTCACCGGAGTAGAAGGTCAGGCCGGACACCCCTATGGAGGGTACCCAGAAGTGCAGGGGCTGCTCCATCCCCTCGGCGTGGGTCGATGCGTGAATCGCCGTCCCTCCCCGGTAGTTGACGCCGTAGCCGATCACCGGCCAGCCGTAGTTGGCGCCGGGGGTGGAGACATTGACCTCGTCGCCGCCGCGCGGCCCGTGCTCGGTCAGCCACACCGCCCCGGTCCCGGGGTGAACCGCCAGTCCCTGCGGATTGCGGTGGCCGTAGCTCCAGATTTCGGGCCGAGCCCCTTCCCGCCCCACGAAGGGATTGTCCGCGGGCACCCGCCCGTCGTCGTGAAGCCGCACGATCACCCCGTGGTGATTCGAAAGGTCCTGGGCCGGGTGGGCGGCGAGGTCTCCCCGGGGAGGGATCTGGCGGTCGCCCACCGAGATGAAGAGGTAGCCGCCGGCGTCGAAGGCCAGCCTGCAGCCGTAGTGGCTGTTACCGCGGGACACGGCTTCGAAGACTTCGTCGACCGGGGTGAAACGATCGTCTTCGAGAATTCCCCGGATCACCGCCGTCGTGCCCATCCGGCCGAGGTCCTCCGTGGGCTTCGAGTAGCTGAGGTAGATCATCCGGTTGGACGCAAAGTCCGGGTGGGGAACAACATCCATCAGCCCGCCCTGACCGCGGGCCACCACCGCGGGAATGCCGGGGACGGGGTCGGGAACGAGTTCGCCGTCGCGAATGATGCGCAGCCTTCCCGCCCGCTCGGTCACCAGAATGTCCCCGTGCGGAAGGAAAGCGATCGACCAAGGGACCACCAGCCCGTCGGCCACCGTGACCACTCGATAGTCATGCAGCGCCGTGCGTTGGAGGTCCGGCTGGGCGGCAACGGGGGAGCAAACCACGGCCAGGGCCGCGGTCGAAACAGGTACCGACACGGTTCGGGTCATCGTTATTGCGCCTTCTTCAGCGGTTTGGATTGCGAAATACGATTGGGAAATGGATACCGCCGTTGGGGGTGCGCGGCCACCTGCCACGGGGTGCACGAAGGGGTGATACCCATCCTCATCGAGACGTAAAGTATGTTATGGCAGTCACTTAGCGACCTGTTACCGTCCGGTCGCCCGGGCATCGGCAGCGAAAGGCGGGACCGGTGAAGGCCGGGATTCGGGACGGCGCCGAAGGTACCGGAGGCCCGAGTGCCCGCGGCGGGACCCCTTGCGCCGGTCTCACATCCGGGCTCTCGGGGGAAGGTACGATTTGCGTCCTGCGAGCAAGGTCCGTACTATGTAGCTGTCGGCAGTGCCGCCTGCAGGAGGAGGCCGCCGTCAGCGAGGACACTGTTAACCCTATGGAAAGGAGTTGTCCCAATGTCCAATCGCTACTGCCTCAGCGGTGTGATTACGGCTCTCGCGCTCGGCGTGTTTGGAGTCTCGAATCTCGCCGCCCAAACCGGCACCGTGACCGGAGAGGTCACGGATGCCACCAACGGTTCGGCCCTTGTCGAAGCCGTCGTGGACCTCATGGGGACTACGAAGGGCCAGCTGACCAACACCGAGGGGCGCTACGTCCTCCAGGGCGTTCCCGTGGGTGTGTACACCGTGAGGGTGCAGATGATCGGGTACGGGCGCCAGGAAAAGCAGGTCACCGTCACGCCCGGGAGCACCCAGTTGATCGACTTCAAGCTCAATATCGACGCGGTCGGCCTCGATGAGCTCGTGGGTGTCGGGGCTCAGGGCGTCGAGCGCAAGAAGCTCGGTGTCTCGCTCCCCTCCGTCGATGTCGAGGAGCTGAAGAAGGCCATTCCGGTCGCCGGCATCACCCAGGTGCTGGAAGGGCGCGTGCCCGGCGTCAAGTCCATGGGGACGAGCGGCGGCGTCGGATCGGGCCGCGAACTTCGCATTCGCGGAACCGACTCGTTCGGCTTCACCGCCCAGCGTCCGGTGGTGTACATCGACGGCGTCCGGGTCGACGCCAACAAGGAGGACTGGGGCTGGATGCGGGGCGTCACCTGCTGCTTCTTCTCCGGGGGAGCGGGTGAGGACCGTCTTTCCGACCTCAATCCCGAGGAGATCGATCGTATCGAGGTGCTCAAGGGACCGGCGGCGGCGACGCTGTTCGGCGCCGAGGCGTCCGGCGGTGTGGTCCAGGTCTTCACCAAGCGCGGCCGCAGCAACACCCCGTCCACCTTCACCCTCAACACCAGCCTGGGGCGGCACCGCCTCCGCGCCAACCTCCCGACCACGCTGCGCCCGAACTTCGGGGAAAAGGACAAGGACGGCAATCTGACCTTCCCGGCCTGGGATCCCAACGAGACGCTGATTGAGAACGGTCTCATCAACAGCTACGACCTCACGGTCTCCGGCGGCGGCGAAGACGTGACCTATTTCGTGTCCAGCGGCCTGACCTACGAGGAGGGATCGGTCAAGCCCAACGACCAGACCCGCGGCAACATCCGCGTCAACCTCAACTGGACCGCGGCCGACAAGCTGTTCGTGGGTGTGACCTCCGGGTTCGTCCGTAACAGGATCTGGGTGGTTCAGGCCGGCAACAACTGGCTCGGCGTGTACACCAACGCGATGCTGAGCAACCCGAAGAACGCGAGTGAGGACTGGCCGTACGGCGGCGGGATAGGCGGTGTGGGCGTCGCGAGCGCCAAGGAGATCAAGACGTTCTCGGACACCGACCGCTGGACCGGCCGTGTCCAGTTCAACTACACGCCGATCCCGAACTTCACGCACCAGGTCACCTTCGGGCTCGACGCGGTGACCGATCAGAAGAGCCGGCACCTTCCGTACGGCAAATACTACACCTACCTCGGTGAGGTGGGCGAAAGGAACCTCGGGTATCGCCGGTCACGGAAGTTCACGACCGACTACCTGACGACAATCGACTACGACAACCTCTTCGGCGTGAACTTCCTCACGGGGAGCATCTCCGCGGGCGGGCAGGGCTACTGGGATGTCGCGTCAATGTCGATGGCGACCGGGAGGCGCTTCGCCGCACCGGGGATGGAGTCGATCGAGGCCGCCGCGCAGACCTTCGGCGACGAGGATTTCGAGGAACTGATCAACGTCGGGTTCTTCATGCAGAACCGCTTCGACCTCACCGACGACCTCTTCCTGACGATGGCCGTGCGGGCGGACGGAAACTCGGCCTTCGGCGAGAACTACGGGTTGCAGACCTACCCGAAGGCGGACGTCGCCTACAACCTGCCCCAGGCGTTCCTGCCCCCCGGGTTCTCCAACCTCAAGTTCCGGGCCGCCTACGGCTGGGCCGGCAAGGCCCCCGGTCCGTTCGACAAGCTCCAGTCCTACGTGCCCACCACGGTCCTGGGCGACGAGTCCGGCGTCCGTATCTCGGAGCCCGGCAACGATGATCTCGGGCCGGAGAACAAGCGGGAATTCGAGACCGGTCTCGATATCGGTTTCTTCAGCAACAGGATGGGGCTCGAGCTGACCTACTACGATGCGCATGTCGTCAACGGCCTGTACCGGAGCGCCGTGCCCGCCAGCAAGGGGGTGACAAGAAGGATCGAGAACTGTTGCCAGTTCATGAACCGCGGCATCGAAACGGCTCTTTCGGCGTCGTTGGTCGACCTGCCGTCCTTCCGCTGGAACATGAACCTCGCCTACGAGTGGAACCGGAACCGGATCATCAGCTTCGGCGCGCAGGCCCAGGACGATTCGATGCCCCTCTACCGCGAGAAGGAAGACGGGTTCTGGGAGCACGTCGGTTGGCGCTACGCCAAGCGGCTCAGCGGCTGGTGGGAAGGGGAGCCCCTCGACAACATCTACTACTACGATCTGTACAGCTACGACCGCAACGCGAACCGGCATCAGTGGACCCCCCACCCGTTCTTCGTCGGCCTGGCCCAGCCCCGTCACATGGGCTCGATCTTCAACAGCCTGCAGATCGGGAACGACCTCAGGGTGTCCTTCCAGTTCAGGGGTGAAGTGGGCGCGTCTACGTGGAACTGGGATCGCTGGTACGGCGTGCGGATCACGCAGGGCTACGACGAAATCCTGAAGCACTTCGACGAGGAAGGAAACTCCACCTTCAAGTCCGACTCGGTCTGGGATGCGCACTCCATACGCGAGGTCGACAAGCGGGACCACATTCGTCTCCAGGATCTCTCGATCGTGTACACCGTGCCCCAGGCGATCGCCGGATCGCTGGGATTGGAGCGCACGACCATCACGCTTTCGGGATACAACCTGCACTGGTGGGACGACTGCAACTGTCAGGACCCGAACAACAAGTACCTCGCCGAGGACGACGGGAGCGGCTCGACGGTCGACTTCCTGGGCGTTCCACAGCCGAGAAGGTTCCTTCTGTCGGTCAGGACACGGTTCTGAGGTGGCGACCCAGGAAACCGAAACTCTCGATTTCTTCAAGAAAGGAAGAGAAGAAAAATGAATAGGATACGGAAAGCGGGCATGCTGAGCGCGCTGCCGATCGTGGTGGCTCTCAGTGCCTGCGACATTCTCACCGTACGCGACCCGGGCCGCTACGACAACGAGGATCTCGACGACGCCCTGGACGCGGTTGCGAACACCGTCGAGGGATCCGGACAGGACTTGGTCGACTGGTACGTGCTCTGGCAGTCGCTCCTCTCGGACGTGTACATGTCGACCGGGTGGTACACGACCTCCTTCGGCCTCATCGACGAGGGCCGTAGCCACTACGGCACCTATCCGACCTCTCAGGAGAATTTCGTCTGGAGTTCGTTCAAGCGGAACTTTCCGGACGGAGTGGTGGCGCACCGCTGGTTTGCGAGGGAATCCTGGGCAAGGCTCAACAACGTTCTTCTTACCCCGGCCGAGGTCAACAGCGATGTGAGAAGCGTTCAGGTGCTGCTGGGTGACGCTATCCTCGACATGTACCTGGGACTGTTCTCCTGCGAAGGCCCACTCGAAAAGTCGCCATCCCCGATGGCCGCCGACATCCAGATCTACCACAAGGCGGCGGAGACGTTCGCCAAGGTCATGGAGTTGGTGCCGAACGTGGATCCGGAGGTGCTCGAAAAGAGGCCCGACTACATGAACGCGGCACGGACGGGACGGGCCCTGATGCTCATGCTCATGGAGGACTACGATGCGGCGGCGGCGGAGGCGGCGGCGGTCCCCGATGGCTTCAGCTACGATGCGATTCACACCACCTCGACCTGGCTGCAGAACAACGCGATCGTGGTCTATTCGACCAACTACGCCAGGAACGCCGGACTGATGCCGTGGCTGTGGGACCGGATCGAAGAGGGTTACAGTTCGACCTACATCAAGGACCTGATGGATCCGGTGGAGGTGGCTGAATTCGACATGCGCATGCCGGCCCTCAAGAGGCCGTTCTCCATCGGATACGACGGTGAGACACCGCACTACAGCCAGATGAAGTATGAGCTCAGGGATGACCCCATCCCGATGCTGCACTCCGACCACGCTCGATTGATCGAGGCCGAGGCGAAGGTGAAGTCCGGCGACTATGCCGGGGCGACCGCGATCCTGAACAAGCTGAGGAGCCGTGTGAACCTCAGGCCGATCGATGTTCCGACCAACGAGGAAGACATGATCGAGTTCCTCCTGAATGAGCGCTTTGCGGAGCTCTTCATGGAGGGATACCGTGCGGTCGATCTCTACCGTTACGATCTGACGCTTGATATCTTCGAGGGGTTCGGGGACCCGGTTCGGCCAGGTGCCGGCCGGCCGACCAAGTTCCCGGGCAGTTCTCGGGAAGCGCAGCTCAACCCGGAGATCGAAAACGAGCGGACGATACGGTGTGAGCCGGTGGCCTAGGCCGTAGAGCCGGGCCCTGGTGCAGAAGCCGGATGGATGGTTTCCGTAGCGGCTGACGCACTCAGGGTGAGACGGTGGCGGGGCCGGGGACGATGCAAATCGCCCCCGGCCCCGCCTTCGTTATGGAGCTGGGAGTTGCGCGGCGCCCGTGGATGGTGGAGGATGTGGACTCTAGCGCGCAGCGCGATAAAGCCTGTGGGAGGGGCGATGGACGGAGAGCGCACCGCCCGCGACCGACACACACTGGCTCATTTCGGGAAAGGCCACTTCGGCCCGCGGGACGCCCTTGGAGGGGTAGGCGCGTTCCACGGACAGCCCCCCCCGTCATACGACCACGACCGATATGCGGCGGGAAGGTTCTACAGGCTACGGAACGAGATCGCCCTCGTTATCCGGGTGCGGTGAGGGGTAGACCCGGGAAGGTGAAGGAGGTAGACGGAAACCGAGCGGGGACACAGGTTCCCGGCCGGTGGAGCGCTGCCCGTGGGCCCTTTTCTATCCCTCCCCGACGACACCGGGATTGAGCGGTCGGCCGCCGAACTGGTACACATAGAACATGGTCTCGCGGGGCTCGTCGCCTTCAGGAGGACCGAGCAGCTTGTAGGCGTTGTACTTCTCGGTGCCGTCGATGAGGATGCGCATGCCGATCCTCGCCGTGTCCTGGCCGACCGGATAGGTCTCGACCATCAGCTGCTGGGTCGACGTGAACTTGATGGTCACGGTGTAGGGGAGGTCGACGATGCTCGTGTCCGCCGAGATGATGCTGACGGAGGTGCCACACCCCGGTTCCCCGGCGCAGTCGGAGTCCTCGACCCATTCAAACCTCTGGGATAGGACGAACGTCGCCTTTTCCGCGTCCGCACTCGAAATCTCTATCAGCGCCTCGTCTGGAGGACCACCGGGCCGCAGCCAGTCGCAACCGCTCATCAGGAGGAGGGCGCAGATGACCGCGAACGAGATTGAACGATAATCCTTGGCCATCGGAACCAGCTCCTTCCTGCGGCAGATCGCAGCAAATTGGACGAGTGTCAGGGCACAAGAATACCCCTGCGAGACCCTTCTCCGCAAGGGCCGCTTCAGTCTCATACCACCCCGCGTCGTTTGAAGTTCCGTCCGGCGGGTGCCCGTGCCGGAACGGGGGGGCTCAGGATCCGGAGACCCCCAGCACCTCCGCCACCTTGTCGGAGATCAGCTCTTCCAGGGTTTCCCGGCTCGTGCACGGAACGGGGTATCCGGCGGTGCTCCGGTTTGCGGCGGTCCCGTCGACGATGCTGGACATCTTGGTACCGCCGGTTTCCTCCACGGCTTCAAGCGTCGTCATAACCGTGAGCGTGACCTGGTAGGCGTTGGCCATAGGTCCCGTCCGGCTGGTGCCGCAGTCGATGAAGTGGTTCATGCGCTTTCCGTTGACCCGCTGCACCTCGAACTGGAGATTGCCAAGCTGACGCTTCTGGGGATTGCTCGTAGCCACCGGAATCCCAAGCTCCTGGTACACGCCCGGCAGAACGCGCCAGACCAGATCCAGTTCCACCGGCAGCGTTGTTTCGATCGTTTCGACATCGTTGGCGATCTGCTGGGTGAGGAAACCGGCGAGGTTCACGGTCGAGAGGCCGCCCATGGCGGTGGCGTCCTCTTCCTGAGGAGCGGAGACGCACCCCGCTCCGGCCAACAGGGCCGCAATGGCCACGATCCTCAGGGCATGCAGGTGGGATCCGACATGGCCGGTGTACATCTGCTTCATTTTGACTCTCCTTCCTGTGGGTGTTTCCGTCCGGCCTTACGGCGGTTGGCCCGCCCGCCGCACCTTCCTTACCTATCTTGACACCTGCAAGCGCGCCGGCGTTACGCCACCACCTCGCGGACAACGGCGTCGGACTCGCGGATCTCGAGTCCTTCGCTCACCAGTGCCCGCCGGAGCCGCTCCCGCCAGGACGATCTGCGCAGGATCACCACTTCAATGTACGGTGGTGCCGCGATCCCGTCCACGATGCGAACGAAATGGACATCTCCAAGCTCGGCCGGGTGCCCCGTCTCGTAGGTTCGACCCGCCCACGAGAACGAGATGCCCTCCGCCCTCTCGAAGTCGGCGGGGCTCCAGAGCTGCTCGATGTAGACTTCGTCCTCGACGGCGTAGACATCGGGTGCGATGCGGTTCCCGTGGCGGTAGTAGCCAGGGTCGAAGTCCAGGCCGTCCTTTCGCAGAAAGGTCTGCTCCATGGCATAGTCGACGCCTGTCAGGTCATCCAGGTCGGCGAGGGACTCGAGGTGGTGCCGGAGTTCGTGGGTGAGGGTCTCCCAGATCTGCTCCCCCCAGTCGAACCCGGGGTCGAGCCGGGCGAGGGCGTGAAAGGACCCCCAGTAGAGCAGGACCAGCGAACGCACCGTTTCAGGTCCCTCCCAGCTCGACGGGTATGACTCCGTTACGCACTCCCCCAGGGTGAAGACTCCGTCGAAGCGGGGGTGCGGAAGGGCTCGGCGGTGGACGGTGAGGCCGTCGACCCCGTCGCGGAAGCGCTCGGGAATCTTCTCGAAAACGCGGCGCGATTCCTGCTCGAAGGCGTCGAAGTCCATGGCGAGGGCGTGTTCGGTGTCTCGGTCCGGGTTTCGGGGGCCGTACCGGAGGAGTCTTGTCAGAACCTGTCCGGCGCCAGCTATTTTCGCACATGAAGCGAGTTCGCGGGAGGTTTGCTTGAGAAAGCCCGAGCAGGGCCGCCAGGCGGCCATGATCTTCATCCTCGTCACGGTCTTCATCGATGTGCTGGGGATCGGGATCATCATCCCCATTCTTCCCGAACTGATCAAGGAGTTCGCGGGGGGCAACACCCCGCTGGCCGGTCGATGGTTCGGCGTGCTGGCCTCCACCTACGCGCTCACGCAGTTCGTCTTTGCGCCGCTGCTCGGGGCGTTGTCCGACCGGGTGGGTCGAAGGCCCGTGATCCTGATCTCGCTCTTCGGGCTCGGGGTGGACTACATCATCATGGGCCATGCGCCTTCGCTGGGGTGGCTCTTCGCGGGACGGCTCATCGCCGGTGTGATGGGCGCGAGCATCACCACGGCCAACGCCTACATCGCGGACATCTCCAGGCCGGAGGACCGGGCGCGGAATTTCGGGCTGATCGGGGTGGCCTTCGGACTCGGGTTCATTTTCGGCCCCGGCCTGGGGGGTCTCCTTGGTGGGATCGACCTGAGGCTGCCGTTCTTCGTCTCGGCGGGGCTTGCCCTGGTGAACTGGCTCTACGGCTTTTTCGTGCTTCCCGAGTCGCTCCCCCCGGAAAAGCGGGATGCTTTCAGCTGGAGGAAGGCGAACCCGGTCGGGAGCCTGTATGTGCTCGGCTCATATCCGTTGGTGGCGGGGCTGACTGCGGTCTTCGTGTTCGTGGTGCTGGCGCAACGGGGCCTCGAGACGGTCTGGGTGCTGTACACGGGTCACAGGTTCGGCTGGGACGAGCGGATGAACGGCCTTTCGCTGATGCTGGTGGGGCTGATGGCCACCATCGTGCAGGGTGGGCTGGTCCGCCCCATTGTCGGCCGTCTCGGCGAACGCCGCGCGATCCTGTACGGCCTGGTCATCGCGGTCGTCACCTACCTGGGCTACGGACTGGCGACGGCGGGGTGGATGCTCTTCGCGTTCATCGTCCTCGGATCAATCGGCGGGGTGGCGGGCCCGGCCATTCAGAGCCTCGTGGCCGGTGCGGTGCCCCCCGAAGACCAGGGCAAGGTGCAGGGAGGGATCACGTCACTGATGAGCCTGACCGGCATTCTCGCACCGCTGATCTTCACGGCGGGGCTCTTCAGCTACTTTACGTCGCCGGGTGCGCCGCTCGAACTGCCGGGTGCGCCGTTCCTGCTGGGGGCGGTGATGTACGCTCTCGCGTTCTGGTCGCTGTTGCGGCTGTTCAGGAGGATGCCGGGGTAGGGAGGGGGGCAATGCCGGGGGATTCACTCATTGGGCGCCTTTGGGGCTGGCCATTCAATCCCACTACAGGTGGGGAGACTCGACGCGACCATCTTTGCCGGGTCGTGGTGAGGCGGCTGCACGACATGCGGTCCCAGCGCCTCGGGATTCAGACAGCCGGTGGAAAGACGTTGGAAAGGGCGGCCCTCCGCCCAGGAACCCGGCGACCGCCCTTGCGTATGATGTCGGTGTGCGGCTCCAACAGGCTCACCACCTTATCCTCCGCAGGCACCGTCTCACCCTTCAGCACCCGGCCCCAGCTTCTTCCGGCCCCGGGCCAGCAGCCTCGACAGCACGCGCACTCCGTCATACAGCAGACCGACTGTCGCTAGGCTTCCAGGATATGGGTCTCGGTCACGGTGCTGTCGATGCGCAACTTGCTTCCCGTCTCGATCTCGTCGTCCCGTGCCGTCCTCAACAGGGCCGGTTGATCCGCTCCCAGGTAATCCGCCCGCACGGCCCTGATGCAGCGTTGCAACGCCGAGGCTTCGGGGGCCGCAGGAGGTTGATCCGCGTGAACCGAGCCGCCGAGCTTCTCGACCTGGGAGGCCACCGCGCCGGGATCGGCCCTATTGCCCTCGAACACCTCGGCGGCCGCCGGGCAGCCCTCGCGGTCGCAGAGCAGGGCGAAGACGATCTGCAGCTTGCCGCGCCTGCCGTCGCGGGAGTAGCCGCGCTTCGCCAGCGGGCACCTCGCTCAGACTTGACTTGACAGAGCGTAGCACCACGCATATCCTCCAAGAGGACTGGATGGAACCTGATTTTGATACCCGACCACACAGGAGAGAGAAGATGAGACTGCGTATGCCACTGCTCATAGTGATCGCCTTGAGCGCGTGCGTCGACCCGCTGCCGATAGTGTCTCCAGAACGCGATGTCGGTGACATCACGTCTTACACGGATGAGGAGGCGGCGCGGAAGTTGATTGGTATCCTCACTGACCAGTTGAGCAACCCGCAATCCTTGGCCCTTAATGCGTTTGCTCACAACCGGACCGTCGATCAGCACCGTAGGTCAGTGGAGGAGACTATCCGCACTCTCCAAGAGAGCCTCGACGCTATGGCGGACGACGCGAATCCTCACTGCTCATCTGACGCAGACTTTGCTGTTGGACTGGATGGTACAAGGACTGCTATCGAACACTGGCCTGGCGTTTGGGATTTTTCCTGCTTATTTTGCAAAGTGGTCGTGACCGGGTTTACGGTATCTACAGAACCAGCCAAGCTTCGGACCTCCGTGTATGGTGAAGTCGGATTTGGATGGCCCGAACCCGAAGACCTACCGGCAGGGGGAGGTAAGTCCGACACGTCATCTACCGGGGACGAGTGTCGCTCGCTCGACGTCGCACAGGTTGAGTATCGGGGAAATGAGATCCCGTACAACTTCTTCTATGCTTACGGCCAGACAGACCACACGATCATTCGGGACTTTTACGACGACAGCGGCTCTCCAACGTACACCGATACGCTCAGTGCAGCCACTGAGGTGCTTTCCTACTGCGACATGTTTCATGATTTTATGGGGTGCCGTATGGCTCTTCCGGGCATTCTGCTGCCGGAGGAGATGTGATGTGATGTGACCTCTAGTATAGACTTAGACCAGCCCCAAGACGCGGCTTTCATTTCATAGTGTAAATCGGTTACACGGCGGGAACGGAACGTCATTCGACACGGGGAGGACGATGTCCGAGGGCCGTCTCCACGGCGTTTCGCACGAAGGTCCCGCTGGCAGGCCGAACTGTCCGAACTGCGGAGACGCGCGGTCAGGGCGGTTCTGCGCCACCTGCGGCCAGAACGACCGAAGCTACACGCGGGGCCTGGGGTCGGTGACGTGGGACCTTTGCCGCGAGAGCTTCGAGGTGGACGGGCGCCTGATCCAGACCCTGAAGCTTCTGCTCTTCAGGCCCGGTCGCCTCACGAGGGAGTTTTCCGATGACCGCCGGGCTCGGTACATGTCGCCGGTCAGACTGTATCTCTTCGCGAGCTTCCTCTTCGTCCTCGTCCTGTCTTTGGCGATGCCGGACTCGTTTTCGGAATCGGACACGGTGATCGGGAGGGATGGGGACGGGGAGGGAGAAGTGGAGGTGTCGTCGCGTCGGTCGCTGACCGTGACCGAGATCGACGCCCTGAAGGCGGCAGTCGGGACCGGGCGTGCCCGCAGGGTCGACGATATCCTGGGGCGTTCGGCCCGGAATGTCGGGAGGGCCGTGTTGGTGGCGCTGGCCGATGGGACATCTCTGGAGCGGCCGAATCCGCTCATGGGGATGTTCCTCGCGAGCATGGTCGACCTCCTCCACGATCCCGAGGTCTTCGTACAGCGCGTGATCGGGAACCTGCCGATCGCGATGTTCTTCCTGCTGCCGTTCCTGGCCCTGGCCCTGGCGCTCTGCTACCTCCGCAAGAAGCGGTTCTTCATCGAACACCTGGTCTTCGGCATGCACAACCAGACGTTCACCTTCCTGTGTCTGGCGGCCGCGTTGCTGGTGCCGCAGGGGTCGGTAGGGAGATGGTTCCAGCTGTTCCTCATCGTCGTGCCGCCGGTGTACTACCTGGTCGCCCTGCGGCGCTACTACGGCGACGGGTGGGTAAGGACGCTGGTCAAGGGGTTCGCGGTGTGGTGGCTGTACATGGTCGTCCTGCTTCCCGGATTCTTCCTGGCACTCTTCCTGACGGCGTGAGGGGGCGAGACGGGAGAGCTGCGCGAGAGGGGGGGTGACGGCGGACGATGTCCAGCGGGCAGCGAACGCGTGGCCGAGCTTCCACTGTTCGGAGCCCTCGGCGACGATGCGGCCGTCCTCCACGAGCCGTACGGTCAGGGTCGCGATTCCGGTCTCCGGAACACCCTGAACGCCGGGAGCGATCCGTCGCCGCGGCAGGCCGTGATCTCGTAGACCTCGTTATCGCCGAACCCCTACCGCACATACCGCACCTCCCCGCCCACGATCGTCACCTCCACGCGCGCATCGGCGAGCTCCTCGTCCGGGACGGTCAGGATGTCGCGGTCGATCACGACCACGTCGCCCAGCTTCCCGACCTCCAGCGACCCCTTGTACGCCTCCTCGAAGGCCGCGATGGCGTTGTTGATCGTATAGCTGCGGAGCGCCTCGACGCGGGTCATGTTCTGCTCGGGGTAGAAGATGGACCCGTCCGCGGTCCTGCGGGTGACCGAAGCGCGGAAGCTGGCCAGCGGGTCGATGTCCTCGACGGGAACATCCGTTCCGTTGTTGATGAGCACGCCGGCGTCCAGGAACGAGCGCCACAGGTAGGTCCGCTTCTCGGCGCGGTCGTCGCCCAGCCGGGCCGGGATCCAGGGCGCGTCGGAGGTGGCGTGGACGCCCTGCATCGAGGCGATCACGCCGAGTTCGGCGAAGCGCGCGACGTCGTCGGGGTGGACGTGCTGTGCGTGCTCGATGCGCCAGCGCAGATCGTCGGCGCCGCCCGCCGAGTCGAAGACGGCCTGGTAGATGTCGAGGACCTCGCGGTTGGCGCGGTCGCCGATCGCGTGCGTGTTGACCTGGTAGCCGTGCTTGATGGCGATGTGCGCGGTGCCGGTGATGTCCTCGACGGATTCGAGCACCAGCCCGGTCGAAGACGGCATGTCCTCGTACGGTTCGAGCAGCCACGCGCCGTGCGAGCCGCGCGCGCCGTCGATCTGGCGCTTGATGGAGCGCACGGTCAGGTAGTCGTCGCCGTCGGACGGCATGTGGTAGTCGGCCAGGCGCGCGTCCATCTCATCGTTGGACTGGCCGCGCACCATGACGTAGAGGCGGACCTGGAGCGCGCCCTCGTCTTCCAGCTGCCTGAGCCGGTCAATGGTGGCAAAGGACGCGCCGGCATCGTGGAACGAGGTGACTCCCTTGAAGAGGGCCTCTTCGGCGGCCAGGGCGACCTCGCGGCGGAACTGGGCGTCGATCTCGTCGGTCGTGCGGCCGGACCGGGAGCGGGCGAAGGCGGCGGATACGGGTCGCTGGGCGGTTTCGCGCAGGAGGCCGGTGAGGTCGCCGTTCTCGTCACGGACGAGTTCGCCGCCCGGCGGGGGTTCGGAGTCGCGGTCGTAGCCGCCGCCGGCCAGGGCGGCGGCGTTGGCGAAGGCGGCGTGGCCGGAGGCGTGGCCGAGGAGGACCGGGTTGTCGGGGCTGACGGCGGAGAGGGAGGCGTGGGTCGGGTTGCCCTCGACGGCGGGATTGGGCGGGCGGTCCCACTTCTCCTGGTGCCAGCCCCGCCCGCGTATCCACTGGCCGGGCTCTGCCGCTGCGACCGCCTCGGCCACCATCTCCACGATGGCGGCCCAGTTGGCGGCGCCGTTCAGGTCCAGGATCGACTTCGAGTTGCCGAGGCTCATGTAGTGGCCGTGCCCCTCGATGAAGCCGGGCGCGGCGAAGCGGCCGTCGAGTTCGATGACTTCGGTATCGTCGCCGATGTAGGCGTCCACCTCCTCGTTGCTGCCCACCCTCACGATCCAGCCGCCGTCGATGGCGAGGGCCTCGGCCATGGTGTTGTCGGCGTCGACGGTTGCGACGATGCCGCCGCGAAGCACGAGGTCGGCGGGGGCGCCGTCGCCTGGCTGTGAGTCGGCGCAGGCGGCGGGGAGGAGGATGCCGGCGGCGAGGGAGGCCGTGCGCACGGGCCGCCGGGCCGGCATTGCGGAGTGTCTCATCGGTTTCTGTCTTCCTTTCGGTTGTGGAGTGCGTGGCTCACCCCGGCTCGATGTCCAGCGTCCTTTGCACGGGCTGCCCGCCGAAACGCCCGCCACAGGTCCAGCACTTCCCGCTCGCGCTCCGCACTCACCCCCGCCCTCAGCGCTGCCTGCCGTTCCTCCGACCGCGAGAAATGATACTCCAGCGTCGCAGCCGTCGTGTCCGCCAGCGACCGGAACGTCAGCCCCTTCTCGACCTCGGGCGTGAGGTCGAACCGGGCGAAACCCTCGGCACCGTCCCGGGCGGGCCGCCACACCGGCAGCTCCCGGTACGGGCGCAGCCCCGCGTTGATCAGGAAGTCCGTGTCCACCCAGGTGAAGGTCGTCTCGGCCGTCGTCACGGCGCGGACCCCGTACAGCAGCTCCGTCATGGGTCGCGGCGTGCGCGGCCCGACGACGTTGTAGGTGCCGGACTCGCCCGCCTCGGCCATCTCGACCAGCCATTCGCCGAAATCGCGCACGTCGATGACCTGCACCGGGTCGGTGCCGTCGCCGGGGGCGAGGACCTCGCCGCCGCGGTGGATGCGCACGGGCCAGTAGGTGAAGCGGTCGGTGGTGTCGCCCGGGCCGATGATCAGGCCGGGGCGGAAGACGAGGGTGCGATCGGGGCCGAATGCGTCCCGGGCGATCTGCTCGGACAGCGCCTTGCCGAGGCCGTAGGGAAGCCGCGTGGCCCCCGGCTCGACCCCCGCGCGCTCATGGGTCCAGACGGGCGCGGCAATGGTCATGGGAACCCGGCTGGTGTCCGCGTACACGGACCGCGTGGACACGAAGATGTAGCGCTCGCAGGTGTCCTTGAGCAGGTTCGCGCTCAGCTCCACCCACTGCGGGGCATTGGTTGCCGAGTTGTCCACCACCACGTCCCAGCTTCGCCCCTCCAGTGCCGACAGGTCGTCTGCGCGATCCCCGACGAGCTTCTCCACGCGGGGGAAGAGGTGCGTGTTGGTGCGGCCCCGGTTGAACAGGGTGACTTCCTGGCCGCGCGACAGGGCGTATTCGACCTGGTGGGGACCGATGAAGCCCGTCCCGCCGAGGATCAGGATCCTGAGGGAGCGGGGGGATGGGGGGCGGGTGTTGGCCGGGGGGGGGTCCGAGGCTGCGGCAGCCGAATCCGCCCCCGTCAGCGGACGGTGCGCGGCCAGCCCCGCCGCCATTGCGCCGCCGGCAGCCACAGTGGTCTTCAGAAAGGTCCGCCGGTTCGAGTCCATCGTCCTGTTGCCTCCTGCACCGGGCGCCTGCGGGAGTCCGAGCGCCTTGCCGGCGCGGCTGTCTCTCGGCTCCCGGTGCGGGCGCGGGTTCGTCCATACAGTCCATGAGTGCGCCGCGCGACCGCACGTCGCCGGCGAAGCCATCCCCCGCCGTCGTGCTACAGGTCGCGCTTGCGCATGCTCAGGAAAGTGATCAACAGGAAGATGGCGCTGTAGGTCAGTACCGCAATGGCCATTACCTCGACATCGAGGTACTCCAGCGGCGCGACTCCCCGCTCGGCGCGGTCGGCGTTGACACGGGCGAGCACCTCCGGGTAGTGCGCCAGGTCGTCTCCGAGGTCCTGCACCAGGTTGAATGGAAGGTACTCGGTGAGTCGCTTCAACGCCTCGCCCCCGCGCTGCATCAACCCGACGATTCCCTCTTCGACGATGATGTACAGGAAAAGGACGCCGAGTCCCGGCCCCGCGGAGCGGATCAGTGCCGAGAGCATCAAACCCGCGCTCCCGAGGACCAGCAGGTTCAGGACAGCCCCGGCCAGATAGCTCAGGTCGGTCGATCGGACGATCTCCGGACCGCTCTCGCTTGGGCTGAACAACGTACCGCCAACGCCAATGGAGACCGTCGTAACCAGGAACAGCAGGACAAGTCCGGCCAGCACCATGACCTTACCGGCGTAGAGCCGCTCCTTGCTGAGCCCGTCGATCACGTTCTGCCTGCCGGTGCGCCAGGAGAACTCGGGTGCGAAGAGCAGAATCATCAGCACGGCAATGAACAACGTTCCGGGCCCGGTCAAGGAAGACACCATGTCCGACCAGGCTTCGGGCAGGGCGTAGGACGCCCAGTCGTACCGGTGTGCACTGCGGACACTCTCGACGGTGGAGACGGTGTTCAAGGCGGCGAACGCCCCCCACGCCACCCAGAACGCCCGTCGCTTCACCGCCTTGAGCAGCTCGATCCGCAGAAGGACGCCCACCATCCCGGCGCGATGTCCGCCCGCGCGCGCCTGCGCCGAAGTCCCCCCACCTGACGCCTCGCTCACGATGCGATCTCCGTCAGGTGTCGCTGTCCCCCCACCTTCCGCCCCGCTCACGACGCGATCTCCGTCATCGAGTCGAAATCCCCCCTGGTGAGGTCGATGAACACCTCCTCCAGGCTCGGGCGATGGGGCGCCAGGTGCGACACGTGGATCCCCCGCGCGGCCAGGTAGCGGTTGACGGCGGCCAGGTCATCGCCGCGGAGACCGACGACGACCCCCTCCTCCGACCGGTGCACCGACGTCACCGCCGGGCAGCCCTCCAGCGCGTCCGCCAGCGCGTCCTCGTCCCCGGCGCGCAGCAGCGCCGACTTCCCCGCGCTCACCACCTCCTCCACCGTCCCCCGCGCCACGATCCGCCCCTTGCGCACGATCGCCACGTGCGTGCAGGTGCGCTCCACCTCCCACAGCAGGTGGCTGGACAGGAAGATCGTCTTGCCGCGATCGGCCAGGATCCGGATGATCTCGCGGATTTCGCGCATGCCCTGCGGGTCGAGTCCGTTGGCCGGCTCGTCGAGGATCACCAGCTCGGGATCGTTGAGCATGGTGGCCGCCAGCGCGAGCCGCTGCTTCATGCCGAGCGAATAGGTGCGGAAGCGGTGTTTCGCCCGGCCCGCCAGGCCGACGAGTTCCAGGCACTCCTCGATGCGCGCACGCCCGACCCCCTTGATCGCCGCGGCGATGCGAAGATTGTCGCGGCCGCTCATGTACGGGTAGAAGTTGGGTGTCTCGAGGGTGGCGCCGACGCGCGAACGGGCGGCCAGGAGCCCCTTCGGGTCGGAGGCGCCGAAGAGCCGGAAGGTGCCTCCGGTGGGGTTGATGATGCCGACCAGCATGCCGATGGTGGTGGTCTTGCCGCTGCCGTTGGGGCCCAGGAAGCCGAATACCTGGCCTTCTTCCACGGCGAACGAGACCTGGTCCACCGCCAGCACGGACTTCGCGCGGCGCAGGCCGTAGCGTTTGGTGAGTTCGCGGGTTTCGATGACGGGCACGGGTGGGTAACCGGTTGGCGGGTTGGATGGGAGGGACATGGAAGGTACGGATGTCGGTGGGTCACAGGTTTCGGTGCAGGCAACTCAGAGGGGGAATACTAACGTCCGTTGTCGGGCAACCCTCAATCACAGTGGGGGAGCGGGTCTCCCGCCGGGAGATTCCGCGCCCCATTATCAGTCTGCGTCCGGTGCCGTGACCGGACCGCGGACCTGACGGCAATCAGGAAGGACCGACTTGACGGACCGAAGACCGGACAACCCCGAGCCCAACACCTTCTGGGCCGAAGTGCGCCGGCGGGGTGTCTTCCGCGTCGGCGGCCTGTACGTCGCCGGGGGCTTCGTGCTGCTGCAGCTGGGCGAGATCGTGCTGCCGGCTTTCAACGCACCGGCCTGGGCGCTCCAGACGCTGGTGGTCTTCGTCCTGCTGGGGTTCCCGGTCGCGGTGGCGCTGTCGTGGGTCTACGACCTCGGTGACGAGGGCCTGACACGCACGCGGTCGCTTCTTCCCCCCACCAGGGGAAGGCTGGTTCCGAGCCTTGCCCTGCTGGGCGTCACGGCGGTCTCCGCGGTGCTGGGCGCCTGGTGGTTCAGCCGCAGCGCCATGGGCACTTCCGACGCCGATACCGGTCCCGGCACGCCTCCCGCGTCCCCCGCCGCCTTCACCTCCCTCGACCCCAATGCTCCCATCACGGCGATCGCGGTCCTGCCCCTGGCCCACCTGGCCGAGGGCGACGATCTCTTCGCCCGCCAGCTCCACGAGGAGATCATCACCCAGCTGAGCCAGCTGACGAGTCTGCGCGTGGTGTCGCGCACCTCGGTGGAGCGCTACCGCACGACGGACAAGCTGCTGCCGCAGATCGCGGCCGAGCTGGGCGTACAGGCGGTCGTGACGGGTTCGGTCGCCATGACGGGCGAGAGCGACAGCGTACGGATCTCCGTCCAGCTGCTGCACGCTCCCTCGGACACGCACATGGAGTCGTTCACCTGGCAGCGCGAGATGAGGGACATCCTGCGCCTGCAGACCGAGATTGCGGTCGAGATCGCGACCGAGGTGCAGGGGGAACTGGGGGTGGAGGAGGTCCCGGCGCCGGAGCAGATCGCCCAGGTGGATCCGGAGGCGCACCGGGCATTCCTGCACGGGCGCGACGAACTCGAGCGAGGCTCGCCGGAGGGGACGGAGACGGCGCTGGCCTGGTTCGACGAGGCGGTGGCGAACGATCCGTCCTTTGCGCGTGCGTGGGCATGGCGCGCGGGTGCCCGGGTGGCGGCTCTGCCACAGGGTGACCCGATCTCTCCGGACGTGATCGCGATGGTGCGCGAAGACCTGGAGAGGGCGGTCGAGTTGGGCGGCGCCGAGGACGAGGTCGGGACCGTGATGGTCGTGCTGGAGGACCGTTTGGACCAGGGGGACGGGGGAGCGTTCGAAGGACGGCTGGCGACGATCCGGGAAGCGTTCGGCGAAGGTATGAGGGCACTTGCGACGGCCGATTCGCTCCGGCGCAGGTACGCGCGGGAGGAGACGGGCCTGGGCCGCCGACTCGGGCAGCCTTCACCGATGAGCATGGTGCGCCGCTACCGGGAGACGGGGCAGTACGACAGCGCGGTCGCCGGGCTGCGCTCCATTGTGGACGAGAACCCGTCGCTGGTGCCTGCGTGGATCGCGCTCGAGGACCTGCATCTCAGACAGGAGGACTACACGGGCGCGGTGCAGGTTCGGGAAGAGCGGATCCGGGCGACGATGGGCGAGACGGCGGAGGCCCGAGCGGCGCTGGAGGAATTGAGGGAGCGCTTCGACGCCCGGAACCCCGCGACGTACTGGGAGTGGAGGGACTGGAACAACCGGATGCGCGAACAACGGGGAGAGCGCGTGTCCAGCGTCGAGCGCGCGGTTGCGGCCGTTGGTCTGGGTGACATCGAGGGAGCCCTTGAACAGCTGGAGTTGGCGGTCCACAGGCGCGACCCCGCGCTGCTCTCGCTGAGGCGCGATCCGTTGTGGGATCCCCTGAGGCCGGATCCGCGGTTCCGGGAGATCGAGCGACAGGCCCAGGGGCTGTGGCAGGGGTGGGGGAGGGGAGGCGAACGCCGGCCTCGTTGAGGCTGGGGGACACCCCTGGCGGGGGCGACCGTGCTTTTCGATGAAGCCCTGCATCACGCCTTCCGGGTCGAAGACGGTCCAGAGGGCGCGGTCTTCCTCGCCGGGGAGGTTGTATTCGCGTACCCAGAGGTGATCGCGCCTCACGATGCGTGCCAGGAAACCGTCGGCGTCGTATGCCCGCAGTTCGTAGCGGTCCGTGGGACTGACGATCGAGCTGGAATCGGTCGTCCGCCCCGACGGACCCGATGCTCAGGACGGGTTCGGCGCCGATCTGCCAGCGGAGGCGTGAACCGGGGGCGGGGCGGGGATTCTCGACGATCGTGATGCCGGCGCTGTCCCAGGTCCGGTGCGGGGGCTCGGGTGGGGTGCCGGGCTCACCTTCGCAGGCGGCGGCGGCGAGTGCCGGAGCGCTAGCGGGATCGCGGTTATTCCCTCATCCAAGGGGTAGGCTTCACTCCCGGGATGGACAATGAAGCGTCGCGTCGCGTCGACATCCGCCGTGGCGATCCGGAAGTCCGTCGGCTACGGGTGCCCGGATCCCGTCCAGCGAACGTCATGGATCGCGACCGTGCTGCGGCCCATGTCGTCGTACACGACCATCAGCACGGACTCTTCCCACACCTGCGCGGGCGAGACGTTGTCCGGGAGTCGCATGGGGCCGACGAAGACGCCCTTGGCGTCGAATACGTCCCAGACTCGATCCTCCGGGGGGGCGTCGGCCGTCGCTGCTTCGGCGTCGCCGGTCCTGCGGAGCCACGCGCCGCCTTCATCCGTGACCACGAGGCGATCCCAGGCTCGTCGTGCCTCCTGTATCGGCATGTCGGACAGGTGCTCCTCGTAGAATCGCACCCGGGATTCGGAAAACCGGGAGCGCCGCAGCTGGTCAACGAACATCGTCGCGGAGAAACCGTCCGTCTGTCCGGGCGCTCGATCGATCCGGACGCTGCGCTCGAGACCTGCCGGGCCGTACACGGAATACGACGCTCCCCTGGCGTGATCGGTCACGTACACCCGGTCGTCCCGGTATCCCTGAAGTGAACCGCCGTCGTACGGTGGTGGCAGGATCCCCGTGTACGGTACGACCACCTGTACTCTACCGTGGAAGTACCACAGTGCGCTCGGGGTCTCCGCCACCAGAGTCGGGGCCGTGCCGTCCAGCGGGATGGTCCAGATCCGGGCGGTATCCCTCACAGTCGATCTGTCTGGCGGTCTGCGTGCCATTCCCTGCGGCAGTTGGCCGAGGAGGGTTCCCGTCCGGGTCACGTGATGTGGCCTCGGCCCGATGCCGAGTGACGATGGCATCAGGTGGTCGCGCCGGAGCTCACCGCTCTCGGAGAACACCGATAGTCGCCGGTGCCGATAGTCGTACACATAGGCGGTTCCTTCCGCATCGAACCCCAGCAACGAACTCTGCCGGAACTCACCGGGGCCGTCTCCCCTCCCGCCGATCGTGAACAGGTGCGCCCCGGAGCCGGAGTCGAACACCCGGATCTCCCGGGTTATCCCCTCCGAGATCCAGAGCGATCCGTTGGGGTGCAGTCGAGCGGAGACTCCAGCGAACAGTTCCGGGCCTTCTTCCTCGGAACCGAAGACGCGCCTGGCGGGCTGAAGGAGTTCCCCGCGAAGCTGCGGCTCATCCGGGTTCCGGACGATCTCCACGCCCGCGCTGTCCGAGCGGCCCGGGCCGGCCTCCTCGCTCCGGTCGGAACGGTCGCACCCGGTCGAAAGCAGGATGACGGGCAGTAGCGCTACCGGCCCGAGGAGCAGCGCGGAGCGACGCCGTGGAAGGGCAGAATGTCTACTGAACATGACATAATGTAATGTTGTCTTTACAGTACAAACAGGTGGGTGTGATGTGCTCGTGACGTTGCTACCCTGCCCGGTCCAGCCCCCATAGCTCCACATACTCCACACCCAACCCGTCCTCCACCTTGCCCAGGATGTAGTTCTCGCCGATCTCGTAGATGACCAGCCCGGGGGGCGTTTCGACGAACCCCAGGGCGACCCCCACCGGGTCGAAGACCGTCCACAGGGCACGGTCCTCGTCCCCCGGAAGGTTGTATTCGCGGACCCAGAGGTGGTCGAGGAGGTCGACTTCGATGGCGGAGAATGCCGGGAAGGACCCGGGGAGGGTGAGGGCGTCCAGGGCCGCTCTGAACAGGCGAGCGCCATCGGGCGGCCATCGCTCGGCGTAGCGCCTGAGAACGGCCAGATAGCTGTCCAGATCAGCCTGCACGGGACTTCGGACATCGTTTTCCCGCCGGACGATCCGGGCCACCGAGCCGTCATGGCGGTAGGCCCGGAGTTCGTAGTGGTCCGTGGGTGCCAGAACCACCAGTTGGCCCCAGGCGGACCACACCAGGGATCTCTGGAAGGGCGGTTCCGGGATGAAGAAAGCGGTTCCGTCCGTCCGGTGATCCTCCCAATGCCAGAAGTTCTCCGCACCGGGGTGCAGGCCTAGAGAGCCTCTCGGGTATCCGTCCCCCGCGACGACGAAGAACTCCAGATCGGCCTGTCGGCTCAGCCCCTTCACCTGCTCCAGGGCCGGAACCGGAGTCCAGTGGAGCGTCAGAACGCCGCGCCCGGGAAGCACATCCATACAATCGGGGACACGGCCGTCGCGAGCCAGATTCAGCCGACGGCCGAAGTTCCCGGTGGTGTCCCAAACGGACACGAATCGTCTGGCGCCAGCCGGAGATCCTGCGTGACAGACAGCCAGCGAATCACCCGGCCAGCGTTCCATCCAGAAGAGCTGCGGTGGTCCCAGTCCGTTGGTTCCCCTCGAGCCGCTGAATTCCCCGGGACCCCGGCCCCGCCGTCCCCACGCCGTCAGGTAGTTTCCCGCGCCGTCGAACACCAGCAGCTGATGCGAACCGCCGTTGGCGACCACGATTCGTCCGTCCGGCAGCCTCAGCGCATCGTCGACCCAGTGCAGCTGGAAATCATCTCCGCCCTCGACCGTGCCGATCGAGATGACCGGGTCGGGGCTGACCCGCCAGCCGAGGCGGGAATCGTCCGCTGGACGCGCATTGTCGACGATGACGACTTCGGCGCTGTCCCGGATCCGGGTTCCCTGGACTTCGGTGCCCGATGGGGCATGACCGCCGGGCGCGGATTCGCAACCGGCGGCCGCGGGGGCAAGGATGAGCGGGAAAACCGTGGGGCGGGTGTGGATTCTCAAGGAAAGCACAACGTTCTACCCCACCCACGCCCCCCGCGCCGGCTTCGCGACGAACATCACGTCGCGCCGCGGCGGCCCTCCCAGGCGCGGCGCATAGAACCGCGTCGCGAGGGCTTGCATGACCGGCGCGACGGCACGGGTCTCGCACAGGGCCACGATGCACCCCCCGAACCCCGCCCCGGTCAGACGCGCGCCCGTGGCTCCCGCCTTGAGCGCGATCTCGACCATCTCGTCGAGTTCGGCGGTGCTCGCCTCGTAGTCATCGCGGAGGCTGTCCTGGGACTGCACCATCAGGTCGCCGAAACGGTCCATTTCGCCATTGCGCATGGCCTCCTCGGCGAGCGCGACCCGGTGGCCTTCGGTGACCACGTGGCGAAAACGCCGGAAGAGCACGGGTGAGAGGACGTCGCGGGCACGCCGCAGCACGCCGTCGAGGTCGTGATCGGCGACCAGGTCGCGATAGGTGGGTTGCCGCGCCGCCACGCCGCCCGGCGAGTCTGCCGTCTCCCGGCCGTCTCCGCCCCCGGCCGCCTCTCCACCCCCCTCCGCCAGCCCCTCCAGCGCCTCACGACACTGCCTCGCCCGCTCATTGTACGCCTCCAGCACCCCGCGCGACTTCTCGGCGCGCACCAGCGACGACGCCACCACCCACCGCCACCACATCGGCACGGCCACCGGGGTCACGCGGAGCGGCTCGAACTCGATGTACATCGCATGGCCCGCGACCCCGTGCAGGCACGCCGCCTGGTCCATCCCCCCACCCTGCAGCCCCACGAAGCGCTCGGCGCGGGCCATCAGGGCGGCGAGTTCGATCCTCGGAATCTCGACCTCGTTCGCCTTCAGCAGAGCCAGCGAGCTCGCGACCACCAGCGCCGACGAAGACGCCAGTCCCGCCGCGATCGGCACGTCGCCGGCCACCGTCCCTTCGATCCCATGCCTCAGCTCCACCCCGTGCTCGCCGAGCCCGAGCGCCGCGGCCCGCACGTAGTTCGACCAGTCCCCCTGCGCCGCCGCCTCGATCGGTTCGTCCAGGCGAAACTCGCAGCGCTCGAAGCGGGCCTCCGGGCTGTCCAGCCGCACCGTTGCCTCGCCCGACACGCGGAAATCGACCCGGATGGCCCGGTCGATCGCCATGGGCAGCACCGGCAACCCGTTGTAGTCGGTGTGCTCCCCGATCAGGTTGACGCGCCCGGGCGCCAGCACCCGCCAGCGGCTCATGATTGCCTCCTGGTCTCCCCGGAATCGGAGTACCCGAGTCGAGGCAACAACCGGAACAGCCACATCCCTGTTCCCGCCGACACCCCCAGCGCCAGCAGAGCCGCCACCCACTGCCCATACAGCACATAACCGGTCCCGAACAGCGCCGCGTACACCACCACGCACCCCAGGAACCACGCCAGGAAGGCCGCGGTGACCGACCCCGCATCCGCTGCCCCCTCCCCCACATCCACCACCCGCCTCCACCCCGCACCCAGCGGCCGGATCCTGTCATGGAACCGCTGGAGCGTCCGCGCGTCGGCCGGGGGCGTCACGAGTGTCACCGCGAGCCATCCAGCCGTCGTCACGCCCACTCCGAGCAGCAACTGCTGCGTGGTCGACAGCGCTTCGAACCCCAGCCATCCGTGCACCCACGCGAAGTAGACGGCGACCAGGAACGAGATCGTCATCCCGGCCAGCTCACTCCAGACGTTCACCCGGTACCAGAACCAGCGAAGCAGGAAGATGAGCCCCGTCCCGGCCCCGATCTGGAGCAGGATCCGGAACCCCTGGAGCGCGGTGTCGAGCTGGAGCGCGATGAGGGCGCCGAGCACCATCAGCCCCACCGTCGACGCGCGCCCCACCGCCACGAGCCGCCGGTCGCTCGCATCGGGATTGACGAAGCGCCGGTAGAAGTCGCTCACCACGTACGACGAACCCCAGTTGAGGTGCGTGCTGATCGTCGACATGTACGCCGCGGCCAGCGACGCGACGACCAGCCCCAGCAGCCCGGCCGGCAGGTAGACCAGCATGGCCGGATACGCCAGGTCGTTGCCCACGAGCGACGGGTCGAGCCCCGGGAACCGGGCCCGGATGTCGGACAGCTCGGGGTAGACGGCCAGCGAGCAGAGCGCGACGATGATCCACGGCCAGGGACGCAGCCCGTAGTGCGCGATGTTGAACCAGAGCGTCGCCTTCATCGACTCCTTCTCGTTCTTCGCGGCCAGCATGCGCTGCGCCACGTAGCCCCCGCCCCCCGGCTCGGCCCCGGGATACCAGGTGGCCCACCACTGCACCGCGAGCGGCACGATGAAGATCCCCGCCGCGACGCTCCAGTCGGAGAAGTCGGGAAGGAACCGCATCGCCTGCCGCAGTTCCGGATTGGCGACCAGCCCGGCGAGCCCGCCCACCTCCGGCTGCTGCAGCGCGAAGTACGCGGCCGCGATCGAGCCGATCATCGCCACGGCGAAGAGCACGAGGTCCGTGACGACGACCCCCCAGAGCCCCGAGGTGGCCGAATAGACCATGGTCACGGTCCCCGCGATCAGAACCGTCGTGAGGGGGTCGAGGCCGAGGAGCACGCCGCCGATCTTGGTGGCCGCCAGCGTCACGGTGGCGATGATGATCACGTTGAAGACGACGCCCAGGTAGAGCGCGCGGAAACCCCGCAGGAACGCCGCCGGCCTGCCCGAGTAGCGCAACTCGTAGAACTCGATGTCGGTCAGGGCGCCCGACCGCCGCCACAGCCTCGCGTAGAAGAAGGCCGTGCACATCCCGGTGATCAGGAACGCCCACCACACCCAGTTCTGTGCGACCCCGCCGGTGCGCACCAGGTCGGCGACCAGGTTGGGCGTGTCGGTCGAAAAGGTCGTTGCGACCATTGACGTGCCCAGCAGCCACCAGGGGAGTTGCCGCCCCGAGAGGAAGAACTCGTCGGTTCCCCTGCCCGCCCGCCTCGCGAAGTAGAGGCCGATCGAGAGGGCGGTGAGGCCGTACAGCGCGATGACGAACCAGTCGAGGGTTACGAGTTGCATTGGGGTCTTCAGTCGCGGCGCGGGGACGGTGGGGAGTCCCAGAGGCTCCGGGGGTAGACCTTGGAGTCTACCAGGGTGCGTAGCGATTCGGCCACTCCCGCATGATCGCCGGGGAAGGTGACGCCCAGCCAGGTCTCGTCGGTGGGCAGCACCCGGCAGTGGACGAGCCCGCGCGCAATGAGTTTGTTCATGGCTTCGGACAGATAGTATTCGGAATCTGTCCCGGGGTTGGATTGGAGGAACTCGGAGAAGAGGGTTCGGAGGTGTGGGCGGATTCTTGGGCCAGATTGTTGGGGTGATTTGACAGTTGATCTGTCAATTGCGATTCCCGGGAATCCGAAGAAGTTGGTGCAGACAGGAGTGTCCAGGGGGACGTCAAGCGGCCTTCCGGCCATGTCGCGGCCCCGCACCCGGTTTCCGGCGCGGCGCATCCGCAGCCCCTCGGTCAGCTTCCGAAGGGCGCCCGCCTCGTCGACCTGGCAGAGGCCGCGGGATACGCCGCCGCTCTCGGAGAGGGTGACCTCGAGGGGGTAGCCGACGGTGAGGGCGGGGGTGGGGGTGGGGGTGGGCTCGGGCGTCGGGGGTGTCGGTCGGCGGTGCTCGGAGGGTGCGGACCGGGCGTCCGCTGCGGATCCGGCGGTGGTCGCATCGTGGGATGAGACACTCCGCATCGCGTCGGCCAGCGAAGCGTAGGCACCGCGGCCGTAGAAGTCGTCGGCGTTGCAGAGGGCGAAGGGGCCGCCAACGTGCTCGGCGGCCGTGAGGACCGCGTGGCCGGTGCCCCAGGGGCGGGTGCGGCCGGGGGGTGGGGAGTCGACGAGGCCGGGGTGCGACAGGGACTGGTACGCGTAGCGGAGGTCGAGTCCGGCGGCGGCGGCGGGGCGGAGGTGGGCGTCGAAGTCGCCGCGCAGGTCCTCCTGGATGACCAGGAGGAAGCGCGAGAAACCCGCGAGGGCGCCGTCGTAGAGCGCGTAGTCGAGAAGGGCCTCGCCGCCGGGGCCGACCGGGGTGAGCTGCTTGAGGCGGCCGAAGCGGGTGGAGCGGCCCGCCGCGAGGACGACGAGGGTGAGGGGTGGGGCGGTGGGGGGCATGGGGGAGTTCGTTCAAGTTCATGCAACCTTGGACCATCGGAAGTCTACGTGGCGGACGGCGCGAGAGCCACGGGTGGCCGGCAAATCCGTTCGGCAGGCGTGGTTGGCTGGGACGGCGGCACTGCGGGGTATCACCATCGGCGAATCGCGTGTCTTCGACCGCCTTCCAGTCCAACGGAAGCGGGACTATCTTTCGGCGGACGGAGTGGCCCCCGCGAAGCCAGGCCACCACGTACCCGACGGCTTCCACGGCTCCCGGTCCCGGTTGGCAGGTGGGTACCCCGGGGAGACCTCCAGTGAAGCGACAGCACCCGGTTGCCGATGGCGGCCGGGTTTTCGTTACCGAGTCGAACCTGGCACTGCGTGTACGGTACGTCGTGGCCCTGCTGCGGGGTTTGTGCCAAGCCGTCCGTGAAGAACGGACGGTGGACTGGACCGATCATGGCCCTGCTGTCCGAGATCTCGACCCGGCATCCCCGGGACCGTGAATGGCGCGAAGCCCGTCTTGTTAGCATCAGGCTCCTCGGAGCCGGCCTGAAGGACGACGCGATTCCCCTCGGCTTGCGAAGCGCTGTCTGGGCCGTCATCGACTCGGCGGCAGAAGATCCGCATCCCTCTCCCGAAGACGATGCCGAGTCCACACTCGACGTGGCGACGGCATCGATCAACACCGTTCGGGGGGAGGCCGCGCACGCGGTGGTTCGATACGCCTTGTGGGTCTATCGGTCGGTCATGGACCCAAGTGCGGAGGACTCTCCAGCCCTCGACCTGAACGGGGTGCCCGAAGTTCGCAAGAGGCTCGACCGCCATCTTGATCCCGCGATCGAGCCTTCGCCATCGGTTCGCGCCGTGTACGGAAGTGCTGGAACGCTATGAATCGCTTGTCGAGGAACTCCTCGGCTTGCTGGAGGAGGCGGGACGGGAACAAATGGGGCACTTGAGCTCGCTGGGGCGGTGGATTGCCTCAGGGCGCTTCGACCCGAAGTGGACGCTGGCTCACTTGGAGCGATTGATAAGGCTCGCCGGGACGGCCAAGCCCTATGTTGACGTGATGGGGTGCCTGGTTGAACTGGTGGAAGCCCATCCCGTCGAGACATTCGAGGTATTCGGATTCTGGGTGAATGTGGACCGGGTGGAACGACGCCTGATACTCAGACGAAGCGAGTCTGCACGCACGATTCTGGGCACGGCGCTGGCGAACCACCGGACCAGCCGCGAGGCGCGCGCGCTGATTGACAGGCTGGGCGCATGTGGGTACCTGGGCTTCCGGGATCTGTTGAAGGAGTGACCGGCTGACTGTCGGCGCTTGGGCGACGACCTGCCCCGGGCGATCCGGCGGCTTGCCAACCGCGACGGGACATCGCTCAACCGCGCCGCCGTGAAGCTGTTGCGTCGCGGGGCCGCGCGGCAGCAGGTGAGCCGAATCGTGCGGGACGCCGAGCAGGTCCTGCCGTCGGCGGCCGGTTGAGGGCCGGGCGAGGACGGGACGGGCCGGACCTGTGAGGGATCAACCGCGTGCCGACGGGCGCTGACTGGAACATGCAGGGGTCTTCGCCGTCAACGCGCCGTCCGCTCCAGCGACCATAGCTGCACGTATTCCACGTCCAGTTCGTCGTACCTCCACCCCAGAATGTAGTCCTCGCCGATCTCGAAGATGCGCAGACCGGGTGGGGTCTCGGCCAGACCCTGGACCCGTCCTTCCGCGTCGAAGACGGTCCATGCCGTGCCCCGGTACTCCCGCACCCAGAGGTAGCCGGCTCGATCCGCCATGATTCCGGCGAATGCGGGATAGGCGTCCACAAGCGGCATGTCCTTCACCTCGTTGAGCCGCTCGATTCGTTCGTCGTTCGGCAGGTCGGAGTAGCGCCGCTCCCAGTAGGCGTCCTGGTCGGCCCGGGTGGGGCTTTCCGGGTCGCTCTCGCGGCGGACGATTCTCACGAGCGACCCGTCCGCGGCGAACGCCTTGATCTCGTAGCTGTCCTGGACTCCGATCGCGACGAGGTCTCCCCAAACGGCTCCCATGGTGCCGCGGCCGAAGGGGTGGGGCCTGCCGCCCTGCAGGCTTCCGTCCGGTCCGAAGGTGGCCCAGAACTCGCTTCCCGGGAATTCGCCCAGGGACGCGTGCAGCGTGCCGTCGGCGGCCAGGATGCCCCATTCGGCGTTGGAGCGCACGAGGCCTGTGGTTCCGGTCATCGTCGCGTTGAGTCCCCCACCCCCGCTTGCCACGATCTTCCCGTCCGGCAGAAGGTCGAGAATGTTGCGCAGGCTGGTGCCGAGGCGCACGCCGCGGCCGTGGTTGCCGTCCCCGTCGAAGAGCGAAAGGCGGTTTCCCCAGGGATTCGCGGCCGCGACCGAGTCGCCGGGCCAGAGCGCGACGGCCGCAGGGCTGTAGCTGGTGAACTCGCCCGGGCCCTCGCCCCGTCCACCCCACGTCCCCGCGTGCGAGCCGTCCGGGTTGAAGACCCTCAGCTCGTTGCTGCCCGCGTTGGCGACCACGATCCTGCCGTCCGGGAGCAGGGTCGCATCCGTGACCCGGAACAGCTGGTCGGCTTCTCCGCTGCCGACCGAGCCGATCGAAAGCGACGGCTGTGCGCCGAACCGCCACGGCAGCCGCGAATCCGGCGCGGGCTGCTCGTTCTCCACGATGGTAACGCCGGCGCTGTCGCCGACCGCTGCGCGGAGGCCGTATGGAGAGGCGTCTTCGGGGCTATCGCAGGCGGTGGGGAGAACCAGCAAGGGGAAGATCTGCCAGGGTCCCGGGGACAGCTTCTTCATCGGACTGGCTTTCTGTCGCGAGACATGGTGGTGGTTCTCCGGAAATGCAGTTCGGGGAACGCTGTATCCGGATCTTGGACACGCCTTTGCGCATGAGGGTTGTCTCTGACACGACCTGCGACGGACACTGCGGCGGCACCGAGGTCGGCGACGATCGAGGAGGTAGAGGGTGTGGGGAGTGGGGGCGGCCTCGCGGTGGCCGCCGTCCGGAGGAGGCCGGGCGGGCGTTGCAATGGCTGGACGGGCCGGGTGGGGCCCTTCGCGGGCCTGGTGGCCTCGGGGTCGATGGTCGGGAAGGGCCGGTCGGGGTGATCGGCGGCGAGTGCGGCCAGCGCCGCAAGGGCTTCGGCCTCATGGCCGCGTCGAGGCAGTCACGCACACGGGAGCCGGAGCGCGCCTTCCAGCGCTCGAGCGCGGCCGGCACATGCACGTCCCAGAGCGTAGGCCGCGTCCAAGTGTGCGCCTGCGACATGGCCCGGGAGCGGGGCGAAACGCCGGAGACCGGAGTCACCGTCGCCGGCTTCGTCGAAGACTCGGTGGATCGGTTTTCCGACTTGCGTATGTGCAAGTGTTGATATCAAGAGTGGCCGGACCAATGCTGGAGTCGGGACCAGGCCGAGGGAATGGAGGGGCCGCGAAGAGAGCCAGTCGGAGGCGGCCGTAAAGCACGACCGTGCCGAGCCTCGTGGCCGCTTCCAGGCCGAAGCGGTGGGTGCGGTCGTGGTAAAGTGCGGTGGACCCCCCTGTTGGCGGCGACTGGTGAGGATCGGCAGATTCCATGCCATGAAAGCAAGGGAACCCGTCGTCTCAGCCGCCCCGGCCGCGTGAAGCGCCCCCCTCCCCAGCTGCACATCGACGTCGACCACGACCGCTGTGTGGGCAACGCCATGTGCGTGGACTTCGCCCCGGGCGTCTTCGAACTGAACCCGCGGCGCCAGGCGGAGGTCGTCGACCCCGAGGGGGACACCCTGGAGGACATTCTCGTGGCGGCCGGTAACTGCCCGGCCACCGCGATCTCCGTGAGCGACGCCGTTACCGGGGATGCCTACGAGGTGTGACGAACCGGCTGCCGTGTGCGAGCACCCTTGGAGCGAGCAGCCTTGGAGGCGTGCGAAACAGGGCCGAGAGTCCTAGATTGAGATCAGTCCCGATCACGACGCCGACCGGACGTGACCGGCCGGTAACGGGGTGCTCCCCGGGGGAGATGCAGTGGACGGGATGAAGCGACCCCACCAGACACAGGAGGATACGATGAAACCGCGACCCACCACGACGACCACCCCGTCCCCGCCTTGCCGGCCGCTGCTGACGGTGACTGTCGCCCTGTTCCTGGCCTGCGGCGACGACGCGCTCAAGGCGTGTGGCGACATACCGCAACAGACCCTGCTGGTGGGGCGGTTTGCCGAGCTCAGGCCGTGTTTCGAAGACCCGGAGGGCAAGACGCTCACCCTGTCGGCGGTGTCGTCGGATGTCGCAACTACCACGGTCCTCGCGTCGGACTCGACGATCACCATCCGCGCTGTGGATGCCGGCACCGCGATGGTCACCGTCACGGCGGAGAATCCCGGGGGTCAGACGGCCTCGATCGACATCGACGTGCGCGTCTTGGGCCCGCCCAGGGTTCACCTGGAGGATTTCGACGAAGGTCTCGGCAACTGGACACCCAGTCACGCCACCTCCGCGACTCAAGGGGACGGGATGCTTCGGTTCCACAACACGTTGGCAGGTTGGTTCGGCATCGTTAGCTACGCGGACGTCGCTCTGGTCGATTGGGTACTCGCGGCGGCAGTCGGAAACGACACGGAGAATACCGTCATCGGATTGGCAGCCCGACCGCCCCAAGGCGAACGCCCTGTGCAGTACCTCATTTCAGTAGGCGAGGGCTCGACGTTGACTACGATCGTCGATGCCAACTATCAACTCACCATCTGCTGTCCACACGAGACCGAAGAGTCGTGGTGGGGGAGGTCTGACGCGATCGTCGGCGTAGGCGAGCTCACCGAACTCGGATTGGCTGTGGAGGAAGGTGAGATCGTGGCATGGGCCGGGGCCACAGAGTTGGTCAGGATCGATATGGCCACTCGTGGTTGGTCGTCCCTATTGTCGCGGCCGTCACTGTTGACGTGGGCCGAGCCGGGCTTGACCGGAATCGGGGGGTTTGTCGACCGGGTCGACCTCTGGGGCACGGCAGGAACCGCCAATGCCGCATGGCACGAAGGACCTGCCGACATCCCCGAACTGTGGACGACGCGGCCCCAGGTACCGGACGTCAGGATTCGGGAGAGGTAGCGAGGGGGGCTCCTGACGACCCCAAGCGGAGTCGAGATTGGCCCCATTCGGGCCGCGCGACTCGCCGGGGGACGACTACCTTGCGGCGGCGATCCTCTCCTCGGCCATCCAGTCGGCGGCGGCCGCGGTACCGATCCCCAGCTCCTCGGCCCGCTTGATCACCTGGAGCGTCCTGTCGTAGATCTGCGTGACCTTGGAGTAGATCGTGAAGTCCTCGGTGGGACGTCCGAAGACCTCCTCCTGGCAGCGGATCAGGCCACCGGAATTGACCAGGTAGTCGGGTGCGTAGGTGATGCCCCGCCGTGTGAGTTCGTCGCCGTGGCGCGGTTCGGCCAGGACGTTGTTGGCGCCTCCGACCACCGCCTTGCAGCGCAGGCGCGGCAACGTCTCGTCGTTGATGACGCCGCCGATGGAGTTGGGTGAGAAGATGTCGCACTCCACGTCGTAGATGTCGTCGACACCCACCACCTCGGCGGCCAGCTCCCTCGCGGCCTTGGCGGCGAGCGGCTCGTAGATCTCCGACACGGTGAGCCTGGCTCCCGCTTCGTGGCAGAACCTGGCCAGCGCGAACCCGACGTTGCCCAGGCCCTGAATGGCGATGTGCCGCCCGTCGATCGAGTCGCTTCCGTTCGTCGCCTTCAGCACGGCGCGGATCCCGCAGCTCACGCCGTACGCGGTGGTGCGCGAGGGGTCGCCCGCGCCCCCCGCCGACTCGTTCACGCAGGCCACGTGCTTCGTGGCGCCGCGGATCACCGCCATGTCGTGCGAATTCGTGCCGATGTCCTGTCCGGCTATGTACTCGCCCGCCATCGTGTCGATGCAGCGGCCCATGGCCCGCAGCAGCGCGGGGTTCTTCCCGGACCGGGAGTCGCCGATGATGACCGACTTGCCCCCGCCCAGGTCGACGCCGCTGACGGCCGCCTTGTAGGTCATGCCGCGGGCCAGGCGCAGCACGTCGTACAGCGCCTCCTCCTCGGTGGCGTAGGGAAGCATGCGGATCCCTCCCAGGGCGGGGCCCAGGGTAGTGTCGTGTATCGCGATGATCGCTCGGAGGCCCGAGTCGCCGTCGTTGCAGAAAACCACCTTCTCGTAGTTGTGTTCTCCCATCAGTTGGAACACGCGCATCGGGTTGTCGCTACTCCTCTTGAGTGCCTGAATGAGTGGCCGTCGGCGGACGGCTGGGGACGGGAAAGATAATCCGATTGCCCTGCGACCGCGCGGGTGATGGCCGCAGTGACCTGGAGGGCCGGTTTGGCCGGCTCGAAGAGAAATGGGTGTCATCGGAGGGGCGCATCCCATTGGACGGGCATCGTAAGGCAGCGGGACCCGCGGCCGTATGTTCGGGAGACGACAACCCCCTCCCTGCCACCTGTTTACCCGTGACCATGATCGGACCCCCGCTTCGCCAGCCGGCGCTGATGGTGGCGGTTGCCTCGCTCGTCGCCTGCACCGACGACCCTCCCACCGTGTGCAGCCACATTCCGCAGCAGCTCCTGCTCGTGGGGCAGCTGGCCGAGCTTCCGTCCTGTTTCGAGGATCCGGAGGGCGAGGCGCTCGTTCTCTCCGCCGAGTCGTCCAACGTTGAAACCGCCACCGTGCTCGTGTCGGATTCGGCGGTCACCATCCGGGCCGTGGACGCGGGCACCGCGACCGTAACGTTCACGGCGGCGGATCCCTCCGGGCAGACGGCTTCGATCGACGTGGACGTTCTGGTCGTCGGCCCCCCCAGGCTTCTCCGGGAGGACTTCGATGAGGGCCTGGGCGACTGGACCCCCAATTTCTTTTCCTCGGCGTCTCACGTGGGCGGAATGGCCCGGTTCCACAACAAGCGGCCATCCTACTTCGGCATCCTCGAGTACACCACCGTGCATGCGGTTGACTGGGTGTACAAGGGGGCACTCGGCAACGCGACGGAAAACACCGCCGTGGGGCTGTATTCGTATACCGACGGCGACCCTGGCGTGTACCACATTGCAATCGGCGCGAGTCCGCCCCTGGATTCGGTTGTCGGCGATTCGGTTGCCGTCGCCAACTACCAGTTGCGTGTCTATTCGAGCGGATGGTGGAGCGAGGGGGACTGGCTGGGGCGGTCGGACGCGATCGTAGGTGCCGGCGAGCACACCGAACTCACCCTTGCTTCCTGGCAGGGCGAGTTGACGGCATGGGCGGGAGCCACGGAGCTGGTCAAGGTCGATCTGGCCGCTCGCGGTTGGGCGTCCACGATGCTGAGACCGGCGCTGGCACTGTTGCCGACGGCGGTCGAACAGGACGGGTTTGCCGACTGGGTCGAGTTGTGGGGCTCGGAAGTGAACGCCGATGCCGATTGGCATGAAGGCCCGCCCGACATCCCCGGACTTCCGGTGATCAGGACGGGAATCGAGATGAAGAGCCCCGGGATTCGGAAGAAGTAGTGGTGTGAAGCGGTCGTGATCAGGACGAGCCGATCCGGCGTGGCCCGTCCGCAACCTTCGGGAGGATGCCGCCGGGTTGGCCGAAGTGGATCACAAGCCCCTGGTCCCGCAGTGGGAGGCCGGGGGCCGGGGCGGCGAACCATTCACGGCTCGGAGAGTAGTACAGGCATCCGGCCTCTTCGTGGGGTCTTCCGCGGATGAAGTCGTGCGCGTCGCGGAGTGCGTTCCGCCAGGCCGTCTTCGCTTCGGCGAGGTCGAAGGGCACGCCGAGGGCGAGCCGGGCGATTTGTTCGGGCCGGTAGCGGCCTCGGCGCTTCAACTGCTCAAGAAGCGACACGGGAGTGAATCCGGGGTCCTTCCCGACGGCCGCCCATGACATGGCGCCCAGGGGGAGGAAATGAGCGTGCGCGTAGAGGACATCCACGAAGTCCCGTGCCTCAGACCGGTCAGCGGCACAGTCGCCCCGCCGTCCGCCAGGCATTCATGTCTCCATTCTTCTTCAACGTTTCGGCCACCCACTCCACGTCGCCCGGGCCGATTTCCAGATCCTTGCGGCAGGACCAGAAACATGTGATGTGGAATCTGCGAAAGGCCCGCCGGGCCTCGCGGACCCGCACCATGGCCCGGGCGGTCTCGGAATCCAGCTTGCGGCGACTCCTGCGGCCTCCCCGTCGGCCGATTTCGGCAAGGTATCTTCGGACTTCGGCGTTCATGCGGATTATCATAAGCGGCTTATGTTCGGAATGTCCAGACGCACGCCGACAGGTCGACCCCTACAACCCCCACCGCCCCTGCAAGACCGCCAGCGACGCCAGCATGAGCAGCAGCGAATCCACCGACGGGCGATCCTGCTCCGCGAGCCCCGGCAGCCCGTCCAGCACCCCCCCCGCCGCCGCCGCATCCACGAACGGCACCGCCCTGAGCGCATCTCCCCGCAGCGTGTCCTGCAGGAAGTCGTGCAGCGGGCCGTCCGTGCCGACCGCCGAAGGCGCCATGAACGGCCGCTTCACCCGATCGTACACCGGGTCGGGGATGTAAGGGCGCATGGCCTCGCGCAGGAGGTGCTTCTCCCTGGGGTGGCCGGTGAGGACCGCGAGGGGGAGGCTGTTGACGTACTCGAAGAGGTGGTGGTCGAGGAAGGGGAGCCGAACCTCGACGCCGTGCGCCATGTCGAGCCGGTCGGCGGCCATGTGGTAGTTGGCGAAGATCGAGTGCAGCCACAGGTAGAGGAGCTGCCGGGCGGGTTCGCGCCGGGAGAGGGCGGCGGCCTCCCTGCAGCGGCGGTAGTAGGTGCGGTAGGGGTCGTAGCCGTCGAAGCCGCGCAGGAAGTCTGGTGAGCAGACCGACTGGATGAGGCCGAGGCCGCCCGAGAGCCGGGTGAAGAGCGAGGGGGCCGCCGGGAGGAGGAGGGCGAGGCGGGCCAGCCAGGGCGAGACGGCGGCCAGCGTGGGGTGGTGGCGGCGGGGGGAGCGCAGGAGTCCCGACAGGATGCGCAGCAGTCCGCGGGGCCCGCGGCGGTCCCGGGACGCGCCGGCCGCCGCGCGCAGAAACTCGTAGCCGAAGAAGGCCTCGTCCGCGCCCTCGCCGGCGAGGACCGAACGGTAGCCGGCTTCGCGCACGCCACGGCTGAGCAGGTAGCGGGCCGCGCCGTGGGTGTTGTATTGGAGCGTCTCGGCGTGCCGGACGGCGTCGGCGAAGTGGTCGGCCAGGTCGGCGTCGGAGAGCGTGACGACGGTGTGGTTGGCGCCCGCGGCGGCGGCCGCTTCCCGAGCCCCCGCGCTCTCGTCGAAGTCGCGGCGTTCGAACCCGACCGTGAAGGCGGCGACCGGCCCGTCCCGGCACCCGGCGGCAACGCCCAGCACCGCCGAGGAGTCCAGGCCGCCGCTGATGAGGCAGCCGACGGGAACGCCCGCGACCATGCGGAGCCGGACCGCCTCTTCGGTGAGCTCACGGGTGCGCTCGACGGCGCTTGGGAGGGTGGGGGCGGGGCTGGTGGGTGTGGGTGAATCGCGTGTGGATCGCCGCCGCCGCGGCGCCGCCGGCAGGTCCCAGTAGCGCTCCAGCCGCACCCCCCCGCGCCCAGCCCGCAGCACATGCGCCGGCGGCACCTGCCGAACCCGGCGAAAGAGCGACCGCCGTTCATCCGGGCAGGCAATCAGCCAGTGATAGACGCCACGCTCGTCCCACGCCCTGGGCACTCCCGCCGCAAAGAGCGCCTTCGCCTCCGAGGCCAGGTACAGCGCCCCGCCGTGCTCCGCGTAGAAGAGCGGCTTGAGCCCGAAGCGGTCGCGTGCGGCGAAGAGCCTCCCCGTCTCCTCGTCCCAGATGACGAACGCGAACTGGCCGCGCAGCCGCTCCAGGCACCCGGCGCCCAGATCCTCGTAGAGATGAAGCGCGATCTCGCTGTCGGAACGGGTGTGGAAGCGGTGGCCGCGCGCTTCGAGTTCCTTCCGAATGCGTGCGAAATCGTAGAACTGGCCGTTCACGACGATGTGCAGCCGCCCGTCCTCGCTGGCGATCGGCTGGTGCCCCTCCGGGTCGTTGATGACCAGCAGGGTGTGGCCCAGACCCACCCTGCCGCTCGGCGAAACCCAGGTGCGCTCCGCGTCCGGCCCACGATGCCGCAGGGCCCGGGTGGCGCGGCGCAGGGCAACCGCGTCGACCGGCCCGTCCCGCGACAGGATCGCTGCAATGCCGCACATGGTCGCTCTCCTACCCCCGAAAATGCATCACCGCGTCGCCACCCCGGCAGGTGAAGCGCATGAGCGGCCGCCGTTGGCCGTGGGTTAACTCAAGATTATCCTTGGTGACGCGCTGGACGACCGCGACCACGTCGATGGTGCCGGCGTCGGGGTGCATGCGGGCGTAGCGGCGGGCGTGGCGCTCCAGCAGCGACCGGCGGACCTCTCCCAGTTTGTCGGGGCTCATGCGCAGCCAGATGTTGCCGACAAGATAGGATTGCAGGAGCAGGTGGCGCATGCTCCGCGGGAAGAGCCGGCCGGGGTCGAGGGAGTGTTCGCCGTTGTCGTCGATGCCGCGCACCTCGAAGCTCACGTGATAGTTGCGCTCGTCGACCCAGTCGAAGAGCCGGTAACTCTGGAAGATGCCCACCATCCACAGCAGCGCGCGCGCGGGGTTGTCCCAGCCGGTCGAAGAATAGCGCTCGCGCAGCCGCCGGCCGGTGTTCGCGGCCTCCCAGACGAGATTGACCGCGATGAGTGCGACCAAGGCGACCGCCGCTACCTCCGCCGGCGCGAGTCCGGCCGGGGCGGCACCTTGCGGCGGGGCGACTCCGAGCGCGCCCCGCATGATCTCCGGGCCGAAGGGGATCACCATCGCCGCCAGCATGGCCGCGTTCGAGTACGGGATCTTGAGCGTCAGCGCGATCCCGAGGTGGAATACCGTCGCCCCCGCGAGGAGGAGCCACTTGAGCGGCGAACCGGGCGGCAGCACGAAGATCAGTGGGAAGAGGGGTTCCATGATCAGGGCGGCGTGTGTGACGAGGCGCAGCGGTATTCGCCAGCGCAGGGTCCAGAACTCCGGTGTGCGCGCAATCGGCATGCGCAGAGCCGCGTGCATGGCCGAGCCGTCGCGCCACATCGGGCTCGTGAACTTGTAGGCGCCGGCGACCAGGTAGACGAGCGCCATGTTGGCCAGGAAGACGCGCGGGGCGGTGCCGGGCACGGTGGCGGCGAGCCAGCCGGCCGCGGCCGCGTTCCACCCGCCCTCCAGAACGGACGGCAGGGTCAGCGTGCCGCCGACGGGCAGCAGGACGAGCCACAGGCAGAAGAGGTGGATCATGGCGTCGTCGAGGTAGGCGACGAACACGTTCCAGCGATAGGTGGACACCGCGGCGAGGAAGAGGAAGAGCGCGGCGGCGCGGGGGTGGCAGCCGGCGATGACAAGGAGCGAAGCGGCGCAGGCCCCGAGGTGGACCGCGCGGAAGAGGACGCCGGGCATGCCGGGCTGGAAGAGGCTGATGCGGGTGGGGGGGAGGAGCCGGGCGGTGAGGCGGTGGTCGATGAGGCCGCCGGGGTCGCTGAAGTCGCGGGCCTGGCGCAGCGCGTTGAGGAAGTAGGAGAAGAGGACGCCGCCCACGAGGATTCGCACGATGTCGAGGGGGAGGGCGGGGAGGGGGGTGGCGAGGGGGGTCACGTGGTGAGGGGGGGAAGCGCGGGTCGTTGGGTGTCGTTACGAGAATAACCGGATGACCATGCGCGGGCATGGAAGCGCGGACGCGTCCCCCGATATCCGGCGGTCGCCACCGTTTGGCGGAGTGGACGAATGACGGCTACGTTAGGGCGGGCCGGGCGGCACGGCGATGTGATCAACGCGCTGAAGCTGGGGTCCGCTCGGTTGAAGAGCGTTCGAGCCCAGTACCGGAGACTTCACATCACACGGGTGAAGAGCGATTACAGCTACTCGGCCGAGGTGGCGCGCCAAGAGGCCGTGAGATCCCTCGAGGACGCCGAATGGGTGGCATCGCGGCTGGCCAGCATCCCGAACAGGGAATTCAGTTCGTTGCCGCTGGCCCCTCATGGGCCGGCGTGGCGCCCATGACCGCTCGCTCCCGGGGACGAGGCCTTTTCATCGTCGACAACAGCGTTTCGGGCTGGACCGGACTCCGGTACCTGAAGGAGTGGACCGGGATCGCAAAGGCGTTCGACATCGCGACCGGCTACTTCGAGATTGGTGCCCTCCTGGCCCTGGACGGGAAGTGGCAGGGGCTCGACAGGATTCGCATCCTGATGGGGGCGGAGACGAGCCACAGAACCAGGAAGGCACTCCTGGAGGCCGTCCGTCGGCAGGCGCTCGACCGCCTGGAACGTCCAGATCCGGAGTGCGCGCGAGGTCGCGCAGCTACAGGAGTGGTTCGAGACGCACTGGGAGCTCGGCCGCGAGGTCAACGACGCGGTCATCGAGACCATTCTTCGCCACACGCGGCGCTACTCGCCCTTCGATGTCTACGCCAAGGCTCTCCAGGAGTTCTTCCGGGGTCACGAGCTCACGGCGACCGAGTGGGACGAGACCCGCTCGAAGATGTTCCACCAGTTGGATCGCTACCAGCAGGAGGCGTACTGGGCGCTCATGAAGATCGCGGCACGTCAGGAACAGCTATCTCAAGCGGGTGGACGCGCCCTTGTGGGGGTCGAGGCGCGGCTTGTGTGCTGGATGGAGTTGGCGGGGTAGGAGTCCGCTACGGCCCGATCAGCCACGCGAGAAGGCCCGCCGGAACCGCCAGAAGGTCGGGGTCCCGCAGATCGAGTGCGCCGCGAGTCGCCATGATCCCACGCCACTGCGACGCGCGCAGGGTCCGGGCGTCCCTGCGCCAGCGGTCACCGTCCACGTACTTGGACTCGACGGCGATGTCTCCGAACTCGCGTCCCACGAAGTCGATTTCCCTTCGGGATCGCGTCCGGTGGTGCAACACGGAGTCGAAGTCCAGGTACCCGCCGGGATCGTGGCGCGCGAACGACCGTACCAACGTCATCCCCAGTTGCTGCTCGGAGAGCTGCCCGCGATCGACGGACACACCGGAGTGCGGTGACAGGTGCGTGTAGACCGGGTCGGTGAAATAGGTCTTCGGCTGCGCTCGAAGCAGGGGCCGGAGGTCCCGCTCCGGGTAGCACGGCCATGCGACGAACGCCTCCCGCAGCGCGGCGACGCGCCGCCCCACGGTCTTGGCCCGTCCACCGATGTCCATGGCCACGTCCTGCAGGTTGGTCGGCGACGCAATGCCTTGCGTCAATCGCTGGAGGAACGCGAGGGTCTGCGATCGGGGCCATCGGGCCTGCCGGAAGGCCTCGCCCTCGATAACGTGCAGCAGGCTATGCCGAATCGCGTCCGCATTGCCCCGATCATGAGTGGCCACAGACTGCGGAAATCCCCCCACGTGGAGGTAGGTCTCCCATTCGTCGATCAGACGCGGCAGCCAAGGTGCCAGAACCCGAACGGCCTCCCGGAGCACGGTCCGGTCCATGTCGGCGATCGCCAAGGGGCCGAGATCGTCCGGGGGGGTCGGGCGCGGATTCCGTTCGTCGCCGCAGCGGACGCGGAAGAAGTCACGGAAGGACATTGGCAGGAGAACCCGGTCCGAGTCGGGCGCATCACCACGCCTTCCTGCGAGAGCCTTCACGGCCTCGGACAGGCCTGCGGCCGACGACCCGGTCAGTACCACGGTATCGACGGCGAACCGAGGGTCGTTGTCGCGCAGCCATTTCACCACCGGCGCGGGGCCGGACCCACCAGCCGGTCTCGGCGATGATGTCGCGAAGTTCCTGGGTGGTCAACGGAGGTCTCGGATTGATGCCATTATGGGACACGCAATGTCCTATAATAGTAGCGTTATGGGACAGCTCGGCCGAGCTACGATCCAGGACCTCGCCGCGTTCCTGAGATCGAGGAGAAGGAGACAGATGAAGGAATACCGAAGGATCCAGAAAGAGATTCTGGCGAAGCGCCGCTCGAAGACCCAGGAGTACGTTCGCCGGGTCATGAGGCGGATGGACCGCGTATCCCGTCCGGCGCGGCGTCCACTACCCACTGATCGGTCGCGCGAGCTGCCGTCGTTCCTAGCGGAGGACTAATCGACTTCCAATCGGGCTCGGAAACCGCCCAAAGCCGGCCTCAGTCCACCCTCCGCGACCGCCTCGCCCGCATCCGGCGTTTCGACCAGTTGGTCGCGTTCCTCCGCGACGAGCTGGACTGGCCGTTGGGCAGGGCCAGTTTCGATGACCTGACCTTCGACTACACCGCCGCAGAGCTCGGGATCGACGGCCGGAACGCCGCCAAGATTCAGGAGATCAAGCGGTTGCGCCCCCTCGCGCCCGGCCAGCCGTGGGGCGTCTTCTTTGTCAAGTTCCAGCCCAGGCGCCTGCCGGTCGTGGCGCTTCGCCGCATCCTGTCGCAGGTGGCGATCAAGGCCCGCCCGTCGGCGCAGGCCGCCGAGCGCCAGAGCTGGGTTCCCGACGATCTGCTTTTTCGTCTCCAGCTACGGCGACGGCGACAAGCGCCAGATCGCGTTCGCCCACTTCTCCAAGCCCCGGGCCGCCCGCGACCTGCCGACCCTGAAGGTGCTCGGCTGGGACAACCAGGACGGCGGGCGTCCTGCGCAGAATCGGGCGATGGTACCGGGAGGACGCATCGCGAGAGGATTATCAATCCGAAATGTGGGAGCTCTCGTAGACCTCTGTCCGATTGTCATTCCAATTGACAATCTGCAAGCCATAAGCGATCCTTTCCCGACCCCCCAACACCCCTTCCGGCACACCCCACGCATGCCCACCATCGACCGCAACCTGGCCACCGTGCTGCTGGACCGAATGCGGCACTATCCGGTCGTCACCGTCACCGGTCCCAGGCAATCGGGGAAGACCACGCTCTGCCGCACGGTGTTTCCCGACCGGCCCTACGTCTCGCTCGAAGGGATGGATGTGCGCGCGTATGCCCGGGAAGACCCTCGCGGCTTCCTGCGCGAGTACCGCGGCGGCGCCGTGATCGACGAAGTGCAGCGCGCGCCGGAGTTGACGTCATACCTCCAGGAGGCGGTGGACGAGGACCCGGAGCCGGGCCGGTTCGTGCTGACCGGTTCGCAGCATTTCGGGCTGAGCGAGGCGGTCAGCCAGTCGCTGGCGGGGCGTGTCGGCGTGCTGTACCTGCTGCCTCCCGGGCTCGACGAGCTGGCCCGCTTCAGGGCGCCGCCGCGAGCGCTGCTGGATGTGCTCTGGACGGGCGCCTATCCACGAATCCACGACCGCCGCATCCCGGCGGACGTGTGGTTGCGCGACTACTTCGCCACCTACGTGGAACGCGACGTCCGGTCGCTCCGGAATGTCACGGACCTGGAGGCCTTCTCCACGTTCGTCCGGATGGCCGCGGGGCGCACCGCGCTGGAGGTCGGGCTGTCCGCCCTGGCGAGCGACGTCGGCGTGAGGCACAACACGATTCGCGCCTGGCTGTCCGTCCTGGAGGCCAGCTTTCTGGCAATGCGCGTGCCCGCCTACCGGAGCAACCTGAGGAAGCGCCGGATCAAGGCGCCGAAGCTGCACTTTCTGGATTCGGGGCTGGCTTGCCATCTCCTCGGCATCCGTTCCGCCGGGGAGCTTCGCCACCATCCCCTGCGCGGCGCGATCTTCGAGAGCTGGGTGGCCTCCGAAGTCTTCAAGGCCGTCACCCACAGGGGGGAGCAGCCGAGGCTGGGCCACTACCGGGCCGCCGGCACCGAGGTCGATCTGGTCATCGACCTGGGTACTCGAATCATCCTTGCCGAGGCCAAGGCCGGGAGCACGGTCGCGCCGCGCTTTCTCGGAGGGATGCGCAGGTTGGGCGGCGACCTCGAGAGCGCCGGATTCGCGGTCGAGAGGCGGCTCGTCTACGGGGGCGAGGTTCGCCGGTCGCGCGGTGGCGCCGAGGTGGTCCCGTGGAATAGGTTGCTCGAACTGCCCTGGTAGTGGGCGGAAGCGACGGAAAGGAGTCCCGGAATGACCAGGATGCGGACACTGGCGCTTCCCGCGGCCGTTGCCTGGGGGCTCGCCGCCTGCGCCGCCGACAGCGCCGACGACTCTCCCGCGCTCACCCCCATCGAGGAATGGACCGCCGAGCCGGAATACGAATTCGGCGACCGGTTCGAGGGCGACGCGCTCTTCGGGCTGATCCGGGACGTGCGCCCCACGGCAGACGGATCCAGGGTCCACGTGCTGGACGCCCAGAGCGCGGAGGTGACGATGTGGACCCCCGACGGAACGCTGACCCGGCGGGTGGGCGGCCGGGGCGAGGGGCCCGGGGAGTTCTCCAGTCCCGGTCCGCTCGTCCTCCATGACGACCGCTTCCAGGTGGGCGACAACGGCCAGCATCGATACACGACCTTCACGCTCGCGGGCGAGGTCCTGAGAACGGATGGCTTCCCGCCCGGAGTCGGCCGGGCGGAGCGCGGGATGGATCGGGCCACGGTGGAGCGGCTCTACACGCCGTTCCAGGTCTTCGCGATGTTCGACGACGGGAGCGTCGGGGCACTCGGCCTCCCACTGTGGGTGAGGGCCGGCGAGGTGCCGGAGGGGGATGACCCGGCCGTTGCCGTGCTTCGGGCCTCGCGGGACGGCGGCGCCTGGGGACTCGACACGCTGGGCCTGCTGAGCTTCCGGGACGTGTATTCGGGACTCCCCCATCCGGAGTACGGTGAAGTGAGGGTTCCGCAGCCGTGGATCCTTCCCGATCACTTTCAGATGGATCCCTGGAACGGCAGCGTGGTGCTCAGCCGTCCGCTGCGAACGCAACCGGGCGTGCTGGAGCTCATCGAGGTCTCGACCGCGGGCGATACCCTGTGGACTCGCCGGGTCCGGCTTCCGCCCATACCGGTCACGGAGGACGATGTCGAGGCGGCGGTGGATGACCTGGCGCCGCTGTTCGGCGACGATTCGGATGACGCCGGTGTGCCGCTGCCGCCGAGGCGCGCGATTCGCGACGCGTTCATCATTCCGGACCACTGGCCGGCGACCCGCGAGATCCGGCTGATGTCGAACGGCGAGATCTGGTTCCGGCCGGCTGGACACGAGAACCCGGATGTGTGGTATGCGGTACGCAAGGGGGACGAAGGACCGATCCGGAGCGTCGTCCTGCCCGAGCGCTTCAGGCCCCTGGACGTGAACGCAACCCACGTCTGGGGAGTCCGCCGCGACGAGCTGGACGTGCAGTACGTCATGGGGCTGCGTCTGGAACGGGTCGGCGGATAGGCCCGGTCGCGGGACCCGCCGGCGGTTTCACCAAGTGCCGCGGCCCCCCAGATTGAACCCATGAACCACGACTACGACGCGATCATCATCGGAGCCGGCGTCATCGGCGTCTGCACCGGCCTCGAGCTCGCCAGGCGGGGCTACCGCACCCTCAACGTCGACAAACAGCCGGCCGCCGGGTCGGGTTCGACATCCAGCACCTGCGCGATCATCCGGTTCCACTACTCCACGCCGGAAGGGTGTGCCATGGCCCGGGAGAGCTACTTCCACTGGCTCGACTGGGGGCGCTACCTGGGCGTGCCCGACGAGATGGGGCTGGCGAAGTACGTCAACACGGGGTGCCTGGTCGTCAAGAACGACGGCAACCGCGACCTGGTGCGCGTGACGGCTGTCCTCGACGAGCTCCACGTCGCCTACGAGGATCTCCGCGCCGAGGAGGTCGCCGTCCGCTTCCCCTGGCTGGACACCCGCGCCTACGGCCCGCCCGTTTCCACGGACGACGATGGCTTCGGCGAGCCCACCGGCGGTCACATCCGCGGCGCCGTCTACATCCCCGAATCGGGCTACGTCGACGACCCCACCCTGGCCTGTCACAACGTGCAGCGGGCGTGCGAGGCCCGGGGCGGCGAGTTCCGGTTCGGCGCCGAGGTGGTGGAGATCCCGAGGAAGGGGGGGCACGCCGCGGGTGTGCGACTGGCCGACGACTCCACCATCCGCGCCCCGGTGGTCGTCAACGTGGGCGGGCCGCATTCGGCGATCATCAACGGCATGGCGGGCGTCCTGGACGGGATGAACATCCGGACCCGTCCCCTGAAGAAGGAGGTCTGCTACGTCCCCGCTCCCGCCGGCATGGACTACCACCAGGTCGCCCCGCTCATCTCGGACGGGGACATCGGCTGCTATTCGCGCCCGACCACCGGCAACCAGGTCCTCATCGGCTCCCAGGATCCCGGGTGCGACGAAAGGGAGTGGGTCGACGATCCCGACGACTACAACACCGGCTTCACCGACCAGTGGGAGACCCAGGTGATGCGCGAGGCCCAGCGGGTGAAGGGGCTGGGGATCCCCGGGCAGACGGGTGGTCTGGTCGATCTCTACGACGTGTCGGACGACTGGATCCCGATCTACGACAAGTCCGACCTGCCGGGCTTCTACATGGCCGTGGGGACTTCCGGGAACCAGTTCAAGAACGCGCCGGTGGCGGGAATGTTGATGGCGGAGCTGATCGAACGGGTGGAGGGTGGGCACGACCACGACGCCGATCCGGTCACGGTGCCGCTCAAGTACACGCGCAGGACCTGTGACCTCGGCTTTTTCAGCCGCCGGAGACCGCTGAACCCGGACTCGTCGTATACGGTGATCGGGTGAGGGACTGTCCGTCGGCGGCCGGCCCGCGGGGCATGCCGGGTCTTTGGTCGCAACGGTTTGCGACCGGGTTCGACCCCGGCGTCAGAATTCCAGGCAACCCCCCAGGAAGCCGGTGGCGGCACGGGTCTCACCCATCCCGGCAACATCGAACCTGACGACCTGGTCGAGTCCGCCGGCGTTGGTCCTGATGGCGTAGATGCTGTTTCCCCTGATCACCTGTATGCTCATCAGGCCCAGATCCCCCGGCACCTCCGGCTGTCCCAGGTACTGGCCGTCGGGTGCAAAGACATCGAACCCCAGGCGGCCCGCGGCGAGCACGCGCCGGACCCAGATTTCCCCGCCGGCCGACACATGGAGGCTCTCGTAGGCGGGGTAGCGGTTTGGGAGCTTCCTCCAGTGGATTTCGGAGAGCAGCCTGTTTCCTGTGCTCGTGTGCAGTTCGACCAGTGAATCCGCTGCGGCTCTGCGCACGGCATCAGGAACCTCGACCGGTTCGTACCCCTGCGTGATCGTGAGCAGGTCGTCGTCCGTTTCCAGACTTGTCCGGCGGATCTCGTACCGATCCGGGCCGTCTCCCCGAGCCGTCCAGAGGTCGAGGTCGGAGCCGAAGAAACCGTTGGGCTGGGTAGCAAACGGGATCGCTTCCAGGAAGGAAACCGAGAGTTTTCCCTCCGAGGCCCCCACCGTGACCACATGGGTGGACATCCGCTGCGCCGGCCACGTCTTCTTCCGGTCCGTCTCCCTGAGGGCTCCGTCCGCCAACTCGTAGAATCGGATCGTGTCGACTTCCTGGTCGAAGACCTCCCGGGCAACCATCAGACCCTGCCGGGTCCAGGCCCGTGTCGACCCGGGCGCCTCAGGGAAGATGAACTCCTGGCTTCCCACCCAGGTTCCGGTGGTATCGAAGATCTGATATCGTCGGAGAGACCTTTCCTCGACCCAGATCCGGTCTCCCGGTCCCGGAAACGCCTCCCCGATGATCTGGAATTCGCCGGCTCCTTCCGGCAGCTTCCTCACGGTGCGCAAATAGCTTCCGTCGGCTTCGAACACCCGTAGCTCATGCGCGAACCCGTCCGTAACCCAGATCCGGTCCAGTGGATCCACCGCGACACATTGCGCGAACCCGAATGCGGCCGGCCCTTCGCCCCGGCCTTCTCCAATCCGCAGGCTCTCGGTAACCTGCCACCTCTGTTCAGGGTGGAGGTCCCATACGCCCGAACCCGGGATCTGGCCTGCCGCCTCCGGGCACGGATTCAGCAGCAGAATGAAGGCGAAGCCGACGAGCCCCTTGAGGACCCGGCCGGCCGCGTGGTGGTTGTTCATCGTGGAATCGTTGGTCATCTGTGTTCTCCTATCCGCCCGAGGGTCCATCCGCCGTATACAAGGCTCTGCCAAGAGCGACAAACCCGCAAGGCCAGCGCCGGCGGCCGGCGGCGGCTACGGCTACGTCACCCACCCCCGGGGTCCGGTCCGTCCAACCACTATTCCTCCTGCCCCGCGGCGTTGCCGGACCGCAGGCAAGCGTCCGGGCCTGCGCCCCCGTCTCCACCCCCGCCCCGTCGGTCTCGATGGCGTAGATGGCGTCCTCATTGACCACTTGGACATCCATCGTCACCGGAAGCGCCGGCATCGCCGGCTGTCCGAGGTATCGGCGGGCGGCCACGTCTTCGACCACGAACGTCCGAGCGGACGACTCCGGCCACACGGACACGACCTTCGGCCTCGTCCGCTTGAGTGCTCCTCCCGCCAGCTCGTAGAGTCTCACCGTATCGGCCGCGTTGCGGAAACCCTGCCGGACGACCATCAGGCGTTGACGCCCCAGTGGGCCGCCGGACCCCCACCTTCGTGTCCTAGAATCCGCAGGCTCTCGGAGACCCGCCACCTCTGTTCGGGATTGAGATCCCAAACCCCGGCCGCACCTGGTTCCTGCGCCCGGGCGGCCTGAGCGCACAGGCTCAGCGGCAGCGCAGAGCGAAGCATCGGAGCAATCCTCTCCATGGGGTCGCATTTCATGTCCGTTCACCCTTCCGCTGAAACGTCCAGCCCCCGTACAGAAGGCTCTTGTAGAATCGCCGACCCTCGCCGAGGCCCGCCTCCCGCGCCAGCGCCACGGCCCGCGACGGCGGCACGAAGTGCATCCCCTCGCGGATCCGCCGGCCGAAGGTGCGCATCTCGTCCGGGGTCAAGCCGCGGACCTTCCAGTAGCGCCGCCACGCCGACAGGTAGCGCTCGTGCTCCTCCGGGGTGGCGCCGCCGTGGAGGTCGAAGAAGACGAAGACGCCGCCGGGACGCAGGCGCCGTGCGATGTCGGCCAGGAGCGCGGCCTTGCTCCCGTCGTCGGGGAGGAAGTGGAGCACGTTGAAGAGGGTTGCCGCGTCGAAGAGGGGAGTGGGCGCCAGGTCGGCCGTGTAGCCGAGGTGGAAGGTGACGCCGTCGGCCGCGCCCGCTTCGGCGACGCGCCGCTCGGCCAGCGCGAGCATCTGCGCCGACGGGTCGACACCGTGGACGCGCAGGTCGGGCCGGGCCCGCTTGAGGTGCACGATCTCTATGCCGGTTCCCGCGCCGACCACCAGTACGCGCCCCCCGCGGGGAAGCTCGGGCTCGATGAGCGCCGTGAACATGGGGAAGAGGGTGCGGTAGCCGGGGATGAGGCGGTACGCCAGCGCCTCGTACTCCTCCCCGTAGTCCCCGTCGAAGTCGAAGACGTCCTCGTTCGGCGGTGCCGGCTCAACCGGTCTCGCTGTACCATGCATGTTTCTCCCCCGCGTGGCCGCTACAGGTACGTCAACCACCCCCGCGGATCCGGTCCCGTCCCCCCTACCAGCTCCAGGAACCGCGTCTGGATCGCTTCCGTGACCGGCCCCCGCCGCCCCGCGCCCACCTCGAGCGCGTCCACGGACCGGATCGGGGTCACCTCCGATGCCGTTCCCGTGAAGAACATCTCGTCGGCGCCGTACAGCATCTCGCGCGAGACCAGCTGCTCGTGCACCGTGTAGCCCAGCTCCTCCGAGATCTTGAGCACCGTGTGGCGCGTGATGCCCGACAGCGAGGTGCCGTCCAGTATCGGGGTGACCACCTCGCCGTCCACGACCAGGAAGAGATTCTGGCCGCTCCCCTCGCTGACCAGGCCGCCGGGTCCGAGGCCGATCGCCTCCGCGTAGCCGTGCCTGTCCGCTTCCAGCACCATCAGCGCGGACAGCGTGTAGTTCCCCGACGCCTTGGCCCCGCTCGGGATGGTGTTCGGCCGCGGCCGGTTCCACGACGACACGCACACGTCGACCCCGCGCTCGAGCGCCTCATCGCCGAGGTAGGTGCCCCAGGGCCACACCGGGATGTACGTCTCGATCGGGCTGTTGCCCGGGTGCATGCTCGACGACCCGAAGCCCCTCAGCACCATGGGGCGGATGTAGCAGGAGGCGAGCTCGTTCCTGCGGACGGTCGCGAGCGTGGCCTCCACCAGCTCGTCGATCGTGTACTCCGGCTGCATCCGGTGCGTGCGGCTCGACATCATCAGCCGGCGCAGGTGATCGTGCAGCCGGAAGACCGCCGGACCCCGCGGCGTTTCGTAGCAGCGCACGCCCTCGAAGACCGACGCCGCGAACTGAACCGCGAGGCTGAGGATGTGCACGTTGGCGTCCTCCCAGCGGATGAACGCCCCGTCCTTCCAGATCCACGGGCTGCCCGACAGCATGCCGGCTCTTCCCACTATTCCGCCTCCCCGTCGTTGCCGCCCCTCAGGTAGGAATCCGTCCCGTCGAGCCAGTCCTGCCGCGGCGGGGTGAAGACGTCGACGTCCAGGGTGTCCTCGAGGGCCTCGGCCTCGTGCGGGACGTTGCCCGGCAGGTGCAGGACCTCGCCGGAGCGGACGACCAGGTCCTGCGGCCCGTCGTCGCCGATGCGGAACCTGAGCGCCCCTTCGAGGACGTAGGTGATCTGCTCGTTGTCGTGCGAGTGCATCGGCACGATCGCACCCTTCCTGAGGTACACGTGGGCGAGCATGGACCGTTCGCCGGTGATGAGGCTGCGGGAGATGAGGGGGTTCAGCTCTTCCCTGGGCTGGTCGGCCACGCGGTAGTGGGTGACCCTGGCGTTGCTCAAGGGGTGGCTCCTGGGGTGGGTTGGTGGGATTCGCGGAAGGCCCGGCGCCCGGGAGGATGCGGGAGCCATGGGAGCCCGTGCCCGGACATGCTCGCCCGGATTCATTCGCGGGTCCTATACTGCGCCGGGCTTCGGCGTTTGGAAAGGCCGCCCACAGCCAGCGGGGTCGCTTCCACCGGCCTTGCTGGCCCCGATTTGCTCCGGCTAATTTGGCGCCTTCCACAGGGCTCTTCGCCCCGGGTCCCGTCTCCGACCCGGGAGCACCGGGATCCTGCCGTTCCGCCACAACAGTGGAAAGCGAGACCCCACCCACCATCATGAACCGAATCCGAGGCAAGACCGCGGTCGTCACCGGCGCCACGTCCGGGATCGGCGAGGCCTGCGCCCGCACCCTCGCGGAGGCGGGCGTCCGGCTGGTGCTGGTCGCGCGGCGCGGTGAACGACTGGCGTCGCTGGCCGATGAAATCAACGGGGTGACCGAAGCGCGCGCCCTCCGGCATGTCCTCGACGTGAGGGACCGGGAGGCCGTGGCGGGATTTGCGGACTGGCTGGAACGGGAGGGCGTGGCCGTCGATATTCTGGTCAACAACGCGGGACTCGCCCGCGGCCTCGATGCGTTTCAGGAGGGGAGCCACCGGGACTGGGACGAGATGATCGACACCAACCTCAAGGGACTCCTCAACGTGACGCGGGCGCTGCTCCCCGGGATGATCGCGCGCGACGCGGGCCATGTGGTGAACATCGGCAGCGTCGCCGGGCACGTGGTCTACCCGATGGGCAACGTCTACTGCGCGACCAAGTACGCCGTCCGCGCCCTGACCGAAGCCGCGAATCTGGACCTGGTGGGGACGAGGGTGCGCATGTCCTCGGTGGATCCCGGGCTCGTGAAGACCGAGTTTTCGCTGGTCAGGTTCCGGGGGGACCGGGAGCGGGCCGGCAGGACATACGAGGGTGTCGACTCGCTCATGCCCGAAGACATCGCCGACGCGGTGCACTACGTCCTCAACACGCGGCCGCGGGTCAACGTGCTCAACATGCTCGTCATGCCGACGGTGCAGAGGTCGCCGTACGTCATCGCGCGCGAGGAGGTGAAACGATGAGCCGGCGCTCTCGAATTACCCAAGGGGACGGGGCGCCACGGCAGGGCAGCAGCGGTACCGGCCCCACGGTACGCGCGGTTCGCGCGGCGGCGGGTCTGCTGCTGTCCCTGGCATCGATCCTGGCGCTGCCCGCAGCCTCGTCCTCCGGCCGGGAAGGAGTTCCCCCGCATCCGCCCTGGGGTTTTGCGGGCCATGAAATGGCCGCGCGGGCCGCCGTCGCCATGCTTCCCCCGGAGATGCCCGGCTTCTTCCGCGCCGCGGGCGAGCAGCTGGTGTACCTCAACCCCGAGCCCGACCGCTGGCGGGTGCGCGAGCAGCGCGAGATGAACCAGGCCTTCGCCTACGACCACTACATCGACCTGGAGAACGTCCCCGACGGAGTTCTTGACGCGCCCGACCGCTTTGTCTATTTGCGGCTCCTCTACGAAGCGGGCCTGGAGCGGCCGGAGCGCGACGCGGGGTTCCTCCCCTACCGCATCGCCGAGCTGTACCAGCGGACGGTGAACGGGTTCCGGAGATGGCGCGCCGAGCAGGACGACGAGCGCCGCGACTGGATCGAGGAGCGCATCGTCAACGACGCCGGGGTCCTGGGGCACTTCGTGACCGATGCCTCCCAGCCCCACCACACCACGATCCACTTCAACGGCTGGGACTCCGACACCCCGAACCCGGAGGGGTACACCCGCGACAACGGGTTTCACGCGCGCTTCGAGCGCCATTTCGTGGAGGCGCACCTGACCTATGCCGACATGGCCGGCCATCTGTCCGCGGACGCCCTGCCATCGGTGGCGGGTGCGGTCCGGGAGGCCGTGCGCCGACACATCCTGGAATCGCACGCCGAGGTGGAGACACTGTACCGGCTGGACCGCGATGTGGGCTTCGATCCCGAAAAACCCGCGGCGCCGGCCGCCCGTGACTTCGCTGCGGAGCGGCTCGCCGCCGGGGCGCGCATGCTGGCGGTGCTGTGGTGGTCGGCCTGGTTGGAGAGCGCGCCGGAGCCGGGGCGGGGCGGGGCCGGGGGTTGAGGAACGGGTGGGGCGGCCCGGCGATGGCGGAAAGGGCGACGGGGCAGGCAACGGCCGACGTGCCGGAGGTCGCGGCCGTGGTGCTTGCGGCGGGCGCCTCGACGCGCATGGGGCGCAACAAGCTGCTGCTGGAACTGGACGGAGAGACGGTGGTTAGGCGGGCCGTCCGCACGGCGATCGCGGCCGGGCTTTCGCCCGTGGTGGTCGTGACCGGGCACGCGTGCGGGAAGGTGGAGGGGCAACTGCGAGGTTTGGGGTGCTCGAACGTCCACAACCACCGGTACATGGCGGGGACGCACACGTCTGTGGCGGCGGGGATCGGGGCGGTGGGGGAGGGGTGCGGGGCGGCGGTTGTGATCCTGGCGGACATGCCGTTCGTGACTCCCGCGATGCTCCGCACCCTGGTCGACACCTACCGCGAGGCACGGCCGCCGCTGGTCGCGTCGCGGTACGGGGGCTCGGTGAACGCCCCGCCGATCCTCTACGACCGGCGCCTCTTCGGTGAACTGCGGCGCATGGATGCCCGCTGCGGCCGCGAGGTCGTGCGGCGCCATCTGCACGAAGCGATCGAGGTGGAATGGCCGGCCGAAGCCGGGCGGGATCTTGACCGTCCTGACGACTACCGTCGCATCGTGGAGGAGCTGGCCGGGGGGAAGGGTGGGGGGCCGGGGCCGGTGGGACGCGTGGGCAAGCCGGGCCGGTCCGGGGACGGGGGTGGCGCCGGAGCGGAACCCGTCCGGGAGCCCGTCCGTGGATAGGGATCTGCTCCGCCTCGCGGCCCGGCTTCTGGACGATGAGACGCCCTACGCGGTGGCCACCGTGGTGCGGCGCGAGCGGCCCAGTTCGGCGGCGCCCGGCAACACGGCCGTCATTACCGGGGACGGGGCCGTGCACGGGTGGATCGGGGGAAGCTGCACCGGGCCCGAAGTGACCCGTCACGCCATTGCATCGCTCGGTGACCGGCAACCGCGTCTGCTAGCCTTCGGCGGCTCTCCGGGGCCGCGCACCGACATGATCCACGTACCGATGTCCTGCGGCAGCGAAGGGAAGGTGGAAGTGCACATCAATCCGGTGTTTCCCGCTCCCCGGCTGCTGGTGGCCGGATCTTCGCCGATCGCGCAGGCCGTCGCGCGGCTGGGCGCGGCAATGGGCTATCGGGTCGCGGTCGCGGAAGGGCGGGACGCGGACGCGAGCGCGGCCCCGGTCCTCGACGGGTCATTCGCCGCCCGGTACGCCGCGCGTCCGCCGGGGGTGGCGCTATATGCCGTGGTCGCCACGATGGGACAGGGCGACGAAGAGGCGGTCGAGCACCTCGTGGCCGCGCGCGCGGACTACCTCGGGGTGGTCGTGTCGCCGAAACGCATGCGCCGGGTGCGCGAGTACCTTGCCGAGCGCGGCGTCTGCGGCAGCCGAATCGCGAAGGTGCGGGGACCCGCCGGCCTCGATATCGGCGCCGTCCGCCCCGAGGAGGTCGCAGTGAGCATCCTGGCGGAGATCGTGTCGCTCGCGAGGGCGGGGGCGCGCGCGGCGGAGGAGGCCGGCGAGGAGGACGCGGCAACTCCCGCAGGCGCACCTGCAACCGCCACCGACCCGGTCTGCGGCATGACCGTTCCCGCGGACGGGTCGCGGCCCTCTTCCGCCTGGCAAGGCAGGACCGTGCACTTCTGCTGCCCCGGGTGTCGCGCCCGTTTCGAGGCCGATCCGGCGGCGTATGCGTAGTCCGGCGCGGCGGGAAACGGCGGCCCACGCGGCGCCTCGCGGCTCCCGGTGCTCGCGGGGCTTTGTCCACGGACTGCCCGGGCTTGTCCGCGGACTGCCGGGGGTGCCCCGCGCATGAGGCCCGAGATCGCCCGGCTCCAAGCCGACATGCGCGGCTTCGACTACGTGGCCGAACCCTCGATCGTGACCGCCGTGCACCTGGCGCGCGCGATGGAGAAGCCGCTCCTGGTCGAGGGCGATGCGGGCGTGGGCAAGACCGAGATCGCCAAGGTGATGGCGGGGGTCATGGAGACGGAGCTGATCCGGCTGCAGTGCTACGAGGGGCTCGACGTGAACACGGCGCTGTACGAGTGGAACTACCGGAAGCAGCTGCTGCGCCTGCGGATCGCGGGGGAGGAGGGCGGGGGACGTGCGGGCGCCTTCGCGGCGGGCGAGTCAATGGCGGGACCGGCGTCCGCAGCGGCGGGCGAGTCAATGGCCGGACCGGAGCCCGGCGGAGACAGGCCGGCCGGGGACGACCTCGAGGACATCATCTTCGGCCGCTCCTACCTCCTCGAGCGGCCGCTGCTCCGCGCCATCACCGCGGCTGACCGGGCCCCCGTCCTCCTCATCGACGAGATCGACCGCGCGGACGAGGGCTTCGAGGCGTTTCTGCTGGAGGTCCTCTCCGACTTCCAGGTCACGATCCCCGAGCTGGGGACCATCAGGGCCACGCACCGGCCCTTCGTGGTGCTGACGTCGAACCGCACGCGCGAGATCGGGGATGCGCTCAGGCGGCGCTGCCTCTACCTGTACATCGAGCACCCCACCTTCGAGAAGGAGGTCGAGATCGTCCGTGCCAGGGTGCCGGGGATCTCGGAGCGGCTGGCCGGCGAGATCACCCGCTTCGTGCAGGAGCTCAGGGGGCGCCGGCTGATGAGGCCGCCGGGGGTGGCCGAGACGCTGGACTGGGCGCGGGCGCTGATCACGCTCCACCGCGACCGGCTGGACGCCGAGACGGCGAGCGAGACGCTCGGGTGCCTTGTCAAGGACCGCCACGACATGCGCCGGGTGGACGGGGGGGAGGTGGGGGCGCTGAATGCTCCCGTTCCAGGCCGGACGGAACATGACTAGATTACCTGGTCAACTTTCGGAGGACGTTCCCATGCAGGTCAATATCCACGAAGCCAAGACGCACCTCTCCAGGCTCATCAGGCTGGCCCTGGAGGGCGAGGAGGTGATCATTGCCAGGCGTCGCCAACCGGTGGTTCGGCTTGTGGCGATTCCGCAGGAGTCTGATCCGCCCGGACTGGGTGGGGCTCCCGGGTTGATTCGCCGCATGGGTGACGACTTCGACGATCCGATTCCGGACTTCGAAGGGTACCAGTGAGTGAGGATACTCGCCGACACCCACACTCTCCTCTGGGCGGTCGCCGCGTCGGACAGGTTGAGCCGTCGCGGCCGGAAACTCCTGACCGATCCGGGGAACCAGGTCTGGTTCAGCACCGTCAGTCTGTGGGAAATAGCGATCAAGCTCGGTCTTGGCCGGCTCGAACTCGCCGCCGACTGGCGCAGTCTCATCGACACCGGCCGGCGGCGGCTCCATGCGCGGTGGCTGTTCGTGGAGCCGGGCCACTGCTACGAAGTGGCCACCCTCCCGTGGCATCATCGCGATCCGTTCGACCGCATGCTGGTGGCGCAGGCCATTGCGGAGGGGATGACTCTGCTCAGCCGGGACCGAAGGATGTCCCGGTACGCGGCGGATGTCCTGTGGTAGAACCACGGTGCCGGCGGGTGCCCCGGCAGCGGGCCGACCCCACCTTGATCCCGGCCCCCTCCCGCGCTAAGCTGTTTCGGCTCTTCGCCGAATAGGTGCCCACCCGGGCCGCGCGCCCCCCACCCCGACCCCGCCACCCCGTCACCAGGACGAGCCCCCGACGATGGCTCACGGAACGACTCACCAGCACGACGTGGTCATCATAGGAGGAGGCGGCGCGGGGCTGCGCGCCTCGATCGCGATCGCCGAGGAGAACCCTTCCTTCTCGGTCGCGTGCGTTTCGAAGGTCTACCCGATGCGGAGCCACACGGTCACGGCCGAGGGGGGCGCCGCGGCGAAGATCAAGCCGAACGACAGCCTCGAAGACCACATCTACGACACGATCAGCGGGGCCGACTGGCTCGCCGACCAGGACGCGGTCGAGTACTTCGTCAACGAGGCCCCGGCCGAGATGATCCAGCTGGAGCACTGGGGGTGTCCGTGGAGCCGGGAGCCCGACGGTTCGGTGGCGGTCCGTCCCTTCGGGGGGATGAAGATCGAGCGGACGTGGTTCGCGGCCGACAAGACCGGGTTCCACATGCTGCACTCGCTCTTTCAGACCACGCTCAAGTACGGCAACATCGTCCGCTACGACGAGCACTTCGCCACCCGGCTCCTCATCGACGCCCACGGGCGCTGCCGTGGCTGTGCGGCGATAGAGCTGCTGACCGGGCGGGTCCGGGCGATTCTGGGGAAGGCGGTCATCATCTGCACGGGCGGTGCCGGACGGGTCTTTCCCTTCACGACCAACGGATCGATCAAGACGGGCGACGGGATGGCGATGGCGTACCGGGCCGGGGTGGCGCTCAAGGACATGGAGTTCATCCAGTACCACCCGACGGGGCTGCCGGGGACGGGCATCCTGATCACGGAGGCCTCGCGCGGAGAGGGCGGCATCCTGGTCAACAGGGACGGCTACCGCTACCTGCGGGACTATGACCTGGGCGAGGCCCTCGACGTCACCGACCCCCGGCACCCGCAGAAGCGCGCCATGGAACTGGGGCCGCGCGACCGGCTCAGCCAGTGCTTCATCAAGGAGATGTGGGCGGGCCGCACCATCGAGACCAGGGACGGTCACGTGGTTCACCTCGACCTGCGGCACCTGGGCGAGGCCAAGATCGACAGGAAGATCCCCTTCGTGCGGGAGCTGTCGCGCAACTACGCCGGGATCGATCCGGTCTACAAGCCGATCCCGGTCCGTCCGGTCGTGCACTACGTGATGGGCGGTATCGACGTCGACAGCAATTCGGCCACCCGCGTCCCCGGGCTCTACGCGGCGGGCGAGTGTGCCTGCGTGTCGATCAACGGCGCCAACCGGCTCGGTTCGAACTCGCTCACGGAACTGCTGGTCTTCGGCGCCCAGGCGGGCAGGCACGCGGCCCGTTTCGCCATGGACAACCCCGGCTACGACGTGGCGGAGCTGGAAGCGCAGGCGGAGGACGAAGGCGCCCGCATCCGGCGCACCTGGTTCGACCCGCCGCGCACCGGAGGCGAGCGCATCGCGACGCTCCGCACCGAGCTGCACGACGCGATGGAGGACGGGGCCGGCATCTACCGCGATGCCGACTCGCTGCAGGCGGCGTGCGACAAGGTCGCCGAGCTGAGGGAACGCTACGGGAACGTGACCCTCGACGACCGCACGCACAGCTTCAACACCGAACTCACCGCGGCGCTCGAACTCGGGTCGCTGCTCGATGTCGCCGAGACGATCGCGCATTCGGGGCTCGAGCGCACCGAGTCGCGCGGTTCCCACCAGCGCCTGGATCACACCGAGCGCAACGACGACGACTTCCTCGCCCATTCGCTGGCATTCCGCCGGGAGGACGGCGGGCCGCCCCGGATCGAGTACGGGCCCGTGACGATCACGAAGTGGCCGCCGGGCGCCCGCACCTACGGGGCGGAATCGGGACTGAAGCGGCCGCGGGGCGACGGGACCTGACCTGGAAGGAAGATGCGCACCGAGCAGACGATGACGCTGGAGATCTTCCGGTACCACCCGGAGACGGACTCCGAGCCGTACTTCCAGGCGTACGAGGTGCCGTACGACGAAGACTGGGTCGTGCTGGACGCCATCAACTGGATCAAGGACCACGTCGACGGGTCTCTGACGCACCGCTGGAGCTGCCGCATGGGCGTGTGCGGGAGCTGCGGCATGATGGTGAACGGCGACCCCAAGCTCACCTGCGCGGCCTTCCTCAAGGACTACTACCCGCGTCCGATCAAGGTGGAGCCGCTCGTGAACTTCCCGGTCGAGAGGGACCTGGTGGTCTCGCTCGACGGCTTCATGGAGAAGCTGCAGGCGGTCAAGCCGTACATCATCCGCGACGACGTGAACGACACCACGGGCGGCGAGTACCGGCAGTCGCCCGCCGAACTGGCCAGGTACAAGCAGTACTCGATGTGCATCAACTGCATGCTGTGCTATTCGGCGTGTCCCGTCGCGGGCCACGAGGAGGAGTTCCTGGGCCCGGCCGCGCTGGCCCTCGGCCACCGCTACAACCGGGACTCGCGCGACCGGGGCCGGGCCGAGCGCCTCGACGTCATGCTGGCGGGCGAGGCGATCTGGGGGTGCACCTTCGTGGGCGAATGCACGGTGGTGTGCCCCAAGCACGTGGACCCCGCAGGGGCGATCCAGCAGGCGAAGGCGGTCGCGGCGCAGGAGTACTTCAAGCGGTTCGTGATGCCGCGCGGTGCGAAGGGAGCGGGGACATGAGCGGACGGTACCACCGTCCCCACGGCTGGGCCTGGTTTCTGGCCCGGCCCGGCTACCTGCGCTTCATGGCCCGGGAGCTCACCAGCTTCTTCGTGGCGGGCTACCTGGTGGTGCTGCTGGTCACCCTGGGAAGGATCGGCGGGGGCGAAGCGGCCTTCGCCCAGTGGCTGCAGGAGCTGAGCACGCCCGGCTGGATGTCGGCTCACGTGGTCGCGCTGGCGGCGGCCGTGTGGCACTCGGTGACGTGGTTCGCGGCAGTGCCCCAGGCCATGCCGATCTTCATGGGCGAGAAACGCCTGCCGGCTCCGTTGGCGGCGGTGGTGATGGGGTACGGGCCCTGGCTCACCGTCACCGCGATCATCGTGTGGGGGGTGCTCCGGTGAAACGTTCCGGCGAAGCCTTCTGGTGGGCGCTCTTCTCGGCCGGCGGGGTGATGGCGGCGCTCTTCGTCCCCGCGTTCGTGATCGTGACCGGGTTTCTGCTGCCGAGCAGCGACGCGGCGGTGGCGGCTGAACGCGCGGCCGGGTTCGCGGGGCTCGTGGGATGGTGGCCGGTGCGGGTAGCGCTTCTGGGCGTGATCGCGCTGTCGCTCTTCCACTGCGCGCACCGCATCCGCCACACGCTCATGGACCTTGGGCTCAGGCGCCTCTCGGGTCTGCTCAAGCTCCCGTGCTACGGCGGGGCGCTTGCAGGGACCGTGTGGGCGGCCATGCTGCTCCGGGCGCTGTAGGGCAGGCCGGCGAGTCCGACCCCGCACGGGGCGGTCAACCCCAACACGAAGAAGCCCGGCGGCGCCAGCCCATCGTGCGCCGCCGGGCTTCCCTGTGCCGTACCGGCCCCGCTCCTACCGCGGTACCGGGGTCACCGTGACCCTGATCATCTGGCTGACCTCCGGGTAGGTGAACTCCTCGTCGTCCAGGAGGCGGATCATGCCGTTCTCGTCGGGGCCCGTGTTGGGCGCGAGCTGCCGCGGCGCCTGCCACCTGTCGATGCCCGGCTTCCCGTTCACCTCGGTGCCCGCGTCCCACAGCATGACCATGCCGGTCACGTCGCCGTTGCGCGGCTCGTCTCCGGGGAACAGGTCGATGCCGTCTTCGTCGGGTGCGAAGAAGATGTCGTTGGACTGTACCAGCATGGTGACGAAGGACAGCACCTCGCCGTGGACGGCGGTCACGTTGAACTCGTACTTCCTGCCGGGGAAGAGCGGCCCCGGATCGTCGTCTCCGGACGGCACCGAAAAGGCGCCGGCTTCCCGGAAACCACCCGCCGCCAGGACCTCCGCACCGAGTATGGCCGGATTGCCGTCTTCGGCCATGGCTTCCAGACCGGGGGTTGCGGTCGTACCCGAATTGAACAGCAGGCCGGGCTCCAGGTGCGAGGCGTAGATCCCGGGTGCGGCCAGCTGGATCAAACCGGTAGCCGCCTTCGCGAAGGCGTTCAGCACACCGTTGTTGCCGTCCTCGGCCATTTCCTCCATTCCCTGTCCGCGGTCCGCCTTGCCCACCGTGAAGAGAGGCTCGTCGTCGTAGTGGATCACGAACACTCCCGGCGCGACCGGCACCTCCAGGCACAGGCCCCGCACCGTGACCAGCGTGTGGTCCTTGCTGACGTTCTCGATCGAGACGCGGAACTTCGCGGGCCCGATTGAGTCGATCGTGACCTTGATGACGGAGTCGACGTCCGGGAGGGTTCCCCAGGTATCTTCCGCCAGGCGCACGGTGGAATCCGGATCCGCAGCCCCGGTGTTGGCCCCTCCCTGCAGCGGCTGGTCCTCACCCTCACCCGGCTCCTGGTCGATTTCCGTACCCGCGTCCCACAGCCGGATCCGGTCGGTGACATCGCCGGTGAGCATGTCGTGGCCGTCCCACAGCTGGATCCCCTCGGGGCCGGGCGCGTAGAAGAAGTCGTTGGAGTGGACCATCATGGTGACGAAGGTCAGCCGGGCGAGGGGTCCCGCCTCGAACTCGAACCGGTAGGTCTTGCCGCTCGTCGCCAGTCCGGGCTCCTCGTCGCCGACCGGAGTGTCGAACTGTCCGCTGGGGAAGTACGCAAATGCCGGCGCGACGTTCTGGATCTCCACCCGGAAGGTGTACTCGGCCCGCGTCCCCATGAAGTTGACGGTCATCTGCTGCCCGGTCGCGAGCGTGAACGACGAGGACGGGTCCTCGAAGACGAACTTGTCCGGATCCCACCCCGATATCTCCACGCCGTAGTCGCCGGCGCGCAGGCCGGTGAACGAAAAGCTCCCGGAGATATCGGTCTGCGCGGACTTCGGCTCCACGCCGGTCAGCGCCACGGAAATCCCGCTCAGCGGCACGCCTTCGACCGTGACCACGCCGGTGACCCCGGCTGTGCGGATGTAGGTGCCCGCGAAGTCGGCTGTCGGGTTCGGCGAAGACTCGCTGACCGTGACCGTCATGCTGGTCTCGAATTCGGCGTCCGCCGGGAAGCCGCTGATCGTGACCGTGTAGGTTTCCTCGATCACGTCATCGAAACGGTAGGCTCCGTCCGAGCCGGTCGTCACGGAGCCCTCTCCCGAAAGCGTAACCTCAACGCCGCCAAGGGGGTCGCCCTCGAGCGTCACCTTGCCGCTGACCGATCCGATGGTCGGCGGCATGGGTCCCTCACCGCATGCGGCGAGCAGCGTCGCGACGAGGGCAAGGCCCGCCGGCGGAGTGAGCGGCCAGGTCCGGCGGTGCCTTCCCCGTGCGGGAGTTCCTGCCGAAGTACCTTGGTTCATGGTTGCTGTGTCCTTTCCCGGTTACCGTTCATGATCGAGGCCTCATCCCGCGACGCCGAATCCACCTCGTCCAAAGCTAATATGGTTCCTTTCGACCTAATACCCGGGACCCCCTCGCCGCAAGGGGCCGACCGGGATTTGATCGTCCATCTGGCGCGATTCGCGGGCGAGCTTCGGGGCGCCGGCATCGCGGTCACCCCCGGTGACGAAATCGACGGTGCGGGGGCGTTGGACCGGCTGGACATCGGCGACCGCAACGAAGTGCGGCTGGGGCTGCGTGCCAGTCTCAAGATCGACTACCGGGCGTGGGATCTGTTCGACGAATTGTTCGATCGCTGCTGGCGGTCGAATGGGCCGTCCCACCCACGGCGCCGTCCCCGGCACCCCCGGCGGGCTCCGCGGGCCTGGCGAGGCGACGGCAATCCGCTGGCGGATCTGGTCCGCAGGCTGGAGACGGACCGTGCGTTGCGCAGCGGCGAAGCCCCCGGCCCCGACGGCGGGCGTCCCGGATACAGCCCCCGCGCGTTACTCAGGAAAAAGTCGTTCGACGTCTGCACCGAGGAGGAGCTGGCCGAGATGGAACGGCTTCTCTCGCGGTCGGTCAGGAAGATCGCGACCCGGCGGAGCCGCAGGCTGGTCCCCTCCAAACGGGGGCGGGTCATCGACATACGGCGCAGTTTCCGGCGCTCGCTCGCGCAGGGTGGCGAACTGGTCGACCTCGCGCGGCGTGACCGCGCGGTGGAACGTCCCCACCTGGTGGTGCTCTGCGACACGAGCGGCTCGATGGACCCGTACACGCGCTTCCTGCTCACCTTCGTCCTCGCGCTGGAAAACGTCGCACGGCGGACCGAGATCTTCGCCTTCAACACCTCCCTCACGCGGCTGACCCCCTGGATCGCGGTGGGGAACGTGGCCGCCACCCTGCGCCGCTTCGCCCGCAACGTCGAGGACTGGTCGGGCGGCACGCGGATCGGGGAATGCCTGCGCGAATTCGCCGATGACCATCTGCGCCGGGTGGTCGCGACCGATACTACGGTGCTCATCTTCAGCGACGGGCTCGACCGGGGCGACACGGACGTACTGGAAGAGGCCCTGCTGATGGTCCGGCGGCGGGCGCGGTGGGTCATCTGGCTCAACCCGCTCATGGGCGACCCGCGGTACCGTCCGGAAGCCCGGGGCATGAAGGCCGCGCTGCCCCACGTGGACCACCTGGTGCCGGCCCACAACCTGGAGGCGCTGGAAGCGCTGGCGGACCTGCTCTGAGGGATACCTTTCGCTGCCGGAACTACTTGCGGGACGCGCTCGCGGGTGGTAGATCGACGGGTACCCGACCCCGACCGGAGAGTAGGCAGCCCGTGGACGGAATCCCCCCGGCAATCGAGCGCTCGTGAAAGTAGAAGAGAAGTTCACCGTCAAGGCCCCCGCCGACGAGGTCTGGGCCTTCCTGACCGACCCCGAACGCGTCGCGGCGGCGCTCCCGGGCGCGGAGATCACCGAGAAGGTGGACGAAAACACCTACAAGGGCGGGATGGCGATCAGCATGGGGCCGGTGTCGGCGGCGTACTCCGGGACGGTGGCCTTCGAGCTGGACGAGGAGAACCGGTCGGCGGTGGTGAGCGCGAGGGGGCAGGGGAAGGCGGGGATGGGGAACGCCGACATGAAGATGAGGAGCACGGTCGTGGCGCTGGGGCCGGGCGAGACCGAGGTGACGGTCGAGGCCAACGTGGCCGTGACCGGGATCCTGGCCCAGCTCGGGCGCGGCATGATGCAGCCCGTCAGCAAGAGGATGTTCCAGCAGTTCACAAAAGCCATGGCGAAAGCGCTCGCTTCACCGTAGCGATAAATGTAAAGTGTAGTGTACATAATGTAATGTTCGCATTACATAATTGAGCGGTAGAGCGCAGCGACCGGCGCGGGTGCGCCGTCGCCCGCATGCGACGGGGTTCCCCGCGGGCGCTGCCGGGCCGAAACAGCCAAGGAGGCCAGCCCATGATCCCCCCACCCTTCGACTATCATGCACCCGGCAGCCTGGAGGAGGCGCTCTCGCTCCTCGGGCGACTCGACGACGCCAAGGTGATGTCCGGCGGCCAGAGCCTGCTGCCGATGCTGAAGCTGCGGCTGGCGACGCCGGCGAACATCGTGGACATCGGGCGGGTGCCCGGGCTGGACTCGATCAGCGAGGAGGACGGATACCTGCGGATCGGGGCGCTCGTGACCGAGACGGCGCTGGAGGAGAGCGCGGTGGTGGCCGCCCGCTACCCGATCCTGCTGGACACGGCCAAGGTCATCGCCGACCCGCTCGTGCGGAACCGGGCGACGATCTGCGGGAATGTGGCGCATGGGGATCCGGCCAATGATCACCCGGCCACCATGATCGCGCTGAGGGCCGAGATGGTCGCGACGGGGCCGGACGGCGAGCGCGGCATCGCGGTCGACGACTTCTTCCACGGCCTCTTCATGACCGCGCTCCGACCCGGCGAGATCCTGACCGAGATTCGCATTCCATCGCCCGGCGGGGGTAATGGGGGCGTCCACTCAGGCGGCGCCTACCTGAAGCTGGAACGCAAGGTGGGCGACTACGCGGTCGCGGGGGTGGCAGCGCAGCTCACCCTCGACGACGACGGCAAGGTCGCCCGGGCCGGCATCGGCCTGACCAATCTCGGCTTCGCGCCCATCCGGGCGGCGGCGGCCGAAGCGGCGCTGACCGGGCGGGAGCCGAGCGACGAACTGATCGCCGCCGCCGCCCAGGCCGCCGCCGACGCCACCGATCCCGTAGCCGACCGCCGCGGTTCGGTCGAATACAAGCGAAACATGGCCCGCGTGCTCACCGGACGGGCCATCCGCAAGGCGCTCTCCCGCGCCTCCGCCCCAACGCCGGCCGGAGGGTAGAACCATGGCCAGTCACAACATCACCGTCACCGTCAATGGCGAGGCGCACTCGCGCGAGGTCGACTCCCGCCTGCTCCTCGTCCACCTGATCCGCGACGAACTCGCGCTCACCGGCACCCACATCGGCTGCGACACCACGCACTGCGGCGCGTGCACCGTGCTGGTCGACGGCGTGCCCACCAAGTCGTGCACCGTCCTGGCCGTCCAGGCCGACGGCACCGAGATCGGCACGGTCGAAGGTCTCGCCGGCGCCGACGGCATGAGCGCGCTCCAGGAGGGCTTCATGCAGGAACACGGCCTTCAGTGCGGCTTCTGCACCCCCGGCATGCTGATGACCGGGACCGCGCTGCTCGCCGCCAACGCGAACCCCAGCGAGGCCGAGATCCGCGAGGCGATTTCGGGGAATCTCTGCCGCTGCACCGGATACGTGAACATCGTCAAGGCGGTCGAGTACGCGGCCGCGAAGATGGCCGGGGCCGACGCCGACGCCCCCGCCGCCGAGGAGGACAACTGATGGCTGCCGAGACTTCCAACGGACCCCGCACCTCCGCCAGGATCTGCGGCATGGGCCACTCCATGAAGCGCAAGGAGGACCCGCGCTTCCTGCAGGGCAAGGGCAACTACATCGACGACTTCACCCTGCCGGGGATGCTGTGGCTCGACATCGTGCGCAGCCCCATCGCCTACGGGAAGATCGTGAACATCGACACCTCGAAGGCGCTCGAGATCGACGGCGTGCTCGCCGTGCTGACGGGCAAGGACCTCGAGGCCTACAACCTGCACTGGATGCCTACGCTCATGTCGGACACCCAGATGGTGCTGCCGACCGACACGGTCATGTACCAGTCGCAGGAGGTCGCGGGCGTGATCGCGACGTCGCGCTACGCGGCGGCCGACGGCGTGGCCGCGGTCGAGGTCGAGTACGAGGCCATGAAGCCGGTCATCGACCCCTTCAAGGCGCTCGAGCCGGACGCCCCCGTGCTCCGCACCGACAAGGACGGGCAGGAGGACAACCGCATCTGGCACTGGGAGGCGGGCGACAAGGAGGCGACGGACAGGATCTTCGCCGAGGCCGACGTGGTGGTGCGCGAGAAGATGCACGTCCCGCGCATCCACGTGGCGTCGATCGAGACGTGCGGCTGCCTGGCCGACTTCAACCCGGTCGAGGGACACCTGACCGTGTACATGACCACGCAGGCCCCGCACGCGATCCGCACCGTGCTGGCCCTGGTGGCGGGTCACGTGGGACTGTCGGAGGAGAAGATCCGCGTGGTGTCGCCCGACATCGGGGGAGGGTTCGGGGGGAAGGTCCCCGTCTACCCCGGCTACGTGATCGCGATCGCCGCGTCGGTCGTGCTGGGCAAGCCGGTCAAGTGGATCGAGGACCGGATGGAGAACCTGCAGGCAGACTCGTTCGCGCGGGACTATCACATGGACGCGGAGGTCGCGGCGGACGCCACGGGCAAGATCCGCGCGCTGAGGATCAAGACGCTGGCGGACCATGGGTACTCGGACGCGCAGGCGGCCCCGTCGAAGTTCCCCGCAGGCCTGTTTTCGATCTGTACGGGTTCCTACAGCATGGAAAATGCCTACGCCGAGGTGGACGCGGTCTACACGAACAAGCCGCCGGGGGGCGTCGCGTACCGCTGTTCGTTCCGCGTGACCGAGGCCGTGCACTGCCTGGAGCGGGTGGTCGACACGCTGGCCCACAAGGTGGGGAAGGACCCGGCGACGCTGCGCGAGGAGAACTTCATCCCGAAGGAGGCGTTCCCGTACCACTCGCCGCTGGGCTGGGAGTACGACAGCGGCGACTACCAGGCCGCGATGGACAAGGCCAAGGAGATGATCGGCTACGACGAGCTGCGCCGCGAGCAGGCCGAGAAGCGGGAGCGCGGCGAGCTGATGGGGATCGGCGTGTGCAGCTTCACGGAGGTGCTGGGGGCGGGGCCGTCGAAGGACTTCGATATTCTGGGGATCAAGATGTTTGATTCCGCCGAGGTGAGGGTCCATCCGACGGGCAAGGCGATCGCGCGGTTCGGGACGAAGTCGCAGGGGCAGGGGCACGAGACGACGTATGCGCAGATCATCGCGGAGGAGCTGGGGCTGCCGGCGGCGCATGTTCAGGTGGAGGAGGGGGACACGGACACGGCGCCGTACGGGCTGGGGACGTACGCGAGCCGGTCGACGCCGACGGCCGGGGCGGCGGGCGCGATGGCGGCGCGGAAGATCCGGGACAAGGCGGCGAAGATCGCGGCGCATTTGTTGGAGGTGGGGGAGGAGGACCTGGAGTGGGAGCCCGGCCAGTTCTCGGTGAAGGGCGCGCCGGGGAAGTCGGTGACGATCCAGGACTGCGCGTTCGCGGCGTACACGAACCTGCCGGAGGGGATGGAGCCTGGGATGGAGGCTACGAATTATTATGATCCGCCGAATCTGACGTTTCCGTTTGGGACGTATATCTGCGTGGTGGATATTGACCGGGGGACGGGGGAGGTGAGCGTGAGGCGGTTCGTGGCGGTGGACGACTGCGGGAACATCATCAATCCGATGATCGTGCAGGGGCAGATCCATGGGGGGCTGACGCAGGGGCTGGGGCCGGCGCTGTATGAGGAGATTCCGTATGACGAGGATGGGAATAATCTGGCGGGCTCGTTTATGGATTATCTGGTGCCGACGGCGGTGGAGACGCCGGCGTGGGAGACCGGGCATACGGTGACGCCGTCGCCGCATCATCCGCTGGGGGCGAAGGGGGTGGGGGAGTCGGCGACGGTGGGGGCGCCGCCGGCGATCGCGAACGCGGTGGTGGATGCGCTGGCGCACCTGGGGGTGACGCACATGGATATTCCGATTCGGCCGGATCGGGTTTGGGGGGTGTTGGCGGGGAAGGGGGTGGCCGTATGACGGTGGTGATCGTGAGTGGGGCGGGGTGGAGTGTGAGCGCAGTGATGGTGACCGGGGTGGAGGGGGTGGGGGGAGGTCTGAGCGCCAGGTGGATGGAGCGGGTGGGGGTTCGCGGAATTGGGGGAGCGAGAGTCTGGTTATCCACAGAGTCGTTCGCAGACGATGCTACCGGCGGCTGTCAAGACCTGCGGCTGCCGTGCCGAGATTGCAATCCTTTCGTCGCCGCCACTATCCGGAGGCGGTGTAGGCACGTTGATTCAAATGCAGCCTAATCCATACCAACGGATTGCTCAGTCCTTGAGTATAGCAGATGTTGTAGCCCAATCCGTGGCCACAAACGACCTGCTACCGCCTCGTGCAGAGGATAAGGTCGGCGGCGAACTAGGCAAGCGTTTTTCAGAGCATCTGACAAGAGAATTGGAGAATGGTCGTTACGATCCTGTCCCAGCACACATCATTTCCGTCCCGAAATCACAGCTTACCACGAGACCGGCCGCGCTCATGTCCCTGCCTGATCGTGTTGTGTATGAGGCTATCGTTTCCACCCTAAGGTCACGGGTTGATGTTTTCCTTCTTGGTGACGGAATTGTGTTCTGGCCACGCGGCGACCTGTCCAGCAAAAAAGAGTGGCTGAAGTTCCAGCAATCTGTACTCACCACCGATGGTAGGTACATCGTGTGCTGCGATATTGCAGGGTTCTACGAATCCATAGACCATTCTCTACTAGCCGATACCATTGTAAAAGCTACTGGGTACCGTGATGCTGCCGATGCATTGGTTCATCTACTGCACCGCGTCATGGGTAGAAACCGAGGATTGCCGCAGGGACTTTCGTCATCGGATACGTTAGCCACAGCTTTTTTGGCAGAACTCGACTCTGCGATGATTCGTCACGGATTCCGATACCTTCGGCATGGCGATGATGTGAGGGTGTCCGTGGACAACTATAAGCAGGGATGCAGAGCGGTTCGAAACATGGAACAAGCATTGCGAGAATGTGGACTCCTACTCAACACCGAAAAGACTCGCGTCCTTCGTCGTAGTACTTATGAATCTTCACTATCGTCTTACGCAAAATTGTGGGAGGTCGCCAAGGACAATGTACGTGAATGCTTGCTGGAAAAACTAAATGAGAATATCGAGGAAGTGTTGACCGCTATGGCTAGAACCTATCTCAATAATAAAGCGGCTTGAGCAGGAGGCATAGCGCGGCCAGCTGGACGAACCCGAGGAAGTTCTCGGCGTGATACTCCCACCGGATGAGGACGCGGCGGTTCCACTGGATCCAGGCGAAGAACCGCTCCACGATCCACCGCCGCTTGTACCTGCGCAGGCGGCGTCCGTCCTGCGTCTTCGCCCGCGTCCGGTTCTTCCGGTGGGGCGCGATCATCTCGACTCCCTGCTTCCTGAGATCCCCGTCCAGCGGATCGCTGTCATACGCCTTGTCGCCGACCAGATTCTCCGGGAGGTCGTCCACGAAGACCAGATCGAGGCTCAGCTGGACGAGCCTGGCCTCGTGCCGCTGGGCCGAGTGCGTCCCGACGGACAGTGGAAGGCCGCAACGGTCCACGATCGCCATGATCTTCACGCCTTTTCCGGCCTTCGTGAGCCCCACGCCGTCCCCTCCGCCCTTGGCGCGGGCGAACGACGCGTCAATGAACGCCTCCGACCCGTCGATCACCCGGACTTCCCGGAGTTCGGACGCCAGATCCTCGAGCACGTCCGCCAGCACCTCGTCGCGGCACCACGCCTGGAATCGCCGGTGCACCGTCTTGTAGTTCGGATAGCACTGCGGCAGCATGTGCCACTGGGCCCCCGTCTTCAGAATCCAAAGCACGGCTTCCAGGACCTGCCGCGCCGGCACCGGCGGGCGTCCCCGCTGCCCCTTCGGCCGATTCTCCTCGGGGAAGTGATGCCGGATCCGGTTCCACTGGTCGTCCGTGAGCTTCAGCATGCACCAAAACTAACCCCCGACAATACCGTGCACAAGCCCCAAGGGGTTTTTGAGATAGGTTCTAAAATCGACTTGGAGGACGTGGGGCTAGTGGGGTTTTATCATGGCAACTTCGACCTGGACGACATAGTGGATGAGATACCATCGGAAACCGAGCCGGTGGATGTCGAGATTGCGGAATGGCTCTTTCGGGACATTATGTCAGAACAACCGACAAATGGAACGAGGTTAGAGCGAGAGGCGTTTCACCAACACCTCTCACGGTGCATTCGTAGGTTGACGATCAATAGGTCGGAAGCAGCACTCGGAGAAATTGGGGAATTGATGAAACGCTATCCAGATAAGATGAAACTCCTGTGCCGATACATGATGTCGTTGCGTGATCAGGATGAGGAAGTCGTTGCGCAGATCAGATTCGCGATGGATGAGCATGCGACAGAATGGGAATGCGCTTGGATGGTGCGCGTATTGAGCTTAGTCTCGGGGAGTATTCCGGATGAGGTTGTCGAAACGCTAAGTGATTTCGTGAACAGTCCACAGGGTCGTTGGCTTGCAGCTGCGGAGGCTGCAAAATGTCTCGCGACGCACGGAAGATTACGCAGGCAGGCACTCTTGGATGCTTGGGAGACGTGTCCGAGAGTGTTTCGAGTTGACTTTGTTGTGGCGGCAACACGAATGACGCGTTTCAGCGGATGGGCAGAGGCTTTCGTACAGTCAGCTAGGTCCGATCCGATCTACGCAGTTGCAATCCGGCATGAGACTCCTGCATAAGGTGTTCCGCATTCCGGCGATGCCGATCACCGGTTCCAGAGCGTGCTGATCACGTTTGGACGGAGTGGAGGTCCATAGGGGCGCTGGTCGGTTGGGCCGGATCAAGGATCTGGAGGGAGAGCGACAAGACCTACGGCAAGCTTTGCTGCTTCACGCCGGATCCGCTTCTGTCAATGGGCATCGAAAATGGCACACACCGGGACGGCGCCCGCGGAGGGAGCGTAGCGACCGGAGCGGGGGCCGTCCCGAAGCGGGTGATGTCATCTGCGATTTACTTTATGTCAAGCACAGTTGACATCCAGTGTCCTCGCTGCTGATCGAAGGAGCAGGCCGCGCTCGGCTGTGGCCCCTGCCGCGATTCGTCGGAAGCTGCCTCGGCCAGTGTAGGCCAGCCCTTCCTGCTGCTTCCGGGAGTCGCTACTCTGCGGACGCCAAGGCCAGGCAGGCGCGAGCCGATCCCCCCCAACGCAGGATCCGGGTTGACAGGATCGCTACGTTTCGGTGGGTTAGGCGGCCCCTTTCGACGAATCGTGGACATGCGGAAACTGGAGCTTCTCATTGGGTGCGTTTCTCTGCAGGATCGTTGAGACCCATATGGAAATGACCGAGTTCCTCCTGTCGGTGGCGAAGCGCGGCGCGTATCCTCGTTACCTGCGGGGGCGGGACCGCTCCGACACCGAGGTCGTGATGTCCGACTTGGCCACGACCATTTTCGACCCCGGCACCGCGTCCGCCCGCATGATGAAGAATCAGTCGGCTACGAGGGATCCCGAGCCGATGGGGCGTCGAGCGCGGAGGGGGACGGATCGTGTTGCGGAGCAAAGGCCGTGGGGATGAAGTCTCCTGGCTACGCGCCCAATCCGTTTCCCTACCAGGGGAGCAAGAGGCGCATCGCGCCGCAGATTCTCCGGTACCTTCCAGGGTCTGTCACCAGACTGGTCGAACCGTTCGCCGGCTCGGCTGCGGTGTCCATCGCGGTGTCGATGAGCCGGGGCGCTTCCCGTTACTGGATCAACGACGCCCATGAGCCGCTGACGGCGCTTTGGCGGGAGATCCTGGGGCGACCGGAGGACCTCGCGGGCCGCTACGCGTTTCTCTGGACCGACCAGGGCGGTCGCGAACGCGAGTACTACGACGAGGTGCGAGATCGCTTCAACGCGTCGCACGACCCCGCCGATTTCCTTTACCTGCTGGCCCGGTGCGTGAAGGCGGCCGTCCGCTACAACGCCAACGGCGACTTCAACAACACGCCTGACAACCGCCGTCGCGGCGCGCGTCCGTCGGAGATGCGTCGCCGCCTCCTTCGGGTTTCGTCCTTGCTGAAGGACCGGACCCGCGTCACTTCGTGGGACTACGGCCGCGTACTGCGGGAATGCCGCCGTTCCGATCTGGTGTACATGGACCCTCCCTACCAAGGCGTTTGCGGTTCGCGAGATCAGCGCTATCTGCCGAAGATCGACCACGAGCGGTTCTGCGACGACTTGGCCGACCTCGCGTCACGCAGGATCATGTTCGCGGTCTCGTACGACGGGCGGACGGGCGCGAAGCGCTTCGGAGCGGGTCTCCCGGAGTCACTCGGCCTGGTTCGCATCGAGGTGTGCGCTGGCCGGTCCACGCAGGCGACGCTCTTGGGACGCGACGAGACCACCTACGAATCGCTGTACCTGTCTCCGGCGTTGGCCGGGGCCGTGGCCGACGCGGGCGCGTTGCCGACGACCGGCCAGCCGCGCTTTCTGTGATGTCGGCTGACATCGAGGATGGTGGTGGGGCTATGAAGCTTCCCGAATGGTTCATGGACCATTTGCACGCGGCGACCGGCCGACGGTCCCGGATCGTGATCGAACACATTCTCAAGTACGGACACATCACCACGGAGGAGCTGAAGGAGAAGTACGGCTATGGCCATCCTCCGCGGGCCGCGCGCGACGTTCGGGAGCAGGGGATTCCCCTGGTGCGCGGCGACAATCAAGATGAGAGCGTTGCGACAATCAAGGTGAGAATAAGAGGCCGCGACGCTTCGAGTGTGGAGATGATGAGGGGTTTGGGGGGCTGGGGCAAGGGAGGGGGGGGGGGGGGGGGGGGGGACGTGGGGAGGGGTGCGCTGCGGGGGGTTGGTGGGTGGCTCGGCCGACGCTCCGGCGCGGGGAGCGTAGCGAGCCGGGCCGGAGCGTCGGCTGGCCTTCTTCCGAGGGGTAACGGTAGGCCGAGTGCGTCAAAGCGCCCTCGACGGGCGCATTTCCCGCCCCCTGTTCGCCCCGATGCTCCGGATTCGGGCCGTCCGGCCCCGGGATTCGGGTTGTCAGAGGCTCCGAGGGGTTCGTCGGTGACCCTTCCGGCGGCTCCACGGGCCTCTCAGGGCCATCTCTGCCGCCTCTTCGGTCCCGTTCGGGGGAGGGACCCGCGTTGTGGAGCGCTTCAGCCCGCCTCCGCCGGGTCCGGGCCTTCAGCGGCCGGCTCCTTCGCAAGAGCCGCCTGGGCCGCGTAGGCGGCGCGCTTGCGGTAGCTCTCGGCGTTGACTTCGAAGATGTGGGAGCGGTGGACGAGGCGGTCGACTGCGGCCAGCGTCATGGCGTCACTGCCGAAGATCCTGCCCCAGGTGCTGAAGGGCTCGTTGGCGATCACCAGAACCGACCGGTTCTCGTAGCGGGCCCCGATCAGCTCGAAGAGCACGCTGGTCTCCGCCTGCTCGTGCGTGACGTAGGAGAAGTCGTCGAGGATCAGGAGGTGATACTTGTAGAGCTTGCGGATGGCCGCTTCGAGGGCGAGGTCCCGGCGGGCGGTCTGAAGCCTCTGGACCAGGTTCGTGGTGCGCTGGTAGAGGACCCGGAACCCGTTCTCGACGAGCTTCAGCCCGAGACCCGCCGCCAAGTGACTTTTTCCCGTGCCGGGCGGTCCGAAAAACAACACGTTGGCGCCCTCCGCGAGCCAGGTGTCACCGGTCGCCAGCACGCCGACGCGTGCCTTCGAGACCGCCGGGACGAGGGTGAAGTCGAAGTTGTCGAGCGTCTTGCCGGGCGGCAGCTTCGCCTCGGCCCGGTGCCGCTCGAAGCGCCGCCGCTCGCGGTCGGTGACCTCGTGGCTGCACAGCGTGGCGAGCAGGCGCGCCGAGGGCCAGCCCTCCCGGTCGGCGCGCTCGGTGAAGCTGCGCCACTGTGCCCGCATGGTCGGCAGGCGCAGCTGCTTGAGCAGCAGGTCCATCTCGGGGGGATCAACGATGAAGGGGGCGTTCATGCGAGTCCTCCGGGGGGCGAAGCCGGCGAGGCGTGGGCGTCCGGTGCGAGGCCGTCGTAGACCGACATCGGCGGCAGGGGCGTGTCAACGTCCGGCACGGGGTCCGGCTTTGGCAGGAAGCGCTCGCGCAGCGCGGCGGGATCGGGCAGTTGTCCCGCGTCGAGCAGTGCGTCCAGTTCGGCCGCCAGCCCGGCCTCGCAGCAGTGGTCGTGGGCCAGGCCCAGCAGATCCACCATCCGGTGGCAGGCCTCGCGGCCGTCCAGGTCTTCGACCAGTGCCTCGAAGGCGCGCCGGTAGGCGTCGCGGGGGAACAGGCCATCGCGCCAGATCCAGTTCAGGAGCGCCATCGGCTTGCGGCGCAACGACGGCAGCACGTGGCGGAAGTCGACGACCCGCCCGCGCCGCCCTCCCGGGCCCGCGTGGCCCCGCGGCAGCGTCATGAGTTCGTCGGTGCCCGCGAACAGCACCAGGCGGTCGTCGTAGAGCCGCACCCGCAGCCGGTGTCCCACCAGCCGCGAAGGCACCGTGTAGAACACCCGGCGCAGCGAGAATCCGCCCGTCCTCGTCACCCGCACCAGCGTCTCCTCGAAGCCGTCGCTGCGCCGCTTCGGCAGCGACTGGAGCACCTGCCGCTCCGCGTCGATCCGCTCCCGGTTGCGGGCGTTGCGCCGGCTCACCACCGTCGCCAGGAATGCCCGGTAGTCCTCGATCGTCTCGAAGTCCCGCGAACCTCTCAACAGCAGCGCGTCCCCGAGCGCCCGCTTCAGGTGCCCGTGCGGCCCCTCGACCGACCCGTTCTCGTGCGCCAGGCCCCGGTTGTTGCGGCTCGCCTCCATCCCGTAGTCCGCCATCAGCATCTCATAGCGCCGCGTCACGTCGTCGCGCACGTCGAACTTCAGGTTCCGGAACGCCGCCGACAGGCTGTCCGTCCGATGCTCCCTCGGACATCCGCCCAGCGCCCAGAGCGCATCCTGCAGCCCCTCGGCAAGTGCCACGAAGCTCTCCCCGCCCAACACCACCGCGGCGTGGCAGAAGCCCGAGTACTCGAGCCGGAAGTGATACAGCTTGTGCGCCAACGGCTTCCCGGCAACCGTCACGCCCAGGCCCGTCGCGTCCGTGAAGTCCGACAGGCCGCGGCGTCCCGGCTTGTGCTTCTGCAGGAAGATGATCTCCTGGTCCGGCCCATGCTTCGCCTTCCACGCCCGCACCCGCCGCTCGAGCGTGCGGCGAACCCCCGCATGCAACTCCGGGTGCCGCCGCATCATCTCCTCGTACAGCGCCACCGCCCGCAGCCCGGGGTTGGCCCGCAGCAGCGGCACGATCTCCTCCTCGAAGATCCCCGCCAGCGGATCCGGCCTCCTGCGTCCCCTCCGCTTCCGCTTCTGCGACGGCGGCCGCGGATCAGACTCGATCCGGTACCCCGTCGACGTGCTGAATCCCGCCTTCGCCGAAGCCAGCGCCGGGCGGTCCTCCTTCCGGTACGTCATGTAGAGCTCCATCTGGTGGTCCGTGATGTGTCGGCCCGGCACCTGGCATCTCTCCGCTCTCGGGAAAAACACCAAATCTCGGGCAGCTCGCGACCACCCCCCGCTCTCTCATCCTGATTGTCGCTGGCTTCTCATCCTGATTGTCGCGCTACACCCCTGGAGACGTTCCAGGTCCGGGACGGGCAGGGACGCAGGATTGCGGCCTATCGGTTCGGCGATCCGCAGGACGCCGAGCCCCACAAGCTGGGTGGCCGAGGAACGTGGCCCAAGGACCTGAAACGGAACCTCGTAGAGGCATCGCGTTCCAGGTGCGCGATCTGCGTCACGCCGTATCGGGATCGCGAGCTCCAAATCGATCATCGGGTTCCATACGAGGTCGCGGGCCCGGGCACCGGCGGGGGGGTGGACCCGGACGAGGTCATGCTCCTGTGCGGGTCGTGCAATCGCGCCAAGTCCTGGACGTGCGAGCATTGCGAGAACCTGACCGGCGCGCGGGTGGCCGATCTATGCCGGGATTGCTACTGGGGGAGCCCGGAAGCCTACAGTCACGCGGCTCTCAGGCCGATCAGGCGCGCGGATGTCGTGTGGTCGGGAGACGAGATCGAACATCATCGCGTCGTGTCGCGGTTGGCGGCCGAGGCCAACGAACGGGTGCCGACCTTCATCAAGAGGATCCTGCGGGGGGTGGTGGCCGGGGAGGCGGACGGTGCGGACGGGAATGGCGGTGGTTAGGGCGAGCCGATAGTCCAATGGCTGGTCCCGAGTCGTCTCGGGGGTCGACCCACTTGCCCGCCGGAGTATCTTGGGCCGGAATCTGTCCATGCACCGGAAGACTCCCCGTATTCGACGAGCCCCCGCTCCCCGGCGCCCGCCTTGGGCGCGACACCACCGCGCTGCAGGGTTGGGGACGTACGCGAGCCGGAATCCTACCCATGCCCCGGAACACTCTCCGTATTCGACGAGTTCGTGCTCACCGCACATCGGTTGCGACGCCCTGCACTGCCGTGCCCTGCCTGGAGCGGGTGGTCGATACGCTGGCCCACAAGGTGGGGAAGGACCCCGCGACGCTGCGCGAGGAGAAACTTCATCCCGAAGGAGGCTGTTCCCGTACCACTCGCCGCTGGGGTGGGAGTACGACAGCGGCGACTACCAGGCCGCGATGAACAGGGCCGAGGGGATGATCGGCTACGACGAGCTGCGCCGGGAGCAGGCTGAGAAGCGGGAGCGGGGCGAGCTGATGGGAATCAGGCGTCCCGGCCCGCTCAGAGGGTGGTTGAATTGATGGAGCTGGAACACTAGCTTCAGATCCGTGGATGGATAGGATGTGGGTGCCCCCCGATGGTGGCGGAGCACCCACATCCATTCACCTAACAGCTAGGGTTTTTTCGGCGCGTACATCGCTCACCTCCTTTGTTTGGGTGGGTGGTTGGCGGCCCCAAGCCCAAGGCCGCTCATGCTCTAGGGCTTGGGGCCGTCTAGTTGGCGTCGTCCTCCGGCTCGGGGTAGATGAACTTCACTACTGAAGTGAAGGCAGCAATCAATTGCTTGCGCTTGACCGCAGGTAGGGGTGTTCCGCCTGGGGGTAGTCTCTGGAGCAGTCCGATTATGGCTGGGTCGATACCGCTAGTATCCGTGACGTCGCTGTTTCCGCGGGGCTCGTCTCTACTGTCCGCTTGGTCGTCGTTGTCAACCTGCTGGGGGTCCTCGGGCAGATTCATCGGCTTGACCATCTGCGAGCTTCCAACCGTGTCAAAGAAGCCAGCGTATTCGGCGGATCTACGCATGATCCTCACGGTTGGGGCTGCCCGACTCTTGACGATCCCGTAGTCGTTCTCGAACATGTTTCGCAACCCGGCGGCATCGGGGAGAGATGCTCCCTCGTAGTCGTGGTGGACCTTCCTGAACAATTCCACACTGAGAAACGCATCCACTTTCGCCTGGGCCGCCCTTTGTGGATCCACTGGCGCCACAATGGCCCTCCCTCGCGTCGTCACGCGGAGCCGAGCACCATCCGCTCGCTCCACAAGACCGAACATCCTGGCCGCTCCGATGCGACTCATGAACGCACCGCTCTTCACGGTGTGGCCTAGCAAGGCCGCAAGCTGGGCACGGTCGCATATGCCACCTGCCTTAGCGTGCAGCGCGCGTGCCACATTGACCGCGTTCTCGAGATCGTAATAGGGGACTTGGATTTCCGACTGGGGTGCCCGTGACTTTCCCTTCCTCGGGTCGTCGGCGGACTCGGCTACTGCCTGCCGTTCTGTCATCGTACTGATCCTCGCTACGGGGATGTGACTGTCATCTAGTGACGACATGACTGTTTTTCGGTCAGACAGATAGTAACCACGCAGGGCTGAGACCGCAAGGACTTTCGTCACCTGTCGGGCCACACCGTAGTAGGAACGCCCGTAGTTGGAACGATTGGAACCCTCCCCCGGAGGCGAATCCCCGTGGGGCCACCCGACACAACCACACGGACTCCGACTTCAGGTTCACCTCGACCACGATGCCGAGCAGCGACCGCACCTTGCTCGGGATGTCCTCCAGCAGCGAAAGCACGTTGCGAACCCCGACGATGTCGCCGTCGTCGTCCTTGCCGATCTCGAGAACGCCGCCCCGCGCGTTCGCGAACCCGCAGATCCACGCGAAGCAGTTGTCGCGCCAGGAGCGCTTCCACTCGACATTCCGAATCTCGGGCGTCATTGGTCGCACTTGGTGGCGGATTCGCCCAGCACCCTCCAATGGCCGCCCTTGTCGGGACCGACCCGCTCGATCTTCCCGGTCTCGCGCAGCCTGTCCAGCCGGTACCGGACGGTGGATCGCGAGGTGCCGAGGGTGGCGGCGATTTCGCGGCGGCTGGCGGACGGGTTCCGCCGGAGGAGCGAGAGGATGCGGTCGGAAAGCAACGCGGATTCCGGCGACGGATGGCCGTTTCCGGCGGTTTTCTGGTGGTCTTCTGGCGGTTTTCTGGTTGTTTTCTGGCTGATTGCGGACTGCGCGTTCCCTCGGTCCCGGTGCTCGGCGGCACCGCCATCGTTGTGTTCGCCGACCTCTACATCGGGATCGTCGATCACTTCCCAGCGTCCCCCCCTGTCCGGTCCGACGCGACGTAACCTCCCAAACTCCTTGAGTTTATCGAGCCGATACCGGACGCTCCCCTCCGTGACACCTGCAAGTGCCCCGGCGATCTCGCGGCGGCTGGCGGACGGGTTCTCCCGCAGGTAGGCGAGGATGCGGTCCCCGACTTTCTGGTTGTTTTCTGGCTGATCCGGATTTTCTGGTGGTTTTCTGGCTGACCTGCCTGGTCGCGTCCGATCATCATCGGCCTCGACGGCAGCCGAGTCCGGGGCCCGCGTGTGGCCGACCCTCTCCGGTTGGGAAGGGACGACGATCCGCAGGTAATCGCGCCCGCAATCGCTCCTCACATCCACATTGACGACGATGCTGAGGACCGACCGCACCTTGTCGGGTATCTCATCCGCCAGACGGAGAAGGTCGGTCGTCCCGATGGGCTCGCGGCGGACCTCCCGCCCGATTTCGAGGACGCCGCCTCGACCGTTCGCGAGTCCGCAGATGCAATCCAGATGCTCGTCCCGCCAGGAGGATGTCCGCTCGACGTGAGAAGGGTCAGGCGTCATGGGCGTCGTCGTCCTCCGTGTCGTCATCTCGCGCCTCACCCATCGTCCACTGCCCGGTTGTAGAACACCAGGTCCACGAAGAAATGACTGTCGTCGAAGCTGAAGCGCTTCTGGCGGGCCTCGAACAGGAATCCCTTGCCGAGTTCGAGCAGGAACTGCTGGAGCCGGTCGATGATCGCGGTCTCCAGATCGCTCTCGGAGTAGGCCGGCGTCTCCTCCAGTCCGAGGAACTCCAGCACCACCGGGTCCTTGATTAGGTCCGACGCCTTTTCGACCACCTGTCCGTCGCGGGCCAGACGGCGGACTTCGTGCTTGTCGCGGCTGAGCGCGAGCCGCTGGTACAGGGAGCTGTCGAGCTGGCGCTTGAGTTCGCGGACGCTCCAGCCGTTTTCCGCAGCCTCGATCTCGTAGAATCGGCGGGCCTCGGGGTCGGATACGGACAGCAGCGTGACGTAGTGGGACCAGCCGAGGGGGAGGTGCTGAAGCAGAGTGGCGGAAGCAGACCGCAGTACTTGGGACATGCCCGCTCCCGATGCCGTGGATTTCGCAGACGGTGTCTGCGGATTCTGGGCAGTGGCGGAAATCGCAGACAGTGTTTGCGTTTTTCCAGCTTGTGGCAGGATCTCTTCGGATTGCAGGTAGAAGCGTCGAAACTGCTCAAGGGATCGCAAGGAGAAGCCCCGCCCGATCCTCGCCTTCAGAACTGCCGACAATCTCTTCAAGGTCTGCCTGCCATACTCCGCCCGATCCGCACCGCTCTGCTCGAACTCCACGATGTACCATCCGAACAGCCAGTTCCGGACGACCAGCGAGCGGTCGACGGCGCGGGCCGCGGAGCGCCGAGTCTCCTCATGCGTCCGCCGGCACAGCTCGACGAGTCGCTCGAAATCAAACTCTCCGCTCATCCTCCACCCCCATTCGTCCCAAGTGTTCGCTCACCTTCGCTCCGTAGTCCTCCACCCGACGCTTCTCCCCGGCTGGCGACGCGGACGGCCGCGCAGAGCTGGTCGCATAGTCGCTTCCGGAGGTCGTCGGGATTGATGGCCATTGGACGGAGTCGGATGACTATTCCCTATCCGGTACCGGCAGCTTCGTCACCCGAGGTGCCAGGATCCGATGGAGCGCCTCGACCCGTTCGAGCAGCCAGCGGTATTGTTCGGTACGCAGGTCGGGATCCCCGAAGTCCGTCGCGAGACGCCAGTAGACCCTCCGCTGCTGGACGCCGGAGGGGTTGTGCCACTCGAGCCCTTCGGCGAAGTCGTGCTCCGCATTGATGTCATCGCGCTGGGCATGAAGCAGATCGAAGTAGTGATCGGTGTCCTGGCCGGAGATTGAGAGTTCCGCCCTCAGTTCGTGACCACCCGCCGCCGACCACGTGGACATGACGCCGTAGAGGAAGAAGCCGCCGCGGCCGACTCCAAGCATCCCCAGCCAGTTCTGAGGCCTGGGCGAATGGATCTTGGAGACGATCGTTCCGTTGCGGGAGACGAACTCGGCGAATCCCTCCCAGAAACCGAGCTGCATCCGTTGCGTGGCCGTCAACTCCGTCTTGTCCCCTTCCCTCGTCCAGTCGTTCGGCCTGGCGACGACGTTGAATCTCGGGGCCGACATCGAGTCGCCGATCCGCCACAGCTCGATTTCCAGACCGAAGAACCGGGTACCCGTCTCCGACACCTCGTTGAGCCAGTCCAGCGCGGCCCGGTGCTGATCCGTGAAACTCTTCGCGATCCACACCACGACCCGGGCGCCCAGGTGGGCGGCGTAGGTCAGCAGCTTCCCGAGGTGATCGTGATCGGTAGGCCCCAGCTGGTTCTCGACGACGACCCGCGTTCCGTCGTCGGAGTCCCGGCAGAGGATGTCGGCCGAGTACGGACCCACCGCCTTCTCGCGCTCCACGAACTCCAGCGGCATGCCGAGCGCGTCGGCGAGTATCTCTAGGTTCGACTGGTCGGCAAGCCACGGAGTGAAGTCGGTTTCCTCGTTCGGCCAGACCTTGCGCAGGTCTACGGGCTCGAGACGGCCGAGATCGGTTGTCGTCATGTGTGTTGACTCCTCCGGGGTGCGGTCCCGCCGCGGGGAAATCGCGGTGGACCGAGCGGGCGGGTGGCCGACGCGTGGCCGGTCGGCGGCCAATCAGGATTGCGGGGCGTCGGTGAGGGCGTCAAGGAGTGGTGGGCGGGATCCCGATGTGTGAGCGTCGATCCGGCTGGTGGGGGCTGGGGCGCGTGGAGCAGGCACGGAAGCTCGTGGCCGAGTTCGACGAGTGGCTCGCCAGCGCCCCCCCGCTTCCCAGCGTCGAAGCCCTGGAGGAACCGACGGACGGAAGGTCGCAGATGACGTGGGAGACTACCGAGGAGCTGGCGGTACGCGTCGTCGCAATCCTCCGCCATGACGGAGGCCCGCTACGTGCCCGCCAGATCCTGACGATCCTTCAGGAAACCGGAACATCATTCATATCCAAGAACCCGGTCTGCTCGGTGGTCGGAGCCCTGAAGGTCGCCCGTGAGAACGGCTGGGTCGCCAAGAAGGGAAGGGGATGGTGGCAGGCCGCCTCGCAAGTGCGCGTGAATCCCTGCGCTGCTGGGGATGGCGGCGAGAGCGGTGCACGCGACGAGGCGGGCGACGCTGAGGGGGAAGGGGTGGGGGGGTTGACGACCTCACCGAGCACCTCCACCGAGGCTGACACTCTCACCTGACTTGACGGGAATCGCTAGGTTCCGGTAACCTCGCGGGCCTTTCGACGACCCGTGGACGCATGGACAACTGGAGGTTATCGCGATGGGCGCGTTTCTCCGCCGGATCGTTGAGACCCACACGGAAATGACGGAATTCCTCCTGTCGGTGGCGAAACGCGGTGCGAAACCGCGCTATCCGCGGCGGGGGGACCACTCCGACGGAGAGGTCGTCATGTCCGACCTGGCCACGACGGTTTCCGACCTCGGCACCGCGACAGCTCGGGTCATCAAGAAGGGGTCGGCTACGCGGGATTCCTGAGCGCGTGGGACATGGGGCGCGGAACCGGCGTGGGGGCGACATCCGCCTTCCTGATCCGGCGCCCCGCGGAGTACTGCCATGCGCGCCCAGGTCACGGTGACTCCGTCGGGTCTTGCGACCTTCGGGTCATACCGGACCAGGAGGAGCGGACGGGAGCGCTCCCGCTCGGATGAGTCGGGCGACCGGCCAGTTGTCGCAGCAAGTCGCCCCCATGGCCGTCGGCACCTTCGCCCAGGGCCCGACCGCGACCACGAACGCCGCCTTCTCCCCCACAAGACCTACCCCGTTTCGTCGGCGACCACTCCGGACACGGCCGCACCGGCGCGTCAGCACCGTCCACGCCCCCCGCCAGCTCGGTCCCGAAGAAATCCGCGACGCCGTCTCGGAAATCCCGCATTCCGCCGACCGTACCCCCGGCGGGCCGCCGTAAACTCGTCATGACCCCGTGCCGACCTCGAATCCGGGCTCAGGCAGGTGGGCCCACATGGAGGCCGTGTCACGCCAGATGTCATCTACACTTTCCATAATGGCAGGATCATGGTTGCGAAAATCACGGCAGGAAATCGTCTAAGTCTAACTGGGACTGCACGATCTGCGTTTCCTGCCGTTGTACTGGACCCTGCTGGACCGTGCCGCGAAAGCGGGAAAACCGCACTGAAATGGCGGGACTCCCGCCCCGCCGGGCCTTCCCCGAAAGTCCCGGAAGCCGACCTCGTTCACGTCTGGAAGGGCTCGGTCGCCTAGGCGAATCAACGCACCGATTCGCCGATGACACGCGCCGGTCTCCGGGCGCGTCGGCCAGCTCCAGCGTAGCGCGATTCTGCATTGTTTTCGTAAACTGTATAGTCCCAATCAGCTATATGGCATTCGGAATGCGGAGCGGCACGATGACCGTTGAGGATGTTCCTCGGAAGTCGGGGGTCGACGATCACGCGTTCAGGGCGTCTTGGGCAGCCGAGTATGCCGGTTACCTTGCTGAGGGCCGCTGAGTCTCTGCGGGATACCGCCACACGGGCGGAACAGGAATGCTATGAGTCTCTGCGTAGCCGAGGCGTTCGGCTCCCTGTTTCGCCGGTCGAATTGGAGCCCGAGGAGCGTCGGCTTTTCACCAGAGCGCGGTCAGCGGATCACGGCGGCGCCTTGCTCTCACTTTTCGCCATCGAGGTCGCGCTCAAGGCCTATCAGATCCTTGACCGGGGCCAACACGAGAATGAACACAATCTCGCGAAGCTGTTCGATTCTCTGAATGAAGCGACGAAGACACGGCTCAAGGAACTCTGCCCGGAGGTGACGGACACCGTCACGATACACGCCATGGGGTTCGTTACTCTCCGGTACCAATTCGAGGAGTTGGGCAAATCGAAAGGCGTCAAGATTCCCAAGCCAACTGATCCCCTTCATGGGGTAGCGAAGAAGATCGCGGAGACCCTACGCGAGGAGCCGGTAATTCAGAAGGTCGTGGCGGCTATCCGGACTGGGAGGGAAACCCCTGGGAGGGGCGAATGACCCCCCGATGGTGGTGGGCGCTCGGGTGGCGGTGGCTTCTGGCGGTGGTGGCGGCGATTATCTCCGCGTGGTTGTTGGTCGGGTATCTCGGATGGGCGTGGGCCGGTCTCCCGTGGACGCTCCCGTGGACGCTGTGGGCGTACTACGCTGTGTATTTCGGGGCACTTACCGTCGCCCCTGCCGCGGACGGCCCCTCCAGATGGCGGTCGGTGGTGTTTCTGGTGGCGTCGGGGGCGCTTCTCTGGTCGGCGTCGCCGACGGCTGAGGCGATGTCGGAGGACGTTCCTCATCAGGTTTTTCAGTGGATCGCTGCTAGGCTCGGGGCGGACGTGGTGGAGTGGGTGGCAGCGTTGGGGGCCACGGTCGGCGTGTGGCTCTTCAGGCCGCGGGGCACTGCGTGCCGCCCTCGAAAACGCCTCCACAAGCGCACGGAGTGGTCGCGGGCAGACTCGGGGCTAGGCCAGTGAGCCGGGGGCAATGGGCCTCGCGGGCGGCTGTCGTGGTGGGGGCCCTCGTGGTGGTACTGGCGGCTACCTCCGGGCCGGTCCAAGCCCAAGAGGCCGACACGGTGCTGATCGCCGTTATCACCATCGACCCGGATGGCTACGTGATCCTCCGCAACCGGTTGGACCGCCTGGAGTACGACCAACACCTCGCCGCTGTCAGCGTCAGCATCGACACCGGGGAGCGCACGGAGCACCGCGGTCGAGAGGTGATGGTAGTGAGCGTGCACTACTTCGGGCTATGCACCGTGTGGGGCGCCCTCGAATGGGACAGGGTTAGCTGCGCCATCATCCCGAAGGGGGAGGAGAGGGTCGCTGGCGATGGCCGTCTTCGACCGGAACAGCTAAGGAAGGTTCACGGGGTGGACTTCCATTGGGACGGCCGGTCCACTGACTACGAAGATGAACTGTGGTGTACCGAGGTGGCCGCCGCTCTCGGGCGGCGCTGGGATTGCTACGAGGAACGGCCCCCGGCCATCGATCTCGCTTTGGGCGCGCTCCGGAACCGAGGTGCAAATGATGACCACGACTGTGCGAGTGATGGCGGCGGTGCCCGACCCCGCGACCGGGTCAGAGGCCGTTTCGGGGCGGTTCGGAGGCGTTTCGGGTAACCCTGCGGGTCGTAGGAGCAGCTTATGATCGACGATCTCCGGTCCCCAAGGGGGGAAGCGTAGGATACCGGTACGCGGCAGGGAGCGCCGGCGTCACCGAACAGTGACAGTCCCGCTTGGTCGCTCCTCGCCGTCCGCGAGGCAGGCGGCCAAGAGTCCGGGGTGCTCGCCCGCGACGAGCGGAAGTCCGTCGTTCCGGGCGCTGCCCGGTGAGGCGCTTCAGGGCTTGCTTTGGACCCGTTACTGGTCCTAAGGTTGGCGGACAAAGACCACTTCAGAAGAGAGATGAACCGGTATGGATGCTGCTGGCAAGAGCACACGGCGGGTGCGGGCGGTGGGGATCAGTCTGAGACTCTGGCTCGGCGTGGGCGTGGGGCTCCTGGTCTCGGCTGCCGTGCTGGCCGAGCAAGACCAGTACGAGGTCGTGCTTGAGGGGCGTCCGGGCAAGAGAGTCAAAGCCGGCGACACGGAGGTAGGCTGGACGGTCCGCGAGGAAACGCTGGACAGGGGTGATTCCGAGGAGTACCTCGTCCGGGTGGTCAAGGATCGTCGTGGCAACTACTTCTGGGCAAGCAGGGAGATGCGGCCGATGGCGAGGACCGAGTCCGGGATATTCGTGACCTACTCGGCGGGGGCCGGCGGCTACGTGAAGACGTTCAAGGAACCGGCGTTGGACATGCTGCGGAAAGATGGCGTCATCGGGCTTTACGAGCCCGGTCACGAGTACGTCGAGCACATTCCCTTTCTCCTCCACAGTATCAACTACTGGGGGACGCGGACCGACTACTGAGCATGGTAGACCCGTTCCATCGAGATAGCGTGACGCACTCGTTCCGTCGGGCATCTTCTGTCGCTTGAGGGCAGACCGGTACGGATGCCTTGACGCGCCCGTCGAGGTCCCCAGCGTTCAATTCAATTCAATAGCTGCCGGCCGTCTGCCGCGAGCCCGGTGCAGACGAGTGTCGGCATTAGGGCGATGGCATGGCTCGTGGGCCGCGTAGGAGGGGCGATCAGCGGGATGACGGGGCGCCGTCAGTCCCAATAACTCTTAGCCGATTGCGTTGAGAAGATGATCCTCGTAGATGGCATGGTTATCTCGGACGTGCTGCCTCAGCTGTTCCGTCCACGAAGTCGTCTCCGGTGAAGAAACCGCTTGCCGAGGCCACTGCTCTTCGAGATAAGCCATCAAGGCGGTGCGGTAGATAGTCGAGGCCAGGGAGAGCAGAGGCGGAGCCTCCCCGCCCGTCGTCAGGAGGAGCTCGGTGGACACCTTGCCTCCGTGCACGAACTTGCTTCTAGCTGCATAGAGCCGCAGGAAGAGTTCCTGGGCGAGAGTCATTTGGCCACGACGCTGGCCGGGCTTCACCCGCAGTCTTGGGTCCGAGAACTCATGCCGTCCTATGAGCCGAGTGCAATCCTGTTTCTTCACATCGCGTGCTTCAGGTGCCGCCAGCACTTCAATCGCCGTGACCCACGGTACTACACTGAGCCCCACTGCACTCAAGGATGAGTAGCTCGTGAAACGAAGCCCCAGCGCGTCATAGGCAACCTCCAGCGATCGAAAGACCTGGGCGGTCTTCCTTTTCTCCCGCCCTCGCAAATAGCGAAGCTCCCACGCCCGTCCGAGCCGATCCGCCAAGTTCTTGTCGGTGTGCGTCAAGTCCGTCCGCGGAACCCGCAGATCGGGCGTGAGCTGGAGGCCGTCCAGCCGGAACCCAATCGAATTGAGCGCGGGTGTCCTGTAGTCGAACTTCAAGCCATCGGGCCGAAGTCGGGCGGGATGGTAGTCGAAACTCTCGGACCACAGCACGCCGGATCCACCATCCGAGGGCCATCGCGCGCTGAACGGCAGGATCGAGGCGGCGGCGGCAGCATTACGAAAGGAGATCACAGCCTCGGAGTTCGCAACGATGCCCGAGTGCCAGTCTTCTCGCACGATCAGGACGGCAGGCGTGATCGCCCTGCCGTAGCCATCGTGGAACGAACTTAGGAACCTATCGGCTGGCTCAGACCACTCGCGAATCTCGACTACCCTGGAATCCACTGCGGGCACGATCGCGATCCCCTCAAGGCCAAGGGTCATTTCCGATGGAGACAGCCGGTGCTCTCCCAGCCGGAGATTCGGCAGCACGAAGACAAGCCGCCATTGCGGGGTTGTGGCCATTTCGACTCCGTTTGCCGAGAGGGGAAGAAAGGAAGAAGGGCTGCGACCCCTCGGAACCAACGAAAAGCTGCCGAAGCCCAGTCGTCAACTCGGCGCGCCCGCCCCTTCCGGCTATGAGTGTCCGATCATCTGGTCGTCATTGCCGAAAGTCCTGAGCCGCCAGGTGCGGCACCCCCATTGGCGCACGGCTTCTCCGTGTTGTACCGTCTCAGGCTGAACAGCTCCCGAGGGCTTGCGAATGGCCCGGCTCCAGTGTCCAGCCGAAGAAAGGGGATCACGATGTCCCATTTGTCCTTCACGCTCGTAGGCCTGTTTCTTCTCAGCTTGGTTCTGGAAGCTCACCAGGAACCGACCGAGGTCAAGCAGGAACGGCAGCATCCATCCATCCAAGAAGCCTACGCGCAGGTGGTCTACTGCGAGGTCTTGGAAAACGAAGCGATCATGGCCGCTGACTCAAGCTGGACAGAGATCCGCTTCACAGTGCCTCTCGCGACCGAAGAGGGGGTTCAGAAGATGCGCAGCCACAACGAGCTTCTGGTCACGCTGGAAGATGCGCGAATAGCAAACCGAGCCGCCGTAGCGCGACTTACCGCGCTGTTGGAAAAGGAAGGCCTGATAGAATTCGGTTTGACGGAGGAACTTGATCCAGAGAACTGCGAATCGCGCCGGGGGGGCCTAAGACCCGCCCGCCGTCTTCGGCCACCGCCACGGTGAGGGCCTCGGAGGCCCGTTTCCGGGGGGTTCGCGGAGTTCGGGCCATGAGCCTACTCGTCTACCTTGCCCCTCGGGGCGCTGGCCCTCGCCGTCATCTTCGGACTGTCCACGGACGTGCGTGCCGCCGCCCGCCGCCTGTTTCCTCCCCGCCGTCGGTAGCCCGCGAACCGGGACCGTGCCTACCGTGTCGGGACGCTCAGGGGGCCGCTCGCGCTTCTCACCGCCGGTCCAGTGTTCAAGGACTCGCAATCGGTTCCAGTGTTTTCCGGTCTGGGCCTCATTTGCAGGGCGGTGTCAAATTTCTGGTTGTCGGCATCAAGGCTCATCGCTCGAACCCTCCCCCACCACGCTCAGGGCCTCGGGGCCGGGGCGAAATGGGGATGACGATGCTCCGGCGGCTTTCCCGCTCCCCCGTCTCTTGGCGCTCTCTCATCGTCTCCCGCACGGCCCATGCGCTCCGCTCCGCGTCCACCAGCCTACTTCGATAGAACTTGCTCCAACCGCGCTCGATCTCCCGGGCGCGCTCGCCGTGTGCCTTGCCCAACTCGGCCCGCTCGTCCCTGTGGTACCGGGCGAGATCCTCGCGCCAGTCCTCGACCAGATCCTCCCGGCCCCGGATGGCCCCGGCCAGTTCCCTGAGCGAGCGATCGGTCCGCCAGATCCGGAGCCGCCCGAGCACGGTGCGGCTCTCCCGGTCGAGCCTCTGCCGCATCTCCTCCTGCCGCTTGTGCAGTTCGGCCCATTCCTTGCGCGCCCGGGTCTCAAGGTGCCGGAAGCTCGACTGGCGCCCGTCCGCGACCGTCTCCCAAGCCTCCGCCTCGCCATGCCGCCATGCCGCCACGTCGATTTGATCCTCGCGGCGCGGCTTCCTCGTCCGCCGCGCCCGCCCGGGCTGCATTCCCTCGCGGCGGACACGCGCCCAGTGTCGCGGCCGGTCCCCCGTGGGGCGAGGCACCTGCTCGCCCGCTCGCCGCCGCTCGTTGTTCTCGACCCGCCTCTCGCACCGGATCCTGCCCTGCTCCCGCTCGTAGCCCTCGGCCCAGCGCGACAGCCGGAGCTTGCTGTTGCCCAGCGTCGCCGCCTTCCCGGTCTCCGGATCGACCCTGTTGGCGATGACGTGGACATGCGGGTGCCGGGTGTCCTCGTGCGCGACGATCAGCGCCTCGTGGCCGTCCAGCCCCAGCGCCTCCAGACTCCGGTCCACCGCCCGGCTCATCTCCCGCTTGTCGGGCGTCTCGTCCTGCGCCCAGCTGAGCGAGTAGTGCAGGACCGGCTTCGCCAGCTTCCGGCCCCCTCGCGCCCCGCCAGCCAGCCGCTTGAGGTCGGGTGCCGCCTTCGCCGTCGCGGCCATCAGCCGGGCGGCCCGCTGCGGCCGGAACGTCGCGAGGTTGCGGGTGTCGGCCCACCCGACCCGCTCCGATGTCCTCGGACGGCGGTCGTCCGGCTGCGGGGCATCGTGGAGGCAGTACGCCGCGACCCCGGCGAACGACCGCCCCAGTCCATTGATCTTCGGGATCATCGGTCCAGCGCCTCGCCGCTCAGCAGATCGGACGTGAGCTTGCGCACCCGCTCGACGGCCTCCAGCGTTCCGGGCGGCGCGGACGCTCCCGAGTTCAGGGCGCGGGCGATCTGGTTCAGGTTCACGCCGATCCGGTGGAGTTCGACCCGTTCCCTGGCGCCGAGACGGTGAACGGCCGCCTCGCGGACCGGCTGCCCCAGCGCCCTGCGGCGCACGTAGCCGCCCGTCGTCATGCGGGCCGCTCCGGCCCGCTGGGCGATCTCCGCGGCTTCGGCGGTTGTGACGCGGACGCCGATCGTGCGGCTGCGGCGTTCGGCCTCGGGCTTTCGGGGACGGGCCATGTCGGGCGGCCTCCTTTGGTGGCGCGCGGGAATGTCGTTTCGGGGGTCCGGGGGCACCCCCCGGGCGGATCCAAGGGGGCTCAAATCACGGCAGGGAATCGTCTAACTACTTACAGGGCTGCACGATCTGCGTATTCTGCCGTTGAACCGCATCTACTCCCGTCGTCCAGAAGCGGCGGGGAAATCGCCTCAAACTGCGGGAATTTCCCTACCCGTCGAGCGACCGTTCAAGTCAGTGGCAAGAGCCGCATCTCTTGGACCGTCAGGCGAGGGCGAGATCCCCTTCCAAATCACGGTGTGAGTCGATGCGGTGTCGGCGAGGCGTCGACCGGGGTGTCGCGTCCCTGGCGGTAGGTCAGGGTCAAGGGGGGAGGGTGTCTGATGCCGTCCTCACGAAACAGCGAGAAATCCGAGCCCGAATGACGGGGAATCCCAAGGCTCATCACCTGCCCGTCCCAGTGCTGCCTTCGGAGGCGACCTGAAGCAGGCCGGTTCCAGCCTGGCGAGCCGTCAAGGCCATATCCGCAACCCACGCACGGCTGGCTCAGCACAGCCCATGGTTGGCCCGGTCGGATACCCACTTGGGGCCACGCCAAGCATGTCCCCCGGCAGGGGCTGGCAAGAGGCGATCCCGCCCTTTCGATCCTCGGGAAGGTCCGTCCAGTCCAGCGGCGCTTGGTCGCGGCGCAGGGGGCCAGTGACACTACGAGCCTTCACGCCTGAGCCACCTCCCTACTGGCGCGCCAGCGTGTCGGATGACTACCGTAGTTGACATCCGTAGCGACCGCGCGGCGGTCGCTGGGAAGCATCCATTCCCCAGGTCATGGGGGCAACGCGGACCCTTGGAGGAGCAGTTGGTGAACCAGATCGTTCTTGGCGACAACCTCGACGTGCTTCGGAATCTTCCTGACGGGATAGCGGACCTCGTCTATGTGGATCCTCCGTTCAACACGGGAAGAACGCAGAGCCGGACTCGTATCAAGACCACTCGGTCTAAGAACGGGGATCGAATCGGCTTTCAGGGGCGTCGCTACGAGACCTCCAAGCTCGGCACCAAGCGCTTCCACGACAAGTTCGACGATTACGTGGCCTTCCTGGAGCCAAGACTGCGGGAGGCGTACAGGATCTTGGCCCCGCACGGATCGTTCTACCTTCATGTCGACTACCGGGAAGTCCACCGCTGCCGGTTCCTGATGGATGATCTGTTCGGGCCGGGCAACTTCCTGAACGAGATCATCTGGGCCTACGACTACGGGGCGCGACCGAAGACACGCTGGCCCGCGAAGCACGACAACATCCTCTTCTACGTCAAGGACGTGGGCAATTACGTCTTCAACGTGGACGAGATCGAGCGTATCCCCTACATGGCTCCCGGCTTGGTCGGACCTGAGAAGGCTGCTCGCGGGAAACTCCCGACCGACACTTGGTGGCATACCATCGTTCCGACCAACGGAGCCGAGCGAACGGGGTATCCAACGCAGAAGCCGCTTGGCATCCTCCGGCGCATAGTGACCGCATCTTCGCGGCCCGGTGACGTAGTGCTGGATTTCTTCGCGGGAAGCGGTACAACCGGCATGGCGGCCCACGAGCTCGGGCGCAGCTTCATGCTGGTGGACAACAACCCCGAGGCTCTTGAGGTCATGGCCAATCGTTTCGTCGACGTGCCGGACATTAGTTGGGGCGGATTCGATCCTTCGGGCATTCACGAGAAGAATGACCAAGGCTCTCTGTTCGCCCCCAACACCGGTTCCAAAGATCGTTCATGATGATCCAAGACCCCGAAGTTCAACTGGTCGTGTCCATCGCGGCGACCCTCGAAAAGCGGTACGCCAAGAAAAAGCTCCATTGGCGTGACAGTCCGTTCCGGTGGATGGCGGAGGGCCTTCCCTCACGCACGAAGGGCAAGGTTGCCGAAGAGCTTGTAGCACGCTGGTGCACTCACAAGGGGTTTGCTGTCACACAAACCGGAGACTCCGAGGCGGACTTGATGATCTCTGGAAAGCGTGTGGAGGTAAAGCTGTCGATGCTCTGGGCAACTGGGGTTTTCAGGTTTCAGCAGTTCCGCGATCAAGACTATGACTACGGGATCTGCCTCGGCATCTCCCCCAATGATGTACAGTGCTGGGTGATCCCAAAGCTGGTCCTCCTTGAAAAGGCAACTCCTCAACACTTGGGCCGTAGAGGAACTGATACGAGATGGTTATCGTTTCCGGCGAGCGATCCACCTGCATGGCTTGATAAGTATGGCGGCCGTCTTTCGGAAGTCTACAAGATCATTGGCACTTGGTAGCTCTACGACATCTGTGACAGCCTCGTCGGCGGAGACAAGGAAGCGCGAATCACGGCAAGAAGTGACGTAAGTTCAACCACGACTGCACGATCGCTTCTTACCCTTCAGCGGCGTCCACTCCTACCGTACTGAAATGGCCGGGGAATCGGGTCAGATTGCGAGAATTGCTCTGCCTTTCCGGCAACGCTGCACGGCATCGACCTAATCTCGTAACCCCATGGTGGGCTCCGTACGGTATCACCGCCTAATCGCCTTTCCAAATGCAAAAGCCCACATACCTAGAACCTATCTCAATAATAAAGCGGCTTGAGCAAGAGGCATAGCGCGGCCAGCTGGACGAACCCGAGGAAGTTCTCGGCGTGATACTCCCACCGGATGAGGACGCGGCGGTTCCACTGGATCCAGGCGAAGAACCGCTCCACGATCCACCGCCGCTTGTACCTGCGCAGGCGGCGTCCGTCCTGCGTCTTCGCCCGCGTCCGGTTCTTCCGGTGGGGCGCGATCATCTCGACTCCCTGCTTCCTGAGATCCCCGTCCAGCGGATCGCTGTCATACGCCTTGTCGCCGACCAGATTCTCCGGGAGGTCGTCCACGAAGACCAGATCGAGGCTCAGCTGGACGAGCCTGGCCTCGTGCCGCTGGGCCGAGTGCGTCCCGACGGACAGTGGAAGGCCGCAACGGTCCACGATCGCCATGATCTTCACGCCTTTTCCGGCCTTCGTGAGCCCCACGCCGTCCCCTCCGCCCTTGGCGCGGGCGAACGACGCGTCAATGAACGCCTCCGACCCGTCGATCACCCGGACTTCCCGGAGTTCGGACGCCAGATCCTCGAGCACGTCCGCCAGCACCTCGTCGCGGCACCACGTCTGGAATCGCCGGTGCACCGTCTTGCAGTTCGGATAGCACTGCGGCAGCATGTGCCACTGGGCCCCCGTCTTCAGAATCCAAAGCACGGCTTCCAGGACCTGCCGCGCCGGCACCGGCGGGCGTCCCCGCTGCCCCTTCGGCCGATTCTCCTCGGGGAAATGATGCCGGATCCGGTTCCACTGGTCGTCCGTGAGCTTCAGCATGCACCAAAACTAACCCCCGACGATACCGTGCACAAGCCCCAAGGGGTTTTTGAGATAGGTTCTAGCCAGACATTCTGTGCCAACCCAATAGCCCTCAACCAATTTTTGCTCCCACGCGTCAGATCGTCATACTCTGCTCCGTACAAGTCTTGTAGACCGGCCGTATAGAATGGTATCCGATCAACGCGCCGCAACGTGAACGCGACTAGATCGGGCATCGCAAAACCGTCGATCCACACCCAAGCGAGTGCATTGAGCCCCACATAGCCGAGTGCACCGACCACCAACGGGCGCAACCAAGAGCCACCAAAGTCCGATGACCATCGCCGCCACCCATGGCGAAGTCGATCCTGCCAGTACTCAAGCCATCCTCCGATTCCGTCAGAGAGAGGTACATTGCACTCCTTGTTCAAGAAATACTCCATCCGGTCCACTTGCCTCTGGAGCGCACGCACCAGGCGGGCGTCGCCCTTCCTCTCCGCCGAGCCCTTTAGCAACAAGAAGAGATTCCTATGGCGAAAGGGCGCACGGAAATTGGGATCGAATCGTTCACGCCGCCCGATGTACATCATAGCATCTTCGAGGTCGTTCCGCGATTCTCCAAACGACAACGATTGCATGTTGTTCCGTCCGCGGAACGCATAATGCGCCGCATTACACCGCATGAGCCAACTTCCGATGCCTCTATTGCCCACTAGAGCGACGCGCCCTAGGCCAACATGAGACGCTGAATAGCCGGAATCCGGGAATGTCAATCGCACGCCATCGGGCAGTTCATGCGCTTTCCTGATCATTGCTTTGTAATACGCTTCGTCCTTTAGCAGATATGCGCTATGCCCTTCCCAAGACAGCTTCTGTGTTGGAGCGTCATCGCTCTCCCGTATGGACACCATCTGGATGCTGCAATTGTCAAATTCGTTGCGGTGAAACGTCACGTTGCTCATCCTACAGAAAACGAGGAGCCACGCGCCAAGTATGCCGCCAGTGGAGTAGACAAAGCGGTTGCCGTCGAACCGAAAGCTCCCGGACCAAGGAAACTTGAGGGTTGCCGTGCCATCGTGCGGTTCGAAGCAGCATTGCTCGAAATGTAGTTTGACGCCCCATCCCATCGGTTCCCAGTCGCCTCTAGCGCCACCCATAAAGGGCCTATCAAGCGTAATGGCCAGGCGGCGGATAATCATATTGTTCAGCGCGTATATGCTTCGTTCCCGATGGCGAGGCAACTGTTTGCCTCGGGGTTGATGGATGACTACGTGGTCAGCGAGTCCTTTGTCCTTCAAGAATGGCAAGGCCAATTCCAAATCGTACGACATGCCATCGTCACGCTTAGAGGTGATGGACTCTTGGCAAGCCGTCTGCAATGTGGCAGTCAATTGGGATGCCAACAGCGATTTGCGTGGTTCCTGGCTAAAAGGCGAGCGCAACCGCGTCTGCGAGATCAAGGGACAGAAAGCCATTTACGTCAAAGAGCCGCCGACAATCTGGTAGAATGGCTCTGCCTTCATGAACCGGCCCGGGACGTCTAGTGTCTTATAGAAGCATTGGTGCACGTCAAGCGACTTGACTCTCTCGACCGTTGAGGAAACAACCCTGTTGAGGCCAATGGCCTCCAACTCCCTCGGCGTGACATTGGGAACCTTGTGAATAAACCATGTGAGCAGAGGCTGCGAGTAGTCGGTCTCTCGCGTCTTGAAGTGCGAGAGGAACTGCGACGCTAGAAGGACACCCACGCCGAATTCTCGCCCTTGGAGCAACACATGGCGCAGGACATCAAAGTTGTATTTCATGATGTTGTCAGCCTCATCGACGAGGAGCATGGAATCGATGAAGCGCAACTGTGGGTCGCTGCCGAGATAAGGCTGCTTCACGCGGTTGAGCATGTATTCGTAGTAGAGGTTTAGGAACAGAACCACAAGCATGTTTCGTTCTTTGTCCCCGATCCCGAGTGCTGCCAGATCAACCACCGTCACGCCTTGGAAGAAGTCCTCGAACCGCTGGGCGTCTGCAGCCCTGTCCACAAAGACCTCCAAGTCGACTAGGTCGGAGAGAATACTATAGGGGGCATCAACCTTGTCGCCGACGATACCGGAGTACTCGTGAAACACGTCCGTCAACGTGGGCGGATCTGGGGCCTGCGAAGTGTAGGCCTGCATCACGGCGGTCTTCAGATGGTTCCGCTGCTTCGGGCCGATGCCTCCGTAGATCTTCTGTAGCACGTCGCTCAGGAACTTGAAGCGAGCGAGCCGAGCGGGCAGTAGCTGTCCGTGAGCATTCGGTAGGCGGAACACGTTGAGAGGAATGCGGTGCGGGCTGACAACGCGTGCACCGACCGCTTTCACGAAGTCCGGTTTGGTGTAGTCATGTTTGTAGTCGAAGATCAGGAACTTGGGCGGGTGGCCGCGGTTTGCAGTGGCACGACGGGTGATCCGGTAGATCAACGCTTTCGTGAGTTGGGTCTTGCCGGTTCCGAGATCGCCGACGACACCGATGTTCAACTGGTTCAGTTTGGTGTTGCTGGGGTGCAGGTAATACGGCTTCCGGTTGCTCGCGGCGAGGCTCTCCCCTACTTGGAACCGAATGCCCAGGCCCTGCTCCTCGTGCTCTTGATGCATGTCGCGCGGGACCGCCGGAGGGTTGGATTCAGGGCTGACGGAAACAGGGGCGCTCGGTCGTTCCTCTTTGCCCTTAGGTGTTGACGGTCGCGCAGAGCGAGATGTGGGCGGCGATGGTGGTGGCCGGACATCGCCGTCCGGTTTTGTGGGCGACGTTTGTGGAGGGGCATCGGAGACCAAGCCCTGGATCCGCTCCTCTCGCAGGTGACGGAGGACCACTCTGCACGGATCATCGGCTATTGGCTGCTCGCTTGACCGGCGGTTGTTGCTCAGTTCGACCGCGTAGACCGTGCCGTGAAGCCTGACCTCTTCCGCTCCATCTGCTTCACGGAATAGCACCTTGAGCCATTCGACCCACCGCTCACGGTCATCTCGCGAAGCGGTGAGTACTTGGCAGCCCGACACAAGAACTTCTTTCAGCATTTCTTGACGGGGCGCCGCCAGCACAGAGGTCTGATCTCCTTCGTCCAAGCCGGACTGGATCGCTAGTAGGGTGGACCTGAGCTGGGTAGTGGCACGTTGGATCTCCGCCGCCGGCACACCCTCGGCCACCCCGGAGGTCTTGACCTCGATCGCGTCCACCGTCAGCACGCCACCCTGACATCTCAACCCCAGAAGATCGCATCGTTCCGTGCTGTCGGCCAGTCGGAGCCAAAGGCGGGCGAGCCTCGTGTCGACCGACACGACTAACGCACCGGGATAACGAGCACGGTAGTCACGCGCAGCGATGAGCATGCCTGCGAATCCTTGGACGCGCGGGTTGTCGGGTTGTGCGTTGGCCTTAAATAGGTTGAGGAGACCATCTCCTAGTAGGGCAACGCCTTCTTCCAGGAGCTTCTCAAGCTGGATCGCAGAAAAACGAAGATTGAATTGGTCCAGCGGGGACCGGAGCAGCAAGGAAAGGCGCTCGTAGCTGGCATCGTAGCAGACGGATCGTCGCCGCCCTTCATAGCGCTCTCGGATGCGGGCAGCACGCACGCGGCCTGGCGTTGGGAGTGCGCGGTCGGCGAAGAAGAACCAGAGTGCCGCACGCCGTGAGCTGGTCAAGGCTGCATCGATTTGCTCCGCTACATGATCTGCGTCCGCAGCAGCCTGGGGAGTCCGGCTGGTGTGTGCCCCATAGAGTCTCGCCGCCACATCGTAGAACGAGCGGAACACGGTCTCTTCTGCGCTGGGAAGCAACTCCACCCTCTTGTTGATGCCTTGGAAAGCGATGCGCCGACGGATCGCGAACGGGCTCATCGGCAGCAGATCCGTGCCGCAGGGCTGGTGGCGCATCGCCGTGCTCGCCTCGTCGAATACCGCAACGATGTGAACTGGCTTATCCTGCAGAGCGCTAACCCGCTGATCCAGCGGAAGCACTTTGTCGTGGATGCGTAGCTGCAGGCGCCCTTGGGCGATCTGTTGCTCGATCAGGTCGCGATCCTCTGCCGAGAATCGGCGGGCATCAACAAGTCTGGCTTCGTGGTCGGGCGTTGCGTAGATGTCGACGAGTAGCGTCATCGGCGACGTGGGTCTACCACGACCGCGCCTTAGCAGCGTCACCAACGTGTGACTTGCTCTTGGCGGGTTAATCAGTGCTAGCCGCAGAGGCCGGGTGTGGTTCACGTAAATTTGCGCAAACTGCTGCACACAATGCTTCAGGGCATCGACACCATCGCTACCGCTATAGGCATTGCGCAGATTCTCGAAGACAGCAAATCCGCAGTAGTCGCGTGCGACCGGAAGAGCCTGACTTCCCCCCCTTCCCTTTGGGAAGCTGGTGAGATAAATGACCCCGAGGTAGTGTTCGGGTTTCTGTAGCTGTTCGAGCACTGCGGACCGATCCATTCCCTCTAGCCTCAGCCCTCGGGAAAGCGCGGCGATCCTCTCGTAGCGCCACAGATGCAGCGGATGGGTGGGGAGCAAAACGGCCTTCCACGATGTCTTTCCTGAGCCCAGCGTTGTCTGGATTTGGACGACATCGACTGACAAGATTGCCTCAACGAGCAACTGAGTCCAAGCGTGATCGATCTCGTGCATTGCCGTGTAGTGCTGCTTAAGTTCGGCGTACAACTTGTCCCACGCCTTCAATAGGTCTGTCACAGAGCTGCGTAGAGCTGGTTCCCCGGCGAGTGCCAGCATCGGCTGGTGGACAAGGATGTCGAGGTGTTTCAGCACTGACCTGCGGGACGCGACGATACTGTCCCAAAGGCCACAAAGGTCCACCGTGGTCTCGCCATTGATCGTGAGCTCGCGCCACATTGCGTCGATAAGGGCTCGGAGGTCGTACCGTGCACCGTCGTGGGCGATCGACCGCTTCAAAGGCTCGAAAAGTGCTGGCTCGCCTTGCCTGTATTCCCGGAGGGCACCCTCAAGGGACGGTGTCCTAGCCGTGAATAGGCCGCCCCAAGCATCACTGGAGCAGAAGTATCGGACCCAGGTCAGCACATCGCGTTCGATATCGAACTTGAACCGCTGGTCCTCATCCTCAAACTTGTAGCGACCACTGGCCGAGTCTTGTTCCCCGTCGATGGCGTCGGTCAAGGCCGACTGAACACTCTCAACCAGTTGCTCCAAGGCGTCGTCGTTGCCATCGATGAGCAACTCGCCTCCGTCCCCGGCCACCGCGGGGCCATCGCGCACCCCCGGTCGCCGCGGTCGGATTGGGGGTGGAGTCGGTTGCGGGCGCGGCTTGAAGACCGCACGCGCATCCTCGTAGTCAAGACGGCTATATGCGGTGAAGTCACCGACGCGCCGGATCCTGTCTGCGCGCTCCAGTACCTCCAGCCCTTTCTTTCGTTTCTCAGTCTTCAGACTCTTCACCTGCCGACGAATCTTCTGAAGCCGGCTGCCGGGCATACTGGCGATTTCACGCGTCAGAGTGAAGTTCTTCAGGACGCGGCCCGCGATATCACTGGACGCACCCAATAGGTTCCGATCTGGTAGAACCCCGAGATGCGGTAGCGCACGCCGGGGCGCGTCGAGTGCATTGTCCGTCCGAAACCCCTCCCACGTCGCGAGGAACTCCGCGACTCGGATTAGCGACACAAGCGGCGACAATGAGGAGTTCTCTGCTAGGACTTCCAAGAGGTCTCGCTGTGGCGGCGTGGCCGGTAGCCGCGGCTCATTCGTACCGGCCCACCTGAGGAGGGCCCGGGCAAACTCACGAGGGGTAGCTGTACGGAAGTGCGCAAGCGTGCTGACGCCCGGATGACGGCCAGTGGCGAGAGCGATGATCTTAGGGTGGCCGCTGGGGTCATTGCGCCACTTGGCGGCGACATGAAGATCAGTTGTGACGTGACCTACGGGGAAGTCATGGGCGTCGAGGCGCGACCTCAAGTCCGTTTCCGACAACTGGCCTCCCGTTTCGGACAACTGGTAGCCGACAAGGGCTAGCGAAACGTCGCTTGGATCGGTGATCAGCTGGGCGAAGGCCACAACGAAGCGGTCGATGTCCATCGAAGGAAGGTTGTCACAGAATAGGTGACCGTCTGCCTGAAGGGCTGCTGCGGCCTGCAGCGCCGTAGCTTGGGCAATGTACGCTTCGGCGTTCAAAGCACCTCTCCAATGTCACTCGAACAGAGGATTAGCCCGTCCGACGGCTCGATGGCCAGATTGAGGCTCTTCAGGCGGTCGGCAAACGCTGCGGCATTGCGCCCGAGATCCGCTTCATCAAATCCGAAATAGCCTTTCGTTTGCAATGTGTCGGCATCGGTAGCAGAGCCGCCGATGATGATGTTCCAAGTTTCCCTGAGCCGGTCGCACACTTGATCGAAGCGAACGGCACTCTGCGCGTCGTGCCCTAGGATGCTCAGCATAAGCGCGCGGAGCGTGTCTGGCTGCAACTCAAGGTGCTTCTGGGGGACGCTTGACGCACGTGGCTGAGCGTAGCCCATACGCAAAGCGAGGTCCCCAAAGTGTTGTTCCAGGAACTTGAAGTCGTCCTCGTCCGCCCGGTTCTTCCGGGAGAACACCCTTTGCTCAATCGGATCCACGCTGAAATGGCCTGCGTCGGCCAGGTCTCGGTATGCATGCCCCAAGGTATCCCGCAGGCGGGAGTAGCAGGTCTGGCTCTGCACGCGAATAGGACCATCGCGCCCGCCAACGAAGTCAAACAACAGGATCGGTTCAGGGGCGTGGACGGCCGCGGTCCTGATCAGATACGCCATGAGCCAAGCCAACAGGCCGAGAACGAGGTACCGAATTCTACGGTAATGGCTATAGTTCACTAGGTTATTGCAGAGGCAGGACAGCGCCTTGCTCTGCGCCTCCATTTGGAGGGCGATGTCGTCAATACGCTCAGTCTCCAACTCGCCGTAGTCGCGTGTGTACTTCTCCGGCAAGCCCGAAGTCTCGGCCTCACTGTCGGCCAGCAACGGATTCACAAAACGGTCAAGCGTACCCTGTTGCACTCCAGCGACACGGCGAGCGAAAGCCAGCACCATTCTACCTGTATCCGTCGCTGCGAGAACGGTGGCCACAAGGTGGCCCGCGTAGCCGTCCGTTCTACTGGCTTTGGTCAGCACCCGCGGCGAAATGAAGGTGTAGTCGTTGCCCTTCTGTCGATAGGGGCTGAACGCCGGAAACATCGCTGCATCGTTATTGACGACACCGTTCACTTGGACGCGGAGCGTTTCGACCTCGGGCTGCGTAACTGCGTCCGCGATAAGCGAATCGCCTCGGAGGCGGTCCATTATAGCTTCGGGCGTGTACCCGGCCCGCAGACCTTTGTTGGCCCTAATCACTGCGACCTTGTTCAAGATCTCGTTGGCGTAGACTTCGTCGGTGAGTGAAATAAAGAACCCTGACGCGAAGTGCGCGGGCTTCATTCGTAGCGGCTCGTAGCCGAAGGCCTCGAAATGGGCTTGCTTCTTGTCCTGTGCCTTGGTCATGTCTCAGAGCCGCCTTACAGCCTGGTAAGCGCCATAATCCGGTGACAACCTCACTGCGCTTGACGAGACGTGTTCTGTGTTGTGAATGATGAACTCTGACAGCTTCATCGGCTTCATGTGGCTGAGGCGGTCGACAAAGGCGTCGAGACGATTGAGTTCTCCGTGATTGATGAGATGCCGAGGTAGGCCATTCCGCACCAACGACAGGGTGCGAAACAACGCCGCATCGACGCGGAGCGCCACGTCCGGGAAACCCTGAGAAGTTGGAGCCGTCACGTGAAGGATCAGGTGGTCGGGGGCATAGGCCAGTGCGCTCGCTAGGGCACCAGGAGGTTCGGGCCGCCTGATCTGGAGGCGGCTGCTTGGAATATACTCACCGGCAACGAAGCTCTTCGTGGGCTGTTCGTCGAGCCGGTGGCCGATCCACAGGTAGAGATTGTCTTTGGCACCCTCGAAGTCGTGGGGGCAGTAGCTTCGGTTAATTGCCTCAACGAAGAGAGACAGGTGGGCGGCATCTTTGGAGGGGCTCCGCAGTATTCTGTGGAACTCGCCGTGCGAGTTGAAGTCGAGCTCAAAGAGCGTGTTGCCGCCGTCCGGGTGCTCGAAGTAGAAGCGTCGCTTGAGGGCTCGGAAGCGTTGCCGGTACTTATCGCACGCACTCTTGGTTTTTATCGAGGCAGGCGATGGCAGCGGAACCGGGGGCTCGCCGCCGACACGCCATTCCGTGGACTGGGTATCGTCAAGATTCTCAAGGTGCCAGTCAACGTGCGGATGAGAGACTTCGGCCGGATCAGCGACGGTCTGTAGCGCCCCGCATAACGGAAAACGCGAGTCGAGGGCAAACAGCCTTTCCGAATACCAAGCGTTGGACGTACCAGGAGTATCTGGGGCCGTGGAAGCACCGAAGAGCAACCGGGCGGTGAGGACCCAAAGTTCTCGTACGGTCGTCCTTCGTCCCGACGAAACTACCCGGTCATAGAGCTCGAGGAGCCTTTCCTGAACATCCTCGTCCGCGAGACATTTGAAGTTGAATCGGAAATCCCGGTCTATTCCAGTCGCCGCGTGTCTCTTGATGGCTGGATCGGCCAGCATCGTGTTCAGGACACGGCTAGAGAACTCCCGAGATAGGGGATTGCGGAGTGACAGATCCACGAGGATCAGCGAGTCTCCGGCGGGGTCGCTACCTCCTAAGCCGGCAGTCAGTCGCGCCTTCCATTGTCGCTCGACTTCTTCGGAGATATCCGGCAGAATCTCACGGATCTTCTGGCGGAGCATGTACAGCGGATATTGGTTGATGGCGAGAACCATGCGCTTCCCATCTTGCTGCGCTCGCTGCCAGCACTTGACGATGGGCATTACGCCTTCAGCGCTGTTCATTATCGCCGTCGCGTCGTAGGCGAACTTGAAGCTCTTCTCAGCATCTCCAAGTCGGCGCCGCAATGCCCGCGCGAGATGGGTCTTGCCGTCACCCGCATTACCCGTCAACAGAATCGACAGCCCGCGTTCCGCACATTCGAGCAGGTATTCCTCAAGCCGTGTCACGACGTGCAGTTGATCGAACTCATCGTCCGTGAGTCCTTCCGAGACGGCGTTTGAACCCGCCCTCGCAAGTCGGCGCCAAAACCCCAACCTATTTCCGTCGCTAGATCCATCCCCATTACCTGCACTTCCTCGCTCGCGATCATCCGGCGGCGGGGGTTCGCTTACGGAAACGGTCGAACTGAGGAGCCACGGACCAGTCTCACCAAGTGCTGACCAACTCTCTGCGTGTGCGAGCCGACTAGAGAGCCATCGACGCCGCCAAAACTCACAGATGCGCTCGGTCGCGTCCGTGTAATCCTCGGGCGCATGAACGTAATCGGGTACATCAGAAGCGAGGCCACATAAGTAGACACCAGATCGGTCGAAGAGTGGCACGCCGTAGATGCGCCTTTCCTGGTGATGGAGCATGGTGAGATCCGCGTTAAAGCCAATTGCGTCGAGGCCTGACCTCAGTTTGCGCATCCGGGGGCTCGCTCCTTCGCCAAAGACGCTGTTCACTTCGCGAAAGCCACGCCGGTTCCGCATGACACGTTCGAGTGCACGCACGGTGTCGTCCGCGAACTGGACAGTCCCGTAGCCGGTGGTATTGCCAAGATAGGTGTAGCGGATCTCTGGCTGGTCTTTCGCAATGACTCCAGCGGGCAGCCGGAGCCGCTCGTACTGGCTGCTGCCGTGCGAAAAGAGGCTGGTTGTGCCTAGCCAGACCAAGGTACTGTCAGGTACGACGGGGGTGTTCTTGAGCTGCGAACGGATGATAGTCGGCTTTTGGCCGTAGCGGCGCTTATTGTCGGCTGCTACCTCGGGGCTCAGCAGTAGCAATGCCACGAGCTTGCCGCCCAGCATACGGTTGTATGGCGTCACCGCTCCACAAGTGGTGATCTCTAGAAGGTTGGTGCCGATGCGAGAGCTCTTTAGCGCACCGAACGCCGTGTTAACGGCGGTTCGTACTTCGTCCTGCTCGATAGTGAAGAAGACGTCCGAAGGATCCGTGATGGATTCGCGTTTCGCGACAAGAACCCTGCGGGCGTCCAGGAGGCGTGCAAGCTCGACGGCGCGCTTCTTTCGCACGAGCATCCGTCGCGAATCGTGGACTCGCGCGTTCGTTGAGTGCTTTGCTTCAAGTTCGAGTACGTCGTCGTCGACCGGGATGTCGAGGGCCGTATTCCCCAACGCGGGGCCGTAGGCTGCGCGACCCGCCAACGCGTCTTGTCGGCGCGAGGCGAACTCCCTGCCGAGGCGGCGAAGCTTCTCGACGGTGTGTGGACCTGGAGAGGCGATTTCCTCGTGGCTCGCGAGTCCTTTGCACTCAATCTCGGAGATGGCTGTCGCAATGCCCTGAAGCAGCCAGTCTGTCACGAGCTCCAACACAGCTCGCTTCGTCTCCTCTGGAGGATCAATTCCGTCTGGAAAATGTGACTTCAGCCATCGATAGATGCCTTGGCAGCGAAGCGCAGGGTTTCTCGCTTCACTTACGGCACGCTGCTCGTGCGGGGCAAACAGGGTCGTCAGGGCATCCGTCAATCCAGGCACGCTCCATCCGATCGCCCGGTCGCGTGGCACCACCTGGACGGCGCAATTATTCAACGCTGCGATGCCGATGATCGCGTGAGCTTCGTGGGCTGCGTCCCGTACGAGATATCGGAGGTTCCGTCCGGGTATGGGCGTTTGCGGTATAGACCAGGTGTACCGGAAGTAGCGCCAGATGTCGTGTAGACGAATGCCTGTGTGTTCGTCCCTGCTGCCGGAGTCAACGAGTTGGAGGTAGGGCCGCACGGCGTCTCGCAGCATGTCAGCACGCGCGGGGTCGTCAGCCGCTCGATTTCGAGCGTTGTCGAGGCGCTCTTGCAGCTCGCTACCAACCGCGATCAGGCGCCGGATTGGTTCCTGCTTCGAGGATGAAGCAGGACGCTCCATCCTATCGATGAACTGGCGGACAGTACGGTCCGCAAACTGTGCCAGCACGCGCGGGCGAAGCTCGTTGCGAATCGCTTCCTTGCGTAGAAGAGACTGGGCCGGATCGGCAACGCGACGGCGTTCGGGGCGGGGCGATTGCAGCTCCAGACCCCATCGGCTCTCGACCAGCCTCCAGCGCAACTGTGCTAGGTCGCCGAGCACTCGGACGCATGCTGTGTACTCATCCCGCTGTTCGCCGAGATCGCGCAGACGGAAAGCGCGCGTCGTCTCTCTTTGGACGAGCGCGCTAATCCGGGCCGGATCCCCCGCCTTCTGGCCGTCGCGTACCTCCCGAGCGAAGCTGAAGAAGCGTCGTTCCGCGAGCCCTTCGAGCCTAGGTTCGAGGGGAATGATCATCGAGCAGTCGCTGTCCTCTCGTGCGCATCGGGAGTGCTTGGAGCGGCTTAGACGGGAAGGGAAGTGTCCTTACGGCGGCAAGATCGACCGGGAAGCTGAACGAAGCCCGGAGAATATGGCGGGGTCGAGGCTTTTCGGAAAGTCAGCGGACGAAGACGATGGCTCTACGACTCTCCGGTCTGGATCCAGGCACCCGAAGCCGATCACGCGACTCGACGGTCGGAGATCGCCCGGACAACCTCCGATCCGGTCCATGGGGGTAGTCCCGCAGCAAAGGGACCCTCAGATGGGTGCGGGGGGGCATCGGCGGCCTTCGTTCCCCGGCCGGATTGAAACCAATTGCGGGTGAGATCCGTAGGATCTTGGCCTTCGGGTCACCGAAGCGTGAAGGGCAGTACGACCGAACGAGGCGAGACGGAGGAGAAGCGTAGTCAGGTTGATCCACTCCACGACCGAACTGATGCCCGTGTCGATCCACGCGGGCGCTGGCGGAATCATTCGCCGATCCGGCTTCCGACGTACATGGACGACCCGGCATCGCCAGCCTCCGTCCCACCGCCAGCCGCGCTTCGCGAGGTCCGTCTGAACGGGTTCCCTGGAGCGCTCGCGGAGGTGCTCTGCCACCGCATCGGCGACGGCGGCCGCCGGGTCCCGGACGCGGCCCCCACGGGCTTGTCTGACGCCCGTTTCGTAGTTCAGCCAGCATACTCCCTGTGGCCACACTCCGTGCGTCCCCTGCGGAGGCTGGCGGGGGGCTTTGCCCCCTCAGACCCCCGGCAAAGCAACGCCGCGCCATGAGCCTTGGACGCGCCGTCTGGGTGAAGGTTCGCGCCAGCGAGGCTGAGCGTGCCGAGTGGCACGCCAAGGCGCGCTCGGCAGGCTTGACGCTGTCGGATCTGGTGCGCCGGGCGGTCGGGCGGACGCACACTTGGACGGCGGCGCACGCCGAGGTCGAGCGCGAGCGCACCCAACAGGTGGCGCGCGTCGGCAACAACCTCAACCAGATCGCCCGCTGGGCGAATTCCCACAAGGAGGGGGTCGAGGCCGTCGAAGTGATCGGCCACCTGATCGCCATCAGGCGGGCGCTCAGCGCCTTGGAGCCCGCCGAATGCCCGGACCCGGATGCACCTTAAGTTCCTGGCGCACGGAACCGGATCGGCCCGCAAAGCGGCCAAGTACCTCCTCGGGGAGGTTGACGCGGCCGGGAAGCCGCGCGAAGGCGTCGAGGTGCTCAGGGGCGATCCCCACCAGGTGGCCGCCGTGGCCGACGCGCTTCCCTTCGAGCACAGGTACACGTCCGGCGTGATCGCGTGGGCGCCGGAGGACGAGCCGACCGACAAGCAGATCGGGGCGGTTGTGGACGCCTTCGAGAAGACGGCCTGGGCGGGGCTGGAGTTCGACCGCTACGCATGGACGGCCGTCCTGCACAGGGAGCGCGCCGGCGGCGCCCACGTTCACGTCCTCGCCGCGCGGTGCGACCTGGAGAGCGGGCGGAGCCTGAACATCGCGCCTCCGGGCTGGGAGAAGACGTTCGGCCCGCTCCGGGACGCCTTCAACCACGAGCACGGCTGGGCCCGCCCGGACGATCCGGCGCGGGCCAGGGTGCAGCAACCGGGCCACCGCGCCTACATCGAGGCAACCCGGCTGCGGGCGGGCCTCCGGCTCGAATCCTCACCCCGAGACCTGATCCGTGACTACCTGCTCCAGCGCGTCGAGCACGGGACCGTGCGGAACCGTCACGAGGTCGTCGACGCGCTCCGCGAGGCCGGCCTTGAAGTGCCGCGCCAGGGCATGGACTACGTCACCGCGCTGGACCCGGAGACGGGGGACCGGTGGCGGCTGAAAGGAGAACTGTACGGAATTGGATTCCAACGCGAACGATTTGACCGCCCGGCTGGGGAGGCGGCTGGAGACCGAACGCAGGAAGATCGAGGAGTTGACCGCAAGCGAGCTGGAGCGGCTCGGCGAGAACTCGCGGCGCGTCGCGAGGAACGCGCTGCGTTCCATCGAGCGCGATACGGAGGAGGCGGTCGGACGGATGCGCGAGTTGCTGGTCAAGGCGTGGCTCCGGCCGCTGATCGTCGGCATGGCTCTCTGGCTCGGCATCTTCGTCGGAGGCTGGGCGACGATGCAGTGGTTGTCGAGGAGCATTCAGGACCGGATCGAGACGATTTCGATGGCGAACATCGAGATCGAGGGTGGGCGCGAGATGCTGGCCGAGATCGAGGAGACGACGTGGGGCGTGGGGCTGCGGGAAGTCGACGGGGTGCGGTACGTGACGCTGCCGGCCCGCACGCCGATCCTGACGGCCTTCACCGTGGACGGGCGGCCCTACGTAGAACTGTCGAGAGAGTGAGGAAGCTGCATGACCGAGTTGGAGAGGCAGTTGACGGAGGCCTTGAAGAGATTGTCCGCGCAATCCGGGACGGAACGGCGGCGGCAGTCCGAGCAGGTCGAAGCCTTGCGGCGGCGCGTCGAGCGGCTGAGCGCGGAGAACGACACCTTGCGGCGGCAAATCGAGCGGCTCGACGTGCAAGTGACACGCTTGGCCGAATATTTCGGGACATCCGCCGTCGCGAGACCGCGCGGCCTCCGTATCTGATGCGCCGTCCGGGACCGGATCGCGATCAGGGTCCGAGCCGCTGACGATGGCATCCAGTCGCTTGCCACCCGAACGCCACAAGGCCCGGCGCGCCGCCAACCGTCCGTCTGGCGGAGAAGCCTTCCCGAAGCGAAGTTTCAACCGCGCAGATCGTGCGGTCCATCATCGGAGGAATCGAATGATGGCACGCACGAAACGAAGTCGGCGGAGCTACAGCGCCGGCGAGTGGGGCCGGAACCGGGTCCGAGTGTTTCCGGATCCGAAGACCGGCATCTACCAGATAGAGTGGCGCGAGAATGGGCGAAGGCTGAGCCGGTCTCTGAAACACCGAGATTGGGGTAGAGCCAAGCGGCAGGCGGACGAGGTTGCCGCCGGCCTGGCGGTTCACCAGCCCAACGGCAAGAAGGACGCCGAAGCCGAGCCGCTCACCATGGGACGGCTTTTTGAAATCTACGGTGAGGAGGTGACGCCGACGAAGGCCCGGAAATCGCAGCAACACGACCGGGCCGCGATGCGGACCTTCCTCGACTTCCTCGGGCCGAACCGAAGACCCGGGACCCTGTCCCAGCGGGATTGGGACCGGTTCATCCGGGCACGCCGGGCGGGAAGCGTCGGAGGGAGCGGCCAGCCGGTGTCGAATCGGACGATCGCGCAGGACCTGAAGTTTCTGAACGCCGTCCTCAACTGGGCGGCGCGGTCGAGGGACGAGCGGGGCCGGTTGCTGCTCGACTCGAACCCGCTGAAGGGGCTCAGGACGCCCAAGGAGAAGAACCCCACCCGGGTCGTGCTTTCCGACGAGGAATACGACGCGCTCCTGAAGGTGTCCCGGCAGGTCGGCTGGAAGTTCCACGTCGCCCTCGTGCTCGCGCACGAGACGGGTCACCGGATCGGTGCCATCCGCCAGTTGCGGTGGGCGGACATCGACTTCGAGGACCGGACGATCCGGTGGCGCGCCGAACACGAGAAGACGGGATACGAACACCGCACGCCCTTGACCGCCGAGGCCATCGCCGCGTTGGAAGAGACGCAACGCAGTTATCCCGGAACCGGGGAAGATCCGGTGTTGCCCGCGTCCCAGCGTCCTTGGAGATGCACGGGCGAGTCGCCGGTCGGCGACTGGTGGAACAAAGCCGAGACGCTCGCGGGACTGGAGCCCAAGGCCAAGCGGGGCTGGCACTCGCTCAGACGCAAGTTCGCCAGCGACCTGATGGACCTGCCGCTCAAGGTGCTCTGCGAGCTTGGCGGCTGGCGGGACATCAAGACCGTGCTGCGCTGCTACCAGCGGGCCGACACGGTACAACTCAGGAAAGCCTTGGACAACCGCCCGCGGATCCACGGCTGACCCCAAGTCGATTCGGCAGGAACCGAACAGCGGGAACCCGTCCGGTGAATCTCCTAAGTTCAGCATTCACAACGAGATGTGCATCCGGTAGCATCTGCCCCCCGGCCAGAGGTTTTCGTGCAGCGAAAACACATCTGGCTCCTCCACAAGCCGCAGAAACCAGCGCCCCCGTGGCGCGCCCGCGACCGGGCCGCCAACTCTGGACGACGCGCCCGCCCTGCGCGAGGTTTCAAACGCGCAGATCGTGCAGTCCATCGAATCGGGAGGAATCGAACGATGGCACGCACGAAACGAAGCCGCCGGAGCTACCACGGCAGAACTCGTAACCCGATGTCATGACATGAGTTACGATTGATACAGCGCCAGCGTTTACCTCATTACTTCCCTCCTGACGAACGGGAATCCAAAGGTCTGCGATGGAAGTCCTTGGATCCTCGGGCTACGAGACGATAGGCCATCGTTGAACCCGTGAAATCCGTGGATCGTGGATGCGCTGGCTGACCGGGGGACGGCCGCCGGGATTCTCCGGTTCCTCCACAACACCTCCACGACCGCGAGCCCGGAGCTGGGCAAGGCCGACGGAGTTGCCCAGCAGGGTTCGGTCAGGAAACGGGACGGTTATGTTCCAGAACGTGGCAACGGCAGATGTTCAAGGCTGGGTCGACACGGGGTCCGCAGGGCTGGCTATTCGATCCGCCAGCTAACCACATACTCCTCGTCGAGAGCACCCCGCAGAATCCCCCATACAAGCGACCCACGGCTCGTCACCACTTCCGCATCGCCGGGAGCTTGGACGCAGTGGAGCAGTTGGCCATCCGCCGAGTATACGTCGTATAGCGATGGCTCCGCCCATGTGATCCGGGGTTCGTCGCCTTCGAGGTAGTCGAGCCACAGTTCCGGGATCGGCTCGCCGCCATCGACCGCCTCGGCGTAGCGGTGGACCCAGATCCTTCCGTCCAGATCGACCCACAGGTCTCGATACGCGGGCTTTCGCGTCGGAACGTCACGGAAGGACATACCGGACCTCCGCTCGGCGAAGGCGACCCGCGCCCGCCACTGCGCACGTTCTTCGGCCTTCACCTCTGCGGGCTGGAACCCCCTCCGCTCCACCTCGATCGTACCGGCAGGATCCAGAATCGAGAATGCGTAGGTCGCGTTGTGGCCAGCCACCAGGTGGCCAACCGGGCTCATCGCGTCCAATACCTCCTCCGGGAAGGGGCTGCGGTCACCCGCCCGAGTGTGGATCACAATCGATTCGGGCAGCCCCGGAGGCACAGTTCTGGGTGCCACGATGGTATCAAGGACGGTGCCATCCGGCGACAGGCGCAGGTAGCCGTACCGCACCCCGGTCATCTCGCGCATATCAGGGGCGAAGGATGGTGGCTTGGCCAAGATCCGCAGGTAGTACCGACCGGCGGAGTCCGTGAGGAAGGCTCGGTCCACGAAGAGATATGGTGGACTCACCCCTTCGGTTCGGATGGCCTCTTCGTACTCGCCATCCGTTCCGAACACGGTGATCCTGCGGTTACCCCGGTCCCATGCGGCCAGCCGTCCGTCCGGGAGGATGGACACGCCGGCGATTGATCGGAATTCGCCCGGCCCCTCACCTTCTCGACCGATCCAGCGCACGAACTTCCCGTCCGCTCCGAACTCCCGGATGGAAGACTCGTGCGCGTCGTCCACATACACCGTTCCCGACTCCGCGACGGCGATGGAGTTGATCTCCGTGAATGAATACTCGGGCGCGCCATCGAGTAAGCCTATGCGCCCATGCTCGACCAGGTGGGCGCACTCCTGGTCGGGGCTGCCCCCGACACCGGCAAACGCCAATACGATCAGCGCTGGCCAGTTGCCCGTCGGCGTGCGCCAGTCACGAGGTGTGGACTTCAGCGTGTTGGAGTTCAAATCCATACTTGAGGATACCCGCGCCCGGGATGGAGGGCCAGTTTCCGATGTGGCGAGTTCCTCGACGCGCGGTCGCGTTTTCCGTCCGGCGCGCCCGTTGGTGGACGGCGCAGAAAAGGCCTGCCCTGGGGCATGGACGACGAGGCACGGGGAAGTGGGTGGCCTCCGGGGTTGCCTCCGGCGGGTCGTCGAGATGACGGATCGGTATGGCGTGCGCGCCGCCGCGCTGGAGGCGGGACTTGACCGCCGTTGGGCACGGTCCGACGCCAATCCGGAAGCGCACATGTGAAACTGGAGTGCATGTGCGTTGAACAGCGATTCGGACGTGCATGTCCGCTACTTGGCATGTCGTTGTGCGGATTTGGGTTGCACCACGGCCTCCGGGGCGGCTGCGCCGCGCCGGAACCGGAGGCCGTGGCCGGAGTATCCATGTCAAGCGGATGCTCTTTTTTCCCGAGACGAGCCGTCTCACAGCGTCCTTCGCGACGCCTCGGCTTCGATGCTCGCTTTGGCCCGGCGCGATCATCCGTGAGCGCTCCCCGCGTGACAGGGCGTCGGGAAGATGGGACGAGAGTGCTCTCGTGGCGGATGCTCTGTCCAAGTGCGGTCTTGCTGCACGAGAGCGTTGGCAAGGATGAGAAGCTTCCGCATCACGGCTGTCAGGGCAACCTTGGGCGGCTTCCCCCGGGCCACGAGCGCCTCGTACTTCCGCTTGAGGTCGGGATTGTGGCGGACGGCAACCATCGCGGGCATGTAGAGCAGCCTGCGCACCCGATGCCTGCCGCCCTGGATGAAGCTGCGTCCCTTCCAGTAGCCGGACTCCCGGGTCACCGGGGCCAGCCCGGCGAGGCTGGCGGCACGGGCTCCGGTGAGCGTACCCAGCTCCGGCAAGTGGACGATCAGGCCCGCAGCGGTGACGTCGGAGATGCCCGGGATGGAGGTCAGGATCTCGGCCCGGCGCTCCAAGGCCTTCTCCTCTTCGAGTCGCTGGCGGATCTCGGCGTCGATGATCTCCAACTGCTCCTCGATCTGCCTCAGCCTCTGCTCGGTGAGCCGCTTGCCCACGGGCGTGCGCAAGTGCTTGCCGCGGTTGAGGGTGGCGGTCCGGTCCTTGGACAGCCCGTCGCGGATCTGCTGGAGTTCCGCGAGGTCGCGCTGCTCCTCCGATCTTGCCTCGGTCGGGCGCAGGTTCTCGATGGCGGCCGCCATCGTGGCCAGCATCCGGGCGTCCACGGCATCGGTCTTGGCGAGCCGCCCGAGAGAGCGGGCGAAGGATCGGACCTGGAAGGGGTTGATCGCGTAGAGGGGGAGTCCGGCCTTCAGGAGAGTCTCCTCAAGGTCGCGGTGGAAGGGTCCGGACGGTTCGTACGCGATTCGGTCGACCCCGGAGCCGATCCAGGCGATCAGCTTCCGGAAGCCGGTCTTGTCGTTCGCGAACCGGGATGCTCTCTCCTCGGGCGCCGCGAAGGCGTCGAGCCAGTCCTTGGAGATGTCGATCCCGACGGTGCGAAGGGTGCCGCTCATGTGTTCTTCCCTTCTCCTGTGCTTGTCGTGCGAGCCTCGATGCTCAAGTATCCATTCAGGACTTGGGGAAGGACGGTGGCGACCAAACTCCGGCACGGCCCCTTACGGCCAGCGACCTCGCGATCCGACCACCGTCCCCTTTCGACCGCCCGCTCCGGCTCGCTACGCTCGCCTCTGCGGGCGGTCGAAAGTCCAGGCCTTCCCCCTGACCCGGCCCCGCAAATCAAGCGGGGATCCCCAAGAATGGAAGAGACAAGCGACCCACCTTCTTCGATGCCTGGCGTGGCATCGGGGAGGGTTGGGATGTGCACGCCATCCCACCTCCCACGGGGGTCGCTCCGAACCAGCAATCCCTTGCGGGAAGGCCAATCGGCGAACCAGGCGAGCAGGTCGGGATCTCTCGCCCTGGCCTGCGGCCCGCGCCAGTGGAACCACTCGCCTCGGGCGGGGATCGGTGCTACGCCGCTTCGAGGCGGCCCTTGGCAAGTGCGTGCTTCGGTCAGGACCGTGGGGGTACTGGGTTGCTCGGGAAGGTCGTGGGGGTCTACAGTGCCGGGTCCGTGTGGGATCGGATCAAACTGGGGGCGGGTCTATACCGTGAGCGACAGCGGAATCATCGGGCAAGCCTACGGGCGGAAGATACACGCCCGCGAGGTCGTCGCCATCGACGAGGCCGGGGACGGGTTGTGCTGGGTCCGCCTGACCCGGTTCGGCGACGACTGGCTCCTGATCCGCTCCGATGCCCGCGACGTGTCGCGCGCGGTGCGGAGGCTCCGCCAGATACCGGCGGGTGAGCAGTCGGATCGGTTCCCGGAGGTCGGGCCGTGAGCCTGCTCCTCTACCTTGCCCTCGGGGGGCTGGCCGCCGCCGTCATCTTCGGACTGTCCACCGACGTGCGGGCCGCCGCCCGCCGCCTGTTTCGTCGCCGCCGCCGGTAGCCCGCGAACGTTCGCCACACGTCGCGCGATCTTGCGCGCATCGGCGCGTGCATTTCCGGGGGGATCGAAGGGGGGGCGGACGCCACCCCTCGCCAGCCCTTTGTACCCACAAAGGGTAGGCTGGCTGAACCACCTAACAGTGGTTCAAGCCAGCCGGCCGGACACCCGTGAAACCCTCCCCGAGCGCCGCCCGAGACGCGCTGGCCGGACCGTCTCGGGCCAGCTCCTCGGCCTCTTCGCCGCCAGCCTCGCGGACGGCGAGGGCGAACAGGCCGACCCGTCACTCCTTGGCGGTCGGCGGCGCTCTCCCGCTCGGCCCGGTTTCCACCCTACCCGTACCCCTCGGGGACCGGCGAACGTCGCTCTCAGGCGATCCCACAGCCCGTAGGTTGCCCGAAGTGCCCCCGGAATGCCCGGAAACGGCCTCCTGGCCCGGTCGCGGGATCGGTTCAGGTCTCGGTGCCCGCTTCCCGGCCCGCGAGATACGCGGCCCAGTCGTCCATGAGCCGACGCCTCCGCTCGAAAAGGTCCGTGCGCCGATAGGCTGCCTCGACCTTGTTGCGGACGACGTGCGCGAGCGCCGCCTCGACGACCTCACGGGGATGGTCCGTCTTTTCGGCCGCCCAGTCCCGGAACGACGAGCGGAACCCGTGCGGCACCGCCGCGATGCCGTTCTCCCGGACCAGTTGGCGCAGCTGCGGGTCGCGCAACGGCTTCCCGCCCTCCAAGGTGAAGACCACGCCTGCGCCGCCGCCATCCGGAGTCCGCGCCGCGTCTAGAATCTCCAGCGCCCGGCCACACAGCGGAACGCGGTGCTCGCGTTTCATCTTCATGCGCTGGGCGGGCACGGTCCACACCCCATCCGCCGCGTCGATCTCCGACCACTCGGCCCGCCGCACCTCGTTCCATCTGGCCGCCGTGAGCACAAGGAACTCGAAGGCCAGCTTGACCGCTGACGGGGCGTCCGAGGACCGCACCTTCGCGATCGCCGCCCCCACTTCGCGGTGCGGGAGCGCCCTCATGTGCTTCACCACGCGGTTTTGCGGGCCGAGCACCGACAGGACCCGGTCGCAGGGGTTGTCCGGGCGGTACTCCATCGCCACCGCCCATTCGAGCACCGAGCGCACACGCTGCTGCACCGACCGGGCCATGGACGTCTTCGAATGCCAGATCGGATCGAGGACCTCCACGACATCGGCGGGGGTCACCTCCGCGACGGACATCCTGCCGAGACGCGGAAAGGCGTAGCGCCTCAGGCTTGTGATCCAGTTGTGGGCGTGCCTGTTCGAGTTGCGCCATCCGGCCCGCTTCTGCTGCAAGACCCGCTCGGCGGCCTCCGCGAAGCTCGGCATGTTCCGGGCGCGGCGGCGCTCGGCGAGCGGATCGCCGCCCTCCCGCGCCAGCTTGCGGTTGGCGCGGGCCTTCTCGCGAGCCTCGGCCAGCGGGACCAGTTGGGCACTGCCCAGTCCGAAGTCTCGGCGGCGGCCGCGGATGACGAGGCGCTGAACCCAACTGCGGGCTCCGCTCGGCTGGACGTACAGGTAGAGTCCATTGCCGTCGCAGTGCCTCCCGGGAGGTGCGGAGCGCACGAAGGCAGCCGAGAGCCGCTTGTGGGGGTGGCGGCCCTTGGGCTTCGTTTTCCGGGGCGGGGCGGGGGTATGGGTTACGTCATCCATTACCTCATAATATATGGGATGAGGCCGGACGTCAATGAGTCTCTCGGGGGCACCAAGATCAGGGCAGAATGGAGGTAACGACATGTGAATGCGCGATATACGGTACTATACTGAACGCTAATGGATGTTACGGCACTCTCACCTGATGTAGTCGCCGGAGCTACGGCGCCGGCGAGTGGGGCCGGAACAGGGTCCGGGTGTTCCCAGACCCGAAAACCGGCCTGTTCCAGGTGGAGTGGCGCGACAACGGGCGCAGGCTCACCCGGTCGCTGGGGCACCGCGACTGGACGAGGGCGAAGCGGCAGGCGGATCAGTTCGCCGCAGGCTTCATCGACGCGCCCAACGGCACGGCCGAAGCCGAGCCCGAGCCGCTCACGCTGGGGGGGCTGTTTGACATTTACGGTGAGGAGGTGACGCCCACGAAGGGCAAGGGAACCCGCGAGTACGACCGGACCGCATTGGAGATGTTCCGTCGCTTCTTCGGAGAAGACCGGAAGCCCGCGACGCTTTCCCAGCGCGACTGGGACCGGTTCATCCGGGCACGGCGGGAGGGCAAGGTCGGACCGAGTGGCCTGCCCGTGTCGAACCGGACGGTCGCACGGGATCTGAGGCTTCTGCTTGCAGTCCTCAACTGGGCCACACGGTCGCGGGACGAGGAGGGGGGACTGCTCCTCGACTCCAACCCTCTGAAGGGCTTGAGGGTCCCCCAGGAGAAGAACCCAACCCGGGTTGTTCTCTCTCAGGCGGAGTACGAGGCCCTGCTACGGGTGTCCGCCAAGATCGGTTGGCGCTTTCGCGTGGCGCTCGTGCTCGCGCACGAAACCGGACACCGGATCGGGGCAATCCGCCAACTCAGGTGGTCCGACGTGGACATGGGAGCCGGGATCATTCGGTGGCGCGCGGAGCACGAGAAGTCGGGCTTCGAGCATCGGACGCCTGTGACCGCCGCGGCGCTCGGTGCCCTGGAAGAGGCGCGGAAGGAGAACCGCCGAACCGGCGACGCCCCTGTGTTGCCCGCGCCCAGGGACCCCGACAGTAGCATGAGCCACGCGGTGGCGCGCTACTGGTGGAAGAGGGCTGAGGGTCTCGCCGGGCTGGAGGGCAAGCGGGGCAGGGGCTGGCATTCGCTGAGGCGCAAGTTCGCCTCCGACCTCATGGACCAGCCACTCAAGGTGCTCTGCGAACTAGGAGGCTGGAGGACCGCACAGACGGTGCTCCAGTGTTACCAGAGGCCCGACGAGGAACGACTCAAGAAGGCGCTCGACGAGCGGCCGCGGGTCACCTCCCCCGATTAGCGGGAGTCAAACGGCGGGAATCGCACTCGCAAATCACGTAACTTCAATCGGGGTAAGCAGAAACGATCCCGCGACCTCCTGCCATAATGTCAACCGCAGTGGGACCTACATACGAAAGTCCCAGCGTAGGGTAGATTCAAGGTCGGGGGGGTGATCGCACCCCCCTCGACCTTTTTGCGCGGCAGGACCACACTCCAACCCTCCACAGGAGGGAGGCGATGGACACACAGACGCAGGAAGCCCGAAAGGGTGACGAGTGGGCGTGGGGACGGCGCCGCAGGGGGCTGACGCTCCTTGAGGTGGCCGAGATGTTCCCCGACGAGGCCAGCGCCCGCAGGTGGTTCGAGAGGCAGGTGTGGCCGGACGGCGAGCGGTGCTGTGTCCGGTGCGGATCGTGCAACACCTACCGGGCGAAGCACCGCACCATGCCGTACCGTTGCCGGGACTGCGACTCGCACTTCTCCGTGAAGACGGGGACCGCGCTGGAATCTTCGAAGCTGCCGCTCCAGAAGTGGGTGTGGGCCATCTACCTTGAGCTGTCGCACGTGAAGAACATGACCAGCGTGAAGCTGGCCGAGGACATCGGGGTGACGCAGAAAACGGCGTGGTTCATGCTCCACCGGATACGGACAGCGTACTCGGACGGACCCGCGATGCCGTTCTATCCAGGTCCCGTGGAGGTCGATGAGACCTACGTGGGCGGCAAGGAGAAGAACAAGCACCGGAAGAAGCGAAAGGGCATCCGTGGGGGCACGGGCGGCAAGACGGCCGTCGTCGGGGCGAAAGACCGGGCGAGCAATCAGGTCGTTGCTCGGGCGATACCGCGGGTGGACGCTCAGTCGTTGCTCGACTTCGTGGAACGCTACGTCCATCCTGACACGATGGTCTACACGGACGGGGCGAGTCCCTACAAGCGCCGTGAGAACCACGAGTCGGTCGCCCACAGCAAGGGCGAGTACGCCCAGGGCGATGTCCACACGAACGGGATCGAGTCACTGTGGGCGGTTCTGAAGCGTGCCTACATGGGAACGCATCACTGGATGAGTCCGAAGCACCTCCACCGCTACTTGGACGAGGTGTGCGGCCGGCTGAACATCCGGCGCTTGGACATGACCGACCAGATGCGGGCGGTGGTCTTCGGAATGGTTGGGAAGCGGTTGCTGTACCGGGATCTGGTCGATGGACCACCCGCCAACGCGCCGCTGACGTAGAACGGAACACGAACCGAACGCAGGAAGAGGGAAAGGAGGGGCGTAATCTTCTGACAATCTGACCGGGGGCATCTTCCCCGCTCGGGGAGGGTGCGCCCTTCCCCCTTTCCTTGGGTTCACGATCCTCGGCGAAAGGAGGAAGGGCACCATGACGAACCATGAGCATGGAGTCACGAGTGCGAAAGATAGGGAAACACGGAACAGGAGAGAAGGAAAGACCGGAAGCAGGGTTGGCCCGGTGGCGAAGGGGGCTGTGGAGGTGGTGCGCAGACGTGAGAACGCAGGTGAGGGTGGAGTTGGTAGCGCAGGCATCGAAGTGGGTGGCGCGGCTGCTCCTCGCGATCTCTTGCGTCCTCTCGCTTTGGCTGCTCCTCGCCATCCCGAAAGCGAGGGGTTGGATGTGTGAGTTGAGCGGCTGGGGGATAGCCCTTGTGATTTGCGCCGGTGTGGCCGTTCAGGCTCTCGGCATCGCCTTGATACTTTACCGCAGAGGGCGGAAGCGGCAGAAAAAGGAGGCGGCCCGGAAGGAGAAGGCCGCGAGATTCAAGACGGAAGAAGTACGTGGCGAACACGCTCTCATTCAGATGGCGACGAGATCACCGGCCGTCTACCACTGGCTGCGCGGTGACAGGAGGTTTGCGGCGATCCGGGACCGGCACAGTCGGGAAGCGGTCGTCCTTGCCCACGATTTGGTTATGCGGTTCGAGAAGAGACACCCCGAGTGCTGCCGAAGGGCGAAAGACCGGAAGCTGGAGGCGCTCCTGGACTGTTTCCGGGGCTTTCTGGACCGGGAGTCCGCCAAGCTGATCCGGGACGGAAAGAGTTGAACCGCGGCAGCGAAGGCGTGTCGAAGCGCCTTCGCCCCCCTTCCCGGCGAGCCTGGGAGGTTTCCAAACTTCAACCACTGGGCCGTCGCAGTGATTATTCGTAGCTTGAAATCTACAGCCTACTCCCATATGATAGAGGCGGACGGAGTGACTCTTCCGGAAGTGATCCACCCACCACGGAGACTGGCCATGACGGGTGCTCGAAGGGGAACCATGCGTTGCTTGGGCCTTACCGGGGTTCTTTTCGCCCCTGTGCTCGCACCCCCCACGATCGAAGCCAGCGAACAGGAGATCTCCTCTGCCGACAGCTTCAGCCTGTCGTGTAGCTGCTCGCCGATCAGGCTTGAGGTTTTCGTCCGTGCGGCCGGCCACGACATGGACACTGCAACCACGAATCTGCTGGTGCGGGAGACGGAGGACATCGAAATCGCTGTCAGGGCCAAGCTGCGAATAGCACGTATTTTCACCGAACGAGTCTCTAACCCGATCATACCCGAAAGACAAGAACAGTACCCCCTGTTTGTACCGAAACTGAGGGTGGTAATATCCACTCCTGATGACTACTTCGGTACGCGCATAATGGATGTCGATTTCCTGCAATACGTCAGGATTCCCCATAATGACGTCTTCGGGTGGGCACCCACATGGGAGAACCGCGGCTGGTTCGGGAGAGGCCGAGCGAGGGAGATGGCAGTCGCCATAATAGAAAAATTCATCGACGAATATCTGAGGGTAAACGAGAGAGCTTGTCAGCTGGTACCTCGGTAGGGGGGTGGGGAATCGGGCGCTCCGTGTAATCTGGAGGCTTGCCGGAGTGGTCCGTAGGTTGGGGTTGCGCCTAGCCGTCCCCGTCCCCCTATATGCAGATAGCGGCAAGACGCCGGAGGGGCTCTACAGGATCGGCGTCTCGCCGCGATGTCTCAGCTTCTCTCTCGATGATCTCGAAGTGGTGGAGGATGCTCCAGCGCTTCGGTGGTGCCAGATTCGGAAAGTGCTGATTCCTGTCGCTATTTCGGAAGACTTTCGCACCAACTGTATTGAATTGAGGTTTCCCTTCAGTGGAGGCCACCAGCTTCTCGAGAGCACTGTGTCGACCGTGTTTGTGGACTTGACCCGACGACGTAAGGGAGCCGGGATTTGCTGTCCACCGGGGGGAGGCGTTACCATTCAGCCAATCCCAAAACACAGGAGCTTCCACAATGACGAAACAGATGACCGAGGAGCCTACGCGCCCGCCACCGCCCCAGCGGTACCCGGAGGGGACCACCCCGGAGCAGGTGGCTGGCGCTTTGGGCTTCGTTCCTCCGCACCAGCGCCCGGAAGTGATTCGGGAGCGTGAGCGCCGGGAGAAGGAAGCCGAAGCGAACGGGTAGGGCACATGCCCCGGCATCGGGCCGGGACCCCCGCCCCCACCGAGCGGATCGTCGATCCTTCTCGAGTGGGGGCGGTCGTGTTCCGGACGAGACCGAAAAGAGCACTCTTGGGACTTTCGTATGTAGGTCCCACCGCAGTTTCCATTCTGGAATCGCTCCTCCAACCGCCAGCTACCCGTTGGCGGCCATCCGCAACCGATTCTCTCGCTTGAGCTGCCTGCTCACTCCGGTCATGCGCAGCCGCCAGGCGATCATGTCCATGCTGACTCCGAACCTCGTGGCCAAGTAGCGGTGATCGGCGCTTCGGCGACCGGCGACCAGCAGGCCATCCCGCGGGACGAGTAGGCATCCGGCCAGCCAGTCTGCTTCCTCCTCCTGAGCCGCCTCGTAGCTGCGGCGGAACAGGAACCCCTCGTCGGAGAGCACCGCGTCGTCCGTCGTGTGGTTGAGGATGATGTGAGCCAGCTCGTGTGCCAGGCTGCTGGTCCGCCTTGCCGACGACTGGCCGGAGTTGAGCACCACAAGCCGCTTGCCGAGGTGGGCGATCGTCACTGCGGACCAACTCTGGCGGTCGACTCGGGTCAGCTGCGAGACGGCTTCCCGCGAAAGGCCGACGATCGCTTCGGGGGTGGTGACGAGCACACCGAGCAGCTTCGCCATTCGGCGGGGGTCCAGGCGATCGGGCGGCCGGACGCCCAACGCACTGCGGTACTCGTGCGACGTTCGCTCGCTCCAGGCCTTGAACCCTCTCCGCATCAGCCGTCGCCCGGTTCGCGGTCGTCATCGTCTTCCGACATCATCCTCTGCGCCTTGATGATGAGCTCCTGGAGTGCTCCCGCAGTGGGAAGCGACACGGTCGCGCGGCTTCGGAAGTGGACGGCCGCCACGGGGCGCGCCAGGGTTTCCGGCTCGAATCCCAGTACCCGAGCCGGGTCGACCTCCAGCCACCGGCAGATCTTGGTGAAGTTCGCCAGATCGGGCATTTGGCCGTTCTCGACCCTGGACAGCGTGGCCGGCGACAGGCCGATCTCGCGCGCGGTGGCGCGAATCCCGACCTTGCCGCGCTTCTCCGCGACCAGTCGGCCCAGCGTTCCGAGCGATGGGTAGTCCGTCATGGCTCCATTTCTCCGAAGTGGTTGACTCGTGAAACGCGGGGGGTTACCGTTCGTGACGCGTTTCACGACTGGTACACTACAGCGAACGATCTCGGCAAGCAAACGGGGCGGTGCCGAGAGCCCCATATCCAAAGGAGGATGTCATGAGCGACGCAGCAGACGGACCCACCCCGATCGATGTCCACGACCCCGACATCGGGCCGAAGCCCCCGGGTGATGGGGGACCTCCCGAGCCGATTGGACTCCTTACGATCCGAATCGACCGAAAGGAGTATCCGGTGCCACTCGACCTGCTTGACGCCGGCCACCTGACTGGCCGACAGATTCGCCGGCTCGCCGATCCGAATATCGGTCCGGATCGCGATCTGTTCGAGGTCGTGCCCGGTGGTTCCGACCGCAAGATCGACGACGGGCAAACGGTCCTCATTCGCGACCACATGCGCTTCTTTTCGGCCCCGGCCGTGATCAACCCCGGGTCGGTGGGCGGGCATGCCGCCGGCCATTTGCGGCGTGTCGATTCAGCCAACGGAGGAAGACGAGATGCTGCCGAGTGAGGATCGCGGGTTTCTGTCCAGAGACTTCCCCGGATTCAGCGACCGGGAAGAGAACCAGATGTGGTGCGTCGTGCTTCCCGGCTTCCGCCTGCCCGAGGGGCTGACGGAGCCGGCGGCCGACCTACTCCTCAGGCTCGCCCCCGGGTATCCGGACATTCCCCCCGACATGTGGTGGTTCAGCCCGGCGGTGCGTCGTGTCGATGGCCGGGACATTCCCCAGACGCAGGTCGAGGAACATTATCTCGACCGGATCTGGCAGCGCTGGTCCCGGCACCTTCCAGCGGGTGCGTGGAGGCCGGGAATCGATGGCCTTGAGGGCTATCTGGCGCTCGTACGCCGCGAGCTTCGCGCCGCTGCCACGTAATGCCGGGAAGGCAGCCGCGATATGAGTACGACTTTGGTCCTACCCGGTGCCTTGGTGAGAGAGCTCGAAGAGTACGCCGGATTGCCCAACGAGTCCGGCGCCGTCCTGCTGGTTCGGGATCACGTGACCGCGAGCGGCGACACGCGACTTCTCGGACGTTCCCTCCATTGGGTCCCCGAAGGAGCCTATCTCGAGCGCACGCCGCACGAAATGAAGATCCGGTCCGACGGTTACGTGGCGGCGCTGGGGCTGGCCGAGGAGACCGGCGCCATTCCCGTGTGGCTCCACACGCATCCCCTTGGACCACCGCTCGTGAGCCGAAAGGACGTGCGGGTCGAGGCCGAACTGGCCGACGTGTTCGGGTTGCGTAGCGGATCGAACTGCTTCGGTACCGTGATCGTCTCACCGAGCGACGACGGACTGGCGCTGACCGGAACGCTCCGGCGGGCGAACTCGGCCCGGGAAACGATCGACCGCTTCTGGTTCGTCGGCGACCGGTGGAGCCTCCACAGTGCGTTCGATGGTGGACGGAGGCACTTCGACCCCGGCATATTCGACCGGAGCGTTCGCGCGTTCGGAGAGGCGGTGCAGCGGACCATCGGAGATCTGGATATCGCGGTGGTGGGAGTTGGCGGCACTGGATCCGCGGTCGCGGAGCAGCTTGTCCGGCTCGGCGCGCGCAGCCTGGTGCTGATCGACGCCGATGTCCTCAGCGCCAGCAATGTGACCCGGGTCTACGGATCCACCGCGGCCCAGGTCGGTCGGCCAAAGACCGAGGTGCTCGCGGAACACCTGACGGCAATCGCGCCTGACCTGCAGTGCCGCTTGATACACGGTCTCTGCTCGTCGAGCCGCGTGGCGCGTTCTCTCGCTTCGATGGACCTGATATTCGGGTGTACCGACGACAATGCCGGTCGCCTCGTCCTGTCCAGGCTGTCGACCTACTATCTGGTTCCGGTGATCGACGTCGGGATCCTGCTGAGCAGCGACGCCGCGGAGACCCTCACGGGGATCGACGGGAGGATCACTACCCTGTCGCCCGGAAGTGCGTGCCTTCTGTGCCGTGGCCGCGTGGATCTGGCGCGCGCGGCCGCCGAAATGAAGACACCCGAGGAGCGGGTCCGGCTTGCCGACGAGGGATACGCCCCCGCTCTCGTCGAAGTGGAGCCCGCGGTCGTCGCGTTCACGACGATGGTGGCGTCGTTCGCGGTTTCCGAACTTCTGGAACGGCTGATCGGGTACGGGGATTCGCCCAGGCCCAGCGAGGTCCTCTTGCGGATCCACGATCGTGCGATCTCCACCAACGAGGCGTCCCCGCGCCGCGGCCACTACTGCCACCCGGACGCCGGCAAGTTGGGGCTGGGCGATGCGGAGCCCCTTCTTGAACAGGTTTGGTCTGAGGGTTCAGGATGACCCACCTGCTAAGACGCCTGGCAAGGCGCCTGCGGCGACTGTGGGGCAGCGCGACTACTGGTCTGGTGGTCCGCCCATGGCTCCTCGCGGGGACTGTCTCCGATGCGGACGAGGTGCCGGATCGCATTCCCGCACGGGGTACCATCCTGGTCGGCGCACCTTCGCGGTGGAAATGGCTGGTGTTTGACTGCCCATGCCGCACTGGACACCGGATCATGCTGAATCTGGACCCGGATCGTCGGCCCCACTGGTCCGTTGAAGTGTCGCGCACTCGGCGGATCACCGTCACGCCGAGCATCGACTACAGGGGCCGTGACCGATCCTGCCACTACCTGATCACGGCCGGGTGGGTGGTATGGGACCATCGTTTCCGGCACCAGAGTGTTTCTGAACCCGAAAGGAGAAACAGACAATGAGTGAACGTACCGTTCGGCACGACTTGCAGCCATTGGCCCCAACGCCGGTCTCAGCGCTGAGGCGCGGAAGATCGACATTGGAAGACAGACTCCTATTTGCTCGCCTCCGACGTAGGAGGCTAATCCGCCAGATCGAATCACAAACCCAACGGGTGCTGCTATGCTACGTGAGCGAGGATCCACCTATTGACCAAGAGGACGTACTCTACCTGAACGCGTTGCTCCAGCGGGTCGAGCCGGGAGCTAGCATTACCTTGCTGCTGAACTCCCCCGGAGGTGACGTGGATGTGGCGGAGAGACTACAACACGTGCTTAGGGAGAAGGTTTCGCCCCCAGGGCTGCAACAACCTGGAGACGTCGAGATAGTCGTACCCAATCGGGCCAAGAGCGCGGCCACGATCATGGCACTCGGTGCTGACCGGGTGACCATGAGCGATACATCGGAACTGGGTCCAATCGATCCACAGGTCAAGTTTCAAGGGACTTGGTATCCAGTGGAGGCTTGGCTGGCAGCCTATGAAGACGCTGCCGACAGGTGTAGGGCGCATCCTGGGAATCAGGCGTTTGCCTCCGCCCTTTTGCAGTTCCCGATGCAATTGATTGCTACATTGCGCTTGATCAAGTCGCGCACGCGACAACTGGCTGAAGGCCTCGCGCTCCGACAAGGATGGAACTACACGCAGGTTGCGACAGACCTGATGGATACGACCAAGTACCCGTCTCATGGCCAGATGATCGACTGGCAGGAAGCGCAAGATTTAGGCCTCAAGAATGTCCGCTACATGGCACCAACGGATCCCCTCTGGGACTTGTACTGGAGGCTCTACATGGCACTCCGTGGGGTCGCAGGCGAGCGGAAGAAGGTGTTGGAGTCAAGGCACGTCACTCGCCTGCACCGGATGCCTCGCCCATAGGAGGAGCCGCCGTCCGTTGCCCGAGCGAGTCTGGACGACCCGCCGTACACGGGGAACTGCGCGTGGGAGGGCTACGCGGAGGTTCACGGCGGGTCAACTCGGGCTCCGCCCTCAGGCAGTTCCAGGATTCGGTCCCGGGTAGTTTTCTGGGTAGTCTGAGCCGCTTTCCGGGTAGTTTTCTGGGTAGTCCGGGCAGTTTTCTGGGTAGTTTTCTGGGTAGTCCGGGCAGTTTTCTGGGTAGTTTTCTGGGTAGTCTTCTGGGTAGTACCCTGATCTGCGGCGCCACGGCGGTGGAATCGGCGGCCTGGTGGGCCGGCCGATATCGAGGACGCCACCCTGGGCGTTGGCGAATCCACAACTCCACTTCAAGTGTGGATTTGCCACGCCTCCGCGACACCCGCCACGCTCGCGTCGACCGTCACCCTCACCGGTCGCGACCCTCCCGGATGAGAATGGCGCTGTCCGTTTGCCTCGTACCGGAAGTGGTCGCCGCCAAAGCGTCCGCGCGGTCCAGGAACTCTGCGGTCCGCAGGTACTCCCGCGTCGGCAGGTGGCGAACCTCACCCTCAAGGGAACGGGTCTTGGGGCGATCACTGGCCCTGCGGTGGTATTCCGGCGCTTGTCCGGCGATCACCCCTTTTCCAGCGACTCTCCGGCTGTCGTCGCCCCGTACTCCGCGGGCGGCGGCATCGGCGGCCAGATAGTCCTCGGAGAACGGGAACCGCAGGCGGAGCACGCCGCCGGGTTCCCGGGTCCAGAGCGGCGTCGGGTTGCCGGCTTCGAGAGACCGTTCGCGGATCTGGTGGATTCCGCGGCCCCAGGCCTCGATCAGCCCGGCCCGAAGGAAGGCGTGGGCCACCCGCGGGTTCTGCGGCTCCGACGGCGTTCCTCCGGTGGTGGAGACGCTCCAATCGACCGGGAGCTCGGCGGGATTCCGGATCGTGATGCGATCATGGTAAACGCGGATGTGCGTGGAGGTCCGCCTGGCGTAGTCGCGATGGATGACGGCGTTGACGACCGCCTCCCGCATGGCCGCCCTCGGCACCGGGAACGTTTCCACACGATAGATGCCATCGTAGGAAATCAGTCCCCTCGTGTACTTGGTGTAGAGCAGGTCGAGCGTTCGGTCCACCTGTGTGAACAGATCACCCTCGATCACGTCCCGATAGATCGGTTCGGGACCCCTGTAGTGGCCGATCTCGACGTGGGATCCCGCAAGGAACCGATGCGGCGACGGATGGAACAGCAGGGCGGCGGCCCGCTTCAGAAATGCGCCGTCGCGCAGCCGGAGCCTCTCGATCACGTCTTCGTCCGATTCGTCCATCGCTTCCGGCGGCAACCGCTCGCTCCTGACGCCCATCCGTCGGAATCCATCGAACACCCGGCCGTCGAGTTCGCTCAGCTTCACCCCCGGCAAGGCCGCGTCGTCCCACGTCCGGCCGTGCTTTTCAAGCAGGAAGCGGGTCAGCGCGGCGCCCTCGAGCACCTGCTTCGCGCTCCCGCCGCGGTAGTGGAACTTGCCCCGGTAGCTGATCGGGTTCGGGTGCGGCTCCACGACGATCTCGATGTACTCCAGACCGGACTCCGACTTCAGGTTCACCTCGACCACGATTCCGAGCAGCGACCGCACCTTGCTCGGGATGTCCTCCAGCAGCGAAAGCACGTTGCGAACCCCGACGATGTCGCCGTCGTCGTCCTTGCCGATCTCGAGAACGCCGCCCCGCGCGTTCGCGAAGCCGCAGATCCACGCGAGGCAGTCGTCGCGCCAGGAGCGCTTCCACTCGACGTTCCGGGTCTCGGGCGTCATTCGGGTTGACGTTTTGGCCGTGCGGGGCGGGCAGTCGTGACCTGCGAGATCGGTGTGTGTCATCAACTGCGCCCGCCCGAGGTTTCGCAAGTCCGCATGAACACCGGCATGACGTCCTCGCCCGCGAACAGACGGCGGATTTCGGCGCAGTGTTCGAGAAACACCTCCCGCGGGACGCGCGTGTAAGACCAGCAGCTGAGTTCGTGGCGACCAGCGGCTTCCTCGGCCTCCGCCAAGCTCTCACCGGCGTCGCCCTCGCGCCCGCCGAACCATCTGGCAATGGCAACTGATTGAAGAATGCTGCCGTCGCCGCGCATCCACGGTTTGTCGGCATCCACGTCAATCAGTTCCAGCACCTTGCGGAAGTAGTCCCTGGAAGGAACTCCGGTACTCGCCCAATCCGCCATGGCGGCATTGAAAGCGGTAGACACAGGAATGGGACGACTGGAATCCGCCATTGTATCCCTAAAGAACGCCGCAGCGCGGTAAACGTCCCCAACAGCCATGCTGGCAAACGCCAGGTGCCAGCCCCAGTGGTCCTTCTCGCGGGCGCCCGCATCGCCAGCCGCAATCAGCCCTTCGAGGATCGCAATAGCCACCCGATACTCGCTCACCGACCGGTCCAGTCGAAGCGCGACCGCCGCACGCGTCGAGGGTGGAGCCCCGGCTAAGACCGGGCTGTCCGCAACTATGCCGCCGACATCTTCTTCCCTAAGCAGCTGAAGAAGGCCGAGTGCCGCAAGCACGAGCGCACGCGGTGTTTCCCCGCTTGGCTCTGCGGCACCATCGAAGAAGGATCTCAGTGCCTCCAGGGCACCCTCCGGGTCACCGGTCAGATGTCGGCCGCGAGCCAAGCTGTGAAGCTGCCCAAGAGTCAATTGTCCGATCCGGGACGCCTTGTCCAGCAGCCGTACCGCCTCAAGGACATCACCCTCGCGCTCGTAGGCCTCGGCCACCATCGCGAGGACCTCGGAATCATCACTGTAGCGCTTACCGACGCGGCCAAGGTAGTCGGTATGGCGTCCACCGGCCGGAAGGTGCCGGCCCCGAAGGCCGTCCAGCACGCCGCCGCGGTCGCCGACGTTCCTGGCCCGAATCCTCCGCGTGAGCGCCAGGTACGATTTCGCAAGCCTCGTCCCCCGCCGTACCATTGTGTAGATCGGCTGCGTGAGGAGGTCCATGCTGGAGTAGTGCCTGATCTCCGTGAGCCTGTCGTGGCGGGGAATCCCGAGCCGGTCCACAAAGACCCTCCTCCTCCGCTCCAGATGGCCGTGCTCATCATCGGCGTCGGGGATCCCGGCCATCACGAAGTGCTGCTCGATGTCGTCGGCACGCCTGGGCGTCGGGACTTCGCCGCGAATGGCCTCGGCCATCTGCGTCGTGCCGCCAAGGCTCTGGTCGTCGGGGCGGAAGAGTGAGACCACGGCGTCCGGCAGGTGCCGCGTGCAGATTCCGCCGACGTCGGTGAAGCCCGTGCGCGAATCGAGCAGGACGTAGTCGTAGCCGGCGGCCCTCCACTGGGCCCTGACGTCCTCGAACATGACGTAGCCGTCGCGGGCAGCGTAGAGAAGGCTCCAGTCGATGGCGTTGAGCCGTTGTCCGTAGGTGCCGTCGACCGCGCCGGCCGACATCACGGCGAGGTGGCCCCGGCAGCCTTCCGGGGTGGCGTCGACGATGTAGTCGCCGACGGGCGGGACCCGCATGGTCTCCAGGTAGCGGGTGACGAACTCGACCACTCCCGGGTCCGTCGGACCTCGACCGACCTGGTCGGTCTCGTCGTCGTTCGCGCTTGGCTTCCATCGGTCCGGGCGGATCGCCGGCGCCTCCAGATCGAAGTCCACCACCAGGACGCGCTGGCCGGAGTTAGCGATCTCGTACGCCACGTTCACGAGGGCCAGGGTCCGACCGACGCCTCCCTTGAAGGAGTAGAAGGTGACGACGTACATCAGGCCGCCGCGGGCTGCAGGGTGAAGTGCGCGCCGGAGTCGCGCAGCCGGGCTGCAAGGTCGGGTGGTAATTCGTCCGCCTCCGCGCGGACCGGCTCGGGGCTCGCGAGCGACTTCGCCCGCAGGAAGATGGCCGGATCCCGAAGCAGTCTCAGGTGGCGGTCGTTGGCCACGTTCTGGATGATGTCGCGCCTCTCCCAGCGGGCGATCGACGACTCGCCGAGTCCGGTGATCCTCGCCAACTCCGCTCGCGAGAGATCATACTTCGCCCGCAGATCCCGAATCTCGGTTGGCGTGAGAACGCCCAGGTGCCGGCATACCTCGTCGTGGCGGAGGTCTTCGGCCTGGTCATCCGTGTAGGGTCCGCAGGAAGAGCAGTTCCGGACCGGGATGTCCACGACCAGCTCGACGCCTTCGTCGCCCGCGCCGTAAATGAACGGGTCCCGAACGAGCTCGGTCCTGAGGCCCGGGGTCCCGCACATGTCGCAGGTGTCGGGTCCGTCGAGCTCGCGGAGGACGGTGGGGGGGGATGCGACTCTAGGCATGGCGGTCAGGCTCCTCCGAGTAGTGAAAGCTGCGTAAGACGACATGTGATCCGATGATCTGTAGCTTGACGTAGACGAGGGGCTGCGACGGTGCCAGCCGAAACTTGAATGTCCAGCCTCGCTCGTCTGGTGGCTGGCGCAGAGTAACGGGCACCAGCGGAACCCCGCTTTCGAGGGCCTGATCGATGACATGCCACATTCCTAGTCTTGTCAGTGGCAACCCCGACTCCGGGTTCACGACCTGATGGTACCGTATCCGGGCCGGACGCTTGGGAGGCGCGCCATACCTCAGGCGGCGGGCACGAATCAGGCGAATCAGCTGATGTCGTATCCCGACATGCTCGTCGGGCCAGTTCGTTCCTTCCAGTGGTTTCATGACGATGACTGTTCATATGACATGCTCCAGACTCCTAGATGTCTCCACCATTGCTCATGAGGTATTGCCAAGGTAGTCATTTGACATATCCAGTCAAGTCCTGGCCGCTGCGGTCCCTGCTTCTGGCCGACATCGCGTCGCGGCATGGCGTCGCCATCCGGGACGCGACCCGTCCGGGATCCTGCACGGCGGACCGATTTCGCCGCGGCCACCTCACCCGTCGAATCGCCCGCCAGAACCTCACGGCCTCCCGTTCCGTCCAGTTCGCCCCTACATCCCCACCCGTGCGAACAACTCCAGACCCCGCTTCAGACCCTGGTCCAGCCCCCGCTCCAAACCCTGCTCCAGTCCCTGCCGCAGACCCTTCTCGATACCATCGCGGTGAACCTGCTCCCGCATCTCCTTGACGCTCTCGTACATCGTCTCTCGTCCTCCGTCGCCGTCCGTATCCTCGCCAGCTCCTCTTTCGGAATCTGCCACGCTTCCGCGGCACCCGCCACCCACGAGAACAACGCCCGGCGGAGCTCGTCGAAGCCCGGCCCGACTGGAACTCGAGAAGAATCAGCAGGTAGAGCCAATCACCCCGGAAACGGATCTTCCAGAGCAGGTCGGCCTGTCGCTGAACGAGGCCGCCGCTGATGCGGTCGGTGGGAAGGGCCTCGAGCGTGTCGAGGTCGAGTTCGTGGGCCAGATCCCCGCCCACGAAGTGGCGGACCATTTCAATTCCGTTCCGCGCATCCGAACAGACCAGTCTTGCCCGTAGTGCGGCACTGCCGCATATTGCACGGTGTACTTCCGTCACGCGAGTCCTGACGCAATCTATCTGCTGACCGCATACGCGAAGGCGGATCGGGAAGACCTCAGCCCGGCGGACAGGAAGGCGCTCTCACGACTCATGGCTGCGATCAAGAAGGAGGAAACGGACCGATGACGACCCGAACCGACCTGGGACGTGAGCTGGAAGCCGCTCTTGCCGAAGTACTCGCCCATGTGCGAGGCGAAGCGGTACTTCCAAGCCGTATCGTCGACGATCCCGCCGCGGAGCACATAGTGGCTCTGCGCAAACGCATGAAGTTGAGCCGCCGGAAATTCGCGGATCGGTTCGGGCTCGATGCCCGGGCTGTCCAGGATTGGGAACAGGGACGACGCGTCCCGGACCGTGCGGCCCGGGTCCTGCTGACGGTAATCGACCGCGATCCGGAAGCAGTCGTCCGCGCTCTGGAAGAACGGATCCCGGCTGCGGCCACTTCGGATGTGGTCCGCGAAGCCACGAGAGCCTACCGGACACCGATCATGAACAATGTGCACCGCTCCGAATACGTCGAGGCGATCGTTGCCGTCGCTCTCCTTGATGCCGGCTGGAAGCGAACCACGTCGTGGGACTCGTGGGACTTCGAGCACGAATCGGGGTGGCGAATGGAGGTCAAGCAGTCGGCGGCGGCTCAAGCGTGGAGTCATCGGCGAGCGAGTAGCCGGCCCCGCTTCGACATTCGGGCGCGCTCCGGATATTGGGATCGATCAGGCAGGTGGAGATCGTCGCCGGGGCGACACGCCGACGTGTACGTATTCGCGTGGCATCAGGAGGTGGGGAAGTCCGCGGACCAGCGAGAACCGATGAGTTGGCAATTCTACGTAGTTCGGGAGCGTGATCTTCCAGACCAGAAGACGATCGCCCTCAGCGTGATTCGGCGGATCGCACAGTCGTGCAGAACCGACGAGTTGCATTCCCGGCTGGAAGCGGTCATGACTCAGGCGTAGCCGTACTTCGCCGCGTAGGTGTTGGCGTCCTCGGGCAGCGTCACCTCGACGACGGCGTCGTTCTTGTCATCGCAGACTCCCCGCCAGTCGAAACGGGCAGTTCGGAACACAGTGTCTGCCGGTTTGCCGGATGGTCGACCTCAAGGTGCCGGCGCGCACTTCACGGTGGTTCGGCACTGGGACTGTGATGGTGCCCCTCGGCGCGGCTTTCTGCATGACCACATGGCTGCCGCTCAACTCTTCTCCGTCAGCCGACCCGACAGATACTTGTGGATGACGCTTGACAGCAGCGTCTGATACGGAATGCCCTCCTCCCGGGCGCGCGCGTGAGCCCGATTGAAATCGCGCTCCGTCACCCGCAGATTCACCCGCCGGGTCTTCTTGAAGGTGTTCCGGGCAGCTTCAGGCGCGATCGTCATCTCGCGGTCCGCCCCCGATGCGCGCGGCAGTTCGTCTCGCTCGAACTGCTCCAGTATTTCGCGTTCTTCTGCGTTCAGTCGGTCGCTCACGATGACCTGCCTCTCCGATAGCCCCGCGTCGCCTTCCGGCTGGGAATGATCGTCTTCAGGAACCGCGTGCCGTCCGCGCCGGGTACGAAAGGTACCAGGTAGACGTACTGTTCGATGTCGACCACGTAGATCATCTGGCCCGCATATCGCTCCTGGTTGGGATGTTCCAGCACGTCGACCAGACCGTCCCGCTCGATGGCGGCGATGACTCGCTCGAAAGAGATTCCTCGCTGCTCGATGAGTCGACGATTCTTCTCCTCGTCCCAGTCAAAGTCGTGTACCATATCCCAATCAGCATCCAATGTGTGCGTTTTGTCAACCCCAAGCACCCGCATCTCGATTGAGCTGTTTCCCGCAGGCGAATCCCCGCGGGGCCGCCGACTCAGGCCACATCCGGCCGATACCGCCGCCCCTCGTACCCGGGGCGGGTCGCAGTACGGAGTGGGACTCGGTCGTATGCACCGGCTTCAAGACCGTCTTCATCGACCGGCGAAACGTCCTCCCTCGCCCCCCTCCCCTCGCTTGGACGCTGGTATCAATAGTGCTATTATGAAGCAACGGGCCGTGCTCGCAGCCCTCGACGACTTCCGGAGGAACCCGAAGGGAGTCCGATTCAAGGACCTGGCGAGGGTATGCGATGCATGTTTCGGAGAGCCACGCCAGCGGAGTGGCAGCCACCGCGTCTACCGCACGCCGTGGCCGGGAGATCCGCGTGTCAACATTCAGAGCGTCAAGGGGATGGCCAAGGCATACCAGATCCGCCAGGTCATCCGGGCGGTCGAGAAACTGGAGGGAATACGGTGAGCGACCACTATACCTACCGGATCACGTGGTCGGCTGAAGACGGGGAGCATGTGGGCCTCTGTGCCGAGTTTCCGTCGCTGAGCTGGCTGGCACCTGCTCCGGAAGACGCACTGGCGGGCATTCGGAGCCTCGTGTCCGGCAGCGTGTCCGACATGCGGACCAATGGCGAGCCGATTCCGGAACCGTTTGGAGACCGGTCCTACAGCGGGAAGTTCATGGTTCGGGTGCCGCCGGAAGTGCACCGCGCGCTGGCCATTCGGGCGGCCGAGCAGGGCGTCAGCATGAATCGCCTGGTGAGCGCCCGGCTCGCGCGAGAGGGTTAGCGGCGCGGGAGGAGGCGCCGGGGTCTCGGTGTGCTCTTCCTCGGTCCCCTCGCGATCTCGTACCGACCGGCGGCGCGAAACGACCCGTCGGCAAGCCCGTACCAGATCGCCGGCGAACCCGAGCCTTCTCCAGACGCGGTCGCCACATCCCGGCGACCGTCACCATTCGGATCCGCCGCGACGACCGAGAACGGGCCGAAGGGCGCCGGCAGGGTCGCTCGCGGCCGAAAGCCGCCGTCCTCGCCCGGACATTACACAACAGTACCGTTGACAACCAAACCGTTGTGTATTCTCTTTCAGGATCGCGAACCACCCCCACAACCAAGGAAAGCCATGAGACCAACCGCCGGCCGCTGGGTAAGCGGCGAGGACTTCTTCGACCGGGAGGGCGAACTCCGGGTTCTGGAATCCCACGTCCGGGATCGCAACCATCTGCTGTTGACCGGACAGCGAAGGATGGGCAAGACCAGCATCGCCAGAGAGCTGGGACGGCGCTTGGAGGGCGAGGGGTGGATCTTCCTGTTCGCGGATGTCGAAGGTTCCACCTGCCCCGAGGACGCTGTGGCGACCATTGCGAAGGGAGACATATCCCATCCGTTCCATCGCGTCCCGCCTTGGTAGCGGAGCGAGGGAATGGTTCACCGGGAACATCGAGGAAGTCGGTGCCCACGGGTTCCGCGCGAAGATCCGGGCCGGACTGAACGCGGGCAACTGGCGACGGCTCGGCGAGAAACTGCTTCAACGGTGCGCTGACCACGACGCGCCGGTGCTCCTGGTGATCGACGAGCTGCCCATCTTCCTCAAACGCATGTTCCACGACGACGGCGATGCAAGGCGCGTGGACGAGTTCCTGAGTTGGCTCCGCGGCGCGATCCAATCGTTGGGAGACCAGGGGCCCGTCTTCATCGTCTCGGGCAGCATCGGGCTCCAGCCCCTCGTCCATCGCCTCGGGATCCCGGACCGGATCAATCACTTCTACCCCATTCGCCTGCGGCCCTGGGACCGGAAAACGAGCGTGGAGTGCTTCAGGCGCCTCGCCGCGGGCGAGGGATTGCAGGTCGAAGAGGGAGTGGCAGACGCAGTGTACGATGCTCTGGGGCTCGGTATTCCGCACCACGTGCAGTCCTTCTTCGCGCGGATTCGGGACTTTGCCACCCTCAGAGGTACAGGCACGGTGACCGTCACGGATGTGCAGCACGTCTACCGGACCGGGCTGTTGGGACCCTTTGGACAGAACGACCTCGTTCACTACGAGACACGCCTCAAGGATGGTCTGGACGACGAGACCTTCTCCATCGCCATGGAGATTCTCGCGGAAGCCGCGACCGAAGGGCTGCTCACACCCCACGCCCGGCGCTGCCTTGAGCATCTCTACGGCGCGCTGGTGACCGATGTCCGAGGGCGGGTAGCCGACGCGATCGAGGTCCTGGTGCACGATGGGTACATCGATGAGGAGGAAAACGGGCACCGATTCCCGTCCCGGCTGCTTCGGGACTGGTGGGCGGCCCGCTTTCGGAATCACCACGTACCACTTGAGAGTCGGTGCCCCGGCCTCACCAGCACGAGCTGACGACCGATGAACGACCAAACCGGCCCCACCATCCGCAAGTTCAACCCCGGGCTGCTCCAGTCGGATGATGAGATCAAGGAACAGTTCGTGGTCCGCGGTCACGAGCTGCGTCTTCTGCTGAAGGAGCTGCGGAACAACATCGCGTCGCCCTCCTGCCAACACATTCTGGTAGTCGGTCCTCGAGGACGTGGGAAGACCATGCTCCTCGCCCGGATCGCCGCCGAACTTCGCAGTAACCGGCACCTCGCCGGATCGCTGCTGCCGGTGCGGTTCATGGAAGAGAGCCAGGAGATCTTCAGTCTCACCGACTTCTGGCTCGAGACGATGTTCCACCTGGCCAACGAAGTCGATGAGCACGACCCCGAGCTTGCCCGGGAACTGCTCCACACCCGAGCCGCGCTGTCGCTTCGCTGGCGCGAACAGATCACCGAAACGCAGGCCCGCGCCGCCGTGCTGGGAGCCGCGGACCGGCTGGCGAGACGACTCGTTCTCATCGTCGAGAACATGCAGTCGCTATGCAGGGATGCCTACGACGATTTCGGCTGGCAACTCCGCGAAGTGTTGCAGACGGAGCCTCAGATCATTCTGCTGTCATCCGCCACCAGCCGGTTCCGCGCGTTGGACGAAGCGGACGAGCCCTTCTTCGAGATGTTCCGCATCGTCGCGCTGGAGCCGCTGGACACCGAGGACTGCAGCCGGCTGTGGAAGATCGTGAGCGGGAGGCCGGCTACCCCGCGCGAAGTCAGGCCACTCGAGATTCTAACCGGCGGCAACCCTCGCCTGCTGGTGATGACGGCCGAGTTTGCCCGGCATCGGTCCCTCCGTCGGCTGATGTCCGAACTGGTGACGCTGATTGATGAGCACACAGAGTACTTTCGGGGCCATCTGGAGGTTCTCGCCAAGACCGAGCGGCGCGTGTACGTGGCCGTGATCGACCTCTGGCAGCCGTCTTCGGCGAGCGAGATTGCGGCACGGGCCCGTGTGGACATCCGCGTGGCCTCGACCATGTTGGGGCGGCTGGTCGAGCGCGGTGCCGTCGTCCGGCAGGGCCGCGACCGGAAGCGGTTGTATGCGGCTGCCGAGCCACTGTACAGCATGTACTACAAGCTGCGGCGTGAGCGCGATGAGGCGGCTGTCGTCGAGAACCTGATCCGGTTCATGGTGGCGCGTTACGACATTGACGATCTGTTGAAGTTCTACGCCCCGCTGTCGATGGAGGCGGCCAAGTCGGAGGCGCTTCGCCGCGGGATCCGCCGGGCGCTCGCGGCCAGGCCCACCCTCGTCGACTGCGCTGTCGACGACAAGAACTGGAGCGTCATCCAGCAGGTCTCAGAGGCGGCGAATGCCCGTGCCGAGACCATCGCCACTCAGCGCCTGCGGTATGAAGTTGAAGCCGCGCTTGCGGAGGATCGGTTCGACAGGGTCGTCAGTCTCGTCGAGGACTACACCGCGTCCGGTTGGCTTGACGTCCCTGAGTCCATGGCGGACTTGCGTGTTGCCTGGGCGACGTACCTCCTGGTGTCCGCACACACGCACCTGGGGAATCCACACGCTGTTCTCTCGGTGTCCGACCGTGTACTCCCTCTCGTCAGCAGTTCCAACACCACGATTCTGGCTTGGACCGCACCGACACTGGTGACGCGGGCGTCGGCGCAACTTGAGCTTGGCGAATTCAGGGCCGCGATCGCGACCTGCGACGATCTGATTCGCAGATTCGGCTCCTGGGAGCATCCACCGTTCGACGCCGTGATCGCGGAAACACTTGCCACACGGGGATGCACCAAGGCACATCTCGGCGATGATCCAGGCGCGATCCGTGACTATGAAGAAGTGGCGCATCGGTTCGACGGCAGCGAGCGCCTCGAAGTTCAGGAGCAGGTTGTCTCGGCGATCATGAGCAAGGGCATCGCATGCCGTCGCATCGGCGACCTCGAAGCAGAGATCGCCAGCTACGATGCCGTGATCGAGCGCTTCGATTCCTCCAAGTCCCGCGATCTCCGCGAGCATGTGGCCGTTGCCCTCAGCTGGAAGGGGATGGCCCAGGCGGAGGTTGGTCTTGCCGACGAGGCCCTTGTCAGTATCCAGAGCTTGGAAAGTGTGGCGCAATCGTTGGCGAGTGACGGCGAAGAGCCGACTGAGGCACCTTGGGCCGAGTGGCTGAGCTGGCGCGCGCAGGGTGCGAGGGCTCTGGCATTTGCAGTCCAGAAGGACTACCAAGCGTCTGTGGGCGCACTTCAGACGGCCTACAACGCGTTCATCGCCGATGACGAAGTGACGATGCAGGAAGCGGTGCGTCTGGTGTCGGGCCTGGTTGCGGCCGGAACACGGCCCGAGGATCTGCTGGCCGTCCTCACCGCCGACACTACGAAGGCCGCCAGCCTGCGGCCCCTTATCGTCGCTCTTCACATGTACGCTGGGAAGACAGTGCGCGCTCCAAGGGAAATCGAAGAAGTGGCTGCAGACATTCGTGAGCGTTTTCGCAAGGCTGAGTTGCGGGCGGCGGTTCGGGAGACTCTCGGACAGATAGACTTGGAGTCCGACTTAATACAGGTCCTGTCGCTTTCTCGAGACAAGAAGGATTTCGAGTTTCCCCTTACAATGGCCCCCATCAACTTCTCGGTGCTGGGAAGCGATGGATCGCTGGCGAATCGGTGGGGTGTCAAAGTCAACAAGAAAGGGGATGCGTATGTGTATTGTCGTGACACTCCGAACGCTGAGAAAGTCAGCCTGCACGCCTCAGGAAGGCAGCACATTTCCATGCCGGTCGAGACGGCAGGACAGCTAGGCGCGGGCACTCGATTTGGCAATATCTGGAAGGAACCCGAGTTCGACTCAGAAGCCATGCCGACGTTCAGTCTCGTATTCCCACCCTGGGGTGCTGGCATTCCTCTGGACTTCGGCACGGTGACCAAGGATGAACTGGTGATCGTTGGGCACAAGGAGATGACCGTGGTCGTTGCCTTTTTCATCGTGGATTCCGGCAGGAAAATGCGAGGTCATGTACCTCATTTTGTGCTCGGCAGAATACCCCTCCGGCCAGGAAAGACTCTGCACGTCATAGCGTGGAAGGAACCGGAGAACGGACTGATGGAGCGGGTTCGCAGTGTCTTTCCGCAGATTTCGGAGACGGTAGCCCAGCGACAGCTGGCCGAAGGCGAGTTTACGATTCGCTTGCAAGGGTACCGGGGGCCAAACTCCGCCTACATGGTAACGGTGCCCGTACGATACACGCCACCGTCTGAAGAGGCTTAGCCAGCACTGTAGTCGGTCAGCCAGGAACCGCTAGCACTGGACAATCGATGTGCCCGAACGATGACCGAAGAACTCCGACTCTGGTCGATTGGCGACTCAAGGAAGTTGAGCGCTTGAAACCCCGCTACCTCGTCAAGAACACACTGATCCAATCCGCCCCGTCGTTGGCCACCGCGAAATCCACCCGCCCATCCCCATCAAAGTCACCCGTCGCCACGCCGTAAGGGTTCCCCCCAATCTCGATCCGCTGCAGCACCGGCACGTCCCCCCCAACCAGCACGGCGACCTCCCCACCCACGTAGCTCGCGACCAGCACCTCGACGCTGCCGTCTCCGTTCAGATCCGCCGCCGCGCTCTTCGTCGGACCGCTCGCGATCTCGTATCGGCCGGCGTCGCGAAACGACCCGTCGGCAAGCCCGTGCCAGGTCGCCAGCGAACCCGCGCCTTCTCCGGACGCGGCCGCCACATCCCGACGACCGTCGCCATTCAGATCCGCCGCGACGACCGAGAACGGGCCGAAGGCCACCGGCAGGGTCGCCCGCGGCCGAAAGGCGCCGTCGTCCCCGGCGACAAGGACGGCCACGTGGTCGGGATTCGGCGTGATCAGGTCCGCAAGCCCGTCACCCGTCACATCGGCCAGACTCATGCCCCTGTACGGGTCGCCGCCGACGTCGATCGACGTTGCCCCCGAGAACGTGCCATCCCCGCGACCCCGGAACAGCCGGACGGACTCGGGCGACCGGTCGTCGACCAGAAGGTCGGCGTGACCATCGGAGTCGATGTCGTGCAGTCGAACGGCGTGCGGGTGCGGCGAGACGCCGACGCGGAATCTCGAGTTGTCCCGGTGTTCGAAGGCCCCTCCGGCGATCCCGAAGAGCAGCGTGACATAGTCCGTCTCGTGGTTTGCGACCGCGAGGTCGGCAAGCCCGTCCTCGTCGAGATCCGCGATGGCCAGGTCCACCGGGTTCTCGCCGGCGGCACCGGACCACGTCACCTCGAAACCGCCGTCGCCCCGACCGGTCAACACGAAGACGCTTGGGCCGCCGGAAACCACGAGGTCGAGCCGTCCGTCGCCATTCAGATCGCGAGCCAGGATCGCGGTGGTAGGGCTTCCGACAACGGCGTAGACCCGATGGAACGAGAATTGTCCGGCGGCGTCGGGCGGTGGGGCGGCAAGGGCGAGGGCGCTGGAAGCGAGGGCCGCGAATCCGAGGGAAGCCTGTGAAGTCGTTCTCATCACCCTTCAGTTTACCACAAATGGACCGAGCCCCTGACCCCTCTCCTCCCGAAAGCACCCCTCATGCCTGCCGACCCCTGCGCCCAGGGCTTGGCCGCGACGACAAACGCCGCCCTCCCCTCCCAAACCGTTGACGACGATCCGGAGGTACTCGCGCCCGCCCTCCGAATTCAGGCCGACATCGACGTCGATGCCGAGTAGGGACCGGACCTTGTCGGGGATGTCTCTCGAGCAGACGGCGCACACCGCGCACGCCGACGATCTCGCCGCAGTCGTTTCGGCCGACATCGAGGACGCCACCCTGGGCGTTGGCGAATCCGCAGATCCACTTCAAGTGCCCGTCACGCCAGGATGACTTCCACTCGACGTTCCGGGATTCATTCGGCATGGGCGTGGTCATCTTCCGCGTCGTTTTCGGGAATGGGTGGCAAGTCGCCGCGCCCGGCGGTGATCCTCCGCACGGAGCTTGACGGCCGCGCTCGCATCGACCGTCACCCTCACCGGTCGCGATCCTCCCGGATGAGAGTGGCGCTGTCCGTCTGCTTGATGCCGGAAGTGGTCGCCGCCAAAGCGTCCGCGCGCCCCAGGAACTCTGCGGTCCGAAGGTACTCGGACGCCTCCCGCGTCAGGAGGTGGCGAACGTCACCCTCAAGGGAGCGGTGATTCGCCTTCGCCTGCGCCTTGAGCCGGTCCATGACACCGTCGTCCAGGTTGCGAATGGTCAGGTTTCCCATGTGAGGCTCCCGGCTGGTGATCCTCGGTCTGCAGGTGCCGCTCAACTTCCGCGTTGGGCGCCGTCCCGAAGAACAGGGTCAGCGCATCCCCACCCGGGCGAACAGCTCCGCGTCACTGTCGCAATCGATGATCGCGTCGGCGACATCGGCGAGCCGCTCCGGATCCGCGTTGTCCCCCAGGACCCGGGACAGTTGCTTCGCGGTCTGCGCTCCGAACTTCCTCGTCGCCAGACGCCTCACGAGCGCCCGGCCTTCTTCCGCGCGTCCGCGCTGCAACCCCTGTTGCAGACCCCGCTTCAGACCCTGCTCCAAACCCTTCCGGATACCATCGCGGTGAACCTGCTCCCGCATCTCCTTGACTCTCTCGTACATCGTCTCGTCCTCCGTCGCCGTCCGTATCCTCGCCAGCTCCTCCTTGGGAATCTGCCACGCTTCCGCGGCACCCGCCACCCACGAGAACAACGCCCGGCGGAGCTCGTCGAAGCCAGGCCCGCGAAACCGGCCGGTCAGGTCGCGCATGACCCGCCGAAGGTTCTCGGGCGAGGGTTCCCGCTCCATGCTCCCGAGCGAAGTCACCAGATCCGTCGCCGGCGGATCCCGCTCGCCGATCCTCTGCAGGTCGAGCAGAAGATACCGCGCCCGCGGCAGATAGCGCGGCAGCGGCGGCGGCACCGGGGCCATGAGCTTCGAGATGTCGGTCGCGGCCCGCCAGCGGGCCCGGCCGTTGTAGATCGTGACCGGCAGGACCGGTGGCAGCCTGTCGCCCGCCTTCAGATCCTTCCGGCGGCGCAATTCCTCGTAGGTAAGGCAGATGTACGTCAGAATGCGCAGGGCCATGAAGTAGTCGCTCTCCGACTGGAACTCGAGAAGAATCAGCAGGTAGAGCCAGCTGCCCCGGAAACGGATCTTCCAGAGCAGGTCCGCCTGCCGCTGAACCAGGCCGCCGCTGATGCGGTCGGTGGGAAGGGCCTTGAGCGTGTCGAAGTCGAGTTCGTCGGCCAGATCCCCGCCCACGAAGTGGCGGACCATTTCCTCGACCGCCGCGCGCTGGGAGAAGATGAGCTTGTAGGTCTCGTCGTGCTTGCGGGCCAATCCGGGCTCCGGCGTGGGCTGTTGCAGTGATGACCAACAGGTGGTTGGCGGGTGTGGCGCCGCCCTGCGCAGGAAGTATCGGGTGGTTTGCGGGGCGCGGACATGGCGAAATGGGAACGGATCCACGGCTCCGACTCGCCGCCAGTTGAAACGGGCGATTCGGAAAACAGTGTCTGCCGAATCTCCTCGGTGGCAGGTTAGAGGTGGCCCCGGATCTGGGCGAATAGTCGGCGGCCCGGGTGTCGGAGACCGCGCCGCCTTACCCGCCCGCGACCTCCACCCGGGTAACGTAGGCCCCGCCCCGCAGGCGCCGCCCAACTTCCTCGTCGGGAGTCGTCTCGAAGAACAGGGCCAGCGCTTCCTCGAGGTTCGCCCGGGCCTCGGCGACGGAATCTCCCTGGCTGACGACATCCACCTCCGGGCACAGCGCGACGTACCCGCCTGCCTCCGGTTTCACGATCGCGGTCAGTTGTCCCCGCATCCCGTACTCTCCTTGAGGTCCGTGCCGGCCCGCGAACGTCCGTCGAGCGCGAGGTCATAGATCCGGGCGAGGGCGCGACCGTAACGACCGAGCGCCTCCGAAAGACCGTCGATGGGCGCGTCCACGTAGAACATGCCCCCGTCCCGGCCGACTCGCTCCTCCACCAGAATGCGCTTGATCAGAACCCCCCGGCTTCCCGCCAGGAAGGCATCAATGTCGTGGTCGTAGCCGATCCGCATCAGGGTGTCGCCCTTGTCGGACAGGCGGACGCCGCCCGGGGCCTCTGACAGGTGGATGGGGTAGCGATCGCCGTACGGGAACTCGAAGTCGGCTTCGAGCATGAGCTCGCCGTCGGGACGCGGCTCCACGCGGACCGCCCCGCTGAGCTGGTCACATAAGTGCTTCCGGAGGTCGTCGGGATTGATGGCCACTGGACTGACTCGGATGACCTATTCCCTACCCGGGTACCGGCAGCGGTGCCGTCAGCGCGTCGTCGTAGTCTCTGAGCGTCCGCGCCGCCAGGGCTCGCTCGACATCGACGATTCCCTCGAGCAGCTCTCGTTTGGCGAGCACCTTGCGCCGGAGGGCGCGCAGGAAGTGGGAGCCGTACGCGCGCCCCGGCAGATCGCCGGACAGCCGCGCCGAGCAGCCCGCCAGACCGTAGGGCACCGACACCGCCGCGGCGGCCGCGATTCCGGCATCGTGGCCGCGCTCGCCGAGATGCTTGAGGAGCACGTTGCCCCCGAGGCTGAATCCCACGGCTCCGACGGGACGCCCGGGATGACGGCTCCGGAGCTCCGAAACGACATGCGCAAGGTCGCCCGTCTCGGCGGAATGATAGAAGCGCGCGACGCGGTTGGGTTCGCCGCCGCAGCCGCGGAAGTTCATCCCCACGCCCCGAAGGCCCCGGACGAAGAGCTGCCGGAGCATCTCGGACATGTAGCCCCGCCGCGTCGACCCCTCGAGTCCGTGCAGCAGTACGACGAGGGGCGCGCCCGGCGAGGGTTCCGGCGCGTAGTCGAGATTGAGGAAGTCACCGTCCGGAGTCCCGATCCGGCACCGCTCCAGCGGTACGGTGGCGCGGGGGCGCAGGTACCTTCCCGCGAAGGTCTGCGCGTGCGGGTTGCGGAGCCACCATGCGGGCCGGAAGGCGCGCGGGTCCAACGCTCTATGCGACATCGCACCGGAAACTCCGCATGAACACCGGCATGACGTCCTCGCCCGCGAACAGACGGCGGATCTCGGCGCAGTGTTCGAGGAACACCTTCCGCGGGACGGTCCGAGGACTCTGAAGTTGGCTGACTTGGAGAGCACGAGCAACACCCGGCCTTGCCGAGCGACGCTCACCCCCGTGAACCGGCACCGAGCGGATCACTGTCACGCGTCGCGCGACCAGACCACCGTCCACCCAGCCGGCTCACCCCGTGACTCGCAGCCTCCGCCGACATTCGGGGTGCAACGCAGTCACAAGACGATTGAAGTGCTCACGCATCCATGCGACGGCCTCGTCAAAGTCGCGAATGGTGGTCCCGTCTACGAACTCCACATCGCGACTGAAGCCCAGGCGGGGCTGTCCACTCGGAGCGGACCAGCGCTTCCAGCCCTCCAGCCCGCTTCCCGGTTCCTCATTGCTGCTCAGAGCGCCGACGATTTCGTCAAAGACTCTTTCCTCCTCGGGGAAGCCTGCCCGCCATTTTAAGCAGATGCCCATGCCGGATTGGCTGCGGTTGAGAAACGCGCCGAACGAGAGGGCCCAGCCGCGGAATCCCGATCCTTCGACCTTGACCCATACACTTCCGTACCTGGAAGGTTGGGGCACCTCGGGTTCAGGATCGTCAAAGGCGAAGTCTCCCAACACCGCTTTCCAGAATCGCTCGTTCTCGTCCTCAATCGGCGATGGCTCATGCTCCTCAAGCGGATCGTCGTCGGTCTCCTCCAGAATGGTCTTGCGAACGAGCACCGTCCGGGGCACAAGTTCGGTCCGCGCCAGGACGCGAGGCTGGATGATCAGGTCTTCGCTATCGCCACGCCGAAAGACGGCCGCCTCGATGAGCGCAAGATTGAAGCGAAGTCCGCTGTGTTCCTGTACATAGGCGACGATGTCTCGGACGCCTTCGCGGATTCCGTCGCCGATGATCAGAAGTAGGAACTCGCCGCGTTTGAGCCGGCGGGCGACGTTATCGATGAAGATGTGCTCCTCCACCTCGCTGCACGCTTCGGAAACGATGTCGAAAGGTGACCGTCCGGTTCGGTTCCTGACCTCTCGGTCCAGATCGTCGTAGCTCCACGACCCGAGTACGCGGGCATAGTCGAGGATCTGGCCGACCACTTCCCTGCGCGCCTCGGGATTCCGCCACAGCTTGAACTCTGCGAGAACGATTCGGCCGGTCGGAGTCAGGTACAACGCGTCGGCAGATCCGGCCCGCGTGCCGAGTTCCATGCAGACCGGAACCGAGTTGCGGTACGCGGGGTCGATCTCACCGAGCGGCAGGATGTCCGCGTGCCGGAACAGGATTCCCTGCAAGGCGGCCTCGTCGATCGAGTCGCGCCCGGCGTAGCCCAATGGAACGCGCCTCCAGATGGTTCTTGCGGTCCGGTTGCCGCGCAGTTGGATGAGATCGCCGTGAAACTGTCGAGCGTCGGTGCTGTTGCTGGGGGTCGAGGTCAAGGGCCGCCATCCGATCCCTGTTCGAGATGGTGAGGTCGCTTGCGGGACCTCACCGAGTTGGGCTGGCCGGGGAAGATAGCGAGCCGTGCGGTGCCTTGCCATGTTCCCGATTCCCGGCACGAAGCGTGTCCAGAAACCGCTTGGCGCGCCGTGCTGAACTCTCGACCTTGGACGGATCGACCTCCGCGAGAATATCGAAGCTCGTCGGCCCCTTGTCGTACGGCCCCTAGCTCGTTTTCCGCGTTGCCCGCGCCAATCCGTCCAGAACATCGGCCTTTGCGATTCGCTCGATTCTCGTGTCCGAAGGGAGCGATTTCTCGTGGAATCCCGGGCCGTAGAAGGCCTTCAGGGTCACTCTGTCCGCCAGGAACCACGATTCCATTACCTGGACCATCAGGTGGCAGTGGTTCTCGTGCGCGCGGCCGGGTCGGGGCCACCCATCGCTCTTGCGGAGGTGCTCCCACGCGCTCGCATCCATGACGGGGCGTTCGGCATCGACGAGGAGCATCGGAGTGCTGGTTCCGGCATCGAGCGCCGTCGCGTAGCTGTCGTACGCTCGCTGGCGGCCGCCACAGGCCACGATGCGTGGCATACGGCCCTGAAGGCCTGCTTTCTCGATGAACTTCCTGAAGCCTCTCCGGCACTGGGTCTTGAGTCGCTTCGAATCGCCGCCGCCCTCCACATAGAGCCTGACCGTCACCACCGCGTACCGCCGATTTCTCCCCGCAGCCACAATTCCCCGAGGCGGTACTTGTCGAGCCACGGCCCCAGCGTCTCGGAGGTCAGGCGCTCAAGCTGCGTCGAGCCACCGACGTTTTCGCAGACCACGACCGCCTCCGGCGTCTCGGAGAGCCCGTCGACCAGGATGTCCGAGTGGGTCGTCACGATCAGTTGCGTGCGTTGGCTCGCCTCGACCATGAGCGCCGCCAGCTGCGGATGGATGTCCGGATGCAACCCGAGTTCCGGCTCCTCGATCACGATCAGCGGTGGCGGATCGGGGTCGACGAGGATCGCCAGCAGGCAAAGGTATCGGAGCGTACCATCGGACAGGCGACGCGCGGGAATCGAGAGGTCGCCTTCCGTGAGACGAAGGGTCAGCAGGCCGCCGTCCGGGGTTACCTCGAAGTCGTCGAAACCCGGAGCCAGTTCCCGAACCAGCGCGACCATGCGCCGCTTGACGACGGGACTCCGCTTCAGGGCCAGGAGGCGTGCGGGCAGGTTGTCGAGTTGCTCGGAGAGATGATCGGTGCGAACATCGGCGGTGCAGGCGGCCCTCACGGCTGCGTCGGGACCGAATTGCCAACTCCGGTAGATCTGGATTCGTGCCAGAATCTCTGCCAGGCGGCCAAGCTCCGGGTATTCCTCGGGGTCCCTGCGTTGCGACAGAATGGACTGCGCCGGGTCGATGAACTCCCTGCGAAGCTCTCTCGGCTTGTCTCGATGCCTCACGCTCAGCATCGGACGGCCATTCTCGTACCCGAAGTAGAAGAACGGCTTTGGGCGGCCTGGGGCGGCCTGGGCATTCTCCAGCCGCTCGTCGAGGACGACGAAGGAATCGCCTTCCACCCCGAATACGAGCCGGTACCGCACCGCTGGATTGCCCTTGGTTTGAGCGACCATACCCCCGGAGAACACCAACTCCAGGCAGGCGGACCGAGGAGGCTCACCGGTGTCGGCTGCCGACTCGGTCCCCTGGCTGGCGGGGCCGCTCTTCCAGAGCCAGTCTCTTACCGTGCCCCCCTGCCGGATCGGCCTGGGAAGGTCCCGGGGAACCGCCCGCAGGACCGACATGGCTTCAACGAAGTTGGACTTGCCGGACGCGTTCGGCCCGATCAGGACATTCAGGCGTTCCAGGGGAAAGTCTGCGACATCAGGCCCGAAGGACAGAAAACCCCGCAAGGCAATGGCCTTCACGAGAGGTTTCCCTGGATCGGCCATCTGGTCGCGCCTCCGTGTCCAATCGGATCGAGTTGAGTGAGAAGGATCTGGCTGCCTGGAGCAGGGGAACGATGGCGAGTTCCCGAGGGCGAAGCAAGCGAGGAGGCGTGACGGCACTGACTGGAAAATCACTGTCGTTACTAGGTAGATATCAGTTTGTGTGTGAAATCACTTACTTGACACTATTAGGGTAGTGACCCTACCTTCACTGCCTGCTGTCCCGACCCGAGAGGCTGTTCCACAGGCCACACGGGTGAGGCACCCCGGTCCCTGATCTCTTCCCAAAGGAGCCAACAAATGATCTCCACATCCCGTCCCGACCTCCCGGCTCTCCTGGCCTACCTCAAGCGCGTAGAGGAGGCACGGAAGCTCGTGGCGGAGTTCGACGAATGGCTCGCGAGCGCCCCGCCACTCCCCAGCGTCGAACTTCCGAAGGAACTGACGGACGGAACGCCGCAGATCGAGTGGGAGACCACCGAGGACCTGGCCATCCGCGTCCTTGCAATCCTCCGCCATGACGGAGGCCCGCTTCGTGCGCGCGACATCCTGACGATCCTCCAAGAGACCGGAACGTCGTTCATTTCCGAAAACCCGGTGTACTCGGTGGTCGGAGCCCTGAAGATCGCGCGCGAGAACGGCTGGGTCGTCAAGAAGGGAAGGGGATGGTGGCAGGCCGCATCGCGGGTTGCTGTGGATACCCGCGAGAACGCGGACGGTGACGAGAGCGTGGTACGGAGCGAGGGGGGTGATGGTGATGGGAGCCATGGATGACCGGGACGAGAGGGGACCGCGTGATCGGTCATGAGTAACCCGATCTTGCCGATCACGGATGAACCCCAAGCCTCGTTCTTGGTCATATTTTCTCTGAAATGATCGTCAAACCCTTGACAGACGACAGTACTTCGCCAGCTTCCGGGCCCGGTGAGGTCGGCACGATGGTGTCCATCAGCCCAAACCCGCACACTTGAGGAGTGGCAGAACCGTGGCGCCAGTCTACTAGAACCTATCTCAAAAACCCCTTGGGGCTTGTGCACGGTATTGTCGGGGGTTAGTTTTGGTGCATGCTGAAGCTCACGGACGACCAGTGGAACCGGATCCGGCATCACTTCCCCGAGGAGAATCGGCCGAAGGGGCAGCGGGGACGCCCGCCGGTGCCGGCGCGGCAGGTCCTGGAAGCCGTGCTTTGGATTCTGAAGACGGGGGCCCAGTGGCACATGCTGCCGCAGTGCTATCCGAACTACAAGACGGTGCACCGGCGATTCCAGGCGTGGTGCCGCGACGAGGTGCTGGCGGACGTGCTCGAGGATCTGGCGTCCGAACTCCGGGAAGTCCGGGTGATCGACGGGTCGGAGGCGTTCATTGACGCGTCGTTCGCCCGCGCCAAGGGCGGAGGGGACGGCGTGGGGCTCACGAAGGCCGGAAAAGGCGTGAAGATCATGGCGATCGTGGACCGTTGCGGCCTTCCACTGTCCGTCGGGACGCACTCGGCCCAGCGGCACGAGGCCAGGCTCGTCCAGCTGAGCCTCGATCTGGTCTTCGTGGACGACCTCCCGGAGAATCTGGTCGGCGACAAGGCGTATGACAGCGATCCGCTGGACGGGGATCTCAGGAAGCAGGGAGTCGAGATGATCGCGCCCCACCGGAAGAACCGGACGCGGGCGAAGACGCAGGACGGACGCCGCCTGCGCAGGTACAAGCGGCGGTGGATCGTGGAGCGGTTCTTCGCCTGGATCCAGTGGAACCGCCGCGTCCTCATCCGGTGGGAGTATCACGCCGAGAACTTCCTCGGGTTCGTCCAGCTGGCCGCGCTATGCCTCCTGCTCAAGCCGCTTTATTATTGAGATAGGTTCTACCACAAGTCTCCGCCTACTGAACGTCGGATCCTGCAGCGCCTGTGCGACTCGGGGGTGTTACGGAAGATTGATCCTGCACGCGGTCGGCGTCCTGCGCTATTCGTATTCCGCAGGCTGCTCGATGTGGCGGAAGGCAGGAAGAGCCATGACAATCACGAATGATCACCAAGAGTATTTGGCGATCATATCATTACCAATATGATCGACAAAGTGTACTGAAACTCCGATCGCGGCAAACCGGACTGCCTGATGATCGACCTCAGGGTTTCGGCGCGGAACTCACGAAGTAGCCGATGATCCGCCCGATTCGCTCCGCCTTGGTGCCGCTCACCGGGACACCCGGAAGCGAGGCGCACAGCTTGCGCAGCTCCTCGGTGGACAGGATGCCCAGCACGCGGCTGGGGCTCAGGTCGGAGGAGATCACGCGGCCCTTGAGTTCCGACTTCGTGCCCGAAGAGGGGGTTTCTTCCTGATGAGCGTCTGCTTCAGCTGGCTGACCGTGAGGGCGTCGAAGAGCAGGCCCCACGCGTGCAGCCCGAGTTCCAGGCCGAGGGCGTCCATCACGGAGGCGCGGATCTCGTCCAGCGCCGCCCTGAGCATGTCGGCGAGTTCGCGGCGGCTCGTGTGCGCATTCCGCCGATTCCGATCACCTGTTCGATTGCTTGAGCTTGTCCAGCTGATACCTGACGCTGCCCTCGGTAGTGCCCGCAAGTGCCTCCGCGATCTCGCGACGGCTGGCCGAAGGGTTCTTTCGCAGGAAGGCGAGGATCCGGTCGGCGAGGCCCCGGCTGGAGTTCCCCCCTTCTGGTTGTTTTCTGGCGGTCTCTTGTGTAGTACGCGGAGCAACGGTCCCCCGAGCAACGGCATCGTGCGACGACGACCTCGATGTACTCCCGGCCGGAATCCGACTTCAGGTTGACGGCAACCGCGATCCCGAGCAGCGACTGCGCCTTGTCCGGGATCTCCTCCAGCAGGCCAAGGACCCCCGTAATCCCGACGACTTCGCCCGCGTCGTCCTTGCGGATCTCCAGGACACCGCCCTGCGCGTTGGCGAATCCGCAGATCCGCTTCAGGTGCTCGTCGCGCCAGGAGCGCGTCCGCAGGACGTTGGGGGATTCAGGCGTCATGGAAGGGGTCGCGCCGGTCGGGGTGAGTGAACGGGTCGCGGGAGTACACATCCCGGCCATTCGGCGAGAAGAGCAGCTCGCGCAAGCCCGGAAACACCTCCACGACGGGCGGGGTGACGCTGTGGACGCGGAGTGTGACGGACGGCAGCATCCCCGGACACGGCTTGCCGCTGATCCGGCGCAGCGGGTGGAGGGAGACCCGGTTGGCGGTGCTGGACAGGGTGAACCTGCCCTGATCGTCTCCCCAGGCAACGTTGCGGAAAACGAGGGCGCTGTCCTGGTACACATGCAGGGCACCATAGTCGAATGATTTTCCCGGCTTGCGCACCACCGCATAGCAGCCGGTTTCGGGATCGATGATGGCGCCCGGGACCTCGATGTCATGGCCGATCAGTACAAGGTTGCCCTGGCCGTCCAGAAATGGCTTTCGATATCGGGGCCAGGCGGTACAAGGCAACTCCGCGATGTTTACGATGAGCTTGCAATCGTCGTCCAAAGCCTCGGCGAGTTCGGCCGGGACCGCCAACCTCTCCATCTCGCCGTTGCGGCCGTACACGAACACCGAATCGGGACCCTCCGCAGAGTTCGTTACGACGTAGGCGGCGTCTTCCGTGCAGGTGATTCGAGGAGGGTTACCACTTGCGGTTTCGATACCGGGGCCAAAGACCTCATCGCTACCATCTGGGCCTCGCCGGACTACGCCGCCGCTGGCCACGATGGCCGGTTGACCGTCGAACTCGCACACTCCCCGTACCGTCTCTACCTGCGGGCGCCAGTTGCTGACGTACTGGCCGAGTGGATCGAACTCGAGGACTCTCACGAAGCCGGCAACATAGAGCCTCCCGTCACGGCCGAGCGCCATGCCGGATATGCCCCGCGAAAGCTCGCGCGGGCCGTCGCCCTCCGGGGTCGGAATGGTCCGGATCCACGCCCCGGTCTCGAGAGAGAATGCCATGACCCCCTCCTCCTGTTCCTCGGCGTCGGTGACGTAGAGAATGGCCCTGGTCCGGTCCAGGGGCATGTCTTCCATGGTGTATATGGCGCGCCATTCATCGTCGATGATGACCCGCCCGGTGGTGGTGTCGATCTCAAGCACCTGCTGGGCGCCTGCGGCGGGCGCGCCGAGGGCCGCCGCAATGGAATACAGAATCGTGGCCCCGTATCCGTTCCTGCGAATCATTGCCCGTGTTGCTGCCCTGCCCATGATGTGTCTCCCGCGTCCGAATACGTTCGCCGCCTGGTAGCCGGCAGTCCCCGTGGCCCAACCTACCTGCCGTTCTCCACCGACGGCAACCGCGTGGTTTCTGGCTGAATCATACTGTCTCTGGAAGGAATTCCGGTAGTCGCCCAATCCGCCATGGCCGCGTTGAAAGCGGCAGGCACGGGAACAGGATGACTGGAATCTGCCATTGCATCCGCAAAGAACGCGGCAGCGCGGTCTACGTCCCCAACAGCCATGCGGGCAAATGCGAGGCTCCAGCTCCATTGGTCCCTCTCGCGGGCCGCCGCATCGTCGGCTGCAATCAGCTCCTCGAGGATCGCAAATGTCCGCCCGACGCTCGCTCGCCGACCGGTCCAGTCGCCGACCCTCACGCAGAACATCGCCCTGAGTTCTTCGTCCGTCAGGAATCCCGGGTTGTAGCTCTTGGTCGCGGTAGCCACGGTTCGCCCTCCTTCCCTAACAGGCCGTGGATAAAGCCGCTCGCGTCCCTGCATTTCACTGATCTCGGTATTCGGTTTGACGGGTTACGGACGACACCGTATGGTACTGCATCAGCAGGCCGGTGACCAACCCGAGGGCATTCGCAGGCTTGCCGGGAACCTCCCACCATCCGCAGGCCTCGCGAAACATCCGAAATGCCGCCAACACCGCTAGGACCTGCCCATCGTGGGCTCGAAGGCTAAGCGCAACAGCGCACCTTCGTTTGCCGCACTGGATGTCGAAACCGCTAACCCGAGCCGCGACGGCTTCTGTCAGATCGGAATCGTTCACGTCCGGGACGGCCGGATCGAGGACGAGGACGATTGGACCACGTTGGTAGACCCCGAAACGTGGTTCGCTGACGTGAACGTCGAGATCCACCGGATCGCCAAAGAGGATGTGCAGGGCAAACCCGTGATGCCGCGACTGGAGCCCGAGCTTCGCCGACGGCTGAGCGGTTACGTCGTCAGCCACTCGACGTTCGACGGCGTGGCGTTCGAGCGTGCGTTTCGAACGGTACGAGTTACCGGTCCTGTCCTGTGCTTGGATCGACAGCCGGCGAGTCGTGCGGCGGGCCTGGCCGGAGACCGGGTCTGAGCCTCGACGAGTGGCGAGTGAGAATCGCGCAGCCGATCTTCCCCCGCCGATGGCCTTGGGTACTTGGTCGAAACGGGAAGCGGCGGGACCTCGCGAAACCCCGTCAGCAGCAGCGCGGGAAGCGGCGCGTAAGGCGGTCTAGTCCAAGCAGTCCCGGCGACCGTGCGGTTCCTCAGTTGCGAGTCGATCAATGGGCCATCGAACGGCAAGGTCCGCAGGCACTTCGCCGAGGTGGTGTAGCCGCCGGTGTTCGGCTGCCTTCTCGGGTCCCACCCCGTTCCCTGTGGCGACCGGGCAGTTTGTGAGCCAGTCGCTTGAGGAGTTCGTCGAAATCCCGGGCGGCGACAGCGACCGGATCGCCGTCGCGAGCAGGCGTAGTCCGCCAAGTCCGGCGTTCCTCGGCGGCGCCGGTTGGTGGGAATTCGTTCAACGGTTCACCGTCCTCGATCGAGGCGTCACGGTGAGAACACTATTCGTTGGGTATCTGGACATGTATGAGTCATCCAGCATGTCGTTCAAGTGCTCGTTTGGCGATAAGCGTCATGAACCGTTCACAGTCCCGATTGGGGGTTGCCATCAGGACATGTCATGTGTACAATGGCGGGCTCCACAGGTGCAGGCCCTGGGCGGATGATCTGCGGCCATTTCAACCAGGGCAAACAGGAACCCGGGGCTCACGGGACGACGGTTGAAGAGTCGCAGGAAAGTGGAATGGCGTGGTACGCGGAGCCGCAGCCACACAACCAGAGGAGAGTATGAAATGAGAGTGAAGATTCGCAATCTGATTCCCGGCGCGATCGCCATCGGGGTTCTGCTGGCGGCTTGGGGCGCATTCGGGGACTCGGCCCAGGCCAGTGGCGGCCTCCTCAGCTTCGACAAGTTCAAGTGCCCCACCGAGTGTGCGGTCGGCGCGGAGGTCTGCTGCTTCATCAGCACGGACACCATCGTCGTTAAGCCTCCGAAGGAGTAACGAGCCAGATGGGAATGGGTCGGCTTCGCTGCATCCGCATCGTGTTGTTCGCCGGGATGGTTCTGATCCCAGGCTGCGGCTCCGAGCCCGGCGAACGCGTGACCGCAGACGCGGCGGGGCCGACCCTGACTCCGATCGACAGCATTCTGCTGCCGGAGGCCGACACGCTGTACATCGGCAATCCGTACACGCCGGTCGTCGACCCCTTCGACGGGTCCTTCCACATCCCCGACATCTTCTCGGAACGGGTGCTTCGGTTCGGCAGGGACGGCCGCCTGGTGCTCGTCTACGGACGACCGGGCGAGGGGCCGGGGGAGTTTCGCGGGGGCCCGGAGGTTCCGATCATTCTAGACGACTCCACGGTCGCCGTGCAGATCGGCCGGTCCCGGCGCGTGAACGTATTCGACCGGAACACCGCCGAGACCAGACGGGTGGCGGGCCTTCCCGCGCTGGGGGGGATCACGCCTGCGGTGGTGATCGGGGAGGATCGCCCGTCGTCTGGGTTTCGTCGCCGGTCCATGGAGGGGCCGCCGCGGCTTCGAGGCGCCGCCACGGTGAAGAGTGCCTCGCAACGAATCACTTGGCGGATCCCTTGGTTCGCCGAAGTCTGGTTCGCCGAAATCGGACTTGGGAAAGCTGCCGTCTGAGTCGGTGGAGCACTTGGACACTGGTCTCTCCGGTCTGCGCCGCGCTCCAGAGGTCCTGAAGTTCCTCTTGAGCTAGTGTCACGTCACATGTGATATGTCGTATGGATCGTGTTAGATTCCTTGCCCGTCCACGATGGCAAGGAGGCTGGCATGAAACGGTATCTGGTGGAGTTGGAGGCGGAGGAGCGAGAGGCGTTGGCGGCGGTCACGCGCAAGGGCTCGCATCGTTCGCAGAAGGTGGTCAACGCGCTGGTTCTGCTGAACTGCGACCGGGGCGAGTTCAACGAGCGGCGGACGACCGGCAGGGAGATCGCCGGGGTGCTGCGGATCAGCGCGCGCAGGGTGGACCGCGTGAAGAAGCGGTTCGTGGAGGACGGTCTGGAGGCGGCGCTCGGGAACCGGCAGGGTCGTCGTGCGAAATACCTTCGCAAGGCGGACGGCGAGTTCGAGGCGCGCCTTGTCGCGCTCAGCTGCGGCGATCCGCCCGAGGAGCGCGCGAAGTGGTCGCTGCGGCTTCTGGCGGACAAGGCGGTGGAGCTGGGGTACATCGACGGCGTGTCGCACGAGACGGTGCGGCGGGTGCTAGGAAAAACTCCATCAAACCCTGGCGGCGCGTCGGGTGGGTGATCCCGCCGCAGCGCAACGCCGACTTCGCGGCGGGGATGGAGCGGGTGCTCGACATCTACCGGCGTCCCTACGACGCGGACTTCCCCGTCGTGTGCATGGACGAGACGCCGCGCCAGCTGATCGGCGAGACGCGCACGCCCGTCCCCGCGGCACCGGGGCGGCCGGCCCGCGAAGACTACGAGTACCGGCGGCTCGGGACCTGCAACGTGTTCATGGCCACCGAACCACTGGCCGGCCGGCGCCACACCGAGGTGACCGAGCGCAGAACCAGGACCGACTGGGCCCACTTCGTGCGCGACATCGCCGCGCGGTACCCCGGCGCCACCCGGATCACCCTGGTGATGGACAACCTCAACACGCACCGTCCCGGCGCGCTCTACGAGACCTTCGAACCCGCCGAGGCCAAGGCCCTCTGGGATCGCTTCGAGTTCGTCTACACTCCCAGGCACGGCAGCTGGCTGAATGTCGCCGAGGTCGAACTCAACGTCATGATCCGCCAGTGCCTCAACCGCCGCATCGACTCCATCGACACCCTGCGCGCCGAGGTCGCCGCCTGGCAGGTGGCCAGAGACCGGATCCGAGCCAAGGTCGACTGGCAGTTCACCACGGACGACGCCCGCGTCAGGCTCAAGCGTCTCTATCCGACGTTTGATGTGTGACGTGACACTAGAAGGACTACAGCGTCACGCTCGGCCTTCTCCACCTCGGCCTTGGATAGCGCCTCACGCGGTCTGGCCGTCGAGAGGACCGCAATCACTTCGGTGTCGGGAAGTCGGCTACGCAGGTCCTCCGACCGATCGATGAGCTTGCCCACCTTGCCGCCTGCGTCGAGCGACCCGACCGTACACTCGATCGCGAGTAGAACCGAAGACCCGGGCGCGTGAGTAAGGTGATCGACCGTCTCTCCCCGTCTCGTGTGACCCGAAAGGGGGTGCACGTGGAAGCCGAGGAAGAAGAACAGCAGCCCCACGGCGGCCTCGAACTGCTGCGACTTGTTCTTCCCACACGGGCCTGAAGCTGCTTGCTGAAGCGTTCAAGGCCGGGGTCGATAGCGTCTTGAATCTTGATCCGGATACTGGAGGCGGCGAGGAGAGCGATCAGTTCGACGACGGACATCGTGCCATGGATCTTCAGGCCTTCCGACCGTGTGCAGAATCTGCGCACCAGATCCGGCAGGCCATCGTAGGCGTTCGGCCCGCCACGGATGATGCCGTCCAACTCGAACGGATCGTGACCGGCCTGTTTCACGAGCTCGAAGACAGTGGCACCATAGCCCACGAGCGAGTGGCGGCTCCACAGGCCGTACGCAGCAGTCCGGTACGACCCCGCTAACTCATTGAAGCTGTAACTGATGTCGATCGCAGGCTGGCCCGACTGGCCGAGGTATTGGACGTACCGGGGTCGCAGCCTCATCGTTCCATTGGCGATGCCGCGGACGATGGCGGGGAGGTCCGCCACCGGACGAACCACGTGCCAGGCACGGAATTGGCGCCGCTCGACTGGTGAACGGCGTGGGACCGATCGAGAGGGACGATGATCCAGGAAACCACGCGTAATGAGGTTCTACCATACCAAGTGTCGGGAAACCAATATGCTCCGGTCTGCGGTGGCCGAGTGCCGGTAGTAGCCGCGCTATCTGTATCAAACACTCGGCCTGCGATGTGGTCCTGAGCTTTGCCGGGTGGAAGCGCCGCGGACATCAGGTCCACCGTTCGATCGCGGCGCTTGCGCCCGGTGATCCTCTGACGTTGCGAGAGACGACTGCGGGCCACCGGGAGCTGCAGGATAGATCGGGAACGCCGGTAGCGCGTTTGGCGAAGGACTACCGCTTTCCGGCGGGCATGCGCCTGCGGTCGGCGGAGGTGCGGGCGATCGTCGGATGGACCCGCGAGCTGTCGGATCCGAAGTACCGCGACCGCGCGCGATGCGAGAGCTGGGAGGTGGTTGTCCCCCGGCTGGTCTTCGAGCCGGAGTGGCTGCCCCCCCTCCCGACCCGGCAACCGCGTCACGTGCCGGGCTCCTCCTCAAGCGCCTGTTCCCGGTCAGACAACGGGATGGACCGCACGTCGTAGCAGTCCGTGGATGCCCAGGTTCTCGGGGGCGATCAGGGCGTCAACCGCCCCGCCAGAAAACCCGCGGCCATCCGTTCGGCCCAGAAGCGCCGGCGCCACGGGAGGGCCCCTTCCACGAACCCCAGATGGCCGCCCCGGTCCGTGAACGCCGCCGTGATGTGCGGGTTGGCGGTGACCGCGGCCTCGGGGAGCGCGCCCCGCGGCAGAAACGGATCGTCACGGGACTGCACGAGGAGCGTCGGCACCCGGATGTTGGGGAGGTGGCGGCGCACATCGGCACGGTCGTAGTAGTCTTCGGCGCCGGAGAAGCCGTGCAACGGCGCCGTCAGCTCGTCGTCGTAGTCTCTGAGCGTCCGGGCCGCCAGAGCGCTCTCGACATCGACGACGCCGTCGAGCAGGGGGCGTTTCGTACGCACCTTGCGCCGGAGGGCGCGCAGGAAGTGGGAGCCGTACGTGCGTCCCGGCAGACCCGAGGAAAGCCGCGCCGCACAGCCCGCCAGATCGTAGGGCACCGATACCGCCGCCGCGGCCGCGATGTCCGCATCGTGGCCGCGCTCCCCGAGATGCTTGAGGAGCACGTTGCCCCCGAGGCTGAATCCCGCCGCTCCGATGGGACGCCCGCGATGACGGCGGCGAAGCTCCGCTACCACATGTGCCAGGTCGCCCGTCTCGCCGGAATGATAGAAGCGCGCGACACGGTTGGGCTCGCCGCCGCAGCCGCGGAAGTTCATCCCCACACCCCGAAGACCCCGGACGAAGAGATGATGAAACATCCCTGACATGTAGCCCCGCCGCGTCGACCCCTCGAGTCCGTGCAGCAGCACCACGACGGGCGCACCCGGCGCGGGCTCGGGCGCGTAGTCGAGATCGAGAAAGTCGCCGTCCGGAGTCCCGATCCGGCGCCGCTCCAGCGGGACGGCGGCGCGGGGACGCATGTACCTGCCCGCGAAGGTCTGCGCGTGCGGGTTGCCGAGCCACCATGCGGGCCGGAAGGCGGTGGAAGAGAACATTTCGCGGCAACGTTGGCGGATTCCCGCAGGAGCGGCAACGCATCCTTGCAGCCGTTGACCCGGTACCCGCCGCCCCCCCACCTTGCCCATCGGCAACCCAGCGCGTCCCTCCACCGGAGAATTCACTTCATGGCTTCCGCACCAGCCCCCGCGCGGCGCCGCTTCATTCCCGCGTCGCCACTCCGAATCCCCACCGCGACCGCCCTCCTGGCGATAGCCGCCGCCTGCGGTCAGGACGACACCGTCGTCGAGGGAGTCTTCGCCCCGGAGGTCACCGGTACGGTCACCCTGCCGCCGAGCGAGAGCGAGGAGGTCGCACTCCTCGCCGACGAGCACACCGCCTGCGTCATCGACTCCTACGAGGTCCGGGTCCGCTGTGTGGACGCGGAAGGCGCCGTCGTGGGAGTTTTCGGGCGCATGGGGGAAGGGCCCGGGGAGTTTGCCGACTCTCCTGACCTGGTGCGCGGCGAGGAGGGAACGCTCGGAGCGGTGGACCTCCGGCTGGGCCGCTTCACGGTCTTTGAGCCATCGGGAAATCCGGTGTCGGATGTCATCTTGCCGGCTTTGCTGTTTTCGCCCTCCTCGTCGTTCGGAGACGTTCTCTCGGGTGTGTCGCTGGACATCGGCGCGATGCTCGGCGAGGGTTCCGGTTCGCTGATGAACCGGTTCGACGTGAACATCGCCTCCGGGGAGGTCGTGCGGCAGGAGGGGTCGCCGACCGGGCCCTGGGATGTCGAGTGCGGGGATATCCACTACGGCATCGCGGACCGGGAGGACGGATGGGTCTTCGTGGCCTGCGAAGGCCATCTCGTCTTCGTCGGCGCAGCCGGCGAGGCCACGGTGCTGCGCGCGCCCAGGTACGTCCTGGAGTTCCCGGACGAGCAGGAAGTGGCAGAGCGCGAGGAAGAGTACATGGACTTCAACAGGCAGAGGGGTCTGGCCGCGGCCATGGGCATCGAGGAGCGGCTGGAGGAGTATCGCACCACCCCGAAGCGGTATGATCTCGGGATGAGCGCGCAGCTGTTCGACGCCGCCGACCGCTACTGGATCGCCACGCAGCGCGACATGCACGAATGGTCCTACCTGGACGTGTACCGGAATGCCGCGTACGTCGGGTCGGTGAAGGTCAGGGACCGGCTCAGGGGGTTCGACCTCGCGGGATCGACGCTGGTCGTTCTGGTCGACCGGCAGGTCGGGCCGGATGATGCCGATGGCATTCCCGATCGCGCGTTGGACTGGTACGACATCGGGAACCTGCCCTTTGGAGGATGACCGGCGGGCGCGCCGGCGCACGGATGCTCGTTCGCCGGCCCCGCAGGGAGTCCCGGCTGCGGTTCAACCGTGGGAAGCCCGCGCCGGCGCCCTCACGTGCACGGTCACTATGTCGACATCGTGGTACTGCTGGTGGCGGACGGAGGACGCGAGGTGGCGGAGCATCCGGAGGGACACGTCCTGCCCCGTGAACACGTCGTCGTCCGGATCCCCCAGCACGGCCAGCCGGTCCTGGATGTTGTCCTCCCTCGGCGCCGCGGCGAACTCCAGCACGGCTCCGGCCCTGTCGCGTCGCGCTACCAGGCGCAGACGGCGGCGCGGTGCGCGTTCCTTCCCGTCCTCCTCCTCCACCAGACTCAGCAATGCCTCTTCGGCGACGGCCTCCAGACGGTGCGCCATCCCGTCGCTCCAGCCCTCCCGGGCCGCGAAGGCGCGGAGAAACTCCCGGATCCGTGGCAGGGCCGACCCCTCGAGCGAGGCGTCCATCCGGCTGCGGCGGGACTCCGTCAGCTCCAGGAACAGGGTCATCAGGATGGCTGCCAGCCCGCCGGTTGTCATTGCGTTCGAGAACAGGCCGCCCGCGAAAGCTGCCGCCTGCTGCGGAAAGACCATCTCCATCTCGAAGCCGATACCGATCCAGAACGCGATGCAGGCGATCAGTCCCTTGCGGTAGTCGAGACCGTCCTGGAGAAGCACCCGGATACCCACGAGGAAGAGCATCGCCATGAGCACCCCGAGGTAGCCTCCGACGACCGGGCCGGGTATGGCCAGGACCCCGGCCAGCGCCTTGGGGAAGAGTGCCAGAAGGACGAAGATCGCCCCGGTGGCGATTCCCACGCCGCGCGCTGCGACTCCGGTGAGTTCGGCCAGGGCCGCGCTGATCGAGTAGCCTGTGCTGGGGATGGTTCCCGCGAGGCCGGAGAGCAGGTTGCCGATCCCGTCGACGTTCACCGTCCCCTGTACCGCGCGAAAGTCAACCGCCCGCTTCCGCCGCCACGACACGCTCTGAACGGCCACGCAACTGCTGATCGAGCGCAACGTCACGATCAGCGTCACCAGCAGGAACGCCGGGAGGAGCGACCAGAAGCCCGAACCGAAATCGAGATCGATGCCGGGCCACTGCATGCTCGGAAGTCCCAGCCAGGAGGCGCCGGCGACGAGTTCGAAGTCGTAGAGCCCGAAGAAACCACCGACGGCCGAGCCCGCGACCACGCCGATGACGGGTGCCCACACCCGCAGCACCCCTCCGGACTTGAGCGCGATCAGGACGATGGCGAACACGGTGGCCATCGCGGTAAGGGGTGCGACGTGGGCGGGACTCCCTTCGGGCGCCTGGTTCAGCATTGCGAAGATGACCTGCATGGCCGTGACCGGGACGAGCATGAGGACGGTTCCCGAAACGGCCGGCGTGAGGATCCGCCGGAAGAACGCAAGCCGGGCCGAAAGCAGGAACTGGAAGAGCGAGGCGACGACGACCAGTGTGACCAGCAGCGAGGCGCCGCCACGGCCGATCGCGTCGATTGCGAGCCCGATGAACGCCGCCGAACTGCTCATGACGATGACGTGGCCCGCGCCGACGCGGCCTATGCGGCACGCTTGCAGCACGGTGGCGATCCCGCAAATCGCGACGGTCGCGAAGACCACCCACGTCAGATGGGCTTCGCTCGCGCCGGCCGCGCGCATGACGGCCGTCGGGATGAGGATGGGGATGGCCACGATGAGGGCCGTGAGCTGCAACCCGAGCCCGAGTGCAAGCGGCAGGGGAATGCCGTCGTCGGCCTGGTAGCGGAGCCGGGATTCGCGCGTTGGGTCGTTCCCGCTCATGCGGGGAGGATAGGGGCTTGTCAGCGAGCCGACAAGGTGATCGGCGGAGCCCGGGGTGGACGGCCGCCGACTGTGGCCCTAGGAGTCCGTGGATAACGGTCATCGCCACGCCGGTTGGGGTGGCCACCCCGCGGTGGCTGAAACAGGGCAGAGTTTCACGGAAAAGCCGCCCGAGCACCGAGAGCGGCGAGGCGCCGGGCGGGCAGGTTGCAGGTGGCGCAAATCACGGTAGAGTCAGGGGCTGGCGCGGTGCCCTTAGGGTACGCGGCGTTCTCCGCACGCTTTCGCGTCGGTGCGTAGTTCGTCTCCCACACTCCGGCGGGACGTAGAAGTGGCCCACGACGGACTGCTCTATCGTATCCCCGACCAGCATGTCGTGGTCTGGAATCTCGCGCGGATACGGACTCCCGATCACGTTATTGCAAGGCTCGCCTCCCGTGCAGGCCGGGATCGTCGCGACGACGGCCGCCGCGAAGATGTTTCGTGCAGTTCTCATCGGGCCCGGACCCGCACGACGAAATCGTGAGCGTCGTAGAGATTGAAATCCGACACCACGGTCACGCGCACAGAGTCCGCTACCGCGAGAGCGGCGACCTCGAGGGTCGTGATGTCGGCCATCGAGGCGGCTACTCCTTGGGATCCGGGCAGAGGCGCCGATAGACCACACTTCCATCAGATGGCTCGACGAAAGGGACGACAACATCGCATGGCACTGTGGGTATCCAGCACAAAGACCACCATTCGGCGGCAGGCTTGGACAATCCATCAATGGGGAGCGGAGGTGTATTGCGGGAAGTTGTCGTGGCCACCTGTCCGTATTGGCGCTCGATTGCAGCATTGACGGTGGCCTGGTAGAGCACACTGCCCGCGCTGCACCAGGTGGTAAACCTGGGAATGTTGTCCTCGCAGAACGCGGGCCACGGCTCGTCGTCAGGGCTCGACGGAGGAAGGCAGAGAGGCGGCTTGCCGCTGCCACGCTGCACGCCGAGCACGTAGTCTCGTCCCCGGCCTTGGGGATCTGCGGAGAAGACTGCCTGCAGATTGCCATACCCAGGGGCTTCCTCGTATACCCGCACCAGCGCGTCGAACGAACCCAGATGCGGCGTCCCGCCATAGTGGCTGTAGTCGGCGCGGGTCGCTCGCATTAGCGAACTCTCGGCGTTGGACCGGAGGGTCCATGTGGTGTTGGCCACCATCAAGTCAGCGATCTTGTTGGCGAACTCGTCCAGTTCCGCCTCCGGGCGAGTTTCCAGCGTCTGGCGCAGGATGGCGACGGCTGGCCTGGAAACGTCATGCGTGTAGACCAGCGGCCATGCTTCTTCCATCTCCATGCCCAGCAGGCGGAGTGCCTCGGCAATGGTCGGGTTCCTCCACTGGTCTCCGTCGTGCACCATGCCGGCCGCGGTCCGACCCGGTGGCGGTTGCGTACCCGTCAAGCCCGTTGGTTAGGCTGTTGTATTCAGCAGGTAACCCGACTTGAGGAAGTTCCTGCTGCCAAAAAAGGTGACGGGGACAATATTGCGGCTGCGAGAGCCGGGCGCAAGAGAGAGCGCTGTCCAATGGAGGAACGGGCATGAGCTGAGGCCCGGGGCTTCCGCCCGAGAAAGGGGGTGCCGGCGGGATCCCCCGGCCGGCCCCGGTGTACCCACTGCTCTGGCGGGCCGCGGCGATCGGTTGACATGACGTGCGCCGACAATCAGCCCGGATCACCGTTGCCGGTGCCCCTCGCCAACACCTCGAACGCCCGCCGCGCCCGGTTCCCCATCACGTCCACCACAGTCACCACGTGCCGTCCCGCCGCGACCTCCAGCGCCTTTTCGTGGAAGACGCTGGTCGACCCGATGTAGCGGTCGCCGAGGTGCCAGTGCAGGGTGGCACCCGGGTCCCGGTGCGCCGCCGCGAAGATCGCCCGCCCCTTGCGGCCTCCCAGCTCGACCGGGATGTAGATACGGGTTCCGTCGTGCGGATAGAGAAAGTCGACCGGACTCCCCGCCGACGCCTCGGCCGGGTTGCGCGTGCAGTCGGGGCGGTAGGGGGGCAGGGGACGATAGGCCGGATTCCAGCGCCGGTAGAACGCCTCCTGGCCGGGCGGCAGCGTGAACCGGGTCTCGTGGGACATCGTCTGGACCGATTCGCACATTCCATGGACGCGCAGGCCGCTGGACGGATCGAGGTGCACCGTGCGGTGGTGCGGGCTGGGGCGCTCGAAGTGACTGTCGCGCGGGGCCCGGGTGACGGTGGTTTCACACCCCCCCGCGGCCAGGTATCCGTCCGTACGGCACACCCGGACCTCCTTGAGGTGTGCCTCCGGCCTGGGGAACCAGGCGTCCCCGTCGAGCCGGTTGAAGATGTCGAACAGGACGGGAGCGGCGGCGGCGACCCCGGTCAGTTCCGGCCGCCCCTCCCCGTTCGCGTTCCCCGCCCACACCCCCACCGTGTAGCGCGGCGTGACTCCCACCGCCCAGGCGTCGCGGTGGCCGTAGCTGGTGCCGGTCTTCCACCCCACGCGCCGCCCCCTCCCGAGCACGCGCCACCGCGAATCCGTGCCCGGACGGACCACCTCGACCAGCGCGTCGAGGGTCAGCCACGCCGCCCCGACGCTCAGCGCGGCCCCGCCGTCCGTCGCGGCCGGCTCGTCCGTCAGAATGCGCGGACGGTAGGCGCCCTCCCCGCCCGCGCGATCCGCATTTCCTCGCCCGGCTGCCGCCGTCCTCCCGCCACCCCCGATCCGCGCCAGGTTCGCGTACATCGACGTGATGTCCCACAGCGTACCCTCCGCGCCCCCGAGCACCAGCGTCAGCCCGTAGCCGGCGGGCGGTCGGTGCAGCGTCGTCATCCCCATCGCCCGCAGGAAGTCGTAGAAGCGGTCCACGCCGTGCCGCCGCAGCATCCACGCGGCGGGCACGTTGAGCGAGCGCGCCAGCACCGCCCGGGCCGGGACCGCGCCCCGGAACTCGCGGTCGTAGTTCTCGGGCATGTACCCGCTGAACCGGGAGGGGACATCGGGCACCAGCGTCGCGGGCAGGATCTCGCCCGCGTCCAGCATCCGCGCGTAGAGCAGGGGCTTGAGAATGCTCCCGGTGCTGCGGGGACGGTGGATCAGGTCGATCGCGTGGCCCGTGCCCGCGCCGACCTCCCACCGGCTGTTGCCCACATAGGCCACCACCTCGAAGGTGCGGTTGTCGACCACGAGCGCGGCCAGGTGGCGGATCCCCATGGAGGCCAGCGAGTGCGACTGCCGCGCGGCGATGTCTCCCACCAGCCGCTGGAGCGACGCGTCCAGCGTGCTCGCGTACCGGCGCCCGTCCCCCCCGGCCTCCGCCGCGAGCGTCTGGAGAAGGTGCTGTGCGGCCTGCGGCAGCGGCTTGGGCGCGTCCGGCAGCGGCTCCAACAGGGCCAGCTCCAGTTCCTCCCCGTCGATCGATCCCGTGTCCCGCAACCTGCGCAGCAGCCTGTCCCGCCTGTCCAGCAGCTCGGCGCGGCTCCTCCCCGGGTGGACCGCGCCGGGGTTGTTCGGCAGGATCGCCAGCATGGCCGCCTCGGCCCAGGACAGGTCACCGGGACCGCGTCCGAAGTAGCGCCACGCCGCCGCCTCGAGCCCGACCACGTTGCCGCCGAACGGCGCGTTGGCGGCGTACAGCGCGAGCACCTCGTCCTTGCCGGTACCGATCTCGAGGCGGAGAGCGAGCGCCGCCTCGACGAACTTCTCCCGGTAGGTGCGGGGCCGGGAGCCGCGCGCCATGCGGATCACCTGCATCGTGATGGTGCTGCCGCCTCTCACCACCTCGCCCGCGCGGAAGTTCGTCCAAGCGGCCCTGGCCAGCGCGAGGGGGTCGACCCCGGGGTGCCGGCGGAAACGCTTGTCCTCGGCGGCGATCACGGCGGCCGCGAACTTCTCCGGGACCAGGCCGCGCGCCGGAAAGCGCCACTGCCCGTCCGCCGCGATCCGTGCCCCCAGCAGCGACCCGTCGCGGGCCTCCAGGACGGACGACAGCGGGTGGGCGAAGAGCGGGTCGGGAAGCCGGGTGGCGAAGGCCGCGGCCACGACGAGACCTGCCGCCAGACCGCCGCACCGGACCGCCCGCGGATGCCGCCGCGCGCGCGGCACCAACGCCCGCAACCCGCCGCGGGCCACCTCGAACGCCCGCACGGCCGCCCGTCTCGCCGCCTTGGCCGCGGCGCCCGCCGTCACCGTTCTTCGCCCCCCGCGCCCTCCACCACCCGCACCCCCTTCCCCGTGGTGCGCCCGTACACCGAGGCGTCGTACATCGCCTCCACCGACACCGCCGGCAGATGGTAGTCGCCCAGGTAGGCCGCGTTGAATCGAAGCGACAACGCGAGCACGTTCCCGTCCTCGAGCGAGAAGTACGTCAGGACCCGGTCGTCGCGCACATCCTGGTACTCGATCCGGTCGTCCGACGGCCCTTCGTCCCCGTCCATCCTCGCGTCATGGATCTCCCACCCCGACGGTGCCCGGTACTCGAGCGCCAGGTCCCGCAGGTCCCGGCCCGACTCGTTGCGCACGGTGACCCTGGCCATCAGGTCGGTGCCCTGCTCGAGCTCGGACACATCGACCACCCCGCCGTCCGGGTCCGTGTACAGCACGCCGACCGCCAACCCCGCCGATGCGGCCTCCTCCTCCCCCGCCGCGGGCGTTCCCCGCGTCACCAGGGTCACGTACAGAGGCGCATCGGAGGTGTTCCTCACCTCGACCCGCCCCCCGCTCTCAGCGATCCCCGCCAGATCCCCCGAATACACCGGCGACGAAGACACCACCGTGGTCACCTCGTCCCCCGCCCCCCGCTCGAAGGTGAACGCCCCGGTCGGTTCGCCGAGCCCGTGGAACCGGGCCATCGCCAGCAGCGCATAGGCCACCGAATGGGTGCCGTGCCAGTCGTCCGAGTACAGCTCGTCGGAGATCTCCCTCGCGACCCGGTCCGCCCGGGCCTCGCGGTCCAGGATCGCCAGCGCTTCCAGCAGGATGCCGCGGTCCCGCAGCGAAGACCCCATGCTCCAGCCGGGCACCGCGTACTCCGGGGCCGCGTCGTCCGTGCGGACCAGGCTTCCGGCGACCTCCCCTACGCCGGCCAGCCCATACGCCGCCGCGAGGTGCCACCGGGCCGCGGCCCCCAGTCCGGCCGACTGCCGCAGCCGGTTCATGGCGCCGATCTCATGGTCGCCGGCCAGCGCGAGGCTGTAGAGCCGGTACGCCTGGACCATCGCGGGCGTCTCGCCGCCGCTCCTCCACGAACGCGCGCGCCGCCGCTGGTAGGCCCGCCAGTCCGAGATCATCGCCGGGTCGACGTAGTAGCCGAGCCGCTCCGCCTCGACCAGGAAATGACCGGCGTAGCTGGTGACCCACCCGTTGCGGGCGTTGCCGGCGGAAAACGCGCCGGGCCAGTACAGGAACCCGCCGGACGCGGCCTGGAACCCCCGCAGCCGGTCGATGCCGGCCCGCACGTTGGCCTCCACCTCCGTCCTGTCGGCGGCGCCGAGCTCCACCAGGAGCGGCAGGTACATCTGGGCGAAGACCGCCGAGACGACCTGTTCCAGGCATCCGTGCGGGTAGCGCACCAGGTATCCCAGGCGCGCCTCGAGGTTGAGCGGCGGAAGCGGCGTGACCTCGAGCACGGCGGAGTTCGTACCCGGGATCCCGTGCGGCTCCACGGCGGCGCTCCAATCCTCTCCGGGCTCGATCCGCGCCCTCGTCTGGTTGGCCGTCTCGGGGTTCGGGGTGCGGATGGGGAGCGCGATCTCCGAGCGAGCGGTGTGCTCCCCGGACACCGCGGTGAACCGGAGGACACCCTGGCCCGGCCGGTCGCCGGCGCGGATCCGAAGACGGGCCATCCGCTCTTCCGCGCCGCCGAAGGAGACGGTCTCGCTGGCGCCGCCGACCACCTCGAAACGCCTGCCCGGGTCTACGGTGACGGTCGCCTCCCCGATGCCGTCGTCCATCGCGAAGAGCGACACCGGCACCGTGATCTCCTCGCCGGGACCCACGACCCGGGGCGCGGTGGCCAGGAGCGAGAGCGGCCGCCGCACGAAGACCGGCTCGGAGGCCGAACCATAGGCGCCGCCGTGGCCCGCGACGACCATGACCCGCACCTGCCCGATGTACTCGGGGAGGTCGACCGCATGCGACGCGCGCGCGCCGCGCCGCAGCGTGAACGGCCCCAGAAAGCGCACCACCGGCGGGAAGCGGCTCCGCTCCTGCTCCCGGATCTCCTCGACCGCGTCGTCCCCGCCCAGGGCGAGCAGGCGCTCCAGTTCTGCGGCGTAGGCGCCGGCCACCTCGTCGAAGATGTCCCAGGTGTCGACCCCGAGCGCTTCCTTGCTGTAGAAGCGGTCGTGCAGGTCGGGCGTCTCGAAGCCGGTGAGGCCCAGGAGCCCTTCGTCCACGACGGCCAGAGTGTAGGTCATGGGCCGGCCGGAGGCCTCGCTCACCCGCACGGTCACGGTGGTGTCGGGACGCCACTCGCCGGGAACCGCGATCCGGGGCCTCAGCACCGTTGCGGGATCCTCCACCTCGAGCGGTATCACCCCGTAGAGCCGGATCGGCCGGTCGTTGGCGCGGCCCGCGTGCGGCTGGATGAGGCTGACGCCCACGTAGACGTTCGGAGCCATCTCGGCCGTGATCGGCACCTCGAGGCGCGAGCGCCCGCCGCCCATCGCGACCCACCGCCGGCCGAGGATCCGCGTGCCCGTCTCCAGCGTCACCAGGGCCCGGCCCGAGCTCGCCTCCGGCAGCTGGATCTCGGCCACGTCGCCCACCTCGTAGCCGGTCCGGTCGGCCGCGAGGGTGAGGACGGCCGCCCCGGCGCCGGAATGCGGCTGCGCGCGGCCCGCCCACCCGGGCCAGTCGACGTACACGGTCGTCCCGGTGCAGTGTCCGCCCTCCGTGTCGCACGCGCGCAACAGGTAGCGGCCCCAGTCCGGGTAGTTGACCGCGAAGCCCCAAGTCCCGCGCCCGTCGGTCGTGGCGACGCGTCCCCGCGCCACCACCGCGGCGTGTTCGGACTCGGTGTAGCGCGCCAGCGATTCCGCCGAGCGGTCCCACCACCAGCGCCAGTCGATCTTGTAGAGGGTGAGGTCGACCGAATCCACCGGCACGGGCTCGCCCTCCTGCGTGAGCGTCGCGATGTCGACCGTGTGTACGGTGTCGGTGAGGAGCATGCCGCGCCGCGCGTCTCCCGGCGGCACCCTGACCCCGACGTAGCGGCGGTACGGCGAGAAGCGCAGGCTGCGCCGGTTGGTGCTGAAGGCGCCGCCGGGCTCGAAGACGCGCGTCCTGAACGTGGCCGTGAGCATCCCGGGGGAGTGGCCGGCCGGGGCCGGCTCGGTGATGAAGGCGGCGAGACCCTCGTCGTCGAGCGAGCCTTCGAAGATCGTGAGCGGTTCGCCGCCGTACTCGCGCGCGGGGTCGTCGAACACGTAGTCCGCGAACCGGGTGAAGGCGGTGGCCGACGGCCGGAACGAGACCTCCACGTCCGCGTCGAGGCCGCGCGCGACGGCGCCGCTGAGCCACTGCCCGAAGAGCGTGGCCTCGTGGCCCACGCCGCCGCGCAGGAACCCGTCCTCGCCCAGGTCGAGCTCGACCCTGAGGCGGTTGGGCATGACGGTCTCGATCCTGAGCGGGGTGGTGAAGCGCGCGCCCCCGACCTCGACCGCCGCGTTCCAGTTGCCGGTGGGCGCGTCCGGGGCGGTCCCGAGCGTGAAGGCGTAGAAGTTGCCGACGGGGTCGCTGTCTGTGACGGTGTGAACCACCTGGCCCAGCGGGTTGAGGAGTCGCAGGGTGGCCGGGTGGCCGTCCGGCAGCGGGTTGCCGGCGTCGTCGAGCACGAAGGTCAGGTGGATGTCGTCGCCGGGACGCCACACCCCGCGCTCCCCGTAGATCGTCCCCTTCAGCCCGTCGGTCACGACCTGCCCGCCCACCTCGAAGTGGCTCGTGGGCAGCGCCGTGCCGGGGCTCATCCTGAGGTAGCCCGTCTCGCCGCCCCGGACGGCCACGGCGTAGTACGGCTCGGGCTCCAGCGTCGTGCGGGCCAGCCCGGCGGCTCCGGTCACCACGGTCCCGAGCGGCTGGTGCTGGTAGTTCACGAACGTCACCGACACCCCGCGCATCGGTTCGGAGGTGCGGAGGTCGGTGGTGGCGACCAGGATGCCGCCCCGGGCGTCCCGCTTCGCGGTCATGCCGATGTTGGAGGCCAGGAAATTGCGCGAGTCGCTCGCCCGCGAGGACCAGCGGAAGTAGGCGTCCACGCACGGGTCGTCCCGGTCCCACCAGTCGACGGACCCCTTGTAGGACTCCTCGACCGCGTCCCAGCTGCTCCCGGAGCCCCCGTTCCCCGCGTCCAGATCGGCCGGCCACGGCTCCTCGAGCACGGGGATCCGGTCCTCTTCCTCGCTGCACGCGAAGGTGGAGTTGCCCCGGTTGATCGACACGGTCAGCCGGACCAGGCTTCCCGCCTCGGCGCGCACGACATCGCTCACGTCCAGGGTGTACCGGGTCCACCCGCCGTCGGGAGCGGCCGGGAGCTCGATGGTGCGCCTCCACAGCGTGCGCCCGGTGCGTTCGAGCTGCCGGCCCCCCGAGAGCGAGTTGGTCTGCAGGAACTGCCCGACGTTGGATTCGTACACGCGAAAGGCCGTCACCTGCACCGAGTGCACGTTGGCCGCCTCGATCGGCACGGTGAGCCGGTCCGCCCGCGGCAGCACTACCCCGCGGCCCGCGAAACGCACGCCGGGCTTCACGTCGACGAACGTCACCACGGTCTCGCTGCGTTCCTCGAGCCGCTTGCCCCCGGCGCTCACAACGCCCTCTTCGATCACGACGCCGACGGGTCCGACGACGCGGTCGGCGGGGATGACCCGGAGGGTGTTGCCCGCCACCTCCAGGGTGAAGCCTTCGTCTCCCAGGCTCACCAGCCCGCTCAGGTTCTGGTCCGGATCGAGCCGGTCGGAGAAACGGACCAGCGCGTACTGGCGGTCGTCCGACTCGGCGCGCACGCCGGTCACCAGGAAGGCACCCTCGGCCGGGATCCGGATGTCCCGGCGGCCCCGCGAGTCGACCCCGATGCTCCTGCCGTTCCACCGCAGCCGCACGTCCTGGTCCTCCTCCGCCCGGGTCACGCCCTGCACGGCGAAGTCGTGGGTGATGCCGTCTTCCTCGTGCCGCCACCGGATCTCCAGTTCCGTCCCGGCCTGCTCGGCCCTCAGAATGTCCTCGACGTCCCCGGCTTCCGCGAAGTCGGCGGTCGTGACGGTTCCGGTGACGACGAGTTCGTCCTCGTCCCCGGAGACCGCGTCGAGCCCGGCCACGTCGACCTCGAAGCTCTGGTCGACCACCTCGAAGCCGAACCGGTAGTCGCCGATGTCCCCCGGCAGCCCCAGCAGCCCCTCCCGCGCCAGGGTGACCTGGAACGCCTGCCCCGAGGGAAGGTCGGCGGCGGGTGCGAAGACCAGCCGGCGGGAGCTGACGAAGGTCGCCGCGCCTTCCACCTCCGGCTCGAGGACGAGCACGCCGGTCGCGGGACGTCCGATGAGGTACTCGCCGGCGACATCCCGGGTAAAGACGATCGTGATCCTGTCGCGCCTGGAGACGGTCCCGTGGGTACGCTCGCTGATCAGGGCGCCCCAGCGCGGGTCGGCCGGCGGGGCGTCGGGGTGGCGGCATGCCGCGAAGGCCAGGGTGGCGAGCGTCGCGAGCAGCGTGAGGCGGGGTGGGAGGGGGGGCATGACCGTGTCTCCGGGGCGGGGGGGTTGTGCTGCCGGGGCAAGTTCGGAGGTGTTTGCCGCGCCCGCCATACCCGCCGGCGTCAGGCGGGCATCGTGTCCACGACGTAGAGAGGTATGCGGGCGTCGCGGGTGACCAGCACCAGTCCCTCCGCCTGCGCCTGCGCGACCAGCATCCTGTCGAAGGGATCGCGGTGGTGCATCGGCAGCTCCACCGCCCGCTCGGCCCCTCACCCCCCCAGATCCAACACCCTGATGTTGCGCCACCTCACCCTGATCCCGCCCCCGTCGTGGATCTGGAGCGCGATCGACCCTTCGGCGGCACCGATCTTCTCGTCCGCCAGATCGACCATCGGTATCCCGTTCAGCCATGTTCTCACGCGGTCGCCCACGGCCCGCACCCGCATCGTGTTCCAGTCGCCCATGCGCAGCACCCCGTCCAGCCCGGGATCCGGCCGCACCAGCCAGCCCCGTCCGTACGACTCGTAGATCCCGCCGGTGAACAGGCCCGGCGGCGCCACCTCCGCCTGCCAGCCGCTCACCGTCGTCCCCTCCACGCTGGAGCGGAAGAACACCCCGCTGTTGCCGTCGGCCTCCTGCCTGAACTCGACCCGCAGGTCGAAGTCACGCCAGGTCCGCTCGGTGGCGAGATAGCCGTACCCGGCGTCCGGCCCGCTCTCGCACACGAGCTCGCCGTCCTCGACGTGCCACCGCTCGGTGCCGTGCACCCGCCAGCCGTCGAGGTCCTGGCCGTTGAAGATCGAGACGGGTTCCAGCGGCCGGATCCTGATGCTGCGGTACCACACCTTGCGGCCGTGGTCCTGGAGGCCGATGGGACCCGAGGCGGCCGTGCCGTAGCGGGGGTGGGCGGCGAACTTGCTCGCCGCCACCAGCTCCTCCCATTCGGGCGAGGCGAGCACGTATTCGACGGTTTTGATCCCGTTCAGCCAGTGCTCCACGACGTTGCCCAGGACGCGGATGCGCCCCTCGTTCCACCCGCCGGGGCCGTACAGGATCTTGTCGCCGGACGCATGGAGATCGTAGTTGTCGCCGGTGAGGCGCGTGTTCATGTCCATCGTGCCCATCTCGACGTACGCGGGGTCGTCCAGCACCTGGTACTCGGGGGCGTTGTGCCAGATCGCGGCCCCCTCCTCCTCGATCACCCGGTAGAAGACGCCGCTGTTCGACACCTCCGAGAGCATGAACTCGAACCTCAGGTCGAAGTCGGTGAAGGACTCGGTGGTGACGATGTCGCCGCCGATCGGGACGTCCGGGTCGGTGGCGGTCGCGCCCACGACCAGGGTACCGCCGGCCACGGCCCAGCCGGTGTCGGGGAACGCTTCCAGGTTGTAGCCGCGCCATCCGGCGGTGGTTTCGCCATCGAAGAGGAGGCGCCAGCCGGCGGCGCGCTCGGCCTCGGTGAGGGTGTTGGGCGCGGGGTCGGCGGGGGTGTCTCGTGCCGAGGGTGGAGTCTCGGAGGCGTCGGAGCAGGCGGCGGCCAGGAGCAGGGCCGGCGCCAGCAGTCCGTGGACAATGCCGGGGCGATTCCTTCCACGGGCTGTCCGCATTCCGGGGAATCGGTGAAGCAACCGTGATAGGTTGTTGTGTATTGTGTATGTGTGTATGGCGGACATCAGACCAGCCTCATCGTGCCGGGGTCCCAGCGGACGATCCTGTCCTCGAAGTAGCTCAGGTTGCAGGCCAGCGCCGGAGCCGCCGCGCGCAGGCCGAAGGCGGCGTCCTCCAGCACCGGCGGACCGCCCCGGATCGCCCGGAAGAAGTTGAAGAAGTGGTCGACGTGGGCGCCGCGGTAGCCGTTCTCGACCCGGTAGCGCGCCTCGGACGGGGGCAGCATCCTCACCCGCGCGGGCAGTCCCCCCTCGTCCGCCTCCGCCTCGGCCATCTTCTCCCGCGAGAAGGCGTCCATCGGGTCGACCGCCACGTTCTTCCTGAGCACCACCTCGGTCCAGGTCACGTCCATCACGCCCTCGCTCCCCACCAGCCGCAGGTAGGTGCTGCCCGACGTCCCGTCCACGAAGTTGACCCGCAGCGACAGGTTGAACCCGGGGTGCGTGTCGGTCTCGGGGTAGTCGAAGACGCCGAGCAGGACGTCGGGCACCTCGCGCCCGTCCTTCCAGTAGCGCAGCCCGCCCGCCGCCTGGATCCGGGTGGGCCCGCGCGAACTCACCACGAAGTGAAGGCTGGAGAAGAGGTGCACGAAGAGGTCGCCGGCCACCCCGGTGCCGTAGTCGCGGTAGTTGCGCCAGCGGAAGACGCGCAGCGGGTCGTAGGGGCGGTCGGGGGCGGGGCCCAGGAAGCGCTTCCAGTCGACCGTGTCCTCCGACGCGCCGGCCGGAACGGGGTACTGCCAGGCACCGATGGGGTCGTTGCGGGCCCAGAATCCCTCCGCGTAGTTGAGCCGGCCGATGGCGCCGGCCTCGTACAGCTCCCTGGCCTTCTCGTTGCCGAGCGAACTCATCCCCTGGCTCCCCACCTGGAAGACCTTGCCCGAGTCGTCCTGGGCGCGGATCAGGTCGTGCCCCTCGGCGATGTCGTGCACCATCGGCTTCTCACAGTAGACGGCCTTCCCGGCGCCGAGCGCGTCGACCGAGATGGGCTGGTGCCAGTGGTCGGGCGTGCCCACGATGACCGCGTCGATGTCGTCCCGGGCGAGGACCTCGCGATAGTCCCGCGTTGTGAACAGATCCTCGCCGTGGCGTTCGCGGGCGGCGTCGAGGCGGCCGTCGAAGATGTCGCACGCGGCCACGAGTTCGACCCCGGGGATGCGAAGCGCGGTGGAGACATCGGCCATTCCCATGCCCCCCGCGCCGATGACGGCGAGGCCGATGCGGTCGGAGGGGGCGGTCTGCTTGCCGAGCGGCTTGCGGGTGAGGGTGCGGCGGGCGACTCGCGGCGAGTCGCCCTTCAGAAGGGAGGGGACGCCGGCTGCGAGCGCGGAACCGGCCGCGACGGACTTGACGAACTTCCGCCGGCTGCTGGCGGGTGGCGGCCATGAACCGGTGTTTCCTGTTTCGCTCATGGAGGCGGTTGCGTTGGAGGACCGGGTGCGGGCGCGTGTCGCCCGCGGATGGACCGACAACGTAAGCGTGTGCCGACATGGTCAGCAAAGAGGGGGACGGAGCCCGAAGATCCCGGGCGTGTAGTGCCGTCCGACTCCCGGGAGGCGCAGAGAGAAGGGTGAACTGTCCGCCGGTGGTGAGACGATTCCAATGGACCTGCCGCCTCTCCGCTGATCGAATGGTCGGGCGCCTTACCCTTCGAAGGTGAGACAACTGGAGCTTGGGGACCATCGGAGTTCACTTCGCGACACCGGGGCCCGAGTGCGAGTAAGCTCTCAGTCAGACAAGCGGGATCGGGCGAGGGTTGCGTCCGCCTGCCAGAACGCGTTTCGGCCTCCGACCGAACCGAGGCCCTGGAGCAGAGACGGGGCTGGCGGACAGCGGGGGGGTGCCGATAACGTGGAATCCGGTGTACCAAGGACTTCCCTCACGAGCCGAGGATTGTGAGCTCGGTCATGTCGCGGATCAGAGGTGTCCACCCGGCTCGCGGCCCATTTCTCAGGAGCAAACACCGATGTCACGACGTAGGAGGACCGCAACCGGAGCAGGCATGGCCCTGGTCGCATGCGCCGTCACCGCTCTCCCCTCGACCGGACAGGAGGTGATCGAACTGCCTGCCGAGGACCGTTTCCTCGACGCCGATTTCGAGGAGTTGTACCGGGTCGGGTCGGAGCAGGACGACGATTGGGACACCTTCGGCCGGGTTGCCGGAGTCGACTTCGACGGATCGGGCAACCTGTACGTGCTCGATACCCAGGCCGCGCGCTTCCTGGTCGTCGATTTGCAGGGGAATCTGGTGCGCCGGTTTGGGCGGTTGGGCGAGGGGCCCGGAGAATTCGGGGGCGACGCCGCACCCGCCCTTGTTTTCACCGTCCTGGGCGATGGGCGTATCGCCGTCTTCGACGCCGGCCGCCGCCACTTCGTCGTGTTCGGCCCCGACGGCGAGTTCGAGCGGCGGATCCGGCTGGGGGGCACGACATGGATTCGGCTTCCGGGGCTGCAGGCCGGTGGCGCGCCCGGGTCCGTGGTGCTCACAGGCGAAGTGTATCACTTTCGTTCGTCCCCGGGTCCGGACGAAGACTCGGCCGAGCCCTCGCTCCGGTACGTCCTGGCATACACCCTGGATGGCGCGGAAGTCTCCGTCGACACCGTGGCGGCGGGGTGGAAGCCACCGGGAGATCCGGATGCGTTCGCCCCTCCGCTCAGCGCGGGAGTGCTTCCCGACGGCGCGGTGGCGTTCATCGATTCGTCCGCCTATGCGGTCAAGGTCACGGGGTTGGGCGGAAGCGTGTCCCGTGTCCTCACGAGGCCGCTCCCCGCGGCACCGGTGACGGACGACATCAGAGCCGCCTACATCCAGCGGGAGTTGGAGAAACTGGAGGGCATGGGCGAGCGCGGGGACCCGATGGAAAAGGCGATGGCCGAGTTCCGGCGCGGCCAGATCGAGGCCACGGAGTTCCATCACGAATTGCCCGCCCTGCGGAGCCTGCGGACGAGTGCGAAAGGCACGATCTGGGTCCGCCGCCGAGGCGACGAGCCCGGCAGCAACGGTCCGATCGACCTGATTGCGCCCGATGGCCGCTATCTGGGCAGCTACGCGCCGGGCGCAACGGAACTTCCGGCCGCGTTCGGTCCGGACGGTCTGGTCGCTTTCATCGAGAAAGATGATCTGGACGTCCAGACGGTGGTCGTGAAGAGACTGCCACCCGAAGTGCGGTGAAACGACATCTTCTTCTCCTGACAACAACCCTCGCATTCACGCCGGCGTGCGCCGATATGCGCACCCACGCCGAACTCATGACGGATGCGTCCGCGGACATGGAGGCCGTCCGCCTGGACCGCGCCATGGCCCGCTACGATTCGGCCCGTACGGCCGCGCCGGCCGACGCCGGGGCACACCGCCGGTTTGCCAGGCTTGCCCAGTACTTCAACCTGGGCGCGCTGGCCGCAGAGGCTTGGGAGCGCGTACTGGAACTCGAGCCCGGCGATCCCGCGGCATGGGACGGGTATCTCGTTGCCCTACGCTGGGCCGGCACCTTCGAGTCGGACCGCAGGTACGGGGAGAAGTTGCTTCAGACTCTCCCCGACGCGCTACACCACTCGATCGGTCGTCCGGGGATCTACACGAATGCGCTGCGTGTAGCGCAGAATCTGGGGGAATTGGAAGCGTACCGCGCGATCCTCATGGAACACCGCGGGTCGCGCCCCGATGACCAGGTACTCCTCCATCACCTTGGCGCGGCTCGAGTCACACTCGCAAATCTCACAGACGAGAATCGAATCCGCCCGCTGAGAGATTCGCTGGAGGCCGTCCTCGACGAGTTGGCTGCGCGTCACGACGAGATCACCGACTCGGATGCACCGGTCCTGTACCGGCTGGCGGCCGGATACAACCTGCTCGGGAGGGAGGAGAAGACGAACCACTGGCTCGCGCGCCTGGAGGCGGCCCCCGACCGGGGAGTCCTGGCGGATGACCTGCTCCACTGGAATCGCTACTTCCGCTTTCAGGGTCTGCTGCGCGGTCCATCGCGGCAGGAGTCGATTGCCGAAATGCTGCGCATCGCCGAAGAGGGGACGACCACAGGGAGCCTCGGCCGCCGCGCCAGGTGGATCGAGTTCCGATCCCAGGTGATCGAGCGGCAGGCGTGGCAATCCGTGGCTGGCGACACGTCAAGGACAGCGGCACAGGTCTCCGCCGTTGCGGAGCCCCCCGGACCCAAACTCGCTCCCGATATCGCCCAGGCTCTGTTCGATGCCGAAATGGACGTGCTGCGATGGCGAACGTGGAGAAAGAGTGTCTCGGCCCTATCGAACCTCCTGCACTACGGAATCGAACCCGAAGCGATTCTCGAGACGGCGATGGAGCTGGAGGAGGGGCTCCGCGCGGATCGTCCGGGATACATCTACCCGGCGTACCGGGGCGATGAGCGAGAAGGCGTTCGTGGCGAGATGATCGACGCGGCACGGGTCCTGCAGGCCCGCGCATTGGCACAACTCGGGGAGACAGAGGCGGCCGGTGCACTGTTCGAGGAGATCGCCATGGAGTCGCCGGGTAGCGAATCACTCGGAGAGTACGGGCGCCATCTGCTGCGGTCCGGGCGGCCGGAAGAGGCGCTGGAAAAGCTGGTGGATGCACTCGCCTACGAGGGATACGGCTACAGCGGGGCGGCCGAAGAGGCGGCCACGGCCGTCGGCCTGCCAAATGATGCCGTCGAGACAAGACTCGCGGCACGGCGCCCCGTCGTGCAGGCGGAGCAGGATCGCATGGCACTCGGCGAACGTCTCGGACGCGCCGCTCCCGATCTCGTACTCACCGACCGGAACGGTGCCGTGTGGAGGCTCCGCGATCTGACCGGCAAGGTGGTCGTGCTCAGGTTCTGGGCCACCTGGTGCGGTCACAGTCTGGCCGAGTTGCCGCACTTCGTCGAGCTGGTCGAGAAGTACGACGGCGATGACGATGTCGTGTTCCTTACCGTCGCCTCGGGGGGCTCCTCAATCGATGCGGTCAACGAGGTCCTCTCGGAAAACGGGTACACCTTTCCGGTACTCATCGACGATGCGGGCCTGGCAACGGACTTCGAGATCCTCGGCTACCCGACGACCTTCTACCTGGACCCGGATGGCCTGATCCAGTACAGGCGGCAGGGTTTCGTGGAGGCCGGCTACGGGAGAGAGGCAGCCATTCGCATCGACGCGCTCCGAAGACCGCACGCTCGGGCAACCGGAGGAGCGGCATCGTGAACCCAAGGTCAAGGGCCACACGCGCACGAGGTCCATGACAGCGCTGGCGTCAGGATCGTGGAGAACCGCCGACCCGGCATCGATTCCCGGTTGAATTGGGTAGCCGGAGCCGACCCGGTTCTGACAATCGGCTCCCGCGACGCCTCGGACGCCTTTCAGTTCCACCGGATCCGCGACGCGACGAGGCTCGCGGACGGAAGGATCGTGGTCGCCAACAGCCGATCCGACGAACTCCTGGTCTTCGACGGCAACGGACGCTATCTCGGCGCACGGGGAGGCGGCGGGAAGGGACCCGGTGAATTCCAGTCGCTCGCTCTCGTCAGCCCGTGGGGTCCGGACTCCCTCGCCGCCGCGGATTCGGGTCGTTCACGTCGCTCTCGGTGTGCTGCCGGACGGGACGCTGCTCACCAGGGATACCGGGGGGTACGGCGCCGAGGGACTTTGGCGGAACGAATATGCCTGCACGATGATGAGCCCGGACGGATCCTCACCTCTGTCCTTGGGCGAGTTCCAGGGTCCCGAGCACTATTCCGAGAGCCACATGGAGGGCAACCTGGTGCACGTCATGCCGTTGAGACATCCGTTCGGGAGAACGACCCTCACCACCGTTTGGGGTGACTTGGGGGCGATCGGCCGCAACGAGACCTACGAGATTCGGGCCTACCGCAGCGACGGATCGCTGGCCCGCATCGTCCGCGAGCTTCGGCAAGATCGTGGTGACGACGGACGGTGGCGTGGCGGTCGGCGAATTCGGGCTGGACACGGCCTCCGCGCGAAGGTGGATCGCTGTGAACCCGAGTGGGACCGTCACCACTGTCGAGCTCCCGGCGGGCTTCGACGTCATGCGGTGGGGGACCGACTGGGTCGTCGGCGTCGTGCGCGACGCGCTGGACCGCGAGGAGATCCATCTCTACCGGATACCGACCGGCACGGATCCGGCAGAGTCACAACCCCACGGCCGGCCGTAGCAGTCCGGCATGTGGCGCTCGATGCACTCCGCGACCGAGTTCACCGAGGGCCATTGAAATCACGGACCCGTTCTGCAACGATCGAGTCCACGGACCATCAGCCGCATCCGCCCGGCCGGACCAACTCATACAGCACGATGAACGGCACATCGAGTTCGTTGGTTCTCGTGGCCCAGACCCTGTCGCCGTCGATGGCCCTGAAGACCGCCCCATGGGGAGCCGTCACGCGGAATTCCGCTTCGCCGTCGGGATCAAGAACCACCCACTGTCCCTCATGGATGTCTTCGGTGGTGGTTTCCCGCAGCCATATGCGCCCGGCGCGCGTCACCAGCATGCTCCGGACGGGCGCGTAGTAGTCGGGAAGCAGCAGCCCCTCTTCGACCGCGGCCCTTAGGCTGCCGGGGACCTCTTGACCGCTTTGACGAGCGGATTCGTACGGGCCCTTCGCCTTCTTCATGCCCTCCTCGATGAACTCCCTCTTCACACTGGACGGAATCGGGCGCAGTGTCGCCCAGATGGCGGTCTCGCGCGTCAGGCGGCCGTACTCGTCGAAGCGCCGGATGGTGACGGTTTCGGGCCGGTCGGGCGCCCAGTCGGCAATGACGATGCCGTTGCCCTCGGGATCGATCCGATGGATCGGCGGGGTGACGGTCGCGCTGAAGGCCCAAACGCCCACACCCGCGATCGACATGTTGGTGACGTCGAACTTGAAGGCCACGGTGTCGCGCGACGCATCCGACCGGCTTCCCACCGTCATCGGCAGGCGCACTCGAGCCTCGTCGTGATCTCCGGCGGCGGGAATGTAGAATCCCTGTCCCCCGGCAAGCGGGACCGATGTTCTCCACATTCCGGGGCCGGCGCTGGGCATGCCGTGGTCGGCCTCGGTCTTGAGATGCGTGCCCGTGGAATCGAAGAATGACGTGTGAAGCATCGGCCAGCTCTGCAGCCAGAGCGTGTCACCCACGAAACCCGTCGCGCCGATGGCGACGAACTCGCCTGGCCCCTCACCCTTGCCACCGATGGTTCGCACGAGACCACCGTCGGAGTCGAGCACCGTGACGGCCGCCTCCCGCCCCCCTCGTACGTAAACTCGACCGGTCGCGTCCACCATCAGGCCCGGGGCTCGAGTGAAGGCGAGCCACTCGGGTACATCGAGTCCGTCACCGAGCCGGAGGACCTCGCAGGCGTCCATCGGTTCGGCATCGGTGACCAGCTGTGAGACCGCGTCGCCTGCGTGAAGCGCGATTGCGGCGAGAGCCATCGCGACGACGTTCCAAAAGCGCTGTGTATCGCTCATGGTGAGCCCTCTTGGGACTCCGCCGCCGGGTGACCCGCTCCGGGCGCCACCTCGACCCGAATCGTCTCCCGGACATCGCCGCTCCGCCCAAAGACCGCAGATGGTCGGCAGCGCTGAAGGCCGGGGCGACGCCTCGCTTGTGGGGAGGCCGGGGAACGCCGTCAGTGGGATGCCTCCACCACCTCCAAGGTGAAGTGGTTGGAGACCCGCTCCTGCAACGGAACCGGATCCCCTGGAATCGGATTCCCGTACGGGTCTTCGTCCAACGATGACCACGCGTCCCACACGATCCTAAATGGGGTGGAAGCGGACGGCAGAGTCAGGCGCGGTGCGCAGCTTCCGCCCGAGGTGCAACCCCCGACGCGCAGGGTATCCTGGTAGACCTCGCCCGGCTCGATCGCGCGGAAACCAACCCCGATGGCACATCCAATCCGAGACACGAACCAGGACCATTCGCCCCTCTCGTACATTTCGACGTAGTGATGTCGATCGCCGCAGCCAGAGTCAAAGTAGACCTTCGAACCGGTTCGGTTCGTGAAGCTGTACGGAATCGTCGCATGGTACCACGTGTGGCCTCGGGCTACCCCCCTTACCAGCTGGAAGCTGTTCCCGGCAGTGACGATGGGGGTGTCCTGGACCTCGGGGGCGATCGTCTCGCACCCCGAAGCCGCCGCCGCCACGACCGCGGCACAGAGCACGGTCAGTGGCCCACGAAGCCATCTTCGCCTGTGTGGATGCCGCGCAGCCCGGCGAACGGCCCCGGCCCCGCCGGGGGAATGAGAGAAGGAGAACAGATACGCCATGTCGACCTCCAGGTCTCGCGGTTGCTATTGGCAATCCCCACGCACCGTCCAATCGTACCGACCGCCCCACACCGGGCGCAACTCGGCAGCGTCTCGAAGGCGCGTCGGATCTCGTACGAAGCGCCGCCAGCCGTATCCCGCGAACCGACGCAACTTCCAGCTCCACGGCGCGAAGGCCTTCGGCCCGAACATCCCCAAACCGGGCGGCCCGATCGCCACCCGCTTTCCCGCTTCCTCCATCTCACGCGTGACCGGCCTGGGACGGAGGGGCCGCCGGATGAGGCGAGGCATCCTGCCGGGATCCCGGAGGGGTAATCAGCAGTTCGTACGCGGACGAGTCGGAGTGGACGACACTCCCGTCGGGAAGGACACCCATCAGGAACTGCGACTCATATGTGGGAGCTTGGCCTTCTCCGCGGTGGGAGTCCCGGCCGCTCGGGGACTTCGCCGCGAGGCGCCTGCCACACTGGGTCGGGTCGGGGCGGGCCCGGAAGAGGACGCGGTCCCCGCTCCTCGCAATTCACTTCTCACGGTGTTTTCTTGGATGGCTACGGCGTGGAGCACGTGGCACCGCTGAGGACAGGAGTCGCATCATGGGAAATCGCCGGCACCCCGCTCACCCCGCAGCGCTGCTCGCCCCTCTCCTGGCCGTCCTGGCGGCCGCCCCCCTTCCCCTCTCCGCGCAGAGCGCCTCCACGGCGGGGCTCCGCGGCCGCATCGTCGACACCGAGGGCGCCCCCGTCGAGGCCGCGCTGGTCACCCTCACCCACACCGGGAGCGGCGCCACCAGCACGGTGCTGAGCGTCGCCGGCGGGCGCTTCACGCTGCGCGGCCGGCGTCCCGGCGGGCCCTACCGGATCACCGTCGCGCACATCGGATACCGGGATTTCGCGCGCGAGGACATCGAACTCCTCCTGGGCCGGTTCGTCGACCTCGAGATCACGCTCGTCCCCGAGGCCATCGACCTCGAGGAACTGGTGGTCGAGGCGGAGCAGGACCCCGAGTTCAACCCCGGCCGGATCGGCATCGCCACCCTGGTCACCTCGGAGGTCCTGAGCGAACTCCCCACCATCACCCGCAACCTCATCGACTTCTCCGCCCTCTCCCCCCTCGTGCGCGTCTCGCAGGAGGGGGTGTCGGTGGCCGGGGGCAACTACCGCTTCAACACCCTCAACGTGGACGGCGCCCTCAACCAGGACGTCTTCGGGCTGTCCACGAACAACATCGCGGGCGGACGGGCCGGCGGCCGCGTGATCCCCCTCGATGCCGTCGAGCAGTTCCAGCTCGAGGTCGCGCCCTTCGACATCCGCCAGTCCGGCTTCACCGGCGGCGCGCTCAACGCCGTGACCAAGTCGGGGACCAACGAGCTCGAGACCTCCGCCTTCGGCTTCCACCGCGCCGGCGGACTGGTCGGGGAGCTGGTCATCGACGATGCCGCGACCGTCCCGGAACTCTCCACCGCCCGCGGGGGCTTCACGGTGAGCGGGCCGGTCCGGCGCGACCGCGCGCACTTCTTCGTCGCGGGCGAGTGGGAACGGGTCCGCGAACCCCCGACCGGCTACCACGTCGGCCAGGCCGATCCGCTCCGGCTGTCGCTGCACCCCGATTCGGTGAAGCGCCTGCTGTCGATCCTCGACCGGTACGGGGCGGACCCGGGCACCGCCTCGTCGTTCAGCCTCGAGAACCGGCTCGCCAACCTATTCGCCCGCTTCGACTGGGAGATGGGCGAACGCCATGACGCCATGTTCCGGTACGGCTTCGCCGCGGCCGACGACGACGCGGACCCCAACCGGCTGCCGGGCGACGCCTACGAGCTGTCGTCCAACGCCGTCGCGATCCGCTCGCGCAACCACTCGGCGGTCTTCCGGCTCATCTCGTCATACGGCAACCGGCTCTCGAACGAGTTCTCGGCCAACGTCCAGATCCTGAGCGACAACGAGACCCCCGAGTCCGGCTTCCCCGAGGTCGAGGTCAGGGTGGACGGGCGAGTCGACGACCTGTTCGTAACGCGCGACGTGCGGGCCGGCGCCCAGTTCTTCGCGCAGAACAACGGACTCGGCCAGCGGGTTCTCCAGGCCTCGAACAACCTCAGCTACGACGTGGGAGACCACCAGCTCCTCTTCGGCGCGTCGGGGACCTGGTTCTCCTTCGACCGGCGCTTCGTGCCCGGCGAGCTCGGCAGCTACGAGTTCGGCAGCATCGAGGAGTTCGTTCTGAACCGGCCGGACCGCTACGAGATCACGATTCCGAACACCGGCCGGGGTGCGGCCCCGTCCTTCGGAGTACAGGAACTGGCGGTCTACGCGCAGGACGAGTGGGGTCCCCACGAGCGCCTCACGCTCCGCGCCGGGGTGCGCCTGGACATCCCGACCTTCATGGGGCGCCCCGAGCCCAACGCCACGCTCGCGCGCGAACTCGAGATCGACGTGGCGAGACTGCCCGACGAGCGCACCACCTGGTCGGCCCGCGCGGGGATCAACTGGCGGCCCTTCGACGGCACGCAGCTCAGGGCCGGCACCGGACTGTTCACGGGCCGGCCGGCCTTCGCCTGGCTGGCCAACGCCTTTCAGAACAACGGGCTCGCGCTCACCACGCTCGTCTGCAGAGGCTACCGGGCACCGCCCTTCAACCCCCGCATGCCCGCGCCCACGGAGTGCGCCGGCGGCCCGGAGGCCGGCGTGTCGCCCCCTATCGTCAACCACTTCGACCCCGGTTTCCGCTTCCCGCAGGACTGGCGCACGATGTTCGCGCTCGACCAGCGGCTGCCCGGCGGCGTGGTGCTGTCGGCCAGCTGGATCTCCAACATCGCGCGCAGACAGATCTTCATCACCAACCGGAACCTCGGCGAGAAGACCGACCTCGGGTTCACCGACGGCTTCGGCTTCACCGGACCCTCCGCACGCCATGTCTGGGGAGAACCCGTCGACACCATCGAAGGCGTGCTGTTTCACGGCGGGCGGATCAGCGACCTGTTCGGTCCCGTGCTGCGGGTCGGCAACCGGGACGGCAACTTCTCCTACGCCGCCACGATCGAGCTGCGCAAGGACTTCGGCAACGTCCTGGAGCTGCGGACCGGCTATTCGCTCACGCGCTCCGCCGACCTCCAGGACCTCCTCTCGATCGACGTGACCTCGAACTACGGGACGACCCCCATCAACTTCCACCCCAACGACCCGCCGCACCAAAGATCACGGTTCGACCGGCCCCACAAGATCGTGGCGAGCGCCCGGTCGCGGTTCCTGCCCCGCTTCGGCGGCACCGGGATCAGCCTGATGTACGTGGGACAGTCCGGGGCCCCCTACTCGTATGTGTACCAGGGCGACGTGAACGGAGACGGCTTCCCCGGGCCCCGCAGCTCCAGGCTGGCCAACGACCTGGTCTACGTCCCGTATTTTGCCCATCAACTCCCCACCGGCATCGTCGCGCAGAGACTCTGGACCACCCTCGTGGAACAGGAAGAATGCCTCCGGGAGCAGTGGAACCGTATTCTGGCCCGCAACACCTGCGAAACGCCGTGGTCGCACCGGCTGGACCTGCGCGTCTCGCAGACCGTCGAGGCCCTCGGGATGTCCGCGGACGTTACCCTCGACATGATCAACGTCCTCAACTTCCTGGACCCCTCCTGGGGGCTCGTCCAGGTCTCGAACCCGGTCGTTCGGATCTGGCGGGCCCATAGACCCAGACCCAGCCCCGACAACCCGTGCCCAGGATGGCCCCTGGAACCGTGCGCACCGAATCCGTTGCAGGTCTACTATCTGGGTGGGATTCGCCGGGCCCGGGAACCCGGCATGATCGGCACGGCACTGCGGCCGTGGGCCCCGGAGGTGCCGTCCTCGCAGTGGCGTGTGCAAATGGGGTTGCGGATGCGGATGGGGCGTCAGACAAGGCGCTGAGCGGCACCGGTGGGGGGCTTCATAGCGGCGAGTGCGACCGGGTCACTGGGAACCGGAGGGCGAACTCTCCCGCACACGAGGCAGCTATTCAAGGCGCGCTCAGCTGCGTTGCACTATCCGCCGGGCGGGACTAAAGGGGGTCACACGTTCCAGGGACAGGGACCGTCGGGTCTTCAATGATTCCCCTCTGCCTAGGGTGATTGCAGTAATCCACCCCGAGTGTCGCTCGAGCAAGTGGACGGATCAAAGCGCCAATGCGTAGCTCCACGGCCAGATTACGCCAGTGTACCCCTGTCCATGGCGGGAAGGGCCCGACCCACGGCGGCCCTAGATCCCCCTGGTAGAGTATACGCGGCCAACCAAGCGGGGTTTCGGGAGTCCCCCACCATTGCCAGCTAAACCCTTCAAGGTCCGCGGGGTCGTCAGCAGTGAGAACGAAAGTCGGAGGGAACGGGAGGCCACTACATTCCCACGTGATCAGGTTGTGGTCATGCGTGAGGGTGGGCCCACCCTTCAGATCTAAGATTTGCCTGCGCATCGGGCAGTACCATGGACGTATCCGGTTCGATGTAGAGGAATCCCCAATAATCAACCATCCCGAAGTGACAGGATGGCTCCGGATCATCCATCGCCAGGAGTTGGCTTGCAGCTGGGCCGTCCTCGCTTACCCGCACGATGTCCGCATGGCAACCTGCAAGGACCGGTGCGAAGGCGAGGATCAGGGTCGATACCAGATGGGCTTTAGCCGGGGTGCTGTGGGGTGTGTTCTCATGATGATTGACCTTCCTTATCGTGAGGTGAGGGTTCCGAGAGAGGAACGCATGACTCCGCGGCCGCTTCACGCCGCAGGGCCGACATCCCGGCGGCCCCTGCCGGATCCCCGTGAGGCACATCGGATTCCCGGAGTTCACGTGCGAGGACATCGAGCTTCTGTTTACCGGCCGCGCAAAATTGCAGAGAAGTGGCCGTCGAAAATGGCAGGGTTTGGGAAGCTGGGGGACGGCTGGTTGGGATGTTGGGAGAGGGGATCCCTGAGGGTTCTTGGCGGATTGGGCAGATTAGCGTCTCCACTGAACGGAGGAGACGCAATGATCGGGAGAGAGAAGCGGGTGTTTCTGCGGCACTACCTGGAGCAGGGACTGAGCAAGGCCGCCATCGCGCATCGGGCGAAGGTGAGCGAACGGACGCTATACCGCTGGATCGCGTCGGGGCAGCTGGACCGGAAGCTGGACAACGAGCCGGTCAGGTACGGACCGAGGCGCCGCCGCCCCTCGAAGCTTGATCCCTACAAGGAGATCATCGACACGCGCTTGGCCGGGTATCCGGAGCTGAGTGCCGTGCGGCTGTTCGAGGAAGTCCGGGCGGCGGGCTATCCGGGCGGATACGGGCAGGTGAAGCGCTATGTGCGTGAGGTCCGGCCGCGGCCGCCGGAGGAACCGGTGGAGCGGTTCGAGACCGACGGTGGCGCGACGTAGCCGAGAGGCGCGGCAAGTACCCGAACCATTCCGTTGACGTTCGGACCGGTGACCGGCCCCGTCTCGTCCGTCGTCTGGTCGACACCGTGCTCCGGGATGGAGACGGGTGCTCCGGCCAGCGGGGCACTCCCCGCGGCGGTCGGCCCTGCGCGGCGAGTCACGCCGTCAGTGGGATGCCTCCACCACCTCCAAGGTGAAGTGGTTGGAGACCCGCTCCTGCAACGGAACCGGATCCCCTGGAATCGGATTCCCGTACGGGTCTTCGTCCAACGATGACCACGCGTCCCACACGATCCTAAATGGGGTGGAAGCGGACGGCAGAGTCAGGCGCGGCGCGCAGCTTCCGCCCGAGGTGCAACCCCCGACGCGTAGGGTATCCTGGTAGACCTCGCCCGGCTCGATCGCGCGGAAACCAGGCCCGATGAGACATCCAATCCGAGACACGAACCAGGACCATTCGCCCCTCTCGTACATTTCGACGTAGTGATGTCGATCGCCGCAGCCAAGGTCAATGTAGACCTTCGAACCGGTTCGGTTCGTGAAGCTGTACGGAATCGTCGCAAGGTACAACGTGTGGCCTAGGGCTACCCCCCTTACCAGCTGGAAGCTGTTCCCGGCAGTGACGATGGGGGTGTCCTGGACCTCGGGGGCGATCGTCTCGCACCCCGAAGCCGCCGCCGCCACGACCGCGGCACAGAGCACGGTCCGTGGCCCACGAAGCCATCTTCGCCTGTGTGGATGCCGCGCAGCCCGGCGAACGGCCCCGGCCCCGCCGGGGGAATGAGAGAAGGAGTACAGGCACGCCATGTCGACCTCCAGGTCTCGCGGTTGCTATTGGCAATCCCCACGCACCGTCCAATCGTAGCGACCGCCCCACACCCGGTGCAACTCGGCAGCGTCTCGAAGGAGCGTCGGATCTCGTACGAAGCGCCGCCAGCCGTATCCCGCGAACCGACTCAACTTCCAGCTCCACGGCGCTAAGAGGCTACAACCGAACCGTGTTGCGGCACCGGTTGAAGAGGCGATCCTGGCCCGCGCGGTGGCCCAGCGGCGAACGGGAACTCCTCCGCTGCCGGCCACCCTGCTTTCGCCGAGACCGGGGAAGGACGCCGGCGTTCCCCCGGCCGGAACCCCGGACTCCCTGTCCGCCTCGACGCACCATTCCTTGGGAGCTCCACCGGGCAGTGCCGGTGACGGTGAGAGCGGCGCCCCGCTCCCTCGCAATTCACTTCTCACGGTGTTTTCTTGGATGGCTACGGCGTGGAGCATGTCGCCCCTCTGAAAACAGGATTCGCATCATGGACGACACACCGGAATCTGACCCCGGTTGCGGGCGTGACCCGGCCGAACCGTCACACCTGTACGTGACGCGGTACGACGTGAGCGGGGAGGAAGCGTCGGTCGATACGGCGCTTCCCTACGGCCACTATCTGGGAACCTACCCGTCCGGCGCAACGGAACCGCCGGAGTGGCACACTTCACACCGCTCGCTGCTCATACTGTTGACCATTCCCTGGATGCCCACCGCCGGTGTAGCTCAAGTCGCTGTCGAGAACTCACTCGCTTCCTCCTGGACGACCGTCACGGAATGGACGCTCGAGGAGGACCTGCGCCTGTGGGGACCGCCCGGCGGGTACTTCGGCACGATCGGTTCCCTGGCCGCGGACTCGAGGGACAACATCTATGTCCTCGATGTCTCTTCCCAGGAGGTCCAGGTATTCGACTCGGAGGGTGCTCTTCTCCGGACCCTGGGGGGAGCGGGCGAGGGGCCGGGGGAATTCCGGTTCGCTGCCGGGCCGGCCGTGGGTCCCGGCGACACGGTTTGGGTCGCCGACGGCATGTCGCGCCGGTACTCGATCTTCGGACCCGACGGGACCTTCCTGAGGGTGAAGACCCGGCGAATCAACCAGGGCCAGTCGCCGGAACGATGCACCTTCGGGCCTGACGGCACCTACCGGGAGTGGGCCATGCGCTTCCCGAACGAAGAAAGAAGCGGAGACTTCTCCGACATCGACCTGGTCCACTACCATCCGGTACAGGTCTCGCCCCACGGGGACACCCAGGACACCCTGCCGCGACTGGAGTTCACGCAGCAGATGGCAGAGATTCCGTCCCGTGGGCTGCGCCGGCCGGTTTTTTTCGGGCCATCCCTGGAATTCGCCCTGGACTGTGCGGACGGTCTCTGGTTCGTTCACACCGACGAGTACAAGCTATTCAGGCGCACGCTTGCCGGTGACACCACCGTTGTAGCAACGCTGGACGGCCCGCGGCCCGCGGAGGTGGACGAGGCCGATCGCGACTGGGTTCGAGCCGTCTTTGAACGCCGGCCCAACCCCCCACTCGTGGCGGACCACCTGCGGGCCCTCCCCGCCAGGAAGCCGATTATCGTGGAGATCTTTGTGGATGGCGCGGGCCATGTGTTCGTGATCCCGGAGACGTCCATGGTCGATGCGGGCCAGGCGATCGACGTGTTGCGGGAAGACGGCGTGTTCCTCGGACGGCTTTCCGTTCCGGCCACCGTCAAACTGACCCCCAAGGGGATGGTTCACGCCACGGAGGACTACATGCTGTTCGCAGGCGAGGACGACGCGGGAACCCCGTACGTGACCCGACTCAGGATTCGGCGGTGACCGGACAGCGCGGTCCCTCACATCCGTCGACACCGTGGCCATGGATTATCCGCACCAGCGTGGCCTGTCTCTTGCCGGGCGGCCTGGCGAGCGGCCAGGAGATCATCGCATTGCCGGACGAGGACCGCTGGCTGCAGCCCGGCTTCGAAGAGCTGTACCGCGTGGGGTCGCTGAACGGGGATGACTGGGACACCTTCGGCGGAGTCTCAGCCGTCGCATTTGACGGAGCGGGCAACGTGCACATCCTGGACGGCCAGGCCGCGCAGATCACGGTCGTGGACCTTCAGGGGAACCTGGTGCGGCAGTTCGGCCGTGTGGGCGAGGGCCCCGGCGAATTCAGTGGTGGCGGTACGTGGGCACTCACGGTTTGCAGTGATGGCCGCATCGCGGTCTACGACGCGGGTCGTCGCACATTCGTCCTGTTCGGTCCCACCGGCGAGTTCGAACGGACGATGCCGCTGGACGGCCCCAGATTGATCTCGATTCCGGGCGTGCAAGCCGATCATGGCTCCCCGTCCGTCGTGTCGACGGGCGAAGTGCAGTACCTCGATTGGACCCCGCTTCCACGGCCGCCATTCCGGTACGTCATGCGCTACGGGCTGGAGGGCGAGGACATCGTGGCCGATACCGTGACCGCGGGGTGGAAGCCGCCGGGGGGCTACATGGTGACCTTCGCCCCCGTGTTCAGCGTCGGCGTGCTTCCCGGCGGCGGCCTGGCCTTCACCGATTCGTCCGCCTACGCGATCAAGGTGGCGGGACCGGACGGCAGCCTGTCCCGTGTCATCACGAGGCCGTTCCACCCGGTACCTGTGACCGAACGCCACAAAACGGAATACGTCGAACGCCTGCGCAAGGAAACCGAGGGGGGCTCCGAGGCCTCGGCCGATTTCTGGCGCGCCCGAATCGAGTCGATGGAGTTCCATCACGAGATCCCGGTAGTCCGGGCCCTGCGAACGAGCCGCGAAGGGACGATCTGGGTTCGCCGCAGGGGCGACGCGCCGGACAGCGATGGTCCCATCGACCTGATCACCCCGGAAGGCCGCTACCTGGGAAGCTTCGCTGCCGACGCGACCCGCTTGCCGTCCGCGTTCGGCCCGGGCGGCCTGGTCGCGTTCGTGGAGACGAACGAACTGGATGTTCCGACGGTTGTCGTGAAGCGATTGCCTACGGAAGCCAGGTGACGACGGCTACAGCCAGACCCTACTCGGAATCGGTGAAACCCATGAGGCGACATCTGCTTCTCCCGACGACGACCCTCGCGCGGCTCAAGTCACACACGTGAATCTGAAGGGGGGATGACCACAGGGATCCTCGGCTCCTCACTCGATGCGGTACCTTCTACCTGGACCCGGACGGCCGGATCCAGTACCGGCGGCAGGGATTCGTGGAAGGCCGGCTACGGGAGAGAGGCCGCCATTCGAACGGACGCGCTCCGAACACCGCACGCTCATGCAACGGGAGCGGCGTCGTCGTGAACCTGAAGTCAAGGGCCACACGGAGAACCTGAAGCCAAGCGGCCGTATCGCGCCGCGCAACCGAAAGGGTAGAACCTATCTCAAAAACCCCTTGGGGCTTGTGCACGGTATTGTCGGGGGTTAGTTTTGGTGCATGCTGAAGCTCACGGACGACCAGTGGAACCGGATCCGGCATCACTTCCCCGAGGAGAATCGGCCGAAGGGGCAGCGGGGACGCCCGCCGGTGCCGGCGCGGCAGGTCCTGGAAGCCGTGCTTTGGATTCTGAAGACGGGGGCCCAGTGGCACATGCTGCCGCAGTGCTATCCGAACTACAAGACGGTGCACCGGCGATTCCAGGCGTGGTGCCGCGACGAGGTGCTGGCGGACGTGCTCGAGGATCTGGCGTCCGAACTCCGGGAAGTCCGGGTGATCGACGGGTCGGAGGCGTTCATTGACGCGTCGTTCGCCCGCGCCAAGGGCGGAGGGGACGGCGTGGGGCTCACGAAGGCCGGAAAAGGCGTGAAGATCATGGCGATCGTGGACCGTTGCGGCCTTCCACTGTCCGTCGGGACGCACTCGGCCCAGCGGCACGAGGCCAGGCTCGTCCAGCTGAGCCTCGATCTGGTCTTCGTGGACGACCTCCCGGAGAATCTGGTCGGCGACAAGGCGTATGACAGCGATCCGCTGGACGGGGATCTCAGGAAGCAGGGAGTCGAGATGATCGCGCCCCACCGGAAGAACCGGACGCGGGCGAAGACGCAGGACGGACGCCGCCTGCGCAGGTACAAGCGGCGGTGGATCGTGGAGCGGTTCTTCGCCTGGATCCAGTGGAACCGCCGCGTCCTCATCCGGTGGGAGTATCACGCCGAGAACTTCCTCGGGTTCGTCCAGCTGGCCGCGCTATGCCTCCTGCTCAAGCCGCTTTATTATTGAGATAGGTTCTAGACTCATGATCGATGGTTCCGCTGAACGCACGCATTCTCGTGCGGCGGGGCTTTCCCAGAGTATGCTGGCCTTGGCCGTCCGTCTCACTCTGCTGGTCAGCAGCGCCAACCAAGGTCTGGCGGGACCCGGGGGGCGGCTTGCCGCGCAAACCGTTGTCGAGAGCGAAGCGCCCCGTGACCCCGACCTCGTGCTGGCCGACGAGCCGCTGGTTCGCATCGGTATGGTCGCCGGCCCGGAGGAGTACCTGTTCGGCAACGTGACCGGCGCGATTCGGCTGGAGGACGGAAGCATCGTCGTCGCGGACGAGCAGAGCTACGAAGTCCGCAGGTACGACGCAAACGGCCAGCACATGTGGACCAGCGGACGGCAGGGCGAGGGGCCGGGCGAGTACGGGGGCCTCCACCTGCTGCGTGAATGTCCGGGCGCTGCGATCACGGTGTTCGACTGGCATCTGGACCGGGTCACCCAACTTGATGTGGACGGGAATGTCGTGGGCACCGCGCCGCTCAATGCGGTCGGCGTGAACCCCTACGGCGATCCGGCCTGCTCACCCGATGGCGATCTGGTTTTCACGCCTTGGCCGGAACGTCACCCAAGGGTGGCCGCGGGCGAGCACCACCGCTGGAAGATGACCCTGATTCGGGCCCGGGGTGACAACAAGGACACGCTCCGCTCCGGCATTCCCGGAACGGAGCGGACCCGTCTCGAGTCCGGTGAGCGTCCCAGAATCTGGGGACGGACGATGGTGTTCGCGGTCGCTCCCACGGGCGTGTGGTACGGCTCGGCCGCCGACTACGAGATCGAGCATGTGGACTGGACCGGCCAGGTCACCCGCGTCGCGCGCTGGGCCGGCCCGGATCTCAGGGTCACCCGTGAACGCGTGGACCTGTACCGCAACGCCTGGCTGGCCCGCTACGACGACGCCGAGCGCCGCCGGCGGTTCGAGAAGGAAAGCTGGCCGGGGATACGGGACGGGCTGCCGGACCGATTTCCAGCCTACGAAGCCCTCCTGCCGCTCGCGGACGGCAGCGTGTGGGTCAAGACCCACGGTTGGCGGGCCCGAGACACCGAGCAGCATCTCCTGGGCCGTGACGGGACGTGGCTCCAGCGACTCACGATGCCCTCCGGCTCGACCCTCCTCGACGCGGGCCGGGACTGGGTGCTGCTGCGCCGGCGCGGCGAACTGGACGAGCACATCGTGGCGGTGTATGAGTTGGTGGAGAGCAGCGGGTCTTGAGCGCACTCCCAAGGGGAGCGAGGGGCCACCACAACTACGGAAAAAGAAGATCCACCCAATGAACTTCGTCCGCCGCAAGCCTGCCACCCGCGTCCTCCTTCTCCTCTTCCTCCCACTGGTGCCGGCCGCCTGCGACCCGGCCCCCGCGTCGTCCCCCGTGGCACGATCCGATTCCGCCGGCATCCCGGTCACCACGGCATTGGCCCCGCTTTGGGGCCCCGGTGAGGGCTGGACGATCCGCGACGAGCCCCTGGTCGAAATCGGGGCGGTGTCGGGACCGGCGGAGTACCTGCTGGACGGCGTCACGGGCGCTGTGCGCCTGAGCGATGGCGGCATTGTGCTTGGGGAACAGTCGGGCGGCGAGCTGCGCCGGTACGACCGGAAGGGCACGTTCGTGTGGCGGGCGGCGGGACGGGGCGAGGGGCCGGGCGAACATCAATGGCTGACGTTCCTGGGTTGGCTCCCGGGTGATTCCGTGGTCACGTTGGACATTGCCCTGGATCGCGTCCAGGTGTTCGGTCCCGATGGCCGGGTTGCCCACAGCAGGCGGATCGAGTCTCCATGGTCCGGACTCACCGCGAGTGGCGCCATCGGCGTGTCGGGCCGCCATCTTGTCCTCACTTTCTACGACTACCGGGACACTCCGGTCGGCGTCGTGCGCTGGCCGGGAGTCAGGATCGCGACCTGGTCCCTCGACGACGGGACCCTGCGGGAGCTGATGTCCGTCCCCGGGGACGAGCAACACGTCACGCGTGGCGGCGAGCGCATCAGCCAAACCGTCTACGAGTTCGGGAAGGGTCCCCGGTGGGCGATCATGCCCGGACGCCTCGCGATCGTGGACACGGAGTCCTTCTCCGTCCGGTCGATCTCGCTTCCCGACGGGGCCACCACGGCCATTCTCCGGCGCGATGTGCCCGTCCGGGAGGTTACGAGCGAGCATGTGGAGGCCTTTGTGGAATGGATGGCCCACCGGAACGTCGTGTACGGCGGCTACTCGGAGGAGCAGGCGGAAGCGAGCAAGCCGGGCTGGCGCAAACGACCCATGGCCTCGACCCTCCCGGTCCTCGAGTCGATCCTCCTGGACGCGGCCGGGAACCTCTGGGTCGAGCCCCATGAGATGTACGGAGCCGCGGTGCCGCCGCCCGAAGTGTACGCACCGGACGGCACCTGGCTGGGCGCCGTCGCCCTGCCGTCCGGCCGGGATGGCCTCGTGGCCAACGGCGGCCTCGAAATCGGCGACGACTACGTCCTGGGCGTCTGGCGCGACGAGCAGGGAGTGGAGTACGTGCGGATGTACGCGCTGGAGAAGCCGGAATGACCATTGACCGGATACCGGCGTGCAACCGGCTCCCGCTGGGCGGCAGCATTGCCGCGGGACGAACTGGACATCGAACACCCGCAGGTGCTCAGGTTGGAGCGAGATCGATAGACGCCTCCCGCGGCCGCCCGGGTGCCTGGAGGATCGCCTCCCAACCACTCGTCAAGTCGGAAGCAGCGAGAGTCGAAGTGCGACGGAACTCCTTTCTCATTCTGATGCTGGTGGCGAGTTTGTGGGCGTGTAAGGAAGAAACGCATGCGACCGGCGGCGTCCGGGTCCACACCGAAGACAGTGTCGGCGTGCGGATCGTGGAGTACACCGGTACCCCGGTTGTCGAGGCTCCCTTCCGGTTCGCTGCCGAACCACGTTACCGCCACGGCGCCAACCCGGGCGACTACGTCTTCCAGTTCGTCGACGCCGGCCGGCTCTTCCCGGATGGAAGCGCGGTCGTTGCCGATTGGTACGGCGAAGTGGTCGTCTTGAGTCCGGTCGGGACGACGCACGAGGTGCTCGCCAAGGTTGGAGAGGGGCCGGGCGAAGTCGTCGAGCCCTATTCCATGTTCGTTCTGGGCCAGGACAGCGTGCTTGTGCCCGACCGCCGGCTGTCTCGCCTCACTCTCTTCGTCGGCGGTTCGGTCGCGCGCGTCGTGAGCCTCCCTCGGGCAGCCCACTTCGGTGTGGCGGGGATCGGTTCATCCGGTAAGCTGCTGCTCTGGAACCGATACCCCTACCGTTCCTGGGTCGATATAGAGGAGGAGTGGCTCGACGGTCACATGACCCTGTTCGACACTGAAACCGGTGCCGTGGATACGGTCGCGTCGTACGACCACTTCCCGAGACAGCGGTCGGGGCTGGAGCGCCCTATCATCCGACCCGTTGGCGAGGTCACGGTCGCTGCGGGACGGTTTGTATACACGAGGTCCGACAGGTCCGAGATCACCTGGCGTCTGCCGGACGGCACGGTAACCCAGATCGTGCGCTGGCGGCCCGGGCCCAACCTGCTGACCGAGGAACTCCTGGAGCACGGCGAGGCCTACAACCGAATGATCGGCCGGATGAACTACCAGGTATCCGAGGCCCGTCTCGAGGAGATGATTCAGGAAGACATGGCCCGTTATCGTGCCATGATCGGCCAGCCGATACCGCTCTTCGGTTCCCCCTTCGCCGACGCCGACGGCAACGTGTGGCTGCCCTCCTACCGGCCGGCCTACCCGGAAGAAGGGTCGCCGTACACCGTCGTTTCCCCGGACGGGAGTTGGCTGGGAAAGGTCGAGGCTCCGCCCAGGTTCCGAATCCTCGATGTGACCGGAGGGCTCGTCCTCGGGGTGCTCAGGGACGAAATGGACGTGGAGAATGTCGTGGTGTACGAGTTGACCCCAACTGACCGGCGGCGTTCATCGGATTCGGCGAACTGGATGTTGGACGAGGACATCACCACCATGTCGCCGTTGGCACGAGGGCCGGCATTGCTGGCGTTCCCCAGTTCGCAACACGCGGATTCGTCCACGGACCATCAGCCGCATTCACCCGGCCGGACCAATTCGTAGATCACGATGAACGGCACGTCGAGTTCGTTGGTTCTGGTGGCCCATACTCTGTCTCCGTCAATGGCCCTGAAGACCGCCCCTCGGGGAGCCGTCACGCGGAATTCAGCTTCGCCGTCGGGATCAAGAACGACCCATTGCCCCTCATGGGCATCCGCCGTGGTCGTTTCCCGCAACCATACGCGCCCGGAGCGCGTCACCAGCATGCGCTGGACGGGCGCGTAGTAGTCGGGCAGCAGCAGCCCCTCCTCGACCGCGGCCCTGAGGCTCCCGCGTACCTCTTGACCGCTTCGACGAGCGGATTCGTACGAGCCCTTCGCCTTCTTCATGCCCTCCTCGATGAACTCCCTCTTCGCGCTGGACGGGATTGGGCGCAGTGTCGCCCCGATGGCGCGCTCGCGCGTCAGGCGGCCGTATTCGTCAAAGCGCCGGATGGTGACGGTTTCCGGCCGGTCGGGCACCCAGTCGGCAATGACGATGCCGTTGCCCTCGGGATCGATCCGATGGATCGGCGGGGTGACGGTCGCGCTGTAGTGGAAGACGCCCACGCCCGCGATCCGCATGTCACTCGTCACTCCGGTATCCCGCGGCTGAAGAGGACCTCCAGGCGGGGTTCGGCCCCCAGGGCCGCGGCAATGTCCGCTTGTCGCATGGCCAGCTCGGGTGGGTCGCGCAGTATTGCCCGCACCCGTCCGGTGCGGGGATCGCGGAGCATGACGACCGGAAGGTCACTGCCCCCGTCCAGCATGGCCGAGCCGCCCGGACCCGCAAGTGTGACGGTGGCAAGCCTGCCCTCCCATCCGGCGGCCACCGGGAGGGTGAAGGCGAACGAAGCGCTTCCGTCGCCGTCGGCCACCTCCGACATGGCGAAACTCAGAGAGAACAGCTCGGTGCCGCCGCCGGTTCGTCCGGTCAGCCGGTACTCCCCGCCAGAGCGCGGGAGCGTGGGCGGCGCTTCCAACAGGAACGCCGGCTCGAGGAACGGAAAACCGTCCATATCCACGCCGCCCCACATCAAGAGCGACTTCTGTCGCCCAGGGTACGGAAGTCCCGCGCTGTCGGCGTCGCTCAGCCGGAAGCGGAGCGCGTTGCTAAAGTGGTAGTCACTGATCCATCTCGACGGGCAATATGACATCAGGTCACTTCGCCCACGCGGCACCAGGCTGCCACCGTCGCGGAAGTCGTACCCCCAGGCACCGATGGATCCGGCGAGATGGGGATACGAGGGATCCAGCCAGCGCGACGCTCCACACGGCGCGTGATAGAGACTCAGGTTGTGACCGAGTTCGTGCGACATGACCCACGAATCGGGTATCGAGAAGCTCGACCGGCCGGCGAGCAGAGCCACTCCCCTGGCACCGACAACCGGTGGTGACATCGTTCCCATGTAGTGGCCCGTACCCCCTTCCGCCGCCCGGATGGCCATGGTATGACGGAGCAGCACTGTGGCGATGGGACTGTTGGTCAACACGGGTTCGTGGGCCGTCACCTCCAGATCTCCGACCGGCAGCAGCGTGCGCGTGTCCCACAGCAGTGGGTGATCCTCCGGGTCGTCGGCCATGGCCTCGACGAGCTCCACGATCGACGAATCCGACCCTGTGACGAACGGGATCAACGTCAGGTCCAAGACGGGCATGGCCCCAACGTCCACCGCCAACCGCCCGGTTTCCGGGATCCGCTTCGGGACTCCAAGCTCTTCGTCCAGTGTCCCCCCCGGGTCCACCTCGATGACCATCTCGAGCCCCGGCTCAATGACTTCTGCCGGGATCTCGGCGTTGGCCGACTTGGCAAGATCTCCCTCGTCCACCTCGGTCGGGATCGGCGTGGACTTGCCCGGAACTTCCTCCACGTGCGTCTCCCGGCCATCGACGTAGAAACGGGCCCGGATCGGTGGGATACCCTCGCTGGTGGCCTTCTTCGCCGTCACGAACACGCGCAGCAGCGCGCTCTCCTTCGCGACCAGCGGGACCGGGAACAACCGCGACTGCACCGCCTGGGTCAGATACGCCATCAGCGGGTCGGGGTCGCAGGGGTTGATGCGCCGCTTGTAGATCCCTTCGAGCCAGGTCTGAACGTCGGGATCCGCCGGCGCGCACAGTTCCGTGTGGGCCGCAAGGAGCACATCGAGCTCCCGGAGCGAGGTCAGTTGGGACGGAAGAGGTCCTCCCATCTCCTCGTTGTGCGCGAGGATCAACTCCCGCAATCTCGACATCCGGCCGAAATCGGCGGGGACCGGGCCGGCCAGGTTGTTGTTGTGGAGGTGGAGGAGCCTCAACGAGGTCAGGTTTCCGAGAACGCCGGGCACCTGACCGCCGAAGCTGTTCTCCTGGAGCAGCAATCCGGTCAAGTGCCGGAGGTTCCCCAGTTCAGGTGGTACCGGACCGGAGAACTGATTCGAGCCAAGGTCCAGCCACGTCAGGTTGGCGAGGTTGGCGAGTTGTGTCGGGATGGTGCCGGAGAGTCGATTGTGCCCGAAGTCCAGCCACGTCAGGTTGGCGAGGTTGCGGAGTTGTGGCGGAATCGTCCCGGAGAGTGAATTGTAGGCGAGGTCCAGCCTTTCCAGATTGGAGAGGTTGCGGAGTTGTGGCGGAATCGTCCCGGAGAGTGAATTGTAGGCGAGGTCCAGCCTTTCCAGATTGGAGAGGTTGCCGAGGCCGGGCGTGATTGAGCCGGAGAGCTGGTTTTCGCGAAGGTCCAGCCCCGTCACATCGCCGGCCTCCATTTCCACGCCGTACCACTCGCCCAGTGGCGCGTCGGTCATCCAGTTGTCGTTGTTGTTCCAGTCTGGTCCGTCCGTCGCACGGTAGAGACCCTCCAGTTCCCTCCGGTCGGGGTGGAACACGGTGACGATCGCGTTGCCCTCTGCGGTTTCCGCTGTGGCCGTTATCCTCGCAGCGCCCTCCGTGGCGCCCCGTACGAAGCCCGAGTCGGACACCGTTGCCACCGACAAATCGCTCGACGACCACTCGAATGTCGCGCCCTCGACCACATGCCCGTTCCTGTCCAACGCTTTCGCTGTCAACTGGACTGAATCGTCAATCTCGACAGTATCGGAATAGGGCGACAGGGTCACCGACGCGACCGATTGCATGACTCTCACCATTGCGGTTCCGGATCCCCCGCCCGACCTCGCCGTGATCGTCGCCGTACCGTTGCCGGCCGCCGTCACCAGGCCCGATGCGTCCACCGTCGCAACCTGGTCCGCACTGCTCGACCACCCCACCTCGACACTGGTCATCGCATGCCCGTATTGGTCCGTTACTGCGGCACCGAGTTGTACGGTCGCGCCCACTGCGGTCAGTTCGGCGGTGGCCGGGGTCACCGTGACCGTCGGTGGCAGCTCGTCGTCGCAGGCCGGCGCCCAGGCGAGGACCAGCAGTGCCGCTATCGGCAGAAGGGCGATGTTTCGGCAGCGGCGCATGGTAACGACTTCCGTGGCTGTGTTCTCTGGCGTCGGGCAGGTTGGGCGATCAGGTTACGGACCCTTCCGGTCTACTTGATCCTGATCCGCATCGCGTAGATCTCGTGGTTGCCGTCTCGGTTGGAGATGAAAGCGATTCTGATCCCGTCCGGGGACCACGCGGGGCGCCTGTCCAGGGCACCGTTGTTCGTCAGCCGCGTCACGCCGGTTCCGTCCGCGTCCATCATGTAGATCTCGTCGTTGCCGTCGCGGTCGGAGTGGAAAGCGATTCTGGTCCCGTCCGGGGACCACACCGGGTGCCTGTCCGGGGCGCCGTTGTTGGTCAGCCGCTCCAGGTCGCTTCCGTCCGCGTCCATCACGTATATCTCGTCGTTGCCGTCGCGGTCGGAGTGGAAGGCTATTCTGGTTCCGTCCGGGGACCAGGCGGGATCCCGGTCGCCGGACTTGTGGTTCGTCAGCCGCTCCAGGCCGCTTCCGTCCGCGTCCATCACGTAGATCTCGTCGTTGCCGTCGCGGTTGGAGTGGAAGGCTATTCTGGTCCCGTCCGGGGACCAGGCGGGTTCCCGGTCGCCGGACTTGTGGTTCGTCAGTCGCGTCACGCCGCTTCCGTCCGCGTCCATCACGTAGATCTCGGGGTTGCCGTCCCGGTCGGACTCGAAAGCGATGCTGGTCTCGTCCGGAGACAACTCGGGTGCCACATCGGTGGCCGTGTCGTTCGTCAGCCGCGTCAAAGCCCGTTCGCTCTCGCTCATCACGTTGCTCATCACGTAGATCTCGGGGTTCCCGTCCCGGTCGGAGTCGAACAGGATCCTGTCCGGGGACCAGTCCGGTGAAGCCTCGCTTTCACTGTGAAACGTCAGCCGCGTGAGGGCTGGAGCCACGGTCACCACGAGGCTCTGAGTCGCCGCAAGCCCCTCGGGGTCTCGCGCCGTCACGGTGAGGGTCGTCGCTCCCACGGTCAGGCCCAGGAGCCCCAACATGCCGCCCGACACCGCTACCGCGGAGACAACCGAATCACCACCCAAGGGGGCCACGGCGTACGTGAGCGTGTCGCCATCGGGATCGGTAAAAGCCGAGGTCACGTCGAACAGAACCGGTTGGGCGACCTTGATCGTCTGCGCCTCGATCGCCCCCACCGCCCTCGGCGCCCGGTTGGGTACGGTCACCCCGAAGGTCTGGGTGGCCGACAGTCCGCCCGGGTCGCTGGCCGTGATCGTGATCGTGGCACCGCCCCTGGCCCGGGCTGTGACCGTGATCGTCGAACCCGCCGTGCTCACCCTTGCCACGGCAGTGTCGGACACGCCGGCCGCGTAGGTCAGCGCCTCCCCGTCCGGCTCACTGAAGTACAGCGACGCGTCGACCGACGCGGTCGCGCCCACCTCGACGGTGACACCCGGTACCGTACCGCGCGGTAGCGGCGCACGGTTCGGGACGATGACCGCGAAGATCTGCTGGCCTTTGAGCCCCTCGGGGTCGGTGGCCGTGACCGTGATCGTGGCGTTGCCCGGGGCGACACCCCTGACGGAGATTGCCGTGCCGGAATTCGAAGTCGTGGCCACAGCTGGATTGGACGACGCTACGGTGTAGTTCAGCACGTCGCCGTCCGCGTCTTTGAAACAGGCGTTGACGTCCGAGGTCTCGCCGACGTTGACCGTAACCTGCGGGAGCCGGCCGCACGCGGCCGGTGCCGCCGGGCTCTCACAGGCGGCGGCCACGCACACCAGGAGCGTGGCGAGGAGGCGTGGGGAGGGGGGAAACCGGGTCAAGGAATGTCTCCTGGCAAGAAGGGATGGGCAAAGCGTAGTGCAGTCTGGGATACGGTCCAAGTTGCGCGTGGATTACAGAGCCCTCGTCAACCCGCCGGGCACCTGGCTGCTCCTGCCCGGGCAGACGGCCGAAGTCCCGGAAGGCCGGAAGGGAGAGTCCTGAGTCGCTGGGCGTTTGATTCCGCCCCACTATCCTCTACCCTTCAGGTTCCAGCGCAACCAGCCTGACCACGCGCACGGTCGCCACGTCCATCTCGTCGCGCTCGATGTAGGCCAGGAGCCCGGCGGGGCCGAAGGCATCCGGCGTACGCAGCCCATCCGGCGGCAGGGTGCCGATGTAGTTCCCGTCGGGTCTAACGATGTCGGTCGGGCCGTCGTCGTCGCCCGTAGGACCTCGGCGTTGAACCCAGATTCGGTCCTCCCAGTCCACCTTCAGGCGATACAGCACCGGCACCTCGTCGGCGAAGGTGAGCCCCTCCACGCCCTCCACCTCGAACTGGATAGGCGAGTTGGTTCTCCTTGCGTTCGTGCGCGCAATGGTTTCTCGGTAACGCTCGCGTTCGGCGTCCCTGATCGCGTCGTCGACCGCAAGCGGAGCAATCGGCCGCTCGATGGTTCCGGCTACGCTTCCGTCGAGTCCGATGAGCTTGACCCGGTAGCCGATCGAGTCGATCAACGCGAGGCGGCCATCGTTCAGGAGGTCATAGCTGACGAAGGGCTCGAAGGCGCGGCCTGCCGACCAGGCCACACGCCTGCCAGTCTCCCGCGACCCGCTCACGCTGATATCGTCTTCGTCCTCGTCGGGTGGCCTCCAGGCGGTGTGGAGCACCTCCGGCTCGGTGCCGTCGAGTGGGAAGATGTGAATGGGATGGCCCTCTTCGGCCTGCTCATCGTCATCGTCCAGGCGCATGATCGCGCCCGCCAACAGGCGACCGTCGGGAAGCACCATGTTGGCTATGACTATCCCTGTCGTCATCGGGTCCAGGGTGATGCGCCGCGCAAACTCGCCGTCGGGCTGGAGAAGGTCGATTGTCGTGAATCCCATCGCGATGTAGGAGCCGTCGCGCGAGACGATTACCGAGCTGACATTGTCGAACTCGCCGGGTCCCTCTCCCGGCCCTCCGACCGTCCGGATCAGCGACCCATCCGGTCCGACCACCAGGATGTGTTCGGCCTGCATGTCGAAGATGTGCAGGTTGGAGTGCTCGTCGAAGTGCACCGAGCGAACGCTGCCGAAGGTGTCCCAGTCGTCGCCCGCCACAGACCCGACCGTGTAGATCTCCTCGGTCACGGCGGTCACGATCACGTCCGGGCCGTCCAGGGTTCCGGCGGCACCGGCCGCCGATTCGTCCCCGGTATCGCCGCAGGCCATCAGGTGCGCGAGAGAAGGGAGTAGAGGAAGATATCGCTGCCTCCAAGGTGCTGTCTTCGCCCTTGTCAGCTTCGGCATTTCGGTCCGTCCCTCCGGCATGGATGGCATGCAGGGCCTCCGTGGGTGTGTAGATGGTCAATCAGGACAGCGGCTCAGCGCACGGCCACGGGCAGCCGGCGCACCACGACGCTCGCGACATCGAATTCGTCGAGTTCGATGAACGCGGCCATGCCGTCGGGGCCGAAGGCGTCGGGTAGCGCGGTGGCCTCGGTGGCGAAGCTGCCGACGTAGCGGCCGTCGGCGGTCACGACATCGATCGGCCCCGGGGTGCGCCAGGCCTTCGGCCCGAACCACCCCAGATCGATCGGCCCGAACGGCACCCGGTTACCCGCGTCTTCACCCCGTCGCTGGACCCAGACGCGTCCCTCCCAGGTGGTTGAGAGCGCCAGCAGGATGGAGACCTCGGGGTAGAACACCCGCTTGGGCAGCTCGTGGGTGGATACCTCGCCGGTCGTCGGGTTTCCAACCGAAGTCGTATTCCTCACGAGCCCGTTGTACGCCTGCTCCATCTCATGCGTGACCGGCCTGGGCCGCAGGGGCCGCCGGATGACGCGCGCCACCCCGCCCGGATCCGGAGGCGTGATCTGCAGTTCGTATGCCGACGAGTCGGAGTGGACGACGCTCCCGTCCGGAAGGACGTCCACGAGGAACGGTGGCTCATAGGTGGGGGCCTCCGCTTCGCGGGGCGGACCCGGCAGGTCCGGGACTTCGCCGCGAGGCGCCTGCCACGCTTCGACAACGGTGTCGTTGCGCGCCTCGTCGCCGTTGAGATCCACGCGCCACAGGGGACGCGACGTCGATGGGGTCGGAGGAGGAGGAGGAGCCCCACCCGCGGAACTGGTAATGGTAATGGAAACGCCTTCCACCCTCTTCGCGAAGACCCCTCCCCCGCGCGGGTCGGGAAATAGCTCGTGGTACGCGATGCCGCTCCGCTTCCGCACCATGCGCAGAAACTTGCCGTTCGCGTCAAAGAGCTGATAGGCGCGGTGTCTCAGGTCCTCGACGACTGTGGTTCCGTCCCGCAGCACCACGGCTGCGGTCGGCAAGTTGAACTCGCCCGGCCCTTCGCCCATGGAACCGAACTCGCGCACGAAGTTGCCGGACGCGTCGAACACCACGACGCGCGTGTCCATCCCGTTGTACAGGCCATCGATGACGTACAGGTTCCCGTCAGCGTCGAAAGTGACCGACGACACGTTCGCGAACATCTCCCAGTCCTCGCCGTCGAGCACGCCGACCCGGAAGATCTCCTCGAAATCGGCGTCGAGAAGCTGGTCGCGGCCGGGGAGGTCGATGACTTCCTGGGCCGGGAGGTGGAAGGCGGCGGGAAGGATGGCGAGGAGGGATAGGGTGGTGACGATGACGCGTCGGCGGATCATGCGTAGTGTTCTCCCGTGCGGCCGGACTCCGAAGGCGGTCATGGCAGGGTCGCAAACATCGGAAGACGAAACGTAGCAAAGACGCCCGGCCTTCGCCGACGCCGAAGAGAGGGTGTGGCTGCCTTCCTGCGACGCGGGGATCGATGGGTGACCGCACTTGCCGTCGATTCGAAGCGCAGGGTGTACGTGACCGACAACGCTCTGGACGGTATTGCGGTTCTGGCCCCGGAACTGACCCTTGAGCGGGAAGTCGGCCGCAAGGGCGTCGCGAGCCTGATGGCGTAGGCAGATGAATCGGACCGGGCAATCGTGCCATCGGGGAGCACGTCCCAGTGGAAGCCGGGCTCGAAGCACCCGTAGTCGAGAAGCTCTTCCTGCCGGGCGTCCCGGTTTGGCAAGATCCCTACCGAACCCCTTCCGGCAACCTCTTCACCACGATGGTCGGCACGTCCATCTCGTCGAACTCCCAGTATGCGGCGAGCCCGTCCGGTCCGAACGCCGCGGGCATCTCCGGCGCGCCCGCCGAGAACGTCCCCACGTACTTGCGATCCGCGCCGAAGACGTCGATGGGCCCCTCGTCCTTCCACGGATCCTCGCCGCCCCGCTGGATCCATAGCCCGCCGTCCCAGGTGGCGCGCACGCCCCGCACGACCGGGATCTCTTCGTAGAACTCCCGGTTCTCGGCCTCTTCCCGCATGGTCTTCATCATGTCCGGCATCATGGCTGCCATCATCTCGATCGCCTGGGCCACCTCCGGGTTTTCCGCCTGTCCTTCGAATTCGCTTTCCATCTGGCGGATTGCGTCGGCGATCGTCGCCTCCCGGATGTCCCGTGTCACCGCTTCCGGCGGGATCGGCCTCGTCAGCACATCGATCACCTTTCCCTCCGGGGAGGCCAGCTTGATGGCATAGGCCGAGGAGTCGGACCAGGCGATGGTGCCGTCGGGCAGCAGATCCCAGAAGAAGCCGGGCTCGAAATACCTTATGTCACCGAACATCCCCATCATCGCCCCGGGATCCGTCAGGTCCTCGGGACGCAGGTCCTGCTTGTCTTCCTCCCGCGGAACCCGCCACCCCTGCAGGACCGGCGTCGACGAAGCGACATCTCCGTCGAGAGCGAGCCGCTCGAGTCCGCGGTCGTCGACACCGGTGTCCTCCACCTCCGCATCCCCACCCATGGCCTCGGCGAACATGCCCGCCATCTGGCCCATGGCCGAAGGCACGCCCTGGGCGATCAGGGCATTGCCCATCGGATCGGCCTTGATCCCGCCCCTGGCCCCGGTGAACATGGCCATGGGGCCCTCGGCGGCGCTCATCTTCACGAACCGTTCGAATTCTCCTTCGGCGCCGAAGACCTGGTAGGCGGCGTGCCCCATGTCCGACACGGCGAAGCGGCCGTCCCGCCAGACAACGAGTTCCATCGCCGCCCTGAACTCGCCGGGTCCCTCTCCCTTGCGCCCGGTGGTGCGCACCAGTCCTCCCTGCGGGTCGACGACCACCACGTGACCGGCCTCGTCGTCGAGGACGTACAGGTTGCCGGCCGCGTCGAAAGCCACATCGGTGGAGCCCTCGAAAAAGGCCCACTCCGGTGCGTTCATGCCGCCCACCCTGTAGACTTCGGGGAAGTCGCCCGAAAGCGGCCGGTCCTGTGCGGCCGCCTCGTACCCGGCACCCGCCAGCCCGGCTGCCGCCGCGATGAGCAACACGTTCCTCAAGCTCTGCATGTCTTGTCCCTCCTGTGTGATAATGTGACGTGACGTGACCCCGGACGGCGACCGGGAGCCCGCGGACGAATGCCGGACCGGAATGTTCGAGGGCCCTCAGAAGATACGCCCATCGTCCCTGCTGGCTTCGCGGAAATCCGGTCACCCGCTTCTCCCGGCTCCCCCCGCTTTCGCGAAACCGAGCGCCCCCTGTACCTTATCAGCTTGCAATTCAACAAGGAGCATACACGGATGTCGGCTTCAGCGCATTTCGCCTTCGAGCAGGACATCGTCGAGATAGAGGGACAGATTTCCCGGCTGCGGGAGACGGCGGCCAAACGGGGCCTGGACGTTGCGGACGAGGTGCGGGTCCTCACCGCCAAGCTTGATGTCCTGCGCGACGAGACCTTCCGGAACCTCACCCCAATGGAGCAGGTGCAGGTGGCCCGGCACCCGCGCCGTCCCTACACCCTCGACTATATCGACGGGATATTCACGGACTGGTTCGAACTAAGGGGGGACCGGCGCTACCGCAACGACGAGGCGGTCGTCGGCGGGTGGGCCCGGCTCGACGGCAGGTCGGTCGTGGTGATCGGACACCAGAAGGGCCGGGACATGAAGGAGAACCTGCGCCGCAACTTCGGCATGCCCCACCCCGAGGGATACCGCAAGGCGCTCCGGCTCATGAAGATGGCCGAGAAGTTCGGCCGGCCGGTGGTGACGCTGATAGACACGCCGGGTGCCTACCCCGGGTTCGGGGCCGAGGAGCGGGGCCAGGCGGAGGCGATAGCCACCAACCTGCGCGAGATGGCCCGCCTGCGCACGCCGACCGTATGCGTGGTGATCGGCGAGGGCGGCTCGGGCGGGGCGCTGGCCCTGGGGGTCACCGACCGGATTCTGCTCCTGGAGCACTCGATCTACTCGGTCATCTCGCCGGAGGGGTGCGCCGCGATCCTGTGGCGTTCGGCGGATGAGCGGGAGAAGGCCGCCACCGCCCTGCGGCTCACCTCTTCCGACCTGTTCGACCTGGGGGTTGCCGACGAGGTCATCGCCGAGCCGCCCGGCGGTGCCCACGCGGACCCGCCCTCCGCCCTGGCGGCGGTGGGGGAGGCGATCACCCGCCACCTGAACGAACTGGAGGACACGGAGACCGACCTGCTCCTGGCGAGACGCTGGGCCAAGTACGAGGCCCTCGGCACCTGGGTCGAGGATACGTAGAGTGTCCGGTTTCGCCGAGGTGCGGTTCAAGGGGACGCGCCGGGGCTACTTCAACACCGCGGGAATCGACCTTGCTCCCGGGGACCGGGTGATAGTGCAGGCCGAACGCGGCGAGGACTTCGGGCAGGTCACCGCGCTGGGCAGCATCGCCGAACGGAAGTGTTCCTCGTCGGGAGGATGCGCCACACCCACACCGACCATGCGGGTTCTCCGCCGCGCCGATTCCGAGGAGGTGCGCCGTGCCCGCTACAAGGTCGACGACGAGCGGCGCGCCCGCCGGGAGGCGCGGAAGCACGCGGCCCGCCACGGGCTCAGGATGAAGGTCACCGAGACGGAGTGGCAGTTCGACCGCAAGAAGCTGATCATCTATTTCACCGCCGAGAAGCGGGTGGATTTCCGCGCACTGGTGCGCGACCTGGCGCGGTCGTTCCGGACCCGCATCGAACTCAGGCAGATCGGCGTGAGGGACGAGGCCGCGCTGCTGGGGGGCGTGGGGCGGTGCGGACGCGAACTCTGCTGCTCGACCTGGCTGCCGGAACTCAAGCCGGTCAGCCTGCAGCTCGCCAAGGACCAGTCCCTGTCGCTGAACCCGGCGCAGATATCGGGGTGCTGCGGCCGCCTCATGTGCTGCCTCATGTACGAACACGACAGCTACGTGGAAGCGCGCAGGAGATTTCCCAGAGAGGGACGCCTGATCAGGACGGCGCAGGGTCGGGAGAGGGTCATCAGCGTCAACATCTTCAACGAGACGATTGCGTTGCGGGGAGAAGAGGGGGACGTTCGCGTGGTGACGGTTGCCGAACTCAAGCGGGAGATGAGGACCCGCGACAGGAACTGACCCATATGTCCATTGCATCGGCCGGCGCCGCGAACGACACCCGGGTGGAGTTCCTGGGGGTCGACAAGAGCTACGATGGCCGCACCCTCGTGGTGAAGGACTTCAGCCTGAGCATCCGCAAGGGCGAATTCGTCACGCTCCTCGGCCCGTCCGGTTCGGGCAAGACGACAATCCTGATGATGCTTGCCGGGTTCCAGGCCCCCACCGCGGGCACGATCCGCATCGACGGAACCTCGGTCGAGAATCTGCCGCCCCGCAGACGCGGGATAGGGATGGTGTTTCAGAACTACGCGCTCTTCCCCCACATGACGGTGGGCCGCAACCTCTCCTTTCCCCTTGAGGTGCGCGGGCTGGAGGCCGGGGAGCGGCGGAAGCGGGTCGAGCGCGCTCTGAGCCTGGTGCGGCTCGAAGGCCTGGAGGACCGCCGTCCCGCGCAGCTGTCGGGGGGGCAGCAGCAGCGGGTGGCGATCGCGCGGGCGCTGGTCTTCGAACCCGACCTGGTCCTGATGGACGAACCGCTGGGGGCGCTCGACCGCAGCCTGCGGGAGGAGATGCAGTACGAGATCCGCCGCATTCACCGGAAGCTGGCGGTCACGGTCGTGTACGTCACGCACGACCAGCAGGAGGCGATGGTCATGTCGGACCGCATCGCGGTGCTGAAGGATGGGGTGGTCGAGCAGATCGCGGCACCGGAAGCCCTCTACGAGGAGCCGGAACGCGCCTTCGTCGCGCGGTTCATCGGCGAGAACAACCGTCTGCACGGGCGCGTCGTGACCGTCGACGGCGGCCTCTGCGAGGTGGAGGCGGGCGGGGAGCGGATTCGCGCGCTGCGAATCGCCGATTGCGCGCCGGGCGAGGAAGTCACGCTCTCGGTCCGCCCGGAACGGGTTTCCGTCAATCCGGAGTCGGGCGTCTACGGCAACCAAGTCGGCGGCACGGTGCGCGATCTCTCCTTTCTGGGGGACCATCTCCGCGTTAGAATGGACGCCTGTGGCCGGCGTGACTTCATCGCGAAGATTCCCAACATCGCCGGGCACGGCGCAATCCTGGTCGGGGACACGGTGCGTGTCGGCTGGACCGTGACCGACTGCCGGGCCCTCGACATCGAAACGAAAGGACAGTAGCAGAACATGACGACGGCAATGCACCGCTCCATCCTCCTTCCCGCGCTGGCCCTCCCGGTCATTGCCGTGGCCGCCCTGTCGGATGTTGCGGCCGCCCAGTCGCTCACCGCGGTGGGTTGGGGCGGCGCCTACGGAAGGGCCGTGCACATGGGAGTCAACCTCCCCTTCATGGACTCCACCGACATACGCGTCACGGTGGAGGACTACAACGGCGGGCTGGCGCAGATACGGGCCCAGGTGGAGGCGGGCAACGTCCATTGGGACGTGGTGGACCTGGAGATGGCCGACGCGGTGCGCGGCTGCGACGACGGGCTGCTGGAGCCCATCGACATCACCACCCTGCCCCCCGGAGCGGACGGCACCCCCGCCGAAGACGATTTCGTTCCGGAAGGCCTGAGCGAGTGCGGCGTCGGGCTGATCTACTGGTCCACCGTGTACGCCTACAACGCCGACAACGTCGAAGGGGCGAAGCCGACGACGATCGCCGACTTCTTCGACCTGGAGACGTTCCCCGGGAGGCGGGGAATGCGCCGCATTCCGCAGGCCAATCTCGAGTTCGCGCTGATGGGCGACGGCGTGCCGCTGGACTCGGTCTACGCCACCCTCGACACGCCCGAGGGGCTGGACCGGGCCTTCCGCAAGCTGGAGACCATCAAGGATCACGTGGTGTGGTGGGAGGCGGGCGCGCAGCCGCCGCAGATGCTGGCCGACGGCGAGGTCGTCATGAGCACCGCCTACAACGGACGCATCTTCAACGCGCAGATGCTCGAGGCCCAGCCGCTGGTCATCGTGTGGGACGGACAGCTGCTGGACGTGAACGTGCTGGGAATCGTCGCCGGAACGCCGAGGATGAAAGAGGCGAAGCAATACCTGACATTCGCCACAACGGCGGAGTCGCAGGCGCGCATCGGGAGCCGGATCTCGTATTCCCCGGCCCGCAAGTCCGGTGCGCCGCTGGTGACGACGCACGTGGTCACCGGCCTGGAGATGGCTTCCCACATGCCGGGCAATCCCGACAACGCCGCCCGCTCGCTGCGCTACGACTGGCGGTGGTGGGCCGACAACCAGGACGAGCTGATCGAGCGCTTCAGCGCATGGCTGGCGCGTTGAGGCGTTGAGCACGGCGGGCCGGGGGCGGCTGCGGGCGCTGGGACTCGTTCTGCCCCTTCTTCTCTTCATTCTCGTCACCTTCGTCGCGCCGCTCGCGACGATGCTCCTGCGCAGTATCCACGAGCCGGCGGTGGCGGACGCCCTTCCGGAGACGGTTGCGGCGCTGGGCGAGTGGGACGGGGAAGGTCTTCCTCCGGAGGCGGCCTACGAGGCCCTGGCGCGGGAACTGGTACGGGCGCGTGCGGAGAGGACCCTGGGGAAGGTCGCCGGGGCGGTGAACCGGGTGCGGAGCGGATTGCGGAGCGTCTTCACGCGTAGCGCACGGGACCTCCGCGACGTTGGCGCGGGGCCTTGGCGGGACGTGCTGGAGGGAATCGACCCGGCCTGGGCCGAACCGGCAACCTGGCACGCCGTTCGCCAGACCGGCCAGCGCTTCACCTCCCGCCACTACCTCAACGCGCTCGACCTGCAGCGGATGCCCGACGGCTCGGTGGCACGGCAGCCCGAGGAACGCCGCATCTACGTGTCGCTACTATGGCGCACTCTGTTGGTCAGCGCCGTGATCACCGTCCTGTGCCTGCTCCTGGGCTACCCGGTCGCGCACCTCATCGCGCACGCTCCCGAGCGGCGCGCAAACGTCCTCCTGGCGCTGGTGCTGATCCCGTTCTGGACCTCGCTGCTGGTGCGCACCACCGCCTGGATCGTGCTGCTGCAGACACAGGGCGTGATCAACGACCTGCTCGTCACCGTCGGCATCGTCGGCGATGACGGCCGCCTCGCCATGATCTACAACATGACCGGGACCATCATCGCCATGACCCACGTGTTGCTGCCGTTCATGGTGCTGCCGCTCTACTCGGTCATGCGGGCGATCCCCGGCCAGTACATGAGCGCGGCGTCCTCGCTGGGCGCCACGCCCGCGCAGGCGTTCTTCCGCGTGTACTGGCCGCAGACGCTGCCCGGAGTGGGCGCGGGCTCGCTGCTCGTCTTCATCCTGGCGATCGGCTACTACATCACGCCGGCGCTGGTGGGCGGAAGCAAGGGCCAGCTCATCTCGAACATGGTCGCGTACCACATGCAGACCTCGCTCAACTGGGGCCTTGCCGCGGCGCTCGGCGGCATCCTCCTGGCGGGGGTGCTCCTGCTGTACACGCTCTACGACCGGCTCGTGGGCGTCGAACGCCTGAGTCTGGGGTGACCGGGCCGGGCCGATGTTGAGCACCGCGTCAAGAGGGGGAGCCGCATCGCTCGCACTGACCCGGGGCTTCCGCCCCGGCGCACTCGGCCGCGGCGTCTACGTGGGCTTCTGCGCGCTGGTGCTGGTGTTCCTGGTGGCGCCGATCCTGGTGATCGTGCCGCTCAGCTTCAACGCCGAGCCCTACTTCACCTTCACCGAGGGGATGCTGCGGCTCGATCCGGAAGCGTATTCGCTCCGGTGGTACCGCGAGATCGTCCAGAACGAGGTCTGGACCCGGAGCCTCGTCAACAGCCTCGTCATCGGCGTGTCGGCCACCTTCCTCGCCACCGCCCTCGGCACACTGGCCGCACTGGGGCTTGCGAGCCCCGAAATGCCCTCCCGGCGCCTGGTCATGAGTCTGCTCATCTCGCCCATGATCACGCCGGTGATCATCTCCGCGGCGGGGATGTTCTTCTTCTATTCGAGCATCGGGCTCGGCCAGACCCATCTCGGCCTGATCCTGGCGCACACGGCGCTGGGCATCCCCTTCGTGGTCATCACCGTCACGGCCACCCTGTCCGGCTTCGACCGCAACCTGACCCGCGCCGCGGCCTCGCTTGGTGCGGGACCGCTGTACGCCTTCCGCCGGGTGCAGTTGCCGCTGATCGCACCCGGGGTGATATCGGGCGCGCTCTTCGCCTTCGCCACCTCGTTCGACGAAGTTGTGGTGGTGCTCTTCATGGCGGGGATCGAACAGCGCACAATCCCGCGCCAGATGTGGGCCGGGATACGCGAGCAGATCAGTCCCGCGATTCTGGCGGTGGCGACGTTCCTGATCGTGTTCGCGACGATTCTGCTGGCCACGGTGGCCTGGCTGAGGAGGCGGGGGGCGGGGTAGACCAGGAGGTCCACGCCGACGCCGGCCGTCAGAACCGCCGGCAGGTAGTCGCGAAACCGTTCCACGAAGGGACGGTCCGCGGGTGCGACGACGATCACGTCGATGTCGCTCCCGGGGGCGGCGGTTCCGCGGGCCCGGGATCTACCAGCCATGCCGAGCGGGCCCGGTGTTCGGCCGGCCCAGCCCAAGCGAGGCGTGGTCCGCTGGCTGCTCGGCCGCACCTTCTGCCCGGACAACAGCCACACCCGCACCGGCGACCCGGTCCGCCCCTGCGACATGTGATCGCGGGGTTCATGGGAGTGAGGGTCGACCCGGTTCGCACGGCGGTGGAGGCACCCCTGACGGTGGTATCCGGTGCGGTTGCGCCTGCGGGAACGGTGGCCGCGCCGTGGCGCTTCATCGTCGAGGCGGGCGCCGACGTGGGCCTCTGGGCGAGAAGCCGGGTTGTCCCATCCTCGCATACCGGTGCCCCATCAGAACCGCTACCTTGTCGGGGAAGCAGGACGGTCATGATCGGAGATCGACGTCCAAACCATCGACAGCACGCGACGGAGGAGGGAAGGGAGCCAGGATGGTGGTGCAATGACCGAAGCGACGCATCAGCCGATGAACCCAACCGGCGCGAGGGCAGTCCGGTGACCCCGGAATTCGTTGCGATCCTGGGTGTCGGGGCTTCCCTCCTGGCGATTGGCATCGCTCTCGCGGTCATGCAGGTCAGACTGAGCGGCGTGCTGCGTACCGACCTGAAGATCCTGCGAGCGGATGTGAACGCGCTTCGATCCGAGCTGAAGGGCGACATCGAAACCGTCATGGGCAAGATCGACGCGCTCAGGGCGGAGTTGACGGGTGACATCAACGCGCTCAGGGCGGAGTTGACGGGTGACATCAACGCGCTCAGGGCGGAGTTGACGGGTGACATCAACGCGCTCAGGGCGGAGTTGAAGGGTGACATCAACGCGCTCAGGGCGGAGTTGAAGGGTGACATCGACGGGCTCAGGGCCGAGATGTCCGTCTTGCGCAGGGACATCAAGGACGAATTCGTCGTACATGGAACCGAGTCCCGGGACGACACCTCCACCCTCCGTACCGAGATCGCGGCACTGCGCACCGAGTGTCGAGAGGACTTCGGGGCCTTGCGCGTCGAGATCGCAGGCCTGCGGACGGACACCCGGACGGATATGGCAGCTCTCAGGGGTGACATTCGAACAGGACTCGCCGACCAGCGAACATCATCGGTCGCGTGAGCGGACGTCTGGAACGAGCCTGGTCGGCACCTTCAAGCCGGTCATCCGGCGTATCGTCGATGTTACTCTGCGAGAATCACCCTGAGGCCCCCCAACCCCTCCCCCGAATTCGCCGCCATCACCGACCCGGTCATCGCCCCCACCCCGCCCCCCTCCACCCGCTCCACCACGCCCCCCGCCTCCGTCACCAGCAGCACCCCCGCACCGAAATCCCACGGGCCCAATCGCGACTCCCAGAAGCCGTCCAGGATACCGTTCGCCACGTAGGCCAGGTCTATCGCCGCGGCTCCCGTCCGCCGCACCCCCGCGGTGTGCCTGAGCGCCCTGTCGAGCTGCCCGAGGTACTCCGGAAGCGCCGCATGCACCTTGAACGGAAAGCCTGTACCCAACAGGTAACGATCCAGCCGGATCGTGCGGCTCACACGGATCCGCTCACCGTTTTCCCATGCGCCCAGCCCTCGCCCCGCCGTCCACACCTTGCCGAGCGCCTGCGCCTCGACCGCTGCGGCGACGGGTCCTTCCCCGTCCCAGACCGCCACCGAGGCCGCGTGGTAGGGGTGCCCGTGCAGGAAGTTGGTGGTGCCGTCGAGCGGGTCCACGAGCCAGAGATGCCCGTCGCCGGGCGCGCCCGCGCGGCCGCCGCCCTCCTCCTCGGCCAGGATCGCGTGATCCGGGTGCCGTTCGGCGATCACCGCCAGGGCGGCTTCCTGGGCGGCCACGTCCACGTCCGAGACGAAGTCGCTCGCTGCGGTCTTCTCGTTCACCCACCTTCCGCCTCCCTTGCGCGCCGCCTCCCGGTGGACCAGGGCCGCCGCACGGGCGGCTTCGGCAGCCGTCGCCAGCAGACGCTCGACACGTTCCCGATGTAAAGACAGCATTACACTATGTCACCTTCAGTTTACATTCGGTGCGGCCACCTCCGTTTCCGGCGCAACCCGCCTCGCCGGCCCAGTGGGGGAGTTCCCGCCAAGGGCTGTTAACTTAGCATTCCCCCGGCGGGGCCCCGGTCTCGCCCCGCCGCATTGTCGCGACAATCCCCCCCTCCCACCCGGCAACCCCACCCCCGCGCCCCCATGCCCGCCCGCAAGCGAGTCTACTCAGGCATCCAGCCCACCGCCGTGATGACCATCGGCAACTACTTCGGCGCCGTGCAGAACTGGGTCCGGCTGCAGGACGGCTGCGAATGCGTCTACTGCGTGGTGGACCTCCATGCCCTGACCGCACCCTACGACCCCGCCGAGCTGCGGCGCGCGTCCAGGGAGATGTTCGTCAGCCTGCTGGCGGCGGGGATCGACCCGGACCGGACCACCCTCTACGTACAGTCGACCGTTCCCGAGCAGACCGAGATGTGCTGGCTGCTCGCCACCCTCACCTCGCTGGGCGACCTCTCCCGCATGACCCAGTTCAAGGAGAAGTCCGGCCTGCTGAAGACCGGAGCGGGCGACGACGACGGCGCGTTCGTATCCGCGGGCCTGCTCTTCTATCCGGTCCTGCAGGCGGCCGACATCCTGGCCTACCGCGCCGACTGCGTACCCGTGGGGCGGGACCAGTCCCAGCACCTGGAGCTGAGCCGGGGCATCGCGCGGCGCTTCAACTCCCGTTTCGGCCGGCTGTTCCCCGAACCCGAGACCCTGCACACGCCCGTCACCAAGGTCCTCTCCACCGCGGACCCGACCCGCAAGATGAGCAAGAGCCTCGGCCCCCGGCACTACATCGGCCTCTTCGAGGAAGAGGACTCGATCAGGAAGAAGATCCGCTCGGCGGTCACCGATTCCGGCGTCCCCGGAGCCGCGGGCGACGGGGATGAGGACGACGGGGACAGCCGCCGGGCCAGCCCCGGCATCGAGAATCTCCTCACGCTGCTGGCCGCCTGCGGCCACGAAGCCGACGCGGGCCGGATGCGCGAGGACTACTTCGCGGGTACCTTGCGCTACGTCGACCTGAAGGCAATGACCGCCGACGCCCTCGTGGCGCTGACCACGGAAATGCGTGAGCGCCGGGCCGACATCCTCCGTCGCGAGACCGATCTGGAAGGCAGGATCATGGCAATGGGGGAACGGGCGCGGACCATGGCGGGAGAGACCCTGGCGCTGGCCCGCGAGCGGATGGGGACCTACCCGCCCGCCGTCTGACCCGCGGGGCCGCCCCCCGCTCCGCCACCAAGGAGAACCCCCCATCGACATCAGCGGAGTGATGATCCCCGCCACCACCCCCTTCGACCCCGTCACCGGCGAGGTCGACGCGGTGGCGCTCAGGCGCAACGTCGAGAGGTGGGCGCCGACCGGCATTCGCGGCCTCGTCATAGGCGGCTCGACCGGCGAGGCCGTCTTCCTGGACGAGGGCGAGCGCGACCTGTCGTGGGATGTCGTCGCGCGCAGCGTGCCGGACGACCTGCTCCTGGTGGCCGGCACCGGCGCCGAGTCCCTGCGCGCCACCCTGCGGCTCACCCGCATGGCCGCCGGCCGCGGCTTCCAGGCCGTGCTGGTCCAGCCCCCCGCCTTCTACAGGGGCGCGATGACCCCGGCCGTCGTGCGCGACCACTACCTGGCCGTGGCCGACGCGGCGCCGGTCCCAGTCATCGTCTACCAGGTGCCGACCCGCTTCAGCACCCTCGACCTGCCCGCGGGACTGGTGGGCGAACTCTCGGCCCACGAGAACATCGTCGGCATCAAGGATTCGCGCGGGAACCTGGATTCGGTGGCCGAACTGGTCACCCGGTGCGCCCGCGGCTTCCAGGTCCTCGTCGGCAGCGGCAGCCTCCTCTACGCCGCCCTCGAGGCCGGCGCGGCCGGCGGCATCCTGGGCGTGGCCAACCTGGCTCCCCGGGCCTGCGCGCGCATCCACTCGCTCTGCGCGGCGGGCGACCGCGCCGGCGCGGGAAGACTCCAGGAGCGGGTGGGTCCGCTGCACAATGCGGTGGTCGGGGGCATGGGCGTGGCGGGCGTGAAGCGCGCGCTCGACATGCTGGGCTACCGCGGAGGACCGCCCAGGCCCCCGCTCAGGCCTCTTCCCGAGAGCCGCCGCGCCGAGCTTGCGGAACACCTCTCCCGGGCGGGCCTCCTCTCCGCCAGGGCGGCGGCGCGCGCGTGACGGGCGAGGAAATGGGCGCACGGGCGCTGGGCGGGGCGTGCACCGTCGTCGTGGGGTGCCAGTGGGGCGACGAAGGCAAGGGCAAGGTGGTCGACGTGCTGGCCGGCGGCGTGGACGTGGTCGCGCGCTACCAGGGGGGGGCCAACGCGGGGCACACCGTGCACGTGGGAGACCAACACATAGTGCTGCACCAGGTCCCCTCGGGTGTGCTGCACGCCGGGAAGCGGTGCCTGCTCGGCAACGGAGTCGTGCTGGACGTGAACCGGTTCTTCGCCGAGCTGGACGGGCTGGCGGAGCGGGGACTCGATCCCGGCGGCCGGATCGGCGTGAGCGACCGCGCGCACATCGTCTTCCCCTACCACAAGGCGCTCGACGCGGCCGCCGAAGAGGCCGCCCGCCGCAAGATCGGCACCACGGGGCGCGGCATCGGTCCCGCCTACGAGTCCAAGACGGGGCGGCGGGGGGTGCGCGTCGCCGACCTGCTGGACCGTGTTCGCGGGGTGGAGCGGGTCGGGCGCGCAATCGACTGGGCGCGGGCGCGGCTCCGTGAGCTGGGCGCGGACCCCGGCCTGGCCGGGACCGTCGAAGACGCCCTCGCCCTGGCGCACCGCCTGCCGACGGTCGCCACCGACGTGGGGGACGAGATCGCGCGCGCTCTCGCGGCGGGCGGGCGGGTCCTCCTCGAGGGCGCCCAGGGCACGGCGCTCGACGTGGACCACGGCAGCTACCCGTTCGTCACGTCGTCCAACACGACGGCGGGCGCGGCGGCGGTGGGCGTCGGGATCGGCCCCACCGCGATCGACTCGGTGATCGGCGTGGTCAAGGCGTACACCACCCGGGTCGGCAACGGCCCGCTCCCCACCGCCTTCGACCCCGCCATGGACGAGCGCGTCCGCGAGCTCGGCGCCGAGTTCGGCGCCACGACCGGGCGCCCGCGCCGCTGCGGCTGGTTCGACGCCGTGCTGGCCGCCTACTCCGCCCGCGTCAACGGCCTGACCGGCATCGCCGTCACCAAGCTGGACGTGCTCGACACCCTCCCCGAACTCAAGATCGCGACCGGATACCGCACGGACGGCGAAGCGCGCTCCCTCTTCCCCGCGTGCGTCCGCGAGCTGGAGCGGGCCGAACCCGTCTACGAGACCCTTCCCGGGTGGCGGACGCCCACGACCGGGGCGCGCTCCATGAACGACCTCCCCGCCAACGCCCGCGCCTACCTTCACCGCATCGAGGAGCTGGTCGGCGCCCCGATCGCGATGGTGTCGGTGGGGACGAGGCGCAGCCAGGTGATCCGGGTGATGTGATGCCGTGTCCTCCGGGGGGCCCGTCCGCGGCGCCCCCCGGCGGGAAGTGCGGGGTGAGCCGGGAGCGGTATACGAACTGCCGGGCGCTTGCGGCCAACGCGCGGTGGTGGCAGCTTCAGGTGTGTGAAGGGAACCCGGAGCGGTGTTCCGGGCCGGGAAGGAACTCTAGGAAACGGAAAATGGGGGCGGGCCCGTGAAGGCATGGCTGAGGGAGTGGCTGCCGGGGCTGGCGGTGATCGCCGGAGCGGCGTGGCTGATTGCCACCAGTATCGGCAACGTGCGGTTGGAGGTGGAAACCGTGCGGACGGAGGTGGGGGTTCTGCGGGCGGACATGGAGGCTCGTTTCGGGATGGTTGGGGCGCGCATCAGCGCGGTGGAGGCCAAGCTGGACCTGCTGATCGAAGGCCTGGACATCGAGGTGTCCACCCCGCCCCAGAGGGCCAGCGTCGAGGCGGCGTCGTGAGGACCTTGAGCGAAAGGCCGGGGGTGAAAGAGGCCTTCGGGCCTCTTCCGGCCCCCTTGCTCGTGAGCCGAAAGGAGAGAGCGATGACGGAGAGAGAACTGACCGGCATGTGGAGCATGGATAAGGGAGTGGGACTGATGGCCGGGGAGGGGCGTGGAACGGTCGCCATCGAGGCTCGCCCAGCATTGGGAGTCACGATGTCTGGGGGGAGACGCATGACCGAAGCCGAGAGACTGGAAGCGATCCGAAAGTGGTCCGAGACGCCGAGCGTGAACCCGCGCTACCGGGGCGCGACGCCCGCCGACATGGTGCGGGCGCTACGGGGGAGGGTGCCGGTCAGTGACGACGAAGCGGCCCAGGAGGAACCCGGCTCGGTCAAGACAGCTTTATCATCCCCATCTGAAGCGGCCCGCCACCAAGGAGAATCACCTTGCTGCGTCTCGACATCCTGCCCCGCCTGATCGCGGATTCCCACCACGACACGCGCCAGGAAGCGTTTGAGGAGGCGAGCCGCCGGAAGGCCTCGCCGGTGGCGCCCGATGCCGTGACGCGAATTGACGAGTCGCCGTACGGAGGCTATCGGGTCTACACCGTGTCGTTGAGTCTGGCGATGGAGGTATTCTCGGACATGGCCGAATCGGGTGTCCTGCCCGAGCCGTCCGGTGGCAGGAAGTCGACAGTCTACCGATGAGCGGGGAAGGCGGCGGGAACCTGCCCGCACAGGGCGGTCCGGAGGGCCAGTTGGAATTGTGGGGCGAGATGCTTGCCGTCGAGCGCGAGCGGATCGCCAGCAGGGATCGGGCAGTTGACGCCATGCGCGAGGGGTTCGCAAGGCTGGACGCGGTTGACGAGCGCCAGTTCCGCTACCTGGGCAAGCGATCACCCAGTTGATCCATACCCTCCGCCCACGACGCCCCCCTGCCACATTGAATCCCACCCCCATCCCGGCTATCTTCACACGCTGTGCCGCCTTCCATCGCGGACACCGATGTTTGAAGACCTGAGCAGGAAGCTGGACGGGGTTCTGGGGCGCCTGCGCCAACGCGGGGTCCTCACCGAACCCATGATCCGCGAAGGCCTGCGGGAGGTGCGCCGCGCGCTCCTGGAGGCCGACGTCAACTTCAAGGTCACACGGGCATTCCTGGAGCGCGTCCAGGAGAAGGCGATGGGCGAACGGGTGCTCAAGTCCGTGTCGCCCGGCCAGCAGATCGTGGCGATCGTCCACGACGAACTGGCGCTCCTGGTTGGTGCGGACGGTGAAACGGCGCTCCGGTGGTCGCCGGCCCCCCCCACGGTCATCATGCTGGTGGGACTCCAGGGTTCCGGGAAGACCTCGACGGCCGCCAAGCTCGCCCTGCGGCTCAGCCGGCAACGCCGCCGGGTACTCCTCGCCGCCTGCGACCTCCACCGCCCCGCCGCGGTCGACCAGCTGCGCGTGCTGGGCAGGCGTGCGGGCGTCCCGGTGCACCACGAGGAGGGCGCCACGGACCCGGTCGATGTGGCCGCCGCGGCCCACCGCCGCGCGCGCCGCGACAAGGCGTCCGTCCTCATCGTCGACACCGCCGGCAGGCTCCAGATCGACGGGCCGATGATGGACGAGCTGGCCCGCCTCAAGCAGGTGCTCGGACCGCGCGAGATCCTGCTGGTCGCCGACGCCATGACGGGGCAGGAGGCGATGCGCATCGCCGACGGTTTCGACCGAGTGCTGGGCCTGACCGGCTTCGTGCTCGCCAAGATGGACGGGGACGCGCGCGGCGGGGCGGCCCTCTCGATCCACGGCGTGACGGGCAAGCCGCTCAAGTTCGTCGGGACGGGCGAAGGGATGGACGCCCTCGAAGCCGTCGACCCGCAACGCATCGCCGGACGCATCCTCCGGAAGGGTGACGTGGTCGGGCTGGTCGAGCGGGCCCAGGCCGTCGTCGACGCCGGCCAGGCGGAGAGGCTGCAGGAGAAAGTGCTTGGCCGGGGGCGCTTCACCCTGGAGGATTTTCTTGTCGCCATGCGGCAGGTGCAGAAGATGGGTCCGCTGGACCAGCTCATGCGGATGATCCCGGGGGCTCACCGGGCGCTCCCCGTCGGCGAGGTGGACCCGAAACGGCTCCGGCACATCGAGGCGATCATCCTGTCGATGACGCCCGAGGAGCGGCGCCGTCCCGAGATCCTGAACGGGTCGCGCAGGAAGCGGATCGCCCGCGGCAGCGGCCGGCCCGTGTCCGAGGTGAACCGCCTCATGAAGCGGTTCTCCGAGATGGAAGACATGTTGAAATCGATGAAGGGGCTCGTGCCCCTCAGATGAACCGGAACCCCAGAGAGCAATGTCCGTAAAAATCCGCCTCCGGCGCATGGGCAAGAAGAAGCAGCCCCACTACCGCATCGTCGCCACCGACAGCCGCTTCCCCCGCGACGGCCGGTTCGTCGAGATCCTCGGCCACTACAACCCGGTCCCCCACCCGGCCAAACTGTCTGTCGACCTGTCCCGGGTGGACTACTGGGTGGGGCAGGGCGCCATCGTCTCGCCGACGGTGCGGAGCCTGGTGGCGAAGGCCAGGGCCGGAGGGGACGAGAAGGTCGCGCTGGCGGTCGCGGAACGCGCGCCCGGCGCGGAACCGGATGCCCCGGCCTCCGCCGAGAACGGTGCCGCCGCCGACACCCCCGAAACCGCGGCCGGGGACGAAGCCGCCGCCGACACCCCCGAAGCCGAAGCCGCGGACGCCCCCACGGCCGCGACCGGCGCCGGCGACGCCCCCGAGGCTGACACGGCCCCCGAATCCGGCGACGCCGCCGACCCCGGCACCGCTCCCGAATCCGGAGCCTCCTGAGCTTGACCGGGGGCGGCCATCCCCCGTTCCTCGTTGTGGGCCACATCAACAAGGTCCACGGCACCAGGGGCGAACTCTTCGTGTGGCCGCTGACGGACCACCCGGACAGCCACTTCACGCCCGGTGCCGTCCACCTCCCCGCCGACGAGGGCGGCGAACACCCCTCGGCCAGCCTCTCCGAACTCACCGTCGAGGCCGTCCGCCCCTACCGGAAGGGCTTCCTGGCCAGGTTCGCCGGCGTCGACGACCGTGCCGCCGCGGAGCAGCTGCGCGGCCGCTACCTCCTGCGCCCCTTCGACACCATCGACCGGCTGGACGAAGACGAGATCTTCTATCACGAGCTCCTGGGGGCCGCGGTGGTCCACCGCGACGGGTCCGCGCTCGGCACCGTCAGGGAGGTCTTTCCCGTGCGCCCGTCGGACCTCCTCGAGGTGGCCGGCCCCGACGGCGAATTCCTGCTGCCGTTCAACCGCCGGGTCGTCGTGGAGGTCGACCGGGAGCGGCGCCGGGTGATCGTCGACCCCCCGGAGGGGCTCCTGCCGTGATGCGCGTCAACATCGTAACCATCTTCCCGGAGTACTTCGCCGCGCCCCTGGAGACCAGCATCCCGGGCCGGGCCGCGCGTGCGGCGCTTGCCGGCTACCGCGTGATCGATCTCCGCGACCACACCCACGACGTCCACCGCACCGTGGACGACGAGCCGTACGGCGGCGGTGCGGGGATGGTCATGAAGCCCGAGCCGTTCTTCGAAGCCGTCGAGGACCTGGCGCCCCGGGGGCCGGTCGTCCTCATGTCGGCCCGGGGCCGGCGCTTCCGCCACGCCGACGCGGTCAGGCTCTCCCTCGAGCCCGAGGTCACCCTGCTCTGCGGCCACTACAAGGACGTCGACCAGCGCGTCGCCGACCACCTGGCCACGGAGGAGCTCTCCATCGGGGACTTCGTCGTGTCGGGCGGCGAGGTGGCCGCGCTGGCCGTGACGGACGCGGTCGTGCGGCTTCTGCCCGGGGCGCTGGGCGACCACGAGTCCGCGTCCTCCGACTCGTTCTACGACGAAGAGGTGATCTCGGCGCCGTCGTACACGCGGCCCGCGGAGTACCGGGGACTCAGGGTTCCGGAGGTGCTGCGGAGCGGCGATCACCGCCGGATCGAGGCCTGGCGGGCCGCGGAGTCGGAGCGGCTGACGCGCAGGCGGCGCGGCGGGCCGTAGCCTGGCGGCCCGGCGGCGGAGCCGCCCCGGCACCGTCGAACAGGCTAGCGCGCCGGCGACACCTTCACGGGAAACACCTTCCGCCCGTCCGTGTTGTGGTGCCAGTCGTTCGTGCTGTACCGAAGCTCGACTTCCGCGTCCCCGGGTTCCGTGAAGACCACGGTCGTCCCTCTCGAAACTCAGCGGGACTTCCCAGCGGTCCCCCCCCTCTCGATATCCACCCGGACTTCCCGTCGGCCGCGCTTCCGGCCCTCGTCGGCGCCCGTCCCGGCCCTGTGGACGCGTACCGGGAGCATGAAGGTCTGCTTCACCGTCAAACCGTCGTGCTTGTGAGACGGAATGTACGAGAAGCTGTACCTGAACCCGCCCCCGGGACAGGTCGTCACGTAGCCATGCCCATGCTCACCCGTGGCTACGTCCCACCAGCCATTCCACCGGGCGGTCGCTTCCAGAGGCGAGCCGCACTCCGCCTCCGCGCTCGCAGCGCGGTCAAGAGTATTGCCGAGTAGGGCGAGCGTGGCACCGATGCCGATCGCCGCGCCCCCCAGAATTGCTCCGGTCGCCAGGATTCCCGTCCCGTTCCTTCTCATCGCTGCGTCTCCGTGCCGCGGGCTGCGTTGTGGGTATGCCACTTGGACAGGGTCGGCCCGGGAATGGTTGCCGGATGGGCGGGCGCAGTCGAGGTTGATGGCGTAACCCGGTCGCGCCGGCCGACAGTGCCCGCTTGTGGCTGCGGGCTTCCGCGGCGCAAGCTCCCGGGAGACAACCCCCGGCGCCGATGGCTCAGAAGAGCGGCCTCAGCCACCCCCGCCGGTTCTTCGTGTTCACTTCGACCCCGCACACCGTGCCGGTCACACCGCCCTCGAGCTCGCGGCTGCGGTTCTCACGGTCGATCACCATGTCGATGTCGATGATGACGTCGATCTCGCAGACACCGCTCGTGCCGTCGTCGAGATTCTCCCAGGCGACGCTCCCGGTCCAGGTGCCGTCCATGCTGATCGAGACGACGCTGTCCTCGTAGGTGACCGTCTTGGTGAGCTCCTTCTCGACGATCCCGGTCAGGGACATCGTGACACCGTCGCGACTCGTCCTGGTGCAGCCGTCGAACTCCGTCGTGACCCGCATCTCCCGGGTGCCGCCGCGCTCGTCGCGATCTCCGCTCATGGTCCCCGAAACGCGCACGGTACCACCCCCCGGGCACTCCCGCTTGCGGTCGAACTCTCCGGACCGGCCCCGATCTCTATCGTTCGTTGCGCCTCCACCGAGGTCCGCCGCACCCACCGACAGCCCGACCAGGGGACCGATGGTCACGTTGCCCACCAACTCGACGATGGCCATGGCCTCGTCCTCGGTGATCCCATCGGGCCCCCCGCTCTCGCACGCCACCACCAGACAGGCGAGCATGCCCGTCACCGCCGCCTTTTCGATCCGTCGCTTCCGTTTCATCCGTGGCTCCTCTCCCGCCTCATGGCGGCCGTGTTGAATGATCCTCGCCGGGAACGACATCCGCCGGTTGCGATTCGTTAGGACTGCTGGCCCACCTCTCGCTGGAAACCCGCCGTGAAGTCAGCAACCGTGGCTTTGGATCCGCGACTCCGCGATGTGATCTGGCTGACGGGCGTCTGGCAGTTGGCTCGCGACCGGGCCTGGCAACACGACCGCTTCATGCCGTTGGGCATCCGTCACTGGTCGCTCCAGGAGATGGCGCGGGCCTTCGAGTTCACCCTGGACGAGCACCTCTTCTTCGCGGTGCGGCTGCCGAGACCAACCTCCGCTCCGCTCCCCTGCCGTTGTGCCGGCCCGCCGGTTCATCCCGAGTCCTCCGGTCACGGCATCCATCTCGTGCCGTGGTTCGGGGGGGCGGCCCGGGTGGTTTGCCGGGTGGAGACGGCGCTCGCCTGGGCGGAAGGCCGAAGACCACCCCGCCACTTCCAAAAGGGGATTATAGCGCAAAGTAACCACGGGGGGTGGACACCGGGCGGGGCACCTCCGTCTGGTCGGTTTCCACGGGGGGGTCAGGGAGGGGGAGGGATTCGGTGATGTGAGGGGGATAGGGACCGGGGCAGGTGGATAAAGTGACCTGCCGTCGCAGAGAGCAGGGCTGTGAATACGTGGCTGCAACCAGGCCACTTGAGAAGAGTTCCAGTGAGGGAGAAGACCAGCCCCCCGAGGGCTAGTATGAAGATGACCCACCTCATGATCCGAGCGTCCTTGTAGTCAGCCCTACCCCTTTCCAGTGAGTCCACGTCACGGCGGTACTCCAGGTCCCGTACCCGCATCTGGGTCGTCGCCTGCTCATCCCGGTGTATGTGCAGAGAGCCACGCCCAGAGAGACCGGGCCTCGTAACCGTGGTGGGCCCCGACCCGGAACACGAGAAGGGTGGCAGGCTCCTCCTCTTTACGGCCCAGGCGTTTTTCTATCAGCTCGTATACGGATGACCCCCCGTTCCGGTGGGCTACCAGGATCTGGGTATCGTTCAGTTCGACCCGGTTATCTTCTTCAGGCCATTCCTCCCGAATAACCCGCAGGACATCCGGGTCCGGTTCCCGCATACAGACCATATGGGCTTGGCGTCTAGCCTCACTCAATGCTTTCTCCCCAAGGGTGTGGGTTGACGGGAGGGATACTAATGGTTACCCTGCTGCCCGTCAAGGGTTTTTGGGGTATCTCTGGAAAAGGGGGGGTGGCAGCCCCCATCCTCCTGACCGCCTTCCACGGGAGAAGGGTTGCCGGAAGTTCTTCAGCGTCGAAGACCGGGACGGCCATGCAGTCCTCGAAGCTGGGGCTGCGGATCTGGGGAATCGCCATCTACCTGCTGTCCACGGAGTTGAAGGGGCGGGCGAGCATGAAGCTGCACCGGGACCTTGGGATCAGCCAGAAGGCCGCGTGGCATCTCGCGCACCGGCTCCGGGTGGCGTGGGACGATGGGACGGTGAACCTGTTCGCGGGGCCGATGGAGGTGGACGAGGCGTACTTCGGCGGCAAGCGGGCCAACATGAGCAAGGCCAAGCGGGCCGAGTTGGCCGGGACGGGACGGGGGCCGGTGGGGAAGGCTGCGGTGGTGGGCGCGAAGGACCGGGAGACGAACCGGGTTGCGGCGCGGGTGGTGGCGAGCGTGGACCGGGCCACCCTTCTCGGCACCACCGTTGGCACGGTGAGCCATTTTCTGTTGGCGGTCTGCGCGTTCGTGTTCGGTCAACAGATGGGCAGGCGGGACTCATGAGCGGCGCCAAGCGGAACCCTAGGGGCCGTCCGGTGAAGTACCCGCTGCCGGAGCCGATCCCTGACAGCCCGGAGAACATCGCCCGTGCGATCTTGGCCACTCCACCCCGGAAGCGGGAGGACTGGAAGCACATCCGCGCCCGTGCCAAGGGGGGAGGCAACGGGCGGGACACCACGACCAACCCACCCCCCGGTCCAGGAGGACAACCATGAGACTCGCACTCGCCTTCGCCGCCATCGTGGCGGTCACGCTCACCCCCGCACCCGGTCACGCTCAGATCGTCAACTGCGACAGCGGAGATTGGGACAGCTTCACCGCCTGCGTGCAGAAGGAGATCGTGTCCAACCGTCTCCCGTACCACTGCGAGACGTGGCGCGGCGTCGCGCCGACGGACCCCAACGACCATCAGTACCGGGCGCTGTGCAGCAGCGAACCGCTGGGGCTGGAACCCGTCCTGCACGTCTACAGGTGCGAGGCGGTTTCCCCCGGCACAGACGAATGGCGGGACTTCTGGATCTGCATATGGTTCTGGATGAACTGGTGGGACGAAGGGGGGCGGACATGCCGCGTCTTCACGGAAGACCTGGACGGCGGCGGGTACCGCGCCGAGGGTATCTGCCGCGACGTCGTATACTGAGTGACGTAGCGGCGAAACAGCCGGGGCCGGGATGTCCCGGCCCCGGCTCCCGGCCTGGCTACATGGCGTTGACCCGCGGACGCGGGCGAGCAACCCCCTTGGTTACTTTGCGCTATAATCCCCTTCCAAAAGACCACCCGCGAGCCTATCTTTGCAGGCTTGCGCGCGGCCAAAGTCGCGAATCGGTAACGAAAATCAGGAAGGGGAGCCCGGCCATGGCGGACATCCTCCACCAGCTCGATATGGAACAGGCGCGGGACGACCTTCCCGACTTCGCGCCGGGGGACACGATCAAGGTCCTCTACCGGGTCCGCGAGGGGCAGAAGGAGCGGATCCAGGTCTTCGAAGGGGTCTGTCTCGGGCGGCGGGGCTCGGGGATGGGCGAGACCTTCACCGTCCGCAAGATCTCCGGCGGCATCGGGGTCGAGCGCGTCTTCCCGGTCAACGCGCCCACCGTGGGAGGCGTCGAGGTCGTGCGGCGGGGGCAGGTCCGCAGGGCGAAGCTGTACTACCTCAGGGGCCTGCGCGGCAAGGCCGCCCGCATCAAGGAAAAGCGGACCTTCCGGTCCCACTGACGGCCCGGAGGACAAGATCTGGCTCGGCCTCATCGGGCTCCCTGCCGACGGATCGGGGAACGGGAGCGCAGGTACCGGATGAGCGGAAGAAAGCCGTGTCCTACAGCATGACGAGAGGAGTACGGCACGAGATGACACCCGTCAGTTCACCAGGGACCTGGAGGGGCGCCTGTGCGGAGCCGACATTGTGATCCACCACTCGGAGCTCACGTGACCTGCGGTTAGGAGCCCGTGGACAAAACCCCCACGGCATTCGACCGGCGATGCATCCGGGCTGGACGCTCACGCCCTGCGCCCTCCGCCGCCCGGTCTCCCGGCATCCTGGATTACGAGCGCACACTCTGGCGGCGCGGCCTGTCCCGGGTGGCGGGAGTGGACGAGGCCGGCCGCGGGCCGATCGCGGGACCGGTCGTCGCGGCGGCCGTCATCCTGGCCGAAGGGGTCGGCATCGAAGGCGCCACCGACTCCAAGGCGCTGACGCGGCATAGACGGTCAGAACTTGCCGACGAGATCCACGCGCGGGCCGCGGCCGTCTCGCTCGGGGCGGCGTCCGCGCGCGAGATCGACCGCGTGAACATCCTGCGGGCCACCGCGAGGGCCATGAACCGGGCGCTCGTGCGCCTCCCGGTGCGGCCGGACCACGTCGTCGTCGACGGGCTCCCCGTCCGCGACCTGGCGTGGGAGCACGAGGCGCTGGTGGGCGGCGACGGGCTCGTCCACTCCATCGCCTGCGCGTCGATCGTGGCGAAGGTCTGCCGCGACCGCCTCATGACGCGCCTGGCCGCGCGCTACCCGGGCTACGGATGGGAGCGGAACATGGGATACGCCACGCGCGGTCACCGGCGGGCCGTGCGCGAGGGGGGGCTGACGCCGCATCACCGCACGACCTTCGGGTTGCTGCAGCTGGAGTTGCCGTTGCCGGGGAGGGGCGGTGGCGGGGGGTGAGGCGGCGGTGGGGCGGGCGGCGGTCCGGGCCCCGGCCGATGCGCCCGAAAACGTCCCGCGGTCGGGCGGCCTTGGTTACTTTTCCCGCGAGCCGGTAGCTCAGTTGGTAGAGCAACGGACTTTTAATCCGTAGGTCCTGGGTTCGATCCCCAGCCGGCTCATTCGGGAGCGTCACCGGACCTACGAACCGGTCCGGGGACTCGGTTGGGGGAGATCCGGTGACAACTACGGTTTCCGTCGTGTCAACCGGAGTTTACATCCGGGGGGGCAGGAGAGGGGCGCGGCCGGAGTCCGTCGCTCAGCCGGTTCCCGGTCGCCGGAACGGGGGCGCGTGTGGGGCGGGGAGCCGCGGTCGCACCTGGCGCGGGACACGATTCGCGACGGGTTCGTGTTCGAGGGGGGTGGGTGGGGGGAGAGCGGTTGGTCGCGCGGCGCGTCTGTCTGGCGATCACGCCGGGGGGGCCGTGGCCGTAGCGGTGGCCGGGCCGGGCGAGGCGGCGCCCGGGCGCAGGACCTGGGGGCATGGACGTGGCCGCGGGGGGCTCGTGCGGGGTGGGGCGGGGGCGCGATTTGCTGTGGAAGCGGCCCCTCTCCACGGGATCGGGTTTTCCGGCCGCGCGGGGAGTACACATTTCGCGGGATTTTGATACCTTCATAGAGCGAGGTGGCCGCCCCGGCGCGCGAAGGGGGATGACCGCTGCAGACCGCACGCGCATTGGGTCGGCAGCCTTCCCACCCCCAAAAAACAGGAGCGTCCGGTGCGAAACCTCGTTTCCCTCCTCGTAGCGTCTCTTCTTCTCCTTCCCGCATCGGGGTCCGTGCCGACGGGCCCGCGTCCGGTGACGAGGCCCGTCCGGGGTCGCCGGAGGGGGAGGTTTCTCCCGACCGGCCGGTTCGGGCCAAGCCGACGGTGACGATCACGTTCGAACCGAAGGCCGGGGGCGGTCCGCACGACGAATTCAAGGTGCGCTTCCGGTGGTCGGAGGCCGTTGACGGTTTCACCACTAGCGACATCACGGTCGAAGGGGCTGACAAGGATGGGGCCTTGATGGAGGAGACTACGGGCATTGAGTACACGCTCGACATCGAGACCAAACCCGACCTGGAGGGGGAAATCACCGTGACAGTTATCGCCGGGGCGGTGTCCACATCCGCAACCGACGACGATGATGAGGACGACGAGAACGACGAGACCGAGAAGTCCATGGACGTCGACAACAAGGCTCCAGAGATACTCGAGGCCACGGCGAACGTGCAGAAGATCGTCCTCATCTACCATGAAGAGATCGACGACGACGGAAATCCGGCGAACTCCAGCTACCAAGTCAACACGTTCCGTGCTGACGGGTCGCAACGGCTCACCAATGCGCCGGTCACCACCCGTGCCGAGGACGACACGGTAACGCTGACCCTCGAGATGGCCGCCGACACGATCCACCCTGGGGACACCGTCAAGCTCAACTACACCAGGGGGGACAACCCTCTGGCGGACGAGACTGGCAATCTGGCAGGAGAATTCACTGACAGTCTGATCGTCAACCTCAGGAAGATCACCAAGCCCGGACCGGTCGTAGGGCTCTCGTCCGTGGCGACCGACTCCAGCATCGCGCTGAATTGGGAAATGCCGGAAGACTCGGGCGGCTCTCCGATAACGGGGTATCGCGTCCAGGGCCGAAGGAACAACACCAGCTACGACGACCTGCCTTGGCCTGATGCGCAGGACGACACTGTTACCGAATTCCTCCACAAGGACCTCGTCGAAGGCGACGTTTGGGATTATCTGGTGGCGGCGAGGAACATCGCGGGCGAAAGTACGACCCGGGACGTCACCGATACCGTAAAGACCAGTATACCCGGAAAGGTGGACGACCTGGTCGCCACGGCGGACGGCGAGACGACCATCGACCTGGAATGGAGCGCACCCGATTCCGGAACCAGCGTGATCACCGGCTACAAGATCGAGAGGTCGCCCAACGGCACGGGAAGCTGGACATCACTGCCGAAGAGCGACACCATATCGTCGTACACGCACGAGGACCTCACAGCCGGCACGACCGTCTACTACCGGGTGAGGGCCACGAACAGGCACGGCGACGGCCCTTGGTCCAACGTCAGCAGCGCCACGACGGAAGACGCGAGCAGGCCCAGCCCGCCCCGGGGGCTCACCGCCACGGCCGACGGGCAGAACGCCATCGACCTGGAATGGCGGGCACCGTCCGATACCGGGAGCAGCGCCATCACCGGCTACAAGATCGAGGTGTCGAGCAACGGCACGAGTTGGGACAGCCTGGCCAATACGGCGGCCAACACGACCGCCCACAAACACACGGGACTTTCCGCCGGGAACACCCGCCACTACCGGGTCTTCGCCATCAACGACGACGGCACGAGCGACCCGTCCGACACCGCCAGCGCCACCACCAGCACCACCCCACCCAAGGCCCCCGGCCCCCCCACCGACCTCGAGGCGACCGCCGACGGTCCGAACGCCATCGACCTGAGCTGGACCGCACCGTCCGACACCGGATCCAGCAATATCGTCGGCTACAGGATCGAGGCATCGGAGGACGACACCACCAGCTGGCGCGTGATCCAGAGCAACACGAGGTCCCGCACCACCACCTACGAGCACGCCGGGCTCGATCCCGGGGACACCTACTACTACCGGGTCTCCGCCATCAACGATGACGCCACGAGTGAACCCTCCAACGTCGACAACGCGACAACGGAGGCCGAGCGTCCGGGCCCGCCCACGGACCTTGACGCCACCGCGGTCGACAGCACGCAGATCGACCTCGCGTGGAATCCGCCGGAGGACGACGGCGGCTCACCTATCACCGGCTACCGGATCGAGTGGTCGCCCAACGGCACCTCGGGCTGGGACGATCTGGACGCGAACACGGGCTCTACGGTCCCCCAGTACACCGACGCCACGCTGTCGCCGAACACCACCCGTCACTATCGCGTCTCCGCGATAAACGGGGCGGGCACGGGTCCGCCCTCCGACGTCGCCAGCGCGACCACCAGCGGCACCGTGCCCGGCCAGCCGACCAACCTCGCGGCCACCGCCCGGGACACCGCGCAGATCGACCTCGTGTGGAGGGCGCCGTCCGACGACGGCGGCTCACCGATCACCGGCTACAGGATCGAGGTCTCCGACGACGCACGCTCCTGGGTCGATCTGGAGCGCGACACCGAGGACGACAACACGAACTACTCCCACACCAACCTGGCCCCCGGTTCCCTGCGGTACTACCGGGTCTCCGCCATCAACTCGGTGGGAACCGGCAGGCCTTCGCGGCTGGACTTCGCCACCACCCTGGACGTTCCGGGCAGGCCGACCGACCTGCAGGCGGTCCCGGACGGCGAAGCCACGATCAACCTGGAGTGGACGAGGCCGGCCAGCGACGGCGGTTCGCCGATCGAGGGATACCGGATCGACGTCTCGGAGAACAGTGGCGCCACCTGGACCGTGCTCGTGGCCAACTCCCAGTCGACCGGGACCCGGTATTCGCACACGGGCCTGAGCGCGGGAGACACGAGGCACTATCGGGTATTCGCGATCAACGAGTGGGGGAGGGGCGCATCGTCCAACATCGCCCACGCCACCACGGACGCGACCGTGCCGGATCCGCCCCGGAACCTCTCGGCCGATGCGACCGGGCAGACGCGGATCGACCTCGACTGGGATCCGCCCGCCGACGACGGCGGTTCCGAGGTCACCGGCTACCGCATCGAGGTGTCTCCGAACGGCGTCACCTGGTCCGACCTGGAGCGCAACACCGGCCGGACGACCACCAGATACGCACACACGGGTCTCGATCCGGGCTCGACCCGGCACTACCGCGTGTCCGCGATCAACTCGGTCGGCACGGGTGAGGCGTCCGACACGGCCAGCGCGACCACGGCACCGGCGGTTCCCGGCGTGCCCGTCGGCCTGAGTGCGGTGGCGGACGGGACTTCGCAGATCGACCTCTCCTGGACCGCGCCCGCCGACGACGGCGGTGCCGACATCACCGGCTACCGGATCGAGGTCTCCGACAACGGCACGTCCTGGCGGGATCTGAGGAGCGACACGAACTCCGACGACACCGAGTATTCGCACACGGGCCTGGACCCCGGCACCACGCAGCACTACCGCGTCTCGGCCATCAACGCGGCGGGTACCGGGGAGCCGTCCGAAGCGGCATCCGCAACCACCGACCCGACCGTTCCGGACCCGCCGACCGGCCTTTCGGCGGCGGCCGACGGCCAGACGCGCATCAGGCTGTCGTGGACGGCTCCCGTCTACGACGGCGGCGCCCCGGTCACGGCCTACCGGGTCGAGGTCTCGGCCGACAGCGCCGACACGTGGACCGTGCTCTCCGCGAACACGGGCAACGCCAGGACGACCTTCACGCACACCGGTCTCGAACCGGGCACCACCAGGCACTACCGGGTTGGGGCCGTCAACGTGGCCGGATCGGGTGGCCCGTCGAACGTCGCGCACGCGACGACCGAAGCCACCGTTCCGGACCCGCCGACCGGCCTGGCGGCCGCGGCCAACGGGATTTCGCAGATCGACCTTGCCTGGACGGCGCCGGCCGAGGACGGCGGCGCTCCGGTCACCGGCTACCGGATCGAGGTCTCCACGACGAGCGGCCAGACCTGGAGGACGCTGGTGACCGACACGGACAACACGTCGACCATGTATTCCCATACGGGTCTGCCCCCGGCCACGCGCCGGGACTACCGGGTCTCCGCGATCAACCGGGTGGGCGCGGGCGAGCCGTCCAACGTCGCCGACGCCACCACCGATCCCGATCTGCCCGATCCGCCGACGGATCTCACCGCCCAGGCTCATGGATCGTCGCGGATCGGGCTGTCCTGGAACGAGCCCGACTACACCGGCGGGGTCGAGATAACCGGCTACAGTATCGAGGTCTCCGACGACGGCGGGACCGAATGGACCATGCTGGTCGGCGACACGCGCTCCGACGACACCGACTACGATCACACCGGCCTGGATCCGGCCAGCACGCGGCACTACCGGGTCTCTGCGATCAACGTGGCGGGCAAGAGCGAGGACCATTCCAACATCGCCCACGCGACCACCGATCCGATCGTTCCCGATGCACCCACCGGCCTGGTGGCCGCTGCCGACGGAACCTCCCGGATCGATCTGGCCTGGACCGCGCCGGACTACGACGGCGGCGCCGACATCACCGGCTACCGCATCGAGGTCTCGGTCGACAGGGGCATCGTCTGGAAGGACCTGGCCGAGAACACGGGTTCCCCCGGAACCACCTACGCCCACACGGGCCTCGATCCGGCGACCACGCGCCACTACCGCGTCTCGGCGATCAACCGGGCCGGGACGGGCACGCCTTCCAATACGGCCGAGGCCACCACGGACGCCACCGTCCCGGATGCGCCCACGCGGCTGAGCGCCACGGCGGACGGAACGGCGCAGATCGATCTCTCGTGGGCCACCCCGGGGTTCGACGGCGGCGCCGACATCACCGGGTACCGCATCGAGGTGTCGCTGGATGCGGGGAGCAACTGGACGGACCTGGTCGCGGACACGAGGTCCGACGCCACGGAGTACTCGCACACGGGCCTGGATCCGGCGAGCACGCGCCACTACCGGGTCTCGGCCATCAACGAGATCGGTACGGGCGACCCGTCGAACGTGGCCGACGCGACCACCGACGCGACCGTGCCGGACCCGCCCACCAACCTCGTGGCGGTCGCGAGTTCGCCGACGCAGATCGACCTGACCTGGACCGCGCCCGCGTACGACGGCGGTGCTCCGGTGACCGGCTACAGGATCGAGGTTTCGGAGGATGGCGGGACCTGGAGCGATCTGGCACGCGCGACGGTCTCGTCGGCGACGGCCTACTCGCACGTCGGGTTGCAGCCGGGCAGCACGCGGCACTACCGGGTCTCGGCCATCAACGTGGCGGGCACGGGTATGCCTTCGGCGGTGGCCAGCGCCTCCACCGACGATCCCGTTCAGCGTGCGGGACGCGTCAACCAGGCAATACTCCCGCACTTCGCGGCGGCGGCCACCAGCAGCACGCTGGGGGCGATCTCGGCGAGGATCGAAGCCGTTGCCGCGCGCAACCCGCTGCCGAGCCAGCTCAGGGCGGCGGGTCTCGCCTCGCTCGTCGGCAACCTGCGCGGCGGCGGCGGGCTGAACACGGCCCAGCTGCTGAACGGGACCTCCTTCGTGATGCCCCTCGGAGACGGTGCGCAGGAGCAGCAGGCCACGGAGGGATTCGGGGCGGCCGCATGGGGCAGCGCCGAGTACCTGAGCATGGGTGAACCGGGCGGAGAAGAGGTCGAATGGGAGGGCGGGATGATAAGCCTCCACCTGGGCGCCGACATGCGCGTGCATCGCGACTTCCTCGCGGGGATGTCGGCGAGCCGTTCGTCGGGCGACTACGACTTCACCGATGTCACCGGCGCGCGCGAGGTCGAAGGGACGTACGAGGCGCAGATGAACAGCGTGAACCCCTACCTCGCGTGGCTGCCGGGACGGACCGGAGTGGCCCTGTGGGCGGTGGGAAGCTTCGGCTGGGGCGACGTGGCGGTCGACGACGGGTTCGCCGGCCGGCGCGAGAGCGATGCGCGGACCACGACCGGGGCCGTCGGAGCCAGCCGCATCCTGGTGGCCAACGGCGCCTCGGCGCTGCGGGTACGCGCCGAGGGCTGGCTGTCGCGGGTCGAGGTGGACGAGGCCGAGGGGATGGACTCGCTGACCCTGGACATGGAGCGGGCGCGGTTCGCGCTGGAGTGGTCCCAGGTGCACAAGTTCAGGTCGGGAGACGAAGTGACCGTCCTGCTGGAAGGCGGGGCGCGCTTCGGAGACGGCGAGGGCACCGACGGCGCCGGCATGGAATTCGGCGGCGGCCTGCGGTACGCGAACCCGACCTCCGGTCTGACCATGGAGGGCCACGGCAGACTGCTGGCGACGGGCGACAGCGGCTACGAGGAGTGGGGCGTGAGAGGCCTGATCCAGATCGATCCGCAGGCGGCGGCCGGCCTCTCCATGAAGCTGGCGCCGACCTGGGGCGATCCGGCGAGCGGCGTGCAGGAGCTGTGGGAGCGCGGCGTGAGTGACAGGATGGGCGCGGCGGCCGACATGCGGAAGGCGCGGCTCAACGCGGAACTCGAATACGGACTGGCCGGCTTCCACGGAACACCCTACGGCCGGGTCTACCTCGTGGACGGCGGCACCCGGGCCTTCGGGACCGGAATGCGGTACGAGGTCTCCGGGGTACTCGGCCTGCGCATCGAAGGCACGCGCACCCACGGCGTCGATGCCCCGGCCCGCCACGGACTCGCGCTGAAGGGACACTGGAAGTTCGGAGGCTGAGCGGCTCGACGGGCTGACGGCCGGGCAACCGGGCGAACCCGGCGGGGGGCGCGCAGGACCGCGTCCCCTGTCGGGTTCGCTTCCTTCGTCCCACTATTACGGTCCTTCTCGCATGTGACCGTCCCAGCCCAGGGAGTCAGGAAGATGTACCGCCCCCGTTCAGCGCATGCCCTGTTCGCAGCCGTCGTTCTTGCCACCCTGGCGCCGCCCGGCCCGGCCCTCCACGGACAGGACGCCGGCGCCCGGGCCGGCCAGGAGGAAGTCCCGGGTCCGGCCGAGGTGCTGCTCGCCTCCGAGGAGTGGGTCGAGCCCCCCGCCGAGATCTCCGACGCGGTGCTGGCGCCACGGTACCGGAACGTCTCGCTCAGCCGGGTGAGCCCCGACGGCCTTCGGTTCCTCCGTGAAGTGGGCGACGGGCCCATAGCCATGGCCCGCTTCGCGCGCCCCTTCGACGAGCTGGGCGGCCGCTTCCTGGAACCGGGGTCGAACCGCAGCCGCAGCCTGTCGATCCGCAATTCCGCGGGGCTCCAGGTGATCTCCGCCGCGGACGGGGCGGTCACCGACATCGAAGTGCCGCGGGGCGCGCGCATCTCCGGATCGAGGTGGTCGCCGGACGGGTCCCGGGTCGCCTTCTACGTCCACACCGACGACGCCACGCACATCCACGTGGCCGATCCCGAGAGCGGCAACTCGCGGCAGATAACGCGCCGGCCCGTGCTGGCGACCATCGTCACGAGCTTCGAGTGGACCTCCGGCGGCGACGAAATCGCGACCGTCCTGGTTCCCGGGAACCGCGCTCGCCGCCCGGCCGCGCCATCGCTGCCGACGGGGCCGCGGGTCAAGCGGACCGAGGAGGGCGGGAACATCCTGCGCACCTACGCGAGCCTGATGGCCACGCCGCACGACGAGGCGCTGCTCGAGTGGCACGCGACCGGCCAGCTCGCCATCATCGCCGTGAACAACCGGCGCGAAACGCGCATCGGCGCGCCCGCCATGATCCGCGGCTTCGATTTCGCACCCGACGGCCGCCACGCCCGCGTGACCACCATGCGGAAGCCGTTCAGCTACATCGTGCCGGTGAGCAGCTTCGGGCGCGTGGAGGAGATCTGGGACCGCGAGGGGAACGTGCTGGCCGAACTCTCCGAGGACAGCGTCAGCACCGGGATCCGCGGGACGCCCTCGGCGCCTGGCGTGGCGGGCGACGAGGAGGAACCGGACCGCCGCCAGGTTCTGTGGCGCGAGGACGGCGCCGGGCTCGCCTTCCTGCAGATGGAGCCCGAGCCGCAGGAGGAGGAGGGCGAGGATGACGTCGAGGAAGAGCAGGAGGGGGAGGAAGGGCGCGAGCGGGCCCGCCGCAAGGACCGGGTCATGCTCTGGGCGCCCCCGTTCGCGGAGGGCGGGGAGACCATCGTGTACGAGAGCGACCGGCGCATGTCGAACCACCGCTACTCGGAGGACTACCGCTGGCTCTTCGTCACGCAGCGGCCCGGCGGCGGCGGTGGAGACGGAGGCCCGGCGCGCTTCGGCGGGGGCGGGGGACGGGGCCGCGTCACCGAATACGCCGTGCATCTCGACGACCCCGAGACCCGCTACACCATCAGCGAATGGAACTCCGAGGACTTCTACGAGAACCCGGGTTCGCTGCTGATGGGCAACCGCGCGGGCGGTGGTGCCGGCGGCGGCCGCAGGTTCGGCGGATTCGGCGGAGGCCACATCGTGGAGGTAGCCGGCGAGGGCGGGGAGACGTCCGTCTTCCTGCTGGGAACCCGGTACTTCGAGGACCCGCTCGAGGAATCCCCCCGGAGCTTCCTGGACCGGGTCGTGATCCGCACCGGCGACCGCGAGCGCGTCTACGAGAGCTCCAACGACGGGCAGTGGGAGCGGATCACCACCGTGCTCGACGCGGGCGCGGGCCGCTTCGTGGTCCGGCGCGAGACACCCACCGAGATCGGGCAGGCGTACCTGGTCGACGGCGGCACCCGCACCCGGCTCACCAACAACGTCGACCACACCCCCGACATCACCACGGCGCCGCGCGAACGGTTCACCGTGGAGCGCCCCGACGGCTTCCGCTTCCTGGTCAACGTCACCATGCCGCACGACTTCGTGGAGGGCGAGCGGCGCCCCGCGATGTTCTGGTTCTACCCCCGCGAGTACGAGGACCAGGAGTCGTACGACGAGCGCGGCCGCACCTACAACCGGAACGCCTTCCCCAACTTCGGCACCCGCTCCATGGAGTACCTCATCCGGCTGGGGTACGTCGTGGTGGAGCCCGACGCCCCGATCGTGGGCGAGTCGGGCCGCATGAACAACAACTACGAGCACGACCTGCGCAACAACCTCGCGGCCGTGATCGACGAACTGGACGCGCGCGGCATCATCGACCGGCGCCGGCTCGGCCTGGGAGGCCACTCCTACGGAGCCTTCGGGACCGTCAACGCCATGGTGCACACGCCCTTCTTCAAGGCCGGCATCGCGGGCGACGGGAACTACAACCGCACGCTCACGCCGCTGGGCTTCCAGACCGAGCGCCGCCACTTCTGGGACGCGCGCGAAGTCTACCTGAGCATGTCTCCTTTCATGTGGGCCAACAACCTCACCGGCGCGCTCCTCATGTACCACGGCATGCACGACCAGAACGTCGGCACGGCGCCGGACCACGCGCCGCGCCTCTTCCACGCCCTGAACGGCCTGGGCAAGAAGGCGGCGATGTACCTGTACCCCTTCGAGGACCACGGCCCGGCCACGCTCGAGTCGATCCTCGACCTGTGGGGCCGCTGGACGGCCTGGCTGGAACTCCACCTGGCGGAGGACGAGGAGCGTCCCGTGACCTGAGTGCGGGGCGGGCGGCCCCGCCCCGGGCGTGCTGGTGCCTGGCAGGACGAACCGGTATGATGAGCCAAAGGGGGAGAAGGACATGAGAGGCAACGCGAAGTTCCCGATCCACGGCCCCGGCGCTCGAACTGTGGCATTGGCCGCGCTGGCCGGGTTCTCCTCCGCCTGCGTCTCGGGTGGCGGCTCTCCCCCTCCGACCGGGGCGTATGCCGAGGCCATGATTGCGAATCTGACCGGCGTGTGGGTCAGGCAGTTGGTGGGGCGGCAGTCCGTACGCACCCGGGTGTACTGGGATGCCCGCCGGCTGGCTCTCGAACACCTGGTGCATTCCGACGCACAGGTCCGGGAGGTGCTGGAAATCGTGGATGGCCGACTGCAAATCACCCGCACGGTACGGGTCCTGCGCGCGTCCGTGTCCCCGTTCGTCCTGAGGTACGACCGGGCCGAAGAGGGCTGAGCCGCCCCGTGAAGGTCGGCGGCGTCCCCTACCGGGCCATCTTCACCGGGGGCGACGGGACCGAGGTGCGCGTCATAGACCAGACCGTTCTGCCGCACCGGTTCGAGACGCTCCGCCTGGAGACCGCCGCCGACGCGGCGCGCGCGATCCGCGACATGGCGGTGCGGGGGGCGCCGCTGATAGGGGCGACGGCCGCCTACGGCGTCGCGCTCGCCGTGCGCGCGGATCCGTCGGACGCCTCGCTCGAGGATGCGGTCGGCATGCTGGCCGCCACGCGCCCCACGGCCGTCAATCTCCGGTGGGCGCTCGACGCGGCGGGTACGCTGCTGCGCGGCCTTCCGCCCGGCGAGCGCATCGCCGCCGCCTACGACTTCGCCGCCCGGCTGTGCGAAGACGATGTGCGCGCGAATCGCAATATCGGCGAATTCGGGCTCGAGGTCTTCGGGAGGATCGCGCGCCGGGTGGGGGCGGGAGGCGGCGATGGCCGCCGACTCAACGTCATGACCCACTGCAACGCGGGCTGGCTGGCCACGGTGGACTGGGGAACGGCCACGGCACCGATCTACCTCGCCCACGACCGGGGCCTGCCCGTCCACGTTTGGGTCCGTGAGACCAGACCGCGATTTCAGGGCGCGGGTCTCACCGCGTGGGAACTGGGGCAGCACGGAGTGCCGCACACACTGGTCCCGGACGGCGCGGCCGGGCACCTGCTCAGCCGCGGCAGGGTCGACGTCGTGATCGTGGGGACGGACCGCACTACGGCGGCCGGCGACGTCGCCAACAAGGTGGGGACCTACCCGCTCGCCCTGGCCGCCCGCGACAACGGCGTGCCGTTCTACGTGGCCGTCCCGTCCACGAGCATCGACTGGACGATCGAGGACGGTGCCGGGATCCCGATCGAGGAGCGCGCCACGGACGAGGTGACGCGGGTGTGGGGGGTGGACGGGGACGGGGTGGAGCGGTGGGTGCGGGTCGCGCCGGAAGGAACGCGGGCCGCGAACTACGCCTTCGACGTGACGCCCCGGCGCCTGGTGACCGGGATGGTCACCGAGCGGGGGGTGTGCGGGGCGGAGGGGTTGGGGGGGCTGTTCGGGCGGTGAACCCCTGGCAGTCCGTGGAGAGCCCCGCGCGTGCCGAGAGCGGCGAGGCGCCGGGCCGGCAGGCTGCGGGTGGTGAAAATCACGGCAAGGAATCACGTAAGTTCAACTCGGGCTGCACGATCTGCCGTTCTTGCCGTTTGATGACACCCGACTCCGTCGTCCAGCTACAGCGGGAAAACCGGGTCGTCTGGCGGGAATCCCAGCCCGTTGGAGCGATGGGATATCTCCGTATCACGAGCTCTCCGCGAGTGCCGTCCGCCATTCCCCTCTTGCTTCTCGACTAAGATTGGCCCTCGTCGGTCGCAGGGATTCGTCAGGGTGCTGGTGCCCTGTCACTTCAGGCATTCGATTCTCAGTGTAAACTGCCGCGCTCTGGTTGCGATGTCCTCAGTCTGGAGGGCGTTGTCGGACGGAAGGACCTCATACCGCACCCCCTCGGCGTCGAGGAATGCGCGCGCGGGCGCACGTCCGAAGCGACTGATCCTAGGACGAAGTTCGACCCCCCGCTCTGCGGGAAGTTCGAGGAGGTGGTCGACCACCGTGCTCCGGGAGGAGCGTCCCGAGAAGACAGATTACCGACACGGCCGCCGACGGTCAGAAACCGCCGGAGATCGTCCGCGAACTCAGTCGTCTGTTGAGGGTGGGGGAAGGGTGTCCGATTCGTCCTCTTTCCTGAAGAGTGTTCGCCAGTCAGCGATCCATTTCGGGAGGTTTCCGATGGCGAACGAGGCCAGCAGGGCATAGAAGACATGGGTGAGAAGTCGCTCAGCCGCTGGAATGACACCGAACGCGACTACGCCCAGAAGTGCGAGAAGCAGGACGAAGCTGAGCCACTGGCCTCGCTTTTCCGTCGCAATTGCAGCGCCCACTGATCGCTTCTCCATGTCGATCTGGTGGTCATGCTGCTTTTCCGCCCGCCCGATGATCCAATCAGCCGTACCGGGGCGAACCTCATCGTATTTGGCTAGATGTTCCGCATGAGGGATTGGACCAACGAACTTCTCTCCCTTCACATGAAGTGCTACTTGGAGCTCGTTGTCTTCCGGCTGGGGCCCGTGGACCGACGGCGATTGCCCCTCTGGGGGCGATTGCTCAACTGGGCTAACGGCGGATGCCGCCGGTAGAGAGTTCTTCTCCTTCTTACGGTGCCGTGCTTTCCTCTTTTTGCGGCTCACGAGTCCCGACCTCCTCCATTGCCGTTAGCAAAGACAGGCCCACGGCCCGCAACACGCGGTCCTCCCAACCGCGCCTCAGCGAGTACGGGTAATACCGGCCCAGTCGTTCTCGGGTTGGTATTCTCCCTGGGCAAATCTCGATGAGCGAGCCCGCACCGCGGAGGAAATGGGAAGCTGAGGAAAGTCGGTTCATCTGCTGTCTCTCGAGTCTGGTGACGATAATACGGAGGAAGCGAGGTACTTGTTCCCGTCGGGCCTGTCAAGCTCTCCTCCTTTTTCTCGGTTGAGAGATCGGAGTGAACGCTCGGGCCATCTGGCTCTCCTCCACTGTGACCGGGGGCTCTGCGGAAAAGATACTGAGAAGCGACCGCAGAATCGAGACCTGCTGCGCGCCGCTTTCATCCTACCCGTACCTCCTCGGGGGCCGGCGACCGACGATCCTGGGCCATCCTACTGCCCGTAGACTCCCCGCAATGCTCCCGAACACCCGGAAACGGCCCTCAAGTTCCTGATCGCGGTTCTGAATTGGGCCGCGAGATCGAGGGACGAGCGGGGCCGCCCGCTTATCGACAGGAACCCGCTCAAGGGCTTCAGAAAGCCGACGGAGAAGAACCCCAACCGTGTGGTGCTCGCCGAGGACGAGTACCGGGCGCGCCTGAAGGTGGCGTGCCGGGTGGACTGAGAGGTTCCGCGTGGCGCTCGTGCTCGCACACGAGACCGGACACCGGATCGGAGCCATACGCCAGCTTCGGTGGGGCGACATCGACTTCGAGGGTGGGACGATCCTCTGGCGTGCCGAGCACGACAAGTCGGGCCACGAACACGCCACGCCCGTCACGGGCGACGCGCTCACCGCTCTCGACGAGGCACGGAGAAGGAACCCCGGAATCGGAGAAGCGCCGGTGCTGCCCGCGCCCAGGAATCCGCTGGCGTGTGCGCGCGCCGATAGGTTGCACGCTTGGTGGAGCAAGGCCCAGATTCTTGCGGGGCTGGATCCGATGCCCGGAAGAGGCTGGCATTCGCTGAGGCGGAAGTTCGCGAGCGACCTGATGGACCAGCCGCTCAAGGTGCTTTGCGCCTTAGGCTGGAAGACCACCAAGACGGTGCTCGAATGCTACCAGCGGCCGGACGCGGGACAGCTTCGGAAGGCACTGGAGGCTCGTCGGCGGTCTCGCGGCTGAGGTCGCCAATCGGCGGGAGTCAATTGGGAATCGGGCCTGTCAGACTCCCAAGTTCAACACCCGCAGACTGGCTGCCGGAGCCATGTCGGGGGGCGGCCGGCTCGGCTACGGTAGCGCTCTCCCGTCGAATTCGGATGTGTTTCCCCGCCCTCCTTGGCCCGTGTCCACGATGGAGGAAGCAGCGTGCTTCGCCGACTCTCCACCTTTCCGGTAGACAAACCGTTCAGGCTGCGACTGGTTGTGGACTTCGCTTCCGACAGCCCGGAGCCGCGGTCGTTGAGAAGACGACCACCGAGGACGGACGGACACACACTACGTTCAGGACCGCCTGGCCCCATTCCATGGCGGTGTTCCGGCTACGGAACGGAAACATCCTGAATGTCGTGGACTTCGGGGAAGAAGAACGATGGTTGTGGCAGGTCTTTGACCCGTCCGGCTCAGCGGACGGGGCGGGGGCAGTGTTGGTCGCGGAGGCGTCGCTCGATCAAAAATACATACCGCAGTTCCTGTGTGAGAACGACGATGTCTTGGCCACCGCCAAGGACGCTACTACCGGCGTGTATCACGCCGTTCGGCTTCGCTTGGAATGGTAGTTGTCGCCCACCACGCCGCTCCCAAGTAAAGACCTTGGCCCGTAGCCAATTCGCTTCCCGCCATCTTATGGCGGTTTTCCCGCAATTCGCATACGGCAGATCTGGACGCGCCCTAACGGCGAGAAACGCAGATCGTGCAGTCTCTATTGAACTTACGTGATTCCTTGCCGTGATTCGCGCCTTCGGAGTTCCGCTTCTCCAGCGTGAGCGGCTCGGGCGATTCCTTTCGACGATGGACTGCACGATCTGCGCACCAGAAAGCTCGCGGAGGGAAGCCGTCTCCGCCAGATGTCTCCTTGGCCGCGCCAACTTGAGGGGTTCGGGACGCGGGGCGGTAGGCGTCGGCCTGTCGCGCCGGAGTAGCAGTCCGTTGCGCCGCCCGGACCTCGCCCGTATCGTCAGGAATCGTAAGGGTACGTCGGCGTGCGGGATAATCCCGCAAAGGAGGCCAGACCGATGCCAGTTCCCAAGATGGGCGGCGAGAGATCCGATAGCAGTCGCGGGATGCGCTTACGGGCAGCCTGCGGACAAGACCCCACTGACATTCCAACGACGGTGCATCCCGCGCCTCACCGCTCCCGGCGCTCGCGCGGGCGTGCCCACGGGCTGCTTGCCCTGCTGGTCCTGATGGCCAACGCGTGCGAAAGCTCCAATGGAGAGGTTGCCGGGGGCCAGATCCCGACCTTCGAAGGTTCGATCAACCTGCGGATCGGCGAGGTCGAGGGAGAGGATCCCTACTTGCTCACCTGGGTATCCTCCATTGCGACGGATTCGGACGGGCGGGTGATCGTGGTCGACCAGGGGTCGTATCAGGTTCGGGTGTTCGATCCGGACGGGCGGTTTGTGTTCCTCTTTGGGGGGCCGGGGGAGGGTCCCGGTGAAATGGAATGGCCGCCGTGCTGTGTGGGGTTTGGGCCGGACGGCCGACTGTGGGTGCGCGAGCGGTTCCGCTACCATGCATTCCGGCTGGAGGACGGGGCCGCCCGGTACGAAGAGAGTCTCGCGAGGCTAACCGGCCACCGCGCTGCCCCTGTCACCTTCGATTCGATCGGTCGGCTCATCGATGTGGCAAGCATCACGGTCGGCGACAAGCTGGTGGGCGCGAGGCTTCACATGGGTCCCGGCACAGCCGTGGATACCGTTCATATCGGAACCGTTGAGGAGCAGCTGACGGGCCAGGCCTGGTTCATCGGGGGCCGTACGATGACTCTGGTTGAACAACCATACGGGCCACGCTGGCTTGTCGCACACGGCCCCGGTGGGGCCTGGGCGGTCGCCAGCAGTTCTGAATACTCCGTCACGCTCCACCAACCCGGCGGGGACACGCTGCAGATCGAGGGTCCGCCGGGGCCGGGACCGGCGCTCACATCATCCCAACGGGATAGTGCGCAAGCGGATCTCGACTATCAGATGGAGGGCGTGGATGGAGCCGCGCCCTTCGGGGTTCCCGACCACAAGCCTCCGCTCGCCGACATTTTTTTTGACCGCGGGGGCAGGCTGTGGGTAGAGAAGACAGGAGTCGGGGGTGACGAGATGCGCGAGGCCGATGTCTACGATGGCGGTGCGCTGGTGGCGCGCTATCGCTGGCCACGCCACGTCAGCCTGGGCACTCTCCCGTGGGTCACCCGGTCAGCCCTCTACGGCACAACGAGCGACGAATTGGAAGTTGAGCGCGTGGTTCGGGTCCGCTTCGAGCCCTCTGGGAGCGACTAGTACACATGGACATAGATCCTAGCACGTATTATAGGATCACTGGCGCTGACCGCGGGGAATGGCCATCTTGGTTCAACCAGGAGGCCAAGAATGCCCAGATCCAGTCCGTACGTGATCACGCTGACCCCCGGCGAACGCCGCGTGCTCGAAGCGAGAGCCCGCCGGTATACGTTACCGTATCGCGATGTCGTGCGCGCCAAGGTCGTCCTGCTCGCCGCCGAGGGGTTCGAGAACAAGGAGATCGGCGAGCGGCTCGACATGCCGCGCCCGGTGGTGAGCAAGTGGCGAAAACGCTTCTTCCGAGAACGCCTCGACGGACTCGAGGACCGGTCGCGGCGAGGCCGGCCGCCGGCTTTTCCCCCCTCGGGTCGTCGCCGAAGTGAAGGCCCTGGCCTGTGAACTGCCCGCCACGCTCGGGCTTCCGCTGTCGCGCTTCAGCCGCTCGGAGCTGCGGCGGCAGGTCCTGGCGGCCGGCATCGTCGCCGACATCAGCGGCACCACGATCTGGCGGTGGCTCCATGCCGACGCCCTGCGCCCCTGGAGCCGGCGGAGCTGGATCTTCCCGCGCGATCCCGAGTTCGGGCCCAAGGCGGGACGCGTCCTCGATCTCTATCACCGGCAATGGGACGGGCGCGCGCTCTCCGGCGACGATTTCGTCATCAGCGCCGACGAAAAGACGCAGATCCCGATCCGCACCCGCCGCCATCCGATCACGCCGCCGGGTCCGGGCCGCTCCATACGGGTCGAGCACGAGTACCGCCGCCATGGCGTCTGCGCCTACATCGCCGCCTGGGACGTCCACCGTGCCCGGCTCTTCGGCAACGTCGTCGCCAAGATCTCCATCGTTGCCTTCGACGCCCTCGTCGCCGAGGTGATGGCCCGTGAACCCTACCGGTCCGCCAGGCGCGTCTTCTGGGTCGTCGATGGCGGCACGATCCATCGCGGCCGGCGCGCCGCCGACCGTCTCCAGGCCCGGTTCGACAACCTCACCCTGGTGCACCTGCCCACGCACGCGAGCTGGATGAACCAGATCGAGATCTACTTCTCGATCCTCCAGCGCAAGGCACTCACACCCGCCCACTTCTCTTCCCAGGACGAGGTCGCCGAGCGCATCCTCGGCTTCCAGGAGCACTATCAGCAAATCGCCTCGCCCTTCCAATGGAAGTTCACCCGCTCCGACCTCAGCCGGCTTCTGGCCCGCCCGCTCACACCTGCCCACTCCCCACTCCCCGAAGCCGCATGAGAATACGTTACCGAACTTCTGAACCGGTGTACTAGCACCAGCACTCGCGACCGGCGTTTGAATCCCCGGTCGAATCCGTGGGTATCCGTCCTGCGGGGCGGCGAGACTCGGCCATGAGAGATTCGAGCAGCATTGGCATCCGCGTGCAAGTTCGGCCTCTCCGGATCTTCGAGTCCCTGGGATATGAAGAGGACTCCCGCGAGCGCGATCGGTACTCTCATGGAGACAACCCGGGAAACTCGTCCACCCGTGTTTCCGAGTGTGGCCGGAAAGCAACTCGGGTGCGAGGAAGTTGTAGGGCGCCTGAACCGGATGTTGTCGGGGTGGGCGAACTACTTCAACCTTGGGCAGGTCGGCCCAGCCCAGCATACAGGGCTGTAGACCGGCACGCGATCCGACGGCTTCGACAGTGGTTCTGCCGGAAGCACAAGGTGCGATCGGGGAAGCACATGCGCTTTCCCGACCAGCGGCTGTGGAACCACCACGGCCTCACGCGCCTTGCGCTGACGACACGACACCTTCCGTGGGCGAAGGCATGATCCCGACTGAGAGCCGGATGCGGGAAATCCGCACGTCCGGTTCGACGAGCAGGGGCTGGAAACGGACCTATGGGAGACGAACTACGCACCGCCGCGAAAGCGTGCGGAGAACGCCGCGTACCCTAAGGGCACCGCGCCAGCCCCTGACTCTACCGTGATTCAGACCTCAGGTGCTCTGCCGGGCTGGCAGGTTGCAGTTCGCGCGAATCACGGCAGGAGATCATCTAAAGTCAACTGGGACTGCACGATCTGCGCTTCCTGCCGTTGTACTGGACCCTGCTGGACCGTGCCGCGAAAGCGGGAAAACCGGAGTCAATTGGCGGGATTCCCAAGCATGGCCCGGTCTGTCCCTTGCCCGGCTCCGGCGCGCTTGTCGGGACCGCACGATTGGGGTCCAGGCAGACGGACGAGGAGTTCGCCAGCCGCGTCTCCCGCCTCATTGACTTGGCTACTGCTGGACGTTGACTCTGACATCGAAGCGGTACATTGTTTCGCCTCGGTACTCCAACCGTCCGGTCAACCGGACGGTTTCACCAGCCTTCGCCTCTACTGGCGCGTTGTCCAGCACGACCGTGCACTGCGCGTAGCCATCGGGACACCTCACGCTGAAGTAGAGCGGCAGATCCGTTTCCCTGTGGGGAATGGTGATTTGGGTGCTGTCACCATCGGCGACCTCCACATAGCTGCCGGAGAGGCCGATCATGACCGTGTTGCTACTGCCACAGCCAAGAGCGAGCAGCAACACGACGACGAAGAGGGGCACCCGGTTACGACGGTCGTTCATTTCTTCTCTCCCTTGGTGTTGGGGGTGGGTTCGCTTGGCGGACCCTCCGAACCGGTCTATGTGGTTCCTTCTCATTCGCCAGCCCTCGTCGTAGGGGGCCTTCGGAAGGATGGGTGGCCCTACGAGGGTGGGCAAGCGGAGAGTCGAGGGGTCTAGCATGACGGCGAGTCGTCGCCGTGGTGGCGCAGGGCGCCTCGGGCGCGCGCCCTTCGACGAGGGCCATTCGTAGACTCGCGCCGCCACACCTCCCCGCCACGCTCTCTACGCGATCCTCAGTTCCCTGGAGCTTCCGTCGGCCACCACGATCCGGCCATCGGGCAGCCTCGCCCCACTGACGGCACCGTTGAACAGATACGGTTCCTCGCCGTCCGCGACCCCGATCGATACGGACGGCTTCGGTCCGATCCGCCACCCCAGCCGCGACCCTTCCGGGGGACGGGCGTTCACGACGATCCGGATGTCGGCGCTGTCGAAGATCTCGGAGCGGGGCCGGCCGGCCCGGTCCGGGTCGTGTTGTTCGACATCGGGTTGGCAGCCCCCTGCGGCCAATCCGAAGAGGAGGAGGAAAGACCAGGTGACGCAGGAGCACGGCACATCGAATTGACCCCTTTTCAAGGCACTGTCACGCACCCGACCCCAGCACCCACACAACTTCCGCGTCCATCACCTCCGCGAAGCGCCCTCCGCGCTCCATCATCCCCCTCCACTCGTCCGCGGTGGAAAACCAGCAGGTCGGCGGGGACGGGCAGCTTCTCATAGGGCCGGTCCCGGTTCCGTTCCATGCGGGGGACTTCACTCCGCTCGACGATTGCGACCAGGTCGAGATCGCTTCCAAAGCCGGAGTCGCCGCGGGCATGGGAACCGAAGTAGCCCAAGGCGGCCAACTCGGGCCGTGCCTCCGCCTGGCCACCGGCCCACTCCCGGAGCGCCGCGAGGACGAAGTCAGCCGTCGGCCAGTGCCTGACGGACGTATTCGATGACTGCACGGGCATGATCGAGTGCCTGGGAGCTGTGAAGGGATCCGTAGTGCTCGTACGCCGGCCCCTCGACGTGGCCGTTCGGATAACGGGCGGGCACGTAGTAGTTGTCGAGTACCCGGGCCCGCTCGATGACGTCCGTGGGCGGGCGGGTCGGCAACTGGTTCAGGAGCCGCGCGACGACGTGGCCCCAGACCTCCCGCCCCGACGACTTGTGCAGCGCCTTGACAGCCTTCGCCGCCGACTGGACCCTTGAGAACCCCCGTCCACCGTGAACCTGATTCAAGAATCGGTTCAGGGAGTTTCGGCGCTCATTCCGAGCGTCGACATGGTTACCGTTCCGAATATCCAGCCATTCCTCTTCCGGGTTCGGCCACTCGCCTTCTGACATTCTCGCTAACTCCTTGTGCTGGTTGATGTTGGATGATTCAATCTACCCAAAAAACCTTACCGGTTTCAAGGGTCTTCGGCTTCATAAACCCTGGACATCTTCGGGGCTGGACGCCTACGATGGGAGTCCCCTGGGTCGCGGACAGCCAGGGGTCGTGATGGCGGGACTTGATGTCTGGATGAGCCGCTCTCCCTGTCCCGGCCCGGGGGACCTTAGCTGATTTCGTACTTCCTGAAAGGAGACCTCGCTATGAAAAGCCCACCGATCTTCCTGACCGCAGCATTCTGTCTCGCGGTCGCATCCTGTGATCTTCCCCTGTCCGAGCCCATGGGCGAACCCTTGGCTTCACCGGATACTCCGGAGATCTCTCAGGGGCGATCCATGTTCCCTGCGGTCATGACACGGATCACGGGGGTTCTCCACACCCAGGAGGACATTGACCGCATGGGGCTTCCCGCCGTCCAGATCCTCATCTCACGCGACATGATCCGCAGAAGCGAAGCAGAGCTTTCCGCTCTCCTGGCGCAACGCGGAGGGGGGGACCTGAAGCGAATCCGAGAGCTCGAGGACCAGATCGCCTCGTCCCGCGAGATCGTCGAGGTCATGACGTGGATGGAAACGGACACAGGGCTTGCCGATGGTGATGACGACGATTTCTGTCGGGAGAAACCGGTGATCTCATCAGCCTCCACACCCCAGGACATCGACCGGGGGGACACCGAGCAGGTTCGCATCTCCGCCAGCGGCAGGCATTCCACCGATAACGACGCCATGCATACCGTGGCCACGGTGACCAATGTATATCGACCGGAGGACCGGGGATGCCATCATGGACGATCTGGACGTAGAACGCGACGGTAGCTGCCTGAGGCGGAATTCCCCGTACACGGATACATACCTGAACGTCCCCAGGGATCACGAAGACTTCGAGCATCTCTGCGCCGCAAGCTGGAGCAACCACAGGGCCGCGTCCCTTAGTGGCGATCCCGCCGACCGAAAGACTTCTCCCAAATCTCCATGTCTGCGATGATCTGGGAGAACGTGAGCCCGAAATCCGTAATCCGCGGCGCTGGTAATGGACTGGTTGCCGATCGTCGCGATCGTAGGCCATCGCCATGTCCTC